>NZ_JBXAWP010000001.1:0-1614352 GCF_057291955.1 Achromobacter sp. 1L-A-4-B-C2
AGTGAGGTATGTTCTTAAACTTGACGTCTAAGGTACTTCACTTCTAGTGAGCACTTGATTTCATTGTGCTTGTGAAGCAAGCCAAGGTTTAACCCCGGACTTAAATCACAGTGCATCGCATCAAGCGCCCACACTTATCGGTTGTTTAATTGTTAAAGAGCGGTACTGCAAATTCGGTACTACAAACTGCTTACTGCTACCTGCTGATCCTGCCAGCGCTGCCCGGCTTTCGCCTTGCGTCGCTTGCTGCTTTCAGCAGCAGAGAGGCGAGATTATGAAGAAGTTTTTATCGCTTGTCAAGTCAGCTTCGTTCGCTTTCGCGCCACCGCTTTCCTGCCTGCGACCTCTTCAGGTCTGCCCTCTTTAGCAGCTATCGAAACATCAGAACACCCATCCGGGTAAACCCTAAGTTTTCGGCAACTGCCAAGCCTGAAACTATAACACGACTTTTGCAGATTATGCAACCGGCTCTTGCCTAATTTGCATCCTATCTTGCAACCCCGCCACTGGCTTTCGCTAGGGCGACTCTGGAAACCAGAGGTCGGTTACTACTCAGGTGGCTTGCGATTTCGATTCGGGTAAACCCTTGTTCGTCACCACCAGCCAAGCCCAAGACTATAGCACGATTTTTGCAGACTGTGCAACTGGCTTTTGCCTGATTTGCACCATTCCTTGCAATCCCACCTGACTGCCATCGCTGGCTGCTTGGCGGCAGGCCGGAGCCCGTCGTACTGCTTGGCTTCGCCGTTCAAAATGTCTGAACTGCGAAGGAGCGAGACTATAGCACAAGTTTCGGGCCTGTCATGAAGGCGACTCAAACGTCGACGCATAGGGTGCGCCGGCCAGGGCTTCCTCCAGTCTCTCTATATATAGAGGATGCCCTCGGCGCCCCAGCCCCTATATATATAGCGACAAAGCGTGGTCATGCTTATCGCCGGTGGAGACGTCTACCAGCGCAGATAGTCCACGTTGCGCAGGCGGGCCAGTTCGCGGTGCACGGTGGTTTCGTGAACCAGCCACTCCGGTACGCCGACGTCTTGCATGATGCGAGGGTCCATGTCGGCGGCCACGTTACGCATGCGAGACTGCATGCGCCACAAGCGGAACGCCGCCCACAGCAGCGGCACCAACCCGGCGCCTGGCTGAAAGCTCGGGTGCCCGCCGGACGCGGTAGCCGGGAATGACGGCGAAACAGGTGAAAGTTGGGCGGACATGACCGTCTCCTTATTGCGTTTGACGATTCGGTAAGCGTAGCCGCCCAAATACCCGATGAAAATCCAATTGTTTTCGGCTTATTGGTCAGTTACGCTAACCAGCAATTCAATGTCCGAACATTCCGCCATGCGCCTCCCGCTCAACACCCTGCCCGCTTTCAGGGCCGTTGCCGAATTGCAGAACCTGCGCGCCGCCGCCGAGCGCCTTCATTTGACGCACAGCGCGGTCAGCCAGCAAATCAAGGGATTGGAAGAGCAGCTGGGTTTCGCGCTGTTTGAGCGCAGCGGACGCGGCATTGTCTTGAATAGCGCCGGCGCGGCGTTGTTGTGCAGCGTGCAGAGCGCGCTGGCCCTGCTGGACGAAGGCGTCATGGCGGCCGCCGCGTCGGCTACCGGTAGTGAACAACGGCTGCGCGTGTCGGTACTGCCGTCATTCGCTCAGCGTTGGCTATTGCCGCGCATGGCGCGTTGGCGTGCGCGCCATCCGGGTGTGTCGCTTGAGATCGAGACGTCCCAACAGGTGGTCGATCTGGTTCGGGACGGATTTCATGCGGCCCTGCGATTTGGCCGCGGACCGTGGGCGGGCGTGGAGTCCGAACCGTTGTTCGACATGCCGTTGCCCTTGATCGCCTTGGCGTCGCCAGAAACCGCCGCGTCGCTGGAAGACGACACGGCCCAAACGCTGGCCCGCCAGCCGTTGCTGGGCGAGCGGGAAATGTGGCAACACTGGTTCAACGCGGCGGGTCTGCGCACGCTCGTTACGCCCGTCGCCACGTTCAACGACGCCGGCATGATGTTGCAGGCCGCCGAACAAGGGCTGGGCATCACTCTTGGCCGCGAGCTACTCGCGGCAGATGCGCTTTGCGCGGGACGGCTCGTGCGCGTGTCGCCCATGCGCGTGCACTATGAGCAGGCGCAGACCTACCACTTGGTTTATCCGCCAAGCCTGCGCGAGTGGGCGCCGCTTGTCGCGTTGAAACAGTGGCTGCACGAAGAGCTGGAGTTGTCCCGCTGCGCGCTGGTTACGCCTTCATCCGACACCGACACGGACACGGGCATGAGCACGGACGCGGGGCCAGCCCGCCAGTGACGCCAGCTTAAGCAGCTTTGCGCGTCGCCGGTTTGTCAGCCTGCATCGAGTCCGTTTCATTGAAACGCTGGTGCCACGAAAAGGCCTCTTCCAGCAGATGCGGGGTTTGGCCGCCGCGCTGGCAAGCGCGATCAAAATAGTCCCGCAATGCCGCACGGTAGGACGGGTGCACGCAATTCTGGATAATGACGCGGGCGCGTTCACGCGGCGCCAACCCGCGCAGGTCGGCCAGGCCGCATTCCGTGACCAGCACGTCGACATCGTGCTCGGTATGGTCCACATGGGACACCATGGGCACCACGCTTGAGATATCGCCGCCCTTGGCCATCGACTTGGACACAAAGATGGCCAAGTGCGCGTTGCGCGCGAAATCGCCCGAGCCTCCGATGCCGTTCATCATGTGCGTACCGCCGACGTGCGTGGAATTCACGTTGCCGTAGATGTCGAATTCCAATGCCGTATTGATGGCGATAATGCCCAACCGACGAACGATCTCGGGCGCATTGCTGATCTCTTGCGGCCGCAGCACGATGCGTTCGCGGTAATGCTCCAGGTTTGCCAAGATCTTGTCGTACACCGGTTTGGACACGGTAATGGACGAGGCCGACGCAAACGCCAGCTTGCCCTGATCCAGCAACTCGATGGCGCTGTCTTGCAGCACTTCCGAGTACATCGTCAGCGCCTCGAAGTCCGATGATTCAAACCCGTGCAGCACGGCGTTGGCGATGGTGCCGATGCCGGCCTGCAACGGCAACAACGCATTGGTCAGGCGGCCGGCGTCGACTTCACCGCGCAGGAACGTATTGATATGCCCGGCGATGGCATTGGTTTCGTCGTCCGGCGGCAAGGCGTTGGAAGGGCTGTCCGGCTCGTGTGTGATCACGATGGCGGCGATCTTGTCCGGGTCCACCTGGATGAACGGCTGGCCGATACGTTGATCGGCGGTCACCAGGCCGATCGGCTGGCGCGCGGGGCGGTCGGCGGGCACGTAGATGTCGTGCAGCCCTTCGATGGCAGCAGGGATACCCAGGTTCAATTCGATGATGATCTGGTCGGCCTGCTGCGCGAACGACGCCGAATTGCCCACCGACATCGTCGGCACGATGGCGCCCGTTTCGGTAATGGCGGCCGCTTCGATAATCGCCACGTTGATCGGTCCGATATGACCGGCTCGCAATTGCTCCACCGTTTCGGACAGATGCTGATCGATAAAGGCAATATCGCCCTGATTGATCTTGCGCCGCAACGTGGTGTCGACCTGGAACGGCATGCGGCGCGACAACACGTTTGCCTGGGCCAGCATCTTGTCGGTGTCATGCCCCAACGACGCACCCGTAATCAAGGTGATCGACAGCGGCTCGTGTTCGGCGCGGCTGGCCAGCGCGGCCGGCACGGACTTACAGTCGCCCGCACGCGTGAAACCGCTCATTCCGACGGTCATGCCGTCCTTGATCAGCAATGCCGCCTGGTCGGCGGACGTGATCCGGGCAAGCAGCCCGGGATGGCGAATACGGTCGGAATGCATGGTGTCTCCACATTTAAAGGCCAACGGCTTGCGGCCGGACGCAACCATGACGGCCTTGCGCGTCCGGGCGCCGTCTGACGCGGCGTTTCCCGATATCCCGGCACAGACACAGGCACATTGCCGCCGTCCGGGACGAATTTTTCGCAGTATAGGAAGGCGCGTTGAAATCTCGTAATGACTTAAAATCATCAAAATCAGTCGTTTTTTTCATCGTTTTAATGGTCATTGCGCCCACGAGCGCACCGGGAGCCTGCCGCCATGGACGTGCGCGCATTGCGGTATTTCGTTGAAACGGTCAGGCACGCCAGCTTCACGCAAGCGGCCAAGACGCTGTTCGTGACGCAATCCACCGTCAGCAAAATGATCCGCCAGCTGGAAGAAGAAGCGGGCACGCCGCTGCTCATTCGCGATGGGCACACCGCCCGGCCCACCGATACCGGGCGCGTGATGTACCTGCGCGGTTTGCAGGTCCTGGAGACCATGCGCCAGCTGACCGAAGAACTGCGCCAGACCGCCGACGTGCGGCGGGGCGCGCTGGAAGTGGGTATTCCGCCGATGATCAACTTGCTGTTCACGCCGGTGGTCAAGCGCTTCCGAGAACTGCACCCTGGCATCCACCTGACCTTGCGCGAAGGCACCGGCCAAGCCGTCGAGGCGCTGGTCGCCAGCGGAGAACTCGAGGTAGGCGCCACCATCCTGCCCATTGCGCCCGACGGTGGACTGGCCGCCCAGCCCTTCGGGCGCTACCCGATCTGGGTGATCGGGCCGCCAGATGCGCCCTGGGCGGGAAAGACGTCGCTGCCCCTTAGCGCCCTGCGCGACGCGCGGCTGCTGATCCCCACCGACGACTTCGCCATCACGCGTCGGCTGCGCCAGGCGTTTGCCGACGCGGGTTTTCAGCCCGGCATCGCCGCCCAAAGCGCGCACTGGGACTTTCTGGTGGCAATGGCGTCGGCCGGGCTTGGCGTGGCGCTGCTGCCTGAACCGCTGATGCAGCGCATCAAGACGCGCGGGCTCAGCACCGCCAAGTTGGCCAAGTCCGGCATGCAATGGGAGGTGGGCCATATCTGGTTGCGGTCCGGCTACCTGTCGTTCGCCGCGCGCGCCTGGCTGGAGGTGTGCGACGCGGTGTTGGGCAAGCCCAAAAAGTCCGGCACGAGGGGGCCGGCGCCGCGCGCCGATTGAATCCAAACGTTGGCCTGGTAAACAGGATTTTCGAAGGCGCCCGAGCTAGCGGCGGTGTCCAGGCCTTTCCGGCGGAATCCGGCCCTATTTATCCGGCCGGCAGAAGACTGACTTGCCAGGCGGCAAAAGGAATTTTGAACCGGGGACACAGCACTATTTTTGTTGCAACGGCGGGGCTCGCGGCTTGTTATGCTGCCGCCTCGACGCGAGTGATTCGCCCCCGGAATATGACCCCCATCGCCTCCCCTTTTTTCCCCAGCCTGCGCCACGGGCGCATGCCCGCGTTCGCCGCCTTTCTCGCCGCGATACTGCTGTCGCTGTGCTTGATGCCCGCCTTCGCGGCGCCGCCGCCCAACCCTACTGAAACCGAGGCGGTGCTGGCTGCGGCTCGCAAGCAGATCGACGACATCCGCAAGCGTTTCACGGACGAGACCGACGACGCCGCCCTGGTCAAGCAACGCGGCGACGCGCTGGACATCCAGTCCAAGGCCGATGCGGCTACCGAAGCGCTGACCCCGCAACTGGCCAGCGTGACCGCCAGGCTGAGCGAGCTGGGCGCTCCGCCCGACGGCGCAAAAGAAGCGCCCGACGTGGCGGCGCAGCGCGCGCAACTGGAAAAGAACAGCCGCGCCCTGGACGCGCAGCTGAAGCTGGCCCGGCTGCTGTCCGTGGACGCCGGCCAAACCGCCGAACAGATTTCGGCGCAGCGGCGTACCCAATTCCAGGCGCGCATGGGCGAGCGCCGCGATTCCTTCCTGTCGAGCCAGTTCTGGACGGAATTCCGTTCCGAATTTCCGCGCGATCTGGAACGCCTGGAAGCCTTGGGTGACGACCTGTCCACGGCCATCGGACAGACACCGAAATGGGGCTGGCTGCTGCTGATTGCCATGGCCGCGCTGGTGATCGCACTTCGAATCTGGATCGGCCGCCTGATCCTCAAGCTGACCGCGACGCGCGTGCCGCCAGGCCGCCTGCGCCGCTCGTTCCTGGCCGTGGCGCAGGTGATGTTGTCGGTGGCGACGCCGGGCGTCATCGCCCTGCTGATCCATACCGGCCTGGACTGGAATTCGCAGCTGTCCGACAACACGGCCGCGCTGTTGGCCACGCTGGTAGCCACGGTCTGTTTCGGCGGCTACGTGTCGGGCCTGGGCAACGCGCTGCTGTCGCGCAACCGGCCGTCGTGGCGCTTGCCGCCTATCCATGACCTGGTCGCCGCGCGCTTGCACTGGCTGCCCAATCTGCTGGGCACGCTGGTCGTCATGATCTGGCTGGCCGAGCGCCTGCCCGTTTTGCTTAACGCCAGCCTGACGACGACCATCACGCTGACCGGCATCGTGGCCGTGTTGATCATGGCGACCATGAGCACGGTGCTGGCCATCGGCCGGCGCTTGCGGCGCAAGATCGTTCAGGAAAACGAGGCGCCCGCGCCCTTCTGGGTGTCGCTGTTGCTTGGCGCGGTCTGGGCCGTGCTGGTCCTGGGCATGGCCAGCCTGCTGGCCGGCTACGTGGCCTTTGGCGCGTTCCTGGCCAAACAGGTGCTGTGGATCCTGATCGTGATGGCGTCCGCTTATCTGCTGTCGACACTGATCGAAGACGGTTTCAGCACGCTGCTGGGCACGTCCCACCGCGACGGCGAACGCGAAGGTCCCAGCCTGCGCGACCAGGCGGCCGTATTGCTGTCCGGCGTGGGTCGCGTGGCGGTGGGCCTGCTTGCCATCATCCTGCTGCTGGCACCGTTTGGCGAAGGCCCGATGGACCTGCTCCAGCGCTTTGACCAGCTGCGCAAAGGCCTGGCGATCGGAGAAGCGCAGATCCGGCCTGGCGCTGTCTTGCAGGCGCTGATGGTGCTCGCCTTGTCACTGCTTAGCGTCAAGGTGCTTAAGCGTTGGCTGTCCAACCGTTATCTGCCCACTACCGAGCTGGACCCGGGGATGCAGCTGTCGGCGGCCACCTTGTTCGGCTATGCGGGCTTTGTGATCTCGTTCGCGCTGTCGCTGTCCGCCGCTGGCATCGGCCTGGAACGCGTGGCGTGGATTGCCAGCGCGCTGTCCGTGGGTATCGGTTTTGGCCTGCAAGCCGTGGTGCAGAACTTTGTGTCCGGCCTGATCCTGCTGGCCGAGCGCCCGGTCAAGGTGGGCGACTGGGTGTCGTTGGGCGGGGTCGAAGGCGACATCCTGCGCATCAACGTGCGCGCCACGGAAATCCAGATGGGCGACCGGTCCACCGTGATCGTTCCGAACTCGGAGTTCGTGACCAAGACGGTGCGCAACGTGACGCGGTCCAATCCGCTTGGGTTGGTGCAGATCAAGCTGCCACTGCCGCTGTCAACGGATGCGGAAGCGGTGCGCGAACTGATGCTGCAAGCCTTTGCCGACCACGAAGATGTGCTGGACACCCCGGCTCCCAATGTATTTTTGGACGGCCTGGAAAATGGCCATCTGATCTTTAACGCCAAGGGCTACGTATCGTCGCCGCGCGCGGCCTATGGCGTACGCAGCGCCTTGCTGTTCACCGTTCTGAAGCGTCTGCACGATGCGGGCCTGGAGGTCTCGTCGCCGCCCACCATGCTGCTGGCATCGGCGCCCCCCGGCCCGCCGAACCCGCCCGAACCCACCGCAGCCGTGGCGCCCCCGCCCTCAGCGTAGGCGCCAGCCGGTTCATCGCGATCGGCCCCGGTTCAAGCCCGGCCATCCCAGTTCATCCCAGTTCATCCCGGCGAATACAGGTCGGCGAAGCGCTGGCGCTCCAGGCGCGGATTGCGCAGCGGCGGCGAGGCCAGCGCGGTGGTTTGCGCGGTTTGCACCGGCACCGCTTGCAAGGCGGCGGTGGTCGCAAGCGGGCGTAATTGCGCCTGGGGTTGCGAGGGTGCCGCCAAAGTGCCGGCGGGCTGCGTCCCCACAGCGGGCGCTCCGGCGGTCGCCGTGGTCGGGGCCGCCTGTGCGACCGCCGTCGTGTCAAAGCGGTGATCGGCCGTCGTCAAGGCGGGATTGGTGCACAAGCCTTGCGCCACCAAGGCCGCCTTGGTGCGGTCGTCGGTCTGGCACAGGATGTCGATTGCCGCCGTTTCCAGCCGCCGTGAACGATCGGCGTCCTTGGTCGACGCGGCGGCCTGCATGGTGCGTTCAAAATTGCGCCGCAAGCTGCACTTCTGATCTTCGATCGGAATGGCCACGTTCATGCCGAAGCCCACCACGGACCCGCCGCCACCGGCGGACACCATGCAGCTATCGGACGAAAACGAACCATAAAAACTCTGGCCGCCAACCGGGGGCACCGTCTTCACGGTGCTGGATCCGCTGTTGTTCGAGTTCAGCGTAATGCCCTGGTTGTTGCCGGCGTTGGTTGCCCCCGACGATGCAGACGTCGTGGAACTTGAATTGCTGGTCTGTGCAACGGCCGAGCCGGCTGCAAGCGACAGCGTGATGGCAAACACGATTTTCTTCATGATGTCCCCTCGACCGGACGGCCGTAGCCGTCCGGAAAATCGGTCAGCGATTGAACCCGCCAACGTGACCCATCGACCCCACACCACCAATCGCCCCGAATGCGCCGATGTTGGCGGACGCGAAGGTGCCGGAGGCCGTTGCCTTGGTTTCCGTGTTCCCGAACGAGGCGCCGCCGTTGGCGATGCTGTCGCCCACCATGATCGGCGCGTTGCCCGAAATGTGGCCGTAGGATTCGCTGGTGGCATATTGCCGCGTGCTGGTCACCACCGTGGTGCCGTCCCGATTGAACGTTCCGCCAACTTGCGCCACGCCGCCCGTTTCGCCAAACGAGGTCTGGCTGGACGAGCCATAGCCGTTGACCTGGGTGGCCACGACGGAACTGCCGGTCGAGATGGATGAAGCCGTGCCATTGATCGTGCCGGCGTGGCCGGTGATCGACACGGAAGGCATGTTTGGACCGCTGGCATACGCGGATGCGGCAAACAATGACAGCGCTGCGACGACTGCGAGCTTTTTCATTTGAGCTCCTCCTGATCCGTTTCATACGGATGCTCAGGTGCCGGTGGCCTACCGGCGCGGACCCCTACGTCATGCCGGGCGCCTGACTGAAATGTTGGGCGTGGGACTTTCGTATTGGTACGGAATGATTGCTCCGTCCTAGGCTCGTCGATATCGGCTAAACGGGCGACCGGTTCCGTAAGGATGCAGTCAAAGGCAGGTAGCGGGCCGCACGAATGGCGTGCCAACCGGCATCACGCCGTGCGTATGGCCGATGAAAGTCGCAGGCGCGTGCCGTGCCCGCGGGCCGACCTTCAACTCTAAGGATGGCTCGGCGCGCGGTCGGCTCGGACAAGGGGCCTACCGCGCACGCCGGGGATGAGCGAGCGAGTGACCTTTAGGCTTACTGTCAGCCTTGCGACAAGCTGACAATGCGCAGCAATTGTGCCGACTCGCGGCGCGCCAACCACAGGTCGCCGGCCACCAGCAGCAACAGGAAGCCGCACTCGGCAAGGTCCAGGTCGGACACGAGGTGGTAGCTGACCAGCAGTGCGATGCCCGACAAACCGGCCAGCCAGGCGGGCCAGGGCGACAGCAAGCTGTCGCTGTTGGCGGACGTGCCGCGCCGGACGCAAAGCCACGCCATCAGGGGCAAGAAAAGCATCGACAGGGGAATGTAGACGGCGATGGCCGACAGCAAGACCGCTACGCTGAACTGTGTGTGCAGTGACAGGGCCATCAGCGCAACGGCGCCGATGCCCACATACCAGAACAGGCGCAGGGTAATGAGACGAGTCAGGACGGCGGCTCGGGAATTCATGAACAGGCTAAGCAAGAAATTATCAGCCATACTACTCCGGCCGGCCGGTGCTTACCCGACCCCATTTATTTGGAGACTCGTCATGATCCAGGAAATTGCCAGCATCCACGTTCGCGAGGGCCAGGAAGCGCTGTTCGAAGCGGGCGTCGCGCAGGCCAAGCCGCTGTTCCTGCGCGCGCGCGGATGCCACGGCATGGAACTGCACCGCAGCATCGAGCAACCGCAGCGCTACACGCTGGTGGTGGCCTGGGAAACGGTTGAAAACCACATGGTCGATTTCCGCGAATCGCCCGACTTCCAGGAATGGCGCAAACTGGTGGCGGGGTTCTTCGTCGAGCCGCCCGTGGTGCATCATGAACAGCAGGTGATCTGACCGCCCGGCGCCTGATGTCTGGGCGCCAGGCGTCAGGCGTCAGGCATTAGGCTTCGCCAGGCGGATCGTCGTATTTGCGGGCGCTGCCCGCGAACCGGTCCGCCGGATATTTCTCGGCGTTTTTCACCATCTTG
This sequence comes from Achromobacter sp. 1L-A-4-B-C2, assembly GCF_057291955.1. NCBI lineage: Bacteria > Pseudomonadati > Pseudomonadota > Betaproteobacteria > Burkholderiales > Alcaligenaceae > Achromobacter > Achromobacter sp. 1L-A-4-B-C2. The sequence goes on from NZ_JBXAWP010000001.1 coordinate 10,286, forward strand.
CGCGCCACGGCATCGGCAATGTCGATGCCTAATTGATCCGCCAGCGCCACCAGGTACATCTGCACATCGGCGATCTCGTCGGCAGCGTGCGCCAACTGCGTCGGCGTCATCTCGCGCGACTGGGCCTCGGTCAGCCACTGGAACAGCGACACCAGCTCGCCCGCCTCGCCCGACAGCGCCATCGCCAGGTTCTTGGGCGAATGGAAAGGTTGCCAGGCCCGCTCGGCCGTGAAGGCCCGCAGCGCCAGCTTGATATCTTGCAGATCCGACATCTTCGTTCCTACGCCGTGGCCAGCCGCGCATTGGCCGCCAGCGCCACCGCGACCGTGGTGCGCACATCAGCCAGCGCCCGGTGGGTAGGGTTGGACGCACCCACGTGCCGCGCCAGGATTTCCAGTTTGTGGGAGGGCAATTCGGGCCACGCGCGGCGCGCCAACGCCAGCGTGCAATGCGTGGCATTGACGAACGGCAGGCCGGTGCGATCCGCCGTGGCGCCCAGAAAACGCCGGTCAAAAGACGCGTTGTGAAAGAACACAGGCAGGTCTTCGACGAATTCAAGAAACGACGAAAACGCCTGCATCACCGGCACGCCGTGACGGTCGACTTCGGCCTGCGTGATACCGGTCAAGCGGGTGATGAAGGACGGCACGGGCGACGACGTTCGAACCACCTGCGTATATTCGCGCGCCAGCGTGCCGCAGGTCTCGACGCGCACGGCGGCAAATTCCAGGATCTCGCAGGTGGCGGTCGACAGGCCGGTGGTTTCCAGGTCGGCCACGATGAATGGCCCCCGCAGCGCTTGAAGCGCCGAGGCCAAGGCCGCCGAAGCCTGCGTCTTGGCGGGCGTTCTTGCGGACATTCTTGCCGGCGTTCCGCTGGTGGATTTGCCGGCAGGTCCGGCCAATGCATCGGTCGATGTCGTCAGCGCGGGCGACAGCCCCGTGCGTGCGCGGCGATAAAAGAACGTCACGGCGTCACGGTCGTTGTAGCCAAGGGCGCAAAACGGGGCGACCCATCAGCCAACTGGCCAAAAAACAGCGAAGCCGGCCGCACCCACAGGCCGCGCTCGTGAGGCCAGAGGTGTTCGTACACCACCATCGACTCTTCGGTTTCGGAATGTCGGGCCGTGCCCACATAACGGTAAAGGCCGCCCTTGTAGTGGCGGTGAGAGGCAAGAGCCAGGGCTTCGGATTCAGTCATGGACGGTGGCCGCAAAAAAATCGACCTGGGCGGGAATGCTCCGGCCCAGGCCTGGGATTCAAACAATACCGTCTTTATAGCGCAATCGGCGCCGGCTTCAGTACCGCACGTACTCCAAGACGGGCGCCGGCGGCAACGCCGTATTGGCCGCGGGCCGGGCGCGCAACGCGGCGGTCACCGGTTTGACCACGCCCGCGGGCTGACGGCTAGCCCGCGCCGCCTGCGCGTCAGCGCTGGCCTGCGTCGCGCGCAAGGTCTGTTCGGCGTCGGCCGTCATCTGCGTGATGTCTTGCGTGACACCGCCCAGCTTGGCCGACTGCGCCAGTGACACATTGACCACCTCGGCCATGATTTCCGTCACGCGGCGCGACGACGCCACAATGTCCTCCATGGTGACCCCGGCGGATTGGACCTGCCCCGCGCCGCTTTCGATCTGTTCAACCGACGTGGTGATCAAGCCCTTGATTTCCTTGGCGGCTGCCGCGCTGCTCTGGGCGAGGCTGCGGACCTCGGCCGCAACCACGGCAAAGCCCTTGCCATGCGCGCCCGCGCGCGCGGCCTCTACCGCCGCGTTCAAGGCCAGGATGTTGGTTTGAAACGCAATGCCGTCCATGACGCCGATGATTTCCGATATGCGGCGCGAGCTTTCCGTGATGGCGCCCATGGTGCGCACCACGCCCTGTACGGTCTTGCCGCCCTGCTCGGCCACCTGGCTGGCGTCCAGCGCCAGCGCATTGGCCTGACTGGCGCGCTCGGCGTTTTCGGTCAGGCCCTGGACCGCCACGCGCAAGGTCTGCGCCGCGGTGAAGCGCTTGGTAATGTCGGTGGCGAATTTCACTACCTTGAAGGGGCGGCCCTCGGCGTCGAAGATGGGGTTGTAGCTGGCCTCGATCCAGACCTGGCGGCCGCCCTTGCCGATGCGCAGATACTGGCCGGTGTCATATTGGCCGCTGCGCAACTTGCGCCAGAACTCTTTATAGGCGGCCCCGCGCGCTTCGTCCGGGCGCACGAACATACTGTGATGCTGGCCTTCCACTTCCGCGGCCTGATAGCCCACGGTTTTCAAGAACAGGTCATTGGCGCGGATGATTGTGCCGTCAAGTTCAAATTCAATAATCGCCTGCACTTTCGAAATCGCGGCCAACTGCCCTTCGGTATCCGCTTGCCGTTGTTGCTGGTCGGTAATGTCGGTGGCGTATTTCACGACCTTGAGCGGCCGTCCGCGCTTATCGAAAATGGGGTTGTACGAGGCTTGCAGCCAGACGTCCGTGCCGTCATGGCGCACACGGCGATAGCGCCCGGCGTCATAGGCGCCCTGGCCCAGCTTGTGCCAGAAGGCCGCGTATTCCGCTGATTCCCGTTCTTCAGGGTCTACGAACATACCGTGATGATGTCCCACGACTTCATCAAGCGTATAACCCATCGTGTCCAGGAAGTTCTGGTTCGCCATGAGCACATGGCCCTGAAGGTCGAACTCGATTACGGCTTGCGCTTTGTGAATGGCGGATATCTGACCGTACAGGTCGGCCTTCTGCATGCCGCGATTTCCACGGAACAGCCGGCTTAATGTGATCCATTGCATAGGGTTTCTCCTGCCAAAGTGGGACGAAGTGCTGCCGATGACCAAAAGGTAATTTCAAATCAGAACCGATTGGCGCGTCCCAACCCTGCCTAGGCAATGCACGCCGCGCCGCATGCACTACCGCGTATGGCCGTCGCCCCAATGGCGACGAAGCCGACTAAGAAGATAAACCGTTCAGAATGTATCCAGTCGAAAATATTAATCCTATAAACGTACGTTTCTCCACCTTTTGGCTCGTTCAACGAAAAAAAATCGCGTTATTCGATAATCCTGATGGGTTTCTATGTTGGTATAAACCCGGTGCAACCTGAGTTACCACATGGGCACATTGCAGTTTCTGACAATTAACTAAAAAGGGCCGACTCCATATATGGAACCGGCCCTTTTATTAATATGAAAAACGTCATCGGGATTTATCCGTCCCTTATAAAATACTGTCCGGCTTGTCACTTAATATCGACCATGCGCGAGCCGTTAATGTCTCCCGCTTTTGCCTCTGGCGCGTCGTGCAAACGATCAGGCTGCGTCCAACTCGCGATACTGGCGGAATATGCATTCGCCAAAGGGCAACCGCCTGCCACTGGCAAAGTAGGGCTGCAATGCGGGCAGCGCCGCAACGCGCGCATGCAGCGCCATCACATTCGGATAATTGGACGCCACCGTCCCCATGCGCTTCGGAAAGGCGTAGAGCAAGCCATCAACCAGATGAAACAGCGATAGGTCCACGTAGGTCCAGCGGTCTTCGCCCGCCAACCATGCCTTCGGCCCGGCCAATACGCGCTCGAAATAGGACAGGAACTTCGGAATGCGCTCTTCCCGGAAAGTCCGGGCGCGCCGCGCGGCCTCTTCTTTTTGGTCTTCGTAGTAATCGTTGGCCGAAATGGGATGGTGGGTGTCGTGTGCCTCGGTCACCATATCGGCGATGGTCAGCTGCAATTGATTGACCCATAACCGCCCTTCCAGCGACTCGGGCGCCAGGCCGTGCTCTTCACCCAGGAACAGCAGGATATTTGCAGTCTGACCCAGCGTCATCTCGCCCGCCACCAGATAAGGCGGCGCAAACGGAGGATGCGGACGCGGCGTGCGCATGTCTTCGATCAACGCATCGTCCGAGGCGCCCGGCTCGCGCGCCCGCTCGCGATAAGGGATGGCGCCCGCTTCCAGCGCCAGGCGCACGAATTCACCGCGTCCGGGAATGGTTTCCCAATACCAAAGGTCGTAGGTCATGCCGTCTCCTTGCGTCGGGGGCAGGCTCAGGCGGGCAAGGCGTCGACGCTGTCTTCCTGCCCTTGGGGTTGCAGGCCTTGGGCCTGTTGATACTGGCGCGGCGATACGCCAAAGTGCGCGCGGAAATCACGCGAGAAATGCGCGCCGTCCGCAAATCCGCAGTCCAACGCAATCTGCGTAATGCTGCAAGGATTATTCAGCAACAACCAGCTTCCATATTCCAGCCGCAGTTGCCGCTGGAACGCCATCGGGGATTTTCCTGTCGCCTGCCGGAACGCGCGCTCCAGTTGCCGTCGCCCCACACCGACATAGCGGGCAATGGCGTCCAGCGGCGGGGGATTGTCGATGCGCTGCTCGATAAAGTGCGCAGCCTGGCGCACGCGCAGGTCCTGGATGCCGGACAAGTCGGTGCGGAAATGCGCCTGCGGCACCCGGCCGGGGCGCACACCTTGCAGCATCATGTGCCGCATTGCCTGCTGGGCCTTGTCCCGCCCGCAATGCCGGGCGACCAGATACAGCGCCAGATCGATGGCGGCCGTAGAACCGGCGCAGGAAATCAGGTCGCCCTCGTCCACGAACAGGCGGTCCACGACCGCGCGCGTTTGCGGAAAGCGCGCACGGAAAGCATCCAGCACATTCCAATGGACGCAGACCGTGCGCGGCCCGACCACGTCGGCCTGCGCCAGGGCGAACGTTCCGGTGCAGATGCCCAGAAGGCGCACCCGCCTTGCCGCCGCCAGCCGCAGCCAGTCGCGTAGCGGTTCCGGCATGCGGCCATTGATGTAGTCGTTGCCGCCGCACACGGCGACGTAGTCGAATTCGGCGGGGTCGGCCGGCAAGCCGTCGGCAACGTCTATCGTCAGCCCGGCGCTGGCGCGGCGCGGTTTGCCGTCCCAGCTCATGACACGCCACGAGGTATGGATCTGACGACTGCGGCCACCGTGGTCGCCCGCCAGGCGCAAAACATCCACCAGGCCGGCGAAAGCGGCCAGCGTGAACTGGTCCATCAACACGATGCCGACGTTCAATGCGGGTTTTTCCCGAGGCAGCGCGTCGTGGGCGTCGTCATAGGAGGGCGACTCGGCGGCGGGGTTGTCGGTGGCGGTCATGACGCAATTATTCAAGTTTTTGTCCCGCGCCTTCAAGCTCGTTTTCCCGTGCATCGCCCAAGATGCATCCATGGCAATGTCGGCAAGCGCCTCACTGGGCTCAGACTTCCGGAACATGCCAACAAATCGACAAGGGGAATCCACGATGGCAACACTTACCCGCAGCGCTTTGGCCGCCGCCCTGATGGGCGCCGGCCTCTTGATGGCCGGCCCCGCCGGTGCGCAGCAGCAGAAGATCACCGTCGCCTGGTACGGCGGCAACTGGGGCGATGCGTTTCGCGCTTGCGTGGCCGAGCCCTACACCAAGGCCACGGGCGTCACGGTGGTGCCTGAAGTGGGCACGTCGACAACCACCCTGGCCAAGCTGCAACAGCAAAAGAACGCGCCAACGATCGACGTGGCGTGGATGGACGGCGGCATCAGCGAACTGGCCGCGCAGGCCGGCGTGCTGGACACGCTGGACCCGGCCACCATTCCCAATCTGAAAAATGTGATCGACCAGGGCGTCTATCGCAATGGCGACGCGGCCTACGCGGTCAGCACCGGCTATTACTCGCTGGGCATCACCTACAACACCAAGGAAGTGCGCGAGGCCCCAACCAGCTGGAAGGACTTGTGGAAGCCCGAGTACGCCGGCGCCGTGGCCGTGCCGTCCCCCGCAAATTCTTCTGGCGTGCCGTTCGTGTTCTTCCTGGCGCGCGTCTGGGCGATAGACCCGTCCAACCTGGCGCCGCTCTACACCAAGCTGGCCTCGCTGGACACCGCGCTGTTCTTTGATAGCTCGGGCGCCGCCAGCAACGCCTACCAAAGTGGCGAGGCCATCATCGGCGCGCACTTCAACGTGGGCGCCTGGGACTTGATCGACAAGGGCCTGCCCATCGGCTTTGCCGTACCCAAGGAAGGCGCGTGGGCCACCGACGCCCGCCTGCATCTGGTCAAGGGCGCGCCCAACGCGGCGGCCGCCAAGAAGTTCATCGACACCGCACTGACGCCCGACGCCGCCGCCTGCCTGGCCACGCGCCTGTACCTGGGCCCGGCCGTCAAGGGCGTGCAGGTACCGCCGGACGTGGCCCGCAAGCTGCCGTGGGGCGCCGAAGGTTCCGTCAAGAACCTGAGCCTGTTCGATTGGAACCTGATCAACAGCCGCCGCGCGGAAGTCACCGACGCGTGGAACCGCCAAGTCGCTCGCAAGCGCTAGGCCGGGGTCGACCATGTCTGCTTTGCTTTCCATCGAAGGCGTGTCGATGCGCTTTGGCGCCTACCAGGCGCTGGACCGTATCGACCTGGACATCCAGCAGGGGGAATTCGTGGCCCTGCTGGGGCCCAGCGGTTGCGGCAAGACCACGTTGCTGCGATCGATTGCCGGCTTTCTGACACCGGAATCGGGCCGCATCCTGATCGACGGCCAGGACATCAGCCGCCTGGCCGCGCACCACCGCCCGCTGAATACGGTGTTCCAGAACTACGCGCTGTTTCCGCACATGACCGTGTTGGAGAACGTGGCGTACGGTCCTCGGCGCCAGGGTGCGTCCAAGAAGGACGCGGCGGATCGCGCACGCGCCGCGCTGGATATGGTGGGGCTGGCCGACTTCGGTGCGCGCTATCCGCGTGAAATGTCCGGCGGCCAACAGCAGCGCGTGGCGCTGGCGCGCGCCATTGTGAACCAGCCCAAGCTGCTGTTGCTGGACGAGCCCCTGTCGGCCCTTGACCTGAAGCTGCGCAAGCGCATGCAGCTGGAACTCAAGCATCTGCAAGCCAAGCTGGGCATCGCCTTCATCTTCGTCACGCATGACCAGGAAGAAGCAATGACGATGGCGGACCGCGTCGTCGTGATGCACGCCGGGCGCATTGAGCAGGTGGGCGCGGGCACGGATATCTATCGCCGCCCCGCCACGCGATTCGTGGCGGAATTTATCGGCGACGCGAACTTCATGACGTATACCGCGGCGGACGACGACGCGCTGCGTCTGGATACGCAAGGCGTGCTGGTGCCGCTGGCGGGCCATGCCGCGCCCGCACGCGGCGTGGCGGTGCTGCGTCCGGAAGATCTGCGCCTGGCCGATGGGCAAGACGCGTGCAGGTTGACGGGCGTGGTGGCCGACGTAATCAATGTGGGCAGCCACAGCATGATCCATGTGGATGTGGGCGGGCAGACGGTCGTGGCGCGTCATAGCGGCATCGCGCCGTCGGGCTTGCTGCCCGGCGCGACCGTCAGCCTGTCGTTCGCGCCCGAACAACTGCACCTGATCGGTGAACAGCCATGACGCGCCGCACCTGGCTATCGCCTGGCTTGCTGCTGGCGGCACCCGCGCTGTTCTTCGCGGCGTTCTTCCTGGCGCCGTTGGCCGTGGTTGCGGTGGCCAGCATCACCAGTGCTGCCGCCGGCCCCGACAGCGCGGGCGGCATGACCTTGACCGCGCAGCAGTACCTGCGCGTGCTGGCAGACCAGTACCACTGGGACGTCATCCTGACGACCTTCCGGCTGGCCTTTTTCACCACGATCGTTTGCGTGATCCTGGGCTATCCGCTGGCCTGGTACCTGGTGCGCGTCGTGCGATGGCAGGCGTGGCGGCGTTTTTGCGTGATCCTGCTGGTGGTGCCCTTGTTCACCAGCAACATCGTGCGCGCGTTTGGCTGGATGGTGCTGCTGGGCCGCAACGGGCTGGTGAACCAGGCGCTGGTGGGCGTGGGCGCGGCGGACCGGCCGGTGCGCTTCATCGGTACCGAGACCGGCATCCTGATCGGCATGGTGTACGTGCTGCTGCCCTTCGTGGTGCTGGCGGTGGGCAATGCGCTGGCGCGCGTCGACCCGGCTTGCGAGCACGCCTCGGCCGACCTGGGCGCCAGCCCCGCCGCCACCTTCCTGCACATCACGTGGCCGCTGACGCTGCCGGGTGTGGTGTCCGGCGCCATCATCGTCTTCACGCTGGCGGTCAGCGCGTATGTGACGCCGGCACTGCTGTCGGGTGGACGGATATCGGTCTTGTCCATGTTGATCTTCCAGCAATACAGCTCGGTCTTCGACTTTCATTACGGCGGCGCGCTCAGCATGGTGCTGCTGGTCTTCACCTTGATCCTGGTGGCGCTGGCCAACCGCGCCGCCACCTTGCCGGGAGCCGCGCGATGATCGCCCGCCACCTGATCCGCCTGATCGCGCTGGCTGTGCTTGCCTACCTGGCGCTGCCGCTGGTCGTCATCCTGGGCTCGTCGTTCACGACCACGCCGTACCTGGCGTTTCCGCCGCACGGCTGGACGCTGGACTGGTATCGCACGCTGCTGGTCGAAGCCGGCTACGTGGCGGCATTCACGACCAGCACGGTGCTGGCGCTGGCGGCCACCGTGGTGGCGGTGTTGCTGACGGTGCCGGCCGCGCTGGCGCTGGCGCGCTATGACTTCCCGGGCAAGGCGGCGATGACATCGGTGCTGATGTCGCCGCTGGTGTTGCCGCACATTGTGCTGGGCGCGGCGCTGTTGCAGTACGGCGCGTACTTTGGGTTGACGCGCAGTTTCCTGTCGCTGTTGATCGGGCACATCGTCATCATCGCGCCGTTCGTGTTGCGCTCGACGCTGACGTTGCTCACGCCCGAACAACGCGCGCTGGAAGAGGCGTCGGCCGACTTGGGCGCCAACCCATGGACCACGTTCTTCCTGGTAATGCTGCCGCAGATCCGGCCCGGCATCGTCACGGGTTCCATCTTCGCGTTCATCTCGTCGTGGATCAACGTGGAGCTATCCATCTTCAACACCACGGCGGACCTGAACACCATACCCGTCAAGCTATTCAATTATGTGCAGTACACGATCGATCCGACCATCGCAGCCGTATCGGGCGCCACGATTGTGGTTGCGGTGATCGCTATCGTCATCCTGGATTTGACCGTCGGATTGGACATGCTGTCCGAACGCGGCAAATAGTTTCCCCCATCCGCTTTTCCCCTTCATCCTACTTAGTCTGGAGCCACAGTCATGCGCAAGCAAGACGCGTTCGATGTCATCTATACCCATACCGAAGGCGAGCCCCTGTGCATCGTGCACAGCGGCATCCCCTACCCCGCCGGATCCACCATCCTGGAAAAGCGGGCCTTTCTGGAGCAGAACTACGACTGGTTGCGCCAGGCGCTGATGCGCGAGCCGCGCGGCCACAAGGACATGTTCGGCGTGTTCCTCACGCCGCCGTCCAGCCCGCAATTCGATGCCGGCCTGATCTATATCGACGGCACCGAGTATTCGCACATGTGCGGCCACGGCACCATTGCCGTCAGCATGGCGATGGTGGCCAACGGCCTGGTGGCGCGCGGCAAGGACGGCATCACCAAGATCCGCTTTGAAACCACGGCGGGCCTGGTCGTGTCGGAAGTCGCGTCCGAAGGCGACAACGTGCTGTGGACGCGCTTTGAAAACGTGCCCGCGTACGTGGCCGCGCAGGACATCCCGGTGGAGCTGCCGGGCTACGGCAAGCTGTCGGCCGACATCGTGTGGGGCGGCAATTACTTCGGCATCGTCGACCTGTCGGGCTGCGACCTGCGCATCTCGCCGGACAACGGCACCGAGCTGTCGCGCATGGGCCTGATCGTGCGTGACCAGTTGAACGCGCGCCACCGCATCCAGCATCCGACCGAAGCGCACATCAACAACCTGAACTTCATCACCTTCTGGCACCAGCCCACAATCGAAGGCGCGTTCTACAAGAACGTGCACGTGTTCAGCGCCGGCCAGCTGGACCGCTCGCCCGGCGGCACCGGCACCAGCGCCATGATGGCCATGTTCGAAGCACGCGGAAAGATGGGGCTGAACCAGCCGATCAAGTCCGAAGGCTTGCTGGGCAGCGGCACGTTTGAGGGCTGCTTGTTGGGCGAAGTGGACTTGAACGGCACGCGCGCCGTGCGTCCTACCGTCAAGGGCACGGCCAGCATCCTGGGCACCGCGCGTTGGGTCATTGATCGCAACGACCCGGTCGGCGCGGGCTTCCTGATTCGTTGATCGGGTAATCACCGATCGTCCAGAAACCACAATGCGCGACGGGCTACCCGGCCCGGCGCGCATTGTCTCATCGTGCCGCGGTGCGCGATCACGCCGTGGCGGCGTCTTCCAGAATCAGCTCGGCGCCGCGCTCGGCCACCATCATCACGGCGGCCTGCGTGTTGCCCGACACCATCTTCGGCATCACCGATGCGTCCACCACGCGCAAGCCCGTCACCCCGTTCACGCGCAGGCGCACATCGGTGACGGCGGCGGCGTCCGACCCCATGCGGCAGGTGCCGATGGGGTGATAGATGGTTTGCCCATTGCGGCGCGCGAAGTCCAACCATTGTTCATCGCTTTGCACCGCGTCGCCGGGGCTGAGCTCGGCCTGGATATAGGGCTGCATCGCGGGTTGCCCGACAATGCGCCGTGCAACCTTCATGCCGCCCACCAAGCTGTCGCGGTCAATCTGCGCCGACAGGAAATTCGGGCGAATGGACGGGCCCGCCAAGGGGTCCGCCGACTTGATGTGTATGGTGCCGACCGATTCCGGGCGCAGCTGCGCCACACCGACCGTCATGCCCGGTTGACGGTCCAGGATGCGTTCGGCGGCATTGGCGTAGCTGGCGTGCACAAAGAAAAACTGCACGTCGGCCGTGGGCAAATCGGGCGTGCTTTTCACGAAGCCGTGCACCAGCCCCGTGCCCAGCGTCAGGATGCCGGTGTGGCGGGTGTAATAGCGCGCCACCTGCTGCGCCAGTCGCCAGCCGCGCGACATCTCGTTCAACGTCACCGTGCCCTTCACCCGCCAATTCATGCGGGTGGCGAAGTGGTCGATGTAGTTTTCACCCACTTGCGGCTGCGCATGCACCAGCGCAATGTTGAACGATTGCAGCAAGGCGGGGTTGCCGATGCCGGACAGTTCCAGCAACTGCGGCGACTGCACCGCGCCCAGGCACAGGATGGTTTCGCGGGCGGCGCGCACGGTGTGTTCCTGCCCGTTCTTGCGGTACGTGACACCCACGCAGCGCTTGCCTTCAAACACCAGTCGCGTCACGTGCGCGCCGCATTCGACGCGCAGGTTCTTGCGCCCGGCGGCCGGCCTCAGGTAGCCGTCCACCACGCTCCAGCGGCGGCCACGGTGCTGAAGCACCTGGTAGTGGCCCACGCCTTCTTGCTTGCCGCTGTTGTAGTCAGGGTTCAAGGGCTGGCCGTCTTCTTGCGCGGCGCGCAGGAACGCGTCGGACACGGGAAACCGTTCGGCCACTTCTTCCAAATGCATGGGGCCGTTCTTGCCGCGTGTCTCGCCACCGCGCTCGTAATGCTCGATCTTGCGAAACAGCCGCTCGGCCTGTGCGTAATTCCAGCCGGTTGCGCCCGCGGCTTCCCAGCCGTCGTAATCCCGCGGCTGGCCTCGCACGTAGATCATGCCGTTGATCAAGGTGGAACCGCCCACGCCTTTGCCGCGCGGCACGGCGATGGTGCGGCCATAGACGTTGTCTTCGGGCTCGGTGGCAAAGCGCCAGTTGTAGTCGGGGTTCACCAGTAGCTTGGAAAAACCCGCCGGTATTGAAATCCACATGCTGCGGGCTTCCTGGCCCGCCTCCAGCATCAAGACGCGATGCTTGCCGTCGGCGCTGAGCCGGTTGGCCAGGATGCAGCCCGCCGTGCCGCCGCCCGCAATAATGAAATCGAAATCGCCCATCGTTCTACACCTTGTCCTGATGTCCGCCGCCTGCCTTATTTGGCGGGCTTATTTGGCTGCCGTCACGCCCAGCATTTCGGCCATCAATGCAATCTGGCAGACGAGCATCGGCGCGCCGTAATGCACTTTGCAGCCCTTGGCTTGCGCGGCCAGCAGCAGCGCGGTGTCTTTCGGCTGCATGATGACTTCGCACACAAGCTGCTTGGGCGTCAGGCGCTCGGTATCGAGCGGCAGCGCGTCGCCTTCCTTCATGCCCAGCGACGTGCCGTTGACCACCACATCATGGCCCGAAGGGTCGGGCGTACCCACGGCGATGTTCGCGTCGGGATGCAGCGACAGGATGCGCGCCTTCAGGTCCTCGGCCTTGGCCGGGGTGCGGTTGGCGATGGTCAACCGCGACACGCCGGCCTGCACCAAGGCAAAGCCGATGGCATTGGCCGCGCCGCCCGCGCCCGCCAGGTAGGCGCTTTTGCCGCGCAGGTCCACGCCCGCGGTTTGCAGTCCGCGCACAAAGCCTTCGCCATCCAGCATGTGCGCGGTGAGCTTGCCGTCGGCATCGCGGCGCACCACGTTGGCGGCGCCGATCTTGCGCGCCACCGGCGTCACGTCATCCACCAGGTCCAGGATGGCGGTCTTGTGCGGCATCGTCACGATGACGCCGCCCAGGTTCTCCAGCCGGCGCAAGCCTTCGACCACGGCGGCCAGATTATCGGGACGGGTGTGAAACGGCACGCAAACGCCGTCGTAGCCCAGCTGCGCGAACAGTTCGTTCATGCGCTGCGGCGTTTTCACGTGATGGATCGGGTCGGCCAGGATGCCGAACAGGCGGGTGTTGCCGGTGATTTCCTTCATGGGTTCTCCAGATTCAAAAGCGGTAGATTCAGGATGCGATGACTTCGCGGGCGACGGCGCCGATACCGGCCGCGTCCAGCTGGTAATGCGCGTAGAGCGTCGTGGGCGGCGCGATCAGGCTGTATTCGTCGTAGATGCCGTGGCGGCGCAGGCGCGTGCCGGTGCCGGCGTCGGCCAACACTTCGGCAACGGCAGACCCCAGGCCGCCCAGCACATTGTGCTCTTCCACCGTCATCATGCGGCGGGCCTGGCCGGCGGCGGCCAGCACCGCATCGCGGTCCAGCGGCTTGATGGTCGGCATGTCGATCACGCCCACGGACAAGCCATCCGCACGCAATTGCTCGGCGGCGGCCAGTGCGGCGTGCAGCGTGATGCCGCAGGCAATGATGTTCAAGTCAGAGCCGGTGGAATGCACGATGGCGCGGCCGAATTCAAACGGCGTGCCGTCTTCATACACCTGCGGATCGCGGCCGCGCCCGATGCGAAAGTAGATCGGCTCGGGCCAGTTGACCGATGCCTTGATAGCGGCGGCCAGCTGCGGGCCGTCGGCGGGCGACACGACCGTCAGGCCGGCCAGGGCACGCATCGTCGAGATGTCTTCGGTGGCGTGGTGCGACGTGCCATAAAACCCCAGGCTGATGCCGGTGTGATGGCCGATCAGGCGCACGGGCAGCTTCGTGTACGCAACGTCCATGCGAATTTGTTCGCAGCACAGCAAGCCAAGGAAAGACGCAAAGGTGGCCACGAACGGCATCATGCCGGTGGTGGCCAGGCCGGCGGCGGCCGACACCATGTTCTGCTCTGAAATGCCGAACTGGATGTAGCGGTCGGGATAGGCGGTGGCGAAGCGGTTCAGGCCGTTGGAGTATTGCAGATCGGCCGAGCCGGCGACCACCGGATGCCCGGCCTGAGCCAATTCAATCAGCGCATCGGATAGGTACGACAGCCCGGGGTTCACCGCGTTCAGCGCGCGGTACTGCCAGGAGTCGGGGGATAGGACTTGTGCCTGTGCCATTCAGATCTCGCGGGAAAGAATTTCGTCGACAGCGCTTTGCGCGTCTTGCGGCGCCAGGTAGCCCAGATGCCACCCCGGCTCGGTTTCCATGTAGGACACGCCCTTGCCCTTGATCGTCTTGGCGATCACGCAGGCGGGCTTGTCGCGCGTGTCGTCCGCGCGCAGGCGGCGCAGCAGCGCGGTCAGGTCGCGCAGGTTATGGCCGTCAACCTCCTGCACCTCCCAGCCAAACGCCAGCCACTTTTCCCGCAGCGATTCCACGCCCATCACGTCGTCTACCTTGCCGTCCAGCTGGTAGCCGTTGCGGTCAATGATGGCGACCAGGCGCGACAGCCGGTGGTGGGCGGCGAACAGCGCGGCTTCCCAGACCTGGCCTTCCTGCATTTCGCCATCGCCCAGCATCACGAAGACGTTGAAGTCGCGCCGGCTCATGCGGCCACCCATCGCCATGCCGACGCCGTTGGACAGCGCGTGCCCGATCGAACCGGAACTGAAATCGACGCCGGGGACTTTGCTCATGTCGGGGTGGTCGCCCAGCGGGCTGCCCAGGCGCGTATAGCCGTCCAGCAACGCGCGGTCGATGAAGCCGTGATCGGCCAGCACCGGAAACAGCCCGACGGCGGCGTGGCCCTTGCCCATCAGGAAGCGGTCGCGATCGGGCCAATGCGGCTCGCCCGGACGCAGCCGCATCACGTCGTAGTAGAGCGACGCAAAGATCTCGGCGCACGAAAAGACCGAGCTGTAATGCCCGACCTTGGCAATTTCAATCAATCTGATTGTCTCGAGCCGGATGTAGCGGGCCTTTTCCCGCAGCATCGCAACTTCCCCCTCGGTGGGGGCCTCCTGGTGCTGGCGCATGGCGCGTCCTTTCTACGTTAGGATATATGATATATAATATACCCATTGTGCTCGGATTGGCTATGGCGGGCTAGAATTCATCCCGGATTCACCCGTTCCCCCTAATACAGCAAGCCCGAAACGTCATGCCCAGCCTTAAACCGGTAAAGAAAGAGAACCTGTCCGTCAGGGTCTACAACGAAATCCGCAATGCCCTCATCAACGGGCAGTACGAACCCGGCGAACGCCTGATCATCGGCGAACTGGCTCAAGAGATGGGCGTGTCGATCACGCCCGTACGCGAAGCCATCTTCCGGCTCATCAGCGAACAGGGCTTGGAAATGCAGGCGGCCACGGCCGTCTACGTGCCTTATGTGAATTCGGAAAAGTTGCGGGAAATCCAGCAGATCCGTTTCCACCTGGAAGGCATGGGCGCGGCCGAGGCCGCGCAGAACATCACGCGCAAGCAGCTGGACAACCTGATCGCCCTGCAAAAGGATTTCATCTCCTGCACGTCGACCGATCCGAAGCGCGCCAGCTACCTGAACCGCAAGTTCCACTTCGCCATCCTGGAAGCCAGCAACAAGCCCATCTTGCGCAGCACCGTCGAATCGTTCTGGGTCATTACCGGGCCGATCCTCAAGGTGTTCCACGTCAAGACTGCCGGGCTGGACTATTCCGAAAACGAACACCGCCACGAAGCCGTGCTGGAAGCGCTTGAAGCGCGCGATTCCGAAGCCGCGCGCAGCGCCATCCAGGCCGACCTGGTCTGGGGCGGCAAGATCATGATCGATTGGTTGGTCGAACGCGAAAAAGAGCTCGACTACCGCCCTCCCGTGCCACGCAAATAGGAAGACTTCATGCTGAAGATTTTTGGCGCGCCCAGCCGCTACATACAAGGCGCGGGCGCATTGGACACCCTGGGCCAGACCGCCACCTTGTTCGGACGCCGCGCGGCACTGGTCATCGACAGCTATGTCCATGGCGTACTGGGTCCAAGAATCGAAAGCCTGTGCGCCGGGCACGACGTTGCGGTGACACCGCTGATCGTCGACGGCGACCTGACGCCCGAGCTGATCGACGCCCTGCGCGCGCAAGCCGCGCAGGCAGGCATCGACATGGTGATCGCCGTGGGCGGGGGCAAGTCGCTGGATGCGGGCAAGGCGGTGGCCAAGTCTTCGCACTGCCATCTGATCACGGTGCCGACGGTGGCTTCCAACGATGCGCCCACCAGCAAGAACTACGTGCTCTACGACGCGCATCACAACCTCCTAGCCGTTGAGCACATGCTGTTCAACCCCACCATCGTGCTGGTCGACACCGCCATCATTGCCACCGCGCCCGTGCATTTTTTCCGCGCCGGTCTGGGCGACGCCGTGTCCAAGAAATTCGAAGCGGAACAATGCCAGCGCAACGGCGGCAAGAACATGTACGACGGCGCGCCGCTGCTGACGGCGCAACTGATTGCGGACGGCTGCCTGCGCACGCTGCTGGCCGACGGCGTGGACGCCGTGGCCGCGGCCGGCACCGGCCAGCCCACGCCTGCATTCGAGCGCGTGGTGGAAGCGATGATCCTCATGAGCGGTCTCGGTTTTGAAAGCGGCGGCCTGTCCATTGCCCACGCGTTGACGCGCGGCCTGCCCAAGATCGGCGGCGTGGCCACCGCGCTGCATGGCCTGCAAGTGGCGGTCGGCCTGCTGGTGCAGCTGGATCTTGAACAACGCAACGACGGCATGCTGGCGGACCTGACCCAGTGGTACGCGCAGGTCGGCCTGCCCACCACCCTGCGCGAGCTGGGCGCGGCCGACATGCCCAGCGATGCAGACCTGACGCTGGCGGCCGAGCTGAGCCTGAAGGCCCGCCACGCCGCCAACTTCGATCATCCGCTGGACGTCGCCACGCTGGCGGACGCGCTGCGCCGCCACGCCTAGTCACGCCCCACGCAGCGCGGCCGGCCAGGCCCGCCGCGCTTGCCGATCAGAACGCCACGTTGTCCCGCCCTTTCAGCCCCAGCTTGGCGCGCGCTTCGTCGGGCGTGGCCACTTCCAGGTTCAGCGCTTCGACAATGGTGCGAATGCGCTCGACCTGTGAGCGGTTCGATTCGGCCAGCTGGCCCGGCCCGATCCACAACGAATCTTCCAGCCCGACCCGCACGTTCGATCCCATTGCCGCGCCGATGGTGGCCAGCGGCATCTGATTGCGGCCGGCACCCAGGATGGACCATTCATAGTCGTTGCCAAACAAGCGGTCGGCGGTGCGCTTCATGTGCATCAGGTCTTCCGGGTGCGGGCCAATGCCGCCCAGAATGCCGAACACCGACTGGATGAAAGGCGGCGATTTGACCAGCCCGCGGTCAACGAAATGCGCCAGGTTGTACAGGTGGCTGATGTCGTAGCACTCGAATTCAAAGCGCGTGCCGTTGGCGTTGCCCAGCGTCAGGATCGATTCAATGTCCTGGTACGTGTTGCGGAAGATCAGCGACCGGCTGTTCTCAAGATGCTCGCGTTCCCAATCGTGCTTCAGGTCCTTGAAGCGGTCCAGCATCGGGAACAGGCCGAAGTTCATCGACCCCATGTTCAGCGACGCCAGCTCCGGCTTGAACGTCGTGGCCGGGCGCATGCGTTCTTCGACGGTCATGTGCGGGCTGCCGCCGGTCGTGATGTTGATGATGGCGTCGGTCTCGTTCTTGATGCGTTCCAGGAACGGCTTGAACAGCGCCGGGTCTTGCGACGGCTTGCCCGTTTCGGGGTCGCGCGCATGCAGGTGCAGCACCGCTGCGCCGGCCTTGGCCGCGCCGATGGCCGCTTCGGCGATCTCATCCGCCGTGACCGGCAGGTGCGGCGACATGCTGGGCGTGTGGATGGCGCCCGTCACGGCGCAAGTGATGACGACTTTCTGTTTGGGCTTAGCCATTGTTGTCTCCGTCCTGTTGTTTGTGGCGCATCAAGCGCATCAGTTTTTCGTCGCGCCAGAAGCGGCGCTTGGCAAGGTCTGGTTCCGGCAGCAAGCGGCGGCGCTCGTCGGCCAGCGCTTGCACCAGCGGCGCGTCCCATGCCACGCATTCGGTTTGGTCCGCGCCTATGGACTGGTACAGCCCGCCATAGCGCGCGCAGTAATCCGCAATGCCGCCGGGCGCATTCAGGTCGATGGTTTCAAACGGCCCCATGAACGACCAGCGCAGGCCCAGGCCGTCCTTGACGGTGGTATCGATGTCCTCGGCGCTGGCGATGCCCTCTTTCGCCAGACGGAAGGCCTCGTGCAACAAGGCGCCTTGCAGGCGGTTCAAGATGAAGCCTTCGATTTCCCGACGCAGCCGCACGGGCTTCTGACCGATGGCGGTCATGATGCGGCTTGCCGCCTCCAGCGCATCCGGACTGGTCCACGGCGCTGGGCAAAGTTCCACAACCGGAATCAGATACGGCGGGTTGACGGGGTGCGCTACCAGGCAGCGATGGCGCCCTGGCAAGTGCTCGGTGAACTGGCTGGCCGGAATGCTGGACGTGGAACTGCCGATCACCGCGTCGGGCTCGGCGGCCGCATCCAGCTCGGTGAACAGAGCCCGCTTGATGTCGACCTTCTCGGGCGAGTTTTCCTGGATGTAGCACGCGCCCTTGACCGCATCGGCCAGGCTGTCGGCAACGTGCACGCGCTGGATGATGGCGTCGGCGTCGGTCAACAAGCCTTGCGCTTGCAACTCCTGCAACTGTTGCAGGATCAGCGTGCGGGCCTCGGCCAGCATGGCGGCATTCACGTCATGAAGACGCACCTGCCAGCCCATGCGCGCAAATACGATGGCCCAGCCCTGGCCGATCAGGCCGGTGCCGATGATGGCGGCAACGGGGGCCGCGGAATCGGCGTCCATCAGTAGAGCTTCTGCGTGAAGCCGTCCACCACGATGGCCTGGCCCGTCACGCTGCGGGCAGCCTCGCTGGCGTTGAACAACACCATGTTGGCGATGTCGCGCGCAGTGACCATGCGGCCCAGCACCGCCTGGTTTTCGTACTGCGCGGCAATTTCCTCAACCGGCCGCCCCAGCGTGTCGGCCTTCGCGGCGATCACGGCGCGGATGCGCGGGCCTTCCACGGCGCCCGGCAGGATGGCGTTGACGCGGATGCCGTGCGGGCCAAGCTCAATCGCCAGCGACTTGGTGAACCCGATCACGGCCCACTTGGACGCCGAATACACCGAGCGCCCGGCAAAGCCCAGGTGACCGGCAGCGGACGAAAGGTTGATCATCACGCCCGCCTTGGACTGCTTCAAATGGGGGATGGCCTGGCGCGCGCAAAGAAACTGGCCGGTGATGTTCACGGCCAGCGTGCGGTCCCAGTCGGCCTTGGACAAGGTTTCGACATAGCCTGTGGGGCCGGCAACGCCCGCGTTGTTGATCAGGATGTCCAGCCCGCCCAATTTTTCCTTGACGGCGGCAAACAGCGCGCCCACGCTATCTTCGTCGGACACGTCGGCCACCATGGCCTGCACGCCCGGCAGCTCGGACGGGATGGCGGCCACTCTGGTTTCGTTCACGTCGCAGACGAAAACCGTGGCGCCGGCGTGGTGGAAAACCTTGGCCATCTCCAAACCCAGACCATCCGCGCCCGCGGTGATCAGCACCTTTTTGCCAGCGAAATCGACTTCCTCGAACATGCTGTTGTCTCCTGGTTTTTATGGGAAAGCTTGCGTTTGATCATATACGATATATGACAAAGCGCGGAAATTTCCCCGCTTTCCGGGTTACCCCGCGCCAGGGGGCCGGCCCCTTTCGCCCGGCGGAATATTGCGGTTAATTTCCTGCGTCATCGGCCGCTAAGGCTTTATTCATGCGGCTTTAGGGAATTCCCCGATTCGGCTTGCTGCGGCCCCCACTAGAATCCAAGGCGGGGTTTTTGTACCTGACCGGCGCATATATCATATATTTAAAAAAGACGGACAGCACTCAAGACAGTCCGCATCCCATACCGACAAAGGAGCGTAGACAGTGTTCAAGTTCAATAAAATTATTTTGGCGCTGGGCGTGTGTGGCGCACTGGCAAGCGGCACCGCAGCGGCCGACATGAAAGTGGGCGCCCTCTTCCCGTTCAGCGGTGCGCTCGCGCTCCTGGGTCAAGAGAGCTATCGCGGTCTGGAGCTGGCCGTCAACGAGATCAACGCCGCCGGCGGCGTCAACGGAGAGAAGATCGAAATCATCAAGGCGGACGCCGTGGACCCGACGCAGGCCGTGTCGGAAACCAAGCGCCTGATTTCGGCCAACGTGGTGGGCGTGTTCGGCAGCTACGCATCGGGCATCTCGTACGCGGCCTCGCCCGTGACGGAACTGGCCGGCGTGCCGTACTTTGAACTGGGCGCCACCGCCCACAAGATCACCACGCGCGGCTACAAGTACCTGTTCCGCAGCAACCCGAACACGGCGCTGTACGGCGTGTCGGTCGTCAACGCGCTGCATGACACCATTGCCCCGGGCATGGGGCTGAACCCCAAGGACATCAAGATCGGCATCATCCACGAAGACGGGCCTTATGGCACCGACGTGGCGGCCACCGAGAAAAAGCGCGCGCAGGAACTGGGCTACACCGTGGCCGAAGTGCTGCCGTATTCCGCCAAGACCGTTGACCTGTCGTCGTTGATCCTGCGCCTGAAGGGCGCCAAGGTCGACGTCGTGCTGCAAACGGCCTACCAGAACGACGCCATCCTGTACTTCAGCCAGGCACGCGCCGCGGGCTTCAAGCCCAAGGTCGTGATCGGCGCGGGCGGCGGCTATTCGCTGGCCGATACGGCCAAGGCCGTGGGCGCCGACATGAACGGCGTGTTCGACCTGGACTTTCCCCAGTCGTCCATCAACCCGGCCGGCGCGCCGGGCCTGGACAAGTTCCTGCAAGCCTACAAAGCCACCTACAAGAGCGACCCGCAGTCGGGCCACAGCCTGACAAACTACGTGGGCGCCAAGGCTTTCTTTGAAGCCATCGGCAACGCCAAGTCCACCGACAAGGACAAGATTCGCGCCGCCGTCATGGCCTACAAAAAGCCGGCCGGCCAAACGGCTAACGGTTGGGCGTTCGACTTCGGCGAAGACGGCCAGAACAACGCCTCCACGTTCTACGTCATGCAGTGGCAAGACGGCAAGCTCGTCACCATTGCGCCCAGCAACCTCGCACTTGGCAAGCCCGTCTTCAAGAAGTAAGCGCGACGCCAGTGATCAGGCGCTCGGGGGCGCCTGATGTTTCCCGGGACACGCGCGCCCCGGCGCGGCCGCCAATGCAGCAGCCGCGCCGGGGCCGCATCCCGCTCTAAGAGGTTGCACCATGGATATCTTCATTCAACTGGTCATCAATGGCCTGTTGCTGGGCGGCGCATACACCATCATCAGCCTGGGGCTGACACTGATTTTCGGCGTCGTGCGTGTCGTGAACTTCGCGCACGGCGAGTTCCTGATGATCGGCATGTATCTGGTTTATCTGATTGCCGCGCAATTCGGCGTCCACCCGTATGTGGGGCTGGTTCCCGTTGCGGTGATCCTGTTCGCGCTGGGTGCGCTGACGCAAAAAGGCATCATCCAGCCGTTGCTCAATGCCGACCAGCACATTCAGATTTTCGCCACGGTGGGCGTGTCCACCATCTTGCTGAACCTGGCGCTGGTGATCTTCGGCGCCAACGTGTATCGCGCGCCGGTGGAGCTGGGCACGAACGCCATCGACGTGGGCAACTTCTCGATGGTGACCGGGCAGCTCATCACCTTCGTGATCGGCATCAGCCTGGCCGTGTTGCTGCACCTGTTCATGCATCGCACCTACCTGGGCCGCGCGCTGCGCGCCGTGGCCCAGCATCGCTATGCCGCCACGCTGATGGGCGTGAACGTGAACAACGTCTACGCCATCGCCTTCGGCCTGGGCACCGCGTTCGTCGGCATCGCGGCCGGCCTGCTGGCGCCGCAGTATCCGGTGTTTCCGACGGTGGGCACGTACTTCGTGCTGACCGCCTTCGTGATCGTGGTGCTGGGCGGACTGGGCAGCCTGTATGGCGCCGTGGCCGGCTCCATGATCATCGGCATCGTCGATACGCTGGCCGGTTATTACATCGCCCCCGACCTGAAAGAGGTCGTGTATTTCGGGATCTTCCTCTTGATCCTTGTCCTGCGACCGAACGGCCTGTTCGGCGTTGGCACAGAGTGATCAGAGCCACAAGGAGCGAGACGTGTTTCCCGACTTTCGAAGCCCCAAAGCCTACGTCAGCCTGATTTTGCTGATCGTGATGTTCCTCGTGCCCGCCGTCATGGGCACGCCTTTCTGGACCAACCTTTTTGTCTTGCTGTTCGTCTTCGCCTCGCTGTCCGTGGCGTGGAATATCGTCGGCGGCTACGCCGGCCAGTTGTCGCTGGGCCATGCCGTGTTCTACGGCATCGGCGGCTACACCGCCACGCTGCTGACGCAGAACTTCGGCATTTCGCCGTGGATCGGCATGCTGGCGGGCGCGGCCATCTCGGCCGCCGTCGCCATCCTGATCAGCTATCCCACGTTGCGGCTGCGCGGGCCCTTCTTCGCGCTGGCCACCATCGCCATCCTGGAGGTGGTACGGCTGCTGGTCATCCACGAGGAAAGCTGGACGGGCGGTTCCAGCGGCATCAGCCTGCCGCTCAATATCGGCTGGGCGTGGATCGTGTTCCGCGAAAAGATGAACTACGTGATCATCGCGTTCGGCCTGTTCCTGTTCGTGACGTGGGTGTCGTGGGCGATACGCAAGTCGCGCATCGGCCACTACCTGATCGCGATCCGCGAACGCGAGGACGCCGCGCTGGCCGTGGGCATCCATACCGTGCGCGTCAAGATCATCGCGGCCGTCGTCTCGGCCATGCTGACCAGCATCATCGGCACGTTCCACATCACCTACCTGACCTTCGTGGATCCCAGTTCCGCGTTCTCGCTGGAGCTGTCGATCCAGGTGGCCATGTTTGCGCTGATCGGCGGTCTGGGCACGGTGGCCGGGCCGATTGCCGGCACGTTCCTGGTGCTGCCCATCGCCGAGCTGGCGCGCGGCTGGCTGTCCAGCGTGGGCAACGGCATGCACGGGCTGATCTACGGCCTGATCCTGGTGGCCGTGGTGCTGACGATTCCGCGTGGGCTGGCGGGCGCCTTCGGACCCGCCATTGAACGCGGGCTGGCGCGCTTGCCGTATCTGGGCACGCCGCGCAAGAAGCCGAAGCTGGCCGACGAACTGCGGCTGCGCGCCGCGACCCGATCCGACCAGCCGGTCTTGAAGGCGGACAAGCTGTTCAAGAGTTTCGGCGGGCTGCGCGCCACCAACGACGTGTCGCTGACGCTGAACCAGAACGAAATCCTGGGCATGATCGGGCCGAACGGCGCGGGCAAGACCACGGTGTTCAATCTGCTGTCGGGCTTTCTGTCGCCGGACAAGGGCGATATTTCGATGCTGGACGCCGACGGCAACTGGGTCACCTGCAAGACGCCGGACGAGTTCGCGCACAAGGGCCTGGGCCGCACGTTCCAGATCGCCAAGCCGTTCACCGGCCTGACGGTGCTTGAGAACATCATGCTGGGCGCGTTCATCCGCACCTCCAACCGTGACGAAGCGGAGCAGATCGCGCTGAAAGTCGCGGAACAGACGGACCTGCTCAAGTACCTCAACACCGAGGCGCGCAGCCTGACGGTGGGCGGCATGAAGCGGCTGGAAATCGCCCGCGCGCTGGCGATCAAGCCGCGCATCCTGCTGCTGGATGAGGTGATGGCGGGGCTGAACCCGACCGACATCGAGAAGTCGATCCAGATGATCCGGCGCATCCGCGATTCGGGCGTGTCGGTGCTGCTGATCGAACACATGATGCAAGCCACGATGGCGCTGTCCGACCGCATCATCGTCCTGAACGAAGGCGCCGTGCTGGTCAGCGGCGCACCGAAGGACGTGGTCGAGAACCCCGCCGTCATCGAGGCGTATTTGGGCAAGGAGTACCAGGATGCTTAAGGTGTCGAATCTGTCGTCGGGCTATGGCAAGAGCCAGGTGCTCAACGGCCTGAACTTCGAAGTGAATGCCGGCGAAATCGTGACGCTTATCGGCGCGAACGGCGCGGGCAAGACCACCACGCTCAAGACGCTGTGCGGCGTCATTCCGGCCATGCAGGGCAAGGTTGAATTCGAAGGGCAGGACCTGACCAACCGCAACCCGTACGACATCGTGGATGCGGGCATCACGATGATTCCCGAAGGCCGCCAGCTGTTTCCGCACTTCACGGTCAAAGACAATCTGCTGATGGGTTCGTACAAGCGCGCGGCGCGCCCCATCGTGGCCCGCAAGCTGGACGAAGTGCTGCGCATTTTCCCGCGCGTCAAAGAACGCCTGTCGCAGTACGCCGGGTCGCTGTCGGGCGGTGAACAGCAGATGGTGGCGATTGCCCGCGGCATGATGGCGGACCCCAAGCTGCTGGTGTTCGACGAGCCTTCGCTGGGCTTGTCGCCGCTGCTGGTGCAGCAGATGTTCGACATCATCCGCAACGTGACGTCGCATGGCGTGACGGTGCTGCTGGTCGAGCAAAACGTGTTCCGCACGCTGCGGCTTGCCGATCGGGGCTACGTGCTGGAAAACGGCGCCATCGTGCGCACCGGCACCGGCGCCGAGCTGCTTAGCGACCCCCATGTCAAAAAGGCCTATCTGGGCCACTGAACTCCAGGATTCCCCTATGTCCCTACGCTGCACATTCATCGACCATGGCAAGGGCGGCGCGCCCGATTGCATGCAGGTCGCCCAACGCGACATGGAAGAGCCCACCGGCCGCCAGGTGCTGATTGAAGTGGCCTACGCCGGGGTCAACCGCCCCGACGTGCTGCAACGCTCGGGCTCGTATCCGCCGCCACCGGGCGCATCCCCCTACCTGGGGCTGGAAGTGTCCGGCACCATCATCGGCATCGGTCCCGATGTCACCGCTTGGAAGGTGGGCGACGCCGTCTGCGCGCTGACGCCCGGCGGCGGCTATGCCCAGTATTGCCTGGCCGACGAGCGCCACTGCCTGCCCGTGCCGCGCGGGCTGGACATGCTGACCGCCGCCGCCATTCCCGAAAACTACTTCACCGTCTGGACCAATGTGTTCGACCGCGCCCGCCTGTCCGCCGGCGAGAAGTTCCTGGTGCACGGCGGCTCAAGTGGCATCGGACTGACGGCCATTCAGCTGGCCCGCGCGTTCGGCGCGCAGGTCTGGACCACCGTGGGCAACCGGGCCAAGGCGGACGCCTGCGTGAAGGCCGGCGCGCATCACGCGCTGCTGTACCGCGACACCGACTTCGAAACCGCCGTGCGCGACGCCACCCAGGGCACGGGCGTGGACGTCATCCTGGACATGGTGGGCGGGTCGTACATCAACAAGAACATCCGGCTGCTGGCGGTGAACGGCCGACTGGTGCAGATCGCCTTCCTGGAAGGCAGCAAGGCCGAGATCGACGCCCTGCCCATCATGACCAAGCGCCTGCAATTCACCGGGTCGACGCTGCGCCCGCGTTCCGATGAGGACAAGGGCGCCATTGCCCGGTCCCTGGCGGAAAAGGTGGTGCCGTTGATGGAACAAGGGCAATGCCTGCCGCTGATCCATGAGGTCTTCCCGCTGGCCGACGCCCACCGCGCGCATGCCTTGATGGAAAGCAGCCGGCACATCGGCAAGATCATGTTGAAGGTGCAGGCATGAGCGGACGCTTTGATGGCCAGGTCGCCATCGTGACAGGCGCCGTGGGCGGCATCGGTTCGGCCATCGTCGGAGGTTTTGTGGCCGAAGGCGGCCGCGTCGGGCTGATCGATTTCAATGCCCAGGCTGGACAGGCCTATGAAAAGGTCCTGCAAAAACGCGGCCACGACGTCGCCTTCGTGCCCGCCGACGTCGCGCACTTCGACCAGTGCCAGGCGGCCTACGATCGCATCACCGCCGAACTGGGCGCGGCAACCATCCTGGTGAACAATGTCGGCATTTCGCCCAAGACGGACGGGCGCGCGTTGAAGGTCTGGGAAATGCCGCCCGGCGAATGGGACAAGGTGGTGTCCGTCAACCTGAACAGCGTGTTCTACATGACGCGCCTGGCCACCCCGCACATGGTCCAGCAGCGCCAGGGTCGCGTGATCAACATGTCGTCGGTGGCGGGCAAGGCGTATTGCGACATCGTGGCGGCGCACTACGCGGCCACCAAGGCGGGGCTGCTTGGGCTGACCCGGCATTGGGCTGCCGAGCTGGGTGAATTCAACGTGACGGTGAACGGGCTGGCGCCGGGCCGCATCAGCACGCCGCTGCTGAAAAGCGTGCCGCAGGAAATCAACGACGCCGTGGCGCGGGTGACGGCGCTACGGCGTCTGGGCACCCCCGAGGAAGTGGCCGACGCCTGCCTGTTTTTTGCGTCCGACCAGGCGCGGTTCGTGACCGGCCAGGTGCTGGATGTGGCGGGCGGCTGGCTGATGACCTGAGCCTGCAAGCCGGTAGGCACGCCGCGCCGCCGCCCGCACTGCGGATCAGGCGCCTTGCACGCCCAGTCGGTACACCACCGTGTCCAGCCGGCTGACGCCCGCCCCTTGGAACTTGGGTTCTTTGTCGAGGATGTCGCGGCGGTCGATGATGACCGCCGGCGCCACGCCCGCGAAGATGGCTTGCACTTCACTGTCGAGCACCGCGAACGGCGGCCCCGCCATTTCTTCTTGCGGATAGTCCAGCGTAATCAGCAAGCCCCGGGCAATGGGCGATAGCTGCCCGTATACGTGGCGCACGTAGTCGCCGCGCATGTCCTCGGGCAAGGCCACCAGCGCCGCGCGGTCGTACGCGCCCACGCAGTGCGACAGCAGCTGGGAATCCAGCTTGAAGATGTCGCCGCGGATGATTTCAATATTGCCCGCCACGTAGTGCGTGCCGTAGACGGATTCATGCGTGACCGGGCGCAACTCGTTTTCGCTGAAGAACTGTTCCACCGCCAACTGCGACAGTTCCACGCCCAGCACGGTGTGCCCCTGCGCCGCCAGCCAGACCATGTCCAGCGACTTGCCGCATAGCGGCACCAAAACCCGACCCCCCTTCGGTACGGCCAACGTGGGCCAGTACTTCTGCAAGAGCGGCGTAATCCGGGTTTGATGAAAGTGCGTGCGCCCTTCGCGCCAGCGTTCCAACCAGAATTCTGCGTCCATGTCCTGTCTGCTCCTCCTGTGTTTCGATTGCAAGCTATACGCTTTTTGCCGGGCCGGCCGGGGCCCGGGACGGCGGCGCGCCCGGCGTACCGGGCCACCTGCGGCGCGCGCGCTGACGCGCGATCCGGTGCCGGGCATTGTAGTGCCGGGATAAATAAGTGACGCCAACACAGTGACGCCGGCGTCACAGGCCGGTATGCTCTGCACCAGCATGCCCTTCCCCCTTAGGAACCGATGCCCGACGCTCAACACCTTCAGACCCTGCTTGGCCAGTGCGCGGAAAAACGCGAATCCGCCCTGGCGGAGGTCTATCGCCTTGCGTCCCCGCATCTGTTTGCGCTGGCCAGACGTATGTTGAGGGACCAGGCCGCCGCGGAAGACGTGCTGCAAGAGTGTTTCGTATCGATCTGGCGCCAGGCCGGCCAGTATCAGGCCACGCAAAGCCAGCCGATGACGTGGATGACTCGCATCGTTCGCAATCGCTGCATCGACCGCCTTCGTCGGCCCGATGTGGTGGTGCCGGACCCGGACGACACGTTGACCCTGGCCATGGCCGATGACAGTCCGGGTCCGCTGGCGCGTCTGCAAAGCAACCAGGAAGGCCGTCGGCTGGCTGATTGCATGGGCGAACTGGAAGGGCCGCAACGCGTTGCCATCGCCATGGCGTTTTTTGACGACCTGGCGCATCCCGACATCGCGGCGCGCCTGGACACGCCGCTGGGAACGATAAAGAGCTGGATACGCCGGGGCTTGCAACGGCTGAAAAGGTGCTTGGAATGAACTACCGCCACCCCGAATTGCAGGATCGCCTGGCCGCCGATTACGTGCTGGGCGGTTTGCGCGCGGGTGCGCGGCAACGCTTCATCACACTGATGCGCGACGACGCCGGCCTGCGCCGCGCCGTGGCCGAATGGGAAGACCGCCTGCTGCCCTTGGCATTGGCCTTGCCGCCCGAAACCCCGCCCGCGCATGTCTGGAAAGCCATTGCCGCGCGCATCGCGCCGGCCCCCGCCGCCGCCCGCACGTCCGCGCCACCGCGTGCCCTGTCCTGGTGGCGCGCCGTGTCCGCGGGCCTGGCCACCGCCGTGGTGGTACTGGCCTTCCTGATGCTCAAGCCGCCCACCGAGCCCGTCCAGGTCCGCACCGTTGCCGTGTTGTCGAACGACAAGGTGCCCGGCGCCATGGTCGTGAACACCCTGCCGGACAACCGTCTGGCCGTGCAGCCCATGCAGGACTTGGTCGCGCTGGCGGATGGCCGCGCGCTGGAGCTGTGGGCCATTTCGCCGGGGCAGGCGCCGCGCTCGCTGGGCGTGGTGCTACCCGGCCAGACCACGGTGCTGGCTCCCAGCCAGCTGCCGCAACAGGGTGACACCGTTGCCATTACGCTGGAACCGGACGGCGGCGCCCCCAATGGCATCCCGACCGGCCCGGTCGTGCTTAGCGGCAAGGTCATCTGATCAGGGTTTGTCCCAGGAAGAATTCGCGCATCCAATCGAAGGCCAGCCCCGTATCTCCTCATGACGGCCACACAAAAGGAGATCGTCATGAAATTGCTAGCCCAGATTGCCATCGCTACCTCTGCCCTGACCATGTCGCCCACGTTCGCGGCGGACGTCGTGGTGGGCGGCCAGGCGATGATGCCCACCAAGAACATCGTCGCCAACGCGGTCAATTCCGCGGACCACACGACGCTGGTGGCTGCGGTGAAGGCGGCGGGTTTGGTCGATACGTTGCAGGGCAAGGGCCCGTTCACGGTGTTCGCGCCCACCAACGCCGCCTTCGGCAAGCTGCCCGCCGGTACGGTTGACACGCTGGTCAAGCCTGAAAACAAGGCCACGCTGACCAAAATCCTGACTTACCACGTGGTGCCCGGCAAGCTGGACTTCGACGCGCTGGCGGCCAAGATCAAGAAGGGCGGCGGCAAGACGGAACTGACAACGGCCAGCGGCGGCAAGCTCTGGGTGATGATGAACGGCAAGCACAACCTGACCCTGAAGGACGAAAAGGGCGGTATGTCGACCATCAGCACGTACGACGTCTATCAGTCCAACGGCGTGATCCATGTCGTGGACACGGTACTGATGCCCAACTGATTGGGAGCCGGCCCTGCGGGGCCGTGGTTCCAGGCCCGGCCCAAGCGCCGGGCTTTTTTGCGTTCGGCATTTTTGCGTTCGGCTTGCCCGTGGCGCGTTTTGCAGCGCAATGTGGGCGTGCTGTTGGCTTGCTCTTGGCTTACTGTTGTTTGCTGTTGGCGCGATGCTGACTTTTTCAGCCTCTCTTTTTTTACCGCGCGCCGCGCTTCCGGTATCGTAGGCGTCCAACACCCCGCCCCGCTTGCCCAACCGCTTCAGGAACCGCCGACCGCCATGCTTGCGCCCCTACGCCGCCGTTTGCTTGCCTGCTTACTGGGATCGGCGCTTGCCTCCCTGGCCTTGCCCCCCGCCCACGCACAAGGCGCCGCACAGCTGGACCACGCGTACCAAGCCGAGCTGCGCGCCGAAAACGAAGCGTTGCATGCGCGCGTCCAGCAACTGCCGCCCGCCATGCAGACGCTGAACTCGCGGATATCCGCCGCGCTGCGAGCCAACGACCCGCAAGAGGCGCAGCGCGTGGCCGAAGAGATGGCCAAGCAGGATCCGCGCAACGCCGACGTCAGGCTGTTCCTGGGAAAGCTGCAAGCGCAGCAAGGCAACCTGCCCGCCGCCCAGGATCTGTTTGACGAAGCCATCAAGCTGAATCCGGACGACAAATGGGCGTACGTCAACAAAGCCGGCGCCCAGGCGCAACGCAAAGACCTGCCCAACGCCCTGGCTACCGCGCAAGCGCTGACCAGCCGTTTCCCGGACTGGAGCATCGGCTACAACCTTCAGGCCGCGTTGCTGGACAGCATGGACCGCCAGGCCGACGCGCTGGAAGCCTACCAAAAGGCCGTGCGCGCCAAACCCGCCAGCGCGCTGATTCTGTCCAACCAGGGTAATTTGCTGCGGCGCCTGGGCCGGCAGACCGACGCGCGCTTGTCTTATGAAGACGCCTTGCGAATCCAGCCCGGTTACCCACTGGCCCAGTCCGCGCTGGACGAGCTGCGCAAATGAGCGGACGCGCCATGATGACGCGTCGCCAGCTGCTGGCGGGGCCGGGCCGGGGTCTGGGTCTGGGGCTGGGTTTAAGGCTGAGTCTGGGTCTAAGGCTGGGCCTGGGCGGGCTGCTGCTGGCGCCGCTACGCGCACTGGCCGCCATCGACCGCAAGCCCATCATTCGGCAAGTCTTCGCCACGCCGATCGAAGCCATTCCGATCACGGCCCAGCACGCAGCGCTGATACGTTTGCTGCGCGTGCAATGGATGCCGATCGAATCCGGCGCGCCGGGCATCGATTTTGAACAGCCGCTGCTCGGTGGCCCGGACGCGCTGGCGGCCGCTCGCCGCGCACTGAAAACGTCGGACGATGCGCTGGTCATCCAACGCCTGGCCGAAGTGTGCCGCGTGGTGCCGGGCTTTGTGACGTCGGCGGGCAAACTCGCCCCGGGCCGTTACACGGTGCCGGCCGAGATGAAAGACACATTCGACTTCCCGCAAAGCGGCGTGGACGCGCAAGGCGGCTTCACGTTGCGCGCCGAACATCTGACAGTGTTGCGCGCTGCGGTGTGGCGCGAGGCCGGCCCGCAAGAGCTGCAAGCCGTGCTGCGCGAAGGCGATCGTTTCTGGCCGATGCCCATGATCGACGGCAAGCGGCCCTATGGCGACGCCAGTTTTTACCAGATCGACATGGCTCGCCTGCTGGGTGAGCCGTATCCCCTGAACGCCCGGGGCACCGCCATCACCGAAGCGGCCAAAGACGCCCGCCTGAAGAATCTGCATTACGAAACCCTGGCCGCGCTGCAAGTGTTTCTGGGCCACGCCGTCGTGCGCAAGGCCAAGCGGTGATGCGCTACACGCGCCGCATCAGGCTGCGCAGGTCGTCCCCGATCGGCACGGCGGCCAACAAGGTCAGCAGCAGCGCCAGGGGCCAGGTCGACCCGAAGCCAAAGTGGAAGAACGAGTACGCGCCCGTCACGCCGCCTACAAAAAACAGCGTGACCATCAGGCTCAGCACGATCAGCTTGCCGCGGTCAGCGCGCACCGGCGGCGTGTGCTGGGCATCGCTTTTCGCCACGTTCCAGTAAAACAGCTTGCCCAGTTCGATACCGATGTCGGTCACCATGCCCGTGACGTGCGTGGTGCGGATTTCAGAGCGCGACACCTTGGTGATCATCGCGTTTTGCAGGCCCATGATGTAGCACAGCAGCATCACGGTGCCCGGTACATAGAACCAGCGCAGCGTTTCCAGGTTAGCGCCCAGCAAGCCGAACAGCAGCAGCAACACGGCTTCCACCAGCAGCGGCAAGGCGTATTCGCTAGCCAGATGGGACCGCCGCCCGAAGTTGATCAGGAACGCGGAGCTGGCCGCGCCCGCCAGAAACGACAGCAACGCCGCCATGCCCTGCAACACCACCACGATGCCGCCCAGCGCCATGTGGTCCGCCATCATCGAGACAATGCCGGACATGTGCGAGGTGTACTGCTGGACGGCCAGAAACCCGCCCGCGTTTACCGCGCCGGCGGTAAAGGTCAGAAAATAGGCAAGGTGCCTGTTGGCTTGCGGGCTGCGGCTGACCGCCGTCAGCCGGCGCAAATACGGAATGGCCACGCGATTCCCTTCAAACGAAGAGCGTGCCTACGGCAACGCGACACACATTCTAGTCGGCGTCCACGGGCCGGCCTAGGGTTGGCGCACGGGGAAGTAGACGCCACCCAACGCGCCGTTCATGCCGCAGTACGGCGGGCCGCCCGCCGCCTTGTCCTTGGCCGGCGGGGTATCGACCACGACAAGCGCCGCGCCCTTGCGCGACAGTGTCAGCGTCCAGCCGCCGGGGTCGTCCGCCTCGACCACCAGCGTGTCTCCCTTGACCGTCGCCACGCCACTGGCGTCGCACAACCAGCGCGCATTCTGCGGCTGCGCGGCCTGGGCCTCGACCATCAGCTTGCCATCGGCCTGACGGACGATCGTGATGCCACCAGCCAGGTTGTCCCAGCTGCCTTCAAAACCCTGGCGTGGCGTCAGCACCAACGACGCAAGAAAAGCGTCGCGGTATTTCAGGCGGTCGGACAAGCTTTCGACGCGCTCGGCGGCGCTGCCGGGCTCGGCATAGTCTTCGTTGCGCACGCCGACAAAGTAGCGCTGGTCTTGCGTCAGCGCGCGGGCGGTGTCGGCGTCGAACGCCTTCTTGGCCTCGGCAAAGCGGCGCGCGATGCTGGCGTCTTGCGTGGCCAGGGCATCGCTGGCGCAGATGGCGCGGTCTACGTCGGCCGTGGCCTTGGCGCAGTCAAACGAGGGCTGCGGCGCGGCGCCCGCAGGCGCGACCATTGCCAGGGCGGTGACGGCCAGCGCAGCCAACCACGGCTTGACCGTCGGGGAAGGCACGCTGGCGAGAAAGCGATGTGTCATGGGAGGTCTTCAAGGCGGGGACGGAACGCGAAGATTCTACTCGCGCCGCCCCCGTTTCGCGCAGCTCTCGGTCGCACTCCGAACCGCCCAATGACCTGGGCGCGCCTGCGCCGCGGGTGGCCCCGCGCCGTTTACACCGCGCCCGATTCCGCCAATTGCTTGCGGCGGAACTCGCCCTGGCGCACGTGCATCCAGCCGGGATACTCGGGCGGCAGCGCGCTGACCTTGTCCAGCGCCGCCAGCTCATCCTGCGTCAGCTTGATGGCGGTTGCCGCCAGGTTGTCGTCCAGCTGGTCTACCCGCTTGGCGCCGATGATGACGCTGGTCACCACCTGCTGGTGCAGCAACCACGCCAGCGCCACCTGCGCCACCGACACGCCGCGCGCATCGGCCACGGATTTCAGGACGTCGATGCTGTCATAAGCGCGGTCGCGGTCCACCGGCGGGAAGTCGAAGGCGGCGCGGCGGCTGCCGGCTTCGGCAGAGCCGTCACGGCTGTATTTACCACTGAGCAAGCCGCCTGCCAGAGGGCTCCACACCATCAGGCCGACGCCTTCGCTTTGCAGCATCGGAACCAGCTCGCGCTCCAGGTCGCGCCCGGCAATTGTGTAGTACGCCTGTAGCGATTCAAAGCGCGCCAGCCCCAGGCGTTCGGCAATGCCCAGCGCCTTCATGATCTGCCAGGCCGCCCAGTTGGACACGCCCACATAACGCACGTGGCCATGCTGGACCAGCGTGTCCAGCGCGCGCACGGTTTCTTCAATGGGCGTGGCCGGGTCAAAGCCGTGGATCTGGTAGAGGTCGATATGATCCAGCTGCAAGCGCGACAGGCTTTTCTTCACGCCATCCAGAATGTGCACACGCGAATTGCCACGCGCATTCACGCCCGCGCCGGTCTGGCCGAACACCTTTGTGGCAATGACGACGTCGTCTCGCGCGACCTTCAAATCGCGCAGCGCCTGGCCGGTGATGATTTCCGACCGCCCCTCGGAATAGACGTCGGCCGTGTCGATAAAGTTGACGCCCGCTTCCAGGGCGCGACCGACCAGACGGTTGGCGTCTTCCTGTTGCAGGTTGCCGATCTTGCTCCACAACTCGCCTTCGCCGCCGAAGGTCATGGTGCCCAGGCAGAGTTCCGAAACGAATAGGCCGGTGCTGCCAAATTTCTTGTATCGCATGGTGGTGCTCCTTCTGCGGCACGGCGGATCCGTGCGCCCCGGGATGGGACGCCGAACGCAACTGGCCGGGGTGCGAACAGTATGCGTCGCAAGCGGCCGCCACGCGCTGCTTGATCCTGCCCGTTTTTTGCCTGATTCTCTGGCGGGTGCGCCGGAGAATCAGGCATACGCCCGATCCTCCTGATTTTTTGCCCATTTCTCCATAGGCTATCTGGCCCCGGTTCGGCGTGCCCACAGCGGGCATACACTGGAGCCCGCCCCCTATTCCGCCGAGCCTGTGCCGCCGCCAGGCCCGCGCCCCTCTCGGAGCCTCCATGCCTATTACTACCGAGCAAACCGAAGCTTCCGTCAATATTCCCGGCTTGGACGGTGCTTACGAACCCGCCCGCCGCGAGCTGCTTTGCACCTTGGACCGCATGACGGGCACGCTGGAGGGCTCGTTGGATACGCCCATCGAAGGCTTGTATCTGCATCGCCTGTCGCAACCGACCGGCGCCAAGCCCGGTTTGCAAAAAGCCGCGCTGGCCGTCATCGCGCAAGGCTCCAAGCGCTTGTTGATCGGCGACGAGAGCTTTGAATACGACCCCTTTCATTACCTGATCTCGTCGGTGGACCTGCCTGTGGTGGCCAAGGTGTCGGTGGCCAGCCCCACCCTGCCCTACCTGGGCTTGCGGCTGGACCTGAACCCCGAGGAAATCGCCGAGCTGATCAGCGACGAAAACCTGCCGCCGCTGGTGCCCGCCGAGGCCTCGCGCGCGCTGTGCGTCAATCCCCTGGGCGGCTCGCTGCTGGACGTGGTGCTGCGGCTGCTGCGGCTGCTGGACACTCCGCGCGACATCCCCATCCTGGCGCCCATGGTCAAGCGCGAGCTGCTGTACCGGCTGCTGATGAACGGCCAGGGCGTCGTGCTGCGCCAGACGGTGCTGCAAGACAGCCAGCTCAACCGCGTGGCCAAGGCCATCCGTATCCTGCGCGACAACTACGCGCAACCGCTGCGCGTGGAAGAAATTGCGCGCGACGTGCACATGAGCGTGTCGTCCTTGCACCACCATTTCAAGCAGGCCACCGCCATGAGCCCGCTGCAATACCAGAAGCACCTGCGCTTGCAGGAAGCGCGCCGGCTGATGTTGAGCGATGACGCCGGCGTGGCCTTGGCCGCGCACGCCGTGGGCTACGAAAGTTCGTCGCAATTCAGTCGCGAATACAGCCGTCTGTTCGGCACCCCGCCGCTGCGCGACAAGCAGCGCTGGAAAGAAGAGTCGGTGGGCGCGGCCGCCTGAGTTCGGCTTAGGGCCCGCGCGGCCGTCATCGCGTTATATGCTCCCGCTACGTCTTAATTCCGAAAGCGCGGGAAGTCATGCACGATTTGAATGATCTTTACTACTTTGTCCAGGTCGTGAAACACGGCGGCTTCGCGCCCGCGGGCCGTGCGCTGGACATCCCCAAATCCCGCCTCAGCCGCCGCATTGCCCTGCTGGAAGAACGGCTGGGCGTGCGGCTGATCCAGCGTTCCACCCGCACCTTTGCCGTGACCGAATTGGGGCAGGAATATTACGACCAGTGCCTGTCGATGCTGGCCGGCGCCGAGGCCGCGCAAGACGTCATCGACCGCACCCATGCCGAGCCGCAAGGCACGATACGCATGAGCGCGCCGCCCGCTTTGATCTATTACTTTCTAGGCGATGTGGTCGCGCGGTTCATGCAGAAGTGCCCCAAGGTGCACGTGTATTTGAAGAGCTTTTCGCGTTCCGTGGACGTGCTGCGCGAAGGCTTTGACCTGGCCGTGCGCGTGCGCTTCGGTCCCCTGGAAAACAGCGATCTGGTCATGAAGCCGCTGGGCACGAGCTGCCAGAGCCTGGTCGCCAGCCCCGCGCTGGCCCGCAGGCTGCCGCCGGACGCCGACGTTGCCAGGATTGCCGAACTGCCCACGTTGGCGCTGGGCACGGAACAGCGCGAATGCCAGTGGCGGCTGGACGGGCCCGATGGCGTGCGTCAGAACGTAGCGTTCACCCCGCGCCTGGTCACCGACGACATGCTGGCGCTGAAGCAGGCCACGATGCGCGGCGTGGGAGTGGCCGCACTGCCTCTGATGATGATTCGCGAAGAATTGGACGCGGGCACGCTGGTGCCGGTGGGCGCGCCCTGGGTGCCGGAGCCGGGCGCCGTCCATGCGGTGTTCCCCTCACGGCGGGGGCTGCTGCCCGCCGTGCGCGAGCTGCTGGATTTCATGGCGACGGAGTACCGTGAAAACGCCCAGCGCGAATGCGATACGCAGCAGCGCCACGGCATCCCTGGCCCGAAAGCCCCGCACCCATCGTCCGATAAATAGAACGCTGAGACGCAATTTGCCCGACTACCGGGGTTATTGGTTGATATTTAGAATTCTGTTCATGCACTCACCGCGCAACACCGCGCACCAAACCTGAAGACATAACGGAGCAAACCATGACCAAGCCCTACGTGAAACTGGACAAGAACGAAGCCGCCGTCCTGCTGGTTGACCACCAAGCCGGCCTGCTTTCGCTGGTGCGCGATTTCCAACCGGACCAATTCAAGAACAACGTGCTGGCACTGGCCGACCTGGCCGAATACTTCAAGCTGCCCACCATCCTGACCACCAGCTTTGAAGACGGGCCCAACGGCCCGCTCGTCCAGGAACTGAAAGACAAGTTCCCCACCGCCCCCTACATCGCCCGCCCCGGCAACATCAACGCCTGGGACAACGAAGACTTCGTCAAGGCCGTCAAGGCCACCGGCAAGAAGCAGCTGATCATCGCCGGCGTGGTCACCGAAGTGTGCGTCGCCTTCCCCGCCCTGTCGGCCCTGGAAGAAGGCTTTGATGTGTTCGTCGTGACCGACGCCTCGGGCACCTTCAACGAAGTCACCCGCAACGCCGCCTGGAGCCGCATGGAACAAGCCGGCGCGCAGCTGATGTCTTGGTTCGGCGTGGCATGCGAACTGCATCGCGACTGGCGCAACGACGTGGAGGGCCTGGGCACCCTGTTCGCCAACCACATCCCCGACTACCGCAACCTGATGGCGTCGTACTCGGCCAACCGCAAGGCCAAGTAAACCCCCGCCCGTTTTGCCAATGCAGGCCGGATGCAAAAATATTTGCATCCGGCCTGCATCCGTTTGGGCTCCCCGCGTGTAGTACCTGTACCGGCGCGCAATGGGCGCGTCGTCCACAGACCTTTCACGTTGCTGGAGACCGCTCATGAAGACCCAACGTTCGCACCGCATTCCCGCCGTTGCCGGCCTGTTCGCCGTGTCGCTTCTTGCCGCCTGCGGCTCGATGAGTTCCAAATCCATGGCTTATTCGCAGGCCAACCTGCCCGCCAGCGTCCAGGCGCCCGCCGGCAACAAGGTGGCCTGGGAAACCGTGGGCGTGGGCGAGATCACCTACGAATGCCGCGCCAAGGCCGATATGAAGGGCCAGGCCGAATGGGTGTTTGCCGGCCCGAAGGCCGTGCTTAACGACCGCAAGGGCAAGCAGGTGGGCACGTATTACGGCCCGCCCGCCACGTGGGAAGCCATGGACGGCTCGAAGCTGACCGGCACGCAAGTGGCCGTGGCGCCGGCGGGTGACGGCAACCTGCCTTACCAGTTGGTCAAGGCAAACCCCGCGATGGGCGCGGGCGCGTTGACCGGGGTGACCTACATTCAGCGCGTGGCCCTGAAGGGCGGCGTGGCGCCCAAGACCCCTTGCACCACCGCCATGCTGGGCCAGAAGAGCCAGGTGCAATACCAGGCCGACTACATTTTCTACAAGGCGAACTGATCCCGTGGGCCCGTCGTATTCCGACGGGCCTACGGCAGGGGACTCCGGGTAAGATGGCGCAACTTCCCACCGCGCAGGCTGATCACGCGCGGCCGCCCTCTTCCCGCTCCCCCGCTCTTGCATGCCGAACCGCCTTGATCCGGATTTCGATTACGAAGCCGCCTTGCAGGAATGCGCCGCCGGCCGCCGGGCCGCGCTGGAGGCCCTGTATCGGCAAGAAGGCCCGCGCCTGTTGGGTGTGGCCCAACGACTCCTGCGCGACCGCGCTTGGGCGGAGGACATCGTGCATGACGCATTCGTCAAGATCTGGAAGCAGGCGGGCGCCTTTGACGCATCGCGGGGTTCGGGACGTGGCTGGGTCTACAGCATCACCCGCAACCTGGCGTTGAACGCGCTGCGCGACACCGCGCGCGAAACCGACGTAGACGACGACGCCGCTGCCGCCCTGGACGCGCGACACGCCATCGAGGCCTGGCACGACACGCGTGACGCGTTCGACTGGCGCGCAAGCGCGGGCCGCATGGCCCCGTGCCTGGAAGAACTGGAACCCGTGCGCCGCAACTGCGTGCTGCACGCGTATGTCGAGGGGCTGACGCACAGCGAGATCGCGCAACGCCTGGGCGCGCCGCTGGGCACCGTCAAGGCGTGGATCAAGCGCAGCCTGCAAGCGCTGCGGGAGTGCCTGGCATGAACGCCCCGCAAGATGCTTACGACGACACCGACGAACTGGCAGGCGAATACGTGCTGGGCACCTTGCCGGCCGACGCGCGCCGCGCGGTGCAAACGCGCATGACGCACGATGCCGCCCTGCGGGCCGCCGTGGCGCGATGGGAAGCGCGCCTGCTGCCATTGACCAATCTGTCGACCCCGGTGGAACCGTCGGCCAGCCTTTGGCCGCGCATCGTCGGCACCTTGGATGCGGCGCAGGCCAAGGGCACCGCCCATGCCCGCGTACAAGCCCATGCCCGGGGACAAGCCCAGACGAACACGTCGGCGGCCCCGCGGTCGCGCCCTATCGGCCCACCCAAGCCGGGGCTGTGGGACAGCCTGATGTTCTGGCGCAGCGTAGCCGTGGGCGGTATGGCGGCGGTGCTGATCCTGGGCAGCACGCTGGCGCTGCGCCCTGCATCGACGCCGTCGGCCCCGCAATACGTGGTGGTGTTGGTGGCGCCCCAATCGCAGGCGCCGGGCTGGGTGGTGCAGGCGCAGGCCGGGCAAAGCGCCGTGCAACTGGTGCCCATCGCCGCAACGGAAGTGCCGCCGGACCGGGCGCTGGAATTCTGGACCAAGGCCGACGGCTGGGCCGGCCCGGTATCGCTGGGTTTGATCAAGCCGGGCGAACCCGTCGTAATCCCGCTTGACAAGCTGCCGCCGCTGGAGCCCAACCAGCTTTTCGAGCTGACGCTTGAACCCAAGACCGGCTCGCCCATCGGCAAGCCGACCGGCCCGATTCAGTTCATCGGGCGCGCGGTCAAGATGCTGTAGCCGGCAGGCGCGGGCTAGCGCTTGCGGCTGAAGGGATACGCTTGCTGGGCAAGGAAGGTGCCCGGCATGTCGTTATCCAGGATGCCGTAGTTTTCGGGCAGGCGATTGCCCACGCCGCGCACGGCCGTGCCGAAGATGTAGTCGATGAACGAGAAGTGGGCGGCGTAGTTCTTGTCGATGGCTTCCGTGTCCGACGAGTGGTGCCAATGGTGAAAGTCCGGCGTCACGATGATGTAGCGCAGCCAGCCCCACGGCAGCTTCACGTTGGAATGGATCAGCACGGCCTGGAAGCCGACGATGATGATGTAGGCGTCCAGCACGGCCTTTGAAAACCCCAGCACGAACAACACGCCCAACACCGCCACGCGCGTGATCAGCAGTTCAACGATGTGCAGGCGCGATCCGGCCAGCCAGTCCAGCGTGCGCGTGCTGTGGTGCACGGCATGGATGCGCCACATGAACGGGACCTCGTGGTAGACCCGATGCGCCGCGTACTGCGCCAGGTCCGCCACCAGCACCGCTACGAACAATTCCAGCAGATACGGCATCGACTGGATGGCGGCCTGTAGCGGCTCGTAGGCTGCCCAGGAAAACAGCCGGTGGATAAAGAAGTTGATGCACAGCAGCACCGCCCCCACCGACAGGTGGTTGAACAGGAAATGCTTCATGTCCACCTGCCACTCGCCGCGAAACACGGGTTGGCCGGGATACAGCGGCGTCAGCTTTTCGAAAATGATGAAGACCATGCTGGACGCCAGCAGGTCCAGGATGAACCAGTCCAGGCCCAGGTACGGGTGGTTGCCGG
Source organism: Achromobacter sp. 1L-A-4-B-C2 (assembly GCF_057291955.1). NCBI lineage: Bacteria > Pseudomonadati > Pseudomonadota > Betaproteobacteria > Burkholderiales > Alcaligenaceae > Achromobacter > Achromobacter sp. 1L-A-4-B-C2. Next base: position 49,655 of record NZ_JBXAWP010000001.1, read on the forward strand.
TATTGGACGTGGTCACTACGACCTGGCTGCCCCCGGCGGCCACCGCGCAGCAGACCAGCACGAAAGCCGAAATATTCAGCCAGCGCTGGCGACCCAGCACGATGTTGGCCAGTGCGATCGACCCTGACACCAGCAACGCGGAAAACAGCAGCGTGCGCATCGCCTCCACGGAATAGAAGGCGCGCAGTTCCGGCGTGGTCAGGTAAGCGGGAAAGTGGAAAGCCAATACGCCCAGCACGGCCAGAATGGCCAGGAACAGCGCGATCACGCCGCTCATCATGCCGGTCCCCGGGTGGATACGCCCGTCCTTGCTGAAAAGAGCAAAAACCTGCCGAACATTGGACGCGCGTTGTTTCATGTCTAAAAGATGACGGACCACGGGGTGCCGAGTGTATCTCCGGGCACACCCTTTCATGTAATCAAAAGTGAGCATCAACGACATTTTCACGCCGCGTATCTGCCGGCTTTGCGGGCGGTCAATTCACGCCAAGGGCGGTGGGCGCCGCGTGGTTGACAAGGCGCGGGGGTTGGCGTGTCATGGGCGAGCCGACGCGTGCCGCGTCCCGGTGCGTCGCCGGTTCCCGTCAACGGGTTCCCAAGAGAGAGGCCCTAATGTTCCCTGAATATCGCCAACTCATTACGCAGATGAAATCCGAGAACGCGCATTTCTCGGCCTTGTTCCAGCGCCACAACGACCTGGACCAGGAGATTCAAAATATGGAGGACGGCGTCGTGCCAAGCTCGGGCGTCAACATTGAAGTGCTGAAAAAAGAAAAACTACAGCTCAAGGACAAGCTCTACGGCCTGCTGCGGGCCGCCGACCAGAAGGCCGGCTGACACCCCAGCTTTGGGCGCTACATCAGCTCAAGCCCCGCCCCCCGCACGATGACCGCGTACTTGGCCATTTCAGAACGGAAGTACGCCGCCGTCTGCTCGGGGGGCATCAGCAAGATCTTGTTGTTCTGGGTGGCCATGGCCTGTTTGACCTCGGGCGCATTGAACGCCCGCCCCAATGCGTCGTAGACGCGCCGCACCTCGGCCGCCGGCAGCTTTGCCGGCCCCGCTGCCGCGAACCAGCCGCCTATCTCGTAGTCAACCAGGCCCTGCTCGCGCGCGGTGGCAAGATCCGGCAATGCCTCCATCCGTTCGCCGCCACAGGCAGCCAGCGCCTTGAGCGCCCCGCTTTTGATCTGCGGCAGGACCGACGGCAGCGACAACACCCCGAAATCCACCTGCCCGCCGATCAGGTCCGCCATCATGGGCCCCACGCCCTTGTACGGAATATGGCGCGCCTTGACGCCCGCCTGCTGCACGTACATTTCCGCCGCCAGATGCAGGATCGTGCCATTGCCCGACGACGCGTAGTTGTAGCGGCCCGGTTCCCGCGACAACAATGCCGTCAGATCCTTCAGGTTGTTGGCCGTGATGTTCTTCGGGTTGGCCACCAACAGGAACGGCGTCATGCCCACCATGCTGATCGGGGTGATGTCCGCCAGCGGATCGAACGGCAAGGACTTATAGACGCTGGGAAAAATCACATGGTTGTTCGACACCATGCTCAGCGTGTAGCCGTCGGGCGCCGACCGCACCAACGCCGACGTACCGACGATGCCGCCCGCGCCCGGCTGGTTTTCCACCACCACCGTGTGGCCCAGCGCCGACGACAAGGCCGGGCCGGCCGAGCGCGTGATCGTGTCCACGCCCGAGCCCACGCCTACCGGCAGGATGAACTTCACGGGCCGGTCCGATTGCGCGCGCCCCAGGCCCGGCACGGCCAGCATCGCGGCGCCCAGCGCCCCCAATAGTTGTCGGCGGCTCCAACCCGCGCGTTGATCGTTCATGTCTGTCTCCTGGTTGTTTTTTATTGCCGTTCATCAGGCCACCGCGCCCTGCTCCCGAAGCGCCGCGATCTGCGTCGCGTCATACCCCAGGTCTGCCAGCAGTGCGTCGGTATCCGCGCCCAAGGTGGGGGGATGCTGTCGTACCCCAAGCCGATGGCCGTCCATCATCAAGGGGAATAGCGCCGCGCCCGCCATCTGGCCGGCGCGTTCACCGTCGGGCAGCCGGATGTCGGCCAGCCCGCCCGTCGCGCGCAAATGGGGGTCGTCGTAAAGCGCTTCGGGTTTGACGATGGGCGCGAACGGCAGGCCGATGCGTTCGAAAACCGCCGCCAGTTCCGCCGCGCTGTACCCCGCCAGACGCGCGCGCAGGTCCGCCAGCAAGGTGGGGCGCAAGCGCACGCGGTCGTTGTTGGTCGCCATGGCGGGGTCGCGCTTCAAATCATCAAAGCCGAAAGCGTCGCAGAACGTGATCCACTGCGCATCGCTGACGGCCGCCAGGAAAATCTGCTCGCCATCCTTCACGGTGAAAACGTCGTACAGCGCCCAGGCGGATACACGTTCGGGCATCGGTGCGGACGGCTGGCCGGTGATCGCGTATTGCAGCATGTGCTGCCCCACCAGGAAGACATTGTTCTCGAACAGCGCCGATTGCACTTCCTGGCCGCGTCCGGTGATGCCCCGCTGAATCAGCGCGGCCATCGCGCCGATGGCGCCGAACATGCCGCCCATGATGTCGTTCACGCTGGTGCCGGCGCGCACCGGGTCGCCGGGCCGCCCGGTCATATAGGCCAGGCCGCCCATCATCTGCACAACTTCATCCAACGCGGTGCGCATGGCGTAGGGCCCGGGCAGGAAACCCTTGTGGCTGACGTAGATCAGCCGGGGGTTGTCACGTGCCAGCGACGCGTAATCCAGCCCGTACTTGGCCATGGTGCCCGGCCGGAAATTCTCGGCAACCACGTCGGCGCCGGCGGCCAGCTTGCGCGCGGCCTCGGCGCCGGCGGCGCTTTGGATGTCCAGCGCAATGCTCTTCTTGTTGCGGTTGAACATGGGAAAAAACCCCGCGCCCACGCCCAGCAGATGCCGCGTGCGGTCACCCTGTACGGGCTCGACCTTGATGACTTCCGCACCCAGGTCGGCCAGCACCATGCCGCAGGTCGGGCCCATCACCATGTGCGTGAATTCGACCACGCGCAGGCCGGCAAGCGGCAACGCGCGCGAAGTCTGCGGCAAGGACGGTTCTTGATGTGGTTGTGACATGACAAAGCTCGTGTGAAGTGCGCGGGCGCTTAAAGGCGCGCGCCGCGGGAACCATGGGTGTGAGGCTGCGCAAGCGAATGCGATGCAGCGCGGAACGTCTTGGGCACGCCGGCGCGCCACAACGCCCCATGCAATGGCTGCCCGGGCAGCCATCCATCCACGGCAGCGCGCAGCGCCAGCAGGGGATCGATGTCCACGCCGGTGGCGATGCCCATGCTTTCCAGCATGAACACCAGGTCTTCCGTACTGACGTTGCCGCTGGCGCCGGGCGCATGTGGGCACCCGCCGATGCCGCCCAGGCAGGCATCGAAGCGCGACACGCCGGTCTGCAACGCGGCCAGCACATTGGCCAGGCCGAGCCCTCGCGTGTCGTGAAAGTGCGCACAGCACAGGCGCTCGCCGGCAATGCGGCGCGCGTCGGTAAACAGACGCTGCACCGCCGCGGGGTCCGCATAGCCCACCGTATCGGCCAGGCTGACGCGGTCCGCGCCGGCGTCCAGCAGCGCCTGCATCAAGCGCAACACGTCGTGCGGCGGTACCTGCCCCTGCAAGGTGCAGCCAAAGGCCGTGCCGACGCCGCCTTCGATCAACATCGACGAGCCCGCCGCGTCGCGCGCCGCGCGTATCTGGCCCACCATCGCGACGACCTCGTCGGGCGTTTTGCGCAGGTTTGCCACGCTGTGTGCATGGCTGGCCGACAAGGGCACCAGCATCAGGTCGGCGCCGCTATCCAGCGCGCGTTCGGCGCCCTTTACGTTGGGCACCAGGACCGACACCGACAGACCGGGCAGTTTTTTCGCGTGAGCCACCAGCGCGTCCGTGTCCGCCAACTGCGGCAGCAGACGGGCGGGCACAAAAGAGCCGATCTCGATTTCGCGTTGACCGGCGGCGTAGGCGGCGTCGATCCATTCGCATTTGGTGTGGGTTGGCAGCACCACGGGCAGGCTTTGCAGCCCATCGCGCAGCCCCACTTCGCGCACGACGGCGGTGGGGGGAATCACAAAAGATGGGGCAGTCGGCATGGCGGCGGATTCGGCAAGGGGTGGGAAGACCGATGAAGATGAAGATGAAGATGAAGATGAAGATGAAGCCAGTTTAGATATTCTCTATTCGCGCACCAGCGGTATTTTGGAACGTTTAATATTCCCAATCGGAATTTCATATCAAGGCAGCCCGCCATGCGCGACCTGGACATCACCACCCTGCGCCTGTTCATCTCGGTATGCGAAACCGGCAATATCGCGCGCGCCGGCGAACGCGCCAGCATCGTGGGATCGGCCATCAGCAAGCGGCTGGCGCAACTGGAAGACACGGTGGGCGCCAAGCTGCTGACCCGCAAACGCCGGGGCGTCGAGCCCACCGAGGCTGGCGAGACCCTGCTGGAACACGCGCGCGCCATATTGGCCAGCTCGGACCGCATCGAACGCGACATGTCGGCCTATGCCAGCGGCGTCAAGGGCCAGGTCCGCATCCTGGCAACGGCGTCCGTGCTGGCGGAATCCCTGGCCGACGACATCGCGGCGTTTCTGCAAATGGCGCCCCATCGCAACATCCGGGTCGACATGGAAGAACGCGTCAGCCAGGAGGTCGTGCGCGAGGTAAAGGGCGGCATTGCCAGCCTGGGCATCTGCTGGGACGCGGCCGACTTCCACGGCCTGCAAACCCGGCCCTACCGGGGCGACCGCCTGGCTGTCGTGACCGCGCCCGGCCATCCGCTGGCGCAGCGCGAGGCGGTATGGTTTGACGACGCGCTGGACTTCGAACACGTCAACATGCCCGCCGCCGGCGCGGTCTTGCGCATGTTGCAGACGGCGGCAAGCCATAGCGGCAAGATCCTGCGCCACCGCGTCACCGTCAGCAATTTCGATTCGGCGTTTCGTGTGGTGTTGGCCGGCCTGGCCATCAGCGTCGCGCCCATCGAGGTCGCCACGCCCTATGCGCTGGCCCATGGGCTGCGCGTGCTGCCACTGCTGGATCCCTGGAGCCATCGCCGCTTCGCCATCTGCATGCGCGACGCGCAAGCGCTATCGGCGGCGGCGAGCCTGTTGCTGGACCACCTGGTGGCGGCCGGACATGCCTCTGCGTGAACGCCACCACGGCGCGGCAAGGCACGGCGTGCCGGGCCGGGCATGTACCCAAGTTCGCATACGGCGCGCCCCCGGACATCGTCTTAAGCCGCCCTGAACTCGGTTTAGATTAATTAGTTTTTCTAATCTGGCCCCAGCAGCTAGTCTGTCGCCCTTTTCATGGGGGTTGCAATGACGACCGCGTTCGTTCCTGGATTTTTGCTCAGCCTGGGCCTGATCGTTGCCATCGGGGCGCAAAACGCTTTCGTCCTGCGACAGGGCCTGCGCCAGGAATATGTGTTTGCCGTGTGCCTGGCCTGCGCCGTGTCCGACGCCATCCTGATCGCGACGGGCGTGGCCGGCTTCGGGCTGGCGGTGGACACGCTGCCCTGGCTGGAGCCGGCCATGCGCTATGGCGGCGCGCTGTTCCTGTTTGTGTACGCGCTGCGCAGCCTGCGGTCGGCGTGGCGCACGCAGCACGACAGCCTGGCGCCGTCGGCCACGCAGACGGCCGGGCTGGGCGCCACGCTGGCCACCTGCCTGGCATTCACCTGGCTGAACCCACATGTCTACCTGGACACCGTGGTGCTGCTGGGGTCCATCTCCAGCCAATACGAAGGGCAGAAAGTCGCCTTCGCGCTGGGCGCCATGTCGGCTTCGTTCGCGTTTTTCTTCACGCTGGGTTACGGCGCCCGCCTGCTTCGACCGCTGTTCGCCAACCCGCGCGCCTGGCGCGTGCTGGATGCCTGCGTGGGCGTGGCCATGCTGGCCATCGGCTTGAAATTGGTGCTGTAAACGCGCCGACTTGCGGCTGGCCGCAGTCATCTACAATCCGTTGACGCCGGCCGCATCAAGGGCCGGCCCGCAACACACAGGTAGCATGACGCGCGCGAAGAAACCAGCAGCAAGAAAGAAACGCCCCGCCGCCCGGGGCAATACAAAATCCGCCGGCCGAGCCTACCGGTTCATCAGGGCGCTGCTGGTGTCGTCGTTGGCCAGCTTCGGCGCCGCCACCTATGTGCTGAAACCGCAATGGCCCGCGCAACTGACGCCCGACGCCATTCTGGCTCGCCTGGGTTGGCCCGCGCAGGAAAAAATTGCCCCGGCCGTGATTCCGTCGGGCGCGCTGACCCACACGCGGTTTGCCGACTGTCCGCAGTTCTTCCCGAAAGGCCAGATGCCTGTCGTGCCGTCCGGCGCGGCGCTGCGCGAACTGTGCTTTACCGGCTTTGCCGTCTTGCATAACGGTCAAACCAAAACCCCCGTTTTCGTTGTTGAACGCCTGAACCGCAAGCTGCTCGCGCAGGCGCAGGGCATGCAGCGCACTGACAAGTTCTACGCGGAAGCGCGGCTGCCCGGCGCCGAACGCGCCGCGCTGGATGACTACAAGGGGTCGGGCTATTCGCGCGGTCACATGGCGCCGGCCGGCGACATGTATTCCAAGGAAACCATGGCGCAAAGCTTCTCGCTGGCGAACATGGTGCCCCAAGATCAGACACAGAACGCGGGCTCGTGGAGCCGCATCGAGCAGGACACGCGCAAATACGTCATGCGCGCGGCGGGCGACGTGTACGTCTATACCGGCCCCTACTACAGCGGCAAACCGGCGACGATCGGCGCCGGCGTCGCCGTGCCCAGCCACGTCTATAAAGTCGTGTACGACGCCACGACGGGCCGCTCGTGGGTGCACTGGCAGGCCAACGCCGCCAGCGCCAGGGAAGGGGCGCCCATCAGCTACGACGAATTCGTGCGCCGCACCGGCATCCAGCTGCTGCCGTCGGGCGGCTAGCCGACGGCAGCCGTGCGCGGGGTCGCAACGATTACGGCTTCAACACCACCTTGATGCAGCCGTCCTGCTTGTCGCGAAAGGTCTTGTACATGTCCGGGCCGGCTTGCAGATGTTCGTGGTGCGTGATGACGAATGACGGATCGATGCGGCCTTTGACGATCATGTCCAGCAACTCATCCGTCCAGCGTTGCACGTGCGTCTGGCCCATGCGCCAGGTCAGCCCCTTGTTCATCGACGCGCCAAACGGAATCTTATCGATCATGCCGCCGTATACGCCAGGCACGGACAACACGCCCCCCGGCCGGCATACGTAGATCATTTCACGCAGCACGTGCGGCCGGTCGGTCTCGGCGCCCACCGCCTGCTTCACGCGGTCGTACATGCCGCCCATGGCGCTGGCTGAATGCGACTCCATGCCCACCGCGTCGATGCACTTGTCCGGCCCCTTGCCCTGCGTCAGCGCGTTCAGCCGTTCCACCACGCTTTCTTCCTCGAAGTTGATCGTAATGGCGCCGCCGTCCCTGGCCATCTGCAACCGCTCGGGCACATCGTCGATGCAGATCACCTGACGGGCGTTGAGCAGCACGGCGCTGCGCACCGCCATCTGGCCCACCGGCCCCGCGCCCCACACCGCAACGGTATCGGTGGGCTCGATCTCGCATTGCATCGCGGCCTGCCATCCCGTGGGCAGGATGTCGCCCAGGAACAGGACCTGGTCGTCGGTGAGTTCGGGCGGTACGGGAATATGCGTGGTGTCGGCCCACGGCACGCGGACGAATTCCGCTTGTCCGCCCGCGTAGCCGCCCGTCAGGTGCGTGTAGCCGAACAGCCCGGCCGTGGTGTGACCGAACATCTTGGCCGCATCGTCGGCATTGCGGTTGGTGCGTTCGCAGACCGAAAAATTGCCGCGTCGGCATTGGTCGCACTGACCGCAGGTGATGGTGAATGGAATCACCACGCGGTCCCCTACTTTCAGGCGCTTGGTCTCGCTGCCCACTTCGACAACCTCGCCCATGAATTCGTGCCCCATCACATCGCCCGATTTCATTTCCGGCATGAAGCCGTCGAACAAGTGCAGGTCCGACCCGCAGATGGCGCAGGCGCTGACCTTGATGATGGCGTCGCCGGGATGTTCCAGAATCGGATCCGGAACCGTGTCGTACCGGATGTCGTGCTTTCCGTGCCAGCAAAGTGCTTTCATGTGTGTCCCCTTAGACATGCAACCGCAGCGTTGCGAATCGCGCGGTGGGGGCAGCAACTATCGTGCCTTCGCAGCGGGTTTTCCGGGCGCTACCGCGTGCGTGCGTGGGCATGCGGATTGCTAGGTTGCATGGCCCCGCCGGGCGGCATCGCGCTGGCGGGCCTCACCCAGGAGACACGCATGACCAAGCACGTCTATGTCGCAGCGCTTTGCGGCGCCATCATGTTGGGCGCACATGGCGTGGCCGCCGCGCAATCCGCGCAATCCGCGCCCAAGCCGGACCCCGCCGACTCCGCCGCGTCGATCACCAAGCTCAATAGCGAAGACCGCGGCTTCCTGACCCGGGCGGCGGAATCGGGTTATCTGGAAGTGGACGGCAGCAAACTGGCGTTGAAGAAATCGCAGAACGCAAAGGTCAAACAGTTCGCGCAAAAGATGGTCGACGACCACACCCGCGTGGGGCAGCAATTGCAAGCGCTGGCAAAACAGAAAGGCTTCGAGACGCCGAAGGAACCCTCGCTGGTGCAAAGCGCCAAGCTCAAGGCGCTGGACCTGCGCAGCGACGGCTTTGACGAGGCGTACAGCGACGAGATCGGGGTGGCCGCGCACGGAGACGCCGTCGAACTCTTCGACAAGGCCACCAAAGAGTCCAACGATCCCGACCTGAAGCGCTTTGCCGCCGACACGCTACCCGCGCTGAAGCGCCATCTGCAAGAAGCGCGCGCACTGCAAAAGGCCATTAAGGGCCAGGGCCAGGCGAAATAGCACGGCGCGCCAGGCATGGTGTTTGCTGAATGGCGCTGCGCCAATCATGGCCACCTTCACACCCATCACACCCATCAACACACGGGAGCAGACAATGACCCAGAAGACTTTGCAGGATCTATTCGTGCATGAACTGTCGGACATCTACAGCGCCGAGAAGCAACTGACGCGGGCGTTGCCGAAGATGGCCCGCGCCGCTTCGGACCCAGCGCTTGCTGAAGCGTTCACCCAGCATCTGGAAGAAACGCGCGGCCAGGTCGAACGCATCGACAAGATCATCGAATCCGCCGACTTCCGCCTCAAGCGCATCAAGTGCGCGGCGATGGAAGGCCTGGTGGAGGAAGGCCGCGACGTGATCGAAGACGTTGAAAAAGGGCCGGTGCGCGATGCTGCGTTGATTGCCGCCGCGCAGAAGGTCGAGCACTACGAAATTGCCGGCTACGGCACGTTGTGCACCTTCGCCAAGCAGTTGGGCCTGACCGAGGCGTTGACGCTGTTGAAGGAAACGTTGGCCGAGGAAAAGGCCACCGACGAAAAGCTCAGCATGCTGGCGCTACAGCAGACCAACGCGGAAGCCGCGCAGGCTGGTAAAGCCAAGTAAGGCCAGACAAGCGGCCTGAGCCGCCCACACCCCGAGGTCCGACGCGTGGGGGCGTCTTCGGATCTCGGGGTGTTTTCTTGATGCGCGGGTCCGAACGGTGCCGCAGCCGGTTCAATCCCGAATCGAACCCGCATCAATCACGTATGCGTGAAGGCCGCCGGGCACGACGGCCGCTGCCGCTTGCATCGTTCCGCCTGCCTGGCGATGCCCCGCCCGTTGCCAACGCAATGCCGACGCCGAAAGCGATATACACCAACAGCAAGGCGCCGCGCGTCAGTCGCTGCTCAAAGCCGGGTTGCAAGCGCTTGGGCGTTAATTGGTAATCGGCAAAACACGATGTGGCGGCCACCAGCGCCCCTTCCATCCACGGCCGCTTGCCCCAGCGCGTCTGCTGTACGCGTGCGCTGGCCCGGGCGTGCAGCGTGGCCCAGAAGATAGACGCCGCATGGTGGATCAGCAGCCCGGTCGCCGTGTGCTTCCAGCTGGGGTCATCCTGGTGCAGCGCGCGCTCGCCCCACAGCCACTGGCTGGTCGCATTGGTCGCGGCGGCGGCGTGCCCGGTCTGGTGCTTAGCCAACGCAATCAATGCCAACGTGGACAACGCGCTGGCCGCGCTACCGCTGCGTACGCCTTCTACAAAAGCTTGCCGCCATTCATGCATGGTGATCCCCTGGTTGATGTGGTGGCAGCCCGGGGCTTGTTGCCCCGACCCCGCCAGGTATGCAGTTTGCTGAACCCGCTGAACCGATCTGGCGCCGCGACAAAAAAGGAACAGGCATGAAAATTCTGCTGACCGGTGCGCATGGATTTATCGGCAGCCGGCTGGTCGACGCCCTGCGCGAAGACGACCATCAGCTGGTATGCCTGGTGCGCACGCCACGCCCCCGCGACTTGAACGTGCCGCGAGCAAGATACGTGCCCGCGGACTTTTCTCGGCTGACGCGGGTGGAAGACTGGGCGCCGCTGTTGTCCGGCGTGGATGCCGTTATCAATACGGTCGGAATTTTTCGGGAGTCGGGTTCGGCCAGCTTTGCCAACGTGCACGACAAGGCGGCCAAGGCGCTGTTCGCGGCGGCCCGGCAATACGGCGCGCAGGTCATCCAGTTTTCGGCGCTGGGGGCGGATGCCGAGGCCGCATCGGGCTTTCATATCAGCAAGCGCGCAGCGGACGAGGCGTTGCGCGCGGCCGGCGCACCGGCTTACATCGTGCAGCCGTCGCTGGTCTATGGCGTGGGCGGCAGCAGCGCCGCGCTGTTCAACCAGCTTGCCGTCATGCCTGTCGTCGCTTTGCCTGCGGGCGGCTGGCAGCGCGTTCAGCCCGTGCACATCAATGACGTGGTTGCGGGCGTGCGCGCGATGCTGGCGCAGCCGGCGCCCGGTGCGGTCACCGTGGCGTTCTGCGGCCCCGAACCCGTCACCGTGCGGACCTACCTGTCGATGCTGCGCAGCGGGCTGGGCGTGGCGGGAAGGCAGTGGATCATTCCGGTGCCGTCGCGTATGGCGAGCGCCGCGGCCAGGGCCGGCAGCTGGATGCCAGGCTCCTTGATCGACGCGGACAGCCTGGCCATGTTGAACCGCGGTAATACCGGCAACCCGATCGCCTTCGCCGCGCTGCTGGGCCGCAGCCCCGTCGCCCCCCCTTCGTTCATAGCGCCGCATGAGCAGGCACCGCTGCGCGCCGACAGCATCCTGCGCACGATGCTGCCCGTGATGCGGCTGTGCATCGCGGCCGTCTGGCTATGGACGGCGGCGGTATCCATGGGCTTGTACCCCATCCAGGACAGCCTGGCGCTGCTTGCCGACGCCGGCGTGCCCGACGCCCTGGCCCCGATCATGCTGGCGGGCGCGGCGGGCCTGGACCTGGTGCTGGGCGTGTTGACGTTGATGAACCTCGGGGGGCGCAGGCGCTGGGTGTGGCTGGCGCAGATGGCCTTGATACTGGGCTATACCGCCATCATCACCGTGCAATTGCCCGAGCAGTGGCTGCACCCCTTCGGCCCCATTTCGAAAAATGTGCCGATGCTGGCGGTGCTGGCGCTGCTGTATCTATGCGATAGCCGCGCGCGGAGGCCGTGATGGAATATCTTTGGTTCAAGCTGCTGCACATCCTGTCTTCCACGCTGCTGTTCGGCACGGGCATCGGGTCGGCGTTCTACCTGCTGTGCGTGGTCCTGCGCCGCGACGTCAAGGTGGTGGCCTCGGTGGCGCGCGTGGTGGTCGTGGCCGACTGGCTGTTCACCGCCACCACCGCCGTCATTCAACCGCTGACGGGCTGGTATCTGGCCCACCTGATGCAGTTGCCCTTGAACACGCCGTGGCTGTCCGCCTCGTTGATGCTGTATGCGGTGGCGATCGCTTGCTGGTTGCCGGTCGTGAGGCTGCAAATGCTGATGCGCGACAGCGCGACGGCCTCGGCCGCTGCCGGCGAACCGCTATCGCCCCGATTCATGCGCTACTTTCGCGCATGGTTCGTGCTGGGCTTTCCGGCGCTGGGCGCGTTCCTGGGGATTTTCTGGCTGATGGTGTTCAAGCCGGCGTAGGGGTGGGCCGTGGAAGGATCCGCGCCTTTGAACCCGTCCCCGTGGCGCGGCCTGGTGCCGTCTGGTGCCGCTTGCTGCCGCTTGCTGCCGCTTGCTGCCGCCTGGTGCCGCTTGCTGCCGCTTGGCGCCGCCTGGTTCGGGTAAGGGGGGCCAGCTTGGAACGGGACTTGCTGAGCGGCACTGGCACCGCCCGACAAGCACGGGCGGTCCTTGGATGCTTCACGTCAGGAGAAAACAATGAAAACGCAGATCAGCTATCGCAAACTCGACGGCGACCACGGCGTCGCCCTGGTCAACGGCGGTATCTCAGAGACACTGCAAGCCAAGCGTGAATTGGCGAACTGGCTGGAACTGCCTGAAGGCAGCAGCGCCAGCACCGAAGAACAACAGGTGGACATCCGCCTGAAACAAGGCGGCATTGCCCCGGAATCGGTGCAGTTCAACCACATCAGCGAATAGCCCGCCACAAAAGCACAAGGGCTTACGCCGTAAAAGCGTAAGCCCTTGATTTTTTTGGTCGGGGCGGTGGGATTCGAACTCACGACCCTCTGCTCCCAAAGCAGATGCGCTACCAGGCTGCGCTACGCCCCGAAGGGTGGCAACTATACCAGAATCCCGGCCCCCCGGGCGTAGACGCGCCGCGTGGTCGTGTGAACGTGGTCATGTCGCCCAAGACGATGCGCCCAAATAGAAATCGGCGCGCCATGAAGGCGCGCCGATTTTTTTATCCGCGCATCGGGCCAACGGTCCTTACGACAGGGCCCGCGCCGCAGCATCCATCAGCCGAAGCGGCCCGTGATGTAGTCCTCGGTTTCCTTGCGCGAGGGCTTCACGAAGATCTGGTCGGTCTGACCGAATTCCATGAGTTCGCCCAGGTACATGTAGGCGGTGTAGTCCGAGCAGCGCGCCGCCTGCTGCATGTTGTGCGTCACGATCACGACCGTGTAGTCGTTCTTCAGTTCGGCGATCAGCTCTTCGATCTTGGCGGTGGAAATCGGGTCCAGCGCCGAGCAGGGCTCGTCCAGCAGCAGCACTTCGGGCTTGATCGCCACGCCGCGCGCGATGCACAGGCGTTGTTGCTGGCCGCCCGACAGGCTGTTGCCGCTTTGATGCAGCTTGTCCTTCACTTCGTTCCACAGCGCGGCCTTGCTCAAGGCCCATTCCACGCGCTCGTCCATTTCGCCCTTGGACAGGCGCTCGAACAGGCGCACGCCGAACGCGATGTTGTCGTAGATGCTCATGGGAAACGGCGTGGGCTTCTGGAACACCATGCCGACCTTGGCGCGGATCAGCGAGATATCCGTCTTGGCCGTCAGCAGGTTCTCGCCGTCCAGGATGATTTCGCCTTCGGCGCGCTGGCCCGGGTACAGCTCGAACATGCGGTTGAACGTGCGCAACAGCGTGGACTTGCCGCAGCCCGACGGGCCGATGAAGGCGGTGACCTTCTTCTCCTGGATCGACATGTTCACATTGCGGATCGCATGGAACTTGCCGTAGTAGAAGTTCAGGTTCTTGACCTCGATCTTGTTCTTGACGGCGGTAGCGGTGTTTTCCATTTCTTTTCCCTTGGCTCCGGCGCGCCACGCGCGCCGGCAAAGCGATCTTTACTTGCGGAACATGTTGCGGGCAATGATGTTGATGCCCAGCACCAGTAGCGTAATCAGCGTGGCGCCGGCCCAGGCCAGGTCGTTCCAGTCCTTGAAGGGGCTGGCGGCGTATTGGTAGATGACGACGGGCAGGTTGGCCATCGGCGCGTTCATGTTGAACGACATGAACTGGTTGGACAGCGCCGTGAACAGCAGCGGCGCGGTCTCGCCGGAAATCCGGGCAATGGCCAGCAGCACGCCGGTGATGATGCCGGTCTTGGCGGCGCGATAGCACACCAGCGTGATCATGCGCCACTTGGGGCAGCCCAGCGCCGCCGCGGCTTCGCGCAGGCTGTTGGGCACCAGTAGCAGCATGTTGTCGGTGGTGCGCACCACCACCGGAATCACCAGGATGGACAAGGCCAGCGCGCCGGCCCAACCCGAGTAATGGCCCACCTGCGCCACGTACACGGCGTAGATGAACAAGCCGATGATGATGGACGGCGCCGACAGCAGCACGTCGTTCAAAAATCGCGTGGCAGGCGCCAGCCAGCCGCGCTGACCGTATTCCGCCAGGTAGGTGCCGGCCAGGATGCCAACCGGCGTGCCGATCAGCGTGCCTACGCCCGCCATCACCACGCTGCCGAAGATGGCGTTGATCAGGCCACCGGTTTGCCCGGGCGGCGGCGTGATTTCGGTGAACAGCGTGTACGACAGCGCGGGCGCGCCCTTGGTCAGCAGCGTCAGGATGATCCAGAACAGCCAGAACAAGCCGAACACCAGCGTGCCCAGCGACACCGTCAGCATGATGCGGTTGAGGATGCGGCGGCGCCGGTAGACGCCATTCTGCATATTGAGTACGGAGACAGCCATGATCTTTTCCTTGTGCTCGCGGCGCGTCAGGTCTTACGGCCTTCGCCGGCGGAAAGGCGTACCAGCAGCACCTTGGCCAGGGCCAGCACGATGGTCGTGATCAGGAACAGGATCAAGCCCAGTTCCAGCAACGCCGACTTCTGGATGCCGCCTGCTTCGTTGAATTCATTGGCCAGCGCGGAAGCAATCGAGTTGCCCGGCGAGAACAGCGAGCCCGACCATTTGAACGCGTTGCCGATCACGAACGTCACGGCCATCGTCTCGCCCAGGGCGCGGCCCAGGCCCAGCATGATGCCGCCGATGACGCCCGACTTGGTGAAGGGCAGCACCACGCGCCACATCACTTCCCAGGTCGTGCTGCCCAGCCCGTAGGCGGATTCCTTCAGCATCGCGGGCACCAGCTCGAACACGTCGCGCATCACGGCGGCGATGAACGGGATGATCATGATCGACAGGATCAGGCCGGCGGTGAAGATGCCGATGCCAAAAGGCGGCCCGGCAAACAGCCCGCCGATGACGGGCACGTTGCCCAGCGTGGCGATCAGGAACGGCTGCACGTACTGCTGGAATACCGGCACGAAGACAAACAGCCCCCACATGCCGTAGATGATGGACGGAATGGCAGCCAACATTTCGACGGCGGTGCCCAGCGGGCGACGCAGCCAGGTCGGCGACAGTTCGGTCAGGAAGATGGCGATGCCGAAGGAAACCGGCACGGCGATGATCAGGGCGATGGCCGACGTCAGCAAGGTGCCGATGATGGGCACCACGGCGCCGTAGTTCTGGTTGACCGGGTCCCAATCGTTAAGCCACAGGAACGACAAGCCGTATTTGGCCAGCGATTCGCGGCTGCCGTAGATCAGGGATACCAGAATCGCCGCCAGCAGGATGAACACCAGGAAGGCGAACAGGCGGGTCAGATTCTTGAACAGCGCATCCATCAGCGCGTTTTTATTTTGCTTCATAGGCGAAGGCGTGCCGGTAGTCACGGAGTCCGCCACGCTGGGCGAAAGCGGCACACTATTATCCATTACCGCGCTCATGGATGGACTTTCCTTAGATGACCTGGGTGGAAACGGGAACTGCTGGGGCGAGCCGCCCCGGGTCTCTTGGTGGCCAAGATTTCCGGGGCGGTCGCCGTCGGGTCAAGCGCGTGGCAGGGAAGCGTCAGGCCGTGCCCAAGGCAGGTCAGACGCCAATCTTGCGCGCTGTCCCCGGTTTACTTCCAGACGGGGGTGCCGTCGGCCGACTTGACTTCGCCCCAGGCGGCGCGGATTTCCTTGGTCACGGCTTCCGGCAGCGGCACGTAGTCCATGGCTTCGGCCGACTTGGCGCCGTTCTTGAACGCCCAGTCAAAGAATTCCAACACGGCCTTGCCTTGCGCCGGCTTGGCTTGCGACTTGTGCACCAGGATGAACGTGGCGGCGGTAACGGGCCACGAATCGGCGCCCGGCTCGTCGGTCAGGACCACGCCCATGCCCGGCGCGCCCTTCCAGTCGGCGTTGGCGGCCGCGGCAGCGAACGCCTTTTGCTCGGGCTGGACGAACTTGCCGGCCTTGTTCTGCAGTTGCGTCCAGGCCAGCTTGTTTTGCTTGGCGTAGGCGTATTCCACATAGCCGATCGAGTTCTTCAGCTGGCCGACGTAGGCGGCGACGCCTTCGTTGCCCTTGCCACCCTGGCCGGTGGGCCACTTGACGGCCTTGCCTTCACCGACTTGCGACTTCCAGTCAGCCGACACCTTGGACAGGTAGTTGGTCCAGCCGAAGGTGGTGCCCGAGCCGTCCGAACGGTGCACGACGATGATGTCGGCCGACGGCAGCTTGACGTCCGGGTTCAGCGCCTTGATGGCGTTGTCGTCCCACTTCTTGATCTTGCCCAGGAAGATGTCGGCCAGCACGGCGCCCGACAGCTTCAGCTTGCCCGGTTCCACGCCGTCGATGTTCACGACGGCCACAGTGCCACCGATCACGGCCGGGAATTGCAGCAGGCCGTTCTTTTCCAGGTCAGCCGCCTTCATGGGATCGTCCGAGGCGCCGAAATCGACGGTCTTGGCGATGATCTGCTGTTGGCCGCCGCCCGAACCGATCGACTGGTAGTTGATCGCGTTGTTGGTGGCTGCCTTGTAGTCCGACGCCCACTTGGCGTAGATCGGGTACGGGAACGATGCGCCCGCGCCGGTCACATCGGCGGCCTGGACGGCGAAAACGGCGGCGCTCAGCGCAACGCCCACGGAAACTTGTTTGAAGACACGTTTGAACATCAGGGTTCCTTCTGTGCTCGTTAAAGGAGTCTAGTCAGGCTTTTTCTAGTGCCTGTCTTTCAGCGACCCTCGCATCTTAGGGGCCCAACGTGACAAGATAGTGACAGTCACATACGCTTCATCAATCGCTTTGCGCCCCGCTAAAAACGTCGCGGCCGCCCCGGAAATACCGGGGCGGCCGCGTTCGTTAAGGCAAAAGCGCTGTGGTCGGAACGGACGCTACACGCCCAGCTTTTCAATCAGGTATTGATGCAGATTGAAGGGCTCGCGCCGGCTTTTTACCCGGGTGTAATCACCATCGGGCCGCTGCTGCCATGCCAATTGGTTATCGCGCAGCGCATAGGTGAACGCCTCGTCGATGACGCGTTTCTTCAACGCCTTGTCGTAGACCGGGAACGCGATTTCAACCCGGCGGAAGAAATTGCGGTCCATCCAGTCGGCCGACGACAGATACACCGTTTCCTCGCCATCGGCGTAGAAATAGAAGACGCGGGAATGCTCCAGGAAGCGTCCCACAATGGACCGCACGCGGATATTCTCGGACAGTTCCGGCACGCCGGCCCGCAGCGCGCACACGCCCCGCACGATCAGGTCAATCTTCACGCCCGCCTGGCTGGCCTTGTAGAGCTCTTCGATGATCTGCTCTTCCAGCAGCGAATTCATCTTGGCCATGATGCGGGCGCGCTTGCCCGCCTTGGCCGCGCGGGCCTCGGCGCGTATCAGCGCCACCATCCCGTCGTGCATGGTGAAGGGCGATTGCATCAGCGCCTTCAGCGACCGGCGCGCGCCCAGGCCCGTCAGCTGCGCGAAGACCTTGTCCATGTCCTCGCACAATTTCGGGTCGGCCGTCAGCAGGCCGAAGTCCGTGTACAGACGCGCGGTGCGCGGGTGGTAGTTGCCGGTGCCCAGGTGCGCATATCGGCGCAGGCGGCCTTTTTCGCGGCGCAGCACCACGGCCATCTTCGCGTGCGTTTTGTGGGCCACGACGCCATAGACCACATGCGCCCCCACCTCTTCCAGCTTGGACGCCCAGTTGATGTTGGTCTGCTCGTCAAAGCGCGCCATCAATTCCACCACCACCGTCACTTCCTTGCCGGCGCGCGCCGCCGCCAGCAGGATCTTCATCAGCTCGGAGTCTTCACCGGTGCGGTAGATGGTCTGCTTGATGGCCATGACGTCGGGGTCCAGCGCCGCCGCCGTCAGGAAATCAATGACCGGCTGAAACGACTGGTACGGGTGGTGCAGCAGGCGGTCCTGCTGGGCCACTGCGTCGAACAGGTCTTGTGGTTTGTCGCCCACCTTGTCAAAAGGCGCAGGCACGGGCGCGCGGTATTCCGGGAACAGCAGGTCGGGCCGCAGATCGGAATTGCACAGCTGCATCAGACGCGACAGGTTCACCGGCCCGGGAACGCGGTACGTGTCTTCGGCCTTTAGCGAGAATTCGCGCTGAAGAAAGGTCTCCAGTTCCACCGGCGTCAGTTTGTCGATTTCCAGGCGCACGGCGGCGCCGAAATTGCGTTGCGACAACTCGCCTTGCAGGGCGTGGCGCAGGTTGGTGACTTCTTCCTCGTCCACGAACAGGTCGCTGTTGCGGGTCACGCGCCATTGGTAGCAGCCCAGCATTTCCAGGCCGGGAAACAGTTCGCCCACGAAGGCGCGCAGCAGCGACGTCAGCAAGATGAAGCCTTCCGGATGGCCGGAGAGTTCGGGCGGCATCTTGATCAGGCGCGGCAGCGCGCGCGGCGCCTGCACCACGGCAATCGACGCCTGACGCCCGAAGGCGTCGGCGCCGGCCAGCGACACAATGAAATTCAGGCTCTTGTTGTAGACACGAGGAAACGGATGCGCCGGGTCCAGCCCGATGGGGGTCAGCAGCGGCATCACATCGCGGTTGAAGACGTCGCGCGCCCATTGCTGCTGCTCGGCATTCCATTCGGACGCGTGATGCAGGGTGATGCCCTCGGACTGCATGGCCGGCAGGATGGCGTCGTTAAGCAGGTTGTATTGCCGCGCCACCAGCTCGTGCACGGCCTGCTGGACGTTTTCAAACGCCTGATCGGGCGTCATGCCATCAGGGCCGACCAGGTTCGGCGACTGGCGCTGCTGCTCTTTCAAGCTGGAAATCCGGATTTCAAAGAACTCGTCCAGGTTCGAGCTGACGATACACACGTACCGCAGGCGCTCTAGCAGCGGCGTTTTCGGATCTTCCGCCATCGCAAGCACGCGTTCGTTGAATTTGAGCAGCGACAACTCACGATTCATGAGCAAGGGCTCGCCGGGCGGGCGTGTGGGCATACCGGATTCCATACGTTGGGAACAGAGCGTGGAGTTTTACTGCAAAAGAGTGACGGTTCTATGACACAAGTGCAAAACCGTAGCGTACGTCAAAATCGGGACATATAGCGCAACCGGATTATTCGGCCAAGCCCATGATCCATAAGCGAAAACCCGAATCTCAAGGCACTGTCACATGGGGTCTCTATAATCAGGCCACCTCAAAGCCTATATTACGAGCCGCATGGATCAACTTCTGGCCGCGGTGGACCTCGGGTCCAACAGCTTTCGCCTCTCCATCGGACGCATCGTTCAACAGGACGGTACGCCCCAGATTTACCAGATCGATCGTCTCAAGGAAACCGTCCGGCTTGCCGCCGGCCTGGATGCCGAGAAACGCTTGGGCGACGACGCCATCGAGCGCGCCATCGCCGTCCTGGAGCGTTTTGGCGACCGCCTGCGCAGCTTCCACCCCAACCGGGTACGCGCGGTTGCCACCAATACGTTTCGCGTCGCGCGCAACACGCGGGATTTCCTGCCGCGCGCGGAAGCCGCGCTTGGCTTTCCCATTGAAGTCATCGCCGGCCGTGAAGAAGCCCGCCTGATCTTCTCGGGCGTGGTCCACACCCTGCCCCCATCGCCCAACAAGCGCCTGGTCATCGACATTGGCGGCGGGTCCACCGAAGTCATCATCGGCAAGGGCCACGAGCCTGCCCTGATGTCCTCGTTGTACATGGGCTGCGTCAGCTACAGCCGCCAGTTTTTCTCGGATGGCGTGGTCGATGCGCACCAGATGAAGCAGGCCGAGCTGGCAGCGCGACGCG
The DNA here is from genome assembly GCF_057291955.1 of Achromobacter sp. 1L-A-4-B-C2. Taxonomy (NCBI): domain Bacteria; kingdom Pseudomonadati; phylum Pseudomonadota; class Betaproteobacteria; order Burkholderiales; family Alcaligenaceae; genus Achromobacter; species Achromobacter sp. 1L-A-4-B-C2. Next base: position 69,535 of record NZ_JBXAWP010000001.1, read on the forward strand.
AAATCGAAGTCATCGCCAAGCAGTACCGCAAGATGGGCTGGAAAGAGGCCTATGGCTCGTCCGGCACCGCCAAGGCCCTGTTCGCCATCCTGACCGAAAGCCGCTTTTCCGATCGCGGCATCACGCGCGCCGGGCTGGCCAAGCTGAAAGACCGCATCGTGCGTTCGGGCCGCGTCATCCCGTCAGAGCTGCCGGGCATCAAGATCGAGCGTTCCGATGTGCTGCCCGGCGGGCTGGCCATCATGACCGCGCTGTTCGATGAGCTTGGCATCGACGTCATGCACACGGGTGACGGCGCATTGCGCCTGGGCGTGCTGTACGACCTGCTGGGCCGCGACGACGAGCACGACAAGCGCGACGAATCGGTACGCCAGTTCATGAAGCGCTATCACGTCGACGTCAACCAGGCGCGGCGCGTGCGCCACGCGGCGCTGACGCTGTTCGACGCCATGTTCCCCGAAGGCCCGGAACGCGCCGAACTTCGGCCGGCGTTGGGCTGGGCGGCGGACTTGCACGAAGTGGGCCTGTCGATTGCGCACAACGCGTATCACAAGCACACGGCGTACGTGCTTGAAAACGCCGACATGCCGGGCTTCTCGCGCGCCGACCAGCAGTTGCTGGCGCTACTGGCCCTGGGCCATCAAGGCAAGTTGACCAAGCTGGAACCGCTGATCCGCACGCGGCCGCAATGGAAAGCCATCCTGAGCCTGCGCCTGGCGGTATTGCTGTTCCGCCGCCGTGGCGAAATCGAACCGCTGCCGCTGACCGCGTCGGTGCGCGAAAACTCTATCGTGGTCCGGGTCAACCGGGAATGGCTGGCGCAACACCCCTTAAGCGACTTCACGCTGCGTGCGGAAGAAGCCGAATGGAACAAGGTGGGCTTTTCGTTCGAAGTGCTGGAATTCTGACAGCGCAATTCCGGCGCGTTGGCAACAAAAAGGGCAATGGCGCTGGCGCCATTGCCCTTTTTTAAAACAAAGACAGATCCGTCTGACGGCGCAGCTGCTTGAGTTCAAGCCGCAAAGGCCGCGTGGCCCGCCGTATCAATCTGATTTTCATTCGGCGGAACAGGCGGCGCATGATGATCAGCGCTGGCCGTTCAGGGCCGCGGGCTGGTCCAGCCCGAAGTGGCGGCGATAGCGCTCGTCCATGCGCTCCATTTTCAGCAGCACCGGGAAGTCGGCGGCGTTGAAGTCCGGGTCCCAGGCGGGTTCGCCACAGACCTTGGCGCCCAGCTTCAGATACCCCTTGATCAGTGGCGGCACGCGGGCCGGCAGCGTGCTGTTCAGCTTTTCAACCGGGTAACGGTGCAGCGGGGTCACGTGGGGATCACCGCTTTGGGGCAGTTGCGGCATGATCGTGCGCCACACTTCGGCGGCGGTCACACCGTCATCGCGCAGGCTGACGCTGGCGCAGCCCAGCACGTATTCGTAGCCGCCGCGTCGCAGGTATTCCGTCAGGCCGGACCACAGCAGCATGATCACCGCGCCGTTGCGGTAGTCGGAATGGGTGCACGAGCGGCCGACTTCAACCAGCTGGTCGCGAATCGGGCCCAGCCCGGAAAGATCGAACTCCGACTGCGCGTAGTAGCCGCCGGCTTCCCGCGCTTTTTCCGGCGTCAGGATGCGATAGGTGCCGACGACGCGGCCCGTATCCATTTCGCGCACCATCAGATGTTCGCAATAGGGGTCGAAGCGGTCATGCTCGATACCGTCATGCGCGTCGGGAAACACCGCGCCCATGTCCTCGGTGAAGACGTCGTAGCGCAGACGTTGGATCTGCTCGATTTCTTCAGCCGTGCGCGCCAGGCCTACCGCCAACACTTTCGGGGAGTTGCCCATCCAGGGTTCGGCGGGTTTACGGCTTGGGGTGGTGCGTGCTAATTCCAGCATTGCGCGTAGCTCCTAGAGAGTCCGGTCAGTTTGGACGCCCTGTATGTCAAAGACTTGACCAATATGTTACGTGACTATGAAGTTTAGTTCGGGGGAGATGGGTCAACTTTAGGCGAATCTCGACAAAACTTTACAATTCAATACCAAACCCGAATGCAGAAAAGCCACCCACCGAGACTCGGTGGATGGCTTTTTCTAAAGCGGCTGGGCCGGGCTCAGGCCAGGCTGGCGGCGAGCTTCTCTGCGGAGGAAACGGCAAGGGATTCATCTTCAGCTTCGACCATCAGGCGAAGCTTCGGTTCAGTGCCCGATGCGCGGATCAGGATGCGGCCACGGCCGTTCAGTTCGGCCTCGACGGCGGCACGGGCGGCGGTCAGGCCGGGGTGGGTTTTCCAGTCCTGCCCCGGGGTCAACGGCACGTTGATCATCTTCTGCGGGTACATGCGCAGGTCGCGCACCCACTCGGCCATCGTCGTATTGCCGCGACGCAAGGCAGTCAGCACCTGCAGGGCGGCGATGATGCCGTCGCCCGTGGAGTGGCAATCCAGGCACAGCAGGTGGCCCGAGCTTTCGCCGCCGTACTGCCAGCCGCGCGCCTGCATCTGTTCCAGCACGTAGCGGTCGCCCACGTTGGCGCGCTCGAAACCAACGCCCAGGCGCTGCATTTCGCGCTCGAAACCGAAGTTGGTCATCAGCGTGCCCACCACGCCGTCGACCTTGCCGCGCTGCATGCGCTCGCGGACGATGGCGTAAAGCAATTCGTCGCCGTTGTAGATGCGGCCTTCGCCATCAACCACTTGCAGACGGTCGGCGTCGCCGTCCAGGGCAACGCCCAGATGCGCGCCACGCGCCTGCACTTCCTTGGCCAGGGACTCGGGGTGCAGCGCGCCCACGCCCTTGTTGATGTTGAAGCCGTCCGGATGCACGCCGATGGCATGCACTTCGGCGCCCAGTTCGCGGAACACATGGGGGGCGATGTTGTAGGCGGCGCCATGGGCGGCGTCTACCACGATCTTCATCCCGTTCAAGTCCAGGTCGTTGGGGAAGGTGCTCTTGCAGAATTCAATGTAGCGGCCCTGCGAGTCCGACATGCGGCGGGCGCGGCCCAGGCCTTCAGAGCTGACGCAACCCAGCGGCTCGTCCAGCGCGGCTTCGATGGCGGCTTCGATTTCGTCCGGCAGCTTCATGCCCTGCGCCGAGAAAAACTTGATGCCGTTGTCCTGGTACGGATTGTGGGAAGCACTGATCACGATGCCGGCCACCAGGCGCAGCGCGCGGGTCAGGTACGCAACGGCCGGCGTCGGGATCGGGCCGGCAAGCAGCACGTCGATGCCCGCAGCCGACAAACCGGCTTCCAGCGCGGATTCCAGCATGTAGCCGGAAATGCGCGTGTCCTTGCCGATGACCACTTGCGGGCGGCTGCCGCCGCGTCCGGCGTGCTCGCGCGCCAGCACACGGCCGGCCGCATAACCCAGGCGCAGGGCGAACTCGGCATTGATGACCGGGCCGCCTACTTCACCGCGCACCCCATCGGTGCCGAAATACTTGCGTTGACTCATGAACTGATTGCTCCTTGTTCGGCCGCATGCCATACCTTAAGGGCATCAACGGTGGCGGCAACATCGTGCACACGCACGATGGAGGCGCCCCGCGACACGCAGGCAAGCGCTGCGGCGATGCTGCCGGGCAGCCGGTCGCCGACCGGTCGGCCCGTGGCCTGCCCGATCATGTTTTTACGCGACAGGCCGATCAGCAATGGATAGCCACCGCTGCGCAAGCTGGACAGCCGACGCAGCAACTGGAAATTCTGGTCTGCCGTCTTGCCGAAGCCGAAACCCGGGTCCAGCACGATACGGCGGGGGTCAACCCAGGCGGCACGCAGCTTCTGCGCGCGCGAACCTAGGAAAAGTCCGATTTCACCGATCAGGTCGGTGTATTCGGGGGGCGCGGCCTGCATGGTGCGAGGCTCGCCCTTCATGTGCATCACGCACAGCCCGCAGCGCGATTGCGCTACCGCCTCGATGGCGCCGGGCTGTCTGAAGCCATAGATGTCGTTGATCATGTCGGCCCCCGCATCGAGCGTGGCGCGCATGACTTCGGGCTTGAAGGTGTCGATGGACAGCGGCACGCCGCAATCTCGCAGGGCCTCGATCACGGGCAACAGCCTATCAAGCTCGTCCGTGATGGACACCGGGTCGGCGCCCGGCCGCGTCGATTCGCCGCCCAGGTCAAGGATCTGGGCGCCTTCTTCGATCAGTTGGCGCGCGTGCGCCACCGCGGAATCCGTATCGTCGTGCTGGCCGCCGTCGGAAAACGAGTCCGGCGTGACATTGACGATACCCATGACAAGCGGGCGCTCGAGATCAAACTCGAAGCGCCCGCAAAGGAAGTTATTTGCCATAACTCAGGACAAAAAACCTCAGACTGCTGCAGCCGTGCTGCCGCCAGCCGCCAGCCCGGTGCTGGGCGGCGTGTCCGTCGAATCCGACGGACCTTGCGGCGTTTTCGGGGGACGCGGAGGACGGCCCTCGATGATGTCGTTGATCTGGTCGGCGTCGATGGTTTCCCATTCGAGCAGCGCGGCCGTCATGACTTCGACCTTGTCGCGATTGTCTTCCAGGATCTTGCGCGCAACTTGGTATTGCTCGTCGATGATGCGGCGGATCTCGGTGTCCACCTTCTGCATGGTGGCTTCGGACATGTGCGTCGTCTTGGTGACGCTGCGGCCCAGGAACACTTCGCCTTCGTTCTCGGCATAGACCATCGGGCCCAGCTCGTCCGTCATGCCGTAGCGGGTGACGATGTCGCGGGCGATGGCGGTGGCGCGTTCGAAGTCGTTCGAGGCGCCCGTCGTCATCTGGTCCATGAACAGTTCTTCGGCGATACGGCCACCGAACAGCACGGCGATGGTGGACAGCAAGCGGCCCTTGTCCATGCTGTAGCGGTCGGTTTCCGGCAACTGCATCGTCACGCCCAGCGCACGGCCGCGCGGAATGATGGTGACCTTGTGGACCGGGTCAGTCTTGGGCAGCAGGCGGGCAACGATCGCGTGGCCGGACTCGTGGTACGCGGTGTTCTTGCGTTCCTCTTCGGGCATGACGATCGAGCGGCGCTCGGCGCCCATGATGATCTTGTCCTTGGCCTTTTCGAAGTCGGACATATCCACCGTGCGGCCATTGCGGCGGGCGGCGAACAGCGCGGCTTCGTTGACCAGGTTGGCCAGGTCGGCGCCCGAGAAACCGGGGCAGCCGCGCGCCAGGATGGTCGCGTCGACGTTAGGCGACAGCGGAACCTTGCGCATATGGACTTTCAGGATTTGCTCGCGGCCACGGATATCGGGCAGCGGCACCACGACTTGACGGTCGAAACGGCCCGGACGCAGCAGCGCCGGATCAAGCACGTCGGGACGGTTGGTTGCGGCGATCACGATGACGCCCTGGCCGGATTCAAAGCCGTCCATTTCAACCAGCATCTGGTTCAGCGTTTGTTCGCGTTCGTCGTTGCCACCACCCAGGCCGGCGCCGCGCTGACGGCCCACTGCATCGATTTCGTCGATGAAGATGATGCAAGGCGCGTGCTTCTTGGCGTTTTCGAACATGTCGCGGACACGGGCCGCGCCCACGCCGACGAACATTTCAACGAAGTCCGAACCCGAGATGCTAAAGAACGGTACCTTGGCTTCGCCGGCGATGGCCTTGGCCAGCAGCGTCTTGCCGGTACCCGGCGAGCCTACCATCAGCACGCCACGGGGAATGCGGCCGCCCAGCTTTTGAAACTTGCTGGGGTCGCGCAGGAAGTCGACCAGTTCCTGGACGTCTTCCTTGGCTTCATCGCAGCCGGCAACGTCGGCAAAGGTGATTTGATTGGTGTTTTCGTCGAGCATGCGAGCGCGCGATTTGCCGAAGCTGAAGGCTCCGCCCTTACCGCCGCCCTGCATCTGTCGCATGAAGAAAACCCATACGCCGATCAACAGCAGCATGGGGAACCACGACACGAAGATGCTCATCAGGAGCGATTGCTCTTCACGCGGCTTGCCAGAGACCTGGACGCCGTACTTCAGCAGATCGGAGACCATCCAGAGGTCGCCGGGCGAAGTCAGCGTATAGGCGCGGCCCGCGTCCGGGGTGACGTACAGCACCTCGCCCTGAACGTCGACCTTGCGGATACGTCCCGCCTTGGCGTCGTCCATGAACTGCGTGTAGGTCACGCCGTCCTGGGTCTGAGCGCGTCCGTCGAACTGTTTGAAGACGGTGAACAGCACCAGGGCTATCACCATCCAGACAGCGACTTTCGAAAATGAATTATTCAAGGTCGATCTCCTGCTTTCGATTCCGACCGGCAACCGCGCACCCGCATATGGCACAGTCACAAGTATGTCAATAGCCCATTCTACCCTGTTGGACCCGATTGCGTCCTGGGATCCCTGGGGTCCGTGTAGTTACGTCTGATTTGTCGTTATGGTGGTCGTTGTCTCGGCAAGCAGGTAAGTTCTTTGGGGTTCCAAGGCAGCATGCCCCGGCCCGGGTTACTTCAGATCGCGGGCAACCAGAAAGGTTTCCGAGGATTTATCCCGAGACGCCTTTGGTTTGCGCTCGACTACACGCTTGAAGTGCTGCTTGAAGGACTGCACGATCTGCGAAAAACCGCTGCCGTGGAAGGCCTTGACGATCAGCGCCCCATTGGGCTTGAGATGAGCGCGGGAAAACTCCATCGCCAGCTCGCACACATGCTGAATGCGCGCGGAGTCGGCACTACCCACGCCTGACAAGTTGGGGGCCATATCCGAGATTACAAGGTCTACGGCGCGAGATCCGACCATGTCTTCCAATTGTTTCAGAACGTCATCGTCGCGGAAGTCGCCCTGGATGAATTCCACCCCGGCCACCGGCTCCATGGGAAGCAGATCCAGCGCAATAATACGTCCGTCCACGACGCCGCCCGGCCCGGCCAGGCGCTCGCGCGCCACTTGGGACCAGCTGCCCGGGGCCGAGCCCAGGTCAATGACCAGGTCGCCCCGGCGCATCAGCTTTTCAGTGTCCAGGATCTCGATCAGCTTGAAGGCGGCACGGGCGCGATAGCCCTTCTGTTGCGCCAGCTTCACATAGGGATCGTTGATGTGCTGGTGAATCCAGTCTTTAGAGAATTTATTCTTGGCCATTACCGTACAATTCCACGCATGCCTATATTAGAACTTACCTCTCGTGAGCGCAGCGACCTTCGCTCCGCCGCTCACCCTCTGCGCCCCGTCGTCCTGATTGGCGACAATGGCCTGACCGAAGCCGTGCTCAAGGAAATCGACCTGGCACTGGCTTCTCATGGCCTCATCAAGGTACGCGCCGGCGGCGATGACCGCGAGGCCCGCGAGACCATGTTGTCGACGATCTGCGACACCCTGTCTTGCGCCCCGGTGCACCACCTGGGCAAGACGCTGATTCTGTTCCGCCCCCTGGCCGGCAACGTCAAGCCCGCCGCGCTGGCTGCTATGGAGCCCGTGGCTCCTGCCAAGCGCCGCGCTTCCGAACCCTACACGCCGAAGAAGCTGGCCGCCGAAGGCAAGAGCCTGGCCAAGCGTCCGCGCCGTAGCGAGTCCGAAGAGCCCAAGCCGGCCAAGGCCCGCTTCGTGCCGCAAGACCAGCTCAACAAGAACGGCAAGCCCATGCGCCCCAGCAACAAGCGACCTACCGCCAGCGGCCACGGCATTCCCCGCCGCGCCGGCAGTGCGCTGAGCCTGCGGGCCGGAGCACGCAGCGGCACCAGCCGCAAGACAGCAAAAAAATAAGGCCGGGCACAAAAACGGGCGCTTTACGCGCCCGGTCCACCATAGCGATCCGCGTAGGTACCGCGGGCAGCCAGCCTAACGCAGGCTTCAAGCTATGGCGTTTTGACAGTGTACCGCCAAGGCGATCGCGTTAGATGTAACGCACGCCCAGAACTTCATATTCGCGAACGCCAGCCGGGGCCTTGACCTCGACCACGTCGCCTTCGCTTTTGCCGATCAGCGCACGCGCCACCGGGCTGGATACGGAAATCAGATTGGCCTTGATGTCGGCCTCGACGTCACCGACGATCTGGTACGTCACGCGGTCACCCGAATCCAGGTCTTCGATATCCACGGTAGCGCCAAACACGGCGCGGCCTTCGGCATCCAGCGAAGTCGGATCGATCAGGTGGGCGTTGGAAAGCGTGCCTTCAAGTTCGGCAATCCGGCCTTCGATAAAGCCTTGGCGCTCGCGAGCAGCGTCATATTCGGCGTTTTCCGACAGATCGCCCTGCGCTCGCGCTTCGGCGATGGCGTTGATAACGGCAGGACGTTCCACGGTTTTCAGCCGCTGGAGCTCTTCTTGCAAGCGCTCGGCCCCGCGCACGGTCAAAGGAATGGCAGACATGTCGTTTCCCAAACAAAAAGTAGAAAAACGCCCCGACGGAGCGTTCTCGGTGAAGGTCGTTACCCTGGCGCGCACCCGCTGTCGGTGCAAGATTTGACACGAAGCTAGCGGCGCGGACGACCAAAACAAAACCCCGGCTCGGGTCGGAACCGGGGCAATCAAAGTCATATTGTGGGCAAACTCCACCGGAATTGCAAGCCACCCCGGAAAACGTGCTTTTGCACGCATTTCGGGGCTGTAACCCGCCAAAAACGGCTATTTCGTCAAAAATCCCTCAAGGCGGCGCGGGCTGGCTTGACGATCGCGAAGGGCTGTGACCAAAAAGATACTATTCAATAGTATTTTGTCATCGAGCCTGGCGCGGCGCCTGCCAGATACCGGCCAGATCACCGACCGGGGCCACGACCCGGCCACCCCACTTCTAGACCACCGGCCCCGGCTTCCGACGGCGCAGCAGCGCATACAGGAGGATGGCGCCGAACGTGGCGGTGCCGATCCCGCCCAGCATGAAGTCACCGATCTTGATGGTGAAGTCGCCCGCGCCCAGCACCAAGGTGACGGCGGCGACAATCAGATTGCGGTTGTCGCTGAAATCCACCTGGTTGACCACCCAGATTCGCGCGCCCGCAATGGCGATCAGGCCGAACACCACCACCGACATGCCGCCCAACACCGGCCCGGGAATCGTCTGGATCAGCGCGCCGAACTTAGGCGAAAAGCCCAGCACGACGGCGATCAGCGCGGCCACGACGAAGACCAGCGTGGAATAGATGCGGGTAACCGCCATGACCCCGATGTTCTCGGCGTAGGTCGTGACGCCCGTGCCGCCCACCGCGCCCGACACCATGGTTGCCACGCCGTCGCCCACGAAGGCGCGGCCCAGATAGCGGTCCAAGTCCTGGCCCGTCATCGCGCTGACGGCCTTCACGTGCCCCAGGTTTTCGGCGACCAGGATGATGGCGACCGGCACGATCAGGCCCATGGCCTCGGCCTTGAAGACCGGAGCGGCAAAATGCGGCAAGCCGATCCAGGCCGCGGCGGCCACGCCCGAAAAGTCGATGGGCTTGCCCAGCCCCATGCCGTTGGCCAGCACGGCGTACACCACGCACGCCAGGATCAGCCCGACCAGGATCAACAGGCGCTGGACCATGCCCTTGGTGTAGACGGCGATGCCGCCGACGCAAACAATGGTGACCAGCGCCATGAACGTGTCAAAACCCGACGCGCCCATCGCACCCTTGGCCGCGATGGGCGCCAGATTCAAGCCGATCACCGCAACCACCGCGCCCGTGACGACAGGCGGCATCAAGGCATCGATCCAGTTGGCGCCGCTGCCCGAGCGCGCATTGACGATCCACACGATCACCCCGATCAGCGTATAGGCCAGGCCACACGCGATGATGGCGCCCAGCGCCACGCCGATGTTGGCGTTGGCGCCACCACCCGCGTAGCCGGTGACCGCGATCACGCCGCCGATGAAAGCGAAGCTGGACCCCAGGTAGCTGGGCACCCGGCCGCCGACAAACAGGAAGAAGATCAGCGTGCCGATGCCGGACATCAAGATCGCCACGTTGGGATCAAAGCCCATCAGCAACGGCGCCAGCACCGTCGAGCCGAACATGGCCACGACGTGCTGCGCGCCCATGGCGATGTTCTTGGGCCAGGACAGCCGTTCGTCGGGCGCAATAATGACGCCGGGTTCAGCGTCGTCCGCCAGGCGCCAACGCGGGAAATAGGAATTGGACATGGATATCCCAAATAAGGTGTCGGGGTAAGCGGGCGCCAGTGTAAAGGGGGCCACGAAAAGGCGGCAATGTTTAAGTTGCGCTTGCCCAATGCCGTTCATTAGTTGAACGCCCCGCAATTCCCCCCAAGTACCAGGAGACATCATGGCTATCAATTCCCTCGGCGGCTCATCCCGGATCGGCAGTTTGGCCGACCTGTGGGTCCAGAAGATTCAAGCCAATAAGGAAGCGAAGGATCCCGCGGGCGGGGAGGCGACCACGGTCACCCCCGACGGCAAGATCCGCGTCAACAACGCTGGGGCGCAGAGCGTTGGGGGCACCAAGGCCTCGGAAGACACCGGTAACGACGACGAATTCACGCGTCAGATCAAAGAGCTGCAAAAGCAGCTCAAGCGCATCATGGATCAGATCGCCAAGGTGCAGGCCAGCGGCATGTCGGACGAGATGAAGGCACAGCAGCTTCAAGCGCTGAACGGCCAGGCCATGCAGATCCAAGGCCAGATCCAGCAGGTGCTGGTCCAGCAGGCCAAGGCGGCCATGGCCAGCGCCGCGGCCGGCGCATCGGGCGGCGGCGTATCCACCACGGCTTGATCGCAGCGCGTCATCAGCGGGGGGCCACCATCACGGCCCCACGCTGATGAGCCGCATCAAAATTTCTGATTGGACGCGTTGCAGACCAGACATTACTGTCTCCAGACAAATTAAAACTACGGAGACAAACCATGCACGCAATGCGCACCGCCCTTGCAGGCGCCCTTGCAGGCGCCCTGCTGGCCGTCTGCTCGGCACCTGCCCTGGCCGGCACCGTCACGGTGATCACGTCGTTCCCGAAGGACCTGACGCAGGCCTACAAGACCGCGTTTGAAAAGGCCAACCCCGGCATCACGCTGGAAATCCTGAACAAGAACACCGTGTCGGGCATTGCCTATGTGCGCGAAACGCCCGCAGGCCAACGCCCCGAAGTGTTCTGGGCCAGCGCGCCCGACGCCTTCGAAGTGCTGGGCCGCGACAAGCTGCTCGCCAAATCGTCCGACGTGGCGAACAAAGACGTGCCGGACAAGGTGGGCAACTATCCCATCAACGATCCGTCGGGCATGTACCTGGGCCAGGCGCTGGCCGGCTACGGCATCGTCTACAACACGCGCTATATCGCGGCGCACAAGATTCCCGCGCCCGTGGAGTGGAAGGATTTGCTGTCGCCCAAGTGGTTTGGCCACGTGGGCATCACGTCGCCGTCGCGCTCGGGCACCATGCATTTGACCGTGGAGACCATCCTGCAAGGCGAAGGCTGGGATGACGGCTGGAACACCCTGCTGCGCATGTCCGGCAACAGCAGCGCGGTGACAGAACGGTCATTCGGCGTGCCCGACGGCGTGAACAACGGCCAGTTCGGCGCCGGCCCGGTCATCGACTTCTTTGGCCTGTCCAGCAAGTATTCGAAGTTCCCCGTGGAATTCGTCTATCCGTCCGAGACCGCGATCGTGCCGGCCAACATCGCCTTGATCGACGGCGCGAAAAATACCGAGGAAGGCAAGAAGTTCATCGCCTTCACGTTAAGCCAGGCCGGCCAGGAGCTGCTGCTGGAACCGAAGATCTCGCGTCTTCCGGTGCTGCCGTATTCCGCGCTTGCCGGCAAGATCCCGCCCGGCTATCCAGACCCGGCGGACATTGCCAAGCGCAGCAAGGTGCAATTTAACGCCGACCTGTCCCAGACGCGCTATTACGTCGTGCAATCGCTGTATGACCAAACCGTCACTTTCCGCTTGAAGGAATTGCAGGCCGCCACCAAGGCGATCTACGACGCCGAGGCCAAGCTGGGCGACAAGGCCAAGTCGGGCAAGGCGGCCGAGCTGCTGGCCCAGGCGCGCAAGCTTGCCTGGGCACCGCTGGTCGATGGCAAGAAGGCCGCCGACCCGGCCTTCCTGGCGATCTTCGCGGGCAATAAGAAAGACGCCGCGGTCAACCAGCAGATCACGCAACTGGAAGGCGAGTGGAACGGCAAGTCCAAGGCCAACTACGAAGAAGCCGTGAAGCTGGCCAAGCAGGCTGCCGCGCTGTAAGCCGCCTCTGGCTAACCGCCCGTGGCTGACCGCCCGTAGCTAACCGCCCGTGGCTAACCGCCCGTAGCAAACCGCACCGGTCACACGGCCGGTGCGCCGTCCCCTGGCAACGATTTCGGGAATCTCGATGAATTCTTCGGGCCACTCACGCCTGCCCGCCGGCCCCGTATTGACGGCGCTGCTGGTATTCGGCTTTCTGCTGCTTTTTCTTGTCGTGCCCGTGGGCACGGTCTTCTACAGCGCCTTCGTGAACGCCGACGGCAGTTTCACGATGGGCCACTTCGGCGCCTTCTTCAATCAGCCGCTAATGCAGGAAGCGTTCTTCAACAGCCTGTACGTGGCGGGCTGGTCGGCGCTGCTGGCCTCGCTGATCGCGGTGCCACTGGCGTACTTCACGGTGCGCTTCGATTTTCGCGGTGCGCTGATCATCCAGACGCTGGGCGTGCTGCCGCTGATCATGCCGCCGTTTGTGGGCGCCGTCGCGATGCAGCTGATCTTCGGGCGGTCGGGCAGCGTCAACCTGCTGCTGAACGACTGGTTCGGGTTCACGATCCCGTTCATGGAAGGCTTGAACGGCGTCATCTTCGTTGAAGCGCTGCACTACTTTCCGTTCATCCTGATGAACCTGGTGGTGGCGTTGCGCAACATCGACGGCGCCATGGAAGAAGCCGCATTCAACCTGGGCTCGCGCGGGTTTCGCCTGTTCCGCCGCGTGATTTTCCCGCTGGCCCTGCCCGGCTACGTGGCCGGCGCGTCGCTGGTGTTCGTCAAGGTGTTCGACGACCTGGGCACCCCGCTGGTGCTGGGCACCACCAACATGCTGGCGCCGCAAGCGTACCTGCGCATTACGCAGGTGGGGCTGGAAGATCCGCTGGGCTATGTGATCAGCGTCATCATGATCGCGTTTTCGATTCTGGCGCTGTGGCTGTCGGCGCGCGTGCTGAAGGGGCGCGATTATTCCACCCTGCAAAAGGGCGGCAACTCCATCCAGAAGCGCAAGCTGGGGCCAATGGAAAGCGTGCTGGCCTATGGGTGGATCATCCTGGTGCTGCTGCTGGTGCTGTCGCCGCACATGGGCGTGCTGCTGCTGTCGCTGGCCAGCGTCTGGAGCTTCGCCCCGCTGCCGGATGGCTACACGCTGGCGCATTACTCGGCGGTGTTCTCGGAATCGCAGGGCATGATCGCCAACACCTTGCTCTATTGCGGTCTGGCGGCCGGGGTGGACGTCATTCTTGGCACCGCCATCGCCTACCTGATGCTGCGCACGCGGTTGCCGGCGCGGCAGTGGCTGGACTTGATGGCGTCGGCCGCGCTGGCGATACCGGGCATCGTGCTGGCAATCGGTTTCCTGCGCACGTTTCGCGGCATCGAGCTGCCGGGTACCGGCACGTTGCTGACCTCGTCGTGGATCATCATCATGATCGCGTATTCGGTCAGGCGCCTGCCCTACGCGCTGCGCTCGTGCGTGGCCTCGTTGCAGCAGATCAACGTGTCGCTGGAGGAAGCCGCGCAATCGCTGGGCGCCACCCGCATGAGCACGATCCGCCGTGTCGTCGTGCCCTTGATGGCGGGCGGCATGCTGGCCGGCTTCGTGACCAGCTTCGTGACGGCGGCGGTGGAATTGTCGGCCACCATCATGCTGGTCACCAAGGACAGCCAGGCGCCCATGAGCTACGGCATCTATCTGTATATGCAAAGCGCGGCGGGCCGGGGGCCCGGCGCCGCGCTGGGCGTGCTGGCGGTGACCGCGGTGGCCATCGGCACGTATGTATCGCACCTGCTGGTAGAGCGCGCGCAGTCGCGCCAGCGTCCGGCACGCACTGAAGGGGAATCCGCATGAAGAAGGTCAGCGTAGAGTGCCGCAACATCCGCCTGTCCTATGGCAAGACGGAAGTGCTGAAAGACGTGAACATCCACATCGAGCCGGGCGAGTTCTTTGCGCTGCTGGGCCCGTCCGGCTCGGGCAAGTCGACGCTGCTGCGCTTGATCGCGGGCTTCAATCGCCATAGCGCCGGCCAGTTGCTGGTGGACGGCAAGGACATCACCGGCACCCCGCCCTGGGATCGCAACATCGGCATGGTGTTCCAGAACTACGCGTTGTGGCCGCACATGACGGTCTGGGACAACGTGGCTTTCGGGCTGGTCGAACGCAAGTTGCCGCGTGCCGAGATTCGCGCCAAGGTCGAAGCCGCGCTGGAACTGGTGGGCCTGTCGCAGTATGGCAAGCGCCGGCCCAACCAGCTGTCCGGCGGGCAGCAGCAGCGCGTGGCGCTGGCACGCACCATCGTCATTGAACCGCAGGTGCTGCTGCTGGACGAGCCGCTGTCCAATCTGGACAAGAAGCTGCGCGTGCAGATGCGCCAGGACCTGTTGAGCCTGCAACGGCGCCTGGGCATCACCACCATCTTCGTCACGCACGACCAGGAAGAAGCCATGACCACGGCCGACCGCATGGCGGTGCTGGACCACGGCGTGGTGCAGCAGATCGGCGCGCCCAGCACGCTGTTCGACTATCCGACGAACCGCTTCGTGGCCAACTTCGTGGGCACGATGAATGTGCTGGAAGGCGATGTGCGTGAACGCACCAGCGGCAGCGTAGTGCTGGCCGTGCCTGGCGTGGGCGACCTGCACCTGCCTTTGACGGCCGAAGCCCCCGCCGCCAGCCGCCTGGCCGCCAGCTTCCGGCCGCACACCGTACAGATCGAAATGGCGGACGGCCTGGGCGACGCGCGCTATGTGTGGCTGCCCGGCATTGTGGAAAGCAGCGAATTCCTGGGCGAGTTCACGCGCTACCAGGTGCTGATCGGTGAACAACGCCTGACGGCGGATCAGTCGCACCTGGCCGGGCTGTCGCCGTTTCCTATCGGCGCGCCGGTATCCATCGGACTGGAACCCACCCAGATACGGCTGTTGGCGGCCTAAACTTGCCGCCATGGAAATCTATCAGATCCGCGCCTTCGTCACGGTTGCCCGCCTGGGCAACCTGACGAAGGCGGCCGAAGCGCTGTCTCTGACGCAGCCCGCCGTGACCGCGCAGATCAAGGCGCTGGAACAGAGCCTGGGCGTAGCCTTGTTCGACCGCAGCGGCGGGCGGCTGGCGCTGGCCAAGGCGGGCGAGGTGCTGCTGCCCACGGCGGAATCGCTGCTGGTGCTGGGCGCGCAATTCAAGTCCGAGGCGCAACAACTGCAAGGCAGCCTGCATGGCGTTGTGGAGCTTGGCGTACCCAGCGAAAAACCGGATTTCCTGCGCCTGGGCGAGCTGGCCTCGGCCGTGACGCAGCGCCTGCCGCTGGTAGAACTGAAGACGCAGACACTGCCCACCGCCACCTTGGCCGAACAAGTCAGCACCGGGCGGCTGCCGGCGGCGCTGACCATCGCGGCCAATCCCCCGCGTGGCGTATTGTGGCTGCCGCTGCGCAGCGTGCGCTATCGCATCGCGCTGCCCCACGACCATGCCGCGGTGCTAAAGCGCGGCGGCTGGCGCGAAGTGGCGCAGTTGCCGTGGCTGGACGGCCCGTCGGGCAGCCACACGCATCTGTTGCTGCGCGACATGTTTGAACGCCACGGCCTGTCGCCTCGCGTCGTCATGCAAAACGATGACCAGGCCAACCTGGAAGCGCTGGTGCGCGCCGGCGCGGGCTGCGCGCTGTTGCGCGAAGAGACCGCGCTGGCGGGCGCCGCCTCCCATGATTTCATCGTGTGGGGCCAGGCTCGCGCCGACGCCATGCTAGGCTTCATCCTGCCTTATGAGCGCGCTAGCGAGCCCGCGCTCGTCGCGTTAAGCTCGATCATTCATGCCATCTGGAAGCCCCGCGCGGTTATCGCGCCGGCCCAACTTTAGTGCCCAAGCTTTAGTGCCCAAGCTTTGATTCCCACGCTTTACCCTTCTCCCTGCCTTATTCCCCACTACGACCGTAATGACTGAAATCTGGTTCATCCGCCATGGCGAAACCGACTGGAACCGCCAGCGCCGCCTGCAAGGCTGGAAAGACATTCCCTTGAACGAATTCGGCGTCAACCAGGCCAGCCTGCTTGCCGCGCGCCTGCGCGACGAGGCCCGCCACACACCCATCCACGCCATCTACAGCAGCGACCTGCAACGGGCCCACGCCACGGCGGTGCCGGTATCCGAACAACTGGGCTTGCGCGTGCGGGTAGAGCCCGGCATCCGCGAGCGCGGCTTCGGCGTGCTGGAAGGGCTGGACCACGAACACATCGACGTGCAGGCGCCCGAAGCCGCCGCCGCTTGGAAAAGCCGCGACCCCTTGCGACCCCTGGATGGCGGAGAAACTCTGGGCCAGTTCCAGTCGCGCGTCATTTCCACCGTGGACGACATCGCTAGCCGCCACGACGGCGAGCGCATCCTGATGTTCACGCACGGCGGCGTGCTGGACATCATCTGGCGCCATGCCTCGGGCGTGCCGCTCAATGGCGCGCGCGATGCCGCGCTGCTGAACGTCAGCATCAACCGCGTCGGCGTACAGGGGCGTAAATGGGAAGTGCTGGACTGGGGCGACGTGGGTCACGTGACCGATGAGGTCGGCGACGACGTGGTGCCGTAACACGGCACCGCGTTCACGGGCGGCAGGTTCATCTTGCCGCCCGTTCGCGCATCACCCCGCTTTGCGCGGCTTGCGTGGCGCGTCACGCGCCAACTTGTCGTACACCGCGTTGGGCAACAGGCGCATCAGCTTGGCCACCACGCCCATCTGCCACGGGATCACCGTGTAAGACGTGCCACGCGTAATGGCCGCCTGCGCGCGTTGCGCAAAGGCGTCCGCCTCCATCAGGAAAGGCATCGAATACGGGTTCTTCGCCGTCATGGCGGTCTTGATGTAGCCCGGCGCAATGGTCACCACGCGGATGCCATCGCCCGCCAGCTCCAGCCGCAGGCTTTCGCAGTAGGTCACCACCGCGGATTTAGAGGCGCTGTAGGCGCCAGCCCCCGGCAGTCCACGCACGCCCGCCACGCTGGCAATGCCCACCAAACGGCCCGATCCGGCGGCGCGCATGGCGCCGACAAAGGGCTCGAAGGTGGCCACGGTGGCCAGCAAGTTGGTGTCGACAATGGCTTTGAAGACGTCATAGTCCTCACCGTGCTCGGTCAACGTGCCGGCACTGATGCCCGCGCTGGCGATGACGATATCCACCCTGCCCTGGCAGAACGCAATGAAATCGGCCGCCGCTGCATGCAGCGCGGCACGGTCGCGCACGTCAACCGCATAGCAACGATGGCTGCCCGGCAAGCTGTCGGCCAATTCACGCAGCGCGTCTTCGCGCCGGCCCAGGAGACCCAGCGTGGCGCCCGATGCGGCGTACTGCTGCGCCAGGGCGCGTCCCAGGCCACTGCTGGCGCCGGTGATGAAGACTCTGTTCATGGAATCGTCTTAAGCGAATAGGAATGCAGGGATGGAAAAAGGGCGGCCCTGATCAAGGGCCGCCCCGGCATCCTACCTCAAGCCCGCGGGCTTGGCGCTGTCGCGTCAGCCTTGGCCGCTAAGCGATGCGTGCAAGTCCTGCAACGGATACACCTGCAAGCCCAGGCCCTGGCGCAGATACTGCATGCCTTCAACCGCGGCGCGGGCGCCGGCGATGGTGGTGAAGAAGGTGACGCGAGCGGCCAGCGATTGCGTACGGATCGTGCGCGAATCGACGATCGCGTTGCGACGTTCTTCAACCGTGTTGATGACCAGCGCGATTTCGCCGTTCTTGACCATGTCCACGATGTGCGGACGGCCTTCGGTGACCTTGTTGACCACTTGCACCGGAATGCCCGCGGTTTCAATTTCGGCCGCCGTGCCGCGCGTGGCGACCAGCTTGAAGCCCAGGGCATGCAGGCCACGCGCCACTTCCACGGCGCGGGGCTTGTCCTGATTCTTCACGCTGATGAACACCGTGCCGGATTCCGGCAGGCGCACGCCAGCAGCCAATTGCGACTTCACGAAGGCTTCGCCAAAGCTCATGCCCACGCCCATCACTTCGCCCGTCGACTTCATTTCCGGACCCAGGATGGTGTCCACGCCCGGGAACTTCACGAACGGGAACACGGCTTCCTTGACCGAGAAGTAAGGCGGCACGACTTCCTTGGTGATGCCTTGCTTGGCCAGCGTCTGGCCGGCCATGGCGCGCGCGGCGATCTTGGCCAGCTGCAGGCCAGTGGCCTTGGACACGTAGGGCACGGTGCGCGATGCACGCGGGTTCACTTCCAGCACGTAGACGTCGCCGCCCTGGATGGCGAACTGCACGTTCATCAGGCCGCTGACGTTCAAGGCCTTGGCCATCATCGTCGTCTGGCGCTTGATCTCGGCGATGACTTCCGCCGACAGCGAGTAAGGCGGCAGGCTGCAAGCCGAGTCGCCCGAGTGCACGCCGGCCTGCTCGATGTGTTCCATGACGCCGCCGATGAACACGGTTTCGCCGTCGGCCAGGCAGTCCACGTCGACTTCGGTGGCGTTGTTCAGGAAGCGGTCCAGCAGCACGGGCGAGTCATTGCTGACCTTAACGGCCTCGCGCATGTAGCGCTCGAGGTCTTGCTGTTCGTGCACGATTTCCATGGCGCGACCACCCAGCACATAGCTGGGACGCACGACCAGCGGGTAGCCGATCTCGGTGGCGTGAGCCAGGGCCTCGCCTTCCGTGCGCGCGGTGCGGTTGGGCGGCTGACGCAGGCCCAGCTTGTTCAGCAGCTTCTGGAAGCGTTCGCGATCTTCAGCAACGTCGATGGATTCCGGGCTGGTGCCGATGATCGGCACGCCGTTGGCTTCCAGGGCGCGCGCCAGCTTCAACGGCGTCTGGCCGCCGTACTGGACGATCATGCCGACCGGGTTTTCCTTGTGGACGATTTCCAGCACGTCTTCCAAGGTCAGCGGTTCGAAGTACAGGCGATCGGACGTGTCGTAGTCGGTGGACACGGTTTCCGGGTTGCAGTTGACCATGATGGTCTCGTACCCGTCTTCACGCAGCGCCAGCGCGGCGTGCACGCAGCAGTAGTCGAACTCGATGCCTTGGCCGATACGGTTCGGGCCACCGCCCAGCACGATGATCTTCTTGCGATCGGTGGGCGCGGATTCGCACTCTTCTTCGTACGTGGAATACATGTACGCGGTGCGGGTGGCGAATTCGGCGGCGCAGGTGTCCACGCGCTTGTAGACCGGGCGCACGTTCAACTGGTGACGCAGCTTGCGCACTTCGGATTCAGCGGAATCCAGCAGGAACGCCAGGCGGCGGTCGGAGAAACCGCGGCGCTTCAGTTCCCACAGGGTGGCGTAGTCCAGGTCGGCCAGCGTCTTTTGTTCCAGCGCCAGTTCGATGTCGACGATTTCCTTGATCTGCGACAGGAACCACGGGTCGATGTGCGTGATGTTGTGCACTTCGTCCAGCGTGAAGCCTTGCGCAAAGGCATCGCCCACGTACCAGATGCGTTCCGGACCGGGCTCGCCCAGTTCGACTTGCAGCTTTTCGCGGTCGGTGGTTTTCTGGTTCAGGCCGTCCACGCCCACTTCCAGACCACGCAGCGCCTTCTGGAACGATTCCTGGAAAGTGCGGCCGATGGCCATGACTTCACCCACGGACTTCATCTGGGTGGTCAGGCGCGCGTCGGCGGTGGGGAATTTTTCGAAGGCAAAACGCGGCACCTTGGTGACGACGTAGTCGATCGACGGTTCGAAGGAGGCGGGCGTGGCGCCGCCGGTGATTTCGTTCTTGAGCTCGTCCAGCGTGTAACCCACGGCCAGGCGCGCGGCAACCTTGGCGATGGGAAAGCCGGTGGCCTTGGATGCCAGCGCCGAAGAACGCGACACGCGCGGGTTCATCTCGATGACGATCATGCGGCCGTTCTTCGGGTTGACGGCAAACTGCACGTTCGAGCCGCCCGTGTCCACGCCGATCTCGCGCAATACCGCGATCGATGCATTACGCATGATCTGGTATTCCTTGTCGGTCAGCGTCTGGGCCGGCGCCACGGTGATCGAGTCACCGGTGTGCACGCCCATCGGATCCAGGTTTTCGATCGAGCAGACGATGATGCAGTTGTCCGCCTTGTCGCGGACCACTTCCATCTCGAATTCCTTCCAGCCCAGCAAGGATTCTTCGATCAGCAGCTCGTTGGTCGGCGACGCTTCCAGGCCGCGACGGCAGATCGTTTCGAATTCTTCGGCGTTGTAGGCGATACCACCGCCCGAACCGCCCATGGTGAAGCTGGGGCGGATCACGGCGGGGAAGCCGGACGTGCCCACTTCCGCGGCGATGCGGCGTTGCACTTCCCAGGCTTCGTCCATGCTGTGGGCCACGCCCGACTTGGCCGATTCCAGGCCGATGTCGGTCATGGCCTGCTTGAACTTCTGGCGGTCTTCGGCCTTTTCGATGGCGTGTTCGTTCGCGCCGATCAGTTCCACGTTGTACTTCTTGAGCACGCCGTGGTGGGCCAGGTCCAGCGCGCAGTTCAGCGCGGTCTGACCGCCCATGGTCGGCAGCAAGGCATCGGGCTTTTCACGCTCGATGATCTTTTCAACGGCTTGCCAGGTGATGGGCTCGATGTAGGTGACGTCGGCCGTTTCCGGGTCCGTCATGATCGTGGCGGGGTTGCTGTTCACCAGGATGGTGCGATAACCCTCGGCCTTGAGCGCCTTGCACGCCTGTGCGCCGGAATAGTCGAATTCGCAGGCCTGCCCGATGATGATGGGGCCGGCGCCGATGATGAGTATGCTTTTTAGGTCTGTACGCTTGGGCATGATGCAATCTTTACTTTTGGCCGGACATCAGGGCGATGAACTTGTCGAACAGTTCAAGGATGTCGTGCGGACCCGGGCTGGCTTCGGGGTGACCCTGGAAGCAGAAGGCCGGGCGGTCGGTGAGCTCGAAGCCCTGCAACGTGCCGTCGAACAGCGACACGTGCGTGACGCGCGCATTGGCCGGCAGGCTGGCCGCATCGACCGCGAAGCCGTGGTTCTGGCTGGTGATGAACACGCGCTTGGACTGGAGGTCTTGCACGGGGTGGTTCGCGCCGTGGTGGCCCGTCTTCATCTTGAGCGTCTTGCCGCCCACGGCCAGGCCCATGATCTGATGGCCCAGGCAGATGCCGAAGACCGGCAGCTTCTTGTCCAGGAACACGCGCGTGGCGTCGATGGCGTAGTCGCAGGGCTCGGGGTCGCCGGGGCCGTTGGACAGGAACACGCCGTCAGGATTGAGCTTCAGGACGTCTTCGGCGCTGGTTTGCGCCGGCACCACGGTCAGGCGGCAGCCACGATCCGCCAGCAGGCGCAGGATGTTGGTCTTGATGCCGTAGTCGTAGGCAACGACGTGGAACTTGGACTGGTCGGGCTTTGCGAAACCTTCGCCCAGTTGCCACGTGCCTTCGGTCCATTCCGTCGTGGATTTTTGCGACACGTCCTTGGCCAGATCCTGGCCAGCCATGCCGGCAAAGCCCTTGGCCATTTCAACGGCGCGTTCGGCGTCGGTGCCCACGAAGATGCAGCCGCCTTGGGCGCCTTTTTCTCGCAGGATGCGGGTGAGCTTGCGGGTGTCGATGCCGGAAATGGCGACGATGCCCTGCGCGGCCAGATAGTCGGGCAGGGATTGCGTGGAACGGAAGTTCGACACGCGGGCGGGACAGTCGCGGACCACGAGTCCGGCGGCATAGACGCGATTGGCTTCCACGTCTTCGGCGTTGACGCCGGTGTTGCCAATGTGCGGATAGGTCAGCGTAACGATCTGACCGCTATAGCTGGGATCGGTGAGAATTTCCTGGTACCCGGTCATCGCGGTGTTGAACACCACTTCGGCAACGGTAGCCCCAGGCGCACCGATCGACACGCCTCGAAAAATGGTACCGTCCGCCAGAGCCAGAATTGCAGGAGGGAAGCGGTTGATCCCCTCGGGAAAAAGTTGCGGCAGCACAGTAAACCCCGGTTTTAGAATCGATAATCAAACCTTCGGATTATACCTTGACCGGGCCGATTCCCCGGCGAACCGCGCCAAATAAGGCCAGGATGGCGATTCCCCCCCTTCCCCCGGCTTCCCTCTCCCACTCCTGGCTGACGGCCGGACGCCCACGGCAGTGATACGCTAAGGAACCTTCAACCTTAGCCGTCGTGAGCCGTTACTTGTCCATGTCCAGCCAACTTGACGCCCTGCGCAATCACACCACCGTTGTCGCCGACACCGGAGATTTCGAAGCGATGAAGGCGTTGCGTCCCACAGACGCCACCACCAACCCGTCC
This sequence comes from Achromobacter sp. 1L-A-4-B-C2, assembly GCF_057291955.1. Lineage (NCBI taxonomy): Bacteria > Pseudomonadati > Pseudomonadota > Betaproteobacteria > Burkholderiales > Alcaligenaceae > Achromobacter > Achromobacter sp. 1L-A-4-B-C2. The sequence goes on from NZ_JBXAWP010000001.1 coordinate 91,835, forward strand.
CTTATTTTGAAAGCCGTACAGCAAGAGGCCTATCGCCCCCTGCTGGAACAGACGGTGCGCGATCACCAGGGCGCCTCGGCGCCCGAGCTGGTCGACCGCCTCTTGGTCGCCTTTGGCCGCGCCATTTTGAACATCGTGCCGGGCCGCGTGTCGACCGAGGTCGATGCCCGCCTGTCGTTCGACACCCGCGCCACCATCGAGCGGGCGCGCGGCCTGATTGCCCTGTATGAAGCCGCCGGCGTGCCGCGCGAGCGCGTGCTGATCAAGATAGCCTCCACCTGGGAAGGCATCCAGGCCGCCCGCGCCCTGCAAGCCGAAGGCGTGCGCTGCAATCTGACGCTGCTGTTTTCGCTGCCCCAGGCCGTTGCCTGCGCCGATGCGCGCGTGCAGCTGATCTCGCCCTTTGTCGGCCGGATCTATGACTGGCACAAGAAGGCCGCCGGCGCCGCGTGGGTCGAGGCCGACAACGCCGGGCCGCAAGATCCCGGCGTGCTGTCGGTGACGCGCATATACCGGTATTACAAACAGCACGACATTTCTACCGAAATCATGGGCGCCAGCTTCCGAAACGTGGGCCAGATCCTGGCGCTGTCGGGGTGCGACTTGCTTACCATCAGCCCGGACCTGCTCAACCAGTTGGCCGGCACGCAAGGCGATGCACCGGCGCAATTGCGCGCCGACGACACGGGCCCGTCAATTGACCGTATCGGCGCGGACGAGGTCAGCTTCCGCACGCTGCTCAATGAGGACGCGATGGCCAGCGAAAAACTGTCCGAAGGCATCCGCCTGTTTGTCGCCGACGCCGTAAAGCTGGATGCACTGATCGACGCACAGCGTCGCTGACCCTCCGGCATTGCGCAAAAAAAGTCGCGTGCCCACGGTTTGGGCACGCGACTTGCTGACATACCTGTTGGCCTGCTGGATGGTGGCCTTAGCGGTGATCGTCCGAATGCACCTGCAACGCTTCCAAAAAGCGCGACACCATGTTGTACGCCGCGACGGTTGCGGTCAGTTCGACAATGAGCTTTTCCGAGCCCATGGCGGCGCGGGCGGCTTCAAACACCGGCTGCGGCACCTGCACGTGGCGCGTCATGGCGTCGGTGTAGGCCAACACGGCTTTTTGACGTGGGTCGAACAGCGTTGAGTTTTCCCAATCGCCCAGCGCATCCAGCTGGGCCTGCGGCACGCCTTCACGAAGCGCGATCGGCGCGTGCTGATCGGCCTCGTAAGGCGCGCCGTTAAGCGCGGCAACGCGCATGATGACCAGTTCGCGCAGGTCTCCGGGCAAGCTGCTCAGTTGCCGGATGGAAGTCAAATAGTTCAGCCAGCCTCCGGCCACTGCGGGGCTGTGCAGCAGCATTTGGTACAGATGAAGCACGCTGCCGCGCTCTGCAACGATGCGCTCCACCAGGGGACGTGCGTCGGGATGAGACAGATCGGCGTAGGCAAGACGGGCCATGGAAGCTCCAGATAGGTGACAGGGCTGCAAATGCATACATTCATACAATATATTTGACATAATGACAGCTCATTGCGCGTCCCAGGTACCCCACCCACAATGAATGCGCCGACCCATTCCCCTACGCCAGTCACGCTCGCCAATTGCGATAGCGAACCCATTCATATTCCGGGCGCTATTCAGCCATTGGGCGCGTTGTTGGCGTTCGACTCGGATGGCATTTTGCAGTTTGCCAGCGAGAACGCCCCCACCGTGCTGGGCGCGCCGCTGACGCTGGGCCAGTGCTGCCCAGCGGGCACGCTGCCCCCCAGCCTGGCGCATTGCCTGATGGCGTGGCTGGACGATCCCGAACCCATCTTCGATCCCCTGACGCTGTCCCTGAACGGCGCCATGTTCGATGTCATCGGCCATCGCAACAGCAATGGGCTGACTATCGTGGAGTTGGAACTGCGCGTTTCAACGGACGCGGATATGGCGGACCCGGCGCGCATCTACCGCAGCATTGAACGCGTCCGGCGCCAACGCGATATCGCCGGGCTGCTGGAGTGCGCCGTGCGCGAAGTGCGCCGCGCAACCGGCTTTGACCGGGTGATGGCATACCGTTTTCATCCGGACGACAGCGGCGAGATCGTGGCCGAAGAGCGCCACGAATCGCTGGAAGACTGGGTGGGTCGGCGCTACCCCGCCGGTGACATCCCCGCGCAGGCTCGCCGCCTGTACACCGTGAATACGCTGCGCCAGATCGCGGACGCCCGGTATGCGCCCGTGCGCGTCCGGGGCGCACCGTCCGCCAGCGCCACGCCGCTGGACATGAGCTTTTCGGCGCTGCGCAGCGTGTCGCCGATTCACCTGGAATACATGGCGAACATGGGCGTGCAGGCCTCGATGAGCCTGTCGCTGGTGATCGAGGGCAAGCTGTGGGGCATGATTGCGTGCCACCACCATGCGCCGCGCCCGATCCCCTACCCCGCCCGGCTCGCTTGCGAAGCCATGGCGCAGGTGCTGTCCGCCGCGGTGGCCAACATCGAAGGCGCCGAACGCGCGGCGCAAGCGCGCCGCAACGCCGCGCTGGTCAGTGAAATAACGGAACGGGTGTCGGCGTCCGAAAACCTGCACCTGGCCTTGTCCAGCGGCCCGGACACGCCCGCCTCGCTGATTCCCAACGACGCCGCGCTGTGCCTGTGGGGCAACAGCGTCACCGTGTTCGGCGGCATTGCCCCGCGCGGTGAATTGGCCGGCATCCTGTGCGCGCTGGACCAAAGCGGACAGCGGGTGGTGCACACCGACAACATCGCGCGCGACTACCCCGAATTGCAAACCGATCTGGTGCCGTACGCCGGCCTGTTGGCGTGCAAATTCGACCCCATGAACAACGGCTGGCTGATCTGGCTGCGCAAAGAACAGGTTGAAACCCTGGTGTGGGGCGGCAAGCCCGAAAAGCAATACGCCGTGGGCAGCCAGGGGCCGCGCCTGACGCCGCGCGGCTCGTTCGAGGCCTGGCGCGAAGTGGTGCGCAATACCTGCACATCGTGGCTGCCGGGCGAACTGGAAGCCGCCGACAACCTGCGCGACGAACTCTCTCACATCGCAACCAGCCGCGCCGCTGACGTAGACCGGGCCCGCACCGCGCTGCTGGCCATGCTGGGCCACGATCTGCGCGACCCCCTGCAATCGATTTCGATGGCGGCCACGCTGCTGTCCAAAACGGATTCGGGCGCGCGCATGGGCGAGCGCATCCGATATTCCAGCGGCCGCATGCAACGCCTGATTTCGCAAGTGCTGGATTTGTCGCGCCTACAGGGCGGCATGGGGCTGGGCATCGAAAAAGGCCTGTGCAACCTCAGCGACCTGGTCAATGGCTTGATCGAGGAAAAGCGCCAGGCCTACCCCGGCTTGCGCATCGAGCCGGACGTGCAACCCGGACTGGCGCTGATGGCGGACACCGACCGCATCGCCCAGGTCGTGACCAACCTGATGAGCAACGCGCGCCAGCATGGCGCGCCCCGCCAGCCCATCCAGGTGCGCGCGCGGCAAGACGGCGACCACATAGAATTGCAAGTCACCAACCATGGCGCGCCGATTGCACCGGAAGTGCTGGCGCACCTGTTTTCGCCGTTCAAACCCGAGTCGCTGGGCCATTCGCGCAACCGCAATGGCTTGGGACTGGGCCTGTACATCGCCGAGCAGGTGGTGCGCGGCCATGACGGCGACATCTCGGTGCAGTGCCGGGAAGGCCTGGTCATTTTTACGGTAAGACTGCCGCGCGAATCCCGCGCCGCAGCCACCCCCTGAAGTATGGAGAACCTTTTGAACGAAGTGCGCGCAGTTCGCGTCCTGCTGGTTGACGACAATGAAATGGGCTCGGAGTTGCTTGCCGAATTCCTGGCGCTTTCCGGCGTGGAAACACGCTGCGCCCCCACAGGCGAAGCCGCTTTGGAAATGGTCGACAGCTTCCGGCCCGAGGCCGTGTTGGTGGACATACTGCTGCCCGACATGGACGGCTATGAACTGGCAACGCGGCTGCGCGCGCGCACCGAATCTCCTCGCATCTACGCGTTAAGCGGCCTGGCTCGCCACGAGCGCCGCGACGAAGACGGCATGTTCAACGGCTGGATCGAAAAGCCCGCGGACCCCGACGCGCTGCTGGCCATCCTGCGGCAAGCGCACTGAGGCCGCCATGTCGACGGCCAATCCCATGAATGCCCTGGTAGCCCAGGGCGTGCGGTTCAAAGTGCTGGCGCAGGTATTTCCCGTGCTGCGCCATGAAGTTGTCGGCCCCTTGTCCAACGCCACGTTGGCCGCCGCGATGCTGCGCCAAAGCCCGGAAGGCGCCGACGCCGATACCTTGCAGCAACGATGCCACCGCCTGGCCGGCGACCTGACCGGCATGCTGGAAGACAGCGTCACCATCGTGCGCGAGCTGGATCAGTGGCTGCTCGATAGCGGCGCAACCACGTCCACGCAGACGCTATTGCGCGAGTGCCGCAAGCTGATGTTCTCGCATCTGCTGCTGTCGCGACACAGCATCGTGTGGCCGGAAGACGTGGCGGATTTGCAGGTGCCGCAATTCACGTCGCGGTACCTGTTGCTGGCCTGGCTGTTGAGCCTGCTGTCCACGTTGCCGGCGGATGCCGCGCTGACGCTGGATTGTTCGCGGGCCGACGTGTGGCACGCGCATTTCCCGGCGCTGCCCGATACCGCCAAGGCGCCTGCCGACGCCCCCGTCGCCTTCCCGCCCGAAGACATTGAACTGCTGGCGGCGGCATCAGGCTGGCGGCTGCGACGGCAGGCGCAATGCTGGTCGCTGCACCTGCCCGTAACGCCTGCCCCAGCATGAGCGACCGCCTATGATTTCCCCGGTACACCAAGTGCTGCGCGACGGCACGCGCGACAGGCATGAAACGCTGGATCAAGGGCTGGCCCTGACCAGCGGCGACCTGGACCGCGACGGGTATCTGAACTATCTGCGCGCCTTGCTGGGGTGGCTGGAACCGCTGGAGCGCCGCCTGTGGCAGCTGGATTGGCCTGACAGTTTGCAAGCGCACGCCCGTGCCGGAAAAAGCGATTGGATACGTGCGGACCTGGCGGCGGCCGGCGACGCCGCGCCCGTGGCGCACTGCCCCGACGCGCCCCGCGTAAACGCTGCCGATGCCTACGCGCTGGGTGTGGCCTATGTGGTGGAAGGATCACAGCTGGGCGGACGCTTTCTGGCCAAACAGCTGGCAGATATCAGCCCTGCCCTTCCACTGCGCTATCTGCGCGGTTATGGCGAAAACCTGGGCCCAATGTGGAAGAACTTTCTGCATTATCTGGACAGCGAGGCCGGCGCCCAGGGGCGCGAAGCCCGCGCATTGCAAGGCGCGCGCGACGCCTTCGACAGCCTGACGGTCTGGCTGCACAGCCGGCAAGCGCTGCGAACCTGAATCTGTCAGGTGCGCAGCGCCGGCTGACCGACTACAGTTTTTCGGTTTCGCCCGACTTGGGTTGCCACTTCATCAAGCGCTTTTCACCGATGCCCACGATGTAGTCCAGCACCAGCGCAAACGCCGTCAGCACCACTATGCCCGCGAACACGGTGTTCACGTCGAACGTGCCCTCGGCTTGCAGGATCAGGTACCCGACGCCGCTTGCCGACCCCAGATATTCACCCACCACCGCGCCCACGAAGGCCAGGCCCACCGACGTATGCAGGCTGGAGAACACCCAGCTGGTGGCAGACGGCAGGTAGACGTGACGCAGCAGCTGACGCTTGCGCGCGCCCAGCATGCGAGCGTTGTCCAGCAAAGTGGGGCTGACTTCGCGCACGCCCTGGTAGACGTTGAAGAACACGATGAAGAACACCAGCGTGACCGCCAGCGCCACCTTGGACCAGATGCCCAGCCCGAACCACATGCCGAAGATCGGCGCCAGGATGACGCGCGGCATCGAGTTGGCCGCCTTGATGTAGGGGTCAAGGATGGCGCTGGCGCGTGGCGACAGCCCCAGCCACAAACCAAAGCCCAGGCCCGCGATGGTGCCGATGAAAAACGCCAGCACGGTTTCGGTCAACGTCACCCACAAGTGGGTGTAGATGTCGGCGTTGGTGACGAACCAGGCCCAGATGCGGCCCCAGACTTTCAGCGGTTCGCCAAAGAAGAACGCCACCTTGGAATCGCGCGACGCAAAATGCCAGACGCCCAGGATGACGACCAGCAGCAACAGTTGCCAGAAGCGCAGGCTGGCGGAACCGGATTTGAATGACTTCGACATACCTCAGGCTCGCTTCTGTTGGGCATAGCCCTTGAGCACTTCTTCGCGCAGCACGGCCCAGATAGCCGAATGCAGTTCAACGAAGCGCGGATGGGCGCGGACCTCTGCCACGTCGCGCGGACGCGGCAGGTCTATGGCGAATTCCCCAATCGGGTGCGTGCCCGGGCCGGCAGACAACACGATCACGCGGTCGCTCATGGCAATGGCTTCGTCCAGGTCGTGCGTGATGAACAGCACGGCCTTGCGCTTGGCCATCCACAAATCCAGGACCTCGTTTTCCATCAACTGGCGCGTCTGGATATCCAGCGCCGAGAACGGCTCGTCCATGAGGATGATGTCGGGGTCGCGGATCAGCGTCTGGGCCAGCATGGCGCGCTTGCGCATGCCGCCCGACATCTGGTGCGGATAGCGGCTTTCAAAGCCGCCCAGGCCCACGCGCCGCATCCATTCGCGGCCGCGTTCCAGCGCTTCGGGGCGCGGCACGCCCGCGAAGTCCAGACCGGCCACCACGTTGTCCAGCGCACTGCGCCAGGGCAAGAGCGCCTCGCCCTGGAACATGTAGCCCGCGCGCGAATTGATGCCCGACAGCGGTTGCCCAAAGACCTTTACCTGCCCGCTGGACGGTGCCAGCAAGCCGGCGCCGACATTAAGCAGGGTGGATTTGCCGCAGCCGGTCGGGCCCACCACCGACACGAACTCGCCCGGCGCGATGGCCAGGGTCGTGTCGCTGACGGCGGTGTAGCGCTGCGACCGGTCGTCGCGCGAAACAAAGGTGCAACTGATATTTTCCAGCGATAGTGCGGCTTCAGCCATTGGCGTACTTCTCGTTGGCGCGGCGCGCGAAATCGTTGGTCCAGACCTTGGACGGATCAATCTTCGAGCCGTCGAAATCCGCTTGGTAGGCGGCCAGCGCCTTGAGCGCGGTGGCGGCGCCGTCCTCGGGGATCATGCCATTGGGCGACAGGCCTTCCAGGCTCTTGGAAATGGCGGCCTTGTACACGGCCGGATCGCCCAGCAGGTAGGTTTCCGGCACGATCTTGGCGATCTCGTCGGGGCCCGCCTTTTGAATCCATTTATCGGCGCGCACCAAGGCGTTGGTCAGCGCCTGGGTGGTGTTGGGGTTGGCGTCGATGAATGCTTGCGGCGCGTACAGGCAGCCGGCGGGCATGTTGCCGCCGAAGATGTCCTGGGTGTCTTTCAACGTGCGCGTGTCGACAATGATCTGGATATCGCCCGGCATTTCCAACATCGACACCACGGGGTCGGTGTTGGAGATGGCGTCGATCTGGCCACTGCGCAGCGCGGTCACCGCGCCGGCGCCGGCGCCCACACCGATGATGGAAACGTCCGATGCCTTCAGCCCGTGCTTGGCCAGGAAGAAGCTGACCACCATGTTGGTGGACGAGCCCGGCGCGGTCACGCCGATCTTCTTGCCCTTGAGGTCGGCCGGGCCCTTGTAGTTGGGCAGGTTTTTCTTGGACACGCCCACGCCGATCATCGGCGCGCGGCCTTGCAGCACGAAGGCGCGATAGGCCTGGCCCTTGGACTGCATCGACAACGTGTGCTCGAACGCACCGGACACGACATCGGCGCTGCCGCCGACCACGGCTTGCAGGGCTTTGGAGCCGCCGGCAAAGTCCGCGATGCTGACGTCCAACCCTTCGTCCTTGAAGTAGCCGCGTGCTTCGGCGATGGACAGCGGAAGATAGTAGATCAGGGGCTTGCCGCCGACGGCGATCTGTACCTTGGTCTTTTCCAGTTTTTGTGCGCGCACGATGGCGGGCGCCAGGCTCATGATGCCGGCGGCGCCGGCGATCTTGAGCAACTCACGGCGAGTAACTGACATGGGGTTGTCTCCTTAGTTGTCGGGTTTACCGATAGCGCCGGTCTTCGCCAGCTCGTCAATAGCCGCTGAATCATACCCCAGCGATTTCAGGACTTCCTCGGTATGTTCCCCTAATTTCGGGCCTACCCAGCGCGTCTGGCCAGGGGTTTCAGACAGCTTGGGAACCACGGCGGGAAGCTTGACGGGGCTGCCGTCGGCAAGGCGATGTTGTTCGATCATGCGGCGCGCCAGGAACTGCGGATCATTGAACATGTCGGCCACGCTGTAGATTTTTCCGACCGGCACGTCCGCCGCTTTCAGGGTGCCCAGCGCCTCGTCGATATTGCGGCCGTCGCACCACTGCTGGATGGCGCCATCGATCTCTTGGACGCGGCGCGCGCGGCCGTCGTTACGCACCAGATCAGGGTCTTCGGCCAGGTCGTCGCGGCCGATGGCCCGCATCAGGCGGTGGAAGATGGCGTCGCCATTGCCGGCGATGACGATGTTCTGGCCATCGCGCGTGGTGTAGGTGTTGGAGGGCACGATGCCGGGCAACGCACCGCCGGTGCGTTCGCGCACCACGCCGGCCACGTCATATTCGGGCACCAGGCTTTCCATCATGTTGAACACGGCTTCGTACAGGGCCACGTCGACCATCTGGCCCTGCCCCGCCTGGCATGCCTCGCCCGTCTTGCCGTTCCAGCGCCCGCCCGTGGCGTCGCGATGGCGCAGCGCCATCATCGCGCCGATCACGCCATGCAAGGCGGCGATGGAATCGCCGATGGAAATGCCGACCCGCAGCGGCGGCCGGTCGGGGTGGCCCGACACGTAGCGCAGCCCGCCCATCGATTCACCGATGGCGCCAAAACCCGGCTGGTCTTTCATGGGGCCGGTCTGGCCGTAGCCAGACAGCCGCACCATGATCAACGCCGGGTTGATGGCGCGCAATTGCTCAAAGCCCAGGCCCCACTTTTCCAGCACGCCCGGCCGGTAGTTTTCAACCACGACGTCGGCGTCCAGCGCCAGCTTGCGGGCAATTTCCTGGGCACGCGGGTCTTTCAGGTTCAGGGCTATGGACTGCTTGTTGCGCGCCTGCACCGTCCACCAGAGCGAATTGCCCTCGTGCAGATGGCGCCAGCTGCGGATGGGGTCTCCGCCGCCCGTGCCATCAGGCCCGTGGGGCGTTTCCACCTTGATGACGTCGGCGCCGAATTCGCCGAAGATGCGCGCGGCGAAGGGGCCGGCGATGAGCGTGCCGAGTTCCAGGACTTTTAGTCCGGTCAGCGCTGACATGGTTTGTCTTCCTCACGTTTCGTGCCGCGCCGATGCATTGCCGGGCGGCTATTTTGACGTTGCGAGCCCTGCTTTGCTAAGTGGTCTTGCGCTCCATCAGCGCCCAGGCAATGGTGCCGGCGTCCACGTATTCAAGCTCGCTGCCCGCGGGCACGCCGCGCGCCAGCCGGGTCACGCGCAGGCCGCGTTCGCCCAGCGCTTCGCCCAGGAAATGGGCGGTGGTCTCACCTTCCGCCGTGAAGTTGGTGGCCAGGATAACTTCCGCGACCACGCCGTCGGTGGCGCGCTTGATAACGCGGTCGAAGTCCAGCTCGCGCGGGCCGATGCCTTCCAGCGGCGCCACCCGGCCCATCAACACGTAGTACAGGCCACGGTAGCCGTGGCTGGACTCGATCATGTTCTGGTCGGCCGGCGTTTCCACGATGCACAAGAGCGAGGGGTCGCGCTTGGAGTTGGCGCAGGTGCCGCAGACCTCGTCTTCAGAAAAGCTGTTGCACCGGGCGCAATGTTTCAGGTCCCGCACGGCGCCGGCCAGCGCCCGCCCCAGCATGTCCGCGCCTTGCGGGTCGTGCTGAAGCAGGTGATAAGCCATGCGCCTGGCCGATCGGACGCCGACGCCGGGCAGGCGCCGAAGCGCCTCGATCAGAGACACCAGCGGTTCGGGTTCAGGCAGTAAAGGATCCATTGCAGCCCAGGGCAGCCTTGCTTAGAACGGCAGCTTCATGCCCGGGGGCAGCGGCATGCCGGCGGTGACGCCCGCCATTTTTTCCTGCGACGTGGTTTCGGCCTTGCGCAGCGCGTCGTTGAACGCAGCGGCAACCAGGTCTTCCAGCATGTCCTTGTCATCGCCCAGCAGCGACGGGTCGATCACGACGCGCTTGACGTCGTGGCGGCAGGTCATGGTGACCTTGACCAGGCCGCCGCCGGAGGCGCCTTCGACCAGGATTTCGGCCAGCGCGTCTTGCGCCTTCTTCATGTTTTCCTGCATCTGCTGCGCCTGGCGCATCAGGCCGGCCAGTTGTCCTTTCATCATGATGGATGTTCCTTGAACGAGGGAAATAAGAGAGGGGCCGCCGCGTCAGGCAGCGGCCGGGGGATCAACGTGGCGGATGGAGTCGGGCACGACATACCCGCCGAAATCGGCCAACAAGGCTTGCACAAAAGGATCGACGGCCACCGCGTCTTCGGCGGCCTGCTGGCGCGCGGCGCGTTCGGCCTTGGCCACGGCATGCGCTGTGTCCTCGCCGGTGACGCCGACCTGCACGTCCAGCCGGATGCCCTGCCCGAAATGTTCGCACAAGACGGTTTGCAGGCGAACCCGGCTTTCGCTTTCGGCCAGGGTTTTTACGGCAACGCGCAGGATGATGGCATCGCCCTGCACGCCGGCCCATTCGCTTTGCCGCGCGAGTTCGGCCGCCAGGCCGGTCACGGGCAGGGTCGCGGCCAGCCCGGGCCAGGCGGCTTGCGTCATGTCTTCGATGCGGGCGCGCGACGAACGCTTGCGCGAAGGCGCAGCGCCCTCACGGCGGACGGGGGCTACGGGCGGCGCCACGGAGGGCGCACTGGCCAGCGTTTCAAAACCATCGTCGTCGGGATCGGATGTGAATCCGCTCTCGGGAACAAAGCCGCCTTCGGCTTCAAACGGAATTTCTTCGTCGACCCAGGACGGCGGGCCGTCGGGGTCAGCTTCGGCCGGCGCAGTCGCCAGCACAGCAGCCACCGCGGGCGTCACCGCCAGCGCCGCAGAGCCTGCGGCCTTGGCGGCCGAGGCCTCCGGCGTGGGGAGGGATGCGGAGGCGGCGGGGGCCTGGGCGGGCGTTCCGGCGACCGGCGATCCGGCGGCGGGCGACCCCGCGGCGGGCGATCCCGACGCATTGGCCGCGGATGCAACCGTGCTTGCCGGTTGCGCGGAGTCTTCAGGGACGTCTTCCCAAGGCGGCACGCCATCCGCAGAGGCGACGGCTGGGGAAGCAGCAGCCTGCTGAGCAGCTGCGCCAGCTTGTGCCGACGCGATGGCCACCTGCGGCGCGGCGGGCGCGAAGTCGGCAGCCGGGGCGTCGACGGTCGGACCAGCGACGGTCGGTGAGGCGACAGCCGGAGAAGCAACCGCCGGTGAGGCGACCACTGGAGCATTGGCGGCCATTGAACCGGGCAAGTTCGACGGCGCGTCCGCTGCTGCCTTCGAGGCGGCGTTCACCGAGGGTGCGGCCTGGCCGACGGGGCTCGCAGTCGAAGCCGTCGCGGAGGCCGACATCGGCGCGGATGCTGGCGCGGCCAAGGGCGCAACTGCGGGTGCAGAGACAGAAGCCGCTGCGGGTGCAACGACAGGGGCAACTGCGGAAGCGACAGGGGCAGCTGCGGAAGCGACGGGAGTAGCGGCGGGAGCGGCAGAAGCAGCTGCGGAAGCGACGGGAGTAGCGGCGGGAGCGGCAGAAGCCTCAATCGCAGCCGCAGCATGAGCATGAGCGACCGGCGCGGCCGACGCATCGGCCTCAATCGCTGCCGCCACTGTCGCCGGCGCCGCCATCTGGCGAGCGGGCGTGGCGGGCGCTTCCAGGGCGGTCTGCGGACCCGCATCGCCGTTCAGCGCCAGCATGCGCAGGCAGGCCATGATGAAGCCTGCGTACTCGTCGGGCGCCAGCGTCAGTTCGCCTCGGCTGTGCACCGCCACGGAATAGAACAGCTGCACGGCGTCGGGATGCAGGCCCAGCGCCAGCCGCGCAATGTCGGCGGCCAACGGATCTTCGGCGGGCGTGACGCCCGTGACGCGCTGCTCGATCGCGACACGCGACAGCAACACTGCCAGGTCGGCCAAGGCGCCGGCATACGACAAGCCGCGTATGGCTAGCTCGTCGGCAACCGCCAGCACGCCCTTGGCGTCGCCGGTGGCCAAGGCCTCAAGCAGGCGCACCAGGTGGCGTTGGTCGATGGTGCCGAGCATGCCGCGCACGGCGTCCTCGGTCATGTTGCCGGCGCTATAGGCAATGGCCTGGTCGGTAAGCGACAGCGCGTCGCGCATGGACCCTTGCGCGGCCTGGCCGATCAGGCGCAGGGCGGGCACTTCAAACGCGACTTCTTCGTGGCCCAGCACGGCTTGAAGGTGCCCGACGATGGAATCGGCCGGCATCTGCTTCAAGTTGAATTGCAGGCAGCGCGACAGCACCGTCACCGGGATCTTTTGGGGGTCCGTGGTGGCCAGGATGAATTTGACGTGAGGGGGCGGTTCTTCCAGCGTCTTCAACATGGCGTTGAAGGCGTGGCCGGTCAGCATGTGCACTTCGTCGATCATGTAGACCTTGAAGCGCCCCGCGCCCGGCGCGTACACCGCCTGTTCCAGCAACTGCGTCATTTCCTCGACGCCGCGGTTCGAGGCCGCGTCCAGTTCCAGGTAGTCGACAAAGCGTCCGGCGTCGATCTCGGTACAAGCGCGGCAGACACCGCAAGGCTTGGACGTGATGCCGGTTTCACAGTTAAGGGACTTGGCCAGGATGCGGGACAACGTGGTCTTGCCCACGCCCCGCGTGCCGGTGAACAACCAGGCATGGTGCAGGCGTTGGGTGTCGAGCGCATGGGTCAGCGCGCGCACCACGTGATCCTGTCCCACGAGGGTATCGAACGATCTCGGCCGCCACTTGCGGGCCAGTACCAGATAAGTCATGGCTGGATTGTAGAGCCTGTTTCGCGTGCTGGCTGAAATGCAAAGGGGACGGGCTTATTCCCGTGGAACGAATCCCTGGAAAATAACCCCGTCCCCCTTGAAAGCGAAGGGCCATGAAATGAAATCATGACCCTTTGCTTTGAAGAATCCGGTTGGCGAGCCTTACTCCGGCACTGACCCTAAACGACTATGGCTGCTTCGTTCCCGACCTGACCAGGTTCACCGTCGAACCATGCGGAGGGGCCCGCCAACCGGAATTCTAGCAGAGCTGCGCTTCGCTTGCTTGCAGCCTTCCGGTTGGCGGGCCCCTGAGGGGCGGTATGTTGCCCCCTCCCCGGCCCTCCCCCCGAGGGGGAGGGGGTGATGGCTTTGCTTCGCTTGCCATTTTTGGCTCGCTTCGCTTTGCCTTGCTTCGCTTTGCCTTGCTTCGCTTTGCCCTTGCTTCGCTTTGCCCTTGCTTCGCTTTGCCCTTGCTTCGCTTTGCCCTTGCTTCGCTTTGCCCTTGCTTCGCTTTGCCCTTGCTTCGCTTGCCTTGCTTCGCTTTGCCCTTGCTTCGCTTGCCTCGCTTCGCTTTGGCTTGCTTCGCTTCGGCTTGCTGCGCTTTAGCTTGCTCCGGTTTGCCTTGCTCCGGTTTGCCTCACTGCGGTTTGCCTTGGTCCGGTTTGCCTTGGTCCGGTTCGCCTTGGTCCGGTTTGCCTTGGTCCGGCTTGCCTTGGTCCGGCTTGCCTTGGTCCAGCTTGCCTGGGTCCGGTTTGCCTTGGTCCAGCTGCCGTGCTCGCCTTGCGTTGCCTTGTTCCGCCTTGCCTTGCTTGGCCTTGCTTGCGCCTTATCGGCTTGCTTGCGCCTTATCTGTATGTTTGGCTCGCATTGATGGCGTTCGCGAGCGGGTTGCCTGGGGTTGCTTGGCGGCTTTGGGGCGGGGTTATTTGTTTGGGGCCAGGGGGCTTTTGGTTATTGGTGTAGGTCGATCCAGGCTTTGGCTCGGGGGAAATAGAGGGCGGCTTTGGCTTTGCGGCCGTCTAGGGACGTGACTTGCGAGCAGTAGCGCAGGAGTTGGTCGCCGTGGCGTTGGCGCATTCTGGTGGCGAAGGCGGCGGGGGGTTCTCCGGGGTGGGGGCGGCCCGTTTTGTAGTCGACGATCAGCCAGCCGTCTTCGGTGCTCAGCGCCAGGTCGATGACGGAGACCTTGCCGGCGGCGTCGATCAGGGGCCATTCGCGGCGGGCGCCGGATTGGGATAGCAGCCATAGGCCGCGTTCGTCGGACAGGGTGGCTTGCAGCGTTTCCAGTACGGCTTCGGCGGCGTCGTCGGCTTGGGAGGCGGGGATGCCGGCCCGGGTCAGCTGGCGACGCATGGCGGGCAGGCGGTCGGTCAGGGCTTCGGGCGGCCAGGCTTGTACGCCGTCTTGGCCGATGCGGGCAAGCCAGGCGTGGGCCAGCGTGCCGATGGCGGCGTCGTAGCCGGCTTCCAGTTGCCAGGCGGGGTGTTCGGTGCCGTCGCCCCAGGCGCCGCGGTCGGCGGTGCCGAAACCGGCGCTGATAAGGACGTTGGACTGTTGGGCCAATTGCGTCAGGCCGTCGCCGGCGACGCGGCGCAGGGGTTCGCCTTGCCATTCGGGAGTGTCGGCGGCGTCCGGTTCGGGCTGTTGGTCCAGCGGGGGCGGTTCGGGGGTGACCAGGCAGGGCCAGAGGCGGCCCAGCAGGCTGGCGGATGGCGGGGCTTTCACCTGGCCGCTGGCTTCGTCGATGGACACGTGGCCCACCAGGTGCAGGCGTTTGCGCGCGCGGGTGGCGGCCACGTACAGCAGGCGGTCGATTTCATAGGATGCGCGGCGGGCCTCGCGGGCGCCCAGGTAGCGCGATATCGGGTCGGCCTCGACCTCGGCGCGCGGCTTGACAGGGCCGAACAGCACGCGGCCACTGCTTTGTTCGAAACGCACCAGCGGCGCCTGGTCGCCGCGCGGGGCGCGATGCAGGCCGTACAGGATCACGGTTTCAAATTGCAGGCCCTTGGATTTGTGCATGGTCATGATCTCGACGGCGCCGTCGTCCTCGTCCGCCGCGTCGGGCGCGGCGAACAAGCGCGAGATCCCGGCGTCCAGCGCTGCGGGGTCGATGGCACCGTGCGGGGCCAGGCGTTCGACCAGCTGGAACAGGCTTTCGGCGTCGTTCGACACCGACAGGCCGGCGTACAGCGCGGGGCCGCCCAGGCGGCGCCACAGGGATTCCACCCAGGCGGCGAACGGCATCGCGCCCGAGGCATTGCGCTTGTCCAGCAGCACGGCCGCCACTTGCCGCAGCCGTTCGAATTCGTCGGGGCTCAGCAGGGCTTGCGCCAATGGCGGCTCGGGCGCGGGCGATTCGGCTTCAGGCCATGCGCCTTGTGCAACACGGCCGACGCCGGACGATGCGCTGTCCAACGGTGCGGATTGCGAGGCGCTGCCTGCGGCGCCTGGATTGGCGTCGAACAACGCGGATTGCGAGGCACCGTTTGCGGCGTCTGGACTGGCGTCAAACAACGAGCGTTGCGCGGCACCGCCCTGCGCGCCTGAGTCGGCCTCGAACAACGAGCCTTGCGGGCCGCTGGCGGAGATACCGCGCGCCGGCGCGACGACTCGCGAGGCGCCAGCAGCCGCCGTCGGAGCGGTGGTCGGAGTCATGCGCAGCGCGCGTTCCAGCAGTACCGGGACCGGCGTGACGTGGTCGTCGCCGAACAGGCGTTGCAGGGACGTCAGCGTCAGCCCGCAGTACGGGGCGCGCAGTACCGACAGCCAGGCCATGCGGTCGGCCGGGTGCGACAGCGCGCGCACCAGTTGCACCAGGTCGGCCACCACCGGCCGCAGCGCCAGGGGCACCAGGTCCACGGCGCGGCAGCGGATGCCTTCCTGCGCCAGCCGGCGCGTCAGATTGCCCAGATGGCTGCGCGCGCGCACCAACACCGCCACGGGGTGCTTGGCGCCTTTGTGATCGATCAGCGCCTGGCGCACCAGGCCGACGGCGATATCTTCTGCCTGCTCCTCGGCGGGCGTGCCGCCCGCGCGCGACCAAGCGGGGTGGAATCGCACCGCGGGGTCGGGCAGCGCCTCGTGGAACGCGGTGGACGGGCTGTACGCGATGGCGCCCGCCGCGGCGTCGCTACGCCGGGGCAGCAGACCCGCAAACGAACGGTTCACCCATTCCACAATGCCCGCCTGCGAGCGGAAGTTGTCGGTCAGGTTCAGGAAATCAGGCGTCAATTCGCCCACGCCGATATCGGCCACCTCCAGGAACAGGCCCACTTCCGCCTTGCGAAACCGGTAGATCGATTGCATCGGGTCGCCCACCAGGAACAGGCTGCGCCCGTCACCCGCCTGCCAGCCCGACGTCAACGTGCGCAGCAAGTCCAGCTGTGTCTGGCTGGTGTCCTGGAATTCGTCGATCAGCAGATGGCGAATGGACGCGTCCAGTTTCAGCAACAGTTCGCCGGGATCATCGGCGCTGCCCAGCGCAGCGGCCGCGCGTTGCGCGATTTCGATGAAATCGACCTCGCCTTTGTCCGCGAAGCGCAGGCGCAGTTGCGCCACCGCCAGCGCCAGCGTCATCAACTGTGCGCCCAGCACTTCCCATTGCGCGTCCGTGAAATGCGGCGCCGGAATGTCGCGCACGGCGTGCAGGCGGCGCACCCAGGCGGCCTGCCCGTCGGCCGATTCCAGCCATGCCACAAAGGGTTCCTTGTGCGCGCACTTGGCCGGAAAGCCCAGGTTTTTGTTGACGGTCTTGCGCAGGCTGCCGGTGCCGGTCAACAGCAGATGTGCCACGGCTCGCCACTGGTCCAGCATTTCGGCGTCCGGCGGCAGTTCTTCCGTCCAGTCCAATAGCGCCAGCAGTTTGTTGTCGTCCTCGCCATCCTGCAAATGGGACGCGGCCAGGCGGGCCGGGCCGCACAGCGCATCGGCCCAGCCCAGCGGCATGGCGTCGCACAGCGCGTCCAGGTCTTCGCCGATGGCCTCGGCCAGCATCGCTTCCATGCCGGCGCGATCGGAGCCGTGGCGCAGCAGCGGCAGCCACTGGTCGCGCTGGCCCAGCATGTCGGCCAGGGCATCCTTGGCCGCCTGCACGTCCACATCCAGATGCTTGAGCAACACGCGCACCGCGTCGTAGTCATCGGCAAGATCCAGCGTGGCGCGCGCCGCCGCTTCGTAGTGCGCGCGTGCATCGTCGGTAATGTCCGGCATGCCGCCCAGCTCGGACAGCCACGGCATGCTGCGCACCAGGCCCGCGCAAAACGAGTCGATGGTGCGTATGGCCAGGCGCGCCGGATGGTCCAGCAGATGCCAGCCCTGCTCGGCATTGCGCGCCAAGGCGGCGCGCGCCAGTTCCCAGCTGCGGCGCTCGTGCATGGCCTCGGGCGGGGCGTCCAGCCCACGGCGCAGCTTGCTCAACACGCGCGCATGCATTTCGGATGCCGCCTTGCGCGTGAACGTGATGGCGACAATTTCCTCGGGCCGGTTCACCGTGGCCAGCAGCGCCAGGATGCGGTCGGTCAGCAGTTCGGTCTTGCCCGAGCCGGCCGGCGCCTGCACGAGAAAAGAGCGGGTGGGATCCAGCGCATCGGTACGCGCGGCGTGGTCCTGTGGCAGGCGTTCAGTGTCGGCCATGGCTTAGGCGTCCTCGTCGTCAAGATGCAAACGCAAGAACGGCAATGCATCGCAGTATTTCAAATCGTCCCGGCGGTAGGCCATGTTGGTGGCCACGCCCGCCACATACTCATCAGCCAGCGCTTCGATGGCAACGCGCCAACGCTGCCGGATCTCGGGCCAGGTCAGACCATCGAAGAACTTGCTGTCGCTGGCCAGCGTCACGCCGGGCACGCCAAGGTCTTCATCGGCCAGGCCTTGCGCCGCGACCTGCCGCGCATGGATCTGCGCCAGCACCAGCCCGGCGACCTCGCCGCCCGCGGCATCGGCAAGCACCGACGCGTAGAACGGCAACTGCACATTCACGGGCCGACTGCGCGACCAATCGGGTTCCGGCTTGGCGGCGGCCACGCCCGTCTTGTAATCGACGATGACGTTGCGCCCATCGGCCAGGGTGTCGATACGGTCCAGACGCAATTTCAGGTTCAACGCGCCGCGTTGCCACTGGTGGTTTTTTTCGACCTGGGCAACCGCGAACGGCAAGCGCTGCGCTTCCATGTCCAGCCACGCGGCCAGCACGGCGCGCGCGCGTTGGCATTCCAGCGCCTTCAACGCGGGCGCGTAGTCTTTGAGTTCTTCGTCGGCAGCCTGCGCCACGGCCTGCTCCAGCAAGGCAGCCAGCCGGCTCGTGGCCATGATTTCATGCAGCGTGTCCTGGTCGGGCATCATGCCCCATACCAATTCCAGCGCCTTGTGCAGGAACTGCCCGCGCACGTTCACCGTGGCGCTGTCGGCATAAGGCGCCAGCTCGCGCCCGCCCAGGCGGTGGCGCACGAACGCCCAAAGCGGGTTGCGCGCCTGCGTGTCCAGCACGTCCAGCCCGCCGCCGCCCCGGTTGCCCGGCGCCAGTGGCGGCCCCTGGTTGTCGTCCAGCGACTCTTGTGGCAAGGGCGCAGTGGGAGCCGCCGCCGGCGGCATCCAGTCGCTTAGTGAAGCGCCCGCGATCAGCGGCGATGGCCGTAGCTCGCGTTCCCCGTCCATGTGCGCGTGGCTGACGATGATGTCGGGCGCGCAGCGGCACAGCGCGGCGTACATGCCTTCGGCCCATTCGCGTTCGCGTTCCGGCGTGGCGCGTGGCGCCTTGGCCTGGCGCAGCACGGCCAGCGGCAACAGCGGGTTGGGCTTGGGCGAGGCCGGCAGCACGTCGTCCGTCAAACCCAGCATCCAGACGCCGTCCCAATAGCCGCCTTCGGCTTCCAGCAGGCCCAGCACGTCAAGGCGCGCCGTGGGATCGCGCTGCGGTTGAAACGATGCCGACCGCGCCACGCTTTGCAGCAGGTTGACCGCCGCCACCCCGCCCAGCCGGCCGGCCGCCGGCGCCAAGGCCGAAAAGCTGCCCAGCGCGTCGCCCAATGCGCCCATGACCTGGTAGGCCACGCTGTCCAACACGCCTTCGCCCGGGAAACCCAGCGCCGTCAGCGACGCTTTCATGCGCAGCATCCAGACGTCGCACGTCGCCTGGCGGCCGCCTTGCGTCCAGATTTCCAGCGCCTGATGCCACGCCGGCGCCAGCGCGGGAAGATCGGCCAGCAGTTTTTTCCAATCATGCGGGCTGACATGTTGTACGGCTTGACGGCGCCAGCGCGCGTCGATGGCGGCCAGGCGCGCGCGGTCGCGGACATCGCCGGCACAATGCCCGGCCAGCAAGGCCGCGCCCAGAACGTCTACGCCGCAGCCCTTGCCGCTTGCACATTCCGCCAACGCGCGCAGCCACGCCAGTGCGGCACGCGCCATCGGCCATTCATTCAGTGGCCGGCCCACGGCCACGTTGAAGGCATGCGCGGGCGCCCCGTCGCGACCGGCCAGCGCCTGGCTCAAGATGCGGCGCGCGAATGGCGATTCGGCTTCCAGCTGCGGCGAGACGATCGCAAAGCGCCCTTGCGGATGCGCCTTCAATTGGCCGGCAGCCCAAGCCGCCGCCGAGCGCCATTCGGCGCCTTGGTCGGCCGCTTCGAAACGGCGCGCCACCGTTTCAACACGCTGCTCGTCACGCCATTGCGACACCCGCGAACCCTGCATTTCAAAGGCGCTGAGCAGGCGGCGAAATCGCGGCGACATATCGGTAAAGCCGGCCAGGACCAACTGCGCGGGCGTGCGCAGACGGCCCTCTTCCAAGGCGCGCAGCACGCGCGCGTAGCCTTGGTTGGCGTCTTCGGCGTCGATGCCGGCCAGCGTTTGCCGGTAGCGCACGCGCCAGCGCGCAAAGCCGCGATATTCATCCGTGTCGGCGCCCGAAGGCACTTGCAGGTCCCATTCGTCCATCAGCAGGTCGGCGTCCATCGCCAGCCTGGCCGCCTGGCTGGCGTCCAGCAGCACGCGTTCGGCTTCTTCGGCGCGGATGGCTTCGGTCCAGACCAGTTGCGTGGCGAAGCTGTCCAGCCGATAGGCGGGCACGTCGTCGTCCGCTTCGAAGGCCAGCTCGTTGGCGGATTCGGCAAGCCAGGCGGACAGCGGCAGGATGCGCGGCAACTCGCTGACCTGGCGTTCCTGGCGCAGCAGCCCGGCCAGTTCCAGCGTAAGGCGGCGCGACAGCCGGTTGTTCACCGTCAACACCAGCGTGTCGGCGGCAGCCAGGGCGCCGATATCCGGCAGCGATAGAAAGGGATGGGAAAGCGACGCGTCCTGCATGGGCATCCGTAAATCGCGCGCCCGAAGGCCGCGCGGGAAGACGAAAAAAAACGACGGGAAAATTACCGTCGTAGGATACCGCGAGCCGCCGGGGCAAAGGCGGCTAAAAGCCGCAAAGCGATGCCAGGTTTTCCCAATGCACCTGCATGTCGGGCGCGGTGTAGCCCCAGAAAGCCAAGCCCAGCACCGCCGCCAGCGCCAGCATGCCCACAGCGCGCCAGGCGCGATGGCGGCGGGCGGCGGGCGGTTGGGCAGGCGGCAGGGAAGGATCGTGGGAGGGCATCACAGGCGCGTCGATTTCGGTGAAATTGCGGGACAGTTTTATCTCGGTTTCAAACAAACACGAAGGGGGCAGGCAAGCGTAACGGCGATTTTGGGCCGGTTTCGAAGCGGTTTCGAAGCGGGTTAGAAACGGGTTAGAAGCCGTTTCGAAGCGGCTGCGAAGCGGCTGCGAAGCGGCTGCGAAGCGGCTGCGAAGCGGCTGCGAAGCGGCTGCGAACCGGCTGCGAACCGGCGCCAGCCACCACGCCATCTCAGGCCGATACGGGGCGCGTCTCCACAGGCGTGACCGGCTGTTCGCGCACCGGCAGGCACAGCAGCGCGGCAATCACGGCAAGCGCCACGCCCAGCCACCAGACCATGTCGTAGTTACCGGTCTTGGCGTACGCGTACCCGCCCAACCACACTCCGATAAAGCTGCCCAGCTGGTGGCCCAGGAACACGATGCCCGATAGCGTGGCGGCATAGCGCAGCCCGTAGATCTGCCCGATCAGCCCCTGGGTAAGCGGCACGGTGCCCAGCCAGAACAGACCCATCCACGCGGCGAACACGTACAGCACCCACGCCGACAGCGGCACCGCCAGCAACAGCAGGATGCCGAACGCGCGCATGAAATACACCACGGCCAGCAGCCGCTTCTTGCTGTATTTGCCGCCCAGCTTGCCCGCATAGAACGAGCCCAGCACATTGAACAGGCCGATCAACGCCACCGCCGTCGCGCCCTGCCCCGCCGTCAAGCCGCCATCCGTCACGTAGGCCGGCAAGTGCAGCGTGATGAACGCGGTGTGAAAGCCGCAGACAAAGTAGCTCCAGAACAGGAAGTGAAACGACGGATGGCGCACGGCCTGCCGCACCGCGGACGCCAGCGACTGCTGCGGCCCGGACTGCGCTTGCGGGCGCCCGCGCAGGTAATAGGCCAGCGGCGCGGCACAGGCCACGAACAGGGACAAGACCCACAACGCGCCGGGCCAGTCCATGCCGGTGATCAGCGCCTGCCCGGTCGGCACCACGGCAAACTGGCCCAACGAGCCGCCCGCGCTGGCAATGCCCATGGCCGTGCTGCGGTAGGCCGCCGGCACCGCGCGCGCCACGACCGGCAGGATCACCGGGAACGTCGTGCCCGCCTGCCCCAGCCCGACCAGCACGCCGGCCGACAGGTACAAGGTGGTTTCATCGGTGGCGAAGCGGGTGCCGATCATGCCCAACATGTACAGCACGGCGCCCAGCGCGATGGTGCGGCCCGAGCCGTAGCGGTCGGCCAGGATGCCCATGAAGATGCAGGCCACGCCCCAGACCAGGTTCTGTAGCGCGAAGGCCATGGAAAAGACATCGCGGCCCCAGCCGTGGGCCAGGCCCATCGGCTGCATGAACAGGCCGAAGGTGGCGCGCACGCCCATGGCAAGCAGCACCACCAGGGTGCCCAGGATCAGGGTGCGCGTGGAAATCGTATCGGTTTGCGTAGACATGAAACCCGTGTCTGGTTGTTGTGTGGGTTTGCGTCCCCTCCTCGGGACTCGGCAAACATCATATACAAGTCGCCGCGCGCCAAACCGTAATAGCCCTTCTGGCGAATCACGCTTTATGCCGCGCTGTCACTAGGGCCTACCCCGTACGACCAAGGTCGAGTGTCCGAGCCGGTGATGCGTCTCTATATTGGGCAGAGGCCCGCAAGGCATCGCTGCGCGGGCCGACCCGGATGCCTACACGCCGTCCGGCAATAACAACAAGGAGCCCGACCGTGCCCACCCCCGACCCCACCCCCGGCGCCACCCCCGCCACCCCCGCGACCATCACCGACGCCGTCATGCGCCATCCCAAATACCAGGAATTGTTGCGACGCCGCAGTCGCACCAGCCTGCTGTTCTTCGCCATCACCGCCGTCATCTACGCCGGCTTCATCCTGACGCTGGCATTCGACCCCGTCTTCTTCGGCAGCCCCGTGCCGGACATGACGATGAGCATCGGCGTACTGACCGGCACGTTGGTCGTGTGCAGCGCCGTGGTGTTGATTTCCGCTTACGTGCATATCTCCAATTCCGTGTTCGACCCGCTGTTGGCCGCCATCATCAAGGACGTGTCATGAAAAACAAGAAACTGGGCGCCGCATTGATTTTCATATCGGGTTGCGCGCTGGCCGGATCGGCACGCGCCGCCACCACCGGCCAGGCCAGCATGTCCGCCATCGTCATGTTCCTGACGTTCATCGCGGGCACCATGGGCATCACCTATTGGGCCGCAAAGCGCACCCGCACCACGTCTGATTTCTACACCGCCGGCGGCGGCCTGTCGGGGTTTCAGAACGGGCTGGCCATCGCGGGCGACTACCTGTCCGCCGCCTCGTTCCTGGGCATCGCGGGCATGGTGTACGTCAGCGGCTTCGACGGCATGATCTACGCCATCGGCTTCTTGTTCGGCTGGCCCGTGGTCATGTTCCTGATCGCGGAACGGCTGCGCAACCTGGGCCGCTACAACTTCGCCGACGTGACCTCGTTCCGGCTGGCGCAAACGCCGATGCGAGTGCTGGCCGCCAGCGCATCGCTGCTGATCATCGCGCTGTACCTGATTGCGCAGATGGTGGGCGCGGGCAAGCTGATCGTGCTGCTGTTCGGGCTGGACTACAACGTGGCCGTGGTCATCGTCGGATCCCTGATGATGATCTACGTGGCCTTCGGCGGCATGACGGCCACCACCTGGGTGCAGATCATCAAGGCCGTGCTGATGCTGCTGGGCGCTACATTGATGACGGTGCTGGTCATGGCTGCGTTCAGCTACAGCCCCGACGCCTTGCTGGCCGAAGCCACGCGCGTGCACCCGTCCGGCCGCGAACTGCTGGCGCCGGGCGCGCAGGTCAGCAGCAACCCGCTTAACGCCTTGTCGCTGGGTATTGCGCTGGCGTTCGGCACGGCTGGCCTGCCGCATATCCTGATGCGATTCTTCACCGTGTCCAACGCGAAAGAAGCGCGCAAATCGGTCATCTACGCCAGCTCGTTCATCGGCTACTTCTACCTGCTGACGTTCATCATCGGCTTTGGCGCGGTGGCGTTGCTGGTGCGCCATCCCGAGTATTTCGTCACGGGAGTCGACGGGAAGTTCGACATGCTGAAAAGCCTGATCGGCGGCACCAACATGGTGGCGGTGCACCTGGCCAACGCCGTCGGCGGCAACCTGTTGCTGGGCTTTTTGGCGGCGGTAACCTTCGCCACCATCGTGGCGGTGGTGGCCGGGCTGGCGCTGGCCGGCGCGGCGGCCATTTCGCATGACCTGTACGCCAACGTCATTGCACGCGGCCGCGCCACTGAACGCCAGCAGATGCGCATTTCACGCTTGTCCACCATCGCGCTGGGCATCATGGCGATCTTGCTGGGCATCGTGTTTGAAAACCAGAACGTGGCCTTCATGGTGGGCCTGGCGTTCGCCATCGCGGCCAGCGCCAACTTCCCGGTGCTGGTGCTGTCCATTTCGTGGCGCGGCTGCACCACGCGCGGGGCCACCATCGGCGGCTTCCTGGGGCTGGCCAGCGCCACGCTGTGGGTCGTGCTAAGCGACACCGTCTGGGTGGATGTGTTCGGTTTTTCCACCCCCATCACGCCCTTTCCGAACCCCGGCATCCTGTCCATCCCGCTTGCGTTCTTCTCGATCTGGCTGTTTTCAAAGTTGGACAACAGCCCGCGCGCACAACAAGAAGCCGCGGCCTTCGACGCGCTGACCGTGCGCAGCCAGACGGGCATCGGCGCCACCACGGCGGTTGCGCATTGAACGCCGCGCATGAATACGGACATGAACATGAACATGAACATGAGCATGAACATGCACCGTGCCCGATAACGATCTCCCATCAACCGCCCCAGGAGCCCTAATGGAACCCATCCCCGATCGCTACCCCGTCCCGCAAGGGTTTGCCGGGCCGCAGACGGTGACGCAGGAGCAATACGCGCAGCAGTACGCGGCGTCCTTGCAAGACCCCGACGCGTTCTGGGCAAACGCCGCCAAGCGCTTGCAGTGGTATCAGGAACCCACCCAGATCCGCGACGTGGACTTGTCGGCCGATAACTTTCACATCCGCTGGTATGCCGATGGCGAGCTCAACGTCAGCGTCAACTGTCTGGACCGGCACCTGGAAGCGCGCGGCGACAAGGTCGCGCTGATCTGGGAATCCGATGACCCCGACCTGCCCTCGCAACGCATCACGTATCGCGAGCTTCACGCCAAGGTCTGCCAGATGGGCAACGCGCTTCGCCGCCAAGGCATCGGGCGGGGCGACCGCGTCACGATCTACCTGCCCATGATCGTCGAAACCGTCGTGGCGTTGCTGGCCTGCGCGCGCATCGGGGCCGTGCACAACGTGGTGTTCGGCGGTTTCGCGCCCGCTTCCATCGCGGACCGCGTGCGCAACTGCGGCGCTAAAGCCATCATCACCGCCGATAGCGGCCGTCGCGCGGGCCGCGGCATCCCCCTGAAAGACAACGTGGACGCCGCGCTGAACATGCCGGGCATGGAAGGCGTGCGTACCGTGCTGGTGGTGCCCCACGCCGGCACGCCGGTCACCATGACCGCCAACCGCGACCACTGGCTGGATCAGCTGATGCAAGCCGAGTCCACCGACTGCCCGCCCGAGCGCATGAACGCCGAGGACCCGCTGTTCATCCTGTACACGTCGGGCAGCACCGGCAAACCCAAGGGCATGCTGCACACCACGGGCGGTTATCTGGTCTACGCCGCCTACACGCACGCCGCCATCTTCGACATCCGCGACAGCGATGTCTTCTGGTGCACGGCCGACGTCGGCTGGATCACCGGCCATAGCTATCTGGTGTACGGCCCGCTGGCCAACGGCGCCACCACCGTCGTGTTCGAAGGCGTGCCCAGCTACCCGGACGCCTCGCGCTTCTGGCAGGTTATCGACAAGCATGCCGTGACCGTCTTCTACACCGCTCCCACCGCCATCCGCGCCCTGATGCGCGAAGGCCCGGGCCCGGTGCTGCGCACGTCACGCCAGTCGTTGCGCTTGCTGGGCACGGTGGGCGAACCCATCAACCCCGAAGCCTGGCGCTGGTATCACGGCGTGGTGGGCGCGGGCCGTTGCCCCATCGTGGACACGTGGTGGCAGACCGAAACCGGCGGCATCCTGATTTCGCCGTTGCCCGGCGCCAAGGCCGCCAAGCCCGGCGCGGCCGGCACGCCGTTCTTCGGCATCCGGCCCGAGCTTGTTGACGTCAAGACCGGCGCCATCATCGAGGGCGCCGGCGAGGGCAACCTGTTCATCCGCGACTCCTGGCCGGGGCAGGCGCGCACCGTGTACGGCGACGAACCGCGCTATATCCAGAGCTGCTTCAAGGATTACCCCGGCATGTACTTCACGGGCGACAGTTGCCGTCGCGACGAAGACGGCGACTACTGGATTACCGGGCGCGTGGACGATGTGCTTAACGTCAGCGGGCACCGCATCGGCACCGCCGAACTGGAAAGCGCGCTGGTGCTGCATCCCAAGGTGGCGGAGGCCGCGGCCGTGGGCTTCGCGCATGACATCAAGGGCCAGGGTATCTACGTGTATGTCACGCTGAAGGCGGGCGCGGAACCGTCCGATGCGCTGCGTCACGAACTGGTGGCGCACGTGCGCCGCGAGATCGGCCCCATCGCCACGCCCGACCATCTGCAATGGGCGCCCAGCCTGCCCAAGACGCGCTCGGGCAAGATCATGCGGCGCATCTTGCGCAAAGTTGCCGAGAACTCCGTGGACGATCTGGGCGACATCACCACACTGGCCGATCCGTCGGTGGTGCAGGCGCTGGTCCGCGAACGGCGTGTGGCATGATCGGCCGATGCCTGTCCTGCTTATCGCCGATGACCACCCGCTGTTTCGAGAAGCCCTGCGTGGTGTGATCGGCCGGGTCTTTCCCGGCGCGGTCATCCACGAGGCCGACCAGGTCAGCGTGCTTTACGACCTGGTCGATTCCTGCCCCGACGCCGACCTGCTCTTGCTGGACCTGGACATGCCCGGCTCGTCGGGCCTGGGGCCGCTGAAGCAGTTGCGCGGCCAACATCCGCAACTGCCGATCGTCATTGTGTCGGCGCATGAAGATCCGCTGCTGATACGGCGGGCGCTGGATCACGGCGCGATGGGCTTCATCCCGAAATCGTCCGATGCGCAAATGCTGCGCGCGGCCCTGATCCACGTGATGGACGGTGGCGCCTGGGTGCCAGGCGCCACCCCTGCCGCCAAGGCGTCGGCGGCACGCGAACCCATGATGGCGGCCAGCGTACGCGAACTGACGCCACAGCAGTTTCGCGTGTTGCAGATGGTGGGCGCCGGGCTGTTGAACAAACAGATCGCACATGAATTGCAGGTGTCCGAAGCCACCATCAAGGCGCACATGACGGCCATCATGCGCAAGCTGCGCGTGTCCAACCGGACGCAGGCGGTATTGATTGCCGAACGCCTGGGGCTGGGCACCTGGCGTTGCGGCATCAAGGTTTGAGCGTGGCCTGAGCGCGCAGTTTTGCGGCCAGGAAGGCGCGCAGCGACGCGGGCTTGACGGGCTTGGCCAGCACCCGATAGCCGCGTAACCGCGCAGCCTGCTTCAAGGCGCTATCGCCGTCCACCGACAGCAACGCGCCTCGTACGGACGGCGCGGCCGCGCGCAGCGCATCCAGGCTGTCCAGGCCGTCAAGGCGGTCGCGCAAGTGATAGTCCACCAGCAGCACGTGCGGTTGATGCCGCATCATCGACAGCGCCTCGTCCAGCGTGGCGGCGCACAGCACGCTGGCCTGCCAGCGGCCCAGCAGCGCCTGCATGCCGCCAAGCACGTCGGGGTCGCTATCCAGGCACAACACACGCAGGCCTTGTAGCGAGCCATGCGACAGCGGGCGTTCCAGGCGCGGCGGCGGCCCTTGCAGGCACGTGTTTGATCGCGGCACGCTGATCGAAAACACACTGCCGCGCCCAACGGCCGATCGCGCGTCCAGCGGATGCCCCAGCAGCGAGGCAAACCGCCGGCAGATGGACAGGCCCAGACCATACCCGCGAAGGGGCTCGTCCTGCTCCGGGGCGTGGCGCTGAAACTCGTCGTAGACGGTGCGTAGCTGATGGGGCGCAATCCCCGGCCCGGTGTCCCAGACCTGCAAGCGCACGTGCCCGCCGCAGGGCCGCGCGCTTAACAGGATGCGGCCGCTGCGTGTGTAGCGCAGCGCATTGGCCAGGAAGTTCTGCAAGATGCGGCGCAACAGGCGCGGGTCGCTGCGCACCGGCAGCGGGCGCCTGGCATGCAGGCGCAATTGCAAGCCCGCCCGCAGCGCGACCAGGCCGTACTGGTCCGCCAGTTGGCGCAGCAGCGGTTCGACGTCGAAGTCGCAAGGCTCTGCCTGCAACATGCCGGCGTTCAAGCGCGACACATCGAGCAAGCCGTCAAGCAGCTCTTCGGCCGCGCGCAGTGACGTGTTGATCCGCCCGGCCAGGTAGCGCTGCGCCTCGGGCTCATGTTCCTCGTTCAGCGCCGACGCAAACAAGCGCGCCGCGTTGATCGGTTGCAGCACATCGTGACTTACCGCCGTCAGAAACTGCGTGCGTGACTGCTGCGCCGCCTCGATCTGGCGGGTGCGCGCGCTGACACGCCGCTCAAAGGTGTCATGGATGTCGCGCAGTTGAAGCTGCACGCGCTTGAAGTCGGTGATGTCGCGGTAGCTGGTGACGTAGCCGCCTCGCGGCAACGGCCGGCCCCGAAGCTCCACCACCCGCCCACACCGCAACGTGCGCTGGCCACGATAGACGGTGCCCGCCCGCATGAAGCCGACCCGCTTGCGCACGACCGCTTCGATATCCAGCCCGGGGCCAGAGCCAAATTTGCCACGCCGCGCGTTGAAGCGGATCACGTCCGCGACGGGTCGGCCGACTTTGAGCAGGCCGTCCGGATAGTCAAAAAAATGTTGATATTGCCGATTCCACGCCACCAGCCGCATACGGGCATCCACCACGCTGACGCCCTGATCGATGCTGTCCAACGTGGCCAACAGGTCGGGCACGCGGGGCAGCGCCCCCGCGCCGGGCCGAAAGCGTCCCGCCCACCGAAGCGCGGCAACCGCGAGCGGGGCAAGGGCGAACAAGGCAAGCGCAAGCCAGCCCAGCGTCATGGCGC
This sequence comes from Achromobacter sp. 1L-A-4-B-C2, assembly GCF_057291955.1. Lineage (NCBI taxonomy): Bacteria > Pseudomonadati > Pseudomonadota > Betaproteobacteria > Burkholderiales > Alcaligenaceae > Achromobacter > Achromobacter sp. 1L-A-4-B-C2. Next base: position 120,529 of record NZ_JBXAWP010000001.1, read on the forward strand.
AAGTCTCCTGCATAGGGGGCGGGCCGAGGGCGCAAGTTGTAATTGTGATGATGCCCGGCGGCGTTGCGCATTATGACGCGGGCGCGGCGGCGAACGCGCTCCGGGCTGACGTCCGGCCTGCAATATCAGACAAGTACGAAGCCGCCGGGCGGGCAAGCCCGCCATACCTTTTGCACCGGCCGCCGCCGGTGGCTGTACGCCGCTGAAGGCCCAAGGCAGTGATAAACTCTGGCCCGGTCGCCACCCCATGCGCGACCCCAGCCTGACCGTCTCGCCGTAGTTAAATGGATATAACCGGCCCCTCCTAAGGGTCAATTGGTGGTTCGATTCCACCCGGCGAGGCCACCCTCCGGCCTCGATTCCCACGCCGATTTGCTCCCCGCCATGCCACGCGTTCAGCCAGATGAGGGTTAATCCGGGCTACGCTCACGCGCCTTGCGCCGGTAGCTTCTCATGTCGCTCCTTGTGACGAATTGAATCTTCGTCAATACGTCACCGATATTTTTTTCGGGCAAGATGGCGAATCGCCTTGCGTGCAACTTGATGTGCTGTTTAAATTCGACGCGTAAGCCCCTAATTCATCTGGACTTTTCCTGAACCGACGTCACGCCGGCTTAAGAAATACTTTTTCACAGACTGACAAGCCTGCTCAACCATGGCATTTTCCTGGAAACGTGCAATTGCGAACGCGGTAGCGCCGGCGGCGCTGGCGCTGTGCGCGCTCCTGCCCCCCGCCGCGCAAGCCGCGAAAAATTCTGACCCTTGCAAGACCAACGCCAAATCGGCGGCTTGCAAGGCGCAACAAGCCAAGAAAGCGCCTGCTCCCAAGGCCAGCGCCGGCAAGACGTCGGCGGGCAAGCAAGCCGCGCCGAAGTCTTCGGCCTCTGCCAAGCAAGCCGCGCCCAAATCTTCGTCCACCGCCAAGAAAGCCCCGCCCAAGTCTTCGTCCACCTCCAAGAACGCCGCGCCCAAGGGCGGCAAGCAGGTGGCCGCCAAGGCCACGCCGCCTAAGAAAGGCGCCGCCGCCACGGGCAAGAACGGCAAGCCGAACAAGCCCGGCCGCGCCCAGCGCCTGGCTGCGGCCGGGGCTGCGTCGGCAGCCATGCCGCCGCCCGCCTCGTCGGTGCGCGCGGAAGCGGCGGCGCTGCGATCCAGCACCGCCTATGTGCAAGACCTGGAAACCTCGACCGTCCTTTTTGCCAAGAACGAAAACGTGGTGCGCCCCATCGCTTCCATTTCGAAGCTGATGACCGCCGTGGTCGTCGTGGACGCCAACTTGCCGATGGATGAAATGCTTGAGATCACCGACGACGACGTCGATGGCCTGAAGCACACAACGTCGCGTCTGCGCGTGGGCACCAAGCTGTCGCGCGGCGACATGCTGCACTTGGCGCTGATGTCTTCCGAGAACCGCGCCGCCAACGCGCTGGGCCGCCATTACCCGGGCGGCCTGCCCGCGTTCGTGGCCGCCATGAACGCCAAGGCGCAATCGTTGGGCATGACCAGCACGCGCTTTATCGAGCCCACCGGCCTGTCCAGCAACAACGTGTCGTCGCCGCACGATCTGGCCCGCCTGCTGCGCGCGGCCTCGCAGCGGCCGTTGATTCACCGCTACTCGACCGACACCGAGTACGAAGTTGAAATCAACAACCGCACGCAAACCTTCCGCAACACGAACCTGCTGGTGCGCAAGCCCGACTGGGACATCAAGGTATCCAAGACCGGCTACATCAACGAAGCCGGCGAATGCCTGGTGATGCTGGCTCGCATCAATGGCCGCGACCTGGCCATCGTGCTGCTGGATTCGCAGGGCAAGCTGTCACGGATTGGCGATGCGGTGCGCATCCGCCGTATCGTGCAGAACGAAGTGGCGCTGGCGTCGATTCAACCGGGTGGCTGAACGCCTGACCCGCTAAGCGCTGCGCAATGAAAAGGCCCGATCTGATCGGGCCTTTTCTTTTGGATGCGCGGCGCTTGAATGCGCTACGTTCGCCGGCGCAATTCGGTCTTGCTACGCGGCGGCGCGGCGTTTGGCGCGCAGCGGCTCAGCGTCGTACATGGAAGCGGGCAGGCCTTGCAGCACGGCTTGCGGGTTCAGCGATTGGATCGGCACGGCCGCGTCGCGCGGAATCCGGCCATCGGCTTGCAGCAGTTGATAACGCAGGCAGCACACGCGCAGGAACGACGTGAAGTTGGCGGCTTCGCCCCGATATTCGACCAGTTCGTCGTACAGGCGCTCGATCAGTTGCGTAACGCGCATGCCGTCGCGCCCCGCGATTTCTTCCAGGGTTTGCCAGAACAGCCGTTCCAGCCGCAAGCTGGTTGCCACGCCGTGCAGGCGCAAAGACCGGGTTTCGGGCGCGTACGACTGCTCGCTTGCGCGGATGAAGATTTCACACATGGGGGGCTCCTGCAAGGTCGGCGCGCCATGCCAGACGGCGCGCCTGCGGTGGACCACTGTACGACGTTTGGCGCGGCGGCTGCAAGATACCACGCCGCCGCCATGCGCCGCGCCCTGCCCCGTCCCGTTGACCCTTGAATACGCGGCCCGCGACCCCGACATTTTTGGGGGCCGGAGTCTAACGATTCTGCAACGACACGTTTCCTATCGCCTTCCATCAACTACGGGTTGATATAAATCATGGATTAAAAGCTGTCCGCGTTCGAGCATGGTGAAACAGACCTGACTTCGGAGGTAGAGATGGATAAAACCATGAAGGCCGCAGTAGCGCGCGCATTTGGCGAACCCCTGGTGATCGAGGAAGTCGCGGTGCCGCGACCCGGGCCGGGCGAATTGCTGGTCAAGATCGAGGCCTGCGGGGTTTGTCATACCGACCTGCATGCCGTGCAGGGCGACTGGCCCGTCAAACCCAACCCGCCCTTCATTCCCGGCCACGAAGGCGTCGGCCACGTGGTGGCGGTGGGCGCGGGCGTGACCCATGTGAAAGAAGGCGATCGCGTCGGCATCCCGTGGCTGTATTCCGCTTGCGGCCATTGCGAACATTGCCTGGGCGGCTGGGAAACCCTGTGCGAACAGCAACAGAACGCCGGCTACTCGGTCAACGGCGGCTTCGCGGAATACGCGCTGGCAGCCGCCGACTACGTGGGGCTGCTGCCCAAGAACGTTGGCTTCATCGACATTGCTCCCGTGCTGTGCGCGGGGGTGACCGTCTACAAAGGCTTGAAGATGACGGACACGCGGCCCGGCAACTGGGTCGTGATTTCGGGCGTGGGCGGGCTGGGCCACATGGCCGTGCAATACGCCCGCGCAATGGGCCTGAACGTGGCCGCCGTGGACATCGACGACGCCAAGCTGGATCTGGCTCGCCGCCTGGGCGCCGAAGTCACCGTCAATGCCCGGACGACAGACCCGGCGGCTTACCTGAAGCGTGAAATTGGCGGCGCCCATGGGGCGCTGATCACCGCCGTGTCGCCCAAGGCTTTCGAACAGGCGCTGGGCATGGTGCGGCGCGGCGGCACCGTGGCGCTGAACGGCTTGCCACCGGGCGACTTCCCGCTGTCCATCTTCGACATGGTGCTCAACGGCGTGACCGTGCGCGGTTCCATCGTGGGTTCGCGCTTGGACTTGCAGGAATCGCTGCAATTCGCCGAAGAGGGCAAGGTCCGCGCGACCGTCTCCACGGACCGGCTGGAGAACATCAACAGCGTGTTCGACCGCATGAAGCAAGGGCAGATCGAAGGCCGCGTCGTGCTGGACTTTGCCTGACCCGACCTGACGGGATCGGTTGAACACAAGGGCTTTCGGGGCGTGATCCCGTGATCCAGTGATGGCTTGATGGCTTGAACGCAAAGGCTTCCCGGGGCAATCCCATGCCCCGGGGAGCCTTTGTGCGCTCGTCCCGTCAGTGCGTGATCTTCGTGCCCAGCACCGCCAGGAACTGCGACAGCCATGCCGGATGCGCGGGCCACGCGGGCGCGGTCACCAAATTGCCGTCGGTATAGGCCTGGTCGATGCCGATCTCGGCATAGGTGCCGCCCGCCAGACGCACTTCCGGTGCGCACGCCGGGTACGCCGAGCACGTGCGGCCTTTCAGGATGCCGGCAGCGGCCAGCAACTGCGCGCCATGGCACACGGCCGCGATCGGCTTTCCGGCTTGATCGAAATAACGCACGATCTCCAATACCTTTTCGTTCAAGCGCAGGTATTCCGGTGCGCGGCCGCCCGGAATGACCAGGCCGTCATACGACGCCGGTTCGACGCGGGCAAAATCAAAATTCAGCGCAAAGTTGTGGCCGCGCTTTTCGCTGTAGGTTTGGGCGCCTTCGAAGTCGTGGATGGCGGTGGCAATGGTGTCGCCCGCTTTCTTGTCCGGGCAGACCGCGTGCACGGTGTGCCCCACGGCCAGCAGCGTCTGGAACGGCACCATGGTTTCGTAGTCTTCGGCGTAATCGCCGACCAGCATCAACAGTCTTTTGCTCATGGAAGTCTCCTTGGGATGAGGGCAGCCGGTTGCGCGCCCAGCGTGGTGGGGCCCGGTTCTTGATGTTGTAGCGGCCATTGTGCCCCCGCCGCGAAGACGGATGGTGGTAATGGGATACCACGCCCGGCAGGCAAGCGTGGCATCCCGCGTGGCGCCGCAAAGGCGTTCAGCGCGGCAGCGATGCGCCGCCGCAGATCGCGATGTCCTGGCCGGTGATCGCCGCCGCCTCGCGCGACATCAGAAAGTGCACCAGTGCCGCGATTTCGTCGGGCTGGATCAGCCGGCCCATCGGCGGCATGCGCGGCGCGCTGGCCGCGCGCGCCGGATCATCCAGCATGGCCGTCTGCGTGGCGGCCGGCGACACCACGTTCACCGTCACGCCCTGCGGCGCCAGCTCGGCGGCCCAGCTGCGCGCCAATGCCACCAGCGCGGCCTTGGACGCGGCGTACTGGCTGCGACCCGCCATGCCCTGCGCCACGCGGCTGCCGATCAGCACCACACGGCCATCACCGCGCGCGGCCATCTCGGCCGTCAGGATCTGCGCCATGCGAACGGCGACATCCACGTGCAGCTTCCACATGCGCTCCCCGTCGGCCGGGTCCATCAGCGCCAGGGGCCCGACCCGCAATATGCCCGCGGCATGAACCAGCGCGCGCGCATCCTTGAGCGTATCCAGCACGCGCCGCGTTGCCGCCTCGTCGCACAGGTCGACCGTAATGTGGCGATAGGCATCGTGCCGCGCCACGGCCGGCCCGATGTCCAGGCCCGCCACCTGCCACCCCGCCGTCAGCAGATGCTGCACGATGGCAAGCCCGATGCCGCCCGTGGCGCCTGTCACCACGGCCAGGCCGGCGCTGCGTTCATTCGACATGAATGCGCCCCTCTTGCACGATCTTGAGCGAGCGCGCCATGTCGTCTTTCTGGAATTGCGCGAACGCACCGGCGGACCCCGGCGTCAAGGTCACCCCCAGCTGTTCGTACTTGGCCGTCATGCCCGAGGACAGGGCCTTGTTGACCTCGGCGTTCAACTTCTCGACAACGGGGGCGGGCGTGCCGGCCGGCGCCCACAGCCCGTACCAGCTATAGAACTGATAACCCGGCAAGATTTCGCTGACGGTGGGCACGTCGGGCAGGTTGGGCAAGCGCGCCTCGGACGTCACGGCCAGTATCTTCAGCATGCCGCTTTTGTAGTACGACACCGCGCCCAGCACGGGGTCGATGAAGCCGTCAATACGCCCGCCTACCAGGTCTTGCAGCGCGGGCGACGTGCCGCGATACGGGATCACCGTGTAGTCCAGGCCGCCTTGGCGCTTGAGCAGTTCTGTAGCCAGATGGCCGGCCGACCCGATCGAGCCCACGGCAAAAGTCAGGCGGCCCGGGTTCTGCTTGGCATACGTCAGCAGGCCGGCCAGGTCCGTTACCGGCAGATCTTTTTTCACGGACAGGGACAACGGCGCCTTCCCCGCCAGGGCCACGGGCACAAAGTTCTTGTCGACGTCGTAAGGCACCGACTTCATCGTCATCGGCGCCGTCGTGAAGGTCGACGCGTTAAATAGCAGGGTGTAGCCATCGGCCGGCGACTTGGCCACCACGTCGGCGCCGATGATGCCGTTGCCGCCCGAGCGATTTTCCACGATGAAGGTTTGCCCCGTCTGCTCGCTGAGCTTCTGGGCCAGATCGCGGCCCAGCATGTCCAGCGTGCCGCCAGGCGGAAAGGGAATCACAAACCGGACCTGATGCGACGGATAGCTGTTCTGGGCCTGGGCCAGACCCTGCACCCCGCCGCCGGCAAGACCGACGCACAGCGCAACCAGGCCGCGCAACACGATTCTTTTTTGCATGATTTGTCTCCTCTTATTGATGATCCGTTGCGGCATCGTGCGGCGGTATGGCCCCAAGGCCATCCGCCTGCTTGCGTGCCGCCACGCGCGCAATCGGTGCTAGCGCGCCAGCAACTTCGCGTTCGACAGCGCCGGGCGCAGTGCGTCCATGTCGGCGTCGCCGGGCGCCTCGGTGGGCGGGCGCACGGTGGCGTTGTCCAGCACTCCGGCCAGGTACATGCCGGCCTTCATGCGGGCATGCGCCTCGCCAGTGGGCTCGCCGCCGCCGTAGACCGCATCTTTCAGCGGCGTGATCAGCGCCTGCACCTGCTGGGCGCGCTTCAGGTCGCCCGCCTTGACGGCTTCCCACAGGTCGATGATGAGTTGCGGGATGAAGGTGGCGAAGCCCACCAGCGCGCCGTCCACGCCCTGCACCATCGAGGCCAGCAGGTATTCGTCGTGGCAGGTCAGGATGGCCTTGGACGCATCCGCGTCGCGCAGCGCCTGGATGTCGCGGGCATATTTGTTCATGTCGCGCTGGCCCACCTTGAACGCCTGCACGTAAGGCAGGCGGGCCAGGTCCGCCAGCAGCTGCGACGAATACGAGGCGCGCGTCCACGCGGGATATACGTGGCACACCAGGTCCAGGTCGGGCGCGGCGCGGTGTATGGCGTCGAAATAATCCAGCGCGTGGCCGGGCGTGAAGCCAAAGCGCAGCCAGTGATGAGGCGGCATGACGTCCAATGCGGCGGCGCCCGCTTCCCGCGCGGCGCGGGCATGTTCCGTTGCCTCGGCAATGCCTTCGCACACAATCGACGAAATCACCGGCAGCTTGCCGCGCAGCTCGTCGGCCACGATACGGGTGACCTGCGTGCGTTCGGACGGGGTCAGGGAAAACACCTCGCCGGTGTGGCCGTTGGTCATGACGGCAACCACGCCTTCATGGCCGGCCAGCCACGACGCCAGGCGGCGAAGCGCGGGTTCGTCGATGCGGTGGTCGGCGGTAAAGGGGCAGGAAATTGCCGGGATGATGCCGCGGTAATTCGAGATGGAAGCCATGCTGCGTCTCCGTATCTTGTACGTGTTGGAATGGCTTTATGATCGCGGTAGCCCCTTGCGGCCGTCCAATACTCGAATTGCATAGAATTATTTTTGCTGCGGCGCACACACCTCATGGGACCCGGAAATCGACCTTTGGACATGAATTGGCTGGAGGACTTTTGCGCCCTGGCCGAGACAGGCAGTTTTTCGCGCGCGGCGGAAGCGCGCGCCATCGCACAACCGGCATTCAGCCGACACATTCGCGCGCTGGAAGAATGGGTGGGCGCCGACCTGTTCGACCGCAGCACCCACCCCACCGAGCTGACCGCGGCGGGCCAGAAATTCCTGCCGCTGCTCAAGCAGGTGATGGCCGACTTGGAGGCCGCGCGCATCAAGGCCATGGCCGCCCACGCGCAGCATGGCGCCAGCCTGCGCTTTGCCGCGACGCATCTGCTGGCGTTGTCGTTCTTCCCCAAATGGCTGACGCGGCTGGAAACCAGGATGGAAGTCGGCGCCATCCAGATGATGTCCGACAGTTTCCAGGCCTGCGAAGACCTGATGGCGCAGCGTCGCGTGCAGTTCCTGCTGTGCCACCGTCATCCTCAGGTAGCCAGCCGGCTGGATGAATTCGCCTATCCCAAGGTGTGCCTGGGTACCGACGTGCTGGTGCCGGTCAGTGCGCCGGCCTCGGACGCCAAGGGCGAACCGACACACCGCCTGGATGGCGACGACGCAGTGCCGTTCCTGGCCTATGGGTCCACATCAGGACTGGGCCGCATCGTGGCCAGCCAATTGCGATACATGCCAATGCACGCCGACCGCATTCAGACCAGCTTTGTCGGACCGCACGCCACGCTGCTGCGGTCCATGGCGATCCAGGGCCGCGGCATCGCGTGGCTGCCGGACATGCTGGTGCATGAAGACTTGCAAGACGGCAAGCTGGTCCGCGCCGGGGGACCGGAATGGGACATCCCGCTTGAGATCTGCCTCTTCAGGCAACCGAGCGACATGGCGCCGGTTGCCGAAAACTTGTGGGCGCTGGTCAGCGCCTGAGCCGCACGACCGCCTTATTCCAACGCCACCGACACCGGCTTTGCGCCCAGCACCGTGACCAGCACGTTGGGGTCGATGCCGATCAGGTAGCCGCGCCTGCCGCCGTTGATATAGACGACGGGGTACGTCAGCACATCGGCTTCGACCCACACCGGCATTTTCTTGCGCGTGCCGAAGGGCGACGTGCCGCCCACCTGGTAACCGGAATGCCGCTGCGCCACCTCGGGCTTGCAGGGCTCGACCTTTTTCAGGCCGGCCTGACGCGCCAGGTTCTTCGTGGAGACCTCGCGGTCGCCGTGCATCACCACGATCAAGGGCTTGGCCGATTCGTCTTCCATCACCAAGGTCTTGACGACGGCATGCGGGTCCAGGCCCAGCTGGCGCGCGGCCTCACCGGCACCGCCATGGTCGACGTAGTCATAGGTGTGCTCGGTGTAGGGCACCTTGTGCTGCTTGAGGAGCTGGGTGGCGGGGGTTTCCGAAACGTGGCGGGCTTTGCTCATGGATAGGCCGGGTTGAGATGGGGAAGAAGAGGAACAAGAACAGGGCTAAAAACAAGGCAAAGAACGGCCGTCCGCCGGTGGCTATCCGCGCGGGTGGTGGGCGGCGTGCAGCGCCTTGAGGCGCTCGCGTGCCACGTGCGTGTAGATCTGCGTGGTGGAAATATCGGCGTGGCCCAGCAGCATCTGCACCACGCGCAGGTCCGCGCCATGGTTCAGCAGATGCGTGGCAAAGGCGTGGCGCAGCACGTGCGGGGATAGCGGTGCGTGGATGTCGGCCAGCAACGCGTATTTTTTCACCAGCTGCCAGAACGCTTGCCGCGACATGGCTTCGGCGCGGCCGGTAATGAACAACGCGTCGCTCTGCCGGCCCGCCGCCAGTTCGGGGCGCGCCGTCTTCATGTACTGGTCGATCCAGTGGGCGGCCTCGGCGCCCAGCGGCACCAGGCGGTCCTTGCCGCCCTTGCCCAGCACCACGCGCACCACGCCTTCGTTCAGGCTGACATCCAAGGCGCGCACGCCCACCAGTTCGGACACGCGCAGGCCGGTGGCGTACAGCGTTTCCAGCATGGCGCGGTCGCGCAGGCCGCGCGGTTGCGTGGCATCCGGTGCGCGCAGCAACGCATCCACCTGTTGTTCAGACAGCGTCTTGGGCAGGCGCGGCGGTTGCTTGGCGGCAATCAGGGTCAGGCAGGGATCGCGTTCGGCGCGATGCTCGCGCAGCGCCCAGGCGAAAAAGCGCCGCAGCGTGGCCAGCCGGCGGTTGGCGGTGGTGGCGCGGGTTTCTTCGTGGCGGAAGGCGAACCAGGCTTCGATGTCGGCCTTGTCGGCCTTGGACAGCGGCTTGGCTTGCCCGACGGGCAACGCGTGCGCGCCGGCCGCATCGCCATAGCGGTCGGCCATTTCTCGGGCGTACGCTTCGGGGTCTTCCAGCCAGCGGGCGAAACCCGTCAGGTCGCGGCGATAGGCGGCCAGCGTGTTGGCGGACAAGCCGTCTTCAAGCCACACGGCGTCGATGAAGGCGTCGATATCGGCTTGGGAAGCTAAGGGCGGGCGGGAAGTCGACATAGGGATGCGGCATTCTAGAACGTTCGGAAGACGGCGGCAGGCTCGAAAGCCGAGGGCGCGTCGGGCAGCCGGCGGTTATCGTTCCCCGACGCCCGCCGCCGCGGACTTCAGCCAGGCTTCAAACAGCTTCAGTGCGTCAGAGCGCTCGCTGCGCTGTGGATAGCCAAAGTAATACCCCTGGCTGACGGTCAGCGACTGCGGCACCGGCATGGCCAGCGTGCCCTGGTCCAGCGCGGGCTGCGCCAGAAAGCGCGGCATCAGCCCCACCCCCAGACCGGCCTGCACCGCCGCCATCACCATGGTGAACAGCTCATAGCGCGGGCCGCCCGCCGCCTGCGGGCCATAAAGATGGTTATTGGCGCCGTACCACTGGCGCCAGGCGTCCGGCCGCGAGGCCAGGTGCAGATGCGTCATGCCCGCCAGCACGCTGACCCCGGCTTGCGCCGTCTTGGCGGCCCGGGCGGCCAGCGCCGGCGCGCACACCGGCACCAGTTCGCGCTCGGGAAACAGCAACACGCCCTGGGTGCCGGGCCACAGGCCGTCGCCGTGATACAGCGCGCCGTCAAACGGCTGGTCCTTGAACTGAAACGGCAAGGTGCGCACCGACAGGCTGACGGTGATGTCCGCGTGCGCGTCCTGGAAATCGGCCAGTCGCGGGATCAACCATGTGGTAGCCAGCGTGGGCACCACCGCGATATGGATGCTGCGCCCCATGCCGGTGCGGCTGACCAGCCCGAAGGTGTCTTTCTCGATCTGGTCCAGATGGTGACGGATGCGTCCCGCGTATTCGGCGCCGTGATCGGTCAGCACGATGCGCCGGCGCACGCGGGTGAACAGTTGCACGCCCAGGCGTGCTTCCAGGCTGGCCACCTGGCGGTAGACCGCGCTGTGAGTCAGGGACAGTTCTTCGGCCGCCCGGGAAAAGCTGCCCAGCCGGGCCGATGCCTCGAACGCCTGCAAGGCGGTCAAATTGGGGATGCCGTTTCTCATGGACCAAACTGCCTGAAAGCCAACAGGGCACTACGTGCCGGGGAATCAATAGATTGTGCAATTTTATCAATTGCGTTGTGCGGCCAGGGCACATATCCTCGGGAGTCTTATCCTCGGCTACCCACGACACCCCACCATGTCTCAGCAAGATTCCCGCCTTGGCGGTCACATTCTGGTCGACCAACTGGTCGCCCAGGGCGTCAAACACGTTTTCTGCGTTCCCGGCGAGAGCTACCTGGCGGTGCTGGACGGCCTGCACGACGCGGACATCAAAGTGACGGTGTGCCGTCAGGAAGGCGGCGCGGCCATGATGGCCGACGCGCACGGCAAGCTGACCGGCGAACCCGGCATCTGCATGGTGACCCGTGGCCCGGGCGCGTCCAACGCGCTGGCCGGCGTGCACATTGCCAAGCAGGATTCCACGCCGCTGATCCTGTTCGTGGGCCAGATCGAACGCGGCATGCGCGAACGCGAAGCCTTTCAGGAAATGGATTACCGCGCCGTGTTCGGCACGCAGGCCAAGTGGGTCACCGAGATCGATCAGGTCGAACGCATCCCCGAACTGATCTCGCGCGCGTTCCACATCGCCACGTCGGGCCGTCCCGGCCCCGTCGTGATTGCGCTGCCCGAAGACATGCTGGTCGAAGCGGCCAAGGTGGCCGACGCCCCGCGCTATGAGTTGATCGAATCCTCCCCCACGGCCGGCCAATTGGCCGACCTGGAAAAGTTGCTGGCCGACGCCAAGAACCCCGTCGCCATCCTGGGCGGCACCCGCTGGGACGCCCGCGCGGTGCAGCAGTTTGCCGACTTCGCGCAGCGCCATGCGCTGCCCACGGCCGTGTCGTTCCGCCGCCAGATGTTGTTCCCGGCCGACCACCCGTGCTTTATCGGCGACGTGGGCCTGGGCATCAACCCGGCACTGCTCAAGCGCGTGGCAGACGCCGACCTGATTCTGCTGGTGGGCGGCCGCATGTCCGAGAACCCCAGCCAGGCCTACACGCTGCTGGACATCCCTGTCCCCAAGCAAAAACTGGTGCACGTGCATCCCGACACCGCCGAACTCGGCCGCGTCTACCGCGCCACGCTGGCCATCAACACGTCGCCCGCCGCGTTCGCCGAATCGCTGGGCGGCCTGAAGGCGCCGGCCAAGCCCGTGTGGGCGGAAGGCACGCAGGCCATGCGCGAGTCGTACCTGAAATGGAGCGACCCGGAAACCATCACGACGCCGGGCACGCTGCAAATGGGCCAGGTCATGGCCTATCTGGAAAAGACGCTGCCGGCCGACGCCATCATGACCAACGGCGCGGGCAACTACGCCACCTGGCTGCATCGCTTCCACCGCTTCACGCGCTTTGGCACGCAGTTGGCGCCGACGTCGGGCTCGATGGGCTATGGCCTGCCCGCGGCAGTGGGCGCCAAGCGCGTCTGGCCTGACAAGACGGTTGTCTGCTTTGCCGGCGACGGCTGCTTCCTGATGCACGGCCAGGAATTTGCCACCGCCGTGCAGTACGACCTGCCCATCATCGTGGTGCTGGTCGACAACGGCATGTACGGCACCATCCGCATGCACCAGGAAAAGCACTATCCCGGCCGCGTATCCGCGACCGAACTGAAAAACCCGGACTTTGCCGACTACGCGCGCGCCTTTGGCGGCCACGGCGAACGCGTGGAAACCACCGAACAATTCGGCCCGGCTTTCGAACGCGCGCTGGCCAGCGGCAAGCCGGCCATCCTGCACTGCTTCATCGACCCCGAAACCATCACCCCGTCGACGACCTTGGAAAAGATCCGCGACGCGGCGCTCAAAGCCCAGCACTGACACCCCTGATCCGGCCGGCAATCCAGCGGCGCGCTCCCCCGCGCGCCGCCCTCGGAAACCCGAACTTGCCGCCCGAATTATTTTAGGTTTAAACTTTCTAGATTCCGAATACGGAAATCCATAGCGGAGACCCAGCATGTCCTCGAATCCTTCTTTTCAATGGCAAGATCCCCTGTTGCTGGACCAGCAACTGACCGAAGAAGAACGCATGGTGCGCGATGCCGCCTATGCCTATTCGCAGGACAAGCTTGCCCCCCGCGTGCTGAACGCCTTCCGCAACGAGAAGACCGATCCGGAAATCTTCTCTGAAATGGGCGAACTCGGCCTGCTGGGCGCCACCATTCCTGAAGCCTACGGCGGCGCCGGCATGAACTATGTCAGCTACGGCCTGATCGCCCGCGAAGTCGAACGCATCGACTCCGGCTACCGCTCGATGATGAGCGTGCAGTCGTCGCTGGTGATGGTGCCGATCAACGAATTCGGCAGCGAAGCGCAAAAGCAGAAGTACCTGCCCAAGCTGGCTCGCGGCGAATGGATCGGGTGCTTCGGCCTGACCGAACCGAACCACGGTTCCGACCCCGGCGGCATGGAAACCCGCGCCGTCAAGACGTCCGACGGCTACAAGATTTCCGGCAACAAGATGTGGATCACCAACTCGCCCATCGCGGACGTGTTCGTGGTGTGGGCCAAATGCGTTGGCGGCGACTTCGACGGCAAGATCCGCGGCTTCATCCTGGACAAGGGCATGAAGGGCCTGTCGGCCCCCGCCATCCACGGCAAGGTCGGCCTGCGCGCGTCGATCACCGGCGAAATCGTCATGGACGAAGTGGAAGTGTCCGAAGACCAGATGATGCCCGGCGTGTCCGGCCTGAAGGGTCCGTTCACCTGCCTGAACTCTGCCCGCTACGGCATCGCCTGGGGCGCTGTCGGCGCCGCCGAAGCCTGCTGGCATACCGCCCGCCAGTACACGCTGGACCGCAAGCAGTTCGGCCGCCCGCTGGCCGCCAACCAGCTGATCCAGAAGAAGCTGGCCGACATGCAAACCGAAATCACGCTGGCCCTGCAAGGCTGCCTGCGTTTGGGCCGCATGAAGGACGAAGGCACCGCCGCCGTCGAAATCACGTCCATCATGAAGCGCAACTCCTGCGGCAAGGCGCTGGACATTGCCCGCCTGGCTCGCGACATGCTCGGCGGCAACGGCATTTCGGATGAATTCGGCGTGGCCCGCCACCTGGTGAACCTGGAAGTGGTCAACACCTACGAAGGCACCCACGACGTGCACGCCCTGATCCTGGGCCGCGCGCAAACGGGCATCCAGGCGTTCTATTGATCGCTTGATCCGTTGATGGATCGATCGCTTGCCGGTTCGCCGGCTTGAATGCAAAAACCGCCTTCGGATGAAGGCGGTTTTTTTTGGGGCACACGGCACACGGCGCGCGGCGCGCGGACCCGTTGTTTTAGTTTTCGCCCGACAGATCAAACAGGCTTGTCGCGTCCAGTTCCAGCACGCCTTCGTCGTGCTGATTGATGACCGTCCAGGCCCACGTGATGATGCCCAGGTCCGGGCGCGATGACGACGTGCGCGCGCCTTGCACGCGCGCTTCCAGGCGCAGCGTATCGCCGGGGCGCACCGGCGTGCGCCAGCGCACTTCGCCCAGGCCGGGCGAACCAAACGATTCGGAGTCGTGCAGCGCGGCGTCCACCGCCATCCGCATCGCCAACGCGCACGTGTGCCAACCGCTTGCGATCAGCCCGCCCCAGCGCCCTTCCGCCGCGCGCTGCGGGTCGGTGTGGAACCATTGCGGGTCGAATTTGCGAGCAAACTCCAGGATCTCGGCTTCGGTGACGGTGATGGGACCGGCCTTGATCAGCATGCCGTCCTTGAATTCAGCGAACTTCATTTGTTTTTTTCCCCCGGAAAAACAAGCGGCGCGCTCAAGGCGCGCCGTGGTCTTCACGTATGTCACGCTGGTGAATGACGCTAATAGGTCTCGAAATGCAGGCGCCCTTCGCGGCGCAGCACCTCGTGCAGGATAGACCAATCCTGCCCCGATTGCATCGTCACATCACGCAAGGCGTCCAGCACGCCGACTTCCATTCCCTTCAAGCCGCAGACATAGATACAGGTGTTGCGATCCGCTAGCAAATCGCACACTTGCGCCGCTCGTTCGCGGATCAGATCCTGCACATAACGCTTGGGCTGGCCGGGCTCTCGCGATAGCGCCAGATTGATGTCGATGAAGTCGCGCGGCAGCTTCATCAACGGCCCGAAGTACGGCAGCTCGCGCTCGGTGCGAGCGCCGAAGAACAGCATCAGCCTGCCGTTTTCGCCGAAGTCGATGCGGCGCCGGTAGCGCTCGGTCATGGCGCGCATCGGCGCCGAGCCCGTGCCGGTGCAGATCATGATGAGGTTGGCGCGCGGGTGGTTCGGCATCAGGAACGTATGCCCAAAGGGGCCGATGACTTGCACGGTATCGTTCTTGGCCAGGTCGCACAGGTAGTTGGAACACACGCCGTGCGCCGCCGCGCCGCCGTGGTCTTCGGTAACGCGCTTTACCGTCAACGACAGATTGTTGTAGCCCGCGCGTTCGCCATCGCGCGGGCTGGCCAATGAATACTGGCGCGCATGATGCGGGCGGCCCTGGGCGTCGACCCCGGGCGGAAGAATGCCGATCGATTGCCCTTCCAGCACGGGAAACGGCAGTTCGCCAAAATCCAGCACGATGTGGTGAATATCGCTTTCGGTATCGGCGCCCGTCACGCGGTAGTTGCCCACCACCGTGGCCGTCATCGGCGCCTTGTGCGTGTACAGGTTGACGTAGGGATGCGCCGCCGACCACGGCGGCACGGACGCGCCGGCCGGGGTGAAGGACGCTTGCACGGGCGCTGCGGCAAGCGTTTCGGCGGCCTGCGACAACGGCGAATCCAACGATGTGTCGGCGCCTTCGATCGGGGTCGATGTCGGGCTTGCCGCCGGCAGCGCCTTTTCCTTGGGCAGTTCTTCCCAGCCGAACTGCTCTTGCACCGAATACGCTTCGCTGCGCACCATCAGCCGCCAGTTATCGATCGACCCGGTGGGGCACGGCGGCACACAGGCCATGCAGCCATTGCAGATGTCCGGGTCCACCACGTAGTTGTTGGAATCGTGCATGATGGCGTCGACCGGGCAGGTTTCTTCGCACGTATTGCAGCGAATGCAGATCTCGGGGTCGATCAGGTGCTGCTTGAGCACATCTACGGGTAATGGGGCGTTCATCGCGGTCTTCCCAATGCGCGGGCGGGCGGCACGCGCGCGCCGCCCCCTTCGCCTTCAGTTGAAACGGACGTAGTCAAAGTTGACCGGCTGGCGGTTGATGCCCATGACGGGCGGCGCGATCCAGTTGGCGAACTTGCCCGGTTCGGTGACACGCCCCATCAACGACGCCACAAAGGCGCGGTCCTCGGGCGTGGGCAGCCACTTGTGGCTGTTGGCCTGCCATTGGGATTCAGACAGGATTTCGCCTTCGGGCGACATGCGGATGCCGGCCAGCGTGCCGATCTGGCGGTTGAACGCCTTGTGCGGCACGTGCAGCCGGAACGGGATGCCGCTTTTCTCGATGACCTTGTTCCAGCGGCCGATCCCCGCCACGGAGTCGCGGATGAAATCATCGCGCAGCACTTCGTTCAGCGCATTCAGCATGGGTACCTCGACCTCGTTCAGCTTGCCGTTGTTCACGGTCAGCACGCGGTAGGTGTCGTTCTTCAATTGATGGTCGTCGGTGCGCTTGGATTCTTCGTAGCGGCCCTTCAAGCCCGAGCCATAGAAGATGGCGGCGTTGGAAGACTGGTCGGCGCCGAACAGATCGATGGTGACGCTGTAGTGAAAATTCAGGTAGCGCTGGATGGTGGGCAGGTCGATCACACCGGCGGCGCGCACGCTTTCCGGGTCGTCCGTCTTCAATTGGTTCATGACTTCGCAAGTGCGCTGGATTACGCGCGAAATGCCCGATTCGCCCACGAACATGTGGTGCGCTTCTTCCGTCAGCATGAACTTCGTGGTGCGTGCCAGCGGGTCGAAGCTGGACTCGGCCAACGCGCATAACTGGAACTTGCCGTCGCGGTCGGTGAAATACGTGAACATGTAGAACGCCAGCCAGTCCGGCGTTTTTTCGTTGAAGGCGCCCAGGATGCGCGGGTTGTCGGCATCGCCCGACGTGCGCTGCAACAGCGCATCGGCTTCTTCGCGGCCATCGCGGCCGAAGTAGCGATGCAGCAGATACACCATGGCCCACAGGTGGCGGCCTTCTTCGACGTTGATTTGGAACAGGTTGCGCAGGTCGTACTGCGACGGCGCGGTCAGGCCCAGATGGCGTTGCTGTTCAATCGAGGCGGGTTCGGTGTCGCCCTGCGTGACGATGATGCGGCGCAGGTTGGCGCGATGCTCGCCGGGCACGTCCTGCCAGACGTCGCGGCCCATGTTTTCGCCAAAGTGAATCTTGCGCTGGCCGTCTTGCGGCGCCAGGAAAATGCCCCAGCGGTAATCCGGCATGCGCACGTGGTTGAAGTTGGCCCAGCCGTCGGGTTCAACGCTGACGGCGGTGCGCAGGTACACGTCAAAACCGTGCGAGCCGTCCGGCCCCATGTCTTGCCACCATTGCAGGTAGTTGGGTTGCCAGTGTTCCAGCGCGCGTTGCAAGGTGCGGTCGCCGGACAGGTTGACGTTATTGGGGATCTTATCGGTGTAGTTGATTCCAGACATGTCTCGCTCCTTGTTTGTTTTCGGGTCCGCGCTGTTGGTACGCGCTTTTAGCCCGCATTCCCAGCCGGCCCAGGCTCAGACGCGATTCCAGTCGAACGTGGCCTGCTCGCCCTTGCCGTAGAGCTTCAACGCGCCTTTGTCGCCGGCCGCGTTGGGGCGGTTGAAGATCCAGTTCTGCCACGCGGTCAGGCGCCCGAAGATGCGCGTTTCCATCGTTTCCTTGCCACCGAAGCGCAGGTTGGCTTCCAGCCCCGTCAGCGCGTCCGGCGATAGTGCGCGGCGCTCTTCCAGCATCATTCGCACTTCGTCGTCCCAGTCGATGCTGTCCGGCGCGTAGGTCACCAGGCCCAGATCCAGCGCGTCGGTGGCGGACAACGGCTGGCCGGCGCGGCCGCGCACGGCTTCCAGCGGCGCGGTCTCTTCATAGAAACGACGTTGCAGGCGGCTTTGGCCATTGACCATCGGATAAGCGCCGAAATTGCGTTCGCCCACGACGATGTGCGCGTTGGGCGCATCCGGTTCGGCGTCGTTGTCCAGCATGTAGCTGCGGTCGGCGGCCAGCGCCAATTCCAGCAAGGTGCCCACAAAGCAGGAGCCCGGTTCGATCAGCGCGAACAGACTGCGCGACGTGACATCCAGCCGGGCCAGCGTACGGCGCAACATGCCTGCGGTTTCGCGCACAAACCAATGCGTGGCGTGGCGTTGCAGCGCGGCGTCGGCGGCCAGCACGGCGTCGGCGTCGCCCTCGGTCTTGAAGATCCAGGTGCCGATGTCCAGCTCGTTGGTGCGCATGGACAGGATGGCGTCGTCCAGTTCGCGCGCCATTTGCAGCGGCCACCACGCGGCGCCCGCCGTAACGATGTCGTCCAGTTCGGATTGCACCGGTTCCTGCGGCGCGCGCACGGTCCAGGTGGCCAGACGCTTGTCGCGATCAAGGTGGATATCGACGTAGCGATACGACAGACGATCGGGGGTTTCGGTGCGTTCGATGGGCGTCAGCGCAATGCCGTGCTCGCCTGCCTGGCGGTCGCTGGTGTCGGCCAGCGCCAGCGCGCGCTCGCGCACCGCTTCTTCAAAGCGGGCGGGCTTGACCACGTCGTCCACCAAACGCCAGTCCTTGGCGCGCTGGCCACGCACGCCTTCAACCAGCGTGCAGAAGATGTCGGCGTGGTCATGGCGCACGCGGCGCTTGTCGGTCACGCGGGTCAGGCCGCCG
This sequence comes from Achromobacter sp. 1L-A-4-B-C2, assembly GCF_057291955.1. Lineage (NCBI taxonomy): Bacteria > Pseudomonadati > Pseudomonadota > Betaproteobacteria > Burkholderiales > Alcaligenaceae > Achromobacter > Achromobacter sp. 1L-A-4-B-C2. Next base: position 139,216 of record NZ_JBXAWP010000001.1, read on the forward strand.
GTGCCGGGCAGCACGCCCAGCAGCGGCACTTCGGGCAAGGCCACCGACGACGATCGATCGTCCACCAGCAGGATTTCGTCGCAGGCCAACGCCAGCTCGTAGCCGCCACCCGCGCAGGCGCCGTTCAGCGCCGCAATGAATTTCAAGCCGCTGTGGCGGCTGGAGTCTTCAATGCCGTTGCGCGTTTCGTTGGTGAACTTGCAGAAGTTGACCTTCCACGCGTGCGACGACAAGCCCAGCATGAAGATGTTGGCGCCCGAACAGAAGATGCGATCTTTCATGCTGGTGACCACCACGCTTTTCACTTCGGGGTGCTCGAAGCGAATGCGTTGCAGGGCGTCGTGCAGTTCGATGTCCACGCCCAGATCGTACGAATTGAGCTTGAGCTTGTAGCCGGGGCGCAGGCCGCCGTCTTCGGCCACGTCCATGGCCAGCGTTGCAACGGGGCCGTCAAACGTCAGGCGCCAGTGGCGGTACAGGTCGGGCCGGGTGCGGAAATCAACGCGGGCCTCGGGCCGGGTTTCATGCCCGTTTGCGGTGCTGCTCATGGTGTGTCTCCTCGTACGCCCTGCCTGGACAGGAAAAATACTGCATCACATGAATTATTGTGCAGATTAGTTCAGGCAAAAACGCACGTCAAGCGAGACATGCATAAAAGTGCAGATTTATAGCGGCAGGCCGCAGGCCTTTCGAACCTGGGTGCGCAGGCCGGCAAAGCTTTCCTGGACTTCCAGGTTGCTGGTGACCCACGTCAGGTCGGCCTTGGCGTAGAAGGCTTCCCGCCCGGCAAGGATGCGCTTGAGATCGGCCATGGCTTCGTTGTTGCCCGACATGGGGCGGAAGTCGCCTTGCGCCATGACGCGGCCCATGTGTTCTTCGGGCGTGGCGCGCAGCCAAACCGTGTAGCAATGGGCCAGCAGCAGGTTCAACGTGGCCGGTTCGGATACCAACCCCCCGGGGGTGGCCAGCACCATTTCGGGATAGATCTGCACGGCCTCTTCCAGCGCGCGCCGTTCGTAGCGGCGATAGGCGTTGGGGCCGTACAGGTTATGGATTTCAAGAATGCTGCACCCGGCTACGCGTTCGATCTCGCGGTTCAGCTCGACAAAGGGGTAGCCCAGATCGTCGGCCAGCATCTGGCCCAGGGTGGACTTGCCCGCCCCACGCAGCCCGATCAGCGCGACACGCTGCGTGCGGTTGGGCCGCTGCGCGCCCGCCCCCACGCCAAACAGTTGCGTCAAGGCTTCGCGTGCGCGTTGCAGGTCGGATTCCGTGCGGCCGCTGAGCAGTTCGCGGATCAGCAGCCAATCGGGCGACTCCGTGGTGACGTCGCCCACCAGTTCGGCCAGCGCGCAATTGAAGGCGCGCGCAATCTGCAACAGCACCAGGATGGACGCGTTGCCCACTCCGTGTTCCAGATTGGCCAGATGCCGTTCGGACACCCCCGTCACCTGCGACAGACCCTTGCGCGTCATGCCGCGTATGGCTCTAAGGCGGCGCACCCGCTCGCCTAAAGCCACCAGGAAAGCTTCCCGCCTGGGTTCGGTTGGCGCCGCATCTAGCGCTTGATTCATGTTTGGCTGACTCCGCAAATACCCTGATAAGCCTTGTTTTATGCACTATAGTGCTTGACCCTTTCGTATGGAAGCACTATTTTTCCTTCCAAGCAGTTCCAAGCGGTCATCGCGCATTAAAGCGGCAATAAAGCGCCATTGAAGCGGCACTGAAGTTCATGCCGCATTCCAAAGCGCCGACAGTGTAAAGGAGGAGTCCCGGTGAGCACGCCAGATCAATTCCATGCCCTGATGCAAGCGGCCACGCGGCTGGTGGCCGACGAGCCGCTGGATGCCGGGTTGCAGGCGAAGCTGAACCGCGAGGCCGGCCGCACCAGCGCGCTGTACCAGCAGATCTTTGCCGCCTGTAAGCAAGGCGTGGCCGACGGCTGGATGTGCAACCGCGAAGGCGGCGGCATCCGCTACGGACGCGTCATCAAGCCGGCCGACGACCTGGGCGGCTGCTCGGTGGATGTCGTGGACATGGATGACCTGGCCGGCCCGCACCACGCCCATCCCAATGGCGAAATCGACCTGATCATGCCGCTGACCGCCGACGCCCGCTTTGACGGCCACGGCGCCGGCTGGCTGGTCTACGGCCCCGGCAGCGCGCACAGCCCCACCGTAACGCAAGGCCGCGCACTGGTGCTGTACCTGCTGCCCGGCGGCGCCATCGAGTTCACGCGGCCCGGCAGCTAGCCCCCGCTTGCCGCCCGGCGACAAAAAAACATAGCCCGGGCGCGCCCCACCAGGACATCAGGAGACAACCGTGAACACCTGCCCCGCAGAATTGAACTTTGCCAGCCATCTGGCGGCGCTGAACGCCTCACGCGCCGACAAGCCCGCCTACATCGACGACACGCGCCAGCTGACTTACGGGCAGCTGGCAGAACGCGTGGCGCGCATGGCCGGCGCCTTGCGCGGGCTGGGCTTGCGCCGCGAAGAACGCATCCTGCTGCTGATGCAGGACACGGTCGATTGGCCCGTCGTGTTCCTGGGCGCGCTGCACGCGGGCGTGGTGCCGGTGGCCGTCAACACCTTGCTGACGCCGGATGACTATGCCTACATCGTGACGCACAGCCGCGTGCGCGCCGTGTTCGTGTCGGATGCGTTGCTGCCAACGCTGCAAGCCGCGTTGGCGCAATCGCCGGCAGATGTGGAGCATGTGGTGGCCACACAGGACATTGACGCCCTGCTGGCCGACGGCCCGCGGGCCGACGCCCCGCTCGCCCTCGCCGTGCGCACGCTGTCTGATGAAATCGCCTTCTGGCTGTATTCGTCGGGCTCCACCGGCAAGCCCAAGGGCGTGGTGCACACGCACGGCAACCTGTGGCACACCGCCGAACTGTATGCCAAGCCCGTGCTGGGCATCCGCGAAGACGATGTGGTGTTTTCCGCCGCCAAGCTGTTCTTCGCCTACGGCCTGGGCAACGGCTTGACCTTTCCGTTGTCGGTCGGCGCCACGGTCATCCTGATGGGCGAACGCCCCACGCCGCAAGCCGTTTTCCAACGGCTGACGCGGCACCGCCCCACCGTGTTCTACGGCGTGCCCACCTTGTACGCCAGCATGCTGGCATCGCCCGACCTGCCGCCGCGCGATCAGGTCGCGCTGCGGGTCTGCACGTCGGCCGGCGAAGCCTTGCCGCGCGACATCGGCGAACGCTTCACGCGGCACTTCGGCTGCGAGATCCTGGACGGCATCGGTTCCACCGAGATGCTGCACATCTTCATCTCGAACCAGACCGGACAACTGCGCTATGGCACCACCGGCAAGCCCGTGCCGGGATACGAGGTGCAGCTGCGTGACGACAACGGCGCGCCGGTCGCGCCGGGCGCCATCGGCGACCTCTACATCAAAGGCCCCAGCGCCGCGCTGATGTACTGGAACAACCGCGACAAGACGCGCCAATGCTTCCTGGGCGACTGGCTGAAAAGCGGCGACAAATACACCTGCGACGCCGACGGCTACTACACCTACGCCGGCCGCAGCGACGACATGATCAAGGTCAGCGGCCAATACGTGTCGCCTGTTGAAGTCGAGAACATCCTGGTGCAGCACGAAGCCGTGCTGGAAGCCGCGGTGATCGGCGTGCCCGACCACGACGGCCTGGTCAAGACCAAGGCGTACGTCGTGCTGCGCCCCGGCTTCGAACCCGACGCCCAGACCGGCGCCGCGTTGCAGCACTACGTGAAGCAGCATCTGGCGCCGTTCAAGTACCCGCGCCAGATCGACTTCACCGAAGAACTGCCCAAGACCGCCACGGGAAAAATCCAGCGCTTTCGGCTGCGCCAGCTGGAAGAAGCCACGCTATGAAGTCCGCTTGCCGACACTCTCGGCGCGCGGACTAACCCCGGCCGGCTTTGCGCCAGCCCATGATAAGCACGGAGACAAACCATGAACCACGCCCTGACCCAGGCTGCGATTGCCGCGGCCTTGACGCTAGCCGCCACCAGCGCGCAAGCCGCCGACAAGCTCAAAGTGGGCTTCATGCTGCCCTATAGCGGCACCTACGCCGCGCTGGGCAACGCCATCGAAAACGGCTTCAAGCTGTACGTTGCCGAGCAAGGCGGCAAGCTGGGCGGGCGCGACATCGAGTACTTCAAGGTCGACGATGAATCCAATCCGGCCAAGGCCGCTGAAAACGCCAACCGGCTGATCAAGCGCGACCAGGTCGACGTGCTGATCGGCACGGTGCATTCGGGCGTTGCGATGGCGCTGGCCAAGGCCGCCAAGGACAGCGACACCACGCTGATCGTGACCAACGCGGGCGCCAACGCCATCACCGGCCCGCTGTGCGGCCCCGGCATCTTCCGCACGTCGTTCACCAACTGGCAGCCCGCCTACGCCATGGGCCCCGTCGCCTACGGCAAGGGCCACAAGACCGCCGTCACCATCACCTGGAAATACGCGGCGGGCGATGAAGCCATCGGCGGCTTCAAGGAAGGCTTTGAAAAAGCGGGCGGCAAGGTCGTCAAGGAACTGAGCCTGCCATTTCCCAACGTGGAATTCCAATCGCTCCTGACCGAGATTGCCGCCACCAAGCCCGACATGGTGTTCACCTTCTTTGCGGGCGGCGGCGCGGTGAAGTTCGTGCAGGACTATCACGCCGCCGGCCTGGACAAGACCATTCCGCTGTATGGCTCCGGCTTCCTGACCGACGGCACCTTGCAGGCGCAGGGCGCATCCGCACAAGGCCTGCTGACCACGCTGCACTATGCCGACGGGCTGAATACGCCGCGCGACAACGCGTTCCGCGCCGACTACGCCAAGAACTACAACGCCCCGCCCGACGTCTATGCCGTCCAGGGCTATGACGCGGCGCAGCTCATGCAATCGGGCCTGACGGCCGTCAAGGGCGACTTTGCCAAGAAGGCGGACTTTCGCAGCGCCATGCGCGGGGCGACGGTGGACAGCCCGCGCGGCCCGTTCACCTTGTCGGCGGCCGGCAACCCGGTGCAGGACATTTACCTGCGGCGCGTGGACGGCCTGGAGAACAAGGTGGTGGACGTCGCCGTGAAGAAGCTGGCCGACCCGGCCCGAGGCTGCAAGCTCTGACGCGACGCGGCCACAGGAGGGCCCCATGGACATCAGCATCCTGCTTATTCAAAGCCTGAACGCATTCCAGTACGGCTTGCTGCTGTTCCTGGTGGCCAGCGGCCTGACGCTGATCTTCGGCATCATGGGCATCATCAACCTGGCCCATGGCAGCTTCTACATGATCGGCGCCTACATGGCGTTTGCGCTGGGGCCGGTGGTGGACCGCTGGCTGGGCGGCGGCTTCCTCACCACGCTGGCCGTGTGCGTGGTGCTGGCTGGTGCTTTGGGCTATGTGCTGGAAGCCGCCTTCTTCAGCTACCTGTACCACCGCAACCACTTGCAGCAGGTGCTGATGACCTACGGGCTGATCCTGGTCTTTGAAGAACTGCGCAGCATTCTCGTGGGCAACGACGTGCACGGCGTGCCGTTGCCGGCGTGGCTGCAAGGCAGCATTTCCCTGGGCGGCGTGATGACGTATCCGGTCTACCGGCTGTTCATTTCTGCCGTCGGCATTGCGGTAGCGCTGCTGCTGTATTGGGTGATTTCCCGCACGCGGCTGGGCATGATGCTGCGCGCCGGCGCCAGCAACCGCGAGATGACGGGGTCGCTGGGTATCGACGTCAACAAGCTGTACCGGCTGGTCTTCGCGGCCGGCGTGGCGTTGGCCGCGTTGGCCGGCACCATCGCCGCGCCCGTGTCGTCGGTGTACCCGGGCATGGGCAACGGCGTGCTGATCATCTGCTTCGTCGTGGTCGTGATCGGCGGCATCGGTTCCATACGCGGCGCCTTTTTGGCCGCGATGCTGGTGGGCTTTGTCGAGACCTTTGGCCAGGTGCTGTTTCCGTCGGCGGCGGGCGTGCTGGTGTATCTGCTGATGGCGTTCATTCTTCTATGCAAGCCCGAAGGGCTGTTCAAACAGGGCTAGCCATGCAGAAACTACTTCCCATCGCAACGCTGCTGGCGCTGGCCGCCTTCGCGTTCAGCGGCAGCGACTACTACACCGGGCTGGCGATCAAGGTGATGATCTACGCCATCTTCGCGCTAAGCCTGCAATTGCTGGTGGGCGGAGCCGGTTTGGTCAGCCTGGGGCACGCGGCGTTCTTCGGCATCGGCGCCTACGTGGCGGCGTTGCTGTCACCGGAATCCGAGGCGGCAAGCCTGTGGTGGCTGCTGCCGGCGGCCCTGCTGGCGGCAGCGCTTTATGCGGTGGTGACGGGTGCGCTGGCGCTGCGCACGCGCGGCGTGTACTTCATCATGGTGACGCTGGCGTTTTCGCAGATGGCTTACTACGTCTTTCACGACACCAAAGTGGGCGGCGGCAGCGACGGCATCTATCTGTATTTCCGGCCCGAATTGGCGTTGGGCAGCTGGGTGCCGTTCGACCTGGGCAACGCCACCACGTTCTACTTTTTTGTACTCGCCTGCCTGGCCGTGACCTGGGGCTTCCTGGCGCTGCTGCGGCGCTCGCCGTTTGGGGCGGCGCTGGCGGGCATCCGCATCAACGAGCAGCGCATGCGAGCGGCCGGGTATTCCACGTATCCCTACAAGCTGACGGCGTATGTCGTGGGCGCCACGTTGGCGGGCCTGGCGGGGTTTCTGTTCGCGCTGAAAGATGGTTTTGTCACGCCGGAACTGTTGGCCTGGGAACAATCGGGGCTGGTGCTGTTGATGGTGATCCTGGGCGGCATGGCCAGCCTGGGCGGGGCGGTCATCGGCACCGTGGCGCTGGTGCTGATGCAAGAGCTGTTCCAGTCGCAAGCCTTGTTTGGCGACTACGCGCGCCATTGGCACTTGCCGCTGGGCATCGCCATCATCGCGCTGGTGGCCTTGCTGCCCAACGGCATCGCGGGCCTGCCCGCGCAATGGCGACAACGCCGCGATGCGCGACTCGCGGCCGCACATGCCGCAGGGGCGCCTGCCGCAGGGGCGCCTGCCGCAGGTTCGCCTGCCGCCTCCACAGTCCGTCTGCCGCAGGGACGCCTGCCGCAGGATCGCCTGCCGCAGGATCGCCTGCCGCAGGATCGCCTGCCGCAGGATCGCCTGCCGCAGGATCGCCTGCCGCAGGACCGCCTGCCGCAGGACCGCCTGCCGCAGGATCGCCTGCCCGTCCAAGGGGAACCTCATGTCTGATCTTCTGCTTGCCGCCATGGGCGTCACGCGGCGCTTTGGCGGGCTGACCGCCGTGAACGGCGTGTCCCTGTCGCTGGCGCGCGGGCAAGTGCACGCCGTCATCGGCACCAACGGCGCGGGCAAGTCCACGCTGATCAATATCCTGTCCGGCGAGCTTGCGCCCAGCAGCGGGCAGGTCATGCTGGGCGCACAGGACATTACCGCCTGGCGCCAACCGCAACGAGCCCGCGCCGGGCTGGGCCGCAGCTACCAGCGGTCCACGTTATTCCCCGAATTAAGCGTGTTCGAAAACTGCCGCCTGACCGCGCAGGCGGCACGCCAGCGCTTCTGGCATTGGTGGCGCCCAGCCGCCGATTGCCGCCGCACCGCCGAGCTGGCGCACCACGCGCTGGAACGCACCGGCCTTGCCGGCGATGCCACGCGCACGGCCGGCCTGCTGCCACACGGCCGCAAGCGTCAGCTGGAAATCGCCATGTGCCTGGCGGGCGAGCCGCAGGTGTTGTTGCTGGACGAGCCCCTTGCCGGCATGGGTCCGGAAGAAACCGACCGCATCCTGGACCTGCTGCAAACATTGAAGACGGGCCACGCCATCCTGCTGGTCGAACACGACATGGACGCGGTTTTTCGTATCGCCGAAACCATCACGGTAATGGTCAACGGCACCGCCATCGCCAGCGGCCCGCCCGAGGCCATACGCGCCAACGCCGACGTGCGCACCGCCTACCTGGGTGAAGACGCCCAGCCCACCCACGCACAAGGAGCCGCCGCATGCACGCCATCGCAAACCACGACGCGCTGATCGAGGCCGGCGGCTTGCACGTGTACTACGGCGCCAGCCATGTGCTGCGCGGTGTCGACATGCACATCGCGCGCGGCGAATCCGTTGGGCTTGTCGGCCGCAACGGCATGGGCAAAACCACGTTGATTCGCAGCCTGATGGGCCAGGTCAAGAGCTCGCGCGGCCAGGTGCGCGTGGCCGGGCGCGATTGCACACGGGCGCCCGCCCACGCCATTGCACAACTGGGCGTGGCCTACGTGCCCGAAGGCCGAGGCATATTTCCAAATTTGAACGTACGCGAAAACCTGCAAGTGGCGGCGCGTGCCGGCGTGCGCGGCGGGCGCGATTGGACTTACGCGCGCGTGCTGGAGACCTTTCCCCGACTGCGCGAACGGCTGGGCCACGGCGGGCAGCAACTATCAGGAGGCGAACAGCAGATGCTGGCCATCGGACGCGCGCTGATGACCAACCCCGATCTGCTGATTCTGGACGAAGCCACCGAAGGGCTGGCCCCGCTGATCGTGGCCGAGATCTGGCGCATCATCCGTGACATCCGCTTGACCGGCATGTCCACGCTGATCGTCGACCGCAACTATCGCGCGGTGCTCGAACACACCGACCGGTGTCTGGTGATGGAAAAAGGACTGATAGTCGAAGACGGCAATAGCGCGTCGCTGGCCCGGCAACCGGAACAGCTGACGCGCTATCTGGGCGTGTAGACGTACGCGCCCCGCCGTACTTCAGATGATGGCTTCGATCAGGAAGGGGCCACGGCGCTTGAGGCCGTCGGCCAGCGCGCGCGCGAAGCCTTCCACCGTATCCACGCTGACCGCCTCCACGCCCATGCCGCGCGCCAGGTGCGTCCAGTCCAGGTAGGGTTCTTCCAGGTCCAGCATGCGGCGCGCATTGCGGCCCGGTTCTTTCACGCCTACGTTTTTCATCTCGCCGTGCAAGGTGGCGTAGGAACGGTTGGCCAGGATCACTGTCAGGCAGTCCAGGTTTTCGCGCGCCTGCGTCCACAGCGCCTGCAAGGTGTACATGCCGCTGCCGTCGGCTTGCAGCGTGATGACCTTGCGGTCCGGGCACGCCACGGCCGCGCCCGTGGCCAGCGGCAGGCCGATACCGATTGCGCCGCCCGTCAGCATCAGCCAATCGTGCGGAGCGCTGCTGGCGCTATAGATCGGAAATTCGCGGCCCTGCGTGATGGACTCATCGCACACGATGGCCTGCTCGGGCAAGGTATGCGCGATCAGGATGTTCACGGCGGCGCCCGTCAGCTTGCCCGAGGACGGCACCTCATAGGCGGCGGCCGGGGTGGCCAGGCGCGGTGCATCGGCGGCAATGCCCAGTTCGTCGGCCAGCCATTCCAGCGCGTGGGCCAGGTCTTGTTCGGCCGAGGCCAGCACCACCTGATTGCTGTCAGCCGGGGCCAACAGGCTGGGCTTGCCGGGGTAAGCAAAAAACCCCACCGGCGCCTTCGCCCCTGCCAGCACCAGATGTTTGACGTCTTTCAACTTGGCCACCGCAAGATCAATCGGATACGGCAAGCGATCGACCGGGGTGCGCGCGCCGCCGCGCTCGATGCGGCGGTTGGACGTTTCCGACATCAGGCGCACACCCGTCGCGCGGGCGATGCGCCCGGCGGCGTTCAGTGCGCGTTCGCGCAGCGCGGCGCCCCCCAGCATCAGCACGGTCACTTCGCCCGAACGGATCGCCGCGGCCGCCGCGCGCACGGCGTCCGCCGAAGTCTGGGCCAGCGCGGCATCCTTGACTTGTACGGGCGCGGGCGCGTTGTCGGGCAGATCGGTCCAGGCAGTGTCAGCCGGCAGGATCAGCGTGGCGATATTGCCGGGCGCCTGCCGCGCCACGCCAATGGCTTCGGCGGCGTCCGCCGACACGGCAGCGGCCGTCATGGTGCGCTTGACCCAATGCGACATCGGCCGCGCCACGCCTTCCACGTCGCTGGTCAGCGGCGCGTCGTATTGCACGTGATAAGTGGCGTGGTCGCCCACGATATTGACCATGGGCGTACGCGCGCGCTTGGCGTTGTGCAGGTTGGCCAGCCCGTTGCCCAGGCCAGGCCCCAAGTGCAGCAAGGTGGCGGCCGGCTTGTCGGCCATGCGCGCGTAACCGTCGGCAGCGCCCGTCACCACGCCTTCGAACAGACCCAGCACGCACCGCATCCGGGGCTTGCGATCCAAAGCCGCGACGAAGTGCATTTCAGACGTGCCGGGGTTGGCAAAACACACGTCCACATCGTTGGCCAGCAAGGTATCGCAGAGACTGTCAGCGCCGTTCATGATTTTCCCTAGTCGTTTTCAATGGCGATGCGGGCGCATCCGCGCCCGCCTGATATGCATGATAGGTAGCGTATCAAAAACGCGATAGACCCATTTTCGGTTGGGGGCATGGAACCATTCCACCTACATTCCGCCTGCCGAAATCAAACCCCGGCCCCAATAAAAAACGGCCTGCATACGCAGGCCGTCTCGTCAGTGTGGCAGCGTCAGCGGATCGGCCATGGGTACATGGCGCCACCGTTGCTCCACAGTGCATTCGTGCCGCGTTGCAGGCCCAGCTTGCTGTCCTTGCCGACGTTTCGCTCGAACACTTCGCTGTAATTGCCCACTGCCTTGATGGCGTTGTAGGCCCATTTTTCGTCCAGCCCCATGTTCTTGCCCGCGCCCGGCGTCACGCCCAGGATGCGGGACACGTTGGGGTTGTTGCTCTTGAGCATCTCGTCCACGTTCTTTTGCGTGATGCCGTATTCCTCGGCTTCCAGCAGGGCGAACAACGTCCAGCGGACGATGCCCAGCCAGTTTTCGTCGCCTTGGCGCACCATCGGCCCCAGCGGTTCCTTGGAGAAGCGTTCGGGCAGGATTTCGTAGTCGTCCGGCTTGGCCACCTGCGTGGCGCGCACGGCGGCCAGTTGCGAGGCGTCGTCGGTGAAGGCGTCGCAGCGGCCGGATTCAAAGGCGCGCACCACTTCGGTCACCTTGTCGATCACCACGGGTTTGAATTCGATTTTGTTGGCGCGAAACCAGTCGGCCAGGTTCAGTTCGGTGGTGGTGCCCGGTTGCACGCAGACCGTGGCGCCGTTCAGCTCCTTGGCGCTTTTCACGCCCAGCTTCTTGTTGACCAGAATGCCCTGGCCGTCATAGAAGCTGGCGGCCACGGCGGACAGCCCCAGCGAGGTGTCGCGCGTTTGCGTCAGCGTGACGGTGCGCAGCAGCACGTCGACTTCACCCGACTGCAATGCGGTGAAGCGTTGCTGCGTGGACAGCGCGGTGCCCTTGAATTTGGTGGGGTCCCCGAATACGGCTGCGGCGACGGCGCGGCAGATGTCCACGTCCATCCCTTCCCATTCACCCTTGCTGTTGGTAGCCGAAAAGCCGGAGACGCCGTCGGTCAAACCGCATTGCACGAATCCCTTTTTCTTGACCGCATCCAGCGTGGGGCCGGCAAGCGCCGCCTGGGACACACAAGCCAGGGCCAGGGCGCCGGCTGCAAACAAAGTTGACCGCTTCATTGATGCCTCTCCTGAGAGTGATGTCCGTGCCGGCTTGTAAGACGGCGGCGGCTGAAACCAAGCCCGGCTTTACAGGGCCGGCCGCCAGATTACGCCATGTCCACGGCGTGAACAACGCGGCTTTCCCTAGAGGAAACCCCAAGGATGACAAGCTTGATAGATTCCGGGCATTTGTCCGATGACCGAACTTTATCGAACCCTTGCGCCCCGTATGGCAGGCCCCTGCATGCCATACTTTTTTTGCGTCGATGTCCGATACGCGGCATCGCCGCCCCAGCCCTAAAACGCCGAGCGCGCCACATAAAAAACCCGGCGCGCATCGATATTCGGTCGATTCATGGAGGAGACAAATCCATGGCACATGTTTGCAATTCGCAGCCCCGCCGCAATGCCGCCGCCCCGCGCCGCCTTGCCCTGAAAACCGTGCTGTGCGCAGCGCTGGCCGCCGTCGGCATGATGGCCGGCCCCGCGCATGCCGCTGATGACTGGCCCACCAAGCCCATCAAGATCATCGTGCCCTACACGCCGGGCGGCTCCACTGACATCGTCACCCGCATCGTGGTGGAAAAGCTGGCGCCGCGCCTGGGCCAGACCATCATTGTGGAAAACAAGCCCGGCGCGAACAGCAGCGTGGGCTCGGCCATGGCGGCCAAGGCCGACCCCGACGGCTACACCTTTCTGGCGATGCTTCCCGCTTACCTGGTCAATTTCCACCTGTACAAGCTGAACTTCAAGCCCACCGACCTGGTGCCGGTTGTGCAGATGGCCGACCTGCCGCTGTTCCTGTTCGTGGCGGAAGACGTGCCCGTCAAGACGGTGGCCGAGCTGGTCGACTATGGCCGCAAGCACCCCGACAAGCTGACGTATGCCTCCAGCGGCACGGGGTCGAACGCGCATCTGACCGGCGCCATGTTCGCCTCGCAGAACAAGATTGCAATGACGCACGTCGCCTACAAGGGCAGCGCGCCGATTTTGACCGACCTGCTGGGCGGGCGCGTGTCGATGGTGTTTGACCCCATCCTGGTGCCCATGCAGTACGTGAAGCAGAACCGGCTGAAGGCACTGGCCTTCACCGGCAAGGAACGCTGGCCCGACGAGCCCTCCATTCCGACCATGGGCGAAGCCGGCCAGCCGGGCTTTGAAACGGGATCATGGGCGGGCCTGCTGGCGCCGGCCAACACGCCTCAGCCGATCATCGACCGCATGGCGCGCGAGATCGCCGAGGTGGTCAAGGACCCCGAGGTCAAGCGCAAATTCGTGGACGTGGGCTTCATGCCGGTGGGCGGCACGACCGCGCAATTTGCCGACCTGATGCAGAAAGAGTCGGCCCGCTACGCCGAGGTCATCAAGCAAGTCGGCATCACCGCGAACTGAAAGGCGGCGGGCGGCGGCATGGCCGGGCGCCCGCCCGATCGGAGCTTCACCATGATCAACAAGTTCATCGACACCCCCGAGGCCGCGGTCTCGGATATCCACGACGGCGCCACGGTGCTGATCAGCGGCTTCGGCGGCGCGGGTATGCCCACCGAACTGATCCACGCGCTGATCGACCAGGGCGCGCGCGAGCTGACCGTGGTCAGCAATAACGCGGGCAATCGCGAAACCGGGCTGGCCGCGCTGATCAAGGCGGGCCGCGTGCGCAAGGTGATCTGCTCGTTTCCGAAGGCCTCGCACTCCTGGGTCTTTGATGACCTGTACCGGCGCGGCGGCATCGAACTGGAATGCGTGCCGCAGGGCACCATCGCCGAACGGCTGCGCGCGGCCGGGGCCGGGCTGGGCGGGTTCTTTACGCCCACTGCCTACGGCACCGAACTGGCGGCAGGCAAGGAAACGCGCATCATCAACGGACGCGGTCACGTATTCGAAACGCCGCTGCATGGCGACTTTGCGCTAGTCAAGGCCGATCAGGGCGACCGCTGGGGCAACCTGACTTATCACAAGAGCGCGCGCAACTTCGGCCCGATCATGTGCATGGCGGCCAAGACCACCATCGTGCAGGTGCGCGCCAAAGCCGACCTGGGCGAGCTGCCGCCCGAAGCCATCGTCACGCCCGGCATCTTCGTCAAGCGCATCACCGAGGTGGCGAACGCCGCCTTTTCCAGCTGAGGCCCACGTATGTACCAACCCCTGACCCGCGAGGCCATGGCGCGCCGCCTGGCCCTGGATATTCCCGACGGCAGCTACGTCAACCTGGGCATCGGCATGCCGGTGCTGGTGGCCGCTTGCCTGCCCGATGATCGCGAGATCGTGCTGCACAGTGAAAACGGCATCCTGGGCATGGGCCCACCGCCTTCAGAAGATGCCATCAACCTGGACCTGATCAACGCCGGCAAGCAGCCGGTGACGCTGCTTGCCGGCGGCGCATATTTTCACCACGCGGATTCGTTCGCGATGATGCGTGGCGGCCATCTGGACATCTGCGTCATGGGCGGCATGCAGGTCGCGGCCAACGGCGACCTGGCCAACTGGTCGCTGGCCAAGCCGGGCGAAGCGCCCGCCGTGGGTGGCGCGATGGACCTGGCGGTGGGCGCGCGCAGCGTGTTCATCATGATGGAACACAACAGCAAGAACGGCGATCCGAAAATCGTCGAACGCTGCACTTATCCGCTGACGGGCGCGGGCGTGGTTGACCGTATCTACACGGATTTAGCCGTGATCGACGTGACGCCGGACGGCTTGGTTGTTCGAGATATGATCGACGGCATGACGCTGACCGAACTGCAAGGACGCACCGGCGCGCCGCTGCGCGCGGGCTGATGCTGCCCAACCTGCCCCCACCCGGCTACGCGCTGCCGCTGGCCGAAGACGAGCATCCCGACCAGTTCCGTGGCGACCCGGACTACATGCTGACCCTGGCGCGCGGCCTGCACGTGATCCGCGCATTCGGCACGCGCCGCCATCCGCAAACCGCCGCTGAACTGAGCCGCCGCGCCGGGCTGCCGCGCGCCGTGGTGCAGCGCTGCCTGCACACGCTGGTGCTGCTGGGCATCGCGGAACAGCACGGCAGGCTGTTTGTGCTGACGCCGCGCATCCTGGGCCTGGGCTACGCGTATTTCTCGTCCACGCCGTTCGTCTCTCTAGCCCAGCCGGTGCTGGAAGAGCTAAGCGCCACGGTCAACGAGACCTGCGCGCTGGCCATCATGGAAGGCAACGAAATGCTGTACCTGGCGCGTTCGGAAGTGAACCGCCTGCTGGCCACGTCCATGGGGCTGGGCAGCCGCCTGCCGGCATATTGCACATCGATCGGGCGCGTGCTGCTGGCGCAATTGCCCGAGCCGGCGCTGGCCCGCTACTTTGCCGCCACGCCGTTGCAGCCCTACACGGAATTCACGCTGACCACCGAAGCCCCGCTGCGCGCCGAACTGGCGCGCATTCGCGAGCAGGGTTACGCGGTGGTCGACCAGGAATTGGAATTGAACGTGCGCGCGATTTCGGTGCCGGTGCGCTCGGCCAGCGGCAAGGCGTGCGGCGCCGTGAATGTCAGCGTCAAAGCGGCGCGCGTGCCGCTGACGCGGCTGACGGACGAGTTCCTGCCGCCGCTGCGTCAGGCGGTGGAACGAATCGGGGAATTCCTGGTGGCGTAGGAAGGTGAACGCGCGGCCAGGGCAAGGCGGCCGCCGTTGCGAGGGAACGACGGCCCGGCGTTCGAGCATCGATCTGTTTGAGCCCGATGTTCAAGCCCCGATCTGTTCGAGCCCCGATCTGTTCGAGCCCCGATCCGTTTGAGCCCCTCCTGATCGAGCCCCTCCTGATCGAGCCCGTGCTGTGCGTGCCCGTTCTATTCGAGCCCGTTCTGTGACGCGCGCCTGTCCCTACGAAGCCAGGTCGGTGGTATCCAGCGTGAACGCCGCCGCCGCGCGGCCGATGCGATCGTTGACGGCGTGCCAGGCGTCGGTGGCAGGCGGCGCCTGCACGACGATGCGCGCATAGCCCTGCTTGTCCAGATCCCGCAGCAAGCCATACAGCGCCTGCGCATAACGCGTCGGGTCCGCCGGCACCGGGTGCCATTGCAGACGCGCATCCAGCGCGTCGGGCTTGTCGCCATACGCCACCACCACCACCTTGCCGGGCGGCAGGTTGCGGCCTTGCGCCACGTCGCGCAGGCGGTCGTCGGATGCCAGCTCAAGGGGGGTGCGGGGCGCGTAGTGCGCCTTCAGCGTGCCCGAGGCGCGCGGCGCGGCGGCATCCGGCGCGAACACCTGCACGCCCAGCACCGCTTCGATCTGCGCGGCGCTGATATGGCCCGGGCGCAGCAGCACGGGGCCCGCGCCGCGGTCCAGGCGCGACAAGTCAAGAATGGTGGATTCGATGCCCACTTCCGATGCGCCGCCTTCCAGCACCGGCATGCCGGCCGCGACTTCATCAGGGAATTCGGCGCGCACGTGGTCGGCGCGGGTGGGCGATACCTGGCCGAACTTGTTGGCCGATGGTGCCGCCACGCCGCCCTGCCCGTTCGGCTTGCCCGCCGCGAACGCCGCCAGCAGCGCCTGCGCCACGGGATGCGACGGGCAGCGGATGCCGATGCTGTCCTGCCCGCCGCTGACGGTGTCGGCGATGTGCGGCGCGCGCTTGAGGATCAGCGTCAGCGGGCCGGGCCAGAACGCGTCGATCAGCAGACGCGCCTCGGTCGGGACGTCTGCCGCCCAATAGCCCACGTCGCCCGTGGGCGCAATGTGCACGATGACAGGGTGGTTCGACGGCCGGCCCTTGGCCGCGTAGATCTTGGCCACCGCCTGCGGGCTTTGCGCATCCGCGCCCAGGCCGTAGACGGTTTCGGTCGGAAAGGCGACCAGTTCACCGTCCAGCAGGCGTTGCGCGGCGTGGGATATTTCCGCGTCGCTGGCGGAGTCGGGCGGGGGCAAGGAAGACATCGGGATCGTCGCGGGTGACTCGGAGTGACTCGGCGTTATTCGGGCGTGACTCGGGCGTTACTCGGGCGCCTGCATGCCCAGCGCGGCAGCCACGCTCGCGGCATCGCTGCGGGCCTGCTCCAGCGTGGGCGCCACGATGGTGATGTGACCCATCTTGCGGGCGCGACGCGCATCGCGCTTGCCATACAGGTGCAGCTTGGCGGTGGGCACCGCCAGGGCCGCCGCCCAATCGGGTTCGCGCTGCTGCGTGGCCGTGGGCGATTCGTACCAGATGTCGCCCAGGATGTTCAGCATGACGGCGGGCGCCAAGAGCGCCGTGCTGCCCAGCGGCAAACCCGCCATGGCACGTGCCTGCTGTTCGAACTGGCTGGTGACGCAGGCGTTCATCGTGTAGTGACCGCTGTTGTGCGGACGCGGCGCGATCTCGTTGACGATCAGGCTGCCGTCTTTCAGCACGAAGAATTCCACGCACAGCACGCCGTGATAGCCCAGGCCTTGCGCAATGGATTGCGCGGCTTCGGTCGCGCGGGCCTGCCGTTCGGCATGCGCGGCGTCCGACTGCACGGGCGCGGCGGTGGACACCGCCAGGATGCCGTCGCGGTGCACGTTGCGCGCCACCGGGAAGACGACGCTTGCGCCGTCGAAACCGCGCGCCAGCACCACCGAGATTTCGTAGTCCAGCGGCATCAGCGCTTCCAGCACGCAGGCCACGCCGCCAAATTCGGCGAAGGCGGCCAGCGCTTCGTCGCGCGTGCTGATGCGGGCCTGGCCCTTGCCGTCATAGCCCAGGCGCGCCACTTTCAGGATGCCGGGAAACAAGGCGTCGGGCGCGGCGCGCAGGTCTGCTTCGGTGCGGATGGCGGCGTGCGGCGCCACGGCGATGCCTTGCGAGGCGATGAAGGTCTTTTCGGCGATGCGGTCCTGCACGATGGCGACGGCGTCGGCGGCCGGGCTGACGCGGCAACGCGTGGCTAGCGTACGCAGGCTGTCGGCAGGGACGTTTTCGAATTCGGTGGTGACGGCCTGGCAGGTCTGGGCCAAACGGGCCAGCCCGGCTTCGTCGTCATAGGCGGCCTGGATGTGCAGGTCGGCCACCATGCCCGCGGGGCATTCGTCGGCCGGGTCCAGCACCGCGACCTTGTAGCCCAGGCTTTGCGCCGCATGGCAGAACATGCGGCCCAATTGGCCGCCGCCCAACAAGCCCAACCAGCCACCGGGAGCGATCATGAAAGAAGTGGATTGGCTCATACGATCGACGCCTCGGGCGGAACCTTCATGTCGCGCGCGGCTTGCGTCTGGCGGGCGCGGAACGCCACCAGCTTCTGATGCAGGTCCGCATCGGTGCCGGCCAGCGTGGCAATCACGTGCAGCGCCGCGTTGGCGGCGCCCGCTTCGCCGATGGCGAACGTGGCCACCGGCACGCCCTTGGGCATCTGCACAATGGACAGCAGAGAATCTTCGCCGCGCAGGTATTTGGACGGCACCGGCACGCCAAACACCGGCACTTCGGTCAGCGCCGCCATCATGCCCGGCAGGTGCGCCGCGCCGCCAGCGCCGGCGATGATGCCGCGCAGGCCACGGCCATGCGCGGCCGCGCCGTATTCGGCCATGTCCTGCGGCATGCGGTGCGCGGAAATCACGCGCGCCTCATAGGCCACGCCGAAATCCTCAAGCATGCTGACCGCGTGCTTCATGACCTCCCAATCGCTGGAAGATCCCATAATCACGCCCACCACGGGCGAGGCCTTGGCCGCTGCGGAAGTCTTGGCTGTCATAACCGGTGTCAAAGAGGGTAAGACCGCGGAAACCTGCCCGCGGAATGTCAATGGACCGCGGATCCAGTCCGCGAAACCCGGTATTTTACCCGGCGCGCGCGGCAGGCTATGGCGCGGTGGCCTTGGGCAGCCACAGATAGGTGTCCGGGTTGTCCGGGCACGGGCCAAAACCGCATTCCAGCGTGGTGCCGCCGACGTTGGCCAGCGTCATGACAAAAAACAGGGCCATGACCAGGATGCCCAGCGCCGACACGGGCTTTTTCAGCATGGTGTCGCCCCATTTGCGGTCGGCCGTCTGCATCAGCACGCAGAAGACGATGATGGCCGCAAACGCAATGAACGCCCAGGTATAGAAGTGCATGCCCAGGAATGGCGAGCCATAGCCGGGATCGCCGGGCGCCAGGTGCAGCAGCACTTGCCGGCCCGAGGCGACCATGCCGCCCAGCGACGCCGCGATGCTCATCGCGTAATGCATGGGGGACGGGCCCAGGCGCAGGTTCAGCAGGAACCCCACGCCGGCCAGAATCAGCGCCACGCGTTGCAGCAGGCACAGCGGGCACGGCAGTTCGTCATAAATGAGTTGCCAGGCGAACGCCATGGCCAGGATGCCGGTCACGCCCAGCAGCGCCAGCCCATTGATGACACGCGAGCCACGCGCCGGATTACCAGAGAAGATCATCGCCCGGCCTTTACAGCGACAACGCCAGCGGCGTATTCATGTGATGCACGCACCAGGCCGCGAAGATCAGCAAGGTCAGCAGCCAGAAGGTCACGCATGGACGGCGACGGCCCAGCACGCCAAACCACACGGCGATCAGGCCAGTCAGAAACGGCAACATCATGATCATGCGACGGGCTCCTGTCGGCGGCGTCCTGTAAGCAACCGAGGAGTATAACGTAACAATCCGACATATTTGTTATCGAAAGCCCGGATGCGCGCGCGGCGAACTTATGCGTCCCCCCAAAGAAAAAACCCGCTCGGTGGACTCACCGGCGGGTTTGTTTTCGTCTAGGCGGCGTCAACGGCGCCCGACGGGATCAGGCAATCAGGCGGTCCAGCGCTTCGCGGTACTTGGCGGCGGTCTTTTCCAGCACTTCTTGCGGCAGGCGCGGGGCGGGCGGGGTCTTGTCCCAGGTCTGGGTTTCCAGCCAGTCGCGCACGAACTGCTTGTCGAACGACGGGGGGCTGATGCCCACGCGGTAGCCGTCGGCCGGCCAGAAGCGCGACGAATCGGGCGTCAGCACTTCGTCCATCAAGTGCAGCGTGCCGTTATCGTCCAGGCCGAATTCAAACTTGGTATCGGCAATGATGATGCCCTTGGTGGCGGCAAAGCGCGCGGCTTCGGCGTACAGCTTGAGGGTCACGTCGCGGATGCGTTCGGCCATTTCCTGACCCACTTCCTTGACCACGTGCGCGAAGTCCACGTTTTCGTCGTGCATGCCGAATTCGGCCTTGGCGGCGGGCGTGAAGATCGGTTCGGGCAATTGGCTGGCCTGTTGCAGGCCGGCGGGCAACTGGATGCCGCAGACGCTGCCGGTGGCCTGGTAGTCTTTCCAGCCGGAGCCGATCAGGTAGCCGCGTGCAACGGCCTCCACCAAAATCGGCTTCAGGCGCTTGACCACGACGGCGCGTCCGCGCACCTGGTCAACTTCGTCCGGCGCCACCACGTCTTCGGGCTTCACGCCGGTGGAGTGGTTCGGCAGGATGTGGGCCAGCTTCTGCAACCAGAATTCGGTCAGCTCGGTCAGCACCTGTCCTTTGCCGGGAATGGGGTCGTCAAGAATCACGTCGAACGCGGAGATACGATCCGACGCGACGATCAGCAACTTGTCGTCGCCCACCGCGTACATATCGCGCACCTTACCGCGGCCCAGCAGCGGCAAGGACTTGATGCTGGATTGATGCAAAGCAGAAGTCACGGGAATGGCCTATGGCAAAAATGAAGATTCCCGCCACGGGCGAGCGCCAGGGCGGGAAGTAGAACGAAATCGAAACTTGCGCAAAAGGCGGCATGGCCTGTGCAAGACGCATAGATTACTGCAAATATGCCCGTCTTGCCGGGCGGCAAGGGCCGGGTTAGCCTCTGATTCCCGACTCACGATTCGCGCCGACCGCCCCAGCCGCGTCACGGCGCAGACCTCACGCCCGGAGACAAAGCCGTATGCAGGATGCTTCCCTTAAACGCCCGTCCGCCGCCGACGCGCAGGTACACCTGACTGGCGGTTGCCAGTGCGGCGCGATCCGTTACGCCGTCACCGACGAACCCATCACCGCCGCCACCTGCCACTGCCGCGACTGCCAATATTCCAGCGGCGGCGCGCCGGCCCATGCGTTGATCTTTCCCGCCGGCTCGATCACGATGCTGCGCGGCCAGGCCAAGGAACACCGCTACAAGGGCGATTCGGGCCACACGGTGATGCGCAGCTTCTGCGCGGCCTGTGGCACGCCGCTGTTCGGCGGCTCGGAAGGCATGGCTTACGAGGTGGTGCGCGCGGGCTCGCTGGATGATCCGGAAGCCTTTCATGCGAAGGTGTCGATGTGGACGAGTTCGGCGCCGTCCTGGCATCACATCGATCGCAGCATGCCGCACTTTCCGCAAAACTCGCCGCCGGCCTGAACCGCGGGTTGACGCGTCCGCCCAAGAACAAAGGGGCGGGTCCACTACGGACCCGCCCCTTTTTGCATCACCGCGTCGCCGCCCGATGGCAGCGGCGTGGCAGGCTTATTGCACCACTTGCGACAGCTTGCCCGACGCGTATTGCGCGGCGATTTCCGTCAGCGGCAGCGCGCGGATCTTGCTGGCGTTGCCGGCGGTGCCGAATTCCGTGTAGCGAGCCACACAGATCGCCTTGGCGGCGGCGCGGGCGGGCTTCAGGTATTCGCGCGGGTCGAACTTTTCGGGGTTCTCGGCAAAGAAGCGGCGGATCGCGCCGGTCATGGCCAGACGGATATCGGTGTCGATATTGATCTTGCGCACGCCGTACTTGATGGCTTCCTGGATTTCCTCGACCGGCACGCCGTAGGTTTCCTTCATGTTGCCGCCGAATTCGCGGATTTCAGCCAGCAGTTCCTGCGGCACGCTGGAACTGCCGTGCATCACCAGGTGGGTGTTGGGCAGGCGGGCGTGGATTTCCTTGATGCGGGAAATCGACAGGATGTCGCCGGTGGGCTTGCGCGTGAACTTGTAGGCGCCGTGGCTGGTGCCGATGGCAATCGCCAGCGCGTCCAGCTGGGTGCGGCGCACGAAGTCGGCGGCTTGTTCCGGGTCGGTCAGCAGCTGGTCCATGGTCAGCTTGCCGTCGGCGCCGTGGCCGTCTTCCTTGTCGCCTTCCATGGTTTCCAGGGAACCCAGGCAGCCCAGTTCGCCTTCAACCGTCACGCCCAGCTTGTGGGCGACGTCCACCACCTTCTTGGTGACTTCGACGTTGTAGTCGTAGTCGGCAATGGTCTTGCCGTCTTCTTTCAGCGAACCGTCCATCATCACGCTGGAGAAGCCCAGGTCGATGGCGCCTTGGCAGACCTTGGGCGACTGGCCGTGATCCTGGTGCATCACGACGGGGATGTGCGGGTAGGACTCAACCGCGGCCTGGATCAGGTGCTTCAGGAAGCCTTCGCCCGCGTACTTGCGCGCGCCGGCCGAGGCTTGCATGATCACCGGGCTGTCGGTCTCCGCAGCGGCTTCCATGATGGCCTGGACCTGTTCCAGGTTGTTGACGTTGAAAGCCGGAATGCCGTAGCCGTTCTCGGCGGCGTGGTCGAGCAACTGGCGCATGGAGACTAGGGCCATGAGTGGTCCTCCTAAGTACTGTTTATTGAAATGGTTGAAGGCTTGCTGAATGGGGTGATTTTACGGGGGTTTCCAGGAAAGGTCTTGCAACCGCCGGTATCCAGTCCATTCAGCCGAGGACGGAAGGCGTACAACCGGTCTACGCCTTCAACCTCCACCCAGCCCCCGCCCGACTCCGGCCCCGGTCTCAGGGCCGACCGGCGTGCGGTACGTCCACCCGAGTCGTCAGAATGCGGGCTTCGGGCTTGGCGCGGCGGTTTGCCTCGATGAAATCCGGCGCGGCCGCCATGAACAGCGTGCAGCCGTCCGGACCGCCCAGCGCCGCGGCGAAGATGCCGAATTCGCCGGTATCGATCTGTTCCAGAATGGCGCCGCCCCGCTCCACCCGCACGATGCGCTTGCCGATGGCGTCCGCCACCCACAGCGTGCCCTCGGCATCCAGCGCGCCGCCATCCGGCGCGATGGCCGACGCGGCGATCAGCACCGACAGGTCGTCGCTATCCGGCAACGGGCCGAAGTTGGCCCAGTCGCGGCGCGGACCCAGTGCCCCCGTGGGCAGGATGTCGAATTCCGAGATCCGGTTGCCGAACGTCTCGTTGACAATCAACGTGTTGCCATCCGGCGTGATGAACGAGCCATTGGGAAAGCACAGCCCATCGGCCACAGCCTGCGCAACGCCGTCCGTGTCGACGCGCACCAGCGTCGTGGTCGCGACGGGTTCGCCCGCCATCAAATCGAAACCGAAGTTGCCGACGTACGCCCGGCCCTGCGCATCCACCACCATGTCGTTGATCGGGCCGCCCGCCAGCGAGGACAAATCCGCATGCACGCTTAGCGTGGCGTCAGCTTCCCGGCGCAACACCTTGCGGTCTTTCATGGATGAGATCAGCAAGCGGCCATCAGGCAGCCAGCCCAGGCCCGAGGGCTGCTGGGGCACGCGGCAGATCAGCTCAATATTGCCCTTCAGATCCACGGCGATGACCTGCCCGGTATAGAAGTCCGACGCCCACAAGCGGTCTTCGTGCCATCGCAAGCCCTCTAGGTAGGTGTATCCCGTTGCCAGCACGGACAGTTCGCGTTTCGGCATTGCCTTGTCTCCTGTTATCGCCCCATCGGGGCCGGCTTTTCAAATGCGCCGCATGGCCGATGCGTTCGGCCGGGCGGACCCATTCTGTCACGTCAAAGGTGTTACGGATATGTCCCCAAGATGACAACTGACTGTCAGGTGGCGGGCGTTAACATCGCGCCCCAAGGGAAAACCCGTACCCCGGGATTTGCCTTGGCATCCCCCAAACCGGACCGCCTTTCCCGCCCCATGCCGGCGGGCCGACCCCCACCCCGGGGCGCTATGCGGCGGGTCCCTTGTTTCCGTTTTGATCATGAATACAAAGAAGCTGACGCGTTACATCGGCATCGCCATGGTGCTGGGCGTCGTGGTGGGCTACGTGTGCAACAAGACGGCGCAGGACGCGAAGCACGCAGCGGAAATTGCGTCGTACTTCAGCCTGGTCACGGACATCTTCCTGCGCATGATCAAGATGATCATCGCGCCGCTGGTCTTCGCGACGCTGGTGTCGGGCCTGGCCAGCATGAGCGACGCGAACGCCGTGGGCCGCATTGGCCTGCGCGCCATGGTCTGGTTCATCGCGGCGTCCGCCGTGTCCTTGCTGCTGGGCCTGCTGCTGGTCAATATCTTCCAGCCGGGCGCACACATGAACCTGGCGATTCCGGACACGGGCATCACCTCGGGCCTGAAGACGGGCGACTTCACGCTCAAGGCCTTCATTGCGCACGTGTTCCCCAAGAGCATCGCCGAAGCGATGGCCAACAACGAGATCTTGCAGATTTTGGTGTTCTCGCTGTTCTTTGGCGCAGCGTTGTCGTTCATACGCGGCAAGGGCCACCACACGATCTACACCATGATCGACGAGCTGGCCAAGATCATGTTCCGCGTCACCGACTACGTGATGCGCTTTGCGCCGCTGGGCGTGTTCGCCGCCATGGCCGCCGCCATCACCACCGAAGGCCTGGGCGTGCTGGTCAGCTACGGCAAGTTGATCGGCGAGTTCTACCTGGGCCTGGCGCTGCTGTGGGCCATTCTGTTTGGCGTCGGTTACCTGTTCCTGGGCAAGTCCACGCGCCGCCTGGGCGGGCTGATCAAAGAGCCGACCTTGCTGGCATTTTCCACGGCCAGCAGCGAATCGGCCTATCCGAAGACCATCGAAGCACTGGAACGCTTCGGCGTGTCCAAGCGCATTTCGGGCTTTGTACTGCCGCTGGGGTATTCGTTCAATCTGGACGGCTCGATGATGTATCAGTCGTTCGCCGTCCTGTTCATTGCGCAGGCTTACAACATTGAGATGAGCTTTGCGCAGCAGTTGACGCTGTTGCTGGTGCTGATGGTGACCAGCAAGGGCATGGCGGGCGTGGCGCGCGCGTCGCTGGTCGTGGTGGCCGCCACCCTGCCGATGTTCCATTTGCCGGAAGCGGGCCTGCTGCTGATCATGGGCATCGACCAGTTTTTCGACATGGGCCGCACCGCGACCAATGTGGTGGGCAACAGCCTGGCCACCGCCGTCATTGCGAAACTGGAAGACGACCGCGACGATGCGGCGGCTTGATCGGGCTGTTGGATCGGGCTGTTGGATCGGGCTGCTTGATCGGGCCACGTAATCGGGCCACATGATCGGGCGCTTGACCGCGCCGCAAGCGCGGGCGCAACATAGGCTTCCCGTTCTTGACCTGCGGCGCGGCGTGCCATCCGGCAGCGCCCGCCCCATGCAATGCCATGACACCCCTCCCCCTGCGCGGCATCCTGGCGGCAATCGCCCTGGTTGCCGCCGCTGACGCAAACGCCTGGACCCGCATTTCCTGCGACCTGGCCGGCACAGTCACCACGCCCGCGCTACAGATGCGGCAAAGCCGCACCGACGGCACGACGCTGTCTCAAACCACGTTTCGTATCAAGGTCAAGGCGGCCGACATTCCGGAAGGCGCGCGCGCGGATACGGATTGCACCGAATTCGTAAACCGCGAAATGGACGTGTCGCTGGAGGACACGCCGCCCGGCCAGATTCGCCAGGGCAAGCCAATCAAGCTGCGCTACCGCTACGACGAATCGTTGGGGCAAAGCCTGTCGACAAAATTCGAGCTGGTCCGCTGAAGACCCCGCCGCCGCCACGAGGGCGGATCGGCGGAGCGCGCAACCTGCTTTCAGTGCTGGGTCAGGCTTTCAGTGCTTGATCGGACTGTCAGCGCCTGGCCGGGTTTTCAACTGCTTAGTCGTTGACCGAGCACGACACCGGCGCGCCGTCTTCGAATTCGACGTCATACGTGTGGACCGGATCCCACGGCAGCGTGAACCACAGTTCGTAGCCGTCGCCGTCTTCGTCGAACAGCCACAACGCGCGCAGCACGGCTTTTTCGGCCATAGCGTCGGCGGTTTCTTCCTGCAGCAACTGGTCGTCTTCCAGACCCAGCTTTTTGTAGTGCTCGTACGAATAGTTATCCAGCAGGAACTCGGCCGCTGCCAGGATGTGATCGTCAAGATTGTCGATGATGCCCTTGACCACCTTGGAGGCGCCGCTGTCGGGCTCTTCGCCATCCGTCTGGATCATGACGTGAATGGGGGGCCGGCCATCGCCGGCAGGCACGTTTTCGGCCGCCCACAGATCGGGTTCTTCGGGGTCTTGGGTGAAATTGAATCGTGCCATTGCGCGCTCCGGAAAATTGGATGGCGAGCCGAAAAAGTATCGGCTGCGCCTCAGGCCGTTACGCCTTTCGCCATTTAACCAGATGCGCGGCGACCCGTCTGTGGCTGCCCGCGATGTTTTTGACGCTACACCCGTTCCAGTGCCAAATGCGGCAGTGCGGGAAGCTCGGTTCGGATACTGTCGCCCGGGCAGACCGCCCCGCCCTCGATCACAATCCCCATCACGCCGGCGCGCCGTTGCAGGCTGCCGTCCGGGTTGCGGCCCAGCACGGCGGCCATCAGACCTTTCTGATATTGGTCCAGTTGCACGCACGGATTGCGCAACCCGGTGATTTCGATGATTGCGTCTTCGCCGATACGCAGTCGCGCCCCGCGTGGCAACGCCAACAGGTCAATACCGCGCGTGGTGATGTTTTCGCCCATCGTGCCTTCGGCCACATTGAAGCCGGCCAGTTGCAGCTCGTCGTGCAGTTCCGCCTGAATCAGATGCACCTGGCGCAGGTTGGGCTGCGTGGGGTCGGCCCGCACGCGCGAGCGATGCTTGACGGTCACCCCCTGATGCGCGTCGCCTTCGACGCCCAGCCCCTTGACCAGCAGGATGGTCGGCACGACCGGCTTGCTGAACGCATGCGTTGCGCTTAGCGCCACGGCAATCACGATCGGATTCATCGCGGTACTCCGGAAAAACAGGGTGTCATGCCGCCTCGCGTTGCGCTTCGGGCGACGCCGCCGCGTGCGTGCGCGTCGGCAGATAGTGCGTGGAGAATACCAGCCGGCCGGCCGACCAGGTGTGACTGATCAGTGACAGCGCGCCAACTTGTGCCACTGCCACCAGATCCGCCCGCTGGCCCACCGCGATCCGGCCCCGATCGGCCAGCCCGCAGGCGTCGGCCGGGTTTGCCGTGACCAGCGCGATGGCTTGCGGCCAGCTCAGGTCGGTTTGCGCCGCCACGGCGAATGCGGCGGCGATCAGCGTGGACGGTTGGTAGTCCGAACACAGGCAGCTGGCCACGCCCGCGCGGATGGCGTCGATGGCGCGCATCGACCCGCTCTGGCTTTGCCCGCGCAACACGTTGGGCGCCCCAAGAATGGTGGGCAGGCCGCAGGAAACCGCCGCGCGCGCCGTGTCCAGCGTGATGGGGAATTCGCTCATCGACACGCCCAGGTTACGCATCGTGGCGATGCGCTGCACGGAATCGTCGTCATGGCTGGCGGTGGCGATGCCCAGCGCATGCGCGTGCGCCAGCAGTGCCTGCACGCGCGTCACCGCCCCGTCCTTGGCGCGTGTCTTGGCGTGGGCCGCCTCTTCGGCCTGCTCGCGGCTCATGGCGTGGTTGCCCATCATGTATTGCAGATAGGATTCCAGCGTCTTGAACTGCCCCTGCCCCGGCGAATGGTCCATCACCGACAACAGGTCCACCGCGCCCTCGTCCATCAATGCGCGCAATACGTCCACCGAGGTTGGGTCGGTGACTTCGTAGCGGCAATGCACGCGGTTGTCCACCAGGCTGTGCGGGCGGAACGCATGCACCGCGCGCACCACCTGCGCCGCCGTCTGGTTGTTGCGCACGCCCCATTCATTGTTGGCGAAAGACAGCGCATGAAAAGGCGTGGTGATGCCCGCGGCGGCGTTGCGACGGTCGACCTGCGCCACCGCGAAATCGAACGGAAACAGCACGCGCGAGCGAGGCTCCGCTTCCTTTTCGATGGCGTCGCAATGCAGGTCGATCAAGCCGGGCATCAAGGTCTGGCCTTGCAGGTCCACCACGCGGTCCGCCCGCGCGCCGTCCGGCTCGATGGCCACGATGCGGCCGTCATCGATCAGCACCGCGCTGTTCTCCAGCACGCGGTCGGGCATGATCACGCGGGCATGGGTCAGGTATGAGCTTGGCATGAGGGCTCCAGGGCAAGCGAGGCGGGCGGCGCGGGGCGCAGCGCCAGGGTTTGGGTGGCAACGGCGTCGCGCACTTCGGCGTCGTGAAAGATGCCCAGCAGGCAGCGGCCCGCCGCCAGTGCTTCGTGGATCAGAGCGATCACCACGCGGCGGTTGTCGGCATCCAACGACGCCGTGGGTTCGTCCAGCAACAGAATCGGATGGCGCGCAATAAAGCCGCGCGCGATGTTGACGCGCTGCTGCTCGCCGCCAGAAAACGTGGCGGGCGCCAGGCCCCACAAACGCGGCGGCACATTCAAGCGTTGCAGCAAGGCGCCGGCCTGCTCGCGCGCATCGGCGGCGTCCACGCCCGCCACGCGCAGCGGCTCGGCCACCACGTCCAGCGCGGACACCCGGGGAATGACGCGCAGGAACTGGCTGACGTAGCCGATGACGTCGCGGCGCAGCGCCAGGATGCGCTGTTCGGGCGCGCCCACCAGCTCGACCCATTCATCATGGGCGCGCACGCGGATGCTGCCTTCGGTGGCCAGGTAGTTGCCATACAGGCAACGCAGCAAGGTGCTTTTTCCGGTGCCCGACGGGCCGGCCAGCACCAGGCAATCGCCGGCGGCGGCGGTCATGTCCACGGCATCCAGCACGGGCAGATGCATGCCGCCCTGGTTGTGCAGCGTGAACCGTTTCACCAGCCCCCGCACTTCGATCATGGGTGAGGATGCATGCATGGTCAGCTCTGCAAAATGGAAGACACCAGCAACTGGGTGTAGGGGTGTTGAGGGTCGTCAAGAATCTGGTCGGTCAGCCCGCTTTCAACCACAACGCCGCCGCGCATCACCAGCGTGCGATGCGCCAGCAGCCGCGCCACCGCCAGGTCATGCGTGACGACGATGGCGGCCAGGCCCAGGTCCGTGACCAGTTGGCGCAGCAGGTCCAGCAGCCGCGCCTGCACGGACACGTCCAGCGATGCCGTGGGTTCGTCCATGAACACCAGGCGCGGGTGCGTCACCAGGTTGCGGGCGATTTGCAGACGCTGCTGCATGCCGCCGGAAAACGACACCGGCGTATCGTCCAGCCGGCCCACGTCGATCTCCATCTTTTGCAGCCAGTTGCCCGCCACGGCGCGCAGGTCGCCGTAGTGCCGGTCGCCCACCGCCATCAGCCGCTCGGCGATATTGGCGCCCGCGCTGACCTGCATGCGCAGCCCGTCGCGGGCGTTCTGCCGCACGAAGCCCCAATCGGTGCGCGACAACAATCGCAGCCGCGCGCCTTGCAGGCCGGCCAGGTCGATGAAGCCCTGGTCACGCGTGTCGTACCAGACGCTGCCTGCATCGGGCGCGGTCTGGTGCGACACGGCCGACAGCAAGGTGCTTTTGCCCGAGCCCGATTCCCCCACGATGCACAGCACTTCGCCCGGATACAGGTCAAAGCTGACGTCGCGGCAGCCGTGCACGCCGTCCCACGTGCGGGTCAGCTTGCGCACGGAAAGCAGTGGATGCGCGTTCATGCGGCGGCCTCGTTGTCGCGTTGCTGCGTTTGGCGGTGATTGCAGTATTCGGTGTCCGAACACACAAAGCGGCGTGTGCCGGCGTCGTCCAGGATGATCTCGTCCAGATAGCTGTCCCGCGAGCCGCACAGGTCGCAGCATTCGGCCCAGGTTTCCACGGTGAACGGGTGATCGTCGAAGTCCAGGCTCTTGACCGAGGTGTAGGGCGGCACGGCGTAGACGCGCTTTTCGCGGCCGGCGCCGAACAGCATCAGCGCGGGGCTGCCGTCCAGCTTGGGGTTGTCGAACTTCGGGATGGGTGACGGCCGCATCATGTAGCGGTCGTTCACGATGACGGGGTAATCGTAGGTGGTGGCGATGTGGCCATGCTGCGCGATGTCTTCGTACAGCTTGACGTGCATGCCGCCGTACTCGGCCAGCGCGTGCATGGTGCGCGTTTCGGTTTCGCTGGGTTCCAGCCAGCGCAGGGGCTCGGGGATGGGCACCTGGAACACCATGACCTGCCCTTCGCGCAGCGGGGTTTCCGGGATGCGGTGGCGGCTTTGCACGATGGTCGCCGCGGGCGTGGACGTGGTGGTGGCCACGCCCGTGACGCGGCCGAAGAAGCGGCGGATGTTGATGGCGTTGGTCGTGTCGTCCGAACCCTGGTCGATGACCTTAAGCACGTCATCCGTGCCGATGATGGCCGCCGTTACCTGGATGCCGCCCGTGCCCCAGCCATACGGCAGCGGCATTTCGCGGCTGCCGAACGGCACCTGGTAGCCGGGGATGGCCACGGCCTTGAGCAAGGCGCGGCGCAACATGCGCTTGGTGGATTCGTCCAGGTAGGCAAAGTTGTAGTGCTCGTCGCGCGGGACCGTGGCGGCCGAGGCGGTGGCCGGATCGTTGGCTATGGCCTGGACCGTGGCGGTGGCCGTCGCGTCCGCCTTGTTGTTCAGCGTTGCATTCGTGTTCGGGGTCATTGCGAAACAGCCTCGTCCATCAGGTCGCGGGAAGCGGGTTGCGGCGCGTGCCGGTCGGCGCGCAGCCGGCGCAGCAGTTCCAGGTTGGCCTGGAAGTCCACGTAATGCGGCAGCTTCAAGTGCTGCACAAAGCCGGACGCCTCGACGTTGTCGCTGTGATACAGCACGAATTCGTGATCGTTGGCGGGCGAGTCGGCGCGCTCGCCCAGCTCTTGCGCCTTTAGCGCACGGTCCACCAGCGCCATCGACATGGCTCGGCGTTCGCCGTAGCCGAACGTCAGGCCGTAGCCGCGCGTGAACTTCGGGCCGTCTTCGCCGTTGCCGGCGAACTGGCTGACCATCTGGCATTCGGTGATTTCGATTTCGCCCACCGTGACGGCAAAGCCCAGCTCTTCCACCATCATGTCGACTTCCAGCGTGCCGTAGCGGATCTCGGCGGCGAAGGGATGGGTGTTGCCATAGCCGCGCTGCGTGGAATAGCCCATGGACAACAGAAAGCCCTCGTCGGCGCGTGCCAGGTTTTGCAAGCGTGCCGGGCGCGATGCCGGAAATTCCATCGGCTGGCGCGTCAGGTCGAAAGGCTCGGGGTCGCCCTCGGGCACGGGTTCGGCGTCGATCAGGTCATCGTGCGCCAGCAGGTCCGTCACGCGCGGCATGTCGCTGTCCAGGGCGTCAGTGCCCGGGGGCAGCGCGTCGGCCTCGCGCTGGGCCGCCAGCGTGAAGTCCAGCAGGCGCTGTGTGTAGTCGTAGGTGGGGCCCAGGATCTGCCCGCCGGGCACGTCCTTGAACGTGGACGAAATGCGGCGTTGCAGGCGCATGGCGCCGGTGTCGATCGGCTGCGTATAGCCCAGCCGCGACAGCGTTGTGCGATAGGCTCGCAGCAGGAACACGGCTTCGATCTGGTCGCCGGCGGCTTGCTTGAGCGCCAGCGCGGCCAGTTGCGGATCGTAGAGCGAGCCCTCGGCCATCACGCGTGACACGGCCAGCGGCATCTGTTCGCGGATCTGGTCCAGGCTTAGCTCGGGCACCTCGCGGTTGCCGCGGCGGTAGTCGTCCAGCATGCGATAAGAATTCAGGATGGCGCGCTCGCCCCCTTTGACGGCGACGTACATGTCAGTTCTCCACGCGCGTGGTGCGCGGCAATCCACAGATCCGCTCGCCTTGCGTCAGGAACACGTCGACGCCCAGCGGGAAACGTTGGTGGTTCAGGCGCCATTCGCGCCAAAAGCCGTCGGGCAAGCCCGCTACCGACAGCGCGTGACGGGTCTGGATGCCGGGGCCGCCGAGGCTGACGGTGTCATGCGCGGCGTTCATGACGCCGTCGTCGGCCAGCGCGTCGACGTCGATCAGCAAAGTGGTGGACAGGTCGGGATACGCCGGGTCGCCCGCATGGCAGGCCGACAGCGCGGGCGCGGCGTGGCCGGACGGCACGGCGGCAAAGCGAGCCAGCGACGGCGACGGCACGAAGGGGCATCCGCAGTGAAAGCGCAGGAACGTCACGACGTCCTCGTTCACGCCGGGCGGCAACCACAGCGGGGTGTCACCGTCCACCAGCGTCAGCAACAACGCCGTCATCGCCATCGAAAGCCCGGCGGGCACGCCGGTGCGCGCGGTGATCCGCTGGATGCGACCGGGATGCGCCAACGCGCGCAGCGCGGCGCGGAAGGTGGTTTGCGCATCGTTGACGGGGTCGGCAAAGCCGGGCAGCAGGCCGCGCCGCGCGGCGGGCGCGGCGGGCGCGGCGTCGGTGCGGATCGGCTGGGCCTGGGCTTGCAGGTCCTGTGCTTGCGCGCTTTGTGCTTGCAGGCTTTGTGCTTGCAGGCTTTGTGCTTGCAGGCTTTGTGCTTGCAGGCTTTGTGCTTGCAGGCTTTGTGCTTGCAGGCTTTGTGCCTGCATGGTCTGTGTCGGCATGTCAGTCCTCGCCTCGCACCATCGTGAAGAATTCGACCTTGGTTTGCGCGGCCACGCGGGCCTGGGCATCGACCTTGTCGGCATGCGCCCGCGCCAGCGGCTGGATCACTTGTGCATCCACCGTGTCGTGCCATTCGGGCAGTTGCAGCAGCGCGTCGGCCACGGCGGCCTGTTCGGCGTGCCGGGCGCTGCGCCCCTGCACATAGGCCATGCCCACCACGCCGTCGGCCAGCGTGACGGCGCAACGTGTCACCGTCATTTCGCCAAGGTTGAAGCGCGCCCCGGTGCCGCCGCTACGCGCCCGCACCATCGCCATGCCGGTCTGCGCGGGCCGCAGCATCTGGTGGGCGGGTACGCCGCCCAACCCTCTGAAAGCGCCTTCCAGCGCGGCCGGGTCGGCCAACGACAGCACGCGCATCCAGGCGGCGCGCCTGGCGTTCGCCGCGGTCTGCCCTGCTTGTGAGTGATCCATTATTTCCTCTACACGTCTAGACGACTGGATGAAGTATGATCGCTGACAAATTGAAGTTCAACAGTCTGGCGTGAATTTTTGATGACAGTTGCGGCGGCGATGCATCGGCTGCACATCGCCTACCCGGCCGCCGCCGCATGGTGCACAATCACAGCCATTCTTCATGAAGCTGATGTGACAGCAAGAGCGCACCCTATGGTCGAACGAGGTTCCGGCATCGCCGTCTGGCGGCAAATTGGCGAGTCCCTGGCGGACGACATCCGCAACAAGCTCTATATGGCGGGCGAACAGCTGCCGTCCGAGCCCGAACTGGCCGCCAAGTTTTCGGTCAACCGGCACACCATCCGCCGCGCCATGGGCGAGCTTGAGCAAAGCGGGCTGGTGCGCATCGAACAGGGCCGCGGCACGTTCGTGCAAGAACACGCCATTGATTACGCCATCGGCAAGCGCACGCGCTTTTCCGAAAACCTGCGTAGCCAGGGCGTGCTGGGCCACCAGGAGGCGCTGGGCAGCCAGACGCTGCGCGCCGCCGATATCGCCAAGCACCTGGGCCTGGCTCGCACGGCGCCGCTGTTGCGCGTGCAGATTGTTGGCAAGGCCGAAAACCGAACCATCAGTACCTCTGAACACTACTTCGACGAAAAGCGCTTTCCCGATTTTGCCGACCGGCTGACCGCGCTGCGCTCGGTGTCGAAGGTGTATGGCCACTACGGCATTGGCGACTACACGCGCAAGTGGTCGCGCATTACCGCCACACTACCCACGCCCGAAACCGCGCGCTTGCTGGGTCAGCCCAAAACGCGGCCCATCCTGCAAGTGGAAGCCTTGAACGTGGACCAGGAGGGCGCGCCGTTGCAATACAGCATCACCCGCTTTGTCGGCGACCTGGTGCAGCTGATGGTGGCGGACGACAGCTGATCGGCCGGCTCGCCGTGCCGCGCACCGGCGCGGAAAATGCAATATCAATCATCTAGACATCTGGCTGTCATGCTAGACCGATAACTTGGCGCAATGAACTCACACGCCCCCTCGCCCCTGGCCGGTGTCACAGGCCAACGCATCCTGACGCCGCGCGGCGTTGAACAGGCCAGCCTGCGCTTTCAAGGCGGACTGATCGACGACGGCGCAAGCGCCCCCGCGCGCGGCGCGCCGTGGTTCGACGCCGGCAGCCTGCTGGTGCTGCCCGGCATCGTGGACTTGCACGGCGACGCGTTTGAACGCGCCATCATGCCGCGCCCCAGTGTCACCTTTCCGTATGACAGCGCGTTGTTCGATGTCGACCGCCAGTTGCTGGCCAACGGCATCACCACCGAATTCCATGGCGTGACCCTGTCCTGGGAAGGCGGCCTGCGCGGCGAAGCCTATGCCGAACGCATGTTCGACGCGCTGGAGCGCATGAAGCCGATGATGGGCGCACGGCATTATGTGCACCTGCGTTTTGAAACCCACCACATCGGCGGCGTGGACCTGGCGCAGCAGTGGATTCGCGATGGCCGGGTGCGCTTTCTGGCGTTGAACGATCACCTGCCCAGCATGGCGCGCCGTCTTGGCGATGAACGCAAGCTGATGCAGTACGCAGACCGCGCGCAGTGCGATCTGGACACCTTCCAGCAACGCATCCGCGCCGCGATGTCGGCGGCCGATTCCGTGGCGGACGCCATGCGTGACCTGACGCTGTGCGCGCAGGCCGCGGGCTTGAAGGTGGCCTCGCACGACGACCCCGACGCCGCCACGCGCCGCTACTACCACCAGCTGGGTTGCGGCGTAGCCGAATTTCCGCTGACCCGCGAAGCCGCCTGCGTCGCCCGCGATCTGGGCAACGCCGTGGTCTTCGGCGCGCCCAACGTCGTGCGCGGCGGCAGCCATACGGGCGCGCCGGGCGCCACCCAGATGATCCAGGCCGGGCTGTGCGACGTGTTGACGTCCGACTACTACTACCCCGCGCCGCTGGCCGCCGTGATGCGGCTGGTGCAGGACGGCGTGTTGCCGCTGGCGCAGGCCTGGAACCTGGTGTCGATGAACCCCGCGCGCGCCGCCGGCCTGAAAGACCGGGGCGCCTTGGCGCCGGGCCTGATCGCCGACGCCATCGTGGTGGACGACCATCTGCCGGGGCTGCCGCGCGTGGTGGCCGCCATTGTCGGCGGCGAACTGCGCTATGCCACGCGGGTCTTCGGCGACGATCACAGCCAACGCATGGCGGCCTGACCATGGCGCTTGCGCATCGCTACGCCCTGTACCTGTCGCCCGCCAAGCCCTGGCGCGATGGTGGCAGCCGCTGGCTGGGACGCTGCGCCGACACGGGCGCGGCGCTGTCGCCTCTGCCGGGCATGCCATCCGCCGCGCACGACTGGACTGCCGCGCCACGCCATTACGGCCTGCATGCCACGCTGAAGCCGCCCTTTCGCCTGGCATCGGGCGCGACCCCGCAGGCGCTGGACGACGCGGCTCGCACGCTTGCGCGCGGCTTTGCGCCATTCAGCGTCATGTTGGAATGCGCCACGCTGCGCGGCTTCCTGGCCTGGCGCATCGCGCAGGCGGATGCCGATGGCCACAGCCGCATCCAGGCCTTGGCGGACGCGGCCGTGCGCGATCTTGACGCCCTGCGTGCGCCCCCCACCGCCGACGAACTGGCAAGGCGCCAGGCCACTGCGTTGACGCCCGCGCAGCAAGCCATGTTGGCGCGCTGGGGCTACCCCTATGTCTTTGATACGTACACGTTCCACATCACGCTGACCGGCAAGTTGGAAGGCGACGCGCTGGCCGCGGCGCAACACAGCGTGGCCGCCTTTGCCGAGCCGTTGCGCGGGCAGGCCATGCCCGTGTCTGGCGTCAGCCTGTTCGTGCAGCCGGAGCCGGGTGCGGATTTCGTCGCCGCGCGCCACTACCATTTCGACGGCGCGCAAACAGACGCCATCGGCGTGCAGGCCTTGCAAGGCGCCCCCGCGCCATGACCGGGCCCGCACCGGTTCCGCCGCCGGCTTGCGGCGCGCGGCTGATCTACTTGATGGGCGCATCGGGCAGCGGCAAGGACACGCTGCTGCGTCGTGTGCGCGCCCAATTGCACGCGCATGAACCCGTGCTGGTGGCGCACCGCTACATCACGCGCGACAGCGGCGCCACGGAAGACGCGCTGTCTTTGACGCCTGACGAATTCGACCGCCGCGCGGCCTTGGGTTGCTTTGCGATGCGTTGGGCCAGCCACGGGCTGCAATACGGCATCGGCATCGAAATCGACACCTGGCTGGCGTGTGGCGCGGTGGTGATCGTGAACGGTTCGCGCGCGCACCTGCCCATCGCGCACGCGCGCTATCCCGCGTTGACGGCGGTCGCGCTGACCGTTGCCCCGGCGCTGCTTGCGCAGCGGCTGGCGGGCCGGGGCCGTGAAAGCGGCGAGCAGATCGCGCAACGGCTGGCGAGCGCGTCGCGGGACTACGCGGTGCCGGCGCAGTGCGTGATACGGCGCGTCAGCAACGATGCCGACCCGGATGTGGCGGCCGCCGAGTTGCTGGACATCGTGCGGCGAACCATCGCCGTTTAGGCCGGGGCCGGGGCCGGGGCCGCCCCCGTACCAATGGACGCCCCCGCGTCGCCGCACAGGTCCAGCAGGATCTCCGAAAACCGTTCCTCGGCAGCCAGCACCTGATCGCGTTTGCGTCGGATCAGGTTGATGGGCGGCAGTTCCCACCCGAAGTCCCAGGGCAGCATGCCCAGCTTTCCGCGCTGGCAAAGCTCGCGCGCGATGTCTTCCGGCACCACGGATATCAGCGTTTCGTTCATCGTCAACATGCCTTCGATGACATCCGTGGAATAGGCTTCCAGCACGGGGGACGGCGGCCGCAATCCCGCGCGGATGAAGTGTTCAACAATCAATTGCCGCGTGGGGGTGTTGGCGGCGGGCAGCACCCAATCCATGGCGGCGACAGCGGCCCAATCCGGCTTGCGCCGCGCCAGCCGTTGCGCCAGCCTGCTGTGGGCGATCAGGCGCGGCCGCTGGCGGTACAGGACCTTGTGCATCAGGTCGTCCAGCGCCACGGTGGACGTGGCCCGGCTGATGATGCAATCCAGCTCGTGGCGGCGCAGCATGGGCACCAGATGGTCCGTGGTCGCGCGATGCAGGGTCAACGTGACGCCATAACGCTGATGCAGGCGGCTGATGGCGGCGGTCAGCAAGGCGCTGGACACGTAGGGCACCACGCCCACGTTCAGGTGCGCGGAATGGCCGGCATGCAGCGCCTGGACTTCGCGCGCCCATAGGTCCAGGTCGCTTTGCAGGTGGCGCGCGCGCACCAGCGCCAGGTTGCCCAGCGGCGTGGGCAACAGGCCACGACCGCTGCGCAGGAACAGCGGCCCGCCGAAAATATCTTCAAGTTCGGCCAGCGCCTTGGTCACGGCGGGCTGGCTGATGCCGGTAGCCGCCGCCACACGAGTCAGGGACCCATGCCGGGCAATGTTGGCCAGCAGGGCCAGATGACGGTGCTTCAGGCGATTGGACAGTCGGGTGGGGTCCCAGCTCATGCGGTACTCGGTGGCGTTCTATAACCGGACGGTTATTGAATCATGCCCATAAAGATGATTCCAGTTATTTCACGACCCTATACTGCGGTCGTTCCCCGCCTGTCACCGAGCCGCCCCATGAGCGCATCATTTACCACCCGTCCTGAAATTCGCGGCACCTTTGGTGTTGTGTCGTCCACACATTGGCTGGCGTCGCAGGTAGCCATGGGCGTGCTGGAACGCGGCGGCAACGCCTACGACGCGGCCGTGGCCGGCGGCTTCACGCTGCAAATCGTCGAGCCCCACCTGAATGGCCCGGGCGGCGAAGTGCCCATCCTGCTCTGGAACGAAAACGAAAAGCGCATGCGCGCGCTGTGCGGCCAGGGGCCCGCGCCCGCGCTGGCCACGCCGGCCGCGTTCCGCGCGCTGGGCGTGGAGATGGTGCCCGGCATCGGGCTGCTGCCGGCCACCGTGCCCGGCGCGTTCGGCGCCTGGCTGACGTTGCTGCGCGACTACGGCACGTGGGAATTGGCCGACGTCTTGCGCCCCGCCATCGATTACGCCCGCAACGGCTTCCCGCTGGTGCCGCGCGTGTCGCAGGCCGTGCTGGCCGTGCAGGCGCTGTTTCGTGATGAATGGACCACCTCGCGCGACGTCTGGATGCCCGACGGCCGCGTACCCGCGCCCGATTCGCTGTTCTGCACGCCCGCCATCGCCGACACGTACACGCGCATCCTGGACGAGGCGCACGCCGCCAGCACCGACCGGCGCGGGCGCATCGACGCCGCGCTGGACTGCTGGTATCGCGGCTTTGTGGCCGATGCCATCGACGCCTACTACACCAATGAGCCGGTGCGCGACACCACGGGGCAGCGCAACCGTGGCCTGCTGCGCAAGTCCGACCTGGCCGATTGGCGCGCCACCTACGACGAGCCTGTTACCACCCAGTACGGCCGCTACACCGTGGCCAAGTGCGGCGTGTGGTCGCAAGGGCCGGTGCATTTGCAGCAGCTGGCAATGCTGCGGCATCTGGGCATGGACGGGCTGGACCCGACCTCGCCGCAATTCGTGCACCGCATTGCCGAAGCCGCCAAGCTGGCCTTCGCGGACCGCGCCGCCTGGTATGGCGACCCCGACTTCACCCCGGTGCCGCTGGCCGCGCTGTTAAGCGACGCCTATGCCCGCGAACGCGCGGCATTGATCGGCACCCACGCGTCGCCCGATTTCCGCCCCGGCAGCCCGGCCGGCCTGGCGCCCCGCCTGCCGGACCTGGACGCCGCGGCCCGCACGCTGGCCGCCTCGGACACCCGCTTTGGCGTGGGCGAACCCACGTTCGCGGCCTTGCCGCCCGTGGCCGAATGGGCCGCGCGCGAGATATTCGTGGGCGACACCTGCCAGATCGACGTGATTGACCGCGACGGCAACATGGTGGCCGCCACGCCGTCGGGCGGCTGGCTATCGTCCAGCCCGGTCGTGCCGGGCCTGGGCTTTCCGCTGACGACCCGTTTGCAGATGACCTGGCTGGACGATGGCGTGCCCGGCCAGCTGCAACCGGGCAAGCGCCCTTGCACGACGCTGTCGCCAGGCCTGGTGCTGCGCGACGGGCAACCTTATATGGCGTTCGGCACGCCGGGCGGCGACCAGCAGGACCAATGGACGGTGGCGTTCTTCTTGCGTCACGCCATGGGCATGAATTTGCAGGAAGCCATCGACGCGCCGTCCTGGCACATCGATCACTTCCCGGGATCGTTCTGGCCACGCACGCAAACGCTGAACCGCCTGACGGTGGAATCGCGTCTGCCCGAGGCCACCATCGACGCGCTGCGCGCGGCGGGCCACGACGTCAAGGTCGGCCCCGCGTGGTCCGAAGGGCGCATCAGCGCGTGCACGCGTGAACCGGGCATGGGCGGCGGCTTGCTGCTGCGCGCGGGGGCCAACCCGCGCGGCATGCAGGGGTACGCCGTTGGCCGCTGACAACAGGCGGCATTGAACACGCATACGCACACCACAAACCGCAACCACAAACCGCATTCACGAATCACATCCACTTTTTCAAACAGCCGGCGCCCAGACCGGCACTTACACAGGGGTAATCACCATGAAACTGTCTTTCCAACGACTGATGCGCGTGTGCGCGCTGGGCCTGGCCCTGGCCACGCCCGCCTTGTCCCAGGCCGCCTGGCCTGAAAAGCCGATCACGCTGATCGTGCCGTGGGCCGCGGGCGGGTCCACCGACATTCTGGCGCGCGTGCTGTCCGAAGGGCTGACGCAATCGCTGGGCCAACCGGTCATCGTGGAGAACCGGTCGGGCGCGTCCGGCAACATCGGCACCACCTTCGTGGCGCGCGCCAAGCCGGACGGCTACACGCTGCTGGTGGGCTCGATGAGCACGCACACGATGAACCAGGCGCTGTATTCCAACATGCCGTTCGATGGCGTCAAGGACTTCACGCCCATCGCCGAACTGGCGCTGGTGACGAACACGATGGTGGTGCACCCCTCGGTGCCCGTCAGCAACGTGAAGGAATTCATCGCCTACGTGAAAGACCGCCCGGATGCGGTGGCCTATGCCTCGGCCGGCCAAGGGTCGACCAACCACCTGAGCGCCGCGCTGTTCGAGAAAGCCGCCGGTGTGAAGATGATGCACATCCCCTACCGTGGCGGCGCGCCCGCGGTGCTGGACACCGTGGCCGGTCGTACGCAGGTGCTGTTCAGCGCCGGCACGCAAACCCTGCCGCACGTGCAGTCCGGCAAGCTGAAGCTGTTGGCCGTGACCGAAGAAAACCGTTCGCCGCTGTTGCCCGAGGTACCGACCGTGGCCGAAACGCTGCCGGGCTATGAGCTGTCGGTGTGGTACGGCGCGTTCGGCCCGGCCGGCATGCCGCCGGAGCTGACCGCGCGCCTGAACCGCGAGATCAACCTGATCCTCAAGCGCCCCGACGTCATCAAGAAGATGGGCGACATGGGCGTGCTGCTGACGGAAACGACGCCCGAGCAGTTCGGCCAGATCCTGGCGCGCGATGCCGACAAGTACGGCAAGCTGATCAAGGAACTGGGGATCACGGCGGAATGAACGCCACGCCGACTTCCGTGACGCCGGCGGCAGCCGGCGTGTCGGCCATTGCACAAGCCTACGCCGCCGCGGATGCGACGGCGGCCTTGCAGGCCATTGACGCCTACGCCCATGGCCGGCTTGAACATGCCTTGTGCACCGTCAACCGCTTTGACGCCGACACCATGCGCGTGGTGCGCTTGTACAGCTCGAACCCCAACGCCTATCCGCCGGGCGGCAGCAAGGACAAGCGCGGCACGCCGTGGGGCCAGCACGTGCTGCTGGACCAGCGCGTGTTCGTGGGCGAAGGCGAGGCCGCCATCCGCGAATTCTTCAACGACCACGACGCCATCCGCGAACTGGGCCTGCAATCGGTCATCAACGTGCCGGTGTCGTATGACGGGGTTTGTCTAGGCACCGTCAACTTCCTGATGCCGCGTCCCAAGGTGTCGGACGCGGACGTCGACCACGCCCGGCTGGCAGGCCTGTTGGCCCTGCCCGCCCTGCTGGCGCTGCGCCGCGCCGACTAGATCAGCGCGCGCCGGATGCGCGAGGACAACATGTCGATGGCCACCACGAAGGCCACGATGATGATCATCACCGCGCAGGTTTCGGCGTAGCGGAAGCTGCGGATGATTTCCCACAGCACCGTGCCGATGCCGCCCGCGCCCACGATGCCGACCACCGAGGCCGAGCGCACGTTGGATTCAAAGCGGTACAGCGAATACGAGATCCACAGCGGCAACACTTGCGGGATCACGCCGTACACGATTTCTTCCAACGCGTTGGCCCCGGTGGCGCGCACGCCTTCGACCGGACGCGGATCGATGGCTTCAACGGCTTCCGAGAACAGCTTGGCCAGCACGCCGGTGGTGTGCACCCACAAGGCCAGCACGCCCGCGAACGGCCCCAGGCCCACGGCCACGATGAACAGCATCGCGAACACCATTTCATTGATGGCGCGGCACGCGTCCATCAGGCGTCGCATGGGCTGGTAGACCCACGCCGGCACCATGTTCGACGAACACAGCAGACCCAGCGGCACGGCCACCACGATGGCCAGGAACGTGCCCCACACCGCGATCTGCACGGTGACGATCATCTCGTCCAGGTACATGCGCCAGTCGCGGAAATTCGGCGGGAAGAAGTCGGCGGCAAACTGCGCCATGTTGCCCGAGTCGCGCAACAGATCCATCGGCCGCATGTCCGCGCCGCCCCATGACATCACCAGCAGTGCAAGAACAAAGGCCCAGACCAGCAAGACCGGCAGCGAAGAACGCGGCGCGGTGGGCAGGCGAGGGGAATGGGTGGCTAGGCTCATGGCGGTCCGATGGATGGCGATCAGGAAAGTTATTGCTTGGCGACGGCGGGTTGGCCCAGCGCGGCCAGCTTGCTGTCCAGGTCGGCCAACTGCTTTTGCTTTTCGGCCTGGCCCAGCGTGCTGTCGCCTTCTACCTTGGCCTTTTCACGGGCCAATTCGATCTGGCGGATGGGCACGAGCTGCTGGTTATCCGACGCGCGGAAGCCCTGGTACGTCAGCGCCTTCAGGTTGGCCAATTCGCGCTGGGCGTCCTTGCCCTTGCCGTAGTTGACGAAGAAGTCGCGGATGCGGCCCTTCAAGTCGGCCGGCAGGTCCGAGCGCATGACCAGCGGATCAGCCGGAATCAACGGCGACTTCCACAGCACGCGCACGCTGTCGTTGGCGTCCTTGCCCGTATTCAGGCGATAGCGCTCCAGCGCTTCCGTGTTGTTGACGGCAACATCCACCTGCTTGTTGATGACCGACAGCAGATTGGTTTCGTGGTTGCTGGCGCGCACCGTCTTGAAGAACGTCTTGGGTTCGATCTTGTTGGCGGCCCACAGGTAGTACCCGGGCACGGCGGTGCCGGACGTGGAGTTGGGGTCGCCCGCGCCGTAGCTCAGCTTGCCGCCGTTTTTCAGCACGTCGTCCAGCGTCTTCAGGTTGCTGTCCTTGTTGACGATCAGCAGCGACCAATAGCCGGGGTTGCCGTCCTTGTCGATCACCGACGCGAACACTTCGCCCTTGGCGCGGTCCACGGCTTCAATCGCCGACTTGTTGCCGAACCAGCCCATCTGCACCTTGTTAAAGCGCATGCCTTCGATGATGCCCGCGTAGTCCGAGGCGAAGAAGGGTTTGACCGGCACGCCGATGGCGCGGCTCAGGTCGTCGATGACGGGCTGCCAAACCGACTTCAGGTTGGTCGACGATTCGGTCGAGATGATGCCGAAGTTCAACGTCTTGGCGTCTTGCGCGACGGC
This sequence comes from Achromobacter sp. 1L-A-4-B-C2, assembly GCF_057291955.1. Classification (NCBI taxonomy): domain Bacteria; kingdom Pseudomonadati; phylum Pseudomonadota; class Betaproteobacteria; order Burkholderiales; family Alcaligenaceae; genus Achromobacter; species Achromobacter sp. 1L-A-4-B-C2. Next base: position 181,456 of record NZ_JBXAWP010000001.1, read on the forward strand.
CTGGGTGGACAGCGCGGCGGCGGCGATCAGGGTAAAGAAGGTTCTGCGTAGCATGGATGACTCCGGGGTGGATTCGGTGAAAAGGCCGTGGGGTCGCGGCGTTGCAATCAAAGGTCAGGTCAGGCGGCGTGCGCCAACCGCGACAGCGGCGCCAGCGCCGGCATGGCGGGCGACTGCTGCGTGTATTCGGGAAGCAGCTCGGACAGTTCAGAGCCGTACAGGTCGCGCAGCATTTCGGGGGTCAGGTCGGCGGCGCGGCCGTCGTACACCACCTTGCCGTGGCGCAACGCCACTACGCGCGGGCAGTAGCGCAACGCCACATCCACCTGATGCAACGACACCACCACCGCCACCTTGCGCGTGCGGTTGATGTGGGCCAGCGTGTCCATTACGCGGCGCGACGATTCGGGGTCCAGCGATGCGATGGGTTCGTCGGCCAGGATCACGCGCGCGTTCTGCACCAGCGTGCGGGCAATGGCGGCGCGCTGCTGCTGCCCGCCGGACAGCGTGGAGGCGCGCTGAAATGCGTAGTCGTCTATACCAACCTGGGCAAGCGCATCCAGGCCCTGACGCACCTCGGCGCGCAGGAACCAGCGGGTCAGGCTGCGCCACAGCGGCACGCGCGGCAACATTCCGGTCAACACATTGGTAATCACCGGCAGGCGGCCCACCAGGTTGAATTGCTGAAACACAAAGCCGATGCCGGCGCGCGCGGCGCGCACGTTGCGGCTTAGCCGGCCATGCTGCTGAATAAGCTGACCGTTGACGGTCACGCTGCCCTGGCCCGCATCCCCGGCCACAAAGCCGGCCAGATGGCGCAGCAAGGTGGACTTGCCCGAACCGGACGCGCCCAGCAGCGCCACCATTTCGCCGTCGGCGACTTGCAGGCTGACGTTGTCCAGCGCCTTGGCCCCGGCATGGAAGGTCTTGCTCAAGCCCTGTACTTCAATGGCGACCGTCATCGCTGATCCCCTTGTCTGTGGTCATGGGCGCATTCTGTTTTCGCGGCATGACAGCGCGATGACCCGGCGAACAATTCGGATGGGATAAAAACCGGGGTCAGCAACGCACTGAAAGAGATCCGTCACAATCGCCGCCGCCGACGGCTTGCAGCCTGGGTCGGCGCGGGTATATTCAGGAAATCCCCCACTCGCTTGGCGCTCATCATGATTACCGGTTCCTGCCTGTGCGGCCGCGTGGCTTACGAGATCAACGGCCCCCTCACCAACGCCCTGAATTGCCACTGCATCATGTGCCGCAAGTCCCACGGCGCGGCTTTCCGCAGCCGTGCTTCCGTGCAAGTGTCTGATTTCAAATGGACCAAGGGCGAAAACCACGTCACCTGGTATGCCTCGTCACCCGGCAGTTATCGCGGTTTTTGCGAAGCTTGCGGCACGCCTTTGCTAAGCCGCTTTGATCAGACGCCCGACACCTATGGCCTGCCGCTGGGCGCGCTGGACGACGACCCGGGCGTCAAGCCCGCCGCCCACTGCCACGTGGCCAGCAAGGCGCCATGGTTCGACATCACAGACGACCTGCCGCAATACCCGGACGACTTCCCCGGCGTAGTCGAACCGGACGCGCAGGCGCAAAACGTCAGCTAGGCATTGAAGCGGCGCGATTTGCCCCCATAAATAGAGCAGACCGCGCGGGCTTGCGTGTTTGCCCCCGGGGCGCCCATGAGTCGTCCAGCAGCAACTATCGCGGCTTTGCCGCAGATAAATACTGGCTAATCGGCGCGCTTTGCAGTAACATAAGTCCGTGATTTTTCCGCAAAAACCGGGCTTCGGTCACTCTGCGTGCCAACCTGTACTCCTTCGGGTCACCCCCCAAGATACCCAGGCTGCCCCCGGTTTGGTTGAACCTTGCCGGGCGACCTTCCTACTGTCGGCGACGTCACGACTGTCCCACGCGCCGCAGCCCTCTGCGCCGCAAGGCACGCAGCAAAAGTTCCAACCCGCTTCTTCCGGTGCTGTGCGCTTGCACGGTATCGCGACCAAGCCGCGCCGTGCGCGCACATTGCCCACGCTGCGCGAGTATCCGTCATTTCAGACATCCACCCGGGATGCCGTGGCCATTACCCGCGCTTGCCCGAACGTTTTACGTTCAACCGCTGGACCTGGTTATCTGTGTCCAACGCGCTTGCCGCTTCGTGCGGCGCGTCATGCCGCCGGCCTGGCTGCGCGTATTGATCAAGGAGTAGAGAATGGCTAAAGAAGAACTCATCGAATTGGATGGCATTGTTGACGAAGTGCTGCCCGATAGCCGCTACCGCGTCAAACTGGACAACGGCATCGAAGTTGGCGCTTACGCCTCCGGCCGTATCCGCAAGCACCGCATCCGCATCCTGGCGGGCGATCGCGTCACCCTGGAAATGTCGCCGTATGACCTGACCAAGGGCCGCATCAACTTCCGTCACAAAGACGAGCGCGCACCCGCGCCGCACCGTCCCCAGCAATACCGCCGTTAAGTCAGGACCTCAGGGCCGGCCACAAGGCCGGCTCCCTGTCTTTATGTCGCACCGGTCCGGGGCCTTACCGCCCTTAAGGCCAAACCGCGACATGCCGTAATGCGTGGAACGTCCGTTCGTGAAAAAATGGCAACCCGGTCAGGCGCAATGTCTGGCGGGATACGCATGAAGCAAGATGGATTTCACAGAAGAATTGCAAGCCGCTGCTGACCAGCTTTCCCGGACGCGAAGAAAATTCGCCAAAGGGGAGGAAGGGCTGCGCCTGCTGCGTCAATCGCGCGAGGCGTTCATCAACAGCCTGCGCAACACCGGCCTGACCTACGCCGAAGCCAAGATCAAGTACGACAACTGCCTGGACGAACAGGAAGCCGAACAGCTTCATGTGCGCCAGCAGATGGAATATGCCGAGCGCATGCATCAGTTCGTGCTGAACAAAATCGCGCAGCAGGCCGCCACGGCGTAACGCGCCGGCCGGGCAGCCACGCCCGGCGCTGCATCAGGGCTTGAACGCCCCGATGAAAATGGCGGGATCGACCCGCGCATCGTTCAGGCTGACATTCCAGTGCAGGTGTGGCCCCGTGGCACGCCCGGTGGCGCCCACCTTGCCCACCACGCCGCCACGCGGCACCTCATCCCCCACCTTCACGTCAATGGCCGACATGTGGCAGAACATGCTGATGAAGCCCTGGCCGTGGTCGACGAACACCGTCTTGCCGTTGAAGAAATAATCCCCCACCAACACCACCACACCCGCCGCCGGCGACTTGATCGGCGTGCCCGCGGGCACGGCAAAGTCCAGGCCCGAATGCGGGTTGCGTTCCTGCCCGTTGAAAAAGCGGCGCAGCCCGAACGGGCTGGATAGGCGGCCACCGCTTACCGGACGGTCCAGCAACAGGTTGCTGGGCGTGACGCCGGCGCGGTAGGTCCGGTTGGCCGCGCTTTGCTCGGCCATTTCGCGTTCGATGCGCTTCATGTCGTCCGGGTTGGGGTCGACCTGACGCGGATTCTTCAAGGTGATGTGCTGCGCCACGTATTCCTTGGCGCCCACCGAGAACGACACCTTGCGTTCGCCGTTGGCATCGCGCACCACGGCCTGCTGCTCGCCCGGTTTGACGCTAAGCGGAATGCCAAGCACGGCGATCCACCGCTTGCCCTCTTCGCGCACCACCATCACGCGGCGGTCCAGGAAGGTGACCTCGGGCGCACGGTCGGCATCGCCCAGCGGCAGGATGGCAACGCCGCCCGGCACGGGCGCGTTCAGCTTGCGCGAAATAAAGCCTTGCTGCGTGGCGGCACGCGCCGGCAGGCCGCAAGCCATGGCCGCCACCGCAAGGCCCAGGCGCAGAACGTCGCGGCGCAGGATCAGACGGCTTACAGGCACAGGTTCGCCGGTTCGATGATGCTCTGGTCGCGGCGGGCGATGCGCGTGGACAGGCGCGCTTCGGTCTTGCCCTTCCAGGTAGTCGTGCTGAGCACGGCTTCGACACCCAGGCTGTCTTCCTGGACCAATTCAAACCCGTTGCGGATTTCCTGGCGCTTGAAGTTAACGCCCATGTTCTTCCAGGCGTCGGCCACGCACGTCGTGTAGTCGTCGGCCGTGCGCTGGGTGGCGCCGTAGAAAACGGGGTCGCGCTTGCGCACGTCTTGCACGTTGGCGCAGGCTGACAAGGCGGTTAGGACGGCGAGGGACAGGGCGATGCGAACCTTCATGACGGTAGGACTCTTTAGGCAAATAAGTGGACGGAGCGGCCAAAACTATAACGCAGCAGCCGGTCAGGACTGCGGGGCGCGACGGGCCGATTTGGGACGGAAGGCGTCGATGATCTCGGGGCGGGTCTCGGCGTACGGCCCGCCGATCAGGTCGATGCAATACGGGATCGCGGCGAAGATGCCCGGCGCGATCACCGTGCCGTCATCGCCCTTCAAGCCTTCCAGCGTTTCACGGATGGACTTCGGTTGGCCCGGCAAGTTCACGATCAACGCGGCGTGCGACGGTGTTTCGCGGATGACCGCCACCTGGCGCGACAGGATCGCGGTGGGCACGAAGCGCAGGCTGATCTGGCGCATCTGTTCGCCAAAGCCGGGCATTTCCTTGGTGCCCACGGCCAGCGTGGCCTCGGGGGTGACGTCGCGGCGGGCGGGGCCGGTGCCGCCCGTGGTCAGCACCAGGTCGCAACCGCGGATGTCCACCAGTTCAATCAGTGTTTCGGAAATACGCGCGGGCTCGTCGGGAATCAGGCGGTCCACCGCCTGCCACGGCGACACCAGCGCCGTCCCCAGCCATTCCCGCAAGGCGGGCAGGCCCTGATCCTGGTAAACGCCGGTGGCGGCGCGGTCAGAGACGGACACCAGGCCGATGATCAGGTCGTCGGGATGGCGGCGGGCGATTCGGGTGGGCGTGGTCATAGGCGGTGGCGATGGCTGAAAGCGACAAGGGGGAACGGGTCCGCCGGGCGATAAGGCGGGCGGCGCGGCGGTCAATCATGGAAATCCAGAAGACGGCCGCGATGACGATGCTATCGCATTCTTTCCCAGGAGAAAGGCGTCCCCGCCCCCACCAACCCGCCCGCGGACGTGTGGCAAAAAAGCGAATCGTCCGTGGCCCCGGTTTCGCGCGCTTGTTTGCGTCATGGGGCCTGGATAACATCCGCTAACAAAATACTTCCCTGGCTGGCCCGTCGCGCCTGTTGTCTCCATGTTCAAACGCACTTTACGGCAGCACGCGCTGGCCGCCGCGCTGGCCCTGACGGCCGCGGTCGCCGCGGGATGGCTCGCCTGGCATACGCTGGCATTGAAAACGGAACCCGTGCCCGCCGCCGCCCCGGGCATCTACATTCCCAACCTGGGCAATACGCTGCAAGAACAGACGCGCAACCTGTCGCGCCTGAGCCAGGCACTGCGCACCGGCGACCGGGTGGTGATCCTGGGGTCTTCCGAGCTGACCAGCAACGACCTGCGCTTTGTCCCCTACCGCTATCTGGCCGACGAGTTACAGATGCCGGTGCTGGCCTACGGCCATTCGGGCTTCCAGTCCCTGGGGATGCAGCTGGTGCTGGCTGCACTGGCCGATGACCTGTCGCCCGCCTCGCGCGTGGTGGTGATGTTGTCGCCCGGATGGTTCGACGGCGATGGCGGGCTGGGCGCCGACGAATTCAAGGAACACGCCAACCCGCTGCTGCCCCGGCTGCTCAAGCAACCCGAAGGCCGCGCCGAACTGGCACGCTGGCTGCGCGACAAAGGTGATGCGGGCGTGGCTTGGTCGATGATGACCGAGCAGGCCTATGTTTTCAGGCAACGGCTGGTCGACCTGTGGACACCGGCCCATGCCGCCCCCGCCCCCGAGCGGGAACGCGAGGGCCCCGCTGCTGCTGCCCGCGTGGTGGATTGGGACGCACTGGCCGAAGAGGCGCAACGTGCCGAGCAGGACTTGATGACCGGCAACCGCTACGCGGTGCGGGACGACTTCTTCAACAAATACCTGCGGACCCTTCCCGAGGGCGGCAAAACCGCGTACCTGCCGCAACCCCTGACAGGCCGCGACGAACTGCGCGAACTGACCGCCCTGATGGCGCTGCTGCACCAGCATGGCGTGAATGCGCTGTTTGTCATGCAACCGCTGCACCCGATGGTCTTCAAGGACCTGAACCGTTTCCAGCCCGTGCAAGAGGAAGTGGGCGCCCTGTGCCGGCGCTATGCGATGACGTGCATGGATATGTACGACGCCCCCTTTGAAGTGGGCATGCTGCGCGACGTGCAGCATCTGGGCGAGCTCGGCTGGCTGCGGGTGAACCAGAAGATTGCCCAGGTGTTCCGGCCATGACCCCTGCCCGCCCCGCCCCTGGCCAGACCTTTCCCGCTGGAGGGATGCCGCAATGAAAAGAACGCTGTGGCTGTGCCTGCTTTACCTCGGCGTGTTCGCCGTGCTGCTGATCCAGGCGGACACCTCCGCCAATCTGGGCAAGCCGATGGAGATCGAGTTCCAGTATTCGAAATTCTGACGGCGCGCCCCCAGGGCGGGGAAAATTGGTTGTCCAACGCAACCAGGGCCAGGTCACAAATCTGCAATAATCGGCTCCTCACGCCGGAACCTCGCCCCCCGCCTCCATGTTCGACCTCTTCCACGGCCTTGATCTCTGGGTCGGCCTCAGTCTTGTGCTGGCCCTGACATTCGTCCTGGCCTTCGAATTCATCAATGGTTTCCACGACACGGCGAACGCCGTGGCCACGGTCATCTACACCAAGGCCATGCCGCCGCATCTTGCGGTCGTGCTGTCCGGTATCTTCAATTTCCTTGGCGTGTTGCTGGGCGGCGTGGGCGTTGCCTACGCCATCGTGCACCTGCTGCCGGTGGAATTGCTGATCAACGTGGACACCGGCCGCGGGCTGGCCATGGTGTTCGCCATGCTGGCCGCCGCCATCGCCTGGAACCTGGGCACCTGGTACTTCGGTATCCCCGCGTCCAGTTCGCACACGCTGATCGGCTCGATTCTTGGCGTGGGCCTGGCCAATGCACTGATCACCGACCTGCCGCTGGGCGAGGGGGTCAACTGGGGCAAGGCCGTGGACATCGGCATGTCGCTGGTGGCCTCGCCGATAGCCGGATTCATCGTCGCGGGTGGGCTGCTGTTGCTGCTCAAGCGCTGGCTGCCCACCTCCAAGATGCACAAGACGCCCGAACAGCGCCGCGCCATCGACAACAAGAAGCACCCGCCGTTCTGGAACCGGCTGGTGCTGGTGCTGTCAGCCATGGGCGTGAGCTTTGTGCACGGGTCCAACGACGGGCAGAAGGGCATCGGACTGATCATGCTGGTGCTGATCGGCATCGTGCCGGCCAACTTCGTGCTGGATACGACCAGCACCACCTACCAGATCGAACGCACCCGCGACGCCGCGAACCACCTGAACGTGTTCTACCAGCGCAACGAAGCCATGCTGGGCGACTTCCTGGCGCTGAAGCGGGCGCCGGCCGCGTCCGACCTGCCGCGCAACTTTCGCTGCGACCCCGAATTGACCGTGCCCACCATCGCCGCGCTGCAAACGGACCTGGCCGGTGTCGCCAACTACGCCGACCTGTCGGCCGACAAGCGCATTGACGTGCGCCGCTACCTGCTGTGCCTGGACGACACCGCCAAGAAGGTCGCGCGCATCGAAGGGCTGCCCGCCCGCGAACGCGCCGACCTGCAACGCCTGCGCGCCGACCTGACCGCCACCACCGAATACGCCCCCTTCTGGGTGATCGTGGCAGTGGCCCTGGCGCTGGGCGCCGGCACCATGGTGGGATGGCGCCGCGTAGTGCTGACGGTGGGCGAAAAGATCGGCAAGCAGGGCATGACCTACGCGCAAGGCATGTCGGCGCAGGTGACGGCCGTGGCAGCCATCGGGCTGGCCAACGTGTTCAGCCTGCCGGTATCGACCACCCACGTGCTGTCCTCGGGCGTGGCCGGCACCATGATCGCCAACAAGAGCGGCCTGCAAGGCAATACGGTGCGCAACATCCTGCTGGCCTGGGTGCTGACGCTGCCCGCCTCGATGGCGTTGGCGGCCGCGCTGTTCTGGATCGGCGTGCAGTTCACCGGCTGACCGGCTGACCGGCTGACCGGCTGACGTCTTTGCCGGCCGTGCGGGCAATCTGCACGGCCGATGCAACACTCTGGCGATCACGTCAGGCTTTTTCCGCCCGCAGCCCGCGTCTACCATCACGCCATGGCTACCCAAACCCCCACCCTGCATTACATCTTCGACCCGCTTTGCGGCTGGTGCTACGGCGCCGCGCCGCTGGTGGACGCCGCCCGCGATATTGCCGGCCTGCACGTGGCGCCGCACGGCGGCGGCATGATGACCGCGGGCAACCGCCAGCCCGTCACCGACGCGCTACGCCGCTATGTCATGCCGCACGACGAACGCATCGCCGGCCTGACCGGCCAGGTCTTCGGCAAGGACTATTTCGACGGCCTGCTGCGCGACAGCGGCGCGGTGTTTGACTCCGAGCCCCCCACCACCGCCATCCTCGCCGCCGAGCAGCTTGACGGGCGCGGGCTGGACCTGCTCAAGCGTTTGCAGCACGCCCACTACGTAGAGGGCCGCCGCATTGCGGACCCGGCCGTGCTGGGCATCCTGGCGCGCGACATCGGGCTGGACGGCGCAGCGTTCGACGCCGCCTATGGCGCGGCGCAAGGAGCCGACACGGCAGCGCACATCGCGGCCAGCCGGCAGTTGCTAGCCCGGGTAGGCGGCAGCGGTTTCCCCACGTTTGCGCTGGAACTCGGTGGCGTTTACACGCTGCTGGAACCGGCTCGCTACCTGGGCCGCCCCGCCCAATGGCAGGCCGACCTGCGGCAACGGATCCAAGCGGCGGCTTAGGCGGTCAGGACTCTTCGATGTCGCCGTCGCGTTGCAGGGCCCGGTGCATGGCCGGGCGCGCGGCCAGGCGTTCGATGTAGCCGTTGAACACGTCCGATTCGGCAATCACGTTCACCTGCATCATGTATTGCAGCGAACCGCCCAGCACGATGTCCACGGCTGAAAACGCGTCGCCCAGGAAAAAGGGCCGGGCTTGCAACACGCGGGTCAGGACCTGTTCGACTTCGTCGGCCGACCCCCACCCCGGTGCGCCGGCATGATGCGGCTGCTTGAAGGCGCGTTCGACCATGGCCGGCTCGAACACCCCGGTGGAATACGCCAACCAGGTCAGATACGGGCCACGATTGGGGTCGCCGATGCGCGGACCCAAGCCTTTCTCGGGGAACAGATCAGTCAGGTACAGCGCGATGGCAGGGGTTTCAAAGATGGGCACACCGTCGTGCACCACGGCCGGCACCTTGCGGTGCGGATGAATGTCGATGTAGTCGGCGGGCATGTGCCCGGCGCTGTCGGTGCCCCGGATGGACACCATTTCGGTGTCGTACGGCACACCCAGTTCTTCAAGCAGCCACAGAACCCGGAACGAGCGCGAACGCGGCGCATGGTAGAGCGTAAGCATGGTCGGCCTCCTTTGGACACCGACCATTTTGCCTGGGCTTGCGCACGGGCGAAAGACGTCAGATTGCGGATTATTCCGCCGCGCCCAGGGCCCGCAATTGCGCTTTCAGCCGCCGCACTTCCTGGCTCAGGTCCAGGATCAGTGCCACGGCATCCAGGCTGGCGCCGAAATCGTGCTCAAGCTTGCGAGCATGCAGCGCGCGCTGCAAGTCCATGCTGTAGAAGCACCATTGCTCGGGTTGGCGGCCGTCGGCGTTGACGATGCCGACCTCGACCAATTGGGCAACCCATTCCACTTCCGCGTTGCAGGCGCGGGCCAGGTCATGCGCGCTGAGCGGCTGGGATTTGCCCACGACGGTGGCGCTGGTGATGACAACTTTGTTCATGGTCAAACCCCCATGTGGCGTCGCGGGTTGAACGGCGCATCCTGTTGCAGCTTGCGGTAGGCCGCCTTGGCCGCCTCGCTATCGGCGGGCGGCAACACCAGGTCCAGCACCAGATACAGGTCGCCCGGGGGATCACCGGGAATGCCGCGGCCGCGCAGGCGCAGCTTGCGGCCGTTGCCCGACCCCGCCGGAATCGAGACTTCCACCGTGCCGCCGGGCGTGGGCGCGTTCACTTTCGCGCCCAGCGCGGCCTCCCAGGGCGCCACCGGCAGGGTCATGTAAAGATCACGGCCATCGGCGCGGTAGCGCGCATTCGGCTTGAAGCGCACCTCCAGATACAGGTCGCCGTTTTCGCCGCCGCCGTAGCCGGGCATGCCTTGCCCCGACAGGCGGATGTATTGGCCTTCGCGTACGCCCGCGGGGATGCGCACGCTCAGGGTGCGCGTTTTCATCTGTGGGCGTCCCTGCTCGTCCATTTCCATGGACCGCAGGCTGATGTCGCGCGTGGCGCCCTTGAGCGCGTCTTCCAGGTCCACTTCGATGGCGGCGTGATGGTCGTCCCCGCGCGCACGAAACTCCTGCTGGCGCGCGCCGCCGCGTTGCCCGCGGCCGCCGAACAACGACGAAAAAAAGTCGCTGAACTGCGCCTCGTCGCCGGGCGCCGCGCCTCGGTGGAATTCGAAACCTTCGTCCCATCCGGGCGGGGGCTGAAAGCCACCGTCGGGCGACACGCCGGCGGCCAGGTTGTCATAGGCCAGCCGCTTTTCCTGGTCGCGCAAGACGTCATAGGCTTCGTTGACGTCGCGCATGCGGGTCTCGGCGTCGCTTTCCTTGCTGACGTCGGGATGGTATTTGCGGGCGAGTTTGCGGTATGCGCGCCGGATCTCGTCTTCCGACGCGCCGCGCTCCACCCCGAGAATGCTGTAGTAGTCCTTGAACTCCATATGCCAGCTCACCTTAAGGGTTTCGGCCGCCGCGGGCTGTGCCGTATCCGGCCTGGGATATCAAGAAGATAGGGGTTGCGGACCGATTTATCAATGCGCAATATCAGACCAAATCGCGGATGCGCCCTGTCACCCGAGTGGCGTAGTATCTGTTTTTACCGGTGCTGTTACCGGCGTTTTACCGGTGGCCCCGCCACCGCCCTACCCCCACGCAGGATCCACGATGAAGATGAGCAACATCCCCTTCGGCACCACGGACTGGTCCGAAGTCGAACGCACCGAACACGCCGGCGACACGGGCATGGCCTACTGGCGCACCCGCCAATTTGGCGACGTGCGCGTGCGCATGGTCGAATACACGGCGGGCTACCTGGCCGACCACTGGTGCACCAAGGGACACATCCTCTTCTGTCTGGAAGGCGAGCTGCACACTGAACTGGAAGACGGCCGCCAGTTCGTGCTGACCCCCGGCATGAGCTACCAGGTGGCCGACCAGGCCGAGCCGCACCGTTCGTCCACCACCACGGGCGCCAAGCTCTTCATCGTGGATTGATCCCGCCAGCGCAACGAGCGCAGCGAGCGCAACGATGCAATGCCACGGGGACGCACTGACGCGGCCACGCGACACGCAAAATTGCAGTTGCGTTACGCTTTGAAAATCATGCGGCACACCGCCGCGTGTCGATGCATTGCCACCTGCCAGACCCCTCGCCTGACCGGAGACTAGATTTGGGCGCCCCGATTACGCTTTACGTTGATTCCCAGTTCCTTAGCCCCTACGCCATGTCGGTGTACGTGGCGCTGACCGAAAAGCAATTGCCTTTCGAAGTGCGCCCCATCGACCTGAACGCCGGTGAGCAACGGATGCAGCCCTACCAATGTCGGGCGCTGACTGCCCGGGTCCCCGCGCTGACGCATGACGATTTCAACCTGACGGAATCCAGCGTCATCGCCGAATACCTGGAAGAGGTTTTTCCCGCGCCCAAGCACGCCGCGCTGTATCCGTCGGGCGTGCGCGAACGCGCCCGCGCCCGCCAGTTGCAGGCGTGGCTGCGCAGCGACCTGGCCCCCTTGCGCCAGGAGCGCCCCACCGAAACCGTGTTCTACGACACCCCGGGGCAGCCCTTGTCGGACGCCGCGCATGCTGCCTCGGCCAAGCTGACACAGGTGGCCAGCTATCTGATCGGGGTGGGCCAGACCACGCTGTTCGACGATTGGTGTATTGCTGACCTGGACCTGGCCGTGATGCTCAAGCGCCTGGCGCTGGATGATTTGCCCGACCCGTTGCGCGCCTACGTCGACGCGCAGTGGCAACGCTCGTCTGTTCGGAAATGGCTGGAGCACAACGCCGCCGCGCGCGACTAAGCGCCTGTTCCCGCCACGGCGCCGTGGCAGCAGCCACTGCACGACCGTCTTGCAAGCGACGCTGCCGCCCACCGGGGTCCGGCAGCGTTGTCGGACACATCTGAAAAGCAGGGACGCTTAACGCTTTTTTGCAGGCCCCCCTCCGACTTATGTTGCGGCGCAGCATTCGTTGCGGTGTAATGGGGAGGTCAACTTGGCCGGTTCCACTCGGGGCCGGCCCGGCGGCACGTCGCCGCCGGAAGCAACTTACAGGAGATCGCCATGGCCGATTCCGGCAACGATCGCGTCCCCGCCCCGCCCATGAACCCCTGGACGGCCGCCTACGAATACGCCTTGGACGCCTGGCAACGCGGCGTGCTCTACGCCGACGTGCTGCGCCAGCGCGGCAACCAGTACCACGACCACATGGCCAAGCGCGCGCCCAACGTGCTGAGCATGGAGTCCGAGTTTGTGCTGGACGGCCGCGAGCTGCCCCGCCCCGTCAACTACGGGCTGCTGCGCATCAAGCCGCCCGAAGGCGTGGAAACCGACCCGATCAAGCGCCCTTTCCTGGTGGTTGACCCGCGCGCCGGGCACGGCCCGGGCATCGGCGGCTTCAAGCCGGAAAGTGAAATTGGCGTAGCCATTCGTGCCGGCCACCCCTGCTACTTCGCCACCTTCCTGCCCCAGCCCATGCCGGAGCAGACCGTCGAAGATGTGATGATGGCCGAAGCGCGCTTCCTGGAAGAAATCATCGCGCTGCATCCCGATGCGGAAGGCAAGCCCGTGGTGGTGGCCAACTGCCAGGCCGGCTGGCAGATCATGATGACCGCCGCCATACGCCCCGAACTGTTCGGCCCGATCATCGTGGCCGGCGCCCCGCTGTCGTACTGGGCGGGCTGGCGCGGGATGAATCCCATGCGCTATTCCGGCGGCTTGCTCGGGGGCAGCTGGCTGACGGCAATGACCAGCGACCTGGGTAACGGCAAGTTCGACGGCGCCTGGCTGGTGCAGAACTTCGAAAACCTGAATCCCGCCAATACGCTCTGGTCCAAGCAGTACAACCTGTATTCCAAGGTGGACACCGAGGCCCAGCGCTACCTGAGCTTTGAAAAATGGTGGGGCGGCCACGTCTTCTTGAACGGCCCCGAAATCCAGTACATCGTGGACAACCTGTTCGTGGGCAACCGCCTGGCCACGGCCGGCCTGGTCACCTCGGACGGCATCCGCATCGACCTGCGCAATATCCGTTCGCCCATCGTGGTGTTCTGCTCGAAGGGCGACAACATCACGCCCCCGCCGCAAGCACTGGGCTGGATCCCCGACCTGTACCAGAACGAAGCCGAAGTGCTGGCTCATGGCCAGACCATCGTCTATGCCGTGCACGAAAGCATCGGCCACCTGGGCATCTTCGTGTCGGGCAGCGTGGCCCGCAAGGAACACCAGGAGTTCACGTCGAACATCGACATGATTGACGTCCTGCCGCCGGGCATCTACGAGGCCGAAATCGCCGACAAGACGCCCGACACGCCCAACGCCGACCTGGCCTTTGGCAACTACGTGCTGTCGTTCGAGCAGCGCACGCTGGATGATGTGCGCACCATTGTCGACCGCAAGGAAGAGGACGATCGGCGCTTTGCCGCCGTGGCCCGCATTTCGGACATCAACCTGGGCATGTACCGCAGCTTCGTGCAACCGTGGCTGCGCGCCATGGTCACGCCGCAGTCGGCGGAATGGGCGCAACGCCTGCATCCGCTGCGCTTGCCCTACGAGCTGATTTCGGACCGCAACCCGGCCATCGCGCCCATTGCGAAGGTGGCGGAACAGGTTCGCGCGCACCGCCAGCCGGTGTCCGAGTCGAACCCGTTCCTGATGGCGCAGGAAATGTTCTCGAACTGGGTCGAAACCAGCCTGAACATCTGGCAGGAAATGCGCGACTCGGCGGACGAACGCACGTTCATGGGCGTGTACGGATCGCCGCTGGTGCAGGACCTGGCCGGGCTGGGCGCACGGTCCGGCCCCCCGCGCAAGCACCCGGGCGTGTCGCCCGAGCATCGCCGCTTCATGGAAGAACGCACGGCGGACCTGCGTTCGCTGTTGCAGGAAGGCGGCCTGCGCGTGGCCGCGATCCGCATGCTGCTGTACGTGTCCGGCGCGGAAGGCGGTCTGGACGAACGCAGCTTTGCACTGATCCGCAAAGTGCGCGCCGAGTCCGACAACGCCATGACGCTACAGGAGTTCAAGGACACCATACGCGACCAGGCCCTGATCCTGACGCTGGATTCCGACGCCGCCATTCAGGCGATGCCGCGCCTGCTGGACAAGTCATCGCCGGCCGCGATTCGCGACGCGCTGAACACCATGAAGCACGTGCTGGAAGCGGCCGAACCGCTGAGCCCGGCCGCGCGCGAAAGCCTGACGGAAATGGAGCGCATCTTCGAAGCCGCCGAACGCCGTGCACAGAAGCGCGAGCAGAGCCACGCGCCCGCGCAGCTGACGTTGGCCCCGTCGCCGACCGCGCCTTCGTTGAGCTTGATCGACGCAGCCGCCCAGGTACCGGCCAAAACCGCCAAGCCGCACCCGGCAGCCGCCAAATCGGCGGAAGACTCGGTGGCGAAGTCGGCACCGAAGTCCGCAGGAAAGCCCGCCGCAAAGTCGGCTGCAAAGTCGGCTTCAAAGTCCGCTGCAAAGTCTGCCGCAAAGTCCGCAACCCAGGCCGCCGCAATGTCCGATGCCAAGCCTGCCGCGAACAGCACCGGCAAGACAGCCGGGAAGCCGGCTGACACGGCCGGGGCCAAACCCGCCGCAAAGACCGCTGCCAAGCGCGCGGCAAAGCCCGCCGCCAAGTCCGCGTCCAAGTCCGCCGGCACCGCCGGCGCCGGTCAACCCGCCAAGGCCAAGCGCGCATGACACTGCCTACCTCGACGCATTACGACACGCTGATCGCGCGCGCCCAGACGCTGGAGCCCGCCTTCTGCGCCATCGCCCACCCTTGCGACGAACCGTCTTTGTCGGCCGCCCTGGAGGCGCGTGATCTGGGCTTGCTGCACCCCATCCTGGTGGGGCCGGAACAGAAGATCCGCGATACCGCCGCGCAGTTCAAGCTGAACCTGGGCGATGCCCGTATCGTGGATGCGCCGCACAGCCACGCTGCGGCCGAAACCGCCGTGGCGCTGGTGCGCAACGGCGAGGCCACGCTGCTGATGAAGGGCAGCCTGCACACCGACGAACTCATGCACGAAGTCGTCGCGCGCACAACGGGGCTGCGCAGCGGCCGGCGCATCAGCCATGTATTCATCATGGAGGTGCCCACCTATGCCGGCCCGCTGTTCATCACGGACGCGGCCATCAACATTTTCCCGGACCTGGAAACCAAGGCCGACATCATCCGCAACGTGATCGACCTGCATCACGGGCTGGGGCTGGGCGAGCCCCGCGTGGCGATTCTGTCGGCGGTGGAACAGGTCACGCCCAATATTCCCAGCACCATCGAAGCGGCGGCCTTGTGCAAGATGGCCGATCGGGGGCAGATCGCGGGCGGCCTGCTGGACGGCCCCCTGGCGCTGGACAACGCCATCAGCCCCGAGGCGGCGCGCATCAAAGGCATTCGGTCGCCCGTGGCGGGCGTGGCGCAGGTATTGGTCGTGCCCGATCTTGAAGCGGGCAACATGCTGGCCAAGAACCTGACGTTCCTGGCCAACGCTGAAGCAGCGGGCATCGTGCTGGGCGCACGCGTGCCCATCATCCTGACCAGCCGCGCCGACAGCCCGCGTTCGCGGCTGGCCTCGTGCGCGGTGGCGGCCATCTACGCGCACCACCTGAGCCAGCTGGCGGCCCGCCCGCTGATCTGACGCGCGCCTATTGCCGCAAGTATTGCCGCCCCTGTTGCCGCACCTCTCGCCGCTCCCCCACCACCACCGGAACCCAGAGCCATGAGTGACACCCGCGACACCATCCTCGTCATCAATGCCGGCAGTTCCAGCATCAAGTTCTACCTGTACGACGTCGACGGCAACGAGCAACTTGCGCCGCGCCTGGGCGGGCAGCTTGAGGGCATCGGCACGTCGCACCCCAAGCTGCGCGTACGTGACGCGGCGGGCCAGACACTGGTGGAACGCGACATCGCGCCCGGCCATGCGCCCGACGTGCCCAACGCGCAGGAAGTCGTGGGCACGTGGCTTAGCGGCCATCTGGGCGGTACGCCGCTGGCGGTGGGCCATCGGGTGGTGCATGGAGGGCCTGATCTGTCCGAACCCGTGCTGATCGACGACGGTGTGCTGGCCAAGCTGGACACGTTCACGCCGCTGGCTCCGCTGCATCAGCCCAACAACCTGGCGCCCATCCGCGTCATCCGCGAGCGTCGGCCGTGGATACCGCAAGTGGCGTGCTTCGATACCGCGTTTCATCGCAGCCATTCCGACGTGGCCGACCGCTACGCGCTGCCCGAATCGCTGTACCAGGAAGGCGTGCGCCGTTACGGCTTTCACGGCCTGTCCTATGAATACATCGCGCAGCGCTTGAAGCAGGCACTGCCCGAACTGGCCATGGGCAAGATCATTGCCGCGCACCTGGGTTCCGGCGTGTCCGCCTGCGCCATGCATGAAGGCAAAAGCGTGGACAGCACGATGGGCTTCACGGCGTTGGAAGGCCTGCCCATGGGCACGCGCCCGGGCCGGCTGGATGCGGGCGTGGTGCTGTGGATGATGGAACGCGGCATGGACCACGACCAGATCGAACACCTGCTTTATCACGACTGCGGCATGAAGGGCCTGTCCGGCATCAGCAACGACATGCGCGAACTGCTGGCCAGCGACGCGCCCTCGGCCCAGCTGGCGCTGAAGTATTTCGCGTGGCGCGTGGCCGAAGGCATCATCGGCATGGGCTGCGCCATGAACGGCATCGACGGCATCGTCTTTACCGCCGGCGTGGGCGAGAACTCGCCCCAGATCCGGCAGATGATCGTGGACCACTGGGGCTGGCTGGGCATCAAGCTGGACCCCGAGCGCAACGCCCATCAAGGCCCGCGAATTTCCAGCGACGACAGCCGCATCGGCGTCTACGTGGTGCGCACAAACGAAGAGCTGATCATCGCGCAGCACACGCTGGCTTTGGTGCGCCAACGATGAGCAAGCCAACAATGAGCAAGCCGACGATGAACTCCCCCGCCCCCTCCTCTAGCGCGGCGCTGCCGCTGGCCGGCAAGCGCGGCCTGGTCACCGGCATCGCCAATGCGGATTCCATTGCCTGGGGCTGCGCCAAGGCGTTTCGCGCCATGGGCGCCGAACTGGCCGTGACCTATCTGAATGACAAGGCGCTGCCCCACGTCGAGCCGCTTGCGCGCCAGGTGGATGCGCCCTTGCTGATGCCGCTTAACCTGCTGAACGACGGCGAACTCGAAGCCGTGTTCGACCGCATCACGGCCGAATGGGGACAGCTGGATTTCGTGCTGCATTCCATTGCGTTCGCCCCGCGCGCCGACCTGCACGGCCGCGTTACCGACTGCTCGCGCGAAGGCTTCCTGCAAGCCATGGACGTGTCGTGCTGGTCTTTCATCCGCATGGCGAAACTGGCCGAACCGTTGATGAAAAAAGGCGGCGCGCTGTTCTGCATGAGCTACTACGGCTCGCAGATGGTCGTCGAGCACTACAACATGATGGGTCCGGTCAAGGCCGCGCTGGAATCCGCCACGCGCTACCTCGCCGCCGAGCTTGGGCCGCAGGGCATCCGGGTGCACGCGATTTCGCCCGGGCCATTGAAAACGCGCGCCGCATCGGGCATTGCCGAATTCGATGCCTTGCTGGACCGCGCGCAATCCAAGGCGCCCGCGCGCAGCCTGGTGTCCATCGACGACGTGGGCGAAGCCACCGCCTGGCTGGCCACCGACGCCGCGCGCCTGATGACGGGCCAGACGCTGTATATCGACGGCGGCTATCACATCATCGATTAGGCTCAGGCCAAGGTGGCCGGCGGCGCCTGGCGCCAGCGCTCGATCGCATCGACCGCCTGTTCCGGGGTGCCGAAGATCTTGTCGCGGCCGATCTTCTTGACCAGCCCCGAACGCTCCAGCGCCATGCGGAACTGGCCGTGCCCGCCCGCCAGCAACAAGGTGATGTTGCGGGCGTCCAGTTCGCGCTTCAGTTCATAAAGCGCTTCCACCGCATCGGCATCCGCCTGCGTCATGGCCTCGGCATCCAGCACGAACCACTGGGTGTCGGCCGCCGCTTGCTCGATAACGTCGCGCGCGCGGCGCCGAAACGCATCGGCGTTGAAAAACCAGATCGACGATTCAAACAACCAGATCACCGTGCCGGGCACGGGATGCGCATCTGGATTCAGGTGCAGCTTGCCCAATACGGACTCGCCGGGCAGCCGGCCCAGCAGCGCATCGCGCGGGTTGCCCGACACATACATCGCGTACAGCAAGGTCGCCCCCACCGACACCGCCACGCCCCGCAGCACGCCAAAGCCCACCACGCCCACGGCAGCCAGGATGCCAAACGCCAGTTCGATGCGGGAAATTCGCGCCAGGCGCAGGAAGGCCTTGACGTCGAACAGGCTGGCGGCGGCCAGCAACAAGATGGCCGACAGCACCGCCTGTGGCAGCCAGAACAAGGGCGCGCTCAACAGGCCCACCACGATGGCCAACGCCAAGGCGGCGCTGACACTGACCAGCGGCGACGAGCCGCCCGCCACCAAGCCCACCGCCGTCCGCGAATCCGCGCCCGTCACCACAAAACCCTGGAACAGACCGGCCGCCACATTGGCCGCGCCGAAGCCCACCAGCTCGCGGTTGGGGTCCACGTGTTCGCCCGTGCGCGCCGCAAAGCTGCGCGCGGTGACGATGCCGCTGGAAAAGCTGACCACCAGCACGCCCGCCGCGCCCAGCAGAATGCTGTCGACCCCCTCAAGCCGAACCGGCAGGCTGATGCCCGGCAAGCCGGCGGGCACCTCGCCCACCACCGCGATGCCCAGGCTGGGAAAATCGAATAGCCATGACAACAGGCAGCCGCCCACCACCAGCAGGATCGGCCCCGGCCAGGTCGGGCGCCAGCGCTTGAAGGCCACCAGCAACAGGCAGGACGCCAGCCCCAGGCACAGTGTGGGAATCTGGATCTCCTGGATACGGCGCGATAGCTCAAGGAAGGGGTGCACCAGCCCGCTGTTGCGCAGCCCCACCCCCGTCAGCCCGCTCAGTTGCGACAGCCCCAACGTGATCGCCACGCCCGCCATGTAGCCGATCAGCACGGGGCGCGACAGCAGGTTGGCCAGAACGCCCAGCCGCAGCACGCGCGCAATCAGGCAGCCGACGCCCACGGTCAATGCAATGCCGGTGGCGGCCACCAACCGGTCTTCGGGGGAGGTCAGCGCCATGCCGGTCAAGGTGGCGGCGATAAGGGTGCAGGTGGCCGTGTCCGGCCCCACGATCAGCGTGCGCGACGAGCCGAACAAGGCGTAGCCCAACATCCCCGCAATGGCGGCCCACAGCCCGGCCACGGGCGGCACGCCCATCATCGCCGCGTAGGCCAGGCCCACCGGCAGGCCGACGGCGGCCACGCTTAAGCCCGCCATGATGTCGCGTCGTGCCGATTCCCGCGTCATGCCGCGGAAATTATTCAGGCCGGGAAAAAAACGTAGGTTCATGATGCTGCAAGCGACCTGATCGAAGAGACTGCGCGACAACACGCATAGACGGTCAAGGCTACACCAAGGCCAAGCCACGGCAACGGCTTCAGATCAAGTCGCCACGAAATCAGGCGGGCTTTTTCGCCAGCTTCAGAAAAACACGCCGGGGTTCGACGATCCAAAACATTCCCAAAAGGAATGAAGATCGTTGCGTTTTTATCTCTTTTATCGAAATGCCGGATTGCGTAGAGTCCTTCGGCATAAGAAAAGCGGCGCCACGCCGCACCATCGCACACCGACACGGCCTACCGCCCTTGCCACCCGGCGCGGACCCAAGGCCGGCATTTCAGGAGACTCCATGTCCTTGCCCATTCTTCGGCGCGTCAGCCGCGCCCTGGTTCTGACCGCGCTTGCCGCCGGCATCGCCCCCGCTGTCCACGCCCAGACTTACCCCGAGCGCCCCATCAAGCTGGTGGTGCCCTGGCCCCCGGGCGGCGCCACCGATTCCCTGGCGCGCCTGCTGGCGCAACGCCTGACCGACCGCTTGGGCCAGACGGTGATCGTGGACAACAAGGCGGGCGCGGGTGGCAATATTGGCACGGCGTCGTTCGTGCGCGAAAAGGCCGACGGCTACACGTTGCTGATGGCCACCAGTTCGACCAACGCGGCAAACCCGCATTTGTATTCCCGCCTGGGCTTCGATGCGTCCAAGGACTTTGCGCCCGTGGCCTTCGTGGCCGAGATCCCCAACATTCTGGAAGTGCCCAAGCAATCGCCCTTCAAATCGGTGGCCGACCTGATCGCCGGCGCCAAGGCCGAACCCGGCAAGTTGAACTACGGTTCGGGCGGCGTAGGGTCTTCGCAGCATCTGGCGGGCGCGATGTTCAAGCACCTGACCGGCGCCGACGTGCTGCACATTCCGTACAAGGGCAGTGGCCCCGCCGTGTCGGATCTGCTGGCCGGGCAAGTCGACATGATGCTGGACACCGGCTCGCTGGCGCAGGTTCAGGCCGGCGCGTTGCGCGCGCTGGCCGTGGCGTCGCACCAGCGTCTGCCGGCACTGCCGGACGTGCCCACCTTCGAGGAAGCGGGGGTGCCCAAGATGATCGCGTCGGCCTGGTACGGCATCGTTGCCCCCGCCGGCACGCCGCCCGCCGTGGTGCAGCGCCTGAATAAGGAAGTGAACGCCGTGGTGGCCGAGCCCGAGGTCAAGCAGCGCATGGAAAGCATGGGCGCGCTGGTACCGGCGGGGCAAACCGCCGAGCAATTCGGCGCCTTCATCCAATCGGAAATCGCGCGCTACGCGGACATCGTGAAAATTTCGGGCGCCAAGTTGGAATAAGCGCTCCGGACACAGATGAAAAAAAACGCCCTGAAATAAAGGGCGTTTTTCATGGAGAACGGCGCGCGGCAAGCGCCACGACTTGGGCGCTGCCGCCCTGCCTTACTCCGCCGCGCGCGCTTCCAGCACGGCCACGGCAGGCAGGGTCTTGCCTTCCAGGAATTCCAGGAACGCGCCGCCGCCCGTCGAGATGTAGCCGACTTGTTCGCCGATGCCGTACTTGGCGATGGCAGCCAGCGTGTCGCCGCCGCCGGCGATCGAAAAGCCGTCCGATTCCGCGATTGCGCGCGCCACCACTTCGGTGCCGTTGGCAAACTGGTCGAATTCAAACACGCCCACCGGACCGTTCCACACGATGGTGCCGGCCTTCTTCAGGATCTCGGCCAACTGCGCCGCGGTCTGCGGGCCGATGTCCAGAATCATGTCGTCATCGGCCACGTCGGTGGCCGCCTTGACAGTGGCTTCGGCGTCCGCGCCGAATGCCTTGGCGCACACCACGTCCACCGGAATCGGCACGGCCGCGCCGCGCTGCTTCATCATGTCGATCACGGCGCGCGCCTGCTCAACCTGGTCGGGTTCCGCCAGCGACTTGCCGATAGGCAGGCCGGCAGCCAGCAGGAAGGTGTTGGCGATACCGCCGCCCACGACCAACTGATCAACCTTGTCGGCCAGCGATTGCAGGATCGACAGCTTGGTCGACACCTTCGAGCCGCCCACGATGGCGACCAGCGGGCGCTTGGGTTCGTGCAGCGCACGGCCCAGGGCGTCAAGCTCGGCTTCCAGCAAGGGGCCGGCGCAGGCCACGGGCGCAAAGCGCGCGATGCCGTGGGTGGTGGCTTCGGCGCGGTGGGCGGTGCCGAATGCGTCGTTGACGTACACGTCGCACAACGCGGCCATCTTCTTGGCCAGCGCTTCGTCATCTTTCTTTTCGCCGACGTTCACGCGGCAGTTTTCCAGCAGCACGACCTGGCCGTGATCGACCTGAACGCCGTCGACCCAATCGCGCACCAGCTGCACGGGCATGCCCAGCAATTCGGACAGGCGCTGGCCGACCTTGGCGAGCGAATCGGCGTCGGTCAGCACGCCTTCTTTCGGGCGGCCCAGGTGGGACGTAACCATCACGGCGGCGCCGGCGTCCAGCGCCAGGCGGATGCCGGGCACGGATGCACGGATGCGCGTGTCTTCGGAAATGCGGCCGGCGTCATCGAACGGCACGTTCAAGTCGGCGCGGATGAACACACGCTTGCCGGACAGGGCGCCGGACTTGGCCAGCGCGGACAGGGTATTGACCTTGGACATATTTGCTTTCCTACGATAGGCGAACAAAGGGGACGAACCCATTTTCCGCATTGGCGGAAAACAAATCCGTCCCCTATGGACTGACCGTGTTGCTTACTTGGCCGACATCAGCGCGACGGTGGTGTCGAGCATGCGGTTCGAGAAGCCCCACTCGTTGTCGTACCAGGACGAGACCTTGACCAGGCGGCCCGAGACCTTGGTCAGCGACGCATCAACGGTGCTGGAGGCCGGGTTGTGGTTGTAGTCCACCGAAACCAGGGGCTCGGTGTTGTAGTCCAGGATGCCCTTGAGCTCGCCTTCCGACGCGGCCTTCAGGATGCTGTTCACTTCTTCGGCGGTCGTGTCGCGGCTGGCCACGAACGACAGGTCGACCAGCGACACGTTGATGGTCGGGACGCGGATGGCGTAGCCGTCCAGCTTGCCGTTCAGTTCCGGCAGCACCAGGCCCACGGCGGCGGCAGCGCCGGTCTTCGTGGGGATCATGCTCATCGTGGCCGAACGCGCGCGGCGCAGGTCTTCGTGGTAGACGTCGGTCAGGACCTGGTCGTTGGTGTAGGCGTGAACGGTCGTCATCAGGCCGTTTTCCAGGCCCAGCTTGTCGTTCAGCGGCTTGACCAGCGGGGCCAGGCAGTTGGTGGTGCACGATGCGTTCGAGATGACCGTGTCGGTCGACTTGAGCACGCCGTGGTTCACACCGAACACGATGGTGGCGTCCACATCCTTGCCGCCCGGGGCCGAGATGATGACTTTCTTGGCGCCGCCCTTGATGTGCGCGCCGGCCTTTTCCTTGGTCGTGAAGAAGCCCGTGCATTCCAGCACGACGTCAACCTTCAGGTCGCCCCAGGGCAGTTCAGCCGGGTTGCGGTTGGCCAGCACGCGGATCTTGTCACCGTTGACGACCATGAAGTCGCCGTCGACTTCGACGGTGCCCGGGAACTTGCCGTGGGCGGTGTCGTAGCGCGTCAGGTGCGCGTTCGTCTTGGGATCACCCAGGTCGTTGATGGCGACGATTTCGATATCGTGCTTCTTGCCACCTTCGTAGTGGGCACGCAGGATGTTGCGGCCGATGCGACCGTAACCGTTGATGGCGACGCGAATAGTCATACTAAGCTCCTTTTTTACAAAACCTGTTTGACGGTCTCGGCCACCTTGTCGGCGGTCAGCCCGAAGAACTTGAACAATGCGCCGGCCGGGGCGGATTCACCGTAGCGGTCGATGCCGACCACGGCGCCTTCCAGGCCCACGTACTTGTGCCAGAACGCGGTCACGCCGGCTTCGACAGCCACGCGCGGCAGGCCCTTGGGCAGCACGGATTGCTTCCAGGCGGCGTCCTGCTTGTCGAACACGTCGGTGCTGGGCATGGAAACCACGCGCACGGCGATGCCTTCCTTGGCCAGCTGCGCCTGCGCGTCCAGCGCAATGGCCACTTCGGAGCCGGTGGCGATGATGACGGCGCGGGCGCCTTCGGCATCGCGCAACACGTAGCCACCGCGCGCGATAGCGTCCACGGTGGCGGCATCACGGGGCACGAACGGCAGGTTCTGGCGCGACAGCAGCAGCGCGGTCGGGCCGCCGTCGTGCACGTCCATGCCGATGCTGGTCGGGCGCGTCACGGCGGCGTTCCAGGCCACGGCCGTTTCAGCCGTATCGCAAGGACGCCACAACGACAGGTTGGGAATCAGGCGCAGGCTGGCAGCGTGTTCGATGGATTGGTGGGTCGGGCCGTCTTCGCCCAGGCCGATCGAATCGTGCGTGAACACGTGCACCACGCGCTGTTTCATCAGCGCGGCCATGCGGATGGCGTTGCGCGAGTAGTCCGAGAACGTCAGGAACGTGCCGCCGAAGGGCAGGTAGCCGCCGTGCAGCGCCACGCCGTTCATGATGGCGGCCATGCCGAATTCGCGCACGCCGTAGTTGATGTGACGGCCGAACTGAATGCCCTTGTCGCCGGCGCGAACGGCGCCCACGCCCTTCCAGTCGGTGAAGTTGGAACCGGTCAGGTCGGCGGAACCGCCCAGCATTTCGGGCAGCAACGGCGCCAGCGCGGCGATCGCGAATTGCGAAGCCTTGCGGGTGGCGACGGTTTCGGCCTTTTCCAGCGTTAAGGCCAGGAAAGCCTTGAACTGGTCGGCATAACCCTCAGGCATTTCGCCCTTCATGCGGCGCGTGAATTCAGCGGCTTCGGCGGGGAACGCGGCGCTGTAGGCGTCAAACGCGGTCTGCCATTCGGCTTGGGCCGCGGCGCCCGACTTGCGGCCATCCCAGCCGTCATACACGTCTTGCGGAATCTGGAACGGTTCCGACGACCAGCCCAGCGCGGCGCGCGTGGCGGCGATTTCGTCCTTGCCCAGCGGCGCGCCGTGCACGTTGTGCGTGCCGGCCATGTTGGGCGAACCCTTGCCGATAACGGTGCGGCAGATCACCAGCGTGGGCTTTTCCGACTGCGAACGCGCGGCCTTGATGGCGGCGTCCACGGCGGCGACGTCGTGGCCGTCAACGCCCCGGATCACGTTCCAGCCGTAGCCTTCGAAGCGCTTGGCGGTGTCGTCGGCGAACCAGTGTTCAACGTGGCCGTCGATCGAGATGCCGTTATCGTCATACAGCACGACCAGCTTGGACAGCTTGAGCGTGCCGGCCAGCGAGCACACCTCGTGCGAGATGCCTTCCATCAGGCAGCCGTCGCCGGTGAAGGCGTAGGTGTGGTGGTCGACGATGGTGTGGCCGGGCTTGTTGAATTCAGCGGCCAGCAGCGCTTCGGCCAGCGCCATGCCCACGGCATTGCCCAGGCCCTGGCCCAACGGGCCGGTGGTCGTTTCCACGCCCGGGGTGATGCCCACTTCGGGGTGACCCGGCGTCTTGGAATGCAACTGGCGGAAATTCTTGAGTTCGTCGATCGACAGGTCGTAGCCCGTCAGGTGCAGCAGCGCGTAGATCAGCATCGAGCCGTGGCCGTTGGACAGCACAAAGCGGTCGCGGTTGGCCCAGGCGGGATCCTTCGGGTTGTGGCGCAGGTTGCCCGTCCATAAGGCCTGGGCGATTTCCGCCATGCCCATGGGAGCACCCGGATGCCCGGAGTTCGCTTGTTGCACTGCATCCATCGCTAGGGCGCGGATGGCATCCGCCAAGGCAAGTTTAGGGGCGGTCGGATTGCTCATTCGGAAGGCTCTTTGAAGCTGGCGCGCCTACGGGAAATATAGGGGCCAGTTGAGTGGGTTGCGAAGCAGACGATTTTAGCATCAGGGGATTTCCCTCACGCCATCGCCCTTAAGCCCGATGTAAACAAGCGTGTCGCCGGGAATCAAAGTGGTAGGCTACGCGCTCGAATAATCCGATTGCCCGCGCCCTCGTAGCCGCCCTCTTCGCCCGAACCTCATGTCCGCCCCCCGCTTCTTCTGCGACATCGCCCTTTCCGCCGGTACCCGCATCGCCTTGCCCGACGCCCTGGCGCACCACGCGCTGCGCGTGCTGCGCTTGAAAGCGGGCGAAACCGTTGTGCTGTTCAACGGCCAGGGCGGCGAATACCCGGCCGTGCTTGAAGTGGACGGCAAGGCGGGCTACGCCACGCTGGGCGACTTCAACCCGCGCGAAGCCGAGCTTGCCGGGCGCATCACGCTTGTGCAGGGTCTGCCCTCCGGCGACAAGATGGACTGGGTGGTGGAAAAAGCGGTTGAGCTGGGCGCCGCCCGCGTCAGCCCCATTGCCGCGCAACGCAGCGTGTTGCAGTTATCGGGCCCTCGGTTGGACAAGCGCGTGGCGCATTGGCAGCGCATTGCGCAATCGGCCGGCGAACAATGCGGCCGCAACCGCTTGATGGCGGTGGATGCGCCGCAAACGCTTGCCGATTGGCTGGCCCAGCCGGCGGACGGCCTGCGGCTGCTGTGTCACCCGGAAGCCGGCGACGATCTGGCCGGCAAGCTGCGCGCCACGCCGGACTTGCAGGCGTTGACCTTGCTGGTCGGCCCCGAAGGCGGCTGGTCGGACAAAGAACTGGAACTGGCCCGCCAGGCCGGCGTCCAGGCGGTTCGCTTCGGCCCGCGCGTGCTGCGCACCGAAACGGCCGGGCTGGCGCTGCTGGCGGCGGTCAGCGCGTTGATGAGCTGGTAGCGGAAGGATGCGCGGTTAATCGTCCGCGCCCGCAGAGAATCGTTTTAGGCCGCAGTTAATCGTTTTCGGCCGCGGTTAATCGTTTTCGCCCGCGGTTAATCGTTTTCGCCATAGGGCGCTGCGGCGATGCCGGGTTCCGGGTCGGGGTGGCGGCCCGCGTGTTCGATCACAAACGCAAAGATGCGGCCGTTTTCACGTGCAAAGTCGGCAGCGTCCGAACACACGGTTTCAATTTTTGCGGCGTCTTCTTCCAGCACCGGGTCGCCGGAGTGCAGGCGGTACAGCCACAACACCACGCCCGTCTTGTGGTCCAGGACCGTGTCGCACAGGCAGTCGTACAGCGCATCCAGGTTGCCGCCGAAGTACTCGGGGAAATCCACCGCCTTGACGATGGCGCGAAGCACCGCTGAACGACTGCGGGCGGGGTCACAGTTGGCAACGAACAAGGACAGGCCAAGCTCGTGCGAGGCGTCCACGACGGCCTTCTTGTCCAGCCCCTCATGAGGCAGCGCTCCCCCGCGCAGAAGCTGCTTCTGCAACGTAGATTGGCCATTGCGCGTCATGCCTGAGCCTCCTTGAAAAAGGCGATCACTTCTTCGTTACGCTGCATCGTATCGGCATAACCCAGTTCGATCAATCGCTTGGTGTAGCTGGATTCGAATAGCAGATACGACATCAGCGCACCGCCGCCAGGACGGCCTGGGTCGGACGATACACCGAGTACGCGGAAAAGAGCACGGGCTTGCGCGGGCATGTCATCCAAGTGCTCAAGCGCCATCGTATCCAGCGACTGGCTGGGGGTGATGGTCAGCACCTGGATGCGGCGCACGTTGATCTGCGCGCCCTCCGGCGTCGCGTGGTCCATCAGGTAGTTGATGCGTTCCAGGCGCTCGACGTCCACCGACAGGCCATCCAGGAAAATGCTGGACAGCGCATGCCCGCCCACCTGGGCCAGCGACGGATAGGGCGGAGAATCTTCCCGGTTCTCGGGATGGGTGTCATCCCGAAAGCCCGTGCCGATCACCAGCACGCGATGGGCGCCCAGGTGTATGGCGGGGCTGATCGGCGCCAGTTGCCGCATGGACCCGTCGCCGCACCATTCACCCTTGCCGTGCACCGGCACCTGGCGCGCGGGAAACACGAACGGGATGGACGACGAGGCCATCAGATGGTCGATGCCGATAGGCGTGGGTATGGCCAGCCGCAAGTAGCGATGCCAGGGTTCGATGGGCGTGTGCGCCTGGTAGAACGTAAGGTGCTCGCCGCTGGTGTAGCCCGATGCCGTGATCGCCAGCGCCGACAGCGACCCGCGCTCGAGGTTGCCGCGCAGGTGGTCGAAATTCAGCACGCGGCCCAGCAGCGCCTCCATGGGGCTGTTGTCCAGCAGCGACTGCGGCCGCTTGCGCGTCAGGCCCGAATACATCCAGCCCAGCGCCAGCAACCCCAGCCAACGCACACCCGTGCGAATCAGGCCGGGCGCGTCGGCGCGGTAAATCATGTCGGTGTTCAGCGACGACCACAAGCGGCGGATACGGCGCACACCCAGGTGCGGGCGGTCGGCGCGGCACGCCAGCGCAGCGGCGTTGATGGCCCCCGCCGAGGTGCCACAGATGATGTCGAAGGGATTCTGAAAGCGCGAATGCCAGTCCGGGTCCAGCAAGTCCATGATGGCGCTTAGCACGCCCACCTGGTACGCGGCCCGCGCGCCCCCACCCGTCAGGACCAGACCGGTCGGCGTGCGTGGGCACGCCGGACCGGCGGGACTGACTTCAACGTGGCGTGTTGACATCGACCACAGTCATCGCGGTCATGTTCACAATGCGGCGCACGGTCGAGCTTGAGGTCAGGATGTGCACCGGCGCGTTGCAGCCCAGCAGGAACGGGCCAACCGCCACGTTGCCGCCCGCCGCCGTCTTGAGCAGGTTGTAGGCGATGTTGCCCGAATCCACGTTCGGGCACACCAGCAGGTTGGCCTCGCCTTTGAGCGTGGACGACGGCAGGATGCGCATGCGCAGCGCTTCGTCCAGCGCGCAATCGCCGTGCATTTCGCCGTCGATTTCAAGCTCGGGCTCTTTTTCGCGCACGATTTCAAGCGCGCGACGCATCTTGGCGCCCGACGCGGAACTGCCCGATCCGAAATTCGATCGCGACAGCAGCGCCACCTTGGGCGCCAGGTACATACGGCGCATTTCGTTGGCGGCCGCGATAGTGAATTCGGCGATCTGCTCGGCCGTGGGTTCGTCGTTGACGTGCGTGTCCACCAACACCACCGTGCGCTCGTTGAGCAGCAGGATGTTCATCGCGGCATACACGTTGTGGCCAGGGCGCCGGCCGATCACTTCGTCCACGAACCGCAGGTGATCGTGGTAGGCGCCCACCGAGCCGCAGACCATGCCGTCGGCATCGCCCAGGTGCACCATCATCGCGCCGATCAAGGTCATGCGGCGGCGCATTTCCACGCGCGCCATTTCCTTGGTGATGCCGCGCCGGCACATGCGTTCCCAGTACGTCGTCCAGTACTGATGGAAGCGTTCGTCGTATTCCGGGTTGGTCACTTCAACGTCTTCACCCAGGCGCAGGCGCAGCCCCAGCTTTTCGATACGGGTCAGCAGCACCGATGGGCGGCCCACCAGGATGGGGCGGGCCAGGCCTTCGTCAACCACGACCTGCACCGCGCGCAGCACGCGTTCGTCTTCGCCTTCCGCGAACACGATGCGCGCCGGGCCGCCTTCGCGCACGATGCGCTTGGCGGCCGAGAACAGCGGCTTCATGAACGCGCCCGAGTGGTACACGAACTGCTGCAACTGCTCTTCGTAGGCTTCCAGGTCGGCCAGCGGGCGCGTGGCCACGCCGCCGTCCATCGCGGCCTTGGCCACGGCCGGCGCGATACGCACGATCAAACGCGGGTCGAACGGCTTGGGGATCAGGTATTCCGCGCCAAAAGAGATATCGAACGTGCCGTAGGCCGCTGCCACGACTTCGTTCTGTTCTTCCTGGGCCAGCTGGGCAATGGCGTAGACCGCCGCCTTTTCCATTTCACGCGTGATGGTGGTGGCGCCCACGTCCAGCGCGCCCCGGAAAATGTACGGGAAGCACAGGACGTTGTTGACCTGGTTCGGGTAGTCGGAACGGCCCGTGGCCATGACCACGTCATCGCGAACGGAATGCGCCAGTTCGGGCAGGATTTCCGGCGTGGGGTTGGCCAGCGCCAGGATCAACGGGCGCGTGCCCATGGCCGCAACCATTTCGGGCTTGAGCACGCCGCCGGCGGACAGGCCCAGGAACACGTCGGCGTCCTGAATCACTTCGGCCAGCTTGCGGGCATCGGTCTTTTGCGCGAAACGCGCCTTGTCCGGGTCCATGAGTTCGACACGGCCTTCGTAGACCACGCCTTCAATGTCGGTGACCCAGATGTTTTCCAGCGGCAGGCCCAGGTCCACCATCAAATCCAGGCACGCCAGGGCAGCAGCGCCGGCGCCCGAGGTCACGACCTTGACCTTCTTGATGTCCTTGCCCACGACCTTCAAGCCGTTGATGAACGCGGCCGATACCGTGATGGCGGTGCCGTGCTGGTCGTCGTGGAACACGGGAATCTTCATGCGCTCGCGCAGCTTGCGCTCGACGGTGAAGCATTCCGGCGCCTTGATGTCTTCCAGGTTGATGCCGCCGAAAGTGGCTTCCAGCCCGGCAATGATCTCGACCAGCTTGTCCGGATCGGTTTCATTGATTTCGATGTCGAACACATCCAGGCCGGCAAACTTCTTGAACAGCACCGCCTTGCCTTCCATGACGGGCTTGGAGGCCAGCGCGCCGATGTTGCCCAGGCCCAGCACGGCTGTGCCGTTGGTGATCACGCCCACCAGGTTGCCGCGCGCGGTGTAGCGAAACACATTGGCCGGATCCGCCACGATTTCTTCACAGGCCGCCGCCACGCCGGGCGAATACGCCAACGCCAGATCGCGTTGGTTGGTCAGCTGCTTGGTCGGGGTGACCGAGATTTTTCCGGGGCGACCGTGCTCGTGATATTCAAGGGCGGCTTTGCGAAGGTTGGCATCCATAGGGGCGGCTACTGGCTATAAGTGAAACAGAGGGAGGAATTCTATTCCCATGGCGCGCGCCGCGATACGTTTGCGAAAGCGCTGGTGAAAGCTCGCCCACCGGACGGGGCAGGCGCCGAAATCTTACAGCAACCT
The DNA here is from genome assembly GCF_057291955.1 of Achromobacter sp. 1L-A-4-B-C2. Taxonomy (NCBI): domain Bacteria; kingdom Pseudomonadati; phylum Pseudomonadota; class Betaproteobacteria; order Burkholderiales; family Alcaligenaceae; genus Achromobacter; species Achromobacter sp. 1L-A-4-B-C2. The sequence continues at coordinate 212,139 of NZ_JBXAWP010000001.1, forward strand.
GAACACATTTCAGGTTTCATTGGGCAGGAATAAGGGAAAACGACCCGCGGGATCGAACAGCGTCTTGACGCGGGCGTCCAGCCGAAACGTCGCCAAGCCGGGGGTCGCCGGGGACGGCACATGGGCGCCCGGCTGCGGCTCGGGCTGGGCCTCGGGCTGCGGCTCGGGCTGCGGCTTGCTAAAGGGCGGCACATCAATCAGCGTGACGCTTTGCACCCAGGCCAGCGTACCGCCATGCCCCAACAGCAAATGCGCCAGGTTCACCGTGGCCGGCGCCTGCGGCTTCAGGGCGTCCAGCCGATAGCGGCCCAGCCAGTGATAGCCGTCGTTCGTTGCGAACGCGTCGCCGCCCGAGGCCAGCTGGAACAGCGCCGGCACCAGGGCCTGCACGGTGGCTGATCGCAGGGGCTGCACGTCGGCCTCGCCAAACGGCCCCAAGGTTTCCTCAACGCCGTCGGCCAGCATCACGTCCACCCCGAGCACGCCCGAGGCCGCGCAGCAACCCGCGGGCCACGGCGCCGGTGCGGCCAGCCATTCGGCCAAGGTCATGGCGTCAGGAAAACCGGCGAACTGCCGCAGCCCGGCCTGGGCCAGCGCGGCCATCGGCACGCCGGGCTGCGCGCGCCAGCGGGGGGTGTCGCCGGCCAGGCGCGCCAAGCCCGCCAACCGCGACGGATCGATACGCAAACGCGGCGCGCTGCTCGCCGCGTAAGGCCCCGTTGCGCCCTCCAGCGCCATCACGACGCGATATTCGGCGCACAGCGCGCGGGCGTGCGCCACGTCGCCGTCACGCGCGGGCGTCAGAATGGCTTGCACGCCACCCGGGCCGTTCTCGCCCAGATCAACAACCTGGCCTTGGCAAAGCAGCGTCAGCCGCTGCATGAAAGCGGCCCATGGCGTTTGCGCGGGCCGCCTGCCAAGCAGGAAAGCGCGCCGGGATGGCTGCATGACTACAATTCCTTTTTGCTTCAAAGACGCTTTTCGAGAATCCAATGCCCCGCCTTGCCGCTCGCACTCAAGACTTTCTGACATTCCAGGTAGTGGAACTATTCAAGCAGGCGCAGGCGCTACAGGCGGCGGGCCACGACATTATCAGCCTGGGCATCGGCGAACCGGACTTTACCGCGCCGCCCCAGGTGGTGGAAGCGCTGGAACGCGCCGCCCGCGCCGGGCTTAGCGGCTACGGCCCGCCCGCCGGGCTGATGCCGCTACGCGAGGCCATTGCGCAGTTCTACCACGACAAGTTCGGCGCCAAGATCAATCCGGCGCGCGTTATTGTCACGGCCGGCGCATCCGGTGCACTGACGCTGGCGTGCGCGGCGCTGGTCAACCACGGCGGCGAAGTCCTGATGCCTGACCCGTCCTACCCGGCCAACAGCAACTTCGTGCTGGCGGCGGGCGGCGTGCCGCGCTTGATTCCCAGTTCCGCCGCCAAACGCTTCCAACTGTCGGCCGACGACGTGGCCCGGCATTGGACGCCCGCGACGCAGGGCGTGCTGGTGGCGTCACCCAGCAACCCCACCGGCACATCCATCGCACACGAAGAACTGGCGCAACTGCTGGCGCAGGTTCGTGCGCGCGACGGCTTTGCCATCGTCGATGAAATCTACCTGGGATTGTCGTATGAAAACGCGCCGCGATCCGCGCTGACGCTGGACGATGACATCATCGTCATCAACAGTTTCTCGAAATTCTTTCACATGACCGGCTGGCGCCTGGGCTGGATGATCGTGCCGGAAGACATGGTGGCGCCCGTGGAAAAAATCGCCGCCAGCCTGGCGATCTGCGCGCCCACGCTGGCCCAGCACGCCGCGCTGGCATGCTTTACCGAACAGGCGATGAAAACCTTCGAGCACCGGCGTGAAGCGTTCAAGCAGCGGCGCGACTACCTGTTGCCCGAATTCGAACGCCTGGGCATCCACGTACCCGTCAAGCCAGACGGCGCGTTTTATATCTATGCCGATATCAGCAACCTGGGCATGGACAGCGCCACGTTTTCGCAGCAACTGCTGCTGCAAGCCGGCGTGGCTGCCGTGCCGGGACTGGATTTCGGGCCGGCCCACGGCAAGCACACCATGCGCTTTTCCTACGCGACGGGGCTGGACCGCCTGGAGAAAGCCGTGGCCCGCATCGGCAAGCTGCTGCAACGCTGATCCGCCATTTGCCGGCGCTTCCGGCGGTCGTTGCGATACCGTCCCAATGAAAAAGCGCGCTCGGTAAAGAGCGCGCTTTTTCGTCTGGCCGGCCGGGCGGTATCGGGCAGACAGGGTGTCCGGTATCAGTCCCGTGCCAGGGCAATGCCCGATGCCAGGGCCAAGCGCCGGCGTTCCGCCTGGACCTTGGCGCCGTAGCCGTTGTCGTCCGGCCCCGTGGAACCCACGTAGCAGGCCAGCCCGGCGTCGACCGAACCGCGCCGGTTGATACAGTCCCGCAGAATCGTCGCCCCGACGCCGATGTTGGCGGCCGGGTCCAGGGCGGTCTTGCCCACGGCGTCGAATTTGTCCTGGTGCACGCTGGTCATCACCTGCATCAAGCCTTGCGCGCCCACATGGCTTTCGGCCAGCGGGTTATAGCGCGACTCGATGGCGATGACCGCCAGCACCAGCAAGGGATCCAGCTGCTTTTCGCGGCTGACCTTGTAGACGGTGTTCAACAGCGGGCCGGTAGCGTCATACGCCACCTTGTATTTGCGCGAGATATAGTTGCGCAACGCTTCTGCCTGCGGGCCGGTCGCCGACAAGGCGGGCTTCTTGGGCACTGGCGGCGCGACGCGCGCCGGCCCCAGCATGCCGGTGGCATTGCTGGCAGGAGCGGTTGGTACGGCCATGGCAATTGCCGACGCCGTGTCGGAACCCAGTTCGGAGCCGGTGTCGGGTTCGACGCCGGTTTGCATGGATGAAGGCGCTAGGGCGGTCAACAAGGCTTTGTGCACTTGCAATGCCTGGTCGCGCAAACCTGGCAGGGCAAATCCCATGCTTACCGTCACAATCACTGCAATGCCCAGATAGACTGAGCAAATACGCAAGGACTCGGCAAGATATTCGTGCACTCCTTGGGCCATATTCCTGAACAGGCTGGCCACTGACGCATCGGGCATGAAAACCTCCTGCGTGGAAAAAGAGGGAGTCAATGTTAACCTCTCTTTCGACCTCAAATGTAACCAAATCGCTGGGATCTGTAGTGAAATACCGCGACCTTAGAGACTTCCTCGCCCAACTTGAACGCATGGGCGACCTCAAACGCATTGCCGCGCCGGTGTCCACCCGGCTGGAAATGACCGAGATTTCCGACCGCGTGCTGCGCGCCGAAGGCCCGGCCCTGCTGTTTGAAAAAGCGCTGCACGACGGCCAACCGGCGCAGATGCCGGTGCTGACCAATCTGTTCGGCACGCCGTCCCGGGTGGCGCGCGGCATGGGCGCCGACAACGTCAGCGCACTGCGCGATATCGGCGAACTGCTGGCGTCGCTGCGCGAGCCCGAAGCCCCCAAGGGCCTGCGCGATGCGCTGGCCAAGGTGTCGATGCTGAAAGCGGCGCTGTGGGACATGAGCCCGAAAAACGTCAAGAGCCCGGCCTGCCAGGAAATTGTCTGGGAAGGCAAGGATGTGGACCTGACCCGCTTGCCGATCCAGACCTGCTGGCCCGGCGATGTGGCGCCGCTTCTCACCTGGGGCCTGGTCATCACGCGCGGCCCGAACGCCAAGCGGCAGAACCTGGGCATCTATCGCCAGCAGCTGCTGGGCCCGAACAAGCTCATCATGCGCTGGCTGTCGCATCGCGGCGGCGCGCTGGATTTTCGTGACCACGCGCTGGCCAACCCCGGCACGCCGTTCCCCATCGCCGTCGCTCTGGGCGCCGACCCGGCCACCACGCTGGGCGCGGTGACGCCCGTGCCCGACAGCCTGTCCGAATACCAATTTGCCGGCCTGCTGCGCGGTTCGCGCACCGAAGTTGCCCAGGCGCTGGGCAGCAACCTGTCGGTACCGGCGTGGGCCGAGATCGTGCTGGAAGGCCATCTGCTGCCCTCCTCCGACCCGCGCGCCGTCAAGCCCGTGGTGCCGGACGGCGTCAACCCGCCGCCCAACAGCGACTACGAGATGGCGCTGGAAGGGCCGTACGGCGACCACACCGGTTACTACAACGAGCAGGACTGGTTTCCGGTGTTCACCGTCGAACGCATCACGATGCGGCGCAACCCCATTTACCATTCCACCTACACCGGCAAGCCGCCCGACGAGCCCGCCGTGCTGGGCGTGGCGCTTAACGAAGTGTTCGTGCCGCTACTGCGCCGCCAGCTGCCGGAAATCGTCGACTTCTACCTTCCACCGGAAGGGTGCAGCTATCGGCTGGCGGTGGTGTCGATCCGCAAGCAATACGCGGGGCACGCCAAGCGCGTCATGTTCGGGCTGTGGAGCATTCTGCGCCAGTTCATGTACACAAAGTTCATCGTGGTGGTGGACGAAGACATCAACCCGCGCGACTGGAAGGAAGTGGTCTGGGCGATGACGACGCGCATGGACCCCGTGCGCGATACGCTGCTTGTCGAAAACACCCCCATCGACTATCTGGACTTCGCCTCGCCGGTCTCGGGGCTGGGCGGCAAGATGGGCTTGGACGCCACCAACAAATGGCCCGGCGAAACCCAACGCGAATGGGGCACGCCCATCACGATGGATGCCGACGTCAAGAAGCGTGTGGACGATATCTGGAGTCAGCTGGGCCTGTAGTTGTGGCTGTGGCGTGCAGCCCGTGGCCGCACGGTCAGGCTTTGGTACTGACCAAAAAAAACCCCGCAATGCAGATGCATCGCGGGGTTTTTTGTGGCGCTTTTTTATGGCGCAAGCCGCAGCAAGGTTGAACGCGTTATTCGTCGTCCTGGCGCGAGCTTTGCCACATCTTGAACAGCTGCCAGCCGACCAATGCGCCGCCCGCGATCTTGAGCAGCTTGAAGCGCTTGCCGCCGCGCATCAGCAAGGTCGAGACGGACGAGGTGACGACCGGATAACGACGCGCCAGCGTGATGGCCTGCAAGGCCCAGCGCGACGCCCCGCCCGCAGCCAGCCGGGGTAAAAGTCCCCGGATGATCGCAGCGGGTTCCAGCCGATGGCCGGTCGTCACGATGTCATGCACCAACGATTCGCGTTCGATGGCGGCGCGGGCGCGCAGCAATTCGATGCGCACGGCGCGATCCACGGTGGGAGACCTTTTCGACATGGTTCAGTCCTCCTCGCGTCGGCGCGCCGGGGGCTCGTCGTCTTGCGCGTCGCGCACCCGTTCAAGCAGTTCCGCGTCGCGGCTCAGCTCGTCAAGGGTGGCCGCAAAGGGCGCCGCGCCATAGACCAGGCCATGGCGCACGACCAGCAACAACGCAATGCCGACAATGCCGTAGAACGCCGCCAGCAGGCCCAGGGCCATGTAGCGGTCTTCGGTGGGCCAGAACAGCACCGCCACCGTTACCGTGAACACCAGCACCGCAAGCGTCAAAAAGAGCAACGCCGCGAAGGCCATGCCCAGCAGCTTGAGCAGGCGCGCCTTTTCGTCGGCGGCTTCCAGCGCGAGCAGCTCCAGGCGGGTGCGCAACAGCCCGACCAGGCTGGACGCGACTCCGAAAACAGATTTTCGTAGACCCATGTTGTCAGGAACGGCGGGCGGGCAGCGCCGGCATGCCGACGTTGCCCGCCCGATCGTTCAAACCAATCAGCGGCGGCTGATCAGCAAGCCGAGCAGCAGGCCGGTCACGCCTGCGATGCCGATGGCTTGCCAGGGGTTGTCATGCACGTAGTCGTCGGTGGCGCGAGCGGCTTTGCGGCCACGTTCGAGCACGGCGTCTTGCGCTTCATAAAGGGCTTCGCGGGTGCGCTTGAGCGAGGTCATGGCGCGGTCGCGCAATTCGTTGGCCTTTTCGCCCGTGGTGCCCGCCGCTTCGCGCAGCAGGTTTTCGGCGTCGTTCAGGCTGGTCTTGACACTGTCGATCAGTTTTTCTTTTGCGACTTCTTCGGATTTTCTCGTGGCCATTTTTTTGAGCTCCTGTTGTGTGTCTATGACAAAAATATAATACCAGCCGCCCTGCCCGCAGCAAGACGTGCTTGATACCGTGTGCTACTTGATCTGCGTAATTTCAACCGCTGATTTCACGCCTGATTGATCTATGTCTTGCTTCATCACCAGGTTCACCGCCGGGCAATACCAATCGGTGACCGTCGTGTTCATGCCGGGTATCGGAATGGTCAGGCCCTGGAACGTCGCCATGGTGGGGTCGGAGTTGCGCGTGTAGGTGACCGGGTGGCAGGACTGGTTGCCCAACGCCGTGTTCAACGACGTTTTCTGGCCCACGCTTTTCTCGCCGATGCGCACCGTGGTGCTGGGCTGGCCCCCGACCGGCGCTTCTTTGCCGATCTTCAAGCGGAAGGACGAGCCGGGCAGCTTTTGCCCGGCGTTCAGTTTGCCGTCGTAGGCAAACAAGCCCAGCATGCGCAGGTCGAACTGGCCCTCGGAAGGCTTGGGGGCTTCGCCCGCCGAGGCATAGCGCAGGAAGGTGGCCTGTCCGCCCTTGACCGTCATCAGGTAATCCAGCTTGGACTTGCCCGGCGGCAGGCCCGCGTAGCCAAACGTGGCCACGCCTTGCACGCGCGCCCGGCAGTTATCGCCATTGCTTTTGGTAACTTCGGTGAAGGTCAGGTCCGCGCCCAGGGACAGGTTGCCCGAGCCGGTCAACTGCACCGCGCCACCGTCATGCATGAACTGGGCGTCGCAAACGCCCGCCTGCACCGACGCCGAGGCGCCCACCGCGCCCATGCACAACACCAAGGATGCGATTTTTTGCATCGTCAATTACCACTCCAGAATTCGGGACTTGCCACCCACGGCTGGCGGCGGCTGGGTTGATACTACACCGGTTGCCGTGCCCGACATATGTCCACTCGTGTCGGCTAATCGCTGCCCGCCAAATAAATTCTGGATATATGAATTCAAGAAATCAAAAGTTGTGGGGATGAAGGCCCGTCCCTATGATCGGGGGATATTTTGCCGGGTACGCCCGAGGCGGGCACACGATGAAGCTTTTCCCGATTTTTGCTGACCTGAAGGGTCGGCGGGTGCTGGTGGTGGGTGGCGGCGCGGTAGCCGAACGCAAAACGCTTGCACTGCTGGAAGCCTTTGCCCAAGTGGTGGTGGGCGCGCCGGAACTGACGCAGGCATTGACCGAACTGGTGGCCCAGGGCCGCGTTGAACATATGCCGGGCCGCTTTGACGCCGCCTGGCTGGAGGACGTCTGGCTGGTGGTGGCCGCCACCGACGACCGCGCGGCCAACGCCGCCGTGTCCGAGGCGGCCGGCGCGCGCCGCATCTTTACGAATGTGGTGGACGACCCGGAGCTATCGTCGTTCCAGGTGCCGTCCATCGTCGACCGCTCGCCCGTCATCGTGGCTATTTCGTCCTCGGGCGTGGCGCCTGTGCTGGCGCGCCGCGTGCGCGAGCGCATCGAATCCCTGTTCGACCACACGTTGGGCCAGCTGGCCGCGTTGGCCGCAACCTATCGCAAGCGTATCCGCGCCAGCCATCCCGACCTGGGCGCGCGCCGCCGCTTCTATGACTGGCTGCTGGACGGCCCAGTGGCCGGCCTGCTGCGCCAGCAACAACCCGCCCAGGCCGAAGCCGCGCTGAGCCAGGCGCTGGACAAACCGCTTGCGCCCGCTGAAGGCAGCGTCGTGCTGGTGGGCGCCGGCCCCGGCGACCCCGGGCTGCTGACATTGAAGGCGCTGCGAGCGCTGAACGAAGCCGACGTCATCCTCTACGACCGCTTGGTCAGCGACGACGTCATGTCCCTGGCGCGCCGTGACGCCGACCGCATTTGCGTGGGCAAGCTGCCCGGCGAAAACCATCACGCTACCCAGGCTCGCATTCACGCCCTGCTGGTCGAGCACGCGCAAGCAGGCAAGCGCGTGGTGCGGCTGAAAGGGGGCGACGCCTTTATTTTTGGCCGGGGCGGCGAAGAACTGGAACATTTGCGCGCGCATGGCGTGCGCTTTGAAGTGGTGCCCGGCATTACGGCGGCGCTGGCCTGTGCGGCCTATGCCGGCATTCCGCTGACGCATCGCGAGCACGCCCAATCGGTGCGGCTGATCACGGCGCATTGCCGCGAAGACGAAGACAACCTGGACTGGCCCGCGCTGGCGCGTGAAAAGCAGACCTTGGCTTTCTATATGGGCGTGGGGCAGCTGGAACTTCTGACCCGGCGCCTGCTGGGCCATGGCCGCGCAGCCGACACCCCGTTCGCGTTGATCGAAAACGGCAGCCGGCCGGAACAGCGGGTGCTGTCGGGCACGCTGCAAGCGCTGCCCGAACTCGCGGCCGAACATGGCATCCGGTCCCCCGCCCTGTTGATCGTGGGTGAGGTGGCCGGGCTGGCACCAAAGCTGCGATGGTTCGGCCAACACATCGACGGGGAAGCGGTCCGCGCACCTGGCGCGTGAGCTGCGTTGCGCGGGCCCCGGCTGCCGGATCGGCAGCCGTCCGAGGCGCTAGCTAGGCAGGTTCACTAGGTAGCCGGATCACTAGCTAGCCGGATCGCCAGACAGCCTGGCCGCCAGACAGTCGCCCGCCGGGCTCCCCCCGTCAGACCGTCTTCTGGGTCGTACCGAAGATGCGGTCGCCCGCGTCACCCAGGCCGGGCATGATGTAGCCGTGTTCGTTCAGGCCGTCATCGATGGACGCCGTATAGATATGCACGTCGGGGTGCTTGGACAGCACGGCATCGATGCCCACGGGCGCGGCCACCAGCACCAAGGCGCGGATTTCCTTGCAGCCGGCGCGCTTGAGCAAATCAATAGCGGCGACCATCGAACCGCCAGTGGCCAGCATCGGGTCGACAATCAGCGCCAGGCGCTGGTCCAGCTCGCCGACCAGGCGTTCCAGGTAGGTATGGGCTTCCAACGTCTCTTCGTTGCGGGCCACGCCCACCACGCTGACCTTGGCGCCGGGAATCAGGCTGAGCACGCCGTCCAGCATGCCGATGCCGGCGCGCAGGATTGGCACCACGGTGACCTTCTTGCCGGCGATCTTCTCGACCTGGACCTGTCCACACCAGCCCTCGACGGTGGCGGGCGCCAGCGGCAGGTCCTTGGACGCTTCGTACGTCAGCAGCGCGCCCACTTCCTGCGACAACTCTCGAAAGCTCTTGGTGCTGAGGTCGGCGCGACGCATGATCCCGAGCTTATGGCGGATCAGCGGGTGGCGGATTTCGTGCACGGGCATGTGCGTAATTCTCCAGAATATTGAAATACAGGGTTTGTCGCCTCAGGCGGCCGTTCGCATGCCGCAACTGAGGATCGTAATCGGTTTAAAGCCCTTGGGGGGCAGCAAGCGCACATCGTGCGCGCCGCGTGGGGGCCACCTTCATTGATCGGCCAGCCATGCGATCAGGGCGTCGTCGAAAGCCCGGACGGCCCCCGCCTGTTCGTGGTTCACGATGCTGACGACCACGTAGCGCTTGCCGCTGGCTCCCAGCACGTAGCCGGCGATGGATCGCACGTCGCGCAGCGAGCCGGTCTTCAGGTGCGCCATGCCCTGCGTGCCATCGCCCTTCAGGCGGCGGCGCACCGTGCCATCCACCCCGGCAATGGCAAAGGACGAAATGTACTCGGGCATGACCGGCGAATTCCACGCCACGGTCAACATCGAGGCCAGGCTGTCGGCCGACACCCGGGCCTCTCGCGACAGGCCCGCACCGTTGTCGATGACCAGTTCGGGCATGTCCAGGCCCTGCTTGACCAAGGCGCCCTTGGCCGCCGCCTCGCTGCTGGTCACCGTGGCCGGCCGCCGGCCGCGCTCTGCGCCCAGCGTCAGCAGCAGCGTGCGCGCCATGACGTTGTTGCTGCGCTTGTTGATCTGGCGGATGACCTCGGACAAGGTCGGAGATTCATGCGAGGCCAGCACCACGGCGTCCGCCGGCACCATGCCCGATTTGACCTGCCCCTTGAACGTGCCGCCCAGCTCTTTCCACAACATGCGAAAGATTTCGGTGGCGTAATCCGGCTGCGACAGCGCCAGCCGATACAGGCTGAATTCGCCGCAAGACCCGGCCACCTTGCCGCCGACCCGGATCGTCACGCCCTGCTGGGTAATGAGGGGTTCCGTCGTGACGACCGGGGGGCCGGGACAGCGGACGTCGCTCCATTGCACGCTGCCTTCAATCTTCAGACCGGGCAAGGGCGGGTCGATCAGCGGCACCCATTTCTGGGCCACGGGGTCGGGCGTGAACAACAGGCGCAGCGCGCCAAAACCCACCATTAGCGCATCGGGGCTGGCGTTGTAGGCGCGGTCCGGGGCGCCGTCGAAAGCGCCCGGGTCCGTGGCGACCTGGCCGAAAATGCTGCGGTCGATGACCAGGTCATTGATTTGCTTGACGCCGCGCAGACGCAGTTCGCGCAGCAGCGCCCACAGGTCCTGCATCAGAAATTGAGGGTCGCCGCCGGCACGCAGGTACAGGGGGCCGGCCAGGACGCCGCGGGCGTCGGGCCGGGCGCCGGGCGCCGTCATGAATTCGGTGCGCCAGACGTAATTCGGGCCCAGCTCGGACAACGCGGCCCACGTCGTGACCAGTTTCATCACCGACGCCGGGTTGCGCGGTTCTTTCGCGTTCAGCGCGATCAGCCGCTGCCCGCCCAGCTCTTGCACCACCAGAGACAGCGAACTGTCGGGCAACTTGCTGGCCTTCCAGGCATTCACGACGTTGGGCGGCAGGCCCTGGACCTGCGCGCAGGCGCTGCCGGCCGACAGGGCCACCAGCGCGCCGGCCAGCCACCGCTTCAGCCCGCCCCACCGCTTCATCGCTTGTCCCGTCATGCCTTGTCCACCGGTTGCTATTGCTCTCAAGACCGAGAGCATACAAAACCTGGGACGGTTGCGGGCGGCGGGCAGATCCGACCCTGATAACCTTCGCCTTTACAATAGCCGGTTGCCCCGAGCTAGCCCGGCCGCCGCCATCAGCGTTTACCGGGCCGCCCCTCCTGACAGACAGATACCCGCAGATACCCGCGTGACCCAGTCCCTGACCGTTTCCGACTTCAATTACGAGCTGCCGCCAGAACTTATCGCGCAGACGCCCGCCGCCCAGCGCACGGGCAGCCGCCTGCTGCATCTGGACGCAGCCAGCCAGCTGCACGACCGCCAGTTCGCCGACCTGGTCGGCCTGTTGCGGCCGAACGACCTGCTGGTGTTCAACGACACCCGCGTCATCAAGGCGCGGCTGGCTGGCCATAAGATCACCGGCGGCAAGATCGAAGTGCTGGTCGAACGCATCACCGAGTCCGACCGCGTGCTGGCCCATGTGCGCGCCAGCAAATCGCCCGGCCCGGGCATGGTGCTGCGCCTGGCCGATGCCTTCGACGCCACCGTGCTGGGCCGCGAAGGCGAGCTTTTCGATATCCGCTTTCCCGGCCCGGTCCTGGACCTGCTGGACGCGCACGGCGCCACGCCGCTGCCGCCCTACATCACGCACGCGGCCGACGCGGGCGACGACGACCGCTATCAAACCGTCTACGCCCGCGAGCCCGGCGCGGTGGCCGCCCCCACGGCCGGCCTGCACTTTGACCAGCCCACGCTGGACCGCCTGGCCGACCTGGGCATCGCGCGCGCTTTTGTCACGCTGCACGTGGGCGCGGGCACCTTCCAGCCGGTGCGGGTCGACAACCTGGCCGACCACATCATGCACGCCGAATGGTTCACGGTGCCGCAGGCCACGGTGGACGCCATCGCCGCCACCCGCGCCAAGGGCGGCCGCGTGATCGCCGTGGGCACCACCAGCGTGCGCGCGCTGGAATCGGCGGCGGCGCAAACCGAAGGGCGCACGGCCCCCGGCCTGCCGCTGGCCGCCGCTCAGGGCGACACCCGCCTTTTCATCACCCCCGGCTACCGGTACCGCGTCGTGGACGCCCTCGTCACCAACTTTCACCTTCCCCAGTCGACCCTGCTGATGCTGGTGTCGGCGCTGGCCGGCGTCGAGCCGATCCGCCGCGCCTACGCCCATGCGGTGGCCCAGCGCTACCGCTTCTTCAGCTATGGCGACGCCATGTTTATCGAGTCCCCCGCCCCATGACCGGTCTGAACTTTGAACTGCTAGCCACCGACGGCGGCGCCCGCCGCGGCCGCATCACGCTGAACCATGGCGTGGTCGAGACGCCCATCTTCATGCCCGTGGGCACCTATGGCAGCGTCAAGGCCATGATGCCGCACGAGCTTAAAGAGATTGGCTCGCAGATCGTGCTGGGCAACACGTTTCACCTGTGGCTGCGTCCGGGCACGGACATCATGGAAAAGCACGGCGGCCTGCACGGCTTCATGCAATGGGACAAGCCCATCCTGACCGACTCGGGCGGCTTCCAGGTGTTCAGCCTGCAAGGCATGCGCAAGATCACCGAGGAAGGCGTGAAGTTTGCGTCGCCCATCGACGGCGCGCGGCTGTTCCTGACGCCCGAAGAATCGATGCGTATCCAGCGTTCGCTCAATTCCGACATCGTGATGGTGTTCGACGAATGCACGCCGTACGAAATCGACGGCCGCCCCGCCACGGTCGAGGAAGCCGCCCGGTCCATGCGCATGTCGTTGCGCTGGGCGCGCCGCTCGCGTGACGAATTCGACCGCCTTGGCAACCCCAACGCGCTGTTCGGCATCGTGCAGGGCGGCATGTACGAATCGCTGCGCGACGAATCGCTGGCCGGCCTGCAAGACATCGGTTTTCACGGCTACGCCATCGGCGGCCTGTCGGTGGGCGAGCCCAAAGAAGACATGATGCGCATCCTGGCGCACGTCACGCCCAAGCTGCCGGCCCAGGCGCCGCGTTACCTGATGGGCGTGGGCACACCGGAAGACCTGGTCGAAGGCGTCAGCCGTGGCGTGGACATGTTCGATTGCGTCATGCCCACCCGCAACGCGCGCAACGGCTGGCTGTTCACGCGCTTTGGCGACGTCAAGATCCGCAACGCCAAGTACCGCGACGACACCCGCCCGCTGGACCCCAGCTGCGGCTGCCACACCTGCGGCAACTTCTCGCGCGCCTACCTGCACCACCTGCAACGGGCCAACGAGATCACCGGCGCGCGCCTGAACACGCTGCACAACCTGCATTTCTACCTGACGATCATGCAGGAAATGCGCGAAGCCATCGGGCAAGGACGCTTTGACGCCTGGCGCGCGCAGTTCGCCGCCGACCGGGCGCGCGGCATCGAATAACCGGGCCTTTTTCCAGGGGGGGTCTTTTTTATCGGGATTCCGTCCCCATAGATTGGGATCCATCCCTAGTGAAAGGCCGGCAATAACATAGATACAATAGTCGGCTTGCCCTATCCATGGCTCGCGCGGGGATGGGCGCATAACAACACAGCTAAGGGGTTTGGCAATGACCCACGGTTACATAGAGAACCCGGGCATGGCTGGCCGTAGCAACAAACAACCCACACAGACTTAAACGCAGGAGAATTCAATGTCCGTTATCGATACCGCAAGCCTCGTCGTGGCACAAGCCGCCGCCCCTGAAGGTAATGCGTTGATGGGCATGTTGCCCATCGTCCTGATGTTCGTGATCCTCTACTTCCTGATGATCCGCCCGCAGATGAAGCGTCAGAAGGAACACCGCAACCTGATCGCCGCCCTGGCCAAGGGCGACGAAGTGGTCACGGCCGGCGGCATGCTGGGCAAGGTCACCAAGGTCAACGACAGCTACGTGACCGTTGAAGTGTCCGAACTGGCCGACAAGCCCGTTGAAGTCATCATGCAGAAGTCGTCGGTTTCGACGGTGCTTCCTAAAGGAACCATCAAGGCCCTTTAAGCGTCTAATAGGAGCCCCGTCGGGCTCTTATTACGTTTGATGGGACCCACCGCCGCCCGCCGCGTTCATCGCCCGGGCGGCCCTTTTATCACCCTGACATGAAGTAGCCGGCAATGAACCGCTATCCCCTCTGGAAGTACATTACGGTCCTGATCGCGGTCATCATTGGCCTCTTGTACACGCTTCCGAATTTCTACGGCGAGTCGCCCGCGGTCCAGGTTTCCAGCGCCAAGGCCACCATCAAGGTGGACGCGGCAATGTTGAACCGGGTCGATCAAATCCTGACCGACGCCAAGATTCCGAACGAAGGCGTCTTCTACGAACAAAACGGCACGCTCGGCACCGTGCGCGCCCGTTTCCCCTCGACCGACCTGCAACTGCAGGCGCGCGACCTGCTCGACAAAACCCTGAACACCGTTGCCGGCGACCCGCACTACACCGTGGCGCTGAACCTGCTGCCCGCCTCGCCCGCCTGGATGCGCGCGATGGGCTGGTTCGCCCCCAAGCCCATGTACCTGGGCCTGGACTTGCGCGGTGGCGTGCACTTCCTGCTGCAAGTGGACATGCAAGGCGCGCTGACCGCCCGCTACGACTCCCTGGCCGCCGATGTGCGTTCCGTGCTGCGTGACCAAAAGGTCAACGTGGCCGGCGTCGAGCGCTCGGGCATGGGCGTTGCCGCCACGTTCGCCAACACCGACGACCGTGACCGCGCCATCGCCACCCTGCGCACCCGCCTGCCCGACCTGGAATTCACGGAACGCGAAGAAGGCGGCAAGCAAGTGCTGCTGGGCGCCCTGAACCCGGCCGCCGTCCAGCGCGTGCAGGATTCCGCGCTGAAGCAGAACATCAACACCCTGCACAACCGCATCAACGAACTGGGCGTGGCCGAACCGGTCATCCAGCAACAAGGCGCGGACCGCATCGTGGTGCAACTGCCCGGCGTGCAGGACGTGGCCAAGGCCAAGGAACTGCTGGGCCGCACCGCCACGCTGGAAATCCGCATGGTCGACGACACCCCCACCGCGCAAGCCGCGCTGCTGGGCGGCACCGTGCCCTTTGGCCTGGAACGCTACAACGACCGCGACGGCCGTCCGATCCTGGTTCGCCGCCAGGTCGTGCTGACGGGTGAAAACCTGCAAGACGCGCAGCCGGGCCGTGATTCGCAAACCCAGCAAGCCGCCGTCCACCTGACGCTGGATTCCAAGGGCGCGCGCATCTTCCGCGACGTCACGCGCGACAACATCGGCAAGCGCATGGCCATCCTGCTGTTTGAAAACGGCAAGGGCGAAGTGGTCACCGCGCCGGTCATCCGCAGCGAAATCGCGGGCGGCCAGGTGCAGATCTCGGGCAGCATGAGCTCCGAAGAAGCCGCCGACACCGCCCTGCTGCTGCGCGCCGGCGCGCTGGCCGCACCGATGTCGATCATCGAAGAACGCACCATCGGCCCGAGCCTGGGCGCCGACAACATCTCGAAGGGCTTCCATTCGACGCTGTACGGTTTCCTGGCCATCGCCGTCTTCATCATCCTGTACTACCACCTGTTCGGTGTGTTCTCCACGGTGGGCCTGACGCTGAACGTGCTGCTGCTTCTGGCGCTGCTGTCCATGCTGCAAGCCACTCTGACCTTGCCGGGTATTGCCGCTATCGCGCTAACGCTGGGTATGGCCATTGACTCGAACGTGCTGATCAACGAGCGGATACGGGAAGAACTGCGCGCCGGGGCAACCCCGCAGCAGGCCATCCACCAAGGTTTCGAACGCGCCTGGGGCACGATTCTAGACTCGAACCTCACGACGCTCATCGTCGGGCTGGCGCTGCTGGCCTTCGGTTCGGGCCCGATCCGGGGTTTCGCGGTGGTGCACTGCCTGGGCATCCTGACGTCGATGTTCTCGTCGGTGGTGGGCGTGCGCGCCCTGGCCAATCTGTACTACGGCCGCAAGAAGAAGCTCTCTTCGATCTCCATCGGCGAGATCTGGAAACCGAAGGCAAACTGACAATAAGGCGGACGGCCCACAGCCGTCCGCCATAAAAAGAACCGAAGGCGAAAAATGGAATTTTTCCGTATTCACCGCACCATCCCGTTCATGCGCCATGCGTTGGTGCTGAACATCATCAGCCTCGTCACGTTCGCGCTGGCGATCTTCTTCATCGTCACGCGCGGCTTTCACCTGTCGATCGAGTTCACCGGCGGCACGGTCATGGAAGTCAACTACGCCCAGACGGCGCAGTTGGAAAACGTGCGCGGCGTGGTGTCCAAGCTGGGCTATTCCGACTTCCAGGTGCAGAACTTCGGCACCTCGCGCGACGTCATGATCCGCCTGCCGCTGCAGGAAGGCCAAACGTCGGCCACGCAAAGCGAAAGCGTGCTGGCCGCGCTGAAGACGGCCGATTCCAGCGTTGAACTGCGCCGCGTGGAATTCGTCGGGCCGCAGGTGGGCCAGGAACTGCTGCACAACGGCCTGATGGCCCTGCTTGTCGTGGTCATCGGCATCATGGTGTACCTGGGCTTTCGCTTCGAATGGAAATTCGCCGTCGCCGGCGTGATCGCCAACCTGCACGACGTGGTGATCATCCTGGGCTTCTTCGCGTTCTTCCAATGGGAGTTCTCGCTGGCGGTGCTGGCGGGGGTGCTGGCAGTGCTGGGTTACTCCGTGAACGAATCGGTCGTCATCATGGACCGTATCCGCGAGAACTTCCGCAAGTACCGCAAGGCAGACGTCACCGAAGTCATCAACAGCGCCATCACCCAGACCATTTCGCGAACCATCATCACCCACGGTTCGACGCAGATGATGGTGCTGGCCATGCTGTTCTTCGGCGGCCCCAGCCTGCACTACTTCGCCATGGCGCTGACCATCGGCATCTGGTTCGGCATCTATTCGTCGGTGTTCGTCGCTGCCGCGCTGGCCATGTGGATGGGCGTCAAGCGCGAAGACCTGATCAAGCCGGTCAAGAAGGAAGGCGAAGAAGGCGAAGTCGCCTGATTCCTGCCCGCTGACCCCCCATCCCGATCCCGGTCCCGGTCGGGCTGCAAACAAAAACCCGTCGCATGCGCGACGGGTTTTTGCTTTTGGGGCGGCGTGCAAGGCACGTCGACCATCCGCGGCCGCTACGACTAGCCGCGTTGGCCCGAAGTGCTTGCCTTCGCCGTTCTCGCCGCGGGGCGTATTGACGGTTATATCCGAACAGATATATTCATGCGGGTACGAATCCGCCGGCATTCGCTACCATAGGTCCCCATGAAACTCACCATTGATCATCTCGTCATCGCCGCGGCGGACCTTGCCAGCGGTACGGAATATGTCGCCGGGCTGCTGGGCATCGCGCCACAAGGCGGCGGCGCGCATCCGCGCATGGGCACCCACAACCGCGTGCTGGGCATGGCGGGCGGCATGTATCTGGAGGTCATCGCCATTGACCCGGACGCGCCCGCACCCGAGCGGCCGCGCTGGTTCGGGCTGGACCAGGGCGACATGCGCGCGCGCTTGCAACAGGGCCCTTTCCTGGCGCATTGGGCCGCGCGCGTTCAAGCGCCGCTGGACCTGACGCGCATGCAGGCCGAACACCCCGAACGTATCGCCCCCGTCATCCCCATGACGCGCGGCGATCTGCGCTGGCGCTTGACGGTGCCGGACGACGGCAGCCTGCCGGCGTGGCGCGAAGCGGGGCACGCGGCCGGCGACGGCTTGCTGCCTACGCTGATCCAATGGGATGTGGACGCCTACCCCGGCGTCAGCCTGCCGCCGCAACCGTTGACGCTGGTGCGCCTGACGGGATGCCACCCGCAGGCCGGCCTGCTGCGCCAGGGGCTGACCTGGATGGGTGCGGACACCCTGATCGACCTGGAACAAACCGACGGGCAGCCGCGCCTGACCGCGCTGATCGACACGCCGCAAGGGCAGAAGACCCTGGCGTAACCGCCCGCACATCGCATTCAAACCGGAGACCCCGCATGACAGCCATCGCCACAGCCACCGCCACCCGCAAACGTTTCGACGACGAACCCTATCTGGACCAATGCCAGGCCACCATCACAGCCGTCAGCCCCGAAGGCGTCGAGCTGGACGAGACCGTTTGCTATGCGCGTAGCGGCGGGCAGGCGGGGGACAGCGGCACGCTGACGCTGACGGACGGACGCGTGCTGACGTTGGCGGACACGGTCTACGCGGACGACCGCCAGCGCATCCTGCACGTGCTGAGCCTGGCCGACGGCGACACGCCCCCGCAAGTGGGCGACCGCGTCACCGTGGCCATCGACTGGCCGCGCCGCCATCGCCTGATGCGGCTGCACACCTGTCTGCACCTGCTGGGCGCGCTGGTGCCCGCCCCCGTGACCGGATGCAGCATCTCGGCCGACTCTGCCCGCATCGATTTCGACCTGCCGGAATCCACCCTGGAAAAGGCCGAGCTGACCGAGCGCCTGAATGCGCTGATCAACCGTGGCCTGGACGTCACCGTCACCGGCATCACCCCGGAAGAACTGGCCGCGCAGCCCGACCTGGTGCGCACGGTGGGCGCGGCGCCCCCGACGGGCACGGCCAAGATCCGAATTGTGGATATCCCCGGGGTGGATCGCCAGCCCTGTGGCGGCACCCACGTGCGCAACACCGGCGAAATCGGCGCGGTGGCCATCGCCAAGATCGAAAAGAAAAGCCGCACGAATCGACGCGTGGTCGTCAACTTTGCATAAGCGATGCGCGATAAAACAAGGGCCGCGATGTTGTCGCGGCCCTTGTTTGACGGGCGCCCGGGTTCAAGCTTTCTTCCACCAACGCCAAGGCGCGCGCAGCGGCCATTGATACTGGCTGCCCAACACGCGGGGCGCCAGCAGATGTCCTACCAGCACCGCGATGCCGGCCGCAGTCATCACGTCGGAAAGGTAGTGGTCCAGGTTGACCAGCCGGCTCATCGCCACCAGCGCGGCCAGCAGCAGAAACACCACGCGCCAGCGCGGCGCCAGGATGCTCAGCACCACGGCCACTGCAAAAGCCGCATAGGTGTGGCTGGACGGAAACGAATTGAACTGCTGCGCGCGTGAAAACGATTCGCCCAGCCCGTAGATGCCCTTTTCGAAGAACAACTCGGGACGCGCGCGCGCCACCGACCGCTTGAGCAACAACACGACCACCCCGCCCACGGCCATGGTCGACAGCATCAGCAAGCTGCCGCGCGCCATGCTGGAATAGCTCATGCGCAGCGGGTTGCGCCAGCCACGCGCCAGGCCGATCAAGCCGACCACGTAGAAAGCCAGCGCCACGCCGATGTACGGGCCGCTTTCGCCCAATTCGCCCACCCATTCAAAAGATTCGTTCACGCCGGCGGACACCGACTGCTTGATCCAGATGGCCAGGGGCAGGTCCACCCAGCGCGCACTCGCGCCGGCCAGCAACGCCAGGGCCGCGGCCAGCAACAGCCAGGTCGTCCAGGAAAATGGGTTGCGGATCTGGTTTTGCACGGCGGGGCCGGGCGCGGCAGGGGGCACGGAGGCGGCGGCCTGGGGCGTCAGGGGGTTCGGTGTCATCGGTGCCGCTTACGGGAAAAGAGGAACGCTTAAGGGGAAACGGGAATATTACTTGCGGCGGGAATCGAGCCGGCTCGCTATCGTAACGGCGACCTACCCGCGGGGCCAAGAAACAATTTTCCGGCAAAGGTTAAAATTCCGCCTTTCCACCCCTTTCAGCCCCCGGGATCTACACCCGTCACGGCGACACTCATGCAAGCTACCTCCCTCAAGCGCGCCAACGCGCCCAGCGCCGGCGATTCCGCCGCCGCCGCCCTTCCGGACACTGCCGCCGCCGACGCGGGCACCGGTTCCCCCCGCAAGCTGTACATCCGCACCTTTGGCTGCCAGATGAACGAGTACGACTCGGACAAGATGGCCGACGTGCTGCGCGGCGACCAGGGCCTGGAGCTGACCGACAACCCGGAAGAAGCCGACGTCATCCTGTTCAACACCTGTTCGGTGCGCGAAAAGGCGCAGGAAAAAGTGTTCTCGGACCTGGGCCGGGTGCAGCACCTGAAAAAGACCAATCCCAACCTGGTGATCGGCGTGGGCGGTTGCGTGGCCAGCCAGGAAGGCGCGGCCATCGTCAAGCGCGCGCCCTATGTCGACGTGGTGTTCGGCCCGCAGACGCTGCACCGCCTGCCCGACCTGATCGCGCGCCGCCGCGCCGAGGGCCGGTCGCAAGTGGACATCAGCTTTCCGGAAATCGAAAAGTTCGACAACATGCCGCCCCCGCGCGTGGACGGCGCCACGGCGTTCGTGTCCATCATGGAAGGCTGTAGCAAATACTGTAGCTTCTGCGTCGTGCCGTACACGCGCGGCGAGGAAGTGTCGCGCCCCTTCGAGGACGTGCTGATCGAAGTGGCCGACCTGGCCGATCAGGGCGTGAAGGAAGTGACCCTGCTGGGCCAGAACGTGAACGCGTACCGCGGCAAGATGGAAGGCTCGGACGAGATCGCCGACTTTGCCATGCTGCTGGAATACGTGCACGAAATCCCGGGCATCGAACGCATCCGCTACACCACGTCGCACCCCAAGGAAATGACCCAGCGCATGGTGGACGCCTACGCCCGCCTGCCCAAGCTGGTGTCGTTCCTGCACCTGCCCGTGCAAGCCGGCAGCGACCGCGTGCTGGCCGGCATGAAGCGCGGCTACACCACGCTGGAATTCAAGTCGGTGGTGCGGCGCCTGCGCGCGGCCCGCCCCGACCTGACGCTGTCGTCCGACTTCATCGTGGGCTTTCCCGGCGAAACGGAAGAAGACTTCGAAAAAACCATGAAGCTGATCGAAGACGTCGGCTTCGACACCTCGTTCTCGTTCGTGTATTCGCGCCGGCCGGGCACGCCCGCCGCCGACCTCACGGACGACACGCCGCAAGACGTCAAGCTGCGCCGCTTGCAGCGCCTGCAAGCGCTGATCAACGAGCAGGCGGCCACCATCGCCCGCAACATGGTCGGCACCCGCCAGCGGCTGCTGGTGGAAGGCCCCTCGCGCCGCGACCCCAACGAACTGATGGGCCGCACCGAGAACAACCGCATTGTGAACTTCGCCGCGCCCGCGCGGCTCATCGGACAAATGGTCGACGTCATCATCACCGAAGCGCACACCAATTCGTTGCGCGCCCGGGTGGCCGATGTAGACCGCGTTCCCCAAGAGGCCGAATGACCACTCCCCGTTCCCGCGCCCGTCGCAGCATGCCCGCCGTCGTCAACCTGGACGGCGACAACACCCACCTGGCCAATCTGTGCGGCCCCCTGGACGAGAACCTGCGCCAGCTGGCCGACGGCATGGGCGTGAACCTGTCGCGTCGCGGCAGCCGCGTCACCATCGAAGGCGAACGCGCCGAATTGGCCGGCCGGGTCTTGCGACGCTTTCACGAACAAGCCGTGCACCGCGCCCTGTCGATCGATGACATCCAGCTGGGCCTGGTGGAAATAGGCGTTGGCCGCCAGGAAGACAAGCCGCAGGAAGCCCAGGTGCGCGAGGCCGATGCCTTGCCGGCCCTGGACGACGACAGCGACAGCATCGCGCTGCGCACCAAGCGCAGTGACCTGCGCCCGCGCACGCCGCGCCAGCGCGACTACCTGAACAACATCCTGAAGCACGACATCACGTTCGGCGTCGGGCCGGCCGGCACGGGCAAGACCTGGCTGGCGGTGGCTTGCGCCATCGACGCCATGGAACGCGATACGGTGCAGCGGCTGGTGCTGACGCGCCCGGCCGTCGAAGCCGGCGAGCGCCTGGGCTTTCTGCCCGGTGATCTGGCCCAGAAAGTAGACCCGTATCTGCGCCCGCTGTACGACGCGCTGTACGACCTGATGGGCTTTGAAAAGGTGCAGCGCCTGTTCGAAAAGCAGACCATCGAAATCGCGCCGCTGGCCTATATGCGCGGCCGCACGCTGAACCACGCGTTCGTTATCCTGGACGAAGCGCAGAACACCACGCCGGAACAGATGAAGATGTTCCTGACACGGATCGGTTTCGGCAGCAAGGCCGTCATCACCGGTGACCCGTCGCAGGTGGACCTGCCGCGCGGTCAGGACAGCGGCCTGGCCCATGCGGTCAAGGTGCTGGAAGACGTTCAGGGCATCGCCACCACCCGCTTCACCAGCCGCGATGTCGTGCGCCACCCGCTGGTGGCCCGCATCGTCGACGCCTACGATCGCGCCTCTGAAAATGAAGCCTGATCTGTCCCTGTCCGTGCAGTACGGGGTCGAGGAAGCCCGCCTGCCCCGCTGGCGCCTGCGCCGGTGGGCCGAGCGTGCGCTGGCGGCGGCGGCCGAAGACGGGCTGGTGGATTTTTCGGCTGCGGAACTCAGCCTGCGCCTGGTCGGCGCGGCCGAGGGCCGGCGCCTGAACCGCGATTTCCGCGAACGCGACTACGCCACCAACGTCCTCACCTTCGAGTACGGCGTGGACCCGTTGGGTGTGGCGCGCGGCGATATCGTGATGTGTGTGCCGGTGCTGGTGCGCGAGGCGCGCGAACAGCGCAAACCGCTGCTGGAGCACGCCGCGCACCTGACCATTCACGGCGTGCTGCATGCGCTGGGCTACGACCACATCAAGGCGCGCGACGCCAAGCGCATGGAAGCCCTGGAAACGGCCACGCTGGCGCAGATGGGCATTGCCGATCCGTACGTGGCGGCCGACTAGGCAAGGTCCGGCAGGCCGT
This sequence comes from Achromobacter sp. 1L-A-4-B-C2, assembly GCF_057291955.1. Lineage (NCBI taxonomy): Bacteria > Pseudomonadati > Pseudomonadota > Betaproteobacteria > Burkholderiales > Alcaligenaceae > Achromobacter > Achromobacter sp. 1L-A-4-B-C2. The sequence goes on from NZ_JBXAWP010000001.1 coordinate 234,634, forward strand.
GGCCACCCGAGCGTCGAACGCCGCCGTGCGTTCGGGCATGCCGCTTGCGGCCCCTCGGGTCAACCCCTAGCTTCTGGCGAAAAATGGCGTCAAGCAACGCGCAGATGTCGTCGTTTGCCCGCATTTTCAGGGCCGTCGTTACAAAACCCACGCCAGTTTCGGTTATGCTGGCCCCTCCATAACTTGTCCTCCCGGACGATGTCTGACCCTTACCCTGCTCCTGAAGCGACCTCTGCTCGCTCATCCAAACCCGCCACCAAATCCCTTCTAGACCGCCTGCTTTCCCTTGTGCGCCGAGAGCCCGAGGACCGCGAAGGCATCAAGGCCATTCTGGAAGCTGCCCACGACCGCAACCTGCTGGATGCGGAGTCCTACAAGATGATCAAGGGCGCGCTGGCCGTGTCCGAAGGCACCGTCGGCGACATCATGGTTCCGCGCTCGCGCATGGACCTGCTGGACGTCACGCAGCCCATCCCGTACCTGGTGGCCTCCGTCATTGAAACCGCGCACTCGCGGTTCCCGGTGTACGAGGGTGATCGCGACAACATCATCGGCATCCTGCTGGCCAAAGACTTGCTGCGCTGCATGCTGGAACCCGGCATCGAACTGCGCACCCTGGTCCGCCCCGCCGTGTTCATCCCCGAGTCCAAGCGCTTGAATGTGCTGCTGCACGAATTTCGCGCCAGCCGGAACCACCAGGCCATCGTCATTGACGAGCATGGCGGCATTTCCGGGCTGGTCACGATGGAAGACGTGCTGGAACAGATCGTCGGCGACATCGAAGACGAATTCGACGAAACCGAAGAAGACGAGATCTTCCCCGAAGGCGAAAACCAGTGGCGCGTCATGGCGGCCACCGACATCTCGCACTTCAACGAGGTCTTCGGCTGCCAGTTGCCTGACGACGAATACGACAGCGTGGGCGGCTGGATGGGGGGCCAGCTGGGCCGCATTCCGCGCCGTGGCGACGTAGCCGAATTCGACGGCCTGCGCCTGGAAGTGGCTCGCGGTGACGCCCGCCGCGCCATCTGGTTGCGCGTCAAGCGCAACGTGCCTGCCCAATCCTCCCGCCCCAGCGACGACGCATGAGCCGTACCCCGCGCAGCATCCTCCTGCGCGGCGCCGCCGGCTTGACGCTGGCGGGCGCCGTGCACGCCCTGACCTTCGCACCCGGCCCGCTGCCGGATTGGGCGCTGGCCATCACGCAGATACTGATGCTGGCCATCGCGGCGCGCGTCACGCTGACCGCGCCGTCGGCCACGCAAGCCTGGCTGCGCGCTTGGCTATTCGGCTTTGCCACCTACGCGGTGGGCCTGTATTGGCTGTTCATCAGCATGCATCGCTACGGCGATCTGGCCGCGCCGCTGGCCGTGGCCGGCGTGCTGGCCCTGTCCGCCTTCCTGGCGCTGTTCCCCGCCACCGCCAGTGCGCTGACGCGCCGCTACGTTCCGCTGACGGCGGGCGCCACGCCGCTAGGCAGGCTGTCATCCACGCTGGCCTGGGCCGCCCTGTGGGCCGCCTTCGAATGGCTGCGCGCGGTTTTGCTGACCGGCTTCCCGTGGCTGAACATCGGCTACGCGCAGGTGGACAGCCCGATTGCGGGATGGGCGCCCATCCTTGGCGTGCACGGCATGGCCTTTGTGGCTGCGTTCGCTGCCGCCGCCATCGCCAGCCTGTGGCAGCCGTCCCGCAAAAAGGCCATGGACTCGCGCCAGGCCCTGGCGGCGGGCGTCGCGGTGGCACTGGCCGCCGTGGGTTGGCCGCTGTCGCGCATCGATTGGTCTTCGCCCACCGGCGACCCGCTTAACGTCAGGCTGATCCAGGGCAACATCGAGCAATCGCAAAAGTTCGACCCCGCGCTGCTGGAGCAAAGCCTGGTGCGCCATCTGGAAATGACCGCGTTGCCGCCCGCGCCCGGCGTGCCGGCGCCGCAGCTTGTGATTCTTCCCGAAACCGTGATGCCGGTTTTCCAGGACCAGCTGGATCCGCGCATTTGGGACGCCTGGCGTGGCGTGGCCGCGCGCGGCAACATGACCATTGCGATGGGCGTGCCGCTGCATGATCGCGTCAATGGTCGCGACCGCTACACCAACAGCGTGGTGGGATTCGACGGCAACACGCCGGTCCAGCAACTGCTGACCGGCAGCACGGCCATGCGTTACGACAAGCGCCATCTGGTGCCATGGGGCGAATACGTGCCGCCCGGCTTTCACTGGTTTGTCGACATGCTGAACATCCCGCTGGGCGATTTCGATCGCGGCGCGCCGCGTCAGACGCCCTTCCCGGTGGGCGGCCAGCACATCGCGTTCAACATCTGCTACGAAGACCTGTTCGGCCCCGACCTCTTGCCCGCGCTACAGCCGGGCGCCAATGGCGAGCCGGGCGCAACCATCCTGGTCAACGTCAGCAACCTGGGCTGGTTCGGCAATTCGTGGGCGTTGCGCCAGCACTTGCAGATCGGCCGCCTGCGCACGATGGAAACCGCTCGGCCCATGCTGACGGCCACCAATACCGGCATTACCGCCGCGATCGACGCCAAGGGCCACGTGGCGGCGCAGCTTGCGCCGTTGCAGCCCGGCGTGCTGCCGGTATCGGTGCAAGGCATGACAGGGCTGACCCCGTATGCGCGCTTTGGCGACAAACTGGCTTTGGCCTTGATGGGCCTGATTCTTATCGCGGCCATTGGCGGCCACCGCAAGGCGCGGCCCGCCAACTGACCGCTGGTTTTCCTAGGCGAACAGGTTTTCGGGCAACCTGCCGCTGTCTTGCGGAGGGCGCACAGGCCCCTCGCCCGCCCCCGTCAGCTCAATGGCCTCGGCGATGGCGTCCAAGTCGCCGCTATCCAATTCCAGTTCGGCCGCGCCCAGCAGACCATTGACCTGCGCGGCACTGCGCGCGCCGACGATGGCGCCGGTAACGCCCGGCCATGCCAACGTCCACGCCGCGGCGACCGCGGCCACCGTCGTGCCGTGGTGTTCCGCGATGGGTTTCATCGCATCCGCCAGTGCCAGGTTGCGGGAAAGGTTCGGCGGCGCGAATTCGGCATTGCGCGCGCGCCAATCGTCCGGCGGCAACGCCCTGGCACGTTCCGCAGTAAACGCGCCGGTCAGCAGCCCAGACTGCATGGGGCTGTAGACGATCACGCCCACGTCATGCTGCGCGCACCAGGGAATAAGGTCGGCCGCCGCGCCACGCTGGATCGCCGAAAAAGGCGGTTGCAGGCAATCCACATGGCCCAGCGCCTGGGCATCTTGCAACTGCGCCAGATTGTGGTTCGACAGGCCAATGGCACCAACCTTGCCTTCCTGCTTGAGGTTCAGCAGTTCCTGCCAATAGGTTTCGAGCGGCGTGCCGTCGCCGGCCGGCCAGTGCATTTGATAAAGGTCGATGCGCTCGACGCCAAGCCGGCGCAGCGACCCTTCGATTTCGCGGCGAATGCTGGCCGGTGCGCCGGTACGGCGCGGCATCGCTTGCGGATTATCGGTCGACCACGTCAGCCCGCATTTGGTGAACACATAGGGCCGATCGCCGGGCGCCATCTGCGCCAGCGCGCGACGCACGACGTCTTCGGAGTGACCCAGCCCGTACACCGCCGCCGTATCGATCCAGTTGATGCCCCGGTCCACGGCCAGGCGAATCGCGGCGATGGAATCGGCGTCGTCTTGCGGCCCCCACCCCACCGCCCAGCCGTTGCCGCCGATAGCCCAGGCGCCCAATCCGATACGCGTGATGTGCATGCCGCTGCGGCCCAGGGGCCCGGTGGGAAACGAAGTCTTTGTGCTCATGCCGGAATTCTCAGGTTGTCGCGCGGCTTTTTTTACGCGCAAGCCACAGGATGTCGAAAATTTTTTATCGCCCACGATAGCATCCGCACAAGCCTTTGATTTTTCTGGAATCCACGCGCTGGCACCCGGCCTTGGATGGTCTGATTTCGCTCACAAAATAAGCAGAAAAAGGCATCCCACCCCTATTTTTTTTGTCGTTTTATGGTTTTTGCCCGCGATCGACTTGCACACCCGATTTTGTTCGTGCATAATCTCGTTTCTTCGCCAACGGCACTAAACAAAACCGGCAACGAACTACGAAAAAGCGCACAATAAAACGTGTGTTTTTACCGTAAAACGTAGCAGGAATTGATTAGAGAAACGGGGGTATAGCTCAGCTGGGAGAGCGCTTGCATGGCATGCAAGAGGTCAGCGGTTCGATCCCGCTTACCTCCACCAGTCAACAGCGAAGAATGTAGTTGCAGTACCAGTTATGCAGTACAGCAAGTCCAAGTCCCCTTCGTCTAGAGGCCTAGGACATCACCCTTTCACGGTGAGTACAGGGGTTCGAATCCCCTAGGGGACGCCAGTTCACTGGCAGCAGTAAAGAAGTAGATAAGTGCAGTTGAAGTGACAAAGTAGTTGAGTAAGCCGCTGCGGAGCGGTAGTTCAGTTGGTTAGAATACCGGCCTGTCACGCCGGGGGTCGCGGGTTCGAGCCCCGTCCGCTCCGCCAAAAGCTCTCGCTCTGAGTCTTTCAAGAGCTCCGTCTTCGGGGCTTTTTGCTTTTATAGAGTGTGAGACCTTGTTGTTTGAAGTTTGGAACATCAGGGCGCCCTGGGGGGTATAGCTCAGCTGGGAGAGCGCTTGCATGGCATGCAAGAGGTCAGCGGTTCGATCCCGCTTACCTCCACCAGCACGCAGTACCGCAGTACCGCAGTACCGCAGTACCGCAGTACCGCAGTACCGTAGTAAAGTTGTTTGCAGTTCTGTTAGTTCAGGTCCCCTTCGTCTAGAGGCCTAGGACATCACCCTTTCACGGTGAGTACAGGGGTTCGAATCCCCTAGGGGACGCCAGATTTCTGGCACGTAGTACAAGCTGCCTTGACACCGCAGTGTAGTGATGAAGTTTGAAGTTGTTGAGTAAGCCGCTGCGGAGCGGTAGTTCAGTTGGTTAGAATACCGGCCTGTCACGCCGGGGGTCGCGGGTTCGAGCCCCGTCCGCTCCGCCAAGCACTTTGGTGTTTGCCAGCATGCAGCTTGAAAGATCGCACGACAGATCCTCGCAATACCCACTATCGCAATACGCATCGTCGCAGTACACATTGAAGCTCCGGATTCCGGGGCTTTTTGCATTTCAGCGCCCGCATTGTCCGCGCGTTATTTTGTGCGTTCTCCCCTCCTTTTACCCCGCCGCTAAGACTCGTCCGTTTTGCTGTCTGGACAGCTTTGCCGCGCCCCTGCATCCTGTGGGCTCACGCCACGCGAACCGAAGAGGCCTACGTGACCGCAAACGCCGCCGCGCCACACGCGCATCGCCAACACCTGCAAGCCATCATCGCGGGTTTGAATGAAGGCATCATCCTGCTTGAACCCGACGGCTCAATTGCATGGGCCAATAACAGCGCACTTGAATTACACGGCGTCGACAATCTTGAAGCGTTGGGCGGCACGCCCGCCGGCTACCGCAAGCGCTACACGCTGACCTACCGCAACCATCACCGCGTACCCGCGCGCCAATATCCGCTGGACCGCCTGGCCGCTGAAGAAACGTTTGACGATCTGCTGCTGGACCTGAGCCGCAAGGATGACGAAGAGTTCCTGCGCAACGTGCGCGCACGCGGCTTGAACCTGGAAGGCGACAAAGGCGCTGACTATCGCGTGCTGATCCTGCACGACCAGACCGAGCAGATCAACGCCGAAGAACGCTTCGAACGCACCTTCGGCGCGAATCCGGCGCCCGCCCTCATTTGCCGGCTTTCCGACCTGCGCTACGTCAAGGTCAACCAGGGCTTTCTGGAAATGACGGGCTACACGCGTGAGACCGTGCTGGGCAAGTCCGCGTACGAGTTGGATGTGCTGGACGGCGGCGACGACAAAGAACAGGCCGTGGCCAATCTGAACGAAGGCAAGACCATTACACAGCGCGAAGGCGTCGTGAAGCTGGCGGACGGCGGCGCCAAATTCGTGATGGTCGCCGGCCAACCGATCGACATGCAGGACGAACCCTGCATGCTGTTCACCTTCATCGACCTGGAAGCGCGCAAACGCACCGAGATGGCGCTGCGCGAAAGCGAAGAGCGCTTTTCCAAGGCGTTCAAGCTGGCGCCCGTGCCGATGGCCGTATGCGAAGGCGATACGCTGCGCGTGCTGGATATCAACGACGCCTTTGCAGCGGTAACCGGCGCGTCGCCCGAAGACAGCGTGGGCGCGGCCTTGACCGACGTAGGCCTGCAACCCTACGAAGGCATGGCCGCCAGCCTGAAGCGCGGCGAAAGCGCGCGCAACCGCGAAGCCACGTTGGCCACGCAGGATGGCGGCGCGCTTGATTGCCTGGTGTCGGCAGAGCCCGTGATGATCGGTGGGCAGCGCCGACTGCTGATCGTGATGCAGGACATCACTGAACGCAAACGCTCCGAGATCGAGCTGCTGGCCGCCATCGAAGCGGTGATGCAGGACACGTCGTGGTTCAGCCGGGGCATCATCGAAAAGCTGGCGCAGTTGCGCCAGCCCGCGCCGGCCTCGCGCGATGTGGCGGAACTGGCGCAACTGACCACGCGCGAACGCGAAGTGCTGGGCCTGCTCTGCCAGGGCCACGACGACGACGGCATCGCCAAGGCGTTGAAGCTGTCGCGCAATACGGTGCGCAATCATGTGGCCACGATCTACAGCAAGATCGGCGTGCACCGTCGTAGCGCGGCGATTGTCTGGGCGCGCGATCGAGGGATCACGGGCCACGAGTCCGCGCGGGTGCGTGACAAGCCGGCTAAGGAGTGATCGCGACGGGGTGATCGCGCGACGGGACGATCGCAACGGGTTGATCGCAACGGGGTCATCGCAACGGGGTGATCCGACAAAGTGACCGCCGTGCAATGGTGCCGTCCCGGCGCCGCCGGCCACGCCCCGAACTTACAATTAGAATCAAAATATTGAGGGGGTCGGCGTCGACGAAGATGCCATCGCGTTAGACCGCGCTGCACGGTTAAATCTTCTATTCACGGCGAACATGCATCGAAGTGGCCCGCATTTTCGTGCAGTGGGCCTGCATTGCGCAAACCCTGCGCAGGTTCTTACGATCCGCCGATCCCGCCCTTGCCTCGCCAGGCAAGCGGCGTGGTTTTCGATAGATCGATTGGAGCCCGCCCTTGCAGACCGCCTACATCCCCGTCCCGCAAACGACCCGCAACCGAGCCGCCCCGGCCTGGACCCCCGACGACATCCTGGCGCTGTACGCGATGCCGTTCATCGACTTGATGCACCGCGCCCAGCAGGTCCATCGTGCGCACTTCGACCCGAATGCCGTGCAGCTGTCCAGCCTGCTGTCGATCAAAACCGGTGGCTGTCCGGAGGATTGCGCGTACTGCCCGCAGTCGTCGCACTACGACACCGGGCTTGATGCCGACAAGCTGATGCCGCTGGATGAAGTGGTGGCCGCCGCGAAGGCCGCGCAGGCAGGCGGGGCGCAACGGTTTTGCATGGGCGCGGCCTGGCGCAGCCCGAAGCCGCACCATCTGGAAGCCGTGGCGCGGATGGTCAGCGCGGTGAAGTCCTTGGGGCTGGAAACCTGCGTCACGCTGGGCATGCTGCGCGACGGCCAGGCCGAGCAGCTCAAGGACGCCGGCCTGGACTACTACAACCACAACCTGGACACGTCGCCGGAGTTCTACGGCAAGATCATTTCCACCCGTACCTACCAGGACCGCCTGGATACGCTGGCGCGCGTGCGCGAGGCCGGCATCAGCGTGTGCTGCGGCGGTATTGTGGGCATGGGGGAATCGCGGCGGGAACGCGCCGGTTTGATCGCGCAACTGGCCAACATGGAGCCCTATCCGGAGTCGGTGCCAATCAACAACCTGGTCCAGGTGGAAGGCACGCCGCTGGCCAAGGTCGAGCCGCTGGACCCGTTCGAGTTCGTGCGCACGATTGCCGTGGCGCGCATCACGATGCCGCGCGCGGCCGTACGCTTGTCGGCCGGACGCGAAACCATGGACGACGCCATGCACGCGCTGTGCTTCATGGCGGGCGCCAATTCGATGTTCTATGGCGACGCGCTGCTGACCACCGCCAACCCGCAGATGCAGGCCGACCAGCGCCTGCTGCAACGGCTGGGCATGCACGTGGAGCCGGCGCCGCACCATGCCGCGCCGGAGTTCTCGGGCGCGGGGCATTCCGCCCAACCTCAAGCCGGTTCCGGCCAACCCTGCGCAGAAGGCGGCACGACATGCCGTTGACCCCTGGCGTTCTTTACCTGTTGGCAAGCGTGACGTGCAGCGTCACGGTAGCCGTGCTGCTTAAGCTGGCGCGCCGCTACGACGTGGACGTGCGGCAGGCGATTGCCATGAACTACGCCGTGGCCGCCCTGCTTTGCTGGGCCGTGCTGAAACCGGACCCTGCCGCGCTGTACACGCCGAGCACGCCGTGGGCCGTTCTGGCCGCGCTTGGGGTGCTGTTGCCCAGCGTGTTCCTGGCAATGGCGGCGGCGGTGCGCCACGCCGGCATCGTGCGCAGCGACGCGGCGCAGCGCCTGTCGCTGTTCATCCCGCTGCTGGCCGCGTTCCTGTTGTTTGGCGAACCCGTCAATGGCCGCAAGCTGGCGGCGGTCCTGCTGGCGTTTGCCGCGCTGGCATGCTTGCTTCTGCGGCCGGCGCGCTGGGCGTCGGCAGGCGGCGCTGCGCGCACCGCCGCGACCGCCGCGACTGCCGCCACGACTGCCGCTACGAACGCCGCCACAACCGCCGCCGCCGCCGCCGCCGCCACCACGACCGCCACCACGATCGCCGCCACAACCAACGCCACCGACGCCGCCGCCTCTAACCGTGGCATCTGGCTGTGGCCGCTGGCGGTGTGGGCGGGATACGGGGTGATCGATATCCTGTTCAAGCAGGTGGCGCGCGCCGGCACCGCGTTTGCCGGCGGGCTGCTGTTGGCCTTCGTGCTGGCGGGCGTGTTGATGTTGGCGTATCTGCTGGCGCGCCGGGTGCGTTGGCAGCCACGCCATCTGCTGGCGGGCGTGGCGCTTGGCGTGGCCAATTTTGGCAACATCCTGACCTACATCCGCGCGCACCAGTCCTTGCCTGAACATCCGGCGCTGGTGTTTGCGTCGATGAACATGGGCGTGATCACGCTGGGGACGCTGGTGGGCGCGTTAGTGTTTCGTGAGCTGCTGACCCGGATCAACGCGCTGGGTATCGCGCTGGCGCTGGGCGCGATCGTCGTGATGGCGCCCTGGTAATCCCCGCCGCGCGATCGTCAGGTGCCCGTGCGGCGGCGGCGCTGGGTGTCGGATTCGGTTTCCGAGGGCGAGGCATCCTTCTCGCCTGCCCCGGATTCAACATCAGCAGCACGAGCGCCAGCTGGCGCGCCGGTACCGGCTGCCGTGGCATCGGATGCCGCGGGATCGCCCGCCGCGGGATCGCCTGCCGCAGGATCGCCTGCCGCAGGATCGCCTGCCGCAACATCGCCTGCCGCACGATCGCCTGCCGCATCGTCAACTGCCGCAGCATCGCCCGCCGCAGCATCGCCCGCCGCAGCATCGCCCGCCGCAGCATCGCCTGCCGCAACATCGCCCGCCGCAGCATCGGCTGCCGCAGCATCGGCTGCCGCAGCGTCCGCCGGCCATTCCTGCTTGAGTGCCGGCTCTTCGACGACCGGGTCCTCGGTGGCGGCGACCGGCGCGGCGGCGGGGTCCGGCTGCACCATTTCCATCGCGATGTCGTTTTCCGGATCCACGCGCGGGTCCAGCACTGCCGCCGCCGGCGAGCTTTGCAGCGTGTCGGGCATCGGCACGAAGTGCGTCGGCGCTTCGTCCACCTGGTGCGCGCCGGTGACGCGCGTGGGGCGCACCTGCCATACCAGGATCAAGGCGCAAGCCGAGATGAAGACGTAGTACATGCTGGGCCCGCCCAGCGACATCATCAGCCCCGCCACCATCGGGCCGATACACGCGCCCACGCCATAGGTCATCAGCAAGACGGCCGACAGGCTGACCCGGCGTTCGGATTCCACGTGGTCGTTGGCGAATGCCGCACCCAGCGGGTACAGCGTGAATTGCAAAATGCCGAACACGCACGACAAAGCCACCAGCGCCCAATATGGCAAGGTCAGCCAGCCCCACATCACGGTGGGCAGCAGCACCAGCAGCAAGGCGTTGAAACGGATCAGGCCCGCGCGGTTGATGCGGTCGGACAGCCAGCCCATCGGCCATTGCGACAGCAGCCCCGCCGTGACGGCGGCGGCCACAAAGACGGCGGCCTGCGACGTCGTCAGCCCGTGCTTGGCGCCGTAGACGGCGGCCAGCCCGTAGAACGCGCCCGACAGGTTGCCCGCCACGAACAGCACCGTCATGGACAACGGCACGCGCCGCATGAAGAAGCGGATGTCCAGCGGCGCGGGCAGCGGCGTGGGCGGGTGGGAACGCGCAGTGACGGCAATGGGCACCAGGCACAACACCAGGCACATGGCCACCAGCGTCAGGGGCCGCAGGTCCAGCGTGGCGTAGGCGGTCAGCGCCAACTGGCCCAGCACGGTGCCCAGCCCGGACACCACCATGTAGACCGAGAACACCCGGCCGCGCTGGTGGTTTTCGGTTTGTTCGTTCAGCCAGCTTTCGATGACCATGAACTCGGTCACCATAACCACGCCGGAAATCAGGCGAAAGACCAGCCACAACGGCATGGAATCAACCAGCGTCTGGGCCAGGATCATGCTGGTGGCAATCGCCGCGCACGCGACGAACGCGCGGATATGACCCACGCGAATGATGAGCTTGTGCCCCAATCGGGCTCCGCACACCAGGCCCAGGTAGTAGCCGGCGATCAGGACGCCGATCCACACTTCGCTGACGGACTGCGCGGTCAGGCGAAGGCCCATGTAGGTGTTGAACAGACCCGTGCCGATCAGCATCAGCAAGGTCGCGAAGTACAGGGACGAGAATGAGGAGAGGGTGGCGAGCATGGCGTTGGCAACCGCTGCTGGCATTAGCACGGCGGGCTGCAAAGGCAACCCGCCGCGTTGAGCGGTAAAACTGGAAGCTACGTTAGGTCAGATTTGCGACAGCAGCGTGGCGGCGTCGCTGACTTCGAACTTGCCAGGACCTTCCACGTTCAGCTGCTTGACCACGCCGTCGACGATCAGCGCCGAGTAGCGTTGCGAACGCACGCCCATGCCGCGCGCGATCAGGTCCAGTTCCAGACCCAGTTCCTTGGTCCACAGCGCCGAGCCATCGGCCAGCATGCGGACACGGCCTTCGGTCTTTTGTTCGCGGCCCCAGGCGCCCATGACGAACGCGTCGTTGACGGCCACGCACCAGATTTCGTCCACGCCCTTGGCCTTGAGGGCGTCGGCTTGTTCCACGTAGCCAGGCAGGTGCTTGGCCGAGCAGGTGGGGGTGAACGCGCCCGGCAGGGCGAACAGCGCGATGGTCTTGCCGCGGGTCAGGTCGGAAACCTGGAACGCGTTGGGGCCCAGCGAGCAGCCGGCGGTTTCGGTTTCGATGAATTCGGTCAGGGTGCCTTCCGGCACGCGGTCGCCGACTTTGATCGTCATGGTATCTCCAGGGAAAGTGGGGCAATGCATTGAGGCAGGATCGCCTCACACCCTCCATCATAGTGCGTGCGCGCCCTGCCCGCTGCGCCAGAGCGACACGAAAAGAACACGCACAGTCTGAAACGACTCCACACCTGGACCTCATCGCGTGGATACGGCTGCTTGTCATAATGCGCGAGTGTCCCACGCCCGCGCGGCGCCTACATCGCCCATCGCCCGCCGGGCATCCAGCGGAGATCCACAGATGCACAAGTTTCTGACAGCCCTGGCCTGGGTCCTGGCCACCGCCGCCGCCCCGGCCTGGGCGGCACCGGACGCCAGCGAGCAAGCGCAATACGATTCCTTCGTGGTGGCCGCCGGCGCATCGAACGGCGCGGCGCGCGCGTGCGGCGCCTCGGAGCCCGACCTGGCGCAGCATCAGGCAACGGCCCACAAGAACCTGGCGCGCTACGCCAAGGAATATGGATTTTCAGCCGCGTCCTACGACGCGTTGTTCCAGAAGGGCCTGGCCGAAGGCAAGACGATGATGGACGACATGAAGCGTTCCGGCGTGGACGGTTGCCGGGGCGTGCTGGGCAGTTTTCAGAACGAACGCGCGATCAGCTACGACGATATGAAAAGCGCGCTGGCTGAAGTCAGCGACGGCCTGCCGGGCGAAGAAGCCCAGTAGACCGCCGCGCTAGCCGACGGGCTACAGCCCGTTCTGCTTGAACCAATCCAGCATCCGCGTCCAGGCCTGCTCGGCTTCCGGCTTGCGGTACGACGGCCGGTAGTCCGCATGGAACGCGTGCGGTGCTTCCGGGTAGACGTCGATGCGCGACGCCTTTGCCGGGGCCGGGCCCTTGGCCAGTTCGATGCGCATCTTGTCCACGTCCGTCAGCGGAATACCGGCGTCCTTGCCGCCGTAAGCGCCCAGCACGGGCGCTTTCAATTCGTTCACCAGGCTCAGCACCGATTTGGGTTTGAGCTCGCTGGGTTCGCCCGCCAACTGCCCGTAGAACGCCGCGCCCGCGCGCAGCTTGGGGTTGTGGGCCGCGTACAGCCACACCTGGCGGCCACCCCAGCAAAAGCCCACGATGCCCAGCCGGTCGGGGTTGCCGCCGTTGGCGGCCGCCCACTTCGCGGTGGCATCCAGATCGCCCTGCACCTGGATGTCGGGCACCTTGCCGATGATCTCGGCTTGCAGCTTGGGGATTTCGGTGTACTTGGACGGGTCGCCCTGGCGCGCGAACAGTTCCGGCGCGATCGCCAGATAGCCCAGGTGCGCCAGGCGTCGGCACACGTCCTGGATATATTCGTGCACGCCGAAGATCTCGGACACGACGATGACGGTGGGCAGGTTCTTCTTGCCTTCGGGCGCCGCGCGGTAGGCCGGCATCTTGCCGTCGGCGGTTGGAATGTCGATCTTGCCCGCCGTCAGCCCCTTGGCGTCGGTGGCGATGGCGGTCTGCGCCACGGCTTGCCCGGCAGCCAGGGAAAAGCCCGCCGCGACGGTCGTGGCAATGAAGCCCCGCCGATCCAGCCGCAGGGGCGGCAGCAGGCTGTCGAAGTGCGCGTCCTGATCTTTCATCGAGAATCTCCTGGCAAAAAAAGCCCGACCCCGGGGCGCCGCGCGCACCGTGGGCCAAGCCGGGTTCACTTCAGGGAGAAGTCCACGCGCGAGGGTTGCCCCTCGTCCTTGATGCCGTCCGCGTCCAGCTGCGGCGCGACGATGAAGACACGGTCCGCGAGTCCTTCCTGGGCTAGCAACTTCTCATATACCGCCTGCGCGCGGGCATCGGCCAATTGGCGTAACTGCTCGTCGCCCACCTTCGCCACGCCGCGCAGCATGGCTTCCATTTGCGCGGCCGGCACCGACTTGGACATGCCGATGAAATTGCGCGGCTTGTCCTTGATGTCGGCGTCGTCGTAGACCTCTTCCAGATACTTCTGGCGTTCGGCGGCCGACACCTTCACGCCGGCCGGGTCGGGCTTCTTGCCGCGCGGCGTCGTGTCGGCGGCCTTGGCGGCGCGGATCTGGGCGTCGACCCAGGCTTGGCGCAGCCCGTCCAGGTCGGTCTTGGGATCGGCGCGGCCGCTGATGTCCATCTTCAGCGCGGGGCGGTCCGTCAACGCCTTGATCAGCGTGTCGATGCGCTGCACCGAGTCTTCGGTCAGCACCGCGCTGCCCGGCGCGAACTCCACATACGACAACTCTTCGCCGCCGCCGAAGGCCGAGGCCAGCAAGCTGAACGGCGATGTCACCGCCTTGACGACCAGGTTCATCATCACGCGCACCACGATGCCGCCCACCGAAAATTCCGGGTCGTCCAGCGAGCCGGACACGGGCAGGTTGATGTCGATATTGCCGCGCGAATCCTTCAACAGCGCCACGGCCAGCAGCACCGGCAGCTTGGTGGCGTCGGGGCTGTTGGTCTTGTCGCCGAAGGTCAGCTGGTTCAGCACGACGTGGTTGGACGCCTGCAATGCGCGGTCCTTGATCTTGTATTCCAGGTCCACCGACAGCTTGCCGCGCTTGATCGGGTAGCCCACGTACTTGGCCGAATAGGTGTTGAAGCGCGGCAGGTCCACGCCCTTGGCCGACGCCTTCAGGTCCAGCGTCAGGTATTTGGCGAAAGGCTGCACGATGCCGCTGATGGACAGCGGCGCCGTGGTGTAGACGCGCCCCGTGACCTTGACCTTGGCGGGCTGCGGGTTGGTGGACGACACGGCCGAGATCGCACCTTCGATGGCCGACAGCTCGGCCACATAGTTGGGTTTGACGAAGCGGTCGGTAAACGTCATGCGGCCACGCGACAGCGTGACGCTGTTGACGGCGATGTCAGGCATGGCCGCGCCGTCGCCGCCTTTGGAGGCTGCCGGGGATGCCGCCTTGGATGCCGCCGACGATGCCGGCGCGGCGGGCGACTGGCGGCCCGGCGTTTGCGTGTCCTGCGTGATGGAGCCGCCCGCCTGGCCCGGCGCCGCCACCAGGTCCATCACGTTCAGCCGGCCCTGGGCATTCAACAGAATGCGGCCGTAGAAGTCTTCCAGCGCGATGTCGCCCAGCTTGGCGCCCACCTTGTCGCCCGCCACGGACACGTCCATGCCGGCAAAGGCCAGCCGCTTCCAGTTCAGGAAGTCGTCGTTGTTGACGCGGTCTTGCAAGTCAACGCCGGTGATCTCGACGCCGCCTTTCCAGTTGACCCGCATGGGCGCGTTGCCGGCGGCGGCGGCATAGGCCACGTCGCCCTTGGCCCCCAGCGTAATGGCGCGCACGGTAGCGTTCAGGCTGCCGGCGGCGTAGGCCGCGAACGGCGCGACGTTCAGGTCGGACAGGTCGACGGACGACGCGAAGGTCAGCGGCTGCGGCGTGAACGTGCCCGCCAGGTTCAGCTTGCCGTTGCCCTGGATGCCCGCCGCCGCCAGCGTGAAGCGGCTTTGGCCCGGGCCCATGGCAAGGCGGTCGGCCGTGACGTGCAGCGATTGCAGCGCGATGTCCAGCGGAGGTTTTTGCGCTTCGTCGCGTGCCTTGAACTGGGTCAGGTCGGCCTGGACAGCGGTGGCCGAGGCGTCGATGGCGCCGCCTTTTTCGCGCACGTGGATCTGCGCGTTGGCGGCCAGCCGGCCGTCTTGCAGCAGGATGGGGGCCACGCTGCGCACGGCCGGTGCCAACGGAGCCAGGGCAATGTTGCCCAAGCGCACGCCCAGTTCCAGCGACAGCGGCGACAACTCCAGCGGGCCTTTCGCGCGTATCCAGCCGCCGTCAGTGCTGTTGTCCACCGTCAGCCACAGGTCGATGGGCTGGTTCTTGACCTCGGGCACCACCACGCCTTCCACGGTGGCGCCGATCCCGGTCATGACGTAATCCAGCTTGCTGACCGCATCGGTCAGGTAAAGCTCGCCTTCATGCAGGTTGAAGGCGTCCAGCGTCACCTTCCATTCGGACGGCGCGGGCGCGGCGAGCGGCGTCGCGGGCGGAGCCGTTGGGGCGGGTGCGGGATCGGTCGTGGGTGCGGTGCCGGTGGCGGGTGCGGTGCCGGTGGCCGGTGCGGTGCCGGTGGCGGGTGCGGTGCCGGTGGCCGGTGCCGTGCCGGTGCCAGTGGCAGGCGCAGCACCGGTGCCCGCGCCGGGCGCGGCGCCCTCCTGCGCCTTCGGCGCGACCTTCAGCCCCAGGTCGCGCTTGAGCTTGTCCGCCACGGGCGTGTCGGTCGCGGCCACGCCGCCCAGCGCCTTCAACTTGACCACCACGTCCTGCCAGTTCAGGTGTTCATTGGCGTAGCGCCGCACATGCACCTGCGGCGCCCACAGGCCCACTTCGCCCACATACATCTGGCGCGCGATGGGTTCCAGTTCCAGACGCGTGACGGTCAACGCGCTCCAGGCGGCCAGCGTGTCGCCGTCGGTATCGCGTAGATCGAAGCGGCGCAGCGCCAGATCGCCCACCACACGTATCTTGGGCGGCGCGTCCTTGGGCTGTTCAAACACCACTTGCAGGTTCGAATCCAGCAGCGCGCTGTCCAGCTTGAACGGCAGCGGCATGGGCCACACGTCGGCCCACTTTTCCAGTTGCAGGCCGTTGAACGCAACGCGCAAGGTGGACGACGGCACCTTGTCGAACGGCCGCGCCACGCCCGTAAGGTCAAACGGGCTGCCGTTGATGCGCAGGTGCACGCGCGGCTGCACGTCGATATCCGTGGCATAGCCGAAGGTGGAAATGAACGGCACGCCCAGGCCCAGTTCGTCCACCACCTGTTTGCGCCCGGTGACCTTGTCGTCCAGCGTGATGGCGCCGCCCTCGATCACCATGTTGTTCAGCGAAAACCGGGGCAGGCCGGTATCGGGCTTGGGCGGTTCTTCGGGCTGGGCGGCGGTTAATTGCGCGACGCGTTGCTGTATGTCAGAGAAATTGAATCGCGTGACGTCTTCGCGCACGATGGCGATGGTAGGCTGGCGCAGCGTCAGCCGATCCACGACGGGAGCGAACCAGAACAAGGAGCTCCACGCGGCGCTGACATCCATTTCAGCCAGCGCCAGAAGCGGCGTCTGCGAACCCGGTTGCGCCACGGCAAGGTCGCGTGCGCGGATGGTCAACGTGAACGGATTGAAGGTGATCTTGCCGACCGAAACGTCGCGCCCGATCATCTTGGCCACGTCGTCCGTCAGCACGTTGTGCAGCACCTTCGGGACTTGCCAGGCGGCAATTGCGCAAAGGATCAGCACAACCGCCACTATGCCCAACAAGATTTTGCCGGCGCGCCGGGTGAACCGAAGCTTGGGGCGCCGCAAGGGCATCGCGAGTCTCCTGAGACGAGTTGATGGCGATTATCGCGCCCCGATTAGGGCTCGTCTATCATAGGCGGAACAGCGGCCTGCCCGGCCTGCCGGGACCGCCCTTTTCAAACATTAACAATTCTCGATCCCGATTCCCAATGTCATCTGCCACCCCCACCCTGAGCCACCTGGACGAAGCCGGCCAGGTCCGCATGGTCGACGTCATCGCCAAGACGGACACCGAACGCGTGGCCATTGCCGTGGCCAGCGTGCGCATGAATGCCGTGGCCTATGGCCTGTTGACGCAGCCGGGCAAGGGCAAGGGCGAAGTGCTCAACACCGCCCGCGTGGCCGCCGTGCTGGCCGCCAAGCGCTGCGCGGAACTGATCCCGCTTTGCCACAGCCTGCCGCTGGCGTTCGTGGGCGTGGACTTCTCGCTGGACGACGCCGCGCACCGCATCGACATCCAGGCCACCTGCCGCACCAGCTACAAGACCGGCGTGGAAATGGAAGCCATGATGGCGTGCAGCGTGGCCGCGCTGACCATCTACGACATGTGCAAGGCCGCCGACAAGGGCATCGTGGTTGAACAAGTTCGCCTTAAGTACAAGGCCGGAGGAAAAAGCGGTGAATGGCGCAACGATTAATCTTCTGTACTTCGCCCGCGTGGCGGAATTGGTCGGCAAGCGCGGTGAAGACTGGCCGCTGGACAGCGAGTCCACCGGCGCGCAATTGCTGGCCGCGCTGGGGGAACGCTACCCGCAGCTGGCGCCCGCTGCGCGCCTGAAACTGGCCATCAACCAAACCCATTCCAAACCCACGGCAACGATCCGGCCCGGCGACGAAGTGGCTGTGTTCGAACCCGTCACCGGAGGCTGAGAACGCCATGATCAGCGTCCAGGAAGCCGATTTCGACGCCGCCGCGCTGACGGCGGCGCTACGCGATAACGCCGGGTCCGGCGTGGGCGGCATTGTCACCTTCGTGGGCTATGTGCGCGACTACGCGCCCGACTCGCCCACCGACACGCTCTACCTGGAACACTACCCCGGCATGTGCGAGCGCGAGCTGGAAGCCATTGCCGACACCGCGCGCCAGCGCTGGAAGCTGGACGGCACCGTCATCGTGCACCGCGTGGGCGCGCTGTCGCGCAATGCGCAGATCGTGTTCGTGGCGGCGGCCAGCGCCCACCGGGGCGATGCCTTTCGCGGCTGCGAATACATCATCGACGCGCTCAAGACGCGCGCGCCGTTCTGGAAGCGCGAGACGCTGGCCGGTGGCAACAGCTTCTGGGTAGAACAACGCCAGGCCGACCAGGACCGCACCGACGCCTGGGATGAAGACACCGCCCCACCGAAGGAAAGCAAATGAGCGAAGAAATTCCCGTCTCGCTGGCCTGCGCCGTGCTGACGGTCAGCGACACCCGCAGCGCGGGCGACGACACCTCCGGCAATCTGCTTGCCCACAACCTGGCGCATGCGGGCCACCAGTGCGTGCGCCGCGACATCGTGCGCGACGACATCTACCAGATCCGCCGCGTCATCAGCGACTGGATTGCCGACCCCGAAGTGCAGGTCATCCTGACCTCCGGCGGCACGGGCTTTTCGCATCGCGATCACACGCCGGCTGCCATCCTGCCGCTGCTGGACCGCGAGATTCCCGGCTTTGGCGAACTGTTCCGGCAACTCTCGTACACCGAGATCGGCAGTTCAACGATCCAGTCGCGCGCGTTCGCGGGCTCGGCCAACCAGACGCTGATCTTCTGCTTGCCCGGTTCAAACAACGCCTGCGAAACGGCCTGGGCGCAGATACTGCGTGAACAGTTCGACAGCGCCCACCGCCCGTGCAATTTCGCCTCGCACTTCAAGCCTCAGAAAGAAGACCACTGACCCATGCTGGATTTTGATCACGCCCAGACCCTGCTGGCCAATGCGGCCGGGCCGCTGCAACGCCGCGAAGACATCGCCTTGACCGAGGCCGCCGGCCGCGTGCTGGCCACCGACCTGCAAGCCACGGTGGACATCCCCCCCGCCGACAACAGCGCCATGGACGGCTACGCCTTGCGCGTGGCCGATTGGCAAGCCGGCGCGCGCCTGCCGATCCAGCAACGCTGCTATGCCGGCGACGTGCCCGAACCGCTCAAGCCCGGCCACGCCATCCGCCTGTTCACCGGCAGCCTGATTCCCGACGGCGCCGATACCGTCGTCATGCAGGAAGACACGGTGGAAGCCGACAACCACGTGGAAATCTCGCGTGAGCCCGCGCCCGGCCAGCATATCCGCCGCCGGGGTGAAGACACGATGGCTGGCGCACCCTTGCTTGCGGCCGGCGCCATGCTGCAAGCCGCGCACGTGGCCTTGCTGGCCTCGCAGGGGCTTGCCACCGTGCCGGTGGTCGGCCAGCTGCGCGTGGGCATCCTGACCACGGGCGATGAACTCGTCCCGCCCGGCTCGCCCCGCGCCCCCGAACAGATCTACAACTCCAACGGCCCGATGCTGGCCGCGTTGGCCCGCGGCCTGGGCGCCGTGCCCGTGCACGTGCTGCACGCGCGCGACACCGAAGAAGACCTGCTGGCCGCGTTCAAGACGCTGCTGGCCGACTGCGATCTGGTGTTGAGCGTGGGCGGCGTGTCGGTGGGCGAACGCGATCTGGTCAAGCCCGCGCTGGCCACCTTGGGCGGCGAGTTGTCGCTATGGAAAGTGCGCATGAAACCGGGCAAGCCGGTGGCCTTGGCACAGATCAACGGCAAGCCCGTCGTCAGCCTGCCGGGCAACCCCGTGTCGGCCTACGCCGTGTTCGCCATGCTGGTGTCGCCGCTGGTGCGCCGGATGCAAGGCCGCGAAGAGATCTTCCCGCCCGTCAGCCTGCTGCCGCTGCGCACCGAGAGTCCGCGCAAGGACGGACGCGAGGAATTCCTGCGGGTGCAGCGCCGTGTCGCCACCGAAGGCACCGCCGAATTGGTGCCCTACGGCCATCAAGGCTCGGGCGTGATCAGTTCGATGCCGTGGGCCACGGGCCTGGCGCGCCTGCCGGCCGACGTGCTGGTCAACGATGGCGACCGCGTGCCGTATTACGACTTGCGGCACTGGCTGGCGTAGCGCTGGGCCTCGGCCAATTCTTCGGGCGTATTCACGTTCATGAAGGCATGCGGCGCGTCGTCAAAGCGCGCCGCCACGGCGCCTACGCGCGCCTGCCATAGACCGACTTTTCGATCGCCGCCGTGCAGGTAGGCGCGCAAGCCCGGCAGTAGCGATGGGCGCAGCGCCATGCAGGCCGAATGGCGCTGTTCGCCTGCCATGGCATAGGCCATGGGCGCCTGCGCGGATTGCGCGGCGTCGACCAGGCGCGCGGCCAGATCGCCGGGAAGAAACGGTGTGTCGCACGGCACCACCACGACCCAGTCCACATCCGCCACTGCGGCCACAGCGGCCAACCCCGCCGCGATGCCCAGCAGCGGACCCTGGTATTTTTCCAAGCCCGGTTCGTTATCCGCCACCACCGTGCCGTAGCGCGCATAGTGGTCGGCATGGCGGTTGGCGCTGATGATCAGCCGCGCCACTTGCGGCGCCAGCCGGCGCGCGACATGCGCCACCATGGGCTCACCGTTCAACAGCACCAGGCCCTTGTCCTGATGGGCCATGCGCGAGCCCTGCCCGCCCGCCAGAATCAAGCCGGCGATGCGAGGGGCCAGCAACGACGCGTCACCCACCGATGTAGCTCATTTCGACTTTGCGGCCCGGGTCCGGCGTTGGGTCCGCCATGTTGCGGCCGCGCAGTTCGGAATAATTGTCGGCGCGCCCGCCCCAGATGCCGGCCAGCATCGCGGCCAGTTCGGCGTCGGTGGCGCCATCGCGCAGCGGCGCGCGCAGGTCAAAGCCTTCGTGTGCGAACAGGCACAGAAACAGCTTGCCTTCCGGCGACAGGCGCGCGCGCGTACAGCCGCCGCAGAATGCGTGGGTGACGCTGGAAATGACGCCGATTTCGCCACCGCCGTCCAGATAGCGCCAGCGCTCGGCCACGCGCCCCATGTCGGCGGACTGCACCGGTTCCAGCGGGTAGGCCGCGCCGATGCGGTCCAGCACTTCCTGGCTGGGCACCACTTCAGACAGGTTCCAGCCGTTGGTGTTGCCCACGTCCATGTATTCGATAAAGCGCAGGATGTGCCCGCTGTGCCGGAAGCGTTCGGCCATGGGCAGGATCTGTCCGTCGTTCAGGCCGCGCCGCACCACCATGTTGACCTTGACCGGCGCCAAGCCCGCGTCCGCGGCGGCGTCAATGCCGCGCAGCACGTCGTCGGGCGTGAAGCCGCTGTCGCTCATATCCTGGAACATCGACGCGTCCAGCGCGTCCAGGCTGACGGTGACGCGGGTCAGCCCGGCGGCTTTCAGCGCGGCCGCCTTGCGCGCCAGCACGCTGCCGTTGGTGGTCAGCGTCAGGTCCAGCGGCTGGCCCGCCGGCGTGCGCAGCGCCGCCAATTGGCCGACCAGGTTTTCGATATGTTTTCGCAGCAGCGGTTCGCCGCCCGTCAGGCGGATCTTTTCCACGCCCAGTTGCGTAAAGATGCCGGCCAGGCGGCTGATTTCTTCAAACGACAACAGCGCCGAATGCGGCATGAAGGTATAGCTGGCGTCGAACACTTCGCGCGGCATGCAGTAGGTGCAGCGGAAGTTGCAGCGGTCCGTCACGGAAATGCGCAGGTCGCGCAGCGGACGCGCGCGCCGGTCCAGCGCGGGCTGGCCGTCGGCCGGAAGTTCGCCGGGCGCGGGCCAGGCCGAACGGTCGGACCGGCGGTCGGCAAGGAAAATCACTTTGCTCATGGGGCGATCATATATCGGCAAGCGGCGTCCCGGGCGGCGGCCCTAGGCGAAGGCCTCTTCCAGGGTTTGCAGGCGGCCGGTGTCCTTGGCGTCGTAACCCACCAGCTGCCCCACGTAGCCGACATAGTCGGCGCTGCGCATGATCGACAGCAGGTCTTGCATGGCGGGCGTTTCCAGTGCCGACTTGCGGATGGCAAAGAAGTAGCGTTCGCGCACCAGCGGGATGAAGTCCAGCCCGAAACGGCAGGCGGCGGTTTCCACGCCCACGCCCGTGTCCGCCATGCCGCTGGCGATATGCGCGGCAATCGCCATATGGGTGAATTCGTTGGTTTCGTAGCCTTGGACTTCGCCAATCGACACGCCTGCGCGCTGAAGCATCAAGCTGACCAGGTAACGCGTGCTGGACCCGATCTGGCGGTTGACGAAGCGCACATCCGGGCGCGCCAGGTCGGCCATGCCGCGTATCTGCTTGGGGTTGCCCGCCGTGACGAACAAGCCGGTGTTGCGCACGGCCAGATGGATCAGAAGGTATTCATCGGCGTGCAGCCACTGCGCGTAGCGTTCCATGATGGGCGCTTCAAAGTCGCCCAGCGGCACCTGGAAACCGGCCAGATCGCATTCGTGGCGCTCTAGCGAAGCCAGCGCCTCGATGGCGGTGCGATAGCGCAGTTCCAGCCCGGGCTTTCTGCCGCCCATGTGCTGCATCAGCGATTCCACCGCGAAGCCGTGGCTGGCGTGCAGCCGCAGATGCGGGCCGCTTTCGGGCAGCAGCTTTTCCAGTTCTTCCTGCAATTCCGACGCCATGCTGTCCAGCGTGGGCATCAGCCGCGCTTCGATGCGGCGGTTGGCCCACAGCAGGCGCTGCGCGAACGGCGCCAACTGCGTGCCCTGGCGCCGGTTCGTCACCAGCAGCTGCGTGCCAAATAGCGTTTCAAAGCGCCGCAGCACGCCCCAGGCATGGCGGTAAGACAGCCCGCATGCGCGGCACGCGCCGGTGATGTTGCCCGTGGCGTCGATGGCGGCCAACAGCGCCAGCATGTCCTGCAAGGGCAAAGGAGCCGTGTCCTCGCCCCCGCCCAAGGTCCATTGCGGCCGCAGCCCGATTCGGAACTTATATGTCATTTTTATATGTCATTTATTTCTTATTGAAGGCGTTCAAGTACGTGGTTAGAGTACACAAATAACGCGGCGGACTGGTTTTTATTATGTTTTTAAAAGCATATTAATTGCCTGGGAATACCCGAACCCGACCGTCACAACAGACCCCGTCAAGGGGCCCAGCAACACTGGAGGAGACCACCGTGCATCAGCGCGAGGCAACATCCGACTTGGCGTCCAGCGGCGGCGCCCGGGGCGGCCAATTGGCTCTGGACGCCGCCCAGGCGTCCACCACCCCCGCCATTGCCACCACCGCCCGCATCGTTGCGCGGCTGAAAGATCTGCCCGGCCCCTTGTTGCCGGTGCTGCATCAGGTGCAGCATGAACTGGGCTGTATCCCGGCCGAAGCGGTGCAAACCATCGCCGAGGCCCTGAACCTGTCCCGCGCCGAAGTCCACGGCGTCATCACGTTCTACCCGCACTTTCGCAGCCAGCCGGCCGCGCGCCACACGCTGGAAGTGTGCCGCGCCGAGTCCTGTCAGGCGATGGGCGGCGAACAGCTGGCCGCCCATGCCCGCGCGCATCTGGGCTGCGATTTTCATGCCCACACCGCCGACGGCAATTTCACGCTGGAACCCGTTTACTGCCTGGGGCTATGCGCGCAGTCGCCCGCCATCATGATCGATGGCCGGCCGCATGCCCGCGTCACGCCCGAGAAGCTGGACCGCTTGTTGGCGCGCGCGTTGGCCCAACCGCAGGAGACCACCCCATGAGCGCCCCCGTCGTCATCTACGTGCCGCGCGACGCGGCCGCGCTGGCCATGGACGCGGACGCGGTGGCGCGCGAGGTCGAACGCATCGCCGATGCGCGCGGCCTGGCCGTGCAGGTCGTGCGCAATGGATCGCGTGGCTTGTTGTGGCTGGAACCGCTGGTGGAAGTGGCCACGCCCAACGGCCGCGTCGCCTACGGCCCCGTGGCGGTCGAAGACGTGGCCGGCTTGTTCGATGCCGGCTGGCTGACGCACCACGACAACGCCGCCGGCGCCGCCCCGGTACACCCGCTGTGCCTGGGCCTGACCGAAGACATCCCCTACCTGAAACAGCAAGAACGCCTGACCTTCGCCCGCGTCGGGGTGATTGACCCCCTGTCCTTGCAGGACTACGCCGCGCACGGCGGCCTGGCGGGCCTGAAGCGGGCGCTGGCAATGGACCCGGCCGCCATCATCGACGAGATGGTCACCTCCGGCCTGCGTGGACGCGGCGGCGCGGCGTTTCCCACCGGCATCAAATGGAAAACGGTGGCGGGCACGCCCAGCGACCAGAAGTACATCGTGTGCAACGCCGACGAAGGCGACTCGGGCACCTTCGCCGACCGCCTGCTGATGGAGGGCGACCCCTATGTGCTGATCGAAGGCATGACGATTGCCGGGCTGGCCGTGGGCGCCACCTACGGCTACATCTACGTGCGCTCGGAATACCCGCACGCCATCGATACCCTGCAAGCCGCTATCGCCCGCGCGCGCAGCGTCGGCTGGCTGGGCGCCGACGTGCACGGCAGCGGACGCCGCTTCGACCTGGAAGTGCGCAAGGGCGCGGGCGCCTACATCTGCGGCGAAGAAACCTCGCTGCTGGAAAGCCTGGAAGGCAAGCGCGGCGTGGTGCGCGCCAAGCCGCCGCTGCCCGCGATCTCGGGCCTGTTCGGCAAGCCCACCGTCATCAACAACGTGATATCGCTGGCCACCGTGCCCATCATCCTGGCCAAGGGCGCCGCCTACTACCGCGATTACGGCGTGGGCCGCTCGCATGGCACCTTGCCGTTCCAACTGGCCGGCAACGTCAGGCAAGGCGGCCTGGTGGAAAAGGCGTTCGGCCTTAGCCTGCGTGACCTGCTCTACACCTTCGGCGGCGGCAGCGCCAGCGGCCGGCCGTTGCGCGCCGTGCAAGTGGGCGGCCCGCTGGGCGCCTATCTGCCCGAATCGCAATGGGACGTGCCGCTGGATTACGAAGCCTACATACAGATCTCGGCCATGATCGGCCACGGCGGGCTCGTCGCGTTTGACGACACCGTGGACATGGCGCGCATGGCTCGCTACGCCATGGAGTTCTGCGCGATTGAATCCTGCGGCAAGTGCACACCGTGCCGCATCGGTTCCACACGCGGCGTTGAGACCATCGACAAGATCGCGGCCGGCGGCGTCAGCCCCGCGCAGCGCGAACAACAGGTGCACCTGCTGCGTGACTTGTGCGACACGATGATGGGCGGTTCGCTGTGCGCGCTGGGGGGCATGGCGCCCTACCCCGTGCTGTCCGCGCTGAACCATTTTCCGCAGGACTTCGGCATCGAGTCCTCGCAGTCTGCCGCGCACGCGGCCTGAACCCGAGAGACGACCATGCTAGAGACCGTCATCAAGCGCGACCGCGACCTGGGCACCCCGGCGCGCGAGTCCGCCAACACCATTACCCTGACCATCGACGGCCAGGAAATCTGCGTGCCCGAGGGTACGTCGGTGATGCGCGCGGCCGCCGAGGCCGGCATCAACATCCCCAAGCTGTGCGCGACCGACAGCCTTGAACCCTTTGGGTCGTGCCGCCTTTGCCTGGTGCAGATCGAGGGCCGGCGCGGCTATCCCGCGTCTTGCACCACGCCAGCCGAAAACGGCATGGTGGTGGTCACCGAAACCCCCAAGCTGCACGAACTGCGGCGCGGCGTGATGGAGCTGTACATCTCGGACCACCCGCTGGACTGCCTGACCTGCCCCGCCAACGGCGACTGCGAATTGCAGGACATGGCCGGCGTGGTGGGCCTGCGCAACGTGCGCTACGGCTATGACGGCGCCAACCACCTGGACGCCAAGGTCGACGATTCCAATCCCTACTTCAGCTACGACGCGTCCAAGTGCATCGTCTGCAACCGCTGCGTGCGCGCCTGCGAAGAAACGCAAGGCACGTTTGCGTTGACGATCTCGGGCAAGGGGTTTGAATCGCGCGTGTCGCCCGGGCAGGACCAGCCGTTCCTGGATAGCGAATGCGTGTCCTGCGGCGCCTGCGTGCAGGCCTGTCCGACCTCTACGTTGCAGGAAAAGACCGTCATCATGATGGGTCAGGCCGAACACTCGGTCATCACCACCTGCGCGTACTGCGGCGTGGGCTGCGGTTTCAAGGCCGAGATGAAGGGGCAGGAAGTGGTGCGCATGGTGCCCTGGAAAGACGGGCAGGCCAACCGCGGCCACTCGTGCGTGAAGGGCCGCTTTGCATGGGGCTACGCCACGCACAAGGAACGCGTGCTCAAGCCCATGATCCGCAAGCACATCACCGATTCCTGGAAGGAAGTGTCCTGGGACGAGGCCATCAACTACGCGGCGTCGGAATTTCGCCGCATCCAAAGCCAGTACGGCCGCGACGCGGTCGGCGGCATCACGTCGTCGCGCTGCACCAACGAAGAAACCTGGCTGGTGCAAAAGCTGGTGCGCGCGGCCTTCGGCACCAACAACGTGGACACCTGCGCACGCGTCTGCCATTCGCCCACCGGCTACGGCCTGAAGCAGACCCTGGGTGAATCGGCCGGCACGCAGACCTTTGATTCGGTCATGCACACCGACGTGGTCATCGTGATGGGCGCCAACCCCAGCAGCGGGCACCCGGTGTTTGCCTCGCGCTTGAAGCGCCGCCTGCGCCAGGGCGCGCGCCTGATCGTGATTGATCCGCGCCGCATCGAACTGGTCAGCTCGCCGCACATCAAGGCCGACTATCACTTGCAGGTACGGCCGGGCACCAACACGGCGCTGCTGTCGTCGCTGGCCCACGTGATCGCCACCGACGGGCTGATCGACGAGGCCTTCGTGGCCGAACGCTGCGAAGCCAAGGCCTTTAACGAATGGCGCGACTTTGTATCGCTGCCCGAGAACTCGCCCGAGGCCATGGCCGAAATCACCGGCGTGCCGGCGCAAGCCGTGCGCGGCGCGGCGCGGCTGTTCGCCACCGGCGGCAACGGGTCCATCTACTACGGCCTGGGCGTGACCGAACACAGCCAAGGGTCCACCACCGTGATGGCCATTGCCAACCTGGCCATGGCCACCGGCAACATCGGCCGCGAGGGCGTGGGCGTGAACCCCTTGCGCGGCCAGAACAACGTGCAAGGCTCGTGCGACATGGGCTCGTTCCCGCACGAGTTGCCCGGCTATCGCCACATTTCCGACAACACCGTGCGCGCGCAATTCGAACGCGACTGGGGCGTGACCCTGCAACCGGAACCCGGCCTGCGCATTCCCAACATGTTCGAAGCGGCATTGGGCGGCTCGTTCAAGGGCCTGTACTGCCAGGGCGAAGACATCGTGCAGTCCGACCCCAACACGCAGCACGTGGCGGCCTCGCTGGCGGCCATGGAGTGCATCGTGGTGCAGGACCTGTTCCTGAACGAGACCGCCAAGTACGCGCACGTGTTCCTGCCGGGCTCGTCGTTCCTGGAAAAAGACGGCACCTTCACCAACGCCGAACGCCGCATCTCGCGCGTGCGCAAGGTGATGGAACCCAAGAACGGCAAGTCGGATTGGGAAGTGACGGTAGCCTTGTCCAACGCGTTGGGCTACCCCATGAACTACACGCACCCGCGCGAAATCATGGAGGAAATCGCGCGGCTGACGCCCACGTTCGCAGGCGTCAGCTACGACAAGCTGGACAAGCTGGGCAGCCTGCAATGGCCGTGCAATGACGATGCGCCGGACGGCACGCCCATCATGCACATCGACACGTTCGTGCGCGGCAAGGGCAAGTTCATGATCACCAAGTACGTGCCCACCGACGAACGCAGCACGCGCCGTTTCCCGCTGCTCTTGACCACGGGCCGCATCCTGTCGCAATACAACGTGGGCGCGCAGACGCGGCGTACGCCCAACGTGATGTGGCATGGCGAGGACGTGCTGGAACTGCATCCGCAAGACGCCGAGGATCGGGGCGTGGCCGAAGGCGATTGGGTCGGCATCCAGAGCCGCGCCGGCGAAACGGTGCTGCGCGCCACGCTGACCGACCGGGTGCAGCCGGGCGTGGTATACACCACGTTCCACTTTCCCGAGTCAGGCGCCAACGTCGTCACGACGGACAGCTCGGACTGGGCGACCAACTGCCCCGAATACAAGGTCACGGCCGTGCAGGTGACGCGCGTGTCCCAGCCTTCGGAATGGCAACGCCAATGGTCGCGCTTTGCCGACATCCAGCAAAAGCTGCTGCGCGAGCGATCGCGCGAGAACGAAGCGGCGCTGACCGGGAAATGACCGCCTGCCAGCCACTGCCCCGGATGCCATGACTTCCCAGACAACGCCCCAGCCGCCCCGCCCCGACTGCACGCCGACCCAGGTCACGCGCGTGCGGGGCGGGGCCATCGCCCCCGCCGCCGAATCGGATTTCGTTGCCGAGGAAACGCCGGTGGCGCTGGAATTCAACGGCATCAGCCACGCCACCATGCTGGCCACGCCGGCCGACCTGGAAGACTTTGCCGTGGGCTTCTCGCTGTCGGAAGGCATCATCGACAGCGTCAGCGATGTGCGCGGCATTGATGTGCTGCCGCAATGCGATGGCATCGTGGTGCAGGTGGAAATTTCCAGCGCTTGCGAAGTGCGCTTGAAAACGCGGCGGCGCGCCATGGCCGGACGCACCGGCTGCGGCCTGTGCGGCGTGGAAACGCTGCCGGAAGTGCTGCGGCCGGTGGCGCCCGTGACGAACGGGTCGGCCGTGCGCATCCGCGCGGTGCTGGCCGCCATGCGCGACATGCGCGCGCGCCAGGCGCTGCACGACATCACGGGCGCCACGCACGCGGCCGGCTGGGCGGGCGGCGACGGCGCCGTGGCGCTGCTGCGCGAAGACGTGGGCCGCCACAACGCGCTGGACAAGCTGATCGGTGCGTTGGCACGACAGGCGATGCACGGCGGTAACGGCATCGTGCTGGTGTCCAGCCGCGCCAGTTTTGAAATGGTGCAGAAGACGGCGGCGGCCGGGGTGGCCGTGCTGGCCGCGGTGTCCGCCCCCACGGCGCTGGCCATCCGTCTGGCGCAAGACGCCAACGTCAGCCTGGTGGGCTTTTTACGCGGCGACGACGCCACGCTGTATTCGCACCCCGAACGATTCATCGCCTGAAGCGCGGGTTGAAGCGCACCTTGAATCGCACCTTGAATCGCATCCTGAATCGCACTTGAACCGGACCCTGACTCGCAATGGAAATCGGCAACCTGATCCGCATGGCCAACCGCATCGGCCAGTTCTTTGACGCCATGCCGGACCGCCACGAAGCGCTGGAAGGCGTGGCCAACCATATCCACAAGTTCTGGGAACCGCGCATGCGCAACGAGCTGCTGGGCTTCCTGGCGGCCACCCCAAACGGCGATGCCGGCGACGAACAATTGCATCCGCTGGTGCTGGACGCGGTCACGCAGAACCGCCAGCGCCTGACGCCCGCGCCCCGCGTGAACTAGCCGGGCGCCACCGCTTTACCCGCAGTCAAAACAAAACATAGCGGCGATAAAGCCGCACCCATCGAGGAGACTACATGGAAAGCACCGCCACCTTGGACCTGCCCGGCGCTAAGCCGGGCTTTTTTGATAAAGAACGCACCATCGCCGGGCCGGGTTTCTCGCGCTGGCTGGTGCCGCCGGCCGCCCTGGCCATCCACCTGTGCATCGGCATGGCCTATGGCTTTTCGGTGTTCTGGCTGCCGCTGTCCAAAGTGGTGGGCGGCGCCAAGCCGCTGGCCTGCCCGGCCGACATGAGCCTGGTGGCCGAGTTGTTCACCACCAGCTGCGACTGGAAAATTTCAACCATGGGGTGGATGTACACCCTGTTCTTCGTGTTGCTGGGGTGCTCGGCGGCGCTGTGGGGCGGCTGGCTGGAACGCGCCGGCCCGCGCAAGGCGGGCGTGGTGTCGGCTGTGTGCTGGTGCGGCGGCCTGGTCATTTCCGCCATCGGCGTGTACCTGCATCAGATGTGGATGCTGTGGTTGGGCTCGGGGGTCATCGGCGGCATCGGGCTTGGGCTGGGGTATATCTCGCCCGTCAGCACGCTGATCAAATGGTTTCCCGACCGGCGCGGCATGGCCACCGGCATGGCCATCATGGGCTTTGGCGGCGGCGCGATGATCGGCGCCCCGCTGGCCGACTTGCTGATGCGCCACTTCGCCACGCCGACCTCGCCGGGCGTGTGGCAAACGTTTCTGACCATGGCCGTGGTGTATTTCGTGTTCATGATGTCGGGTGCGCTGGGTTACCGCGTGCCGCCCACGGGCTGGAAGCCGCAAGGGTGGACCGCCCCGGCCAAGCATGCCAACAACGCCATGATCACCAAGGGCCACGTGCACGTGAAGCGCGTCTGGGGCGTGCCGCAGTTCTGGCTGGTGTGGCTGGTGCTGTGCCTGAACGTCACGGCCGGCATCGGCATTCTGGGCATGGCGTCGCCGCTGTTGCAGGAGGTGTTCGGCGGCGGGCTGATCAACAAGCCGGAACTGGGCTTTGGCCAGCTGGACAAGGATCAACTGGCCGCCATCGCCGCCATTGCGGCCGGTTTCACGGGCCTGCTCAGCCTGTTCAACATCGGCGGCCGCTTCTTCTGGGCCAGCCTGTCGGACAAGCTGGGCCGCAAGATGACGTATCTGATCTTCTTCGTGCTGGGCTTCGTGTTGTACGCCGCCATTCCCTGGACGGCCCACATCGGCGCGCTGGCGCTGTTCGTGGCCGCGTTCTGCGTGATTCTGTCCATGTACGGCGGCGGCTTCGCCACCGTACCCGCGTATCTGGCGGACCTGTTCGGCACGCAGATGGTGGGCGCCATTCACGGTCGCCTGCTGACGGCGTGGTCGGCGGCCGGTATCTTCGGCCCGGTGCTGGTGAACTATATCCGCGAATACCAGCTGTCGATCGGCGTGCCGCGCGCGCAGGTGTACGACATCACGATGTACATCCTGGCGGGCATGCTGGTGCTGGGCTTCCTGTGCAACCTGGCGATACGCCCGGTCAATCCGAAGTACTTCATGTCGGATGACGAGCTGGCGCATGAAAAAGCGCTGGCGCACGAGCGCGCGGCCGCCGCCGAAACGCACGGCGTGGGCGCGTCCACGTTCCGCACACCCGCCGTGCTGGTGCTGTTTGCCTGGGCCTGCGTGGGCATCCCGCTGGCCTGGGGCATCTGGATCACGCTGCAAAAGGCAGTGGTCCTTTTCCACTGATGCGTGTTGCGCGCGGCGGCCGGCGTGCCGCGCGCCCGCCCCGGGGCGCGAAGCTGCTACATTGGCAGCCCGCGCCCTATCTTTTTTTATTGGTCCCCATGATCCTTACCCCTTCCCCCGTCCTTGCTGGAGCGACACATTGAGCGCCCCCGAATTGCACTGGGTTGAAAACGATGTCCCCCATTCCGCCCGCTGGCGCTCTGAAACCGGCGCAACGCCGCCCAAGCGCGTGGTGGTGGTAGACGACAAACTGACCGCCGACATGGCGTACCGCCAAGCGTGCGAAGGCGTGGGCCTGCTGTGGCGCGGAGATTTCCAGAACGCCCGCCAGCTGCTGCTGGCCATGACGCGGCGCGTGGACAAGCGCCCGCGCAAGCCGGTCGAGACCATGCTGGAAGCGTTCAACCAGCATCGCCAGATCCAATCGCAGCGCGCCCGCATCCTGGGCATGCTGCTGATTCCGTTTGACGCCGGCCACGGCATTTCGCTGCGCCGCGCGCCCGATGCGCGCCAGGCCTGCGAAGAAGCGCACGGCCCGGCCGACGAGCCTTATGTGGCGTCGCTGCGCGAGCTGCTGGGCCTGATCGGCGCGTTTGAATGGCGCAAGAAGGGCGTTGAGATCCCCGCATTGAACAACCGCATCCATCCGCACTACGGCGTGTTCTCGCCGCTGCGCGGCGAGTATGTGGATCTGGTGGCGAATACGCCGATGCCGCGCGGTAGCGTGGCGTTCGATATCGGTACGGGCACCGGCGTGCTGGCGGCCGTGATTGCACGCCGAGGCGGCAAGCGCGTCATCGCCACCGACCAGGACCCGCGCGCGTTGGCGTGCGCCCGCGAAAACCTGGAACGACTGGGCCTGGACAAACAGGTCGACGTGGTTGACGCCGACCTGTTCCCCGAAGGCCGGGTGTCGCTGGTGGTCTGCAACCCGCCGTGGTTGCCCGCGCGCCCCAGCTCGCCGGTGGAGCAAGCCGTGTACGACCCCGACAGCCGCATGCTGCGCGGCTTTTTGAACGGGCTGCCGGCGCACCTGACGCCCAACGGCGAAGGCTGGCTGATCCTGTCTGACCTGGCCGAGCACCTGGGCCTGCGCACGCGCGAACAGCTGCTTGAAATGATCGACACGGCCGGCCTGCGCGTCATCGAACGCCTGGACACCCGCCCCACGCACGCCCGCGCCAAAGACCCCAGCGACCCGCTGTACGCCGCGCGCTCAAAGGAAGTCACCTCGCTGTGGAGATTGGGCGCCGCCGCCTGATCGCGAAGGCCCCGACGCCTGCGGCGCGGGCCGCCCCAAGGCGGGAGGCGCCCCCTCGGGGGCCAGCAAGCGCGCCTAGCGTGCGCCGCGTGGGGGCATTCCCTCTCCGCTCTCGCTATGCTTTTCCCGCCGCCACGTTCACGCTGATTGCGATGATGAACACGTTGAAGAAGAACGCGATCACGCTGTGCATCAACGCCATGCGGCGCACGCGGCGGTTGACGATCTGCACGTCCGACACCTGGAACGTCATGCCCAGCACCAACGCAAAATACGCAAAGTCCCAGTAGTCCGGTTCCTGCGTGCCGGGAAAATCCAGGCCCTTGTGCGCGCCGGTCCGATGGCCGTAGTAGCCATGCGCATAGTGCAGCGCAAAAATCATGTTCATGTAGAGCCACGACAGCACGATGGTCGCGCCCGCCGCCAGGATATCCAGTGCGCCGCCCGAGCTGCTTTCGCCGTGCAGTTCGACCCACAGCGCCATCAACACCATGCAGGACAAGGCCACGCTGCTCCAGAGCACGCCGAAACGGCCCACGTCCTGCTGCCGGGCCTGCACGCGCATTGAAGCGGGGCTGGCCTTGCCGAACACCCGCGCCGTCAGCACCAGGAACACCAGCGCGGCGGCATCGAAGCCCAGCAATAGCGCCAGGCTGACTGAACGCCCCCACGCGTACGCGCCGCCGCCCACCGCGAGGAACAGCATGCCGCACAACATCAGGCGTCGATGCGCGTGAAAAAAGGGCAGGCGGTCAACTGAGGCGCCGTGGCCGTCGTTCGGCTTGGCGTGATCGGGCTTGGCGTGGTCGGGCTCGGCTTCGCCCGGCTCTGCGTCGACCGGCTCACCGTTGTCCCGATCGGTATCGCCCCGATCCGCTTCGTCGGGCTGCGCCGTCCGAACCTTTTGTTCGCCGTCCTTTGGTTCTTCAATCCGAGGTTTGGTCGTACTCGGTTGGGTCATGGGGGCTCCTGCGCTAGGCAAGCGCCTACGCTAACCGATCGCCAACAAACCCACCAGCGCGCCGCCAAACAACAGCCATAGCGGGTGAATGCGCGTGGTGCTGCCCAGTACCGCCACGACGGTGGTGATCGCGGCCAGCAGCCACGAGTGCACGGACGCCTCGGTGATCAACGCCGCACTGGCCGCGACCAACCCCACCGTCATCGGAAAAATACCCGCCTGGATCACGCCCCGCCATGGGCGGTCCTTGAAGCGTTCCCACAAGCCCAGCGCCACGATGGTGATCAGCGACGACGGGCCGAACTTGGCGATGGTGGTGACCAACATGCCCCACCAACCGGCCACATGCCAGCCCACCAGCGTGACCACCATCAGGTTCGGCCCCGGCGCGGCCTGCCCCAGCGCGAACAGCGCCGAAAAGTCGGCCGCCGTCATCCAGCCGTGCACGTCCACGACCTGGCGCTGCATCTCGGGCAGGATCGTGTTGCCGCCGCCAAACGCCAGCACCGATAGCTGGGAAAAGATCAGGGCCAGGGCAATCAGTGTGTGGATCATCGACG
The DNA here is from genome assembly GCF_057291955.1 of Achromobacter sp. 1L-A-4-B-C2. Classification (NCBI taxonomy): domain Bacteria; kingdom Pseudomonadati; phylum Pseudomonadota; class Betaproteobacteria; order Burkholderiales; family Alcaligenaceae; genus Achromobacter; species Achromobacter sp. 1L-A-4-B-C2. The sequence continues at coordinate 268,311 of NZ_JBXAWP010000001.1, forward strand.
TTGCCTCCAGACCAGCAGGATGCTCAACGGCGTCAGCACCGCCATGGTGGGCAACAGCGGAATGCGCAGCACCGCCACGGCCACGAAGCACAGCGTTGCCACCACGCCCGCCAGCCAGTCGCGGCGCTTGATGACCGGCACGCCGATCTTGACCGCCATCGAAATCAGCAGCCCCGCCGCCGCCGCAGCCAGGCCGGCGAACAGGTGCTGGATATGCGGATCGTTCTGAAAGCGGTCGTACACCATGCCCAACAAAATGACGATGGCCGACGGTGCAAGAATCAGCCCCATCAAGGCGGCGAACGCGCCACGCGGCCCGCGAAACTTCATGCCCAGCGCCACCGACAGGTTGATGATGTTGCCGCCGGGCAGAAACTGGCACAGCCCCAGCAGGTCGGTGAATTCGGGGCCGCTCAACCAGCCGTGCTTTTCAACGACCATGCGGCGCGCCAGGGGCAACGCGCCGCCGAAAGCGGTCAGGCCAAGCATCAGGAAACCGGTGAACAATTGCCCGCAAGTGGGCGGCGGCCGCGTGGCGGCGTCGGGGGTCAAGGGTGCTGCATTCATAGGGTCGTAAGCCGGGGCAAGGCCGGCGGGGCAAGGGCTGGCGCGTCGTTCACACCACGCGAAACGCGCGCGGCGACAGCGGAAAATCAAGGCTCGCAGCCTACTCTTCGGCTTGGATAATGTCTAATATATGACCACGCAAACAATCATATTCCCTGCATATGGCATCTGTAGACCTGCGCCTGCTGCGCTACTTCCTGGCCGTCGCCGAGGAAGCTCACCTGACCAAGGCCGCGGCGCGGCTGGGCATCCGCCAGCCCCCGCTGAGCCAACAGATACGCGTGTTGGAACAGGAGCTTGGCGTGACCCTGTTTCATCGCCTGCCGCGCGGCATGGAGCTCACCGAAAGCGGCCGTGCCTTGAAGGAAGACGCGCGCAGCATTCTTGCGCTGGTCGATCAGGCGGTGGACGGCGTGCGCCGGGTCTCGCAGGGCGAAGCCGGCCGGCTGACGGTGGGGTTTACCGGGTCGGCGGCGTTCCATCCCTTCGTGCCGTCGGTCATCCGCCGTTTTCGGGAAAGCGCGCCCAATGTGCGGCTGGTGCTGGAAGAAAGCAGCTCGGGCGAACTGCGCGATGCGGTCAGTGAAGGCCGGGTCGACGTGGCTTTCATTCGCGGCGCGTATGCCAGCACGCCGGGCGTGGCCGAGGAGACGGTGCTGGAAGAAACCATGCTGGCCGCTTTTCCCGCCGACCATCCCGCCGTCAAGGGGCGCGCGCGACAGCAGATCGCGCTGTCCGAGCTGGCCGAGGAATCCCTGATTCTGTATCGGCGGCACAGCGGCCCGGGCCTGTACGACGCCATCATCACGGCATGCAGCGCGTCGGGCTTCAGCCCGCGCGTGGTGCAGGAAGCGCCGCGCATGCTGTCCACCTTGAGCCTGGTGGCGGCGGGGCTGGGCGTGTCGCTTGTGCCCGCGTCATTGCGGCGCGTGAACATCGAAGGCGTGGTGTACGTCAACGTGACCGGCCCGGTGGCGCTGCGCGCCGCGCTGAAGCTGATCTGGCGCGATGCGCCGCTGTCGGGCGCGACCCGCAAGCTGATCGACGAAGTGCGCCGGCATCGCGCGGAAGGCGTCGGCGCGGGCGAAGGCGGGTTCGAAGGCGCGGAGTCGGGTTCGGGTTCAGCGCCAGCTCCGGGTTCGGGTTCGGGTTCAGCTCCGGGTTCGGGCTCGGGTTCGGGCTCGGGTTCGGGTTCGGGTTCGGGTTCGGGCTCGGGCTCGGGCACAGGATCAGCTTCAGGTCTGGGATCGGGTACAGGTCCAGGATCGGACTCGGACTAGGGGCCGGACGACGGGCCGGACCACGGCCCGGACGCCCTGCTCGCAGCGCTACACTGCGCGGCACGTGTCTTTCCTTTTTGCGTTGCCACCATGTCTTGTGATTCCCTCATCGGCGTATACGATTCCGGCGTTGGCGGCCTGAGCGTGTTGCGCGCCATTCGTGACGCCCTGCCCGATGAATCCTTGCTGTACGTGGCCGACTCGGCCCACGTGCCGTATGGCGACAAAACTCAGGACTTCGTGTTGCAGCGCGCCTACGCCATGGCGGACTATTTTGTCTCGCGGCAGGCCAAGGCCATGGTCGTGGCATGCAACACCGCCACCGCCGCCGCCATCGCGCCGCTGCGCGCGCGATACCCCGACCTGATCATCATCGGCGTAGAGCCCGCCATCAAGCCGGCCGCGCATCTGACGCATAGCGGCGTGGTCGGCGTGTTCGCCACGACCGGCACGTTGGCCAGCCCCAAGTTCGCCACGCTGGTCCAGCGCGAGGCGCCCGAGGTGCGCATCGTATTGCGGCCCTGCCCCGAATGGGTGGCGCTGGTGGAACAAGGCAAATTGTCAGGCCCCGAGGTGGAGGCGGCGGTGCGCGCGCCCGTCGAGGAACTGCGCGCGGCCGGGGCCGACGTGCTGGTGCTGGGCTGCACCCACTTTCCCTTTTTGCGCGACGCGATCCAGGCGGCGGCCGGCCCTGGCGTGCCGTTGCTGGAAACGGGCGCGCCCGTCGCCCGCTGGCTCAAGCACCAGTTGCAGCAACGCCGGCTGTTGCGCTCTGGCGCCGCTGGCACAGCCGACCCGGGCAAGACCGTCCCGGACCAAGGCACCTCGGACCAAAGCCGCTCGGACCGTGGCGACCCCGCCACCGACCACCACCCCCACGCCATCTGCCAACTGGAGACGACCGGCCACGCGCCGGCCGTGGCCGCCCTGGCGGACCGGCTTTGGGCGCCGGGCGTGGCAGTCGCTCAAACTCCCGCGCGCTGGCGGTAGCGGCGGCCCTCGGTCGACATTGCAGGCGAAAAATCGGGGTGAAAAAACCCCAAGCATCCCGCACCGCGGCAAACTCCCTGTCTGCGCCCCGCTTGATCCAGCGCATCTTCTTTGGCCCGAAACCGGCGAATAATTCGAATACAGTAGAAAAATCCGCCTGCCCAGGCTCGCACCCAAGGAGACGCGCATGAAACGCATCCTGATACCCGTCGACGGCTCGCCGCCCGCGCTGCACGCCGTCCAAGCCTTGCTGGCGGCACGTGCTTACGATCCCGTCGCGCACGTCGAGCTGCTGACGGTGCAGATTCCGCTCAAGTCGGGCAAGATCGGACGCGGTCTGGCGCAAGCCGACATTGATGCGTACCACCAGGACGAAGCCCGCGCCGCGCTTCGGGCCAGCAGCGAACTTCTCACCAAAGCCGGCGTGCCGTTCGACGTGCGCATCGAAGTCGGCGAACCCGCCGACACCATCATCCGCGTGGCGGCGGAATCCGATGCGGACGAAATCTACATGGGCTCGCGCGGCCTGGGCTCGGTATCGTCTTTGTTCATGGGGTCCATCGCCACGCGCGTTGTGCACCTGACAGACCTGCCCGTCACGTTGGTCAAGTAACGCACACAGGAGCAACCATGTTGAACATCCTTGTCCCGGTCGACGGCTCCGACAATGCCAACCGCGCAGTGCTCTATGCCCGTCAATTGGCCGAAGGCGCGGCGTCCGCGCGCATCCACCTTGTCAACGTCCAGACACCCACGCATGGCCGCGCCGGCGTGTCGCGCCTGATCACGCAAGACATGATCGACCAGTTCTACGCCCGCGAGGGCCAGGAGGCCACGCACGATGCGCGGCAACTGCTGGACGCGACGGGCACCGACCACACCAGCCAGGTACTGTTTGGCCACCTTGCCACCGAGATCGCCGGATACGCCCGCGACCAGCACTGCGCCCGCATCGTGATGGGCACTCGCGGTCACGGTACGCTGGTCAACATCCTGATGGGGTCCGTCGCCAACCAGGTGCTGCAACTTGCCGAGGTACCGGTCACGCTGGTGAAGTGAATGGCTACGCGGGCCCGGCCGCGATCCCTCGTGGCAGCGGCAATCCGAGGCCCCGCCCGGGCCGAACCGATGCCCGGCGCACCCGGCTAGGTATGATGATGCGAATCCACAGCCTGGAGTCGCATCATGCCCACCCCGCGTACCGCGCGCCCCCTGGCGAAGGCCGGCCTGACGATCGGCGCGATGGCCGCCCTGGCCACGCTTGCCGCCTGCGGTGAAATCGCCACCCTGCCCGTGGAATCCGGCATGGGTCCGAACCCGACGCTGCCTGCGCCCAACTCCACGCTGATCCCCACCGTCAACACCGCAAAGGCCGTCGGCTGGTCCGACGGCGCACAGCCCGTGGCCGCCGCCGGCCTGGCCGTTAACGCGTACGCCAGCGGCCTGGACCATCCGCGCTGGCTTTACGTACTGCCCAACGGCGATGTGCTGGTCGCGGAAACCAACGCGCCGCCCAAGCCCGAAGGCGCGGGCGGCGGCATCAAGGAATGGGCGGCGGGCATCGTCATGAAGCGCGCCGGCGCCAAGACGCCCAGCGCCAATCGCATCACCCTGCTGCGCGATGCCGACCACGACGGCGTGGCGGAAACGCGCAGCGTGCTGCTGCAAAACCTGAACTCGCCTTTCGGCATGGCGCTGGTCGGCAACCAGCTTTACGTGGCCAATGCCGACGCCGTGCTGCGCTTTCCGTACCAGCCCGGCCAGACGCAGATTCAAGCCCCTGGCGTGCACGTCACCGACCTGCCCGCCGGCATCAACCACCACTGGACCAAGAACCTGATCGCCAACGCGGACGGCAGCAAGCTGTACGTGTCGGTCGGGTCCAACAGCAATGTGGCGGAAAACGGCATGGACATCGAAGAGGGGCGCGCCGCCATCTGGGAAATCGATGTGGCCACCGGCAACAAGCGGCTCTACGCCACGGGCCTGCGCAACCCGGTCGGCATGGCTTGGGCGCCCGATGGCAAGACGCTGTGGACGGCCGTGAACGAGCGTGACGAGCTGGGCAGCGACCTGGTTCCCGATTACATGACGTCGGTAAAAGACGGCGGCTTCTACGGATGGCCCTACAGCTATTACGGGCAGCACGTGGACACCCGGGTCACGCCGCCGCGCCCGGACCTGGTGGCGCGCGCCATCGTGCCCGACTATGCGTTGGGTCCGCACACCGCCTCGCTGGGGCTGGCCTGGTCCGGCGCCGCGCGGCTGCCCGCCCCCTACGCCGGCGGCATGTTTGTCGGCCAGCACGGTTCCTGGAATCGCGACCCACGCAGTGGCTACAAAGTCATCTTCGTACCCTTTGAAAATAACGCGCCCAATGGCCCGGCACGCGATGTGCTGACCGGGTTTCTGAACAAGGACGGCCAGGCGCAGGGGCGCCCGGTAGGGGTCGCCGTCGATGGCCAAGGCGACTTGCTGGTGGCCGATGACGTCGGCAACGTAATCTGGCGCGTCAGCCCCAAGCCCTGACCGGCCACGCTTTCACGCAACTCAATCGTCTTGGCTTGCGCTGCATCAAGCCCGCTTGCGCGGGTGTTGGCATTCTGGCCGGTAGCGGAGTCAGAATGTCGTGAAACCGGTCGCGGCGCGCAAGCGCGGGCCGGAAATCCGCTTGTAGTGAAACGTTGGAGGCAAGAAATGATGTTCAAGAAACTTTGCGTGGCCGCGATCCTGGCTGCCGCATCCGCCCCGGTCCTGGCTGCCGAATGCTCGGTGGATATCGCCGGCAATGACCAGATGCAGTTCGACAAGAAGGAAATCACGGTCAGCAAAAGCTGCAAGCAGTTCACCGTGAACCTCAAGCACCCGGGCAACCTGGCCAAGAACGTCATGGGCCACAACTGGGTGCTGACCACCTCCGCCGACATGCAGGGCGCCGTCAACGACGGCATGGCCGCCGGCCTGGACAATGACTACGTCAAAAAGGGCGACGCGCGCGTCATCGCGCACACCAAGGTGATCGGCGGCGGGCAGTCCGACTCCGTCACCTTCGATGTCAGCAAGCTGGCCGCCGGCACCGACTACACCTACTTCTGCTCGTTCCCCGGCCACTTCGCGCTGATGAAAGGCAGCCTGAAGCTGGTCGACTGACCCGCCTGACGCCGCGGCCGACACGGGCTGTCGCCCCCGATTCTTTCGGGGCGACAGCCCGTTTCCATTGGGTGCGTTCCCCCTACAATGGCCGCTTTCTCGTACACACCGACAGGGAGCAGGCATGAGCACGGAAAAAGTAGCGATCGTGACGGCGGGCGGCAGTGGCATGGGCGCTGCGGCGGCGCGCAAATTGGCGGCCGACGGCTACCGCGTCGCGATCTTGTCGTCGTCCGGCAAGGGCGAATCCCTGGCGGGTGAATTGGGCGGGCTGGGCGTGACCGGCTCGAACCGCTCGCCCGAAGACCTGGCCCGGCTGGTGGAAACCACGTTGCAAAAGTGGGGCCGAGTCGATGCGGTGGTCAACAGCGCGGGCCACGGTCCCAAGGGCCCGCTTCTGTCCATCAGCGACGAAGACTGGCACCTGGGCATGGAGTACTACCTGCTGAACGTCGTGCGCATCGCGCGCCTGGTGGCGCCAGTGATGAAGCAGCAACAGTCCGGCGCCATCGTCAATATCTCCACGTACGCCACCTTTGAACCTGAAGCGCTGTTCCCCACCTCCGGCGTGTTCCGCGCCGGCTTGGCCGCCTTCACCAAAGTGTTTTCCGACGAATACGCCGAACACAATGTGCGCATGAACAACGTGCTGCCCGGCTTTATCGACAGCCTGCCCGAAAAGGAAGACCGCCGCGCGCGCATCCCCATGGGCCGCTACGGCACCGCCGAAGAAGTGGCGGACCTGATCGCCTTCCTGGCGTCCGACGCGTCGTCCTACATCACCGGCCAGAACATCCGTATCGACGGCGGCATCACGCGCTCGGTCTGAGCCCCGGCCCGGGCCTCATGCTTAAGGATTAATCCTCTCGTCCGAATGACGGTATTGAAGCGCGCCGCGCGGTTCAGTACCGTAGTTTTTCGCATTCGACGAGAGGCTTGCGATGACAGTTACCCCCGGCCAGGCCTCGCGCTTTCTGGCGCAGGCCACGTTCGGGCCCACCCCCGCCCTGATCGACGCCGTGGTGCGCGACGGCTACGCTGCGTGGCTGGACGCGCAGCTGGCGATGCCGCCATCCCAAACGCATTTCGACTGGCTGCTACAGCAGAAGAAAAACACCGAGGCATTCAAGGGCAACGGCATCAACGCGCCGCTGGAATCCACGCTGTGGCGCAAGTTCATCAGCGCCGAAGACCAGGTGCGCACGCGCATGGCCTTCGCGCTATCGGAGATATTCGTGGTGGGCGTGCAGTCCATCACCGCCTCGTGGCCGCTGTTCGGCGCGGCCGGCTTCATGGACCTGCTGGCCGAGCACGCGCTGGGCAGCTACCAGGCGCTGCTGACCGCCGTGACCAAGAACCTGTCGATGGGCTGCATGCTGACCTATCGCGGCAACCGCAAGGAAGACCCCAAGACCGGCCGCCATCCCGACGAGAACTACGCGCGCGAGGTCATGCAGCTGTTCAGCATCGGGCTGCTGGAGCTGGAGCCCGATGGCACCGTCAGGAAGGTCAACGGCGCGCCGGTCGAAACCTATACCAACGCCGACGTGCAGGGGCTGGCGCGCGTGTTCACCGGCTGGGACATCAACGGCCCCGAGACCGACGTGCAATTTCATCGCCGCCCCATGGCGCTGAACAACGCGCAGCACTCCATGGCGGAAAAGCGCTTCCTGGGCACGGTGATTCCCGCGGGCACCGATGGGAACCTGTCGCTCAAGCGCGCCATGGACGTCATTTGTGCGCATCCGAACGTGGGCCCTTTCATCGGCATGCAACTGATACAGCGGCTGGTCACCAGCAACCCCAGCCCGGCGTATGTGCGGCGCGTATCGGCCGTGTTTGACGACGACGGCAGCGGCGCGCGCGGCAACCTCAAGGCGGTGCTGCGCGCCATCTTGCTGGACCCGGAGGCGCGCAACCCCGATCTGGCGAACCCCGGCTGGGGCAAGGTGCGCGAACCCATCCTGCGCTTTTCGGGATGGGCGCGCGCGTTCGGCGCCACGTCGACCAATGGCGCGTGGGCGATGCCGGACACCACCGACAACACGATACGGCTGGCGCAAAGCCCGATGCGGTCGGCCACCGTGTTCAACTTTTTTCGGCCGCGCTATACGCCACCCGTCACCGAGTTGGCCCGTCGGCATCTGGTCGCGCCCGAACTACAGATCACGGATGAGACCAGCATCGCCGGCTACCTGAATTTTCTGGCGGTCTACGCCGATCGCGGCTGGGAGGATTTGCAGACATCGTATGCGCCCGAAATTGCCTTGGCGCGCGACCCCGACGCGCTGGTGGCGCGCGTCGTGCTGCTGCTGGCGGGCGATGCCTTCAGCGCAACAACCGCCAGCGCCATCGCACAAGCGGTGGCTACCCTGCCCGCCCACCGGCCGCGCGACCGCGTGCGCGCCGCGATCATGCTGGTGGCCGCCAGCCCCGAATACCTGGTGCAAAAATGAAACGAAGCCACGACGCCGACCGCCGCGCCTTCCTGCTTCGCGCCTGCGCGCTGGGGGCGACGGGTGCGGCCGCGCCGCTGGCGCTGAATCTGGCGGCCCTGGGTGCCGCGGCCGCGCAATCCTTGCCGGAGCCATCGGCATCGGGATCGGGGTCGGGGTCTGGATCGCCATCTTCCTACAAGGCGCTGGTCTGCGTCTTCCTGTATGGCGGCAACGACCCCTACAACACGATCGTTCCCTTTGACTCGCCCGCCTATCGCGCCTACGCCGCCGCGCGCGGCGACATCGCCCTGCCACGCGACGCGTTGCAAGCCACCGTCTTGCGCGGCAAGGTACCCGCCGCAGGCGGTGCGCAATTTGCGCTGGCGCCCGCGCTGGCCCCCTTGGCCCCGCTGTACGAAAGCGGACGCCTGGCCGTGTTACTGAACGTGGGGCCGCTGGTGGCGCCCACGACCAAGGCCGAATACATCAGCGCGCGCGTGCCCTTGCCGCCCAAGCTGTTTTCGCATAACGACCAGCAGGCCTACTGGCAGGCCCTCGCGCCCGAGGGGGCATCGTCGGGCTGGGGCGGCCGGCTGACCGACCTGTTTGCTAGCGCCAACGCCCAGCGCACGTTCACCGGCATCACGGCGGGCGGCAGCACGGTGCTGTTGGCCGGGCGCAAGGTCGCGGGCTATCGGGTCGGCATCAACGGGTCCACGTCCATTGATCTGCTGCACCGCGATATGTACGGGTCCAGCGCGTGCACGGCGCTGCTGCGCCAACTGATCACGCAGCCGCGCGAGCATCTGATGGAACGCGAGCTATCGCGCATCGCCGCGCAGTCCATCGATGCCGACACGCAGCTGCGCGCGGCGTTGGCCGACGTCGCGGTGCCGGGTGATTTCGCGTCGCCGCTGGCGCAGCAATTGAAGATCGTGGCGCGCATCATCGGCGCGAGGCAGGCGCTGGGCGCGCGGCGCCAGGTGTTCTTTGTGTCGCAGAACGGCTATGACAATCACACCGGCTTGAATGACACCCACCCCGCGCTGTTGCGCGAGCTGGGCCAGGCCATGGCCACGTTCCAGCAGGCCTTGGCGTCGATGGGCGTGGCCGAAAGCGTCACCACTTTCACGGCGTCGGAGTTTGGCCGCACACTGGGGTCCAACGGCAATGGTTCCGACCACGGCTGGGGCGCGCATCATCTGGTCATGGGCGGGGCGGTCAATGGCGGGCGCTTTTACGGTACGCACCCCGAGATCGCCCTGGACGGCCCCGGCTTTGTGGACAACGGCCGCTTGCTGCCCACGTTGGCGGTGGACCAGCTGGGCGCCTCGCTGGGCGCATGGTTTGGCGCCGGCCGCGACGACTTGGGTCTGGTGTTCCCGAACTTGAAGAACTTCGACGCGGACCGGCTGATGCTGATGCAGGCGTAACGGCCGTCAGCCTGAAGCCAGCTTGCGCTTGCCCAGCAACTGCTTCCAACGCAGTGCCTCGCTCTCCACGAACGCCCCCAATTCGGCCGGCGTACTCTGGCGCACCTCGGCCCCTTGCTCCGCGATTTTCTGCGCCACCGCCGGGTCCGCCAAGGCCTGGTTCAGCGCCTTGTTCAGCGTCACCACCACCGACGGCGCCGCCTTGGCGGGCGCAAAGATGGCGTACCACTGCGGCACGTCCACGCCCTTGACGCCCGCTTCGGCCAGCGTGGGCAAGTCCGGCAACGCCGCCGAGCGCGTCGACCCGGCCACCGCCAGGGCCTGGATCATGCCCGACTTCAGGTGCGGGTACACGCTGAACAGGCTGGGAAACATGACCTGCGTCACGCCCCCCAAGGTGTCGGTCAGTGCCGGCGCCGAGCCTTTGTACGGCACGTCCAGCATGGTGGTGCCGGTGGCTTGATTGAACAGTTCGCCGGCCACCGACGGCGCGGTGCCCGGGCCCGCCGATGCATAGTTCAAGCCATCCGGATGCTCATGGCCGTACTTCACCAGCGCCGCCACGTCTTTGACCGGGATGCGCGTGGACACGACCATGATGGTGGGCGAATCGGCCACCATGCCGATTGGCGTGAAGTCCTTGACGGGGTCGTAGTTCAGTTTCTGCATGGCGGGATTGATGCCGTGCGTGCCGATGTAGCCCAGCATCAGCGTGTAGCCGTCAGCCGGCTGACGCGCCACGTAGTCGGACGCAATGGCCCCTTGCGCGCCGGGCTTGTTCACCACGATGACGGTCTGGCCCAGCAGCTCGCCGATCTTCTGCCCCACCACGCGCGCCAGCACGTCGTTGCCGCCCCCCGCCGCGGTGGGGACGACCAGCGTGATGGCACGCTCGGGAAACTCGGCGTGCGCAAACGCACTGAACGCAAACAGCATGGCGGCCGCGCAGGCGGTCTTGACGTGAGGGTGCTTCATGGTTGTCTCCTGATTCAGGGGTCGTCGCGCGGCACTTCTGTGTCATAGCCACGGGTCGCTTCGACGGTAGGGAAAGATCAAGGGTCCGGGGCGGTTTTGCCCTTTTTGCCGGACCCGATTACCCGTTGACTGGTATCAACGGGCTAAGCCATTGCGTGGGATTCCTCCACGCAGACGGGTGCATCGGTGTACTGGCCGGGCACGTACAACTGCCCTTTCATGATCTTGCGCGCGGTGCGCACCAAGCCCGCCCTGCGCACCACGCCGCTGGCCGGGTCCAGGTCGACATCGATGCTCATCGCGCCCGATGGGTGTTCGATACGCACGCTGCGATACCCCGCCTGTATCGGCGGCCCGCCACAATCGTGGGCCACCGTGCCGGGCATGAGGAAGGCGCTGGCGACGCCCACCGCGCCCGTGGCGGCATGCGCCCGATGGCAGGCGCGCGGCGTGAAATAACGCGATTGCAATGCCAGCCCATCTTGGGTTGGGGACGGCGCCACCAGCACCGGTTTCGGAATGACGCTGTTCGAGACGTCCCCCAGGCCCATGAGCAGGCCGGCTTGCAGCCGGATGCGCTCGATGCGCGGGAGCAGGTCGGCGTTGCCGTCCAGCTGCGCGGCGCTTTCACTGCCCGACAGGCCAAAGTCGGCGGCCTGCATCAGCACCATCGGCATGGCCGCATCGATCAAGGTGACCGCCACGCCATCCACGGTGTCCTGCCGCCGGCCCGTGGGAAACAAGCGGCCGGTGACCGCGCCCCAGGCGTCCAGGAAGTTCAGCCGCACGGGCGCCGCCGACCCGGCCACGCCGTCAATGCGCGCATCGCCTTCGTAAGTCAGGTGGCCGCCCGGGGTTTGCACCACGGCTTCGATGACGGCGCCGGTATTGACGTTGTGCACCCGCACCGAGGTGACGCCGTCCTGCGCCTGGACCAGGCCTTCCTCGATGGCGAACGGCGCCGCGCCCGACAGCATGTTGCCGCAATTGGGGCGGGTGTCCACGCTGGCCTTCTCCACCGACACCTGCGCGAACAGGTAGTCGATATCGCAGTCGGGCCGGGTCGAACGCGACACGATGGCCACCTTGCTGGTCAGCGAGTTGCCGCCGCCCAGGCCGTCGATCTGTAGCGCGTGGGGCGAGCCCATGGCCATCAACAGCAGGCGGTCGCGTTGCACGGGGTCAGCCGGCAACCAGTCGCTCAGGAAGAAGGGGCCGCGCGACGTGCCGCCGCGCATCAGGACGCAAGGGATGATGGTTTCCATGCAAGCCATTCTGCGCGGGCCTGGCTATGATGTGAATTGCAACTTACGGATGGATTAATGCATGGCACGCATCAATTTCGATTTACAGGAATTACAGGCGTTCGTGGCCGTGGCCGAGCGCGCCAGCTTCCGCGCGGCGGCCGATGACTTGCACCTGTCGCAGCCGGCGCTTAGCCGCCGCATCGACAAGCTGGAAAGCATCCTGGGCGCGCGCCTGCTGGAACGCACCACGCGCCGCGTATCGCTGACCCAGGTGGGCCGCATCTTCCTGGAGCGCGCCCGCAGCGCCATCGATGAACTGGAAAGCGCCGTGCTCAGCATCGGCGACCTGGCCGCGCAGCGCGGCGGCCTGGTCACCGTGGCCTGCGTGCCTTCCGTGGCGTATTACTTCCTGCCCTCGGTCATTCGCGACTACACCGAACGCTTCCCGCGCATCCGCGTGCGCATCATCGACGAAACCGCCAACACCGTGCTCAACAGCGTGGTGACGGGCCGCGCCGATTTCGGCATCAGCTTTTTCGGCACGCAGGAACCCGATGTGGACTTCAAGGCGGTGCTGCGCGAAGACTTCGTGCTGGCGGTGCGGCGCGACCATCCGCTGGCGACTCGCCGCAGCGTGTCGTGGGAAGACCTGTCGCAAGAACGCTTCATGACCGTCGCCAAGGAAAGCGGCAACCGCCTGCTGATCGACGATGCGCTGGCCAAGAGCGGCAAGCGCACCGTCAGCGCGTTCGAAGTCAGTCACGTGATGACCCTGCTGGGCCTGGTGGAAGCCGGGCTGGGCGTGGCGGCGGTGCCGCAACTGGCGATGCCGCTGGCCGGCCACGCCACGCTGACCAGCGTCAAGCTGGAGCATCCACGCGTCACGCGCACGCTGGGCCTGATCGCGCGGCGCGGCCGGCCGCTGGCGCCGGCGGCCCAACAGCTCTATAACCTGATTCATCAGACCGGCAAGCTGGCCAAACGCAAAACCCCGACCCCGCCCTGAAATCACCCCGAAGCCCCATGAAGACGTCCCAAGCGCCCCGCGCCCCTGATCATTCCCTGGCCTTGCAGCCCGCCACCGAAGAAGACGTGCCTTTTCTGCTGGCGTTGCGCAAGGCCACCATGCAGGAACACCTGGAACGCGCCGGCGCGCCGACGGCCGACGCCGACCACCTGGCCCGCATCCAGTACCACTTCGACGACGCGCACATCGTCTGGGTGGACGGCCGCCCCGCCGGCCTGTTCAAGCACTACCGCGACCCTGCCGGCTGGCACATCGTGCAGATCCAGATCGCGCCGGACTTCCAGGGCCGTGGCCTGGGCCGGCGCCTGCTGGAAAGCATCCTCGATCAGGCCGATGCGCAAGGCGCGCCCGTGACGCTGAACGTACTCAAGAGCAACCCCGCCCAGCGGCTGTACGCCGCTTTGGGCTTCACCCGCGTCAAGGAGACCGACCTGGAATATGAAATGCGTTACGAACCCGGCGCGGTCCGGCCGGCCGGCTGACCCTTGCAGCAACGACCGATGCAATTTCTTTTTTCCCGCCTGGAATAAAGCCCCGGCGGCAGGCGTCTGTAGTGGGCAGTCACCCCTTCCCCCACATCGTACGAGGCTCAACATGCGCAAACATATCGCCGCCGCCCTGGTTCTTGGCTCCGCCGCCCTGTTCACGGCCGGCGCCCACGCCCAAGCCGTCAAGACGCAAGACGGCATGCTGGTCAACAGCGCGGGCATGACGCTCTACACCTTCGACAAAGACAGCGGGGGCAAAAGCGCCTGCAACGACCAGTGCGCCAAGATCTGGCCGCCCGTCGCCGCGCCCGCCGACGCCAAGCCCATGGGCGATCTGACCGTCATCACCCGCGACGACGGCTCCAAGCAATGGGCGTACAAGGGCAAGCCCGTCTACCTGTACGCCAAGGACACCAAGCCTGGCGACAAGACCGGCGACAACTTCAAGGACGTCTGGCACGTCATCAAGCCCTGACCCGCGCCTGACGCCGCCCCAGCTTGACCATGCGCGCCGACGACGAGGCCCTGATCCTGGCCTGCATCCCCAGCCTGCGGCGTTACGCCCGCGGGCTGACGGGCGACCCGCACCGGGCCGATGACCTGGTGCAGGACACGTTGGAGCGCGCATGGAGCCGCTTTTCCCGCTGGCAAAAACGCGGCGAGCTACGCGCCTGGATGTTCGGCATCATGCACAACCACTTCATCGACGGCGTGCGCGCCACCAACCGGCGGGCCGACCAGACCGCGCCGGGCGACTTGCCCGACGCGCCGGTGCGCGCCACGCAGACCGACCATCTGGAGGTACGTGATCTGGACCGCTGCCTGCAAGCCTTGCCCCCCGAGCAGCGCGAAGTGCTGTTGCTGATTTGCGTGGAAGACCTGTCCTACCAGGACACGGCCCAGGTGCTGGACGTGCCCCTGGGCACCGTCATGTCGCGCCTGTCACGCGCCCGTGAAAAGCTGGGCGCGTTGATGCAGGGTCGCGACACGGTCAACCGGCTGCATCGCGTGAAATGACATGAACGACAAATCCCTTCATCCGGTACCGAACACCGGCAGCCCCATCACCGAAGCCGATCTGCATGCCTATGCGGATGGCCAGCTGCCGCCCGCGCGGCATGCCGAAGTGGACGCTTTCCTGGCCACGCATCCGCAGGACCAGACCCGCGTGTCCGACTGGCAGGCGCAGCGCCGCGCGCTGCACGCGCTGCTGGACCCGGTGCTGGATGAACCCCTGCCCTTGCGGCTGCCCTTGAAGGCGCCCGCGCGGCAGTTCCCATGGCGCGCGCTGGCGGCCAGCGTGTTGATCGCCACCGTGAGCGCCGGCGCGGCCTGGACGGCGCGCGGCGCGATGGACGCGCAGCGCATGCAAACGGTATTGGCCACCGCCAGCCCGGAACGCGCGGCGGGCGGCTATGCCCAACGCGCCGCCATCGCGCACGCGGTGTACGCGCCGGACATGGGCCGCCCTGTTGAAGTGGGCGCCGACAACGAAAAAGGCCTGGTCACGTGGTTGACCAAGCGCATGGGCGCGCCGGTGCGCGCGCCGTCCTTATCGCAGGCGGGTTATGAACTGGTGGGCGGCCGCTTGCTGCCCGGCGGCTCGGGTCCGGTCGCACAATTCATGTACGGCGCGGCCGATGGGCAACGCCTGACGCTGTACGTTACGCGCGAAGCCGCGGGCGGGCAGACCGCCTTCCAGTTCACGCAGGAAGGGCCGGTCCGGGTGTTTTATTGGGTGGAAGGCCAGTTTGGCTATGCCCTGTCCGGTGCGGTCAGCCGCGACGAACTGCAACGGGTATCGCAAGAGGTCTACCGGCAGTTGCAGGGCTAGCCCCCGCCCTGGCGCGCTTCATGCAGCATGTGCAGCGTGATCTTGCGCACTTCCGCCTTGCTCATTTCGATATGCGAACGCAGCATGCGCGCGGCCTCGTCGCCGCGCCTTGCCAGCACCGCGCGCAGGATCGCCGCGTGTTCGTCGTAGGTGGCATCCACCCGAAAATCCTTGGTGAAATCCAGCCGCCGCACGATGCGGATCTTCTCGGTGACGTCGCGGTGTATCTGCGCCATCTCGGGGTTGCCGGCGGCGGCTACCAGCGAACAATGAAACGCCTCGTCCAGCTGCGCCACCAAGCGGCCATCCAGAATGCGCTGCGGCGGCGGCACCAGCCACACGTCTTTCAACGCGCCCAGGATGCCGGAGTCGTCCATCGGCTCGCGCGTGCATAGCTTGTCCACCGCTGCCTGCTCCAGCACCACGCGCACGTCGTACAGCGCCTCGAAGCGTTCGAAATCAAACGGCCGCACCTGCCAGCCGCTGCGCGGGCGCGCCAGCACGAAGCCTTCGCGCTCCAGGCGCGCCAGACCCAGCCGCACCGGCGTGCGGCTGACGCCCAGCCGCGCCACCAGATCGGCTTCGGTAAAGCGTTCGCCCGGCAGCATGCGAAAGTCGAACAGGTCGTCCTTGATGCGCTGGTACACCTGGTCGGCCAGCGATCCGGCCAGCGCCGGCGCGGGCCGGATCGCCGGGCTGACCTGAACGGATTCCAGCCGCATCATCCCGCCACGGTGCAAGCGGCGTCTTCGGCCAGCACCACCAGCGGGTCGCCCGCGTTGACGGGCTTGCCCGGCACGCAGCGTATCGCCGTGACCGTGCCCGCTGCGGGCGCGATGACCGACAGCTCCATCTTCATCGCTTCGACGACCACCAGCGTGTCGCCGGCCGATACGCTCTGCCCCACCTGAACCGGTATCTTCCAGATGTTGCCGCACATGTCGGCGCTGACCAGGCGTTCGCCCTCGCGCAGCGCGGTGTCGGCCTCGGGCTCGGGCGCCGCGGCGGGTTGCTCGGCCGCCACGTCTTCCGTTTTCCACAAGGCCACTTCGGCATCGAACGCACTTTTCTGACGCGTCTGGAACAAGGCGATGCTGTCGGCCTGCTCGGCCAGGAAGCGCTGGTGCGCGGCGAAGTCAAAGACTTCTTCTTCGATGCGCACCGTGGCGCGCCCTTCGCGGAAGTCTTCGCGCAACACGTCCAGCTCTGCTTCGGTCACCGGGTAGAAACGCACCTGGTCGAAAAAGCGCAGCAGCCACGGCTTGCCGTCCTGGAACACGGGGTTTTTCAAGAACTTGTTCCAGATCGGCAAGGTGCGGCCAACCAGCTGATAGCCGCCCGGCGAATCCATGCCGTAGATGCACATGTAGACGCCACCGATGCCCACCGTGCCCTCGGCCGTATGGGTGCGCGCGGGGTTGTACTTGGACGTCAGCAGGCGGTGTCGCGGGTCGATCGGCACGGCGCACGGCGCGCCCAGGTACACGTCGCCCAAGCCCATAATGAGGTAGCTGGCATCGAACACGATGTCGCGCACATCGTTGCGGCTGGCCAGCCCGTTGATGCGCTGGATGAAGTCCACATTGTTCGGCAGCCACGGCGCGTTGGCGCGCACGGTTTCCTGGTAGCGCCGCACGGCGCCCAGCGTGGCCGTATCCTCGAACGCCATCGGCAGGTAGACCACGCGCGTGGGCACTTTCAGCGTGGCCACGTCGGCCAGCCCCGCTTCAATCTTCAGCAGGCGCTCGATTAGCGCGCCTTGCAGGATCTGACGGCTGTCATAACGGATCTGCAACGAGCGCACGCCCGGCGACAGCTCTTCCACCCCGTGAATCGGATCGGCGTTCAGCGCTTCCATCAGCAGGTGGATACGCATGCGCAGCGCCAGGTCCAGCACGTTCTCGCCGTATTCCAGCAGCAAATAGCCGTCGCCTGCCTGGCGGTACGACACTGACGGGCGCGCGCCCTCGGCGGGCAGCGCCGCCACGATGGTCTCGGACACGGTGGCCGGCACGGGGCTGGGCTGGGTCGCGGCGGGCGCCACGCCCGCCAGCGCGGCCACGCTCTGGTCCTGCGCCGATTGCAGCGCCACCGCCCGCGGATAGTCCATGCGCACGAAGCGGATGCGGTCGCCGGGCTTGACCTGCCCCACCTTCCACAGCTCGGCGCTGGCGATGGTCACGGGGCACACGAAGCCGCCCAGGCTGGGGCCGTCGCGCGTCAGGATGACGGGGCTGTCGCCCGTGAAGTTGATGCTGCCGATGGCGTATTCGCAATCGTGGATGTTGGACGGGTGCAAGCCCGCCTCGCCGCCGTTCTCGCGCGCCCAGGTGGGCTTGGGGCCGATCAGGCGCACGCCCAGGCGGTTCGAGTTGTAGTGCACTTCCCAATCCGCCGCGAAGAACGTGTCCATCGCTTCGGGCTGGAAGAAATCCGGCGCGCCATGCGGGCCGTACAACACGCCGATTTCCCAGGTGTTGCCATACGCGGGGATCAAGTCGGCCGGCGCGGCCATGGGTTCGGCCAGCGGCGCAGTGGCCGTCGCATCCAGCTCGGGACGCACGATGGCCAGCATATCGCCCACGCGCAGCGTGCGGCCGGCATGGCCGCCGAACTGACCCAGCGCAAAGGTCGAGCGGCTGCCCAGGTAGACGGGCACGTCCAGGCCGTTGCGCACGGCCAGATAGCTGCGGCAACCGGACAGCGCGCGGCCGGTGGCCAGCACCTGGCCCGAACGCACGGCGATGGGTTGCCACATCGGCACCGGTTCGCCGTCCAGCGTTGCCGCGCACTCGGCGCCCGTCAACGCCACGATGGTGTCGCCATGAAAGCGCAGCGTCGGGCCGACCAGCGTGGCCTCGATGCCCGCCGCGTCCGGCGCGTTGCCGACGATGCGGTTGGCCAGCCGGAACGCGTAGTCGTCCATCGGGCCGGACGGCGGCACGCCGATGTCCCAGTAGCCCGTGCGGCCCGGATAATCCTGCACGCTGGTGTAAGTGCCCGCTTCCAGCACTTCGATGGCGGCGGGCCGATACGCAAAGCTGTCCAGGAAACGCGTAGACAGCTTGCCCGCGCGGAAACGTTCGTCGGCCACGATCTGGCGCAGGTAGTCCAGGTTGGTGGCGATGCCGTGCAGACGCGTGCGCGCCAGCGCGTCGGCCAGCTTGTCCAAGGCCGCCTCGCGCGTGTCCGCATGCACGATCAGCTTGGCCAGCATCGGATCGTAGAACGCGGGCACCTCGGTGCCGGTCGCCACCCAGCCATCGACGCGCACGCCCTCGGGAAAGAACACTTCGGTCAGCACGCCCGGCGACGGTTGAAATTGGCGCAACGGGTCTTCGGCATACAGGCGCACCTCGATGGACGCTCCTTGCGGCGCGCGCGACATCGCGGCGATGTCCAGCGCTTCGCCTGCCGCCACGCGCAGCATGCATTCCACGAGGTCCAGCCCCGTGACGGCTTCGGTGACGGGGTGTTCGACTTGCAGACGCGTGTTCACTTCCAGGAAATAAAAACTGTCGCGCGCCGGGTCGTAGATGAATTCAACCGTGCCGGCGGACCGGTAGTTCACCGACTCGCCCAGCTGCACGGCGGCGGCCAGCAGCGCCGCGCGCGTTGCGGCCGGCAGCAGCGGCGCGGGCGTTTCTTCGATCACTTTCTGATTGCGCCGCTGCACCGAGCAATCGCGTTCGCCCAGCGCCAACACGCGGCCCGCGCCGTCGCCGAAGATCTGCACTTCCACGTGCCGCGCGTTATCCACATAGCGTTCGATAAACGCGCCGCCATCGCGGAAAAAATGTTCGCCCATGCGCTGCACGCTGTCGAACGCCACGGTCAGTTCCGCTTCGTTCTCGCAGCGCGACAAGCCAATGCCGCCACCGCCCGCCGTGCTCTTTAGCATGACGGGGTAGCCGATGCGCTCGGCCTGCGACAAGGCTTCGCCCAAGCTGGCCAGCAAGCCCGTGCCCGGCGTCATCGGCACGCCCGCTTCGGCGGCCAGTTCGCGCGAGCGGTGCTTCAAGCCGAACTCGCGAATCTGCAAGGGCGTGGGGCCCACGAACGCGATACCGGCCGCCTCGCAGGCCTCGGCGAATTCAGCGCTTTCCGACAAGAAGCCATAGCCGGGGTAGATGGCTTGTGCGCCGTGCTCGCGCGCGGCGGCCAGCAGCAGGTCCATGCGCAGGTAGCTGTCGGCGGCTTTCTCCCCACCCAGGGCCACGGCCACGTCGGCTTCGCGCACGTGCGCGGCGTTGCGGTCAGGGTCGGAATACACGGCCACGCTGCGGATGCCCAGGCGCTTCAGGGTGCGGATGGCGCGGACGGCGATTTCGCCTCGGTTGGCAATCAGAACGGTATCGAACACGGTTCGGCTCCCAGTGGCTTGATGGGGTTAGCGGGGGGTGGCGGCGTTGGCGGACAGGCTGGCCAGATACGCGCGCCAACCGCCAAACGCGGTGATGTCACGCGCGCCGTCCAGGCCGCGCGGTTCGCAGATAAAGCCCTTGACCAGCCGGCCGTCTTCCAGCTCCAGCGTGCCGATGCCCAGGGGCGCGGGGATCTCGGCCACGAAGGCGCCGAACGCCGTCACCGGCACGTCCCACAGTTCCACCTCGATGGGGGCACCGGACTCGGACTTCACCAGCCCGGGCTTGGGCGGCGTGGTGTTGGCCAGCGCATACAAGCGGTAGTCGCTTGCGGTGCGCGTCTTTTCCACCAGCACCGCGTGGCGCGAGGTCAGTTGATGGTTCAGCGGCATGCCGGTCAGGTGTGCGCCCACGACCGCCACGCGTACCGTATCGACGGGCGCGCGCGCGGCGTCGATGCCGGCGGGCAGCGGTGCGCCGGTAGCGCCCAGGGGCAGCCCGCGTTGCGCTTGCCACAAGCGGCCAAACTGCGCCAGCGCGCGGTCCTGCCAGGCCAGGCCGATCACGGTAATGCCCGACGGCAAGCCGTCGGCGCGCATGCCGGCGGGCAAGGCCAGCGCCGACAGGTCGGCCAGGTTGGCAAAGTTGGTGTACACGCCCAGACGCGAATTCAGCGTGACGGGGTCGGCCTGCAACTGGGCAATGGTGTAGATCGACGGCGAGGTCGGCACGACCAGCGCGTCGAACCCGGCCAGTGCCTGATGAATCTGCCGCGTCAATTCCGCGCGGCGGTATTCCGCCTTGAACGCATCCAGCGCGGTGTAGTTCGCGGCCTGCTCGACAATGCCGCGCACGACGGGGTTGATCGCGTCGGGCTGCGTTTGCCACAAGTCTTCCACGGCCGCGAAACGTTCCGCCACCCACGGCCCTTGATACAGCAGCGCGGCCAGCTCATTGAAGGGGGCAAAGTCAATGGCCTGCACTTGCGCGCCCGTGTCCTTCAAGGCGCGTACGGCGTCCTCGAACACGGCGGCGGCCTGCGCATCGCCAAAGAACTCCAAGGTGGCGGGCACCGCCAGCTTGGGCGCGCGCGGCCACGGCAGCGAGGCGCCGGCCGGCGTCTGGCGCGAATACGGATCCCGTTCGTCGTAGCCGCCCGCAACCTCGGCAACAAGTTCGGCGTCGGCCACGGTCAGCGCAAAGATCGACACGCAATCCAGCGTGCGGCACGCCGGCACCACGCCCGCCGTGCTGAGCCAGCCCTTGGTGGGTTTGAGGCCCACGATGTTGTTGAACCCGGCCGGCACGCGGCCCGAGCCGGCGGTGTCGGTGCCCAGCGAAAACGCGGCAATGCCGCGCGCCACCACCGAGGCGGACCCTGAGCTGGAACCGCCGCTGACATAGTCGGGGTTGAACGTGTTGGCCACCGCGCCATGCGGCGAGCGCGTGCCCACCAGGCCGGTGGCGAACTGATCCAGGTTGGTCTTGCCGATCAGGATGGCGCCGGCCGCGCGCAGGCGCTGCACCACGGTCGCGTCTTCCAGTGCGGTGTAGGCGAACTCCGGGCAGGCCGCCGTCGTGGGCCAACCCGCCGCATCGATGTTGTCCTTGATGGCGAACGGCACACCGTACAGCGGCAGGCGCGTCATGTCGCCGCCCACGGCGGCCAGCATCAGGCGCAGGCCATCCAGTTGCTCATCCAGCGTGGCGCGGTCCACGCGGCAGATCCAGGCATTGTCCACAGGCCCGTCTTGCGGCGCGGCGTAATCGGCCAGCAGCACGTCGGGCTGCGCGCCGGTGTCGCGGTAGGCGGCCTGCCATTGCGCGATGGTCCAACCAATGGGGCTCGTCTGGGTTGCTGCGGCATTCATGCTGGAATCCTTTCTTGTATACAAGTACGGATTCCCAAGCAATAGCCGTGCCATGTTGGCGGACTGGCGGCGTTTCCCTCTGGCGCGCGGCGCATGGCTCCATGCAATGGCCGTCGCGCGCCCACCGCGCTCGCATCACGCGCACCGCAAGCGGGCAGGACACGCACCTGTTTTGTGCACGCGGCACTGTTTTGATCCGGCCACGACCGCCGAGCCACGCACGCCGGCATTCGCGTAAACACCCCCTCTTCATACAGCGGCCCGACGCGCGCCACGCACTTGGCATGCCTTTTGCTTTGAGGTCCTTGTTGTCAGGTGTTGTTAGAGATCGTTCCTGCCGGTGCGTCCGGCACATTCCATCCAGGAGTCACCATGAAACGCAGACTAGCCTTGAAGCAACTGACCGCCATGAGCCTGTTGGCCATGTCCGGTTGGATGCCGCAGGTATTCGCCGCCGAAGACACCATCAAGGTCGGCATCTTGCATTCCCTGTCGGGCACCATGGCCATCTCGGAGACGTCGCTCAAAGACGTCGCGCTGATGACCATCGACGAAATCAATGCCAACGGCGGCGTGATGGGCAAGAAGCTGGAAGCCGTGGTGGTGGACCCCGCGTCGAACTGGCCGCTGTTCGCCGAGAAGTCGCGCCAGCTGCTGTCGCAGGACAAGGTGGCAGTGGTGTTTGGCTGCTGGACGTCGGTGTCGCGCAAGTCGGTGCTGCCGGTCTTCAAGGAATTGAACGGCCTGTTGTTCTACCCGGTGCAGTACGAAGGCGAAGAGCTTGAGAAGAACGTGTTCTACACCGGCGCCGCGCCCAACCAGCAAGCGATTCCGGCCGTGGAATACCTGATGAGCGAAGACGGCGGCGGCGCCAAGCGCTTCGTGCTGCTGGGCACCGACTACGTCTATCCGCGCACCACCAACAAAATCCTGCGCGCCTTCCTGCATTCCAAGGGCGTCAAGGACAGCGACATCGACGAGGTCTACACGCCGTTCGGCCATTCCGACTACCAGACCATCGTGGCCAACATCAAGAAGTTCGCCACCGGCGGCAAGACGGCCGTCATCTCGACCATCAACGGCGATTCCAACGTGCCCTTCTACAAGGAGCTTGGCAACGCCGGCCTGAAGGCTACCGACGTGCCGGTCGTGGCGTTCTCGGTGGGTGAAGAAGAACTGCGCGGCGTGGACACCAAGCCGCTGGTCGGCCACCTGGCCGCGTGGAACTACTTCCAATCGGTGAAGAACCCGGTCAACGAGGAATTCATCAAGAAGTGGAAGGCCTACGCCAAGGCCAAGAACCTGCCCAACGCCAGCACGGTCGTGACCAATGACCCGATGGAAGCCACCTACGTCGGCATCCACATGTGGAAGCAGGCCGTGGAACAGGCCAAGACCACCGATGTGGACAAGGTGATTGCGGCAATGGGCGGCCAGAAGTTCAACGCGCCCGACGGCTACACCATCGAAATGGACAAGACCAACCACCACCTGCACAAGCCCGTCTACATCGGCGAGATCAAGGCGGACGGCCAGTTCAACGTGGTGTGGAAGAGCAAGGGTCCGATCCGCGCTCAACCCTGGAGCCCGTACATCCCGGGTAACGAAGGCAAGCAAGGCCTCTAAGGGAAACAGCAGCCATGCACATCGCGGCAATCGCACACGTTTTGCGTCGTCTTCTTCTTGCGTGGCTGCTTGCCATGCCGCTGCTGGCCGCCCCCGCGGCGGCAGCGGGCGTGGACCCGGCCCTGCTTGCGCCGCTGGCCGGCGACGACACGGACGCCAAGCTGCAAGCGATTGCCGCGCTGGGCCAGCTGCCCGAACCCGGCGCCGCGGCCGTCTTGCAGGCGCTGGGCAATGACCAGCTTTATGCCACGCCGGATGGACGCGTGCTGATCGGCATCGACAGCGCGCGCGCCACCGATCCGATGACCGGCGCGGCCGTGGACCTGCCTTCGGGTTCCGGCACCGTCAGCATCAACAACCGCCTGCGCCGCGCCATCGAGGCCGCGCTGGCGGGTTCGCGCTTGTTTTCGGACAAGCCCAATGAACGGCTGGACGCCGCGCGCCGCTTGCAGCAGACCGGCGACCCCGCCCGCCTGCCCATGCTTGAAAAGGCGCTGGCCTCCGAAAAGAATGACGCCGTGCGCGACGCGCTGCTGATCGCGCAGGCCAACCTGGAATTGAAAAGCGCCGACCCGGCCAAGCGCCGCCATGCCGTGGAACTGCTGGGCAACACGCGCAACGCCGCGTTCCGCCCGACGCTTGCCGCGCTGACGCAAGAGCGCGACGGCGCATACACCGAACCGGATACCGGCGTGCGCGAGGCCGCGGCCACCGCGCTTAAACAGATCGACCGCCACCTGGCCACGATTGAATGGGCCGGCAACCTGTTCTACGGCATCAGCCTGGGCAGCGTGTTGCTGCTGGCGGCGCTGGGGCTTGCCATCACCTTCGGTTTGATGGGCGTCATCAACATGGCGCACGGCGAATTGCTGATGATCGGCGCGTATGTGACCTACGTGGTGCAGTCGCTGTTTCGTGCCTGGCTGCCGGGCTGGCTGGACTGGTATGTGGTGGCGGCGCTGCCGCTGGCTTTCGTCGTGACGGCGCTGGTCGGGATGGCGCTGGAACGCACCGTGATCCGCTGGCTGTACGGCCGGCCGCTGGAAACGCTGCTGGCCACGTGGGGCATCAGCCTGATGCTGATGCAAGGCGTGCGCACGCTGTTCGGCGCGCAGAACGTGGAAGTCGGCAACCCCAGCTGGATGTCCGGCGGCATCACGGTGCTGGGCGGCCTGGTGCTGACCTACAACCGGCTGGTCATCATCGGCTTTGCCTTCTTTGTGGTGTTCCTGGTGTGGGTGCTGCTGAACCACACGCGCCTCGGGCTGTTCGTGCGCGCCATCACGCAGAACCGGCGCATGGCCGATTGCGTGGGCGTGCCGACCGGACGCGTGGACATGCTGGCCTTCGGCCTGGGCTCGGGCATTGCGGGCCTTGCCGGCGTGGCCTTGTCGCAGCTGGGCAACGTGGGGCCCGACCTGGGGCGCGGCTACATCGTCGACTCTTTCATGGTGGTGGTGCTGGGCGGCGTGGGCCAGTTGGCCGGCACCGTCATCGCGGCCATGGGGCTGGGCGGCGTCAACAAATTCCTGGAGCCCTATGCGGGCGCCGTCATGGCCAAGATCACCATCCTGGTGCTCATCGTGCTGTTTGTCCAAAAGCGGCCGCAAGGCCTGTTCGCCCCTCGCGGCCGGAGCGTTGAATGAAACAGACCGCGCTGACCGATCTGACCCTGCTGACCCGCCGCCCCCTGTTCTCGGGCCGCGCGTGGACGGCCCTGGCCGTGGCGGCCGCACTGCTGGCGCTGCTGCCGCTGCTGAACCTGGTGTTTCCGCCCGGCCATGCGCTGCACGTGTCCGCGTATGCCGTGGCGCTGCTGGGCAAGTTCATGTGCTACGCGATGGCGGCGCTGGCGCTGGACCTGGTGTGGGGCTACGCCGGCATCCTGTCGCTGGGCCACGGCCTGTTCTTTGCACTGGGCGGCTACGCGCACGGCATGTATTTGATGCGCGCCATCGGCCGCGACGGCGTCTACCAAAGCAACCTGCCCGACTTCATGGTGTTCCTGGATTGGAAGAGCTACCCCTGGTACTGGTCCTTCACCGAGCACTTCTGGTACGCGATGCTGCTGGTGGTGCTGGTGCCCGGCGTGCTGGC
Source organism: Achromobacter sp. 1L-A-4-B-C2 (assembly GCF_057291955.1). Lineage (NCBI taxonomy): Bacteria > Pseudomonadati > Pseudomonadota > Betaproteobacteria > Burkholderiales > Alcaligenaceae > Achromobacter > Achromobacter sp. 1L-A-4-B-C2. The sequence continues at coordinate 293,698 of NZ_JBXAWP010000001.1, forward strand.
CTTTGTGTTCGGCTACTTCGCCTTCCGCTCACGCATCAAGGGCGTGTACTTTTCCATCATCACGCAGGCGCTGACATTCGCCGCCATGCTGCTGTTCTTTCGCAACGACACGGGCTTTGGCGGCAATAACGGCTTTACCGATTTCAAGCGCATCCTGGGTTTTGACATCACCGCGCCCGGCACGCGCGCCGCGTTGTACTGGATCACGCTGGCCGCGTTGGCGGGCGCGTTGATCCTGGCGCGCGTAGTCACGCAATCCAAGCTGGGCCGCGTGCTGACCGCCGTGCGCGATGCCGAAAGCCGCCTGCGTTTCATCGGCTACGACCCCTTGGGATTCAAGCTGTTCGTGTGGACCCTGTCGGCCGTGTTGTGCGGCATAGCCGGCGCGCTGTACGTGCCGCAGGTGGGCATCATCAACCCCAGCGAAATGTCGACCGAGACCTCGATTGAAATGGTGATCTGGGTGGCCACCGGCGGGCGCGGCACCTTGATCGGCCCCATCATCGGCGCGGGCGCGGTCAATGGCTTGAAGACCTGGTTCACCAGCGTGCTGCCGGAATTCTGGCTGTATGCGCTGGGCCTGATCTTCGTGCTGGTGACGCTGTTCCTGCCCACTGGCATCGTGGGCCTGGCCCGCCGCATCATGGCACGCTTGCAGGAGAAGAAGGCATGACCAGCACGCACACCGAACAGGCCATGCTGGACGGCGGCCCCAGCGGCGATGCCGGCTACGGCCGCGTCAGCCCCAAGGGCCTGGACACCAGCCACGGCGCCATCCTGTACCTGGAAGGCATCACCGTCAGTTTCGACGGCTTCAAGGCGCTGAACGACCTGACGCTGGACATCGGCGTGGGCGAACTGCGCTGCATCATCGGCCCCAACGGCGCGGGCAAGACCACGATGATGGACGTCATCACCGGCAAGACGCGGCCCACGGCGGGCACCGCGTTTTTTGGCCAGAGCATAGACCTGACAACCTTGAACGAAGCGCAGATTGCGCACGCGGGCATCGGCCGCAAGTTCCAGCGCCCCACGGTCTTCGAGCAGCACAGCGTGTTTGAAAACCTGGAGCTGGCGATGAAGACGGACAAGCGCGTGCGGCCCACGCTGTTCTCGCGCCTGAGCAGCGAGCAGGCCGACAAGATCGGCGAAACGCTGGACCTGATCCGCCTGCGCACGGAAGTGCGGCGCCCGGCCGGCCTGCTGTCGCACGGGCAGAAGCAGTGGCTGGAAATCGGCATGCTGCTGATGCAAGAGCCGCAGCTGCTGTTGCTGGATGAACCCGTGGCGGGCATGACCGATGCCGAAACCGAACGCACCGGCGAACTGCTGAACGAGCTGCGGGGCCGCCATTCATTGATGGTGGTGGAACACGACATGGACTTCGTCAACCAGATCGCGGGCACGGGCAAGGTGACGGTGCTGCACGAAGGCTCGGTGCTGGCCGAAGGGCCGATGAGCAAGGTGCAGGCCGACCCGCGCGTGATCGAAGTCTACCTGGGGCGCTAAAGATGCTGGACGTAAGCACGATCAACCAATACTACGGCGGCAGCCACACGCTGCGCGGCGTATCGATGTCGGTGCGCCAGGGCGAATGCCTGGCGCTGCTGGGCCGCAACGGCGTGGGCAAGACCACCTTGCTGAAATGCGTGATGGGCGTGCTGCCCGTGGCCAGCGGCAACATCGCTTTCGACGGAGCGGACATCACACGGCTGGCGCCGCACCAGCGCGCCGCGCGCGGCATGGCCTATGTGCCGCAGGGCCGCGACATCTTTGCGCGGCTGACGGTGGAAGAGAACATCCTGATGGGCATGGCCACCAAGCCCGCCGTGCGCGCGCGTCGCATCAAGGAAGAAGTGTTTGAACTTTTTCCCGTGCTCAAAAGCATGCTGTCGCGGCGCGGAGGCGACCTGTCGGGCGGGCAGCAGCAACAGCTGGCCATTGCGCGGGCGCTGGTGGCCGAGCCCAAGCTCATCATTCTGGACGAGCCCACCGAAGGCATCCAGCCGTCCATCATCAAGGACATCGCGCGGGTGATCCACATGCTGCGCCAGCGCGGCGACATCGCCATCCTGCTATGCGAGCAGTACTTCGATTTCGCGCGCGAGCTGGCGGATCAGTTCGTGGTGCTGTCGCGCGGCGAAGTGGTGGCCAGCGGCGACCGTAGCGCCATCGACGGCGAGGACGTGCGGCGGCATCTGTCGGTCTGAACCGGCCCCGCGCCGGGCCATGCGGCGGGCCATCCTCCCGGCCATGCACCTGGCCGCGCCGCAGGCAAAGCGCCGGAGCAAAGCGCCGGAGCAAAGCGCGTTGAGATTCTTTTGATTTTGCGCGCGCATCGGAAAACTGCTCCGATATAATCCGGCTCCATGTGCTTCGCTACTTTCCTGACCCGCCCCACCGTGTGGATCGCGCTTGCCGCGATCCTCTGGGCGTCGTTGGCGCCGTCGCTAGCCCATGCCCTGAGCCTGTCTCCGGACGGCCATCACATCCATCGCATCCAGGTCGATGTCTGCGCCGGTGGCGCGGATGACAGCGCCACGATGACGCTGGACGTCGTGCACGATGGCCCGCACGACGCCTCGCAAGACGGTCATGCCGGCGACGGCCATGGTGACAACCACCATTGTCCGCTGTGCCGTAACCCCCATGCCGACGTCGGCATCCTGCCCACGCCCGTGCCGGTGCTGCCCGTTCCCGTGGGCCGCGCCACGACCTACCCGCCGCTGTTCTTCCTGGCGGCAAACCCCCTTCATGCCTGGAGCGCGGTTCAGCCGCGCGCACCGCCCGCCAACTAAGCTGGCGCTGAGTCAACCGCCAACACGTTCGCGGCTTCCTTGGTGGTCCCTTCTTGGCCCCTTGGTGTCCCGTCGTGGCCCCTCGTGGCCCGCTGTGTGCGCAGCACGACCCATCCACCAGCTTGCCGTCCTTAGCCGACCCACCGTCTTCGCGCCTTGATGCGCGAGGCATGGCGACGTCGTCATCCAGACCTTGAGCCTTCCCCGCGCACCGCCTGCATTCCGGCGGCGTGCCGGACGCGCTCGCCCGTTTGCAGGCATGCTTCATGAAACACACTTCTCTGTACACCTTGCTGCTGGGCGTCATGGCCAGCGCTCCCGCCCTGTCCCTGGCAGCCGAACCCGCCGTCACGACCCTGGCGCCCACCACCATTTACGGCGCCGGCCATGTTGAGCCGGCACCCAATGGCCCCATCGACCTGGACATCAAGGACAGCACCGGCAGCCGCCTGGGGCTGACCCTGCGCGAAACGCCGGCCAGCGTCACCGTCATCACGCGCGAGCAGATCGAAGCGCGTGGCTCGCTCAACACGCAGGACATCGCGCGCGGCATTCCGGGCGTGGACAACGCCTCGCCCCCCGGCAATGCCGGCGCGGTCAGCTATCGCGGCTTCGCCGGTGGCCAGGTATCGCAATTGTTCAACGGCATCTCGGTGCAGTACGACGCCATTGCCGGGCGCCCGGTGGACAGCTGGATCTACGACCGCGTCGAAGCCATCGGCGGCCCGTCCACGTTTCTGTTCGGCGCGGGCGCGGTCGGCGGCGCCATCAACGTCGTCACCAAGCTGCCCGAACGCGACACCTTCTACGACAGCCAATTCCGCCTGGGCTCGTTCGACAGCCGCCAATATTCCATCGGCCTGAACCAGCAGTTGGCGGGTGACGCCGGCGGCCAGGGCCATTACCTGCGCATCGACGCCAACACCGGCTCCAGCCACGGTTGGGTGGACGGCAACCACAGCCGGGCCACGCAAGTGGCGGCATCGCTGCTGTCCGACCTGGGCGCGGACCTGACCCAGACCTTCGCCTTTGAATACCAGCGCGAACAGGTCGACCGCCCCTACTGGGGCACGCCGCTAAAAACCAACGCCAACGGCGTGGTGCAAGGCGAAGGCCAGATCATGGATGGCACGCGTTTCAAGAACTACAACGTCAACGACGGCCTGTACGAGCAATCCATTTTTTGGGCGCGGTCGATCACCGAATGGCGCGCGGGCTCGAACCTCACGCTGAAGAACACGCTGTATCACTATCGTGCTGAACGCGATTTTCGTAACCTGGAAAGCTATCGCTTCAATGCCGGCAACAGCTTGGTGCTGCGCTCGGGCGCGTTGCTGCAACGGCACCAGCAGACGCTGACCGGCAACCGCATCGAAGGGCTGTACCGCTCGACGCTTGCCGGGCTGCCCAGCGACTGGTCGTTTGGCGCCGACATCAGCCAGAACAAGGTCACGCGCTTTCCAACCAGCATCAACGGCCAGGTCGATGCCGTGGACCCGTACGATTTTTCGCCCGGCGACTTCTACGATATTCCCGGCATGACGCGCGGCCACAAACCCGACCGCGAGAACCGCATCCGCACCTTTGCCCTGACGGTGGAAAACCGCACGCAGGTGCTGCCCGGCGTGGCCATTGTGTCGGCGCTGCGCAAGGACTTTATCGACCTGGACCTGACCAACCGCCGCGCGGTGACCGCCACGTCGCCCGCCAGCGCGCAGCGCAGCTATTCGCCCTTGACCGGGCGCTTGGGCGTGAACTGGGAAGTCAGCCCCGAAGCCGCGTTGTACGCGCAGTACGCGACGGCGGCCGACCCCCCTTCCGGCTTGCTGGCCACCGCATCCTTCGCCGACGTGCTGAACAACGACAAGCTCACCACCGGCACGCAGGCCGAAGTGGGCGGCAAGTTCAACTTCTGGGACGGGCGCGGCGCGGCCACCGTGGCGGTCTACGAGATCAAGCGCAAGAACATGGCAACGTCCGACCCCGACAACCCCGGCGTCAGCGTGCCGGTGGGCGCGCAGTCCGCGCGCGGCGTGGAACTGGCGGGCGGCCTGCAATTGACGCCCAAGGTGTCCGTGCAAGGCAACGTGGCCTTTGTCGACCCGCGTTACGACGACTTCTCGCAATCCGTGGGTGGCGTGCCGGTATCGCGCAATGGCAACGTGCCGACCAACACGCCACGCCGGTTGGCCAACGTATGGGTCGATTACGCCTTCGTGCCCGACTGGAATGCCAGCGTCGCCGCGCGCTACGTGGGCCGTTCCTACGCGGACGCGGCCAACACCGTGTGGGCGCCGTCCTACACCGTGTTCGATGCGGCCCTGTCGCACCGGATCAACCGCAACGTGAACGCCACCGTGCGCGTGCGCAACCTGACCGACAAGGTCTACGCCGCCAACTCCAGCCCGACCATGTTCTACCTGGGCGCGCCGCGTTCGGTGGAACTGACGCTGCAAATGCGGTTCTGACGAACGCGCGACCAAGGGGGATGCCATGAGCACCACATCCAGCCGCGCGCCCGCGCGCCACGCCGGGCCGCCACTGTCCACGCGCGCCAAGCGTTGGCTGTACCTGATCCATCGCTGGGCCGGCATTGTGCTGTGCCTGTTCTTCGCCATGTGGTTTATTTCCGGCGTGGTGATGATGTACGTGGGCTACCCCAAGCTGACGCCGCACGAGCGGCTGACGCATCTGGCCCCGCTGGACGCGGCCACGCTTGCCGTCACGCCCGCCCAGGCGCTGGCGGCGGCCGGGGCAAGCGATGCCATCGGCCTGAGCCTGGCCGCCACGCGCGCCGGCGCGCCGGTCTATCTGGTGCCCGGCGCGCCGCGCAAGCCGCCCAAGGTGGTGGATGCGGCCACCGGCGCCCTGCTGCCGCCCGCCGATGCGTCGGTGGCGAAGGCATCGGCGCTGGCATGGTTCGGCGGGCAGTACGCCGCGCGCCATCAGGAAACCGTGGACGAAGACGTCTACACGCATTCGGGTTCGCTGGACGTGCACCGTCCGCTGCATCGGGTGGACATGGACGACCCGGCGCGCACGCGCTTGTACGTGTCGTCGGCCACGGGCGCGGTGGTGCTGGACGCCACGCGCAACGAGCGCGCCTGGAACTACGCGGGCGCGTGGATCCACTGGCTGTATCCGCTGCGCGGCAACGTGCTGGACCGCTGGTGGCATGACGTGGTGGTGTGGCTGTCTGTGGCGGGTGTGCTGGTGGCGCTGACGGGCACGGTGGTGGGCATCCTGCGCTGGCGCTTTTCGCGCCCGTACGCCACGGGCAGCCGTTCGCCCTACCGCGAACGCATGATGCGATGGCATCACATCAGCGGGCTGCTGTTTGCCGCCATCACCATCACATGGATCTTCAGCGGCCTGATGTCGATGAACCCGTGGAAGTTGTTTACCAGCACGGCCGCGCCGCTGGCGCACAGCGCGTACGCCGGCCCCGCCGCCGAGACGCCGCTGGCCTCGCCGCGCGCGCTGATTGCCGCGCTGCCTGCCGCCCCGCGCGAACTGACCTGGACGCGCGCCGCCGGCCAGGACGTGGCGTTGGCCCGCAGCAGCGTGGGCGCGCCGCGCGTGCTGTCGGCCACGGCCGCCACGCCCACCGCGTTTGCCGAAGCAGACTTGCGCGAGTCGGCCGCGCGCCTGCTGCCCGACGCGGCGATACGCGAGGTTCAGGTCCTGCACGACTACGATTTCTACTACTACGCGCGAGACGCGCACGCGATGCTGGGCCACGTCGAAAAGCCGCTGCCGATGTGGCGCGTCGTCTACGACAACCCGCAGGCGACCTGGGTGTATCTGGACCCGGCCACCAGCCAGATCGTGGGCCGGCAAGACCGCAGCAATCGCGTCAGCCGCTGGCTGTTCGCCTTCTTGCATAGCTGGGACTGGACCGGCCTGTTGTCGCGCCGGCCGGTGTGGGACGTGCTGCTGATTGTGCTGAGCCTGGGCGGCGCGGCGTTGAGCCTGACCGGCGTGGTAATCGGTTGGCGGCGCTTGGGCAAGAAGCTGAAAGGATGAGGTTTGGCCGAATCAGGCTGCGGCCGGCCTCGCGTGTCCAGAAGTAAAACCCAGCACGGCGCCGCACTTTGTAAGCGGACTGACGGGAAACCCCATTACCATCGCGGCTATTGTTTATTACGCTGCGATGACGTGTCATGGATTTCCTGGACAGCCTGAACCATTCCCTGTTTCTTTCGATCAACGCCGACCCGGCTTCGCCCGCCTGGCGCATCCACGCCGCCATGCTGATCGCCAACCGGCTGATCCTGCTGGTTCCCGGCGCGCTGGCCGCGCTGTGGTTGTGGGGCGGGCAGCCGCAACGCAGCCTGGCGCTGAAGGTGCTGGCCAGCATCGGCGCCGCGCTGTTCATCAGCTATCTGTGCGGGGCGCTGTGGCCGCAGCCGCGTCCGTTCGTGCTGGGGCTGGGCCATGCGTTCTTTCCGCACAAGGCGACCTCTTCCTTCCCCAGCAACCACACCATCATCATTGCCACCTTTGCGTTCGCGCTGATCCTGGACCGGCGCTGGGCGGCCTGGGGCGGGCTTGCGTTGCTGGGCGCCGCCGTCGTCGGTACGGCGCGCGTCTATCTGGGCGTGCATTTCCCCTTGGACATCGCGGGCGGCCTGGTGCTGGCGCCCATCGCCGCGGCGATTACCGCGGCGGTGTGGAATCGCGTCGGCGCACCGCTGACGCTGGCCACGCAAGGCATTTACCGCAAGCTGCTGGCCTTGCCGATTGCACGCGGCTGGTTCCGCGCGTAGACGGTCGGCGGATCAACCCGGCGCAGCGCGCTTGCGGGGTCCGCTTCCCCTGGCGCCCGCGCAAGGCGGATCGCTCAGTTGATCGCAACGTTCGCGTCTTTGACCAGCTTGGCGTAGTTGGTGGTGTCCGCGCCGATACGGGCGCGCATCTGCTCGGGCGTATCGCCGATCGGCACCGCCCCGATCTCGGCCATCCGGCGCGCGAAGTCGGGCGAATGGATGATCTTCACCATCTCGGCGTTCAGCCGCGTCACCACCTCGGCGGGCGCGGCGGCCGGCGCCAACACGCCAAACCACGTCCCCATGTTGAAGGGCTTGATGCCCGCCTCTTGCATCGTCGGCACATTGGGCAACGCGGCCGAACGCTGATCGGTGGTGACGGCCAGCGCGCGCAGCTTGCCGCTTTGGATGTGCGCCAGCACGGGCGTGATGGTGTCGAACGACATATCGATCTGGCCGCCCAGCAAATCGGTGGTCAACGGCCCGCTGCCCTTGTACGGCACGTGCAGCAGCTTGACGTGGCCCTGCTGCTCGAACTGCGCACCGATCAGGTGTTGCCCCGTGCCCATGCCGTTGGACCCATACGTCAGCTTGCCCGGCGCAGCCTGCGCCAGCTTGAGCAGGCCTTGCACGGTGGTGGCGTCCAGCTTGGGGTTGACGACCAGCACGTTGGGCACCAGCGCCACCGTCGTCACCGGCGCGAAGTCCTTCTGAAAGTCGTAGTGCAGGCTCTTGTAGACGCTGGTGGCGATGGTGTGATGCACCGCGCCCATCAGCAGCGTGTAGCCGTCGGGCGCTGCCTTGGCCACGTAGTCGGCGCCCAGCGTCGAGCCCGCGCCCGGCTTGTTTTCCACCACCACGGGCTGGCCCAGGCTCTTGGACAGTTCCTGCCCCAAGGCCCGCGCCAACACGTCGGTGGTGCCGCCCGCCGGAAACGGCACCACCAGGCTGATCGGCCGGGCCGGATACGTCTGCGCCATGGCGGCCCCGCCCATCAAGGGCAGGCCCATCGCGCAGGCGAGCGCCAACGCGCGCACGCGGAATCGTTGCTTGAACATGCTTGTCTCCTTGGAATACGAATGGACTTCGCTTCTTGTTGTATTGCCGGGTCACCGCGTGAAGCTTGCTGCCTCGGGGTCTTGCGCCCTGTCGCGGTGTCCGGGTATCGCCGCGGGCGGCGCGTGCCGCTACGCCGCCTTGACCTGCCTGCCCTGCGCCAGCTGCGCGCAGACGGCCTCGGTGACGTCATCGGTGCGCGCCTGTCCGCCCAGGTCGCGAGTATGCAGCGCCGGGGTGGCCGTGACGCGTTCAATGGCTTGCATCAAACGCGCCGCCGCGTCCGTCTCGCCCAGGTGTTCCAGCAGCATGACCACCGACCAGAACGTGCCCACCGGGTTGGCCAGGCCTTGCCCCATGATGTCGAAGGCCGAACCGTGGATGGGTTCGAACATGGAGGGGTAGCGGCGTTCCGGGTCGATGTTGCCGGTGGGCGCGATGCCCAGGCTGCCGGCCAGCGCGGCGGCCAGGTCGCTGAGGATGTCGGCGTGCAGGTTGGTGGCCACGATGGTGTCCAGCGACGCGGGCCGGTTGACCATGCGCGCGGTGGCGGCGTCGACCAGTTCCTTGTCCCAGGTGACGTCGGGAAACTCGCGGCTGACTTGTAGCGCGATCTCGTCCCACATGACCATGGCGTGGCGCTGCGCGTTGGATTTGGTGATGACGGTCAACAGCTTGCGCGGGCGCGATTGCGCCAGCTTGAAGGCAAAGCGCAGGATGCGTTCAACGCCGGCCCGCGTCATGATGGACACGTCGGTAGCGGCCTCGATCGGATGGCCCTGATGCACGCGGCCCCCCACGCCGGAATATTCGCCTTCGGAATTTTCGCGCACGATGACCCAGTTCAGTTGCTCGGGCGTGCAGCGCTTTAGCGGCGCGTCGATGCCGGGCAGGATGCGCGTGGGACGCACGTTGGCGTACTGGTCAAAGCCCTGGCAGATCTTCAGGCGCAGGCCCCACAGGGTGATGTGGTCGGCAATGTCGGGGTCACCGGCCGAGCCGAACAGGATGGCGTCCTTGTCGCGCAAGGCGTCCAGGCCATCGGCGGGCATCATCACGCCGTGCTGGCGGTAATAGTCGCCGCCCCAATCGAAGTTCTGGAATTCGAATTGCAGGCCGCCTTCGTCGGCAATGGCCTGCATGACGCGCTGGCCGGCCGGAATCACTTCCTTGCCGATGCCGTCGCCGGGGATGGTTGCGATGCGGTAGGTCTTCATAAGCCGACAGGCTCCTTGCGGGTAAGGGTCTGTCGGCAATGTACCGAGCGCTGCGCGCCATGCGCGCAGCGCCGCTCACAACATCTTCAACCTGAAGTTGAAGATGGCGCGGCGGTGATCCGCAGCGATGATCAGCAGCGGTTGACGTTCAGGTTGTTGATCAGGTTGTTGAACGTCTGGCGCAGGCTGTAGGCGTCGTCCACGATGGTGGGGCGCATCATCTTGAAGGCGCCGGTGCGTTCGGCGTCCTGCTTGTAGCGGCCGCTGTCCGTGTTTTCCAGCACCTTGCGGCCGGCGGCCAGGAAGGCGTTGGCCTGCATCATCGTGCTGGCGCAGCCCTTGGGATCGGCCTCGCGGGTCTTCTTGTCAAAGCCCAGCGTCATCTCATTCAGCTTGTCCAGCTGCTGCTTGAACGCGTCCTTCTTGTCGCCCAGGCCGGTGCCTTCGAAAATGCCGGTGGCCTGGTCCAGCGTGGACTTGCCGTAATAGACCATGCCCGCGCGGTAGTAGGCCACGGTGTCCTTCTTGGCCTTCTCGAACGCTTCCTTGGTGTTGGCCGTGTCCTTTACGGAAATGCCATGGTAGAAGGCGCTTTCGGCCTTGGCCACGTCGGTCAGCGCGGCCACGTAGGCCGGGCTTTTCTCGCGTGCCAGCGCGCCGTTATCCGACAGGAAGGTCTTGGCGGCGGCGTAGTTTTGCAGTTCGGTGGACAGCGGGGCCAGCTTGCCCAGCGCGTCGGCAAAGTTCTTGGCGGGCGCGTCGATCTCGGGGATGGCCGGCTTCATGGCCAGCGCCTTTTCCAGCTTTTCCTTGGTGCGCAGCACCATGATGTCGTTGCCGATGACGTAGTCCTTCACGGGCTTCTTGTCGGCCATCTTGGGCACCATGTACTTGTTGTACTGGTCCAGCGTTTCATCAAACGACTGGCTGATGCTGTTGGCCGCGTCAACGTACTGGTTGTACTTGACGATCTCGGCCTGGGCGGTGCTGGCTTCAGGGGCTTTTGCTTGCGGCTTGGCGTTGTCGTCACCGCACGCGGCGAGCATCAACGTGGCGGCCAAAATAGCGGACATGCACAAGGGGCGCGACATAAAAATCTGTTCTCCGAAAAAGGGAACGCATCATATGCCGCCGTGTTGCTTAACACGCTACAAAGTCATTCAGAGCTGTCACAAGGGTTTGCAAAGCGCGACGACTTCTTTACATGCGCGCCCATGCCCGCGCTTTTGGCCAAGCGCAGGCGTGCCGCGCGGTGGATGTGCCGGCGGTTTTAGGACAGCAATATCATCGGCACAACACTGTCCGAAAACCGCTAGATGCCCGCCTGCCGGCGGCGCTAGCATGGCGGCATGAACCTGGACCACGACGCCTGCTACCGCGCCATCAGCGTGCGCGACGCCCGTTACGACGGGCGCTTCTTCACGGCGGTGAAGACCACGCGCATTTATTGCCGCCCGGTGTGCCCGGCGCGCACGCCGCTATCTCGCAACGTCACGTTTTTTAGCAGCGCCGCCGCCGCGCAAGAAGCGGGGTTTCACCCTTGCCTGCGCTGCCGCCCGGAAACCGCGCCCGACCTTGGCCCCCCGCGCGAACTACCGGACAGCGTGGCGCGCGCGCTGGCGCTGATCGAGGCGGGCGCCTTGGACGATGCCGGCGTGGACGCGCTGGCCGCCAGGCTGGGCGTGGGCGACCGGCAACTACGCCGGCTGTTTCGCCAGCATCTGGGTGCGTCGGCGGTGGCCGTGGCGCAAACCCGGCGTGTGCTGCTGGCCAAGCAACTGATCCACGAAACCCAGCTGCCCATGGCCGACATTGCCTTCGCTTCCGGCTTTGGCAGCATTCGCCGCTTTAACGAAACCTTCCTGGCGCTGTTCGGGCGCGCGCCCGGCGCGCTGCGGCGTTCGGCCCGGCCCGATGTGCCCTACGCCGCGCAAGGCGAAATCAAGCTGTTGCTGCGCTACCGGCCGCCTTACGACTGGGCGGCCATGCTGGATTTTCTGCGGATGCGGGCCATACCCGGCATGGAGCGCGTGGATGGCGATGGCTATGCGCGCACGGTCAGCGTGGATGGCATGCAGGGCACGATCAGCGTGCGGCCGGGCACGGGCAACGCGTTGCAGGCCACGGTGCGCGTGGCGCGCGTGAATGCCTTGCCGACGATCATTGCGCGGATCCGGCGGCTGTTCGACCTGGGCAGCGACCCCGTTGCGCTGGCGGCGCAGTTCGCGCATGACCCGGTGATGGCGGCGTTGATCGCCGCGCGCCCTGGCTTGCGCGTGCCGGGCGCCTGGGACGGATTTGAATTGGCGATGCGCGCGGTGCTGGGCCAGCAGATCACCGTGTCGGCGGCTATCCGGCTGGCGGGCAAGCTGGTGGCCGCGCATGGCGCGTGGCTGACGCAGCCCGAGGACGGCCTGACCCATTGTTTTCCCGAGCCGCCAGCGTTGGCCCACGCGGAGCTTGCCGGTCTCGGCATGCCGCGCAGCCGCGCGGCCACGCTGTCGGCGGTGGCGGTTGCGGCGGTGGCGGACCCACGTTTGTTCGATCCGGGCAGCAGTCTGGAAGACGCGGTCAAGCGGCTGCGCGCAATACGCGGCATCGGAGAGTGGACGGCGCAGTACATTGCGTTGCGCCAGTTGCGCGAACCGGATGCGTTTCCCAGCGCGGACATCGGCTTGATCCGTGCGTTGGAGAAATTGGAAGCGCGGCCCTACACGCCCGCGCAGTTGCTGGCGCGGTCCGACTCATGGCGGCCATGGCGCGCGTATGCCGCGCAGCATCTGTGGTCGGCGGGTTGAGCGCGGCGGATTGAGGACCGGGCGGCCTGCTATCTGGTGTCTGCTGCCGGCTGTCTGCTGCCGGCTGTCTGCTGCCGGCTGTCTGCTGCGTGCTGCGTGCTGCGTGCTGCGTGCTGCGTGCTGTCGGTCCAGTCTGCCGCTTGCCACTCACCTGGTTGCTTCTGCGCAGGGCCGCGCATCCTTCCCTACCAGGCCGCCTGTTTATCGCGCTGAAAATAGCCCACCAAAAAATCCACGAAGACGCGGACCTTGGCGGACAGGTGGTGGCGTTCGGGGAACACGGCGTAGATGTCCGCCTGCGGCAACGCGTAGTCTTCCAGCACGTGCACCAGCCGGCCGCTGCGCAGGTAGCGCGCCAGATCCCATTCGGCGCGCTGCAAGATGCCCAGGCCGGCAAGCCCCCAGGTCAGCGTGACTTCCCCATCGTTGCTGCTTAACGTGCCCCGCACCTTCACGGTTTCGCTGCGCCGGCCCTTGGTGAAGCGCCACAGGCTGTAGGCGTCTTCGTTCTGGCGCAGCACGATGCACTGGTGCCGCGTCAGGTCGTGCGGGGTCAGCGGCACGCCATGCGCTTTCAGGTAAGCCGGCGATGCGCACACCAGCCGGCGGTTGGGCGCGATCTTGCGGGCGATCAAGCGCGTGTCGGGCAGGTCGCCGAAGCGCACCGCCACATCGAACGCATCCTGCACGAAGTCGGCGGGGCTGTCGGTCAGCTGCAATTGCAACATCACGTCGGGATACTGCCTGGAAAATTCCGCGATGGCCGGCGCGATGTAGCTGCGGCCAAAACCCAGCGGCGCGTTGACTTTCAAACGGCCGCGCGGGGTGTCCTGGCGGCTGGCGATCAGCGCGTCCAGGTCTTCGATGTCGCCCAGGATGCGGCGGGCGCTTTCCAGGTAGACCTCGCCTTCGGCCGTCAGGCTCAGGCGCCGCGTGCTGCGGTTGAACAGGCGCACGCCCAGCCGCGCTTCGATCTGCGCCAGCCGTTTGCTGACAGCAGCCGGCGTCACATCCAGTTGGCGGGCAGCCGCCGACATGCCGCCGGCACGGGCCAGCTCAACCACCAATTGCAGTTCGCTGGAATGCCCCATGGCGGCGGGCCGGGGCGCTTAGTCGCGGAAGTTTTCGAACTGCAAGGGCAGGTCGACGTCGGTCTTTTTCAACAGTGCGATGGCCGATTGCAGGTCGTCGCGCTTTTTACCGGTGATACGCAGCTTGTCACCGTTGATCTGCGATTCCACCTTGAGCTTGGCGTTCTTGATGGCCGCGATCAGCTTCTTGGCCACGGGCTGTTCGATACCCTGCTTGATGGTGACCTTCTGGCGGGCGCCGCCCAGGTTTTCCAGCGGGTCGGCCACGTCCAGGCAGCGCACGTCGATGCCACGCGCCGACAGGCGGCCGCGCAGGATGTCGAGCATTTGCTTGAGCTGGAACGCGCTGGAGGCCACCTGGGTGACGACAAAGCCTTCCAGTTCGAACTTGGCGTCGCTGCCCTTGAAGTCGAAGCGGGTGGACAGTTCGCGGTTGGCCTGATCGATGGCGTTGGTGAGTTCGTGTTTGTCGACTTCGGAGACGACGTCAAAAGTAGGCATGACACGGGTCCTGTTGGATGATGAAAAATAGGGATGAACGTCAGAGCCGCCTGCATCAGGCGGCGCTTTGGTTAACGCTGGGTATGACTGCCGCGCACGACTGCCGCGTGCGACGGCGCGTACGACGGCCGCTTACCACTGCCGCTTGCCACTGCCGCGTACGACGGCCGCTTATCACTGCTGTCTACGCCCGCAGTGTATGACGCGGTGTACCTCGGCCGCCATTTTACCGGCCCCGCGCCGCCGCGCGCCACCGCACCGAACGGCGCGCGCCGCCCTGCCCGTTACCTCGTCAGGACCAGCAGTCGGTCAGGCTGCAACGGGTGGGCGATCACCTGGGCGTCGATGCCGTAGGCCAGGTGCAGGTTGGCCGCCGTCAGCACCCGGGCGGGGGTGCCTTGCGCGATGGCATGGCCGGCGTTAAGCAGCAACAGGCGGTCGCACCAGCGCGCGGCCAGATTCATGTCGTGCAGAATCAACAGGACGCCTGTATTGCCCTCATGCGCCAGTTCCCAGGCGCGGCGCAGCAGATCGCCCTGGTGCTTCGGGTCCAGGCTGGCGGTGGGTTCGTCCAGCAACAGGTAACGTGCCTCGCCGGGTGCGCGGGCGGCGTGGCATTGCACCAGCACACGCGCGAATTGCACGCGCTGCTGTTCACCGCCCGACAGTTCCGGGTAGCGGCGGCCGGCCAGATGTGCCACATCGGCAAGGCCCAGCGCGTGGGCCACCAGCGCATCGACCTGTGCAGGCGCCAGTTCAGCGAACGGGTAGGCGCCCATTGCCACCACCTCACGCACGCCCAGGTCGAAGGTCAGGCCGGGCTTTTGCGGCAGCACCGCACGGCGTCGCGCCTGCTGGCGCAGCGCCATGCCGGCAAGCGGCGCGCCGTCCAGCGTTATCTGGCCGGCATCGGCCGATAGCTCGGCCGCCAGCGCACCAAGCAAGGTGGATTTGCCCGCGCCGTTGGCACCCAGCAAGCCCACGACCTCGCCGGGACGCACCTCCAGTGACACGTCGGTCAGGATGCGCGCACCGCCGCGAGACAAGCTCAGCGTGTGGGCGGCCAGGGCTTGTCCGCCCGCGGCCTGCCCGGCCGTGCGGGGGGCGGGTTGCATCTGTGCAGCCTTCGTCTGTGCAGCCTGCGTCTGTGCAGCCTGCGCCTTTGCAGCCTGCGCCTGTGTGGTCTGCATCGGTTCCGCCTGCGTCTGTGCGAGCGGCGTCTGTGCAGCCTGCTCCTGTGCGAGCGGCGCCTGGGCGAGTGGCGTCGGCGTGGCCTGCGCCTGTCCGACCGGAACCTGCGTGCGCGATGTCATGCCAGCCTCCGGCCGCGCGCCAGCAGCCACAGGAAGAAGGGGCCGCCGACCAGGCCCGTGACCAGGCCGATCGGCAGTTCGGCCGGCACGACGACGGTGCGCGCCATCCAGTCGGCCAGCACCAGGGCCAGGCCACCGGCCAGCACGGTGGCCGGCAGCAGCCAGCGGTGATTGGCGCCCAGCGTCATGCGCACCAGATGCGGCACCACCAGCCCGACGAAGACGATGGTGCCGGTAGCCGCCACCAGCGGACCGACGATCAGCGCGCTGGCCAGCACCAGTTGCGCGCGCACCCGCTTGAGCGCGTAGCCCAGATGCTGGGCCTCGCGCTCGCCCAGCAGCAAGGCGTTCATCACGCGCCACTGGCAAATCAACCACGCGCTCATCAGCAGCACCCACGGCGCCAGGAAGGCCAGCACGTGCCAGTTGGCGCCGCCCAGGCTGCCCATGTTCCAGAAGGTCAGGTCGCGCAACTGCGCGTCGGTGGCCACAAAGGTGAACAGGCCGATCACACTGAACGACATCGCCGTGATGGCCACGCCGGCCAGCAGCAGGCCCGCCACGCCGGGCACGCGCCGGCCGACGGCATACGCGCACATCGTCGCCAGCAGGCTGCCCACGAAGGCGGACGGCGCGGTGACCCAGAACCCGCCCGAGGTCAGCACGATGGCGGCAACGGCGCCTAGCGCGCCGCCCGCTGAAATACCGATCAGGCCCGGTTCCGCCAAGGGGTTGCGAAACAAGGCCTGCATGGCCGCACCCGCTATCGCCAGCCCCGCCCCCGTCACCACCGCGAACAGCACGCGCGGCAAGCGGATGTCGATCAGCACATTGCGCCACAGGGCATTCTCGGGCGTGGGCGTGCCCCACAGCAGCGCGGGCAATTCGCGCAGCGGGATCGTCACGGCGCCGTGCGCCGTCGCGCCCAGCACGGCCAGCAGCAAGGCCAGGGCCAGCAGCGCCAAGGCCGTCGGCGCGCTAACGCGCCATGACATCGGCCACCTCTTGTTTAAGCTGGGTCAGCGCCAGCGGCAGGCGCGGCCCCATGCCCAGGATCAGCAGGTCGTCCATGACCACCACGCGACGCTTGGCGGCCGCCGGCGAGCCGGCAACGCCCGGCTGCGTCAGGAACTTGTCCATGCCGCCGGTGGCCTCCAGCGACGCTTGCGTCACCACGATGAGGTCAGGCGCCAACGCGCCGATGGCCTCGGCCGACAGGGGCTTGTAGCCCTGCTGGTCATGCAGCACATTGGTCAGGCCGGCCAGCTGCATGACTTCATTGGCAGCGGTGTCGCGGCCCGCGCCCTGCGGCGTGCCCGTGCGGTTCATCAGCAACAGCGCGCGCGCCCGCGTGGGGGCAATGGCCTGGGCACGCGCGAGTTCCTGCGTGACCTTGTCCACCATGCGTTCGCCGGCCGGCGCCACGCCCAGCGCGTCGGCCACGGCGCGGATGCGCGCCTTCAGTGAATCCACCGAGGGCGCATCCGGCACCGTAACGACGCGCACCCCCACGCCTGCCAGACGCTTGAGCGCGTCGGGCGGCCCGGCCTGTTCCGAGGCCAGCACCAGGTCGGGTTTGAGCGACAGCACGCCTTCCACCGGCACGGCGCGGTAATAGCCCACGCGCGGCAGGCGCGTGGCGGCTTCGGGGTACAGGCTGGACAGGTCGTCCCCCACCAGCCGGTCGCCCTCGCCCAGGCCATAGACGATTTCGGTGACGCTGCCGCCCAGGCTTACCACGCGGCTGGGTTCAGCGGCGTGCACGCCTGCCGCTGCGCCGCAGCCCAATGCCATCGTCACCGCCACCGCCTTTGCCAATGCCTTTGCTTTTGCCAATGCCCTTGCCATTGCCTTTGGCATGGCGATTGCCGACCATTTTTTCAT
This sequence comes from Achromobacter sp. 1L-A-4-B-C2, assembly GCF_057291955.1. NCBI lineage: Bacteria > Pseudomonadati > Pseudomonadota > Betaproteobacteria > Burkholderiales > Alcaligenaceae > Achromobacter > Achromobacter sp. 1L-A-4-B-C2. The sequence goes on from NZ_JBXAWP010000001.1 coordinate 311,125, forward strand.
CGCACGTCCTCAGACTGCCAGCGGCGCATCGCACAGGCCGACCAGCAACTCGCGCCAGCCGGCCAGCTCCGGCTTGCCGGGCTTGCGTTCACCGAAGAACTGCACGATCAGGTCGCCCGTGTCGGCATAGACCTCCAGCGACGTGACCCACCCATCGGAGGTCGGCTTGTTCACCACCCATGCCGAGGCGATGGCGGTGGTGTCCAGGTGCAGGTTGAACTTCGGGTCCAGCACGTTGTACCAAGGGCCCGTGCGGCGCAATTCCCGCACCGGGCCGGTATGGATCTGGATCATGCCGCGGTTGCCCACAAAGCACATGATGGGCAGCGCCGACTCCGCCGCCGACTGCAACATGCGTTCCACGGATTCGGCCGGCACGGGCTGCGCCAGGTCTTCACCCACCGCCGCCAACGCCGCCAGCCGCGTCACCTTGAACTTGCGCAGCAAGGGGAAGAATTCGTGCGTGTCCTGCATGGCCAGCCAGGCTTGCCGGAAGGCGGCCGCGTCGTCGACCTGAGCGGCGTCGGTGGCGGGCGCATAGGCTTGCGTGTCGGGCCATTGCGCCTGGCCCGCGAACTTGGCGACCAGCGCGTCATAGGCGGCGGCGTTGGTGGCGTCGGTGCGATACACCTTGTGCACCGCCACGCCCGCGCCGTCGAAGAATTGCAGGCTGTGGCGGCCATCCTGCTGAACGGCCCAGGCCGATTTCCAGGCGGTAAAGAACACGCGCAAGTCGATGTCGGGCCCCAACACCAGACCCACCGGGCCGTCGGCCTGAATGTCCCGATATTCGCCGTGGCGTTCGTGCACGCACCAGTCGTTGCGCGTCAGTGCCATCACTTCGCCCAGCGTGCCCAGTTCGCGAAAGATCTCTTGCGGTGAACCATGCAGCGCGGTGGATTGAACGCCGCCACAGCCGGCGGCAATCCATTCGGCCTCGGACACATTCAGCGCCTGTGCCAGATTGCGCGCGCGCAGCTTCGGTTGCGTGGCGGACAGGGCTTCGTTGCGGGCGCGCAGTTCGTTGGCGCGGGTCGTGAAATCTTGATTCGTCATCGTAGGCCTCCAGCCCAAGGGTTCCGTTTAGCGTCGCCGCCCGGCGGATGCCCGGCGGCGACGCGTGATCAATATCAATACTGGTACGTCAGGGACACGCGCACGCTGCGTCCGGGTTCGGTGTACCAGTCCACCGTGCGCGGCAAGGCCAGCGACCCGGCCGTCGGCACGTTGATGGCTTCCCAGTACTTCTTGTCGAACAGGTTGAACACGCCAGCCTGCACCTGCAATCCCTTCACGGCGGTGGGCCGCCAGTAACCCATCAAGTCCACCACACCATAGCCCGGCGCCTGGAAGTCGGCGTTGGGGGTAGTGGCCGATGCCTCGGGGTATTCGACCTTGTCGCGCTTGAGCGCGGTAGTCAGCATGGCGTCCACGCCCCATACGTCGCGTCCGTAGCCCACACCCAGAATGGCCTTTAACGGCGCGACCGAGTTCAGGTACTGGCCCGTGCCTTCGTCCTTGCCCACGGCCCAGGCCAGCGAGCCCCAGGTGCGCCAGCCCGGCGAAAACTTCCAGTGCGCGCTGGCTTCGGCGCCATAGATGCGCACCTTGCCCCGGTTGACGTTGCCGGTCACGCCCAGCGGATACTGCCCTGCCCAACCGGTTTGCCATTGCGGCGAGCTGGCGTCCAGCGGCTGATTGGTATCGATGAAGTTCTGATAACGATTATCAAAGAACGATACCGCACCGCCCAGGTCGTCGGAACCGATCTTGGCGCCCAGTTCCCAGCCCTTGCTGGTTTCGGGTTTCAGGTACGGATTGCCCACGCGCAAGTAGGTGCCGGGGCCGCCGTAGTTGGTATAGAGCTGGCTGGCGCTGGGCGCCTTGAAGCCGTAGGCGTACTGCGCGTACAGGCTCAGGTCGTCCCGGGCCTTCCATGTGCCCAGCAGCTTGGGCGAGAAGCGGCTGCCGCTGTTGGACGGTGGCAGCGCGGCCGCGTTCGGGTTGCTGGCGTAGCTGTCGGTGGATTGCGGCTTTTGTTCGTAGTGGTCGTAGCGCAGGGCCGGCATGACGGTGTAGCGGCCGTCGGCAAAGCTGAATTCGTCCTGCACCCACAGCGCCCATTGGTTGCCCTTGGACTGCGGCACGTCGGCCTGGTTGGTGTGCAGCATGTCGCACGAACGCGGGCCGAACGGCGCGGGCAACCCGGGGCGTATGGCCGGGCAATTGTCGTAGCCGCTGGAATTCTGCTCGGTCTTGTTGCCGTACCACTCGCCGCCCAGGGTCCATAGCTGCGACACGGACGTGCCGGCCAGCCGCTTGGTCAATTCGCCGTTCACGCCAAAGAGCGTCTGCTGGATGGAATTGCTGCGCCCGTATGGGCCGCTGGGAAAGCCGTAACGGAACGGGTCGCCCGGGATGATGCGCGCGCGGGAATCCACGCTGCGCATGCCGTCCAGCGAATTGTCCAGCCGCACGCGCTGCCAGTAGACGACGGCGGTGGCCGAATCGATCAGGCCGCCGGCGCCGGGCGCCTGGTACGAATAGTCGAACGACACGCGCTCGCGCTCGGTCTCTTTCTTTGTGCTGTTCTCGCCGTACAGATAACTGGTGCCCGCCCCCTGTTCGAACATGTTGTCGATGTCGGCCTTGCGCTTGAAGGTTTCGCCGGTCAGGCCGAAGCGGTGGCCGCCTTCGACGCGTTGTTGCAGCTTCAAGAGGAAGCTGCGCTGGTCGTAGTCTTCAGGGCTGGGTTCGCTGCGCTTGGGGCCGTAGCCGCCCACGTCGCCCCGGTTGTCCAAGGCATGGCCGTTGCGCACGCCGGCCTGCACCAGCCAGAACGTGTTGCTGTGGATCTGGCCGGCCAGCGCGGCGTTGGCGCCCCAGCTGGAATCGGCGGAGTCGTAGTCGGTCTTGGCCAATGCGCCAAAGGTCTTGCCGTCCGTCAACAGGTCGGACGGGTCCAGCGTGCGCAGGTCGGCAATGCCCGAGATGGCGCCGGAGCCGCCCGCGCTGGCGTCCGCGCCGCGCACGATGTCCAGGCGCGACAGGCTGTTGAAGTCCACCGCTTCCAGCCCGCCCTTCACGCCGCGCGCGCCGTCATCCAGCCAGGGCAGCCGGATGCCGTCCACGCGGGTCAGTACGCGGTCTTGATCCAGGCCGCGAATGTTGATGCTGTTGTTGGACCGGTTAAAGCTCACGCCCGGTTCGGCGCGCTTGCCCAGGTCGCTCCAGTTTTTGATTTGCAGCTCGTCCATGCGCTTGCGGTCGGTGCTGGTTTCCCAGGCGGGCGTGGCGACCGCGCCCTCGCCTTCTACCTTGACGGGCGCCAGCTGTGTGATGCCGGGCATGGCCGCTTGCAGCACGAACACGTTGCGGCTGCGTTCCTGTACGGCCAGGCCGCTGCCGTCCAGCAGGCGCGCAAAGCCGTCCGCCACGGTGTAGGTCCCCGTCAGCCCGGGCGTGCGGCGTTGCCCCACCAGCGCGGCATCGAACAGCACCGTCACACCCGCGCTGTCGGCAAAGCGCGGCAGCGCGTCGGCCAGCGTGCCGGCGGCGATGCGATAGGCGCGTGCATCGCGTGCGGCGGCGACCGTGGGCGCGCTGGCCGACGCGGCAAGGCCCTGCGCGGCGGCCTGGGGCGGCAGCGCGGCGGCAGCGGCGGCCAGCGCCAGCGCGGCGCGCACGGCGTGGCGCAGGCGCGTCTGTCGCGTCTGGCGCGGCGGCGCGTCCGCTAAGGTTCGGAAGCCGCTTGCGCGGCTGGCGGGAAGATAAGCCATGGTCGTCCTTTCGATCCAACGGGTATCGGCATTCGTTTGCCTATACAGACCATGACCCGCGTGATCGGCGAACCGGACAGCGCATCCGCGGGTAATTTGTAACGGCGGCGATCATGCCGCCGAATCGCGCGGCCCGATGGTCACCCAATAGGGCGTGCGGTAGCGCACTTGCACCGGCAAGGTGGCGGGCAAGGCGGCCAGCACGGCGTCGGTATCGGCCAGCTGGAACGCGCCCGAAATGCGCAGATGAGCCACGTCCGGGTCGCAGCGCAACACGCCCTGCCGATAGCGGCCCAGCTCACGCGCGAAGGCGTCCAGGCGCATCTGGCCGGCATGCAGCACGCCGCGGGTCCAGTCGCCGGCATGCGGATCGGCGGGCGCGGGGCCAAGCGCGCCGGTCGGGGTCAGAGTGCCCTGCTGGCCCGCCGCGATATCGACCATGCGGCCGGCCCGGCCCGCACGTACCCGGCCTTCCTGCACGCTGATCTGGCATTGCACGCCATCCTGGCGGACGCAAAAGCGCGACGGCGGCGCCTCGATATCGCCCAGCGCCGTGCGCACGACGAACGGGCGCGCGCCGGGCTGCGCATCGGCCACCGCGTGCACGGCCATTTCACCCGCTCGCAGTCTCACCAAGCGGGTGGTGGCGTCGAGAGCCACGTCCACCGCGCTGGCCGTATTCAGTTGCAGCGTGGACCCATCGGCCAGCGTGATGTCGCGCCGCTGCCCCGCGCCGCTGCGGTAGTCGGCCGTCCAGTCCAGCGGGTCGGCGCGCCATGCGGCCCAACCCACCGGGCCAGCCACGATCAACGCCACCAGCGTTTTCAGTGCCGCGCGGCGCGGCTTGAGCTCGGGTCGATTCAAGGTGGCCATGCCCAACGCGGACGGGATCAGGCCAAAACGTTCGTTGACGCGCTGTGCGCGCTGCCAGGCGTGTTCGTGTTCCGCCTTGCTGGCGCGCCATTGATCGCAGGCGCGCACGTCGGCGTCGGTGGCGCGGCCCGAACCCAGGCGCAGCAGCCAGCGCGCGGCCTCGCGCGCCACCTGGCGTTCGACGGCGGGCAGCTCGCCGCCCGCGCTGTTCAACTGACCGCCATGATGCATTGCTCGAACCCCCGGGCGATATAGCGGTGCACCGATCGCAGCGACACATTCAGGCGCTGCGCGATGTCGGCATGGCTAAGTTCTTCCAGCTGCGCCATCAGAAAAGCCTGCCGCGCGCGCAGCGGCAGGCCGGCCAGCATTTCGTCGATGTCTTGCAGGGTTTCCAGGATGATCAGACGCTGTTCGGCCGGCGGCGCCAGCCGTTCGGGCATCAACGCCAGCGCTTCCAGGTAGGCGGCTTCGATGGAGCGACGCCGATGGTGATTCAGCATCAGGCGCTTGGCGATGGTCGTCAGATACGCGCGCGGTTCACGCAGCGCGTCCAGTTCGTGGCGGTGGCGCAGCACGCGGACAAACGTGTCCTGCGCCAGGTCGGCCGCGTCGAAGGCGTTGCCCAGCTTCGCGCGCAGCCAATTTTGCAGCCACCCATGGTGGCTGCGGTACAAGCATTGGACAGTGTCGCCAGAGGCGAGCACGGGGTTAGGCACGAGGGGCTCCCAGAACGCTAGATTACAAATACAAATCAATCTCATTCTAATTGCAAAGACTGCGTTTCCGTCAAGTAGGGTGAAACGCGGGCGGGGAGATATCATCGGCACACCTCTGCCGCGCCCCGCGGCCGCATAACGACTCGGGCTGACTCCATGTTCTATAGCGTCTTGACATTCATCCACGTGATGGCCGTGATCCTGTGGGTAGGCGGCATGCTGTTCGCGCACTGTTTTCTGCGGCCGGCGGCCGCGAAGTGGGAACCTAAAGCGCGCCTGCCGCTGATGGCCTCGGTGCTGGGACCGTTCCTGAATACCGTGCTGGTGGCCATCGTGCTGATCTTGCTGACCGGGATGTCGATGATCGGGCAGGCGGCCAGCCAGGCCGCCCAGACCGGCGGCAAGTTCTTCATGCCGCTGAACTGGACGCTGATGGCAACCGGTGGGCTGGTGATGATGGCCATCTTCGGCCACATCCGCTTTGTGCTGTACAAGCGGCTGGCCGGCGCCGTGGCCGCGTCCGACTGGCCGCGCGGCGGCCAGGCCATGGCCGCCATCCGCCGCTGGGTGGGCGTGAACCTGGTGTTGGGCATCGTTGTGGTGGGCACCGCTTTCCTGGCTTGATAAGCGGGCAACTCGAACCTATCGAAACGGCCGCACCCGCTATCGGGATTCTTTCGCTTGGTGCAATACCCCGTACATCACCGAGGGCCACACTGCCGGAAGACTCTCGCGGGTCACGTCAACAACGATAGGGAAACCCCATGATCAAACGTGCATTGCACCTGGCCGCCGCCGGCCTGTTCGCCACCTCGCTGGCCGCCACCTTTTCCGCGCATGCCGCCGACACTATCGACAACAGCGCGCTGGACAAGCCGGAATTTCGCGACCACAAGGCCACCTACGGCGTGGTCTACCGCCTGCCGCAAGAGGTCAACGCCGTGCTGGACGCCAAGGTCAATGGCGTGCTCAAGCAAGACCTGCTGGCGCTGGGCCTGAAGACCGAGGCCGACACGCCCAACCTGCCGCACGTGACGGTTGTGCACATCCATAGTGCCGACCCGGCCACCCCGGCCCGCATGCTCAAAGCCTTGCCCAAGCCGCCCGCGCCGCTGGCCGTGACGTTGAAAACGTTCTACCCGACCGAAGCCGCCAAGGGCGCCGGGCATCCGTGGTGGCTGGACCTGGGCGTGGTCAAAAGCGGCCAGGGTTTTGAAGACATGATGCGCTACAACACCGTGGCCACCGCCGCCCTGGCCCCGCTGCGCGACGGCCCGCTGCCGCGCGTGACCGGCCCCGTCTACGCCAAGATGAGCGAGGCCGGCCGCGAGCTGGTCAAGACGCTGGGCGTCAGCGGCGTCAACAGCATGCAGGACGGCAAGGAAGTGCGCGCTCACAACCCGCACACCACGCTGGTCTACAGCATGGCGCGCTACGACACCCGCCTGCAAGACGCCATGAAGCAGGAATCGGACAAGTTCAACGCCGTGCTGCCCGACGGCATCGCCACCACGTTCAAGGACGTGTCGATCGTGGAAATCGGCTTCGCCGGCAACGTGGTGCGCGAGATCTATCGCGTCAGCCTGGAAGACGGTTCGGTCATCGACGTAGCCACCGGCAAGAAGATCGGCAGCTGATCGCCGGCTGATCGCGCGCGGGCGGGCGCGGACCGGCGCCGACCGGTGCGGGCGGCGCGGGCAACATGCGCCCGCCGCTGCCATTTCATGGCAGCATTACGCCGTTACCGCCACGCGCCCTTTTTTCATGTCCCGCACCGAACGCCTTCTGGACCTGCTTCAGACCCTGCGCCGCCACCGCCTGCCGGTCAGCGGCCAACGCCTGGCCAGCGAAATGGGCATCAGCCTGCGCACGCTGTATCGCGACATTGCCACGCTGCAATGCCAGGGCGCGGAAATTGAAGGCGAGCCCGGCGTGGGCTATGTGCTGCGGCCCGGCTTCATGCTGCCGCCGCTGATGTTCAGCACCGAAGAGATCGAAGCGCTGGTGCTGGGCACGCGCTGGGTGGCGGGCCGATCCGACGAACGGTTGGTCTTGGCGGCGCGCAACGCGCTTGCCAAGATCGGCGCCGTGCTGCCGCAGGAACTGCGTGACGAACTGGATGCCATTCCGCTCTTGGTCGGCCCCAGCGCCGCCACGGTGGTCGACCGGGTCGACGTGGCGCTGATCCGTCAGGCAATACGCGCCGAACACCGGCTGCACATCACCTATCGCGACGACAAGGGCCTGGATTCCGCGCGCGTGATCTGGCCATTCGCGCTGGGGTTTTTCGATAGCGTGCGCATCGTCATGGCCTGGTGCGAACTGCGCCAGGACTTCCGCCATTTCCGCACCGACCGCATCGCCACGCTGACCCCGGGCGAACGCTATCCGCGTCGTCGCCACGTCCTGTTGAAAGAGTGGCGCGCAATTGCGCATGGGTCACAAGACTGCTGATGCACACTACTGCCAAAATCTGACAGTACCCCTGCCTACCATGAGCGCATCAACCCCAAGGAGCGCCTCATGACCGACAGCAACTACGTCCTTTTCTACGTCGAAAAACCCCAGGCCAGCGCCGCGTTCTACAGCGCGCTGCTGCAACGCCAGCCCGTCGAAAATTCGCCCACCTTTGCCCTGTTCGTGCTGGACTCCGGCTTGAAGCTGGGCCTGTGGTCGCGCTACACCGTCGAGCCCGCCGCCGCCGGACGCGGCGGCGCGTCTGAACTGGCTTTTTGCGTGGCCGACGCCGACGCGCTTAACCAGCGCCATCGTGAATGGAGCCTGCGCGGCCTGCCCATTCTGCAAGCGCCCACCGACATGGATTTTGGCCGCACCTTCGTGGCGCTGGACCCCGACGGCCACCGCCTGCGCGTGTTTTCACCCTTGGCGCAAACGGCGGCCCCGGCACAAGCCGCGCAGGTGGCCGAGGCCCCCACCGGCGGCTGAACCCGCAAGGCCGGCTGCCGGGCCGGCCCGGGTTCAGCCGCGCTGCTCGCCAGCTTGAAGCGCGACCGATTCGGCGCGCTTCTTGAACAGCACCCCGTACAACACGGCCAGGATCACCAGGAACGGCACGCCGAACACCAGCGTCATCTTGAAGACGTTGGTGTAGTAGGTGGTGACCAGGATGGCCAGCATCGCCACCGCGCCCAACAACGTCAGCACCGGAAAGCCGGGCATGCGGAACGACAGCGCACCGCCCCCTTCCCTGGCCCAGCGGCGGCGAAAGAAGTAGTGCGTGATGAAGATCATCATCCAGGTGAACAGCGCGCCGAACATCGAAATGGCCATCATCAAGGTAAAGGCCGTGTCGGGGACCATGACCTTGAGCACCACGGCAATGGCGATGCCGCTGGTGGACAGCAGCAGCGCGTTCAGCGGCGTGCCGCTACGCGTGAGCCGGCCGAACAACGACGGCGCGTGACCGGCGCGCGACAGGCTGAACATCATGCGCGTGGTGATGTACAGCTGGCTGTTCATGGCCGATAACGCCGCCACCAGCACGATGAAGTTGATGACGCCCGCGGCGCCGGGGATGTCCAGCGCCAGCATCACCTTCACAAACGGGCTGCCTGCCTTGCCGGCTTCGTTCCAGGGCACGATGGCCAGGATCAGCGCCAGCGTCAGCAGGTAGAACACCACCAGCCGCACGATAGTGGCGCGAAACGCCTTCTTCACGGCGCGCTCGGGGTCTTCGGCCTCGCCGGCCGCCACGGCGATCATTTCGACGCTCAGGTAGCTGAAGATCGAAATCACCACCGCGACCCACATGCCCCACAGCCCGTTGGGAAAGAAGCCGCCGTGCGCCGTGTATTGCGCCACGCCGTACTGCGGGTTGCCCCACACCACGTACGCGCCCAGGATGATGAAGGCCACGATGGCCGTGATCTTGATGGTGGAAAACCAATATTCAATGGTGCCGAACGCCTTGACGCTCATGGCGTTGACCAGGATCAGCGCCCCGGAAAACACGCACACCCACAGCCACCCGGGCACATCGGGAAACCAGAAGTGCATGTATTCGGCCACCGCCGTGACCTCGGTGCCCACCGCCAGCACGACGCAGGACCAGTACGCGTAGCGCACCAGGAAGCCGGCCAACGGGCCGATGTAGTGCTCGGCGTAGGCGCCGAACGACCCCGAGGTGGAATGCGCCACCGTCATTTCGGCCAGGCAACCCATCAGCAGCAACGTGATCAGCCCGCCGATGGCGTAGCTGATGATGACGCTGGGTCCGGCGAAACCAATGGCGAATTTACTGCCCAGAAACAGGCCCGTGCCCACGGCCCCACCGATGGCGATCATGCTCATCTGGCCCGAGGTCAGGCGCCGCTTGAGGCCTTGTTCGCGTTCGGCGATCTGGCCGAATCCTTGTGGTTTTTTCATTGTCTCCTGCCTTGTTGTCTTGTCCGTTGCCGCCTTGCTTTATCGGCGGGGCCGGCGTTGCGCCGGCCCCGCAAGGTCGGGCACGCTCTATGGCGTTCAGGTCACGGTCGAACGTTGCTGGTATTCCGGCTTGTCCCAGGCGCGGGTGTCGAGCATGTCTTTCAGGATGTCCACCGCGTCCCACACGTCGGCATAGCCGAAGTACAGCGGCGTCAGGCCGAAACGCAGGACCTCGGGTTCGCGGTAATCGCCGATCAGGCCGCGCGCGATCAGCGCCTGCATGACTTCGTAGCCGTTGGGATGCAGGAAGCTGACGTGGCTGCCGCGCAGCGCGTGATCGCGCGGGGTGACGAGCTTGAGCGGATGGGCGGCGCAGCGTTCTTCGACCAGCTTGATGAACAGGTCGCCCAATGCCAGCGACTTTTCGCGCACCTGCGCCATGTCGGCCGCCTTGGCCACGTCCAGGCCGCATTCCACCAGGGACAACGACACGATCGGCTGCGTGCCGCACAGGTAGCGGCGGATGCCGCCGGCCGGTTCGTAGGCCACGGCCATGTCGAACGGGCGCGTGTGGCCCCACCAGCCGGACAGCGGCTGCCAGAAGTCCTGGGTGTGGCGCGGCGCCACCCAGATGAAGGCCGGAGAACCCGGGCCGCCGTTCAGGTACTTATAGGTGCAGCCAACGGCGAAGTCGGCATTGGCGCCGTTCAGGTCCACCGGCACCGCGCCGGCGGCATGGGCCAGGTCCCAGATGGTCAGCGCGCCGCGCTGGTGCGCCAGCGCGGTCACGCTGGCCATGTCGTGCATCTGGCCGCTGCGGTAGTTCACGTGCGACAGCAGCATCACGGCAACCGAGTCGTCCAGCGCCTTGTCCAGCGGCAGGTCGGCGTCGATCAGGCGCATTTCATAGCCCTGCTCAAGCAGGTCGATCATGCCCTGGATCATGTACAGGTCGGTGGGGAAATTGTCGCGCTCGGACAGGATGACGCGGCGCGACGGCTGCTTTTGCTGCTGGATGCGCAGCGCGGCGGCCAGCGCCTTGAAGATGTTCAGCGAGGTGGTGTCGGTAACGACCAGTTCGCCTTCGCGCGCGCCCAGCAGGCTGCCCAGCTTGTCGCCCAGGCGCACGGGCAGTTCAAACCAGCCGGCGGTGTTCCAGCTGCGGATCAGGTCTTTGCCCCATTCCTGGGTGATGACGCCGGCGGCGCGGGCGGCAGCGCCCTTGGGCATGACGCCCAGCGAGTTGCCGTCCATGTAGAGCACGCCGGGCGGCAGCTCGAAGCGGTCTTTCAGGGGGGCCAGGGGGTCTTTCCGGTCTGCGGCGACGCAGTCTTCGCGAGTCGTCATGCGATGCTCCTTCGGGCAATATGCTGGGAACAGGATAGCAGCGCGGTGGTGCCGAAAAATTGCAAACCCGGGCGTGGCTTACCCTAGAATTCCGCATTAAATTGCACGCATAGCCCGTTTTTAGAATTGGATTGCACCATGCACCTAGACGCCATTGACCAGCGCATCCTGTACCGTTTGCAAGAGAACGGCCAGCTCAGCAACCAGGACCTGGCCGAGCAGGTGGCGCTGTCGCCGTCGGCCTGCCTGCGCCGCGTGCGCGCGCTGGAAGAAGGCGGTTTCATCCGCAACTACCGCGCGGTGCTGGATGCCGACAAGCTGGGGTTCGAGCTTGAAGCCATTGTCCATGTGTCGCTGGACCAGTCGCGCCCCGGGTGGCACGAGGCCTTTCTGGCCGGCATCGCGGCGCATGACGAGATCACGGAAGCCAGCATCGTGACGGGCGCGTCCAACTACATCTTGTTGGTGCGCACGCGCAATCTGGCGGCGTTTTCGCAGTTTGTCGAAGACAAGCTGAGCAAGATCGCCGGGGTGCGCGACCTGTGTTCGCATATCGTCATGCGCAAGGTCAAAGACCGGGGCGGCATGCTGCCGCTGGCGGCGTGGCGCTAGGCCGCCCCAAACTTCAGAAAGCCGAATACCGTAACGAAATGGCAGGCCGAGCCGCCCATGACGAACAAGTGCCAGATGCCGTGGGCATGACGCCAGCGCTTGTCATTGACGTAGAACAGCGTGCCGACGGTGTAAGCAGCCGCCCCCGCGAGCAACCAGGCCAGGCCCGCTGACGACAAGGCGCCCGCGATGGGCGCGGCAAAAATCACGCCCAGCCAGCCCATGGCCAGGTATAGCGGCAAGGCCGGCGCCGCCCCGCGCGCCCACCATAGCTCGCGGCTGATGCCCACGGCGGCCAGCAGCCAGATCGCCACCCCCATGGCCGCGCCCCAGGCATGCTGCACCGGCCCGAACGCCAGCGGCGTGTAAGTGCCGGCAATCAACAGATAGATGGCGCAATGATCGGCCTTGGCCCAGCGCGCCTTGTAGCGGCCGCGCGTGCAGTGATACAGCACCGACGACGCATAGACCGCGATCATCGACGCCGCGAATACCGCGCTGCTGATGACCTGCCGCGCGTCCACCTTCAATTCGGTGGCGCGCGAAATCAGCGCGCCGGATGCCGCCACCGCCAGCGCCAGGCCCGCCAGATGCGTGGCGCCATTGAATCGTTCGCCTTTGTACATGGGTGTCCTCTCGCAACGCCGAACCCGCATCAGCGCCCCGTCATGATCGACCCGCGATGTGACAGATTGACGTCACCGGGGTCGGGCAGCGGACAGCGAGTAGCCGGCCACGGACGGCGAACAGCGGACAGCAGGCCACGGACAGCGGCCGGGCCGGCCACGCCGGCCGGCGCCATGCGGGCAACCATCAAGCGACGAAGTCCACGGCGGCGGGAAACCCTTCAACGGCACGCGCCGCCAGGATGGCGCGCTGCACGGCGATGGCCATGGCCTCGGCGGCCATGACGCCCAGCAGCATCACGTTGCCGGGCTTGCCGGACGTGCCGGTGCCCAGTGCGAAGATCGTGTCGCCATCCAGCATGGTGTGGATCGGGTTGATGCTGCGGGCCAGGCCGTCATGCGCCATGCCCGCGATTTTCTGCGCCTGCGCCTTGGTCAGCGTGGCGTCGGTGGCCACCACGCCGATGGTGGTGGCCGTGCCGGGGCGCATGGATCGCGGCAAGTCGCCGGCCAGGATGGCCGCCCGCGTATCCAGCAGCTGTTTGCCGTCGGCCGTGCGCGCGCCCGCCAGGATGCGGCCGGTGGCCGGGTCCAGCACGTCGCCCACCGCATTGACCGCCACGATGGCGCCCACGGTCACGCCCGCTACTGTCAGCGACGCGCTGCCCAGCCCGCCCTTCATGGCGCGCTGCGGCCCGTACAACTTGCCGACGGTGGCGCCCGCGCCCGCGCCGACGTTGCCTTCTTCGGGCGCCTCGGTGGACGCCGATTTGCACGCCTGGTAGCCCGCCGCCGCATCCGGCCGTATCGAGGCGTCGCCCACGCCCAGGTCAAACAGAATGGCCGACGGCACAATCGGCACATGGGCCACGCCCACGTCGAAGCCGATCTTCTTTTCTTCCAGATAGCGCATCACGCCGGAGGCCGCATCCAGGCCGAAGGCGCTGCCGCCGGACAGCACGATGGCATGTACTTTTTCCACCATGTTGACGGGATTGAGCAGGTCGGTTTCGCGAGTACCCGGCGCGGCGCCCCGCACATCGACCCCGCCCGTGGCGCCCGCCTCGGCAATGATGACCGTGCAGCCGGTGGGGCGGCGCGTGTCGGTGTAGTGACCCACGCGCAGGCCCGCGACGTCGGTGATGCTGCCCGACCCGGGCATCCGCGCCGAAGTCTTCGCGCCCTGCGCCTGCACGCCCCCGGCAAATGCCGCCGCGCCCGCGGCCGCCGCCATGAATGCCCGCCTGTTCCATCGCTGTTGCACGCCGATCTCCGTTCAGATACCGATAGCTGGAAAAATGCCGACCGCTGACGGGCGATCGGACACCTGTTAATGACTCGTGGCTATATTTTTACTATTCCTTATGCTTTGTGGAAAAATAGACGCGTTGCTAGAGTGCGGCTACGACGGAGGGCATACAACTTGCGGTGCCCTCCCCAATGACACCGATCTTCCGGAGCATTGCCATGAAACTCTTCCGCTCACTGTTCATCGCCGGCCTTATCCAGGCCGCCGCCTTGGCCCCCGCCCACGCCCAATCCGGCCTGGACCAGATCAAGTCCGCGGGCACCTTCAAGATTGGCACCGAAGGCACCTACGCCCCGTTCACCTTCCACGATGCATCGGGGCAGCTTACCGGTTTTGACGTGGACATTGGGCGCGCCATCGCCGAACGCCTGGGGGTGAAGGCGCAGTTTGTGGAAGGCAAATGGGACGGCCTGATCGCGGGCCTGGACGCCAAGCGCTATGACGCGGTGATCAATCAGGTGGGCATCACCGATGCGCGCAAAGCAAAATACGACTTTTCCGATCCGTACATCTCGTCGGCCGCCGTGCTGATCGTGCGCGACGACAACACCACCATCAAGTCGTTCGACGACCTGAAGGGCAAGAAGTCCGCCAACACGCTGACCAGCAATTTCGGCAAACTGGCGCAAAGCCATGGCGCGCAAGTGGTGGCGGTGCAAGGCTTTAACGAAGCCATCGACCTGTTGACCTCGGGCCGCGTGGAAGCCACCGTTAACGACAACCTGTCGTTCCTGGACTTCAAGAAGCAAAAGCCGAACGCCAAGGTCAAGATCGCGGCCACCGACAAGACCGCCGAATTCAGCAATTCAGGCGTGCTGATCCGCAAGGGCAACCCCGAGCTGCAAGCCGCCATCAACAAGGCGCTGGCGGACATCAAGGCCGACGGCACCTACAAGACCATTTCGGTCAAATACTTCGGCACGGACCTGTCGGCGCAGTAAGCCGCGCGCACGCTCATGACGCTACCTACCTGGCTACAGGCGGTGATGCCGGATTGGCTGCTGGCGCAGATCGGATCCTGGACCGTGCCCGCCTGGGTGCAGCTGATGGCCGATTCGTTCTGGCCGTTGCTGCATGCCGGGCTGGTGTTCACCGTTCCGCTGACCTTGATGTCGTTCGCGCTGGGCCTGGCGCTGGCCTTCGTGGTGGCGTTGATCCGCCTGTTCGGGCCCGCGCCGCTGGTGGCGCTGGTGCGCTTTTATGTCTGGCTGATCCGGGGCACGCCGCTGTTGGTGCAGTTGTTCGTCATCTTCTACGGCCTGCCCAGCGTGGGCATCGTGCTGGACCCCTTGCCCGCCGCGCTGATCGGCTTCACGCTGAACGTGGGCGCGTACAACTCCGAAGTGATACGCGGCGCTATTGAATCCATCACCAAGGGCCAATGGGAAGCCGCGTATTCGCTAAGCATGACGCGCGGCCAGGCACTGCGCCGCACGATCCTGCCGCAGGCCGCGCGCGTGGCGGTGCCGCCGCTGTCGAACTCGTTCATTGCGCTGGTCAAGGACACGTCGCTGGCGGCGGTGCTGACCGTGCCCGAGATTTTTCAGGCAGCGCAGCGCATCGCGGCGGTCACCTATGAACCGTTGATCCTGTACACCGAAGCCGCGCTGATCTACCTGGTGTTCAGTTCCGTGTTGTCGGCCGCGCAGGTTCGGCTGGAGCGGCGCTTCGGCCAGCATGCGGTGTTTTCCGAGAAGACGCGATGATACGGCTGCAAAAGATCGAAAAAGCATTTGGCGGCAATCCGGTGCTCAAAGCGGTGGACGTGTCCATCGCCGAAGGCAGCGTGACCGCGCTGATCGGCCCGTCCGGCAGCGGCAAGAGCACGCTGCTGCGCTGCGTGAATCTGCTGGAAGTGCCGGACCGAGGCACGCTCACCCTGGGGCCGGAAACGGTGCAGTTCGAGCCGGGCGTGAAGCTGGCGCGCGACCAGGTGCAACGCGTGCGCAAGCAGACCGGCATGGTGTTCCAGAACTTTCAGCTGTTTCCGCACCAGACGGTGATCGGCAATGTGATGGAAGGTCTGCTGACAGTACAGAAGTGGCCGCTGGACAAGGCCCGCGCCCGCGCCGAAGAACTGCTGAAAAAAGTGGGCATGGCCGAAAAGGCCGACGCGTGGCCGGCCAATTTATCGGGTGGGCAACAGCAACGCGTAGCGATTGCACGCGCCCTGGCGCCAGCGCCGCGCGTGTTGCTGTGCGACGAGCCCACATCCGCGCTGGACCCGGGCCTGGCGGCCGAAGTCGTGGACGTGTTGCGGCAGCTGGCTGCCGAGGGCATGACGATGTTGATGGCCACGCACGACCTGCGCCTGGCGGCCAGCGTATCGCGCGAGGTGGTGTTTCTGCTGGATGGCGTGGTGGTTGAAGCAGGCGAATCCCGCACGATCTTCTCGCGCCCCGAAGACCCGCGCACCGCCACGTTCATTTCCACGCTGACACAGGACGCCGGCGCGTAGAAGGCGGCGCTCGGCCAGCGGCGCGCGGCTAGCGGCGCGCGGCTAGCGGCGGACGGCTAGCAGGTGTACGGCTGGCAGAGTTGCGGCGATCAGACGCAAGGCCGCCCGAAATACGGGCGGGTCCCGCCCTTCGCCGTCGCCCTGATCCACTATCGCGGAGGCAGATTCCCCGCCGGGTCCACCGCCTGGCCGTCGTAGCGCAGTTCAAAGTACAGCCCGACCTGCTTGCTGTCGCTATTGCCCATTTCGGCAATCTTCTGCCCCTGCTTCACGCTTTGCCCTTCCTTGACCAGCAGCTTGCTGTTGTGCGCGTAGATGCTCAGGAAGCTGGCGTTGTGCTTGACGATCACCAGATGCCCGTAGCCCCGCAAGCCGCTGCCCGAATACGCAACGGTGCCACCCGCCGCCGCCACCACGGGCGTACCCGAGGAATTTGAAATCACGATGCCGTTCGAGCCGCCGCCGTCATAGCCGCGCGTGACCTTGCCCTGCGCCGGCCACACCAGCGAAATTGCCCCCGGTGGCGCCGTGCGGCGTTTGCCGCCCGATGGGGAAGACCGCGACGTGGACGCCGGCTTCGATGCCGACTTGCTGGGCGTGGACGTGCGCGCCTGCCCGGCCGGAGGCTCGACGCGCAGCACTTGTCCGACTTCGATGTTGTTGGAATTGGACAGGCTGTTCCAGCGCACCAGATTGCTGACGGAGGTGCCCTGCTTGCGCGCGATCTGCGTCAGCGTGTCGCCCGATTGCACGCGGTAGTAGCCCGGCTGGACCTTGGTGGTGCCGCAGGCCGACAACAGCGCAGCCAGCAGCACAACACACAGGCCCATCCATATACGGTTGCGCGACCACGTTCGCGTGGCGCGCGCAGAAGGCGGCGAGGCGGTCGCAAGAACGGGCACGGACAGAGTCGGGGCGGACAAGGAAAGCACTGAAACCTGGGGCACTGAGGTAGGGGTTCAACAGGGTTTGAGGGTCGGGATGGCGCAACTGCGTTCAAGGGTACCAAGATTTTTAAACGGCCGGTGGCGGCGCTATGGTGCAGAGGGCACCGTGGTCGCGGGCGGGCACATCCCCATGCCCTGGCGCGCTCGGCCAAGCGCCCGCCGCATCCGATGATCCCCGCAGCCATCGACTAGAATGCCCGCTATGTCCGAAATGTCCCGCCTCTTACGCTTCTCGGGCGCCACGCGCGCCCGGGTTGTGTTGTGGCTGGCGCTTTTGGCGCTGACGCTGCGCGCGTTGGTGCCCACCGGGTACATGCCGGACACGCGCGCCTTGCACGAAGGCCGCTTCGAAGTCACGTTCTGCTCCGCAGCAGGCGAGCTGTCCACGCTGGACCTCAAACTGGAATCGCCGGGCAACGACGGCTCGGCGCGGCACGACGCCACTGAGACCGGCGCGCAATGTCCCTTCGGCCTGCTGGCGCACGTGGCGCCCGCGCCCACGCCCACCGTATCCCCAATCGTCGTGCCCACGGGCCGCCCGGCCCCGCCCGCGATTGCGTACCGGGCGCTGCCCCCGCTGGCCGCGCACGGCCCGCCGCTAGGGTCGCGCGCCCCACCCTCGCTGGTCTGATCCCGCCTGGTTCGCGCGGCTAATTGCCGCGCGCCCCGCCGACACGACCATCTTCGAGGTTTACATGCGTTTCCCCTTCTCGCGCGCGCCCCATGGCGCGGCGCCTTCTGTTGCGCTCTCTGTTGCATCTCCCGGCACATCCGGCCTCGCGGCCGCCGACGCGTCCTCTCGCCACCTCGGCCAGGCCCCCGACTCCCGCCGTCGCCTGCTGCTGTCTTGCCTGCCCCTTGCGGCCTTGACCCTGGCCGGCTGCGGGCCGGACGCCCCCAAGCTGCTGGGCATGGACCTGTCCGGCATGCCAACGGGCGACTTCCAATTGCAGGACGTCAACGGCCAATCGCGCACCCTGGCCGACTACCGCGGCCACCCCATCCTGCTGTTCTTCGGCTTTACCCAATGCCCCGACATCTGCCCCACGGCGCTGACCCGCGCCCTGGAGATCAAGGAACTGCTGGGCGCCGACGCCGACAAGCTGCGCGTGCTGTTCATCACCGTGGACCCGGAACGCGACACGCCAGAAATTCTGGGCGCATACACCAGCGCCTTCGACCCCGGCTTTGTGGGCCTGCGCGGCACCGCCGAACAGACGCGCGCCGCCGCCCAGTCCTTCAAGGTGTTCTATCAGAAGGTGCCGACCGGCTCGTCCTACACCATGGACCACACAGCGCTGACCTATGTGATTGACGCCAAGGGCAAGCTGCGTATCGCCCTGCGCCATGCGCAGTCCGCCGCCGAATGCGTGCAAGACCTGCGCACGGTGCTGTAAGGCCGCGCTTCGCAAGACGACCCCGGTTGGAAAGCCGGGAAATCTATATAAATTCTTAAAAGAAGAGACCCCATCATGAAGAACTTTTCGCTTCGCACGTTTGCCACCGCCCTGTCCCTTTCCGTGCTGGCCGGCGTTGCCGCCACCGCCCATGCCGCCGACGCCAGCAAGGCGACCGGCGCCACCAATGCCACCAATGCCACCAACGCGACAAGCAACGCCCCCGTAAAAGTCGAAGACGCCTGGGTGCGCGCCACCGTGCCCAACCAGCACGCCACGGGCGTCTTCATGCGCCTGACCTCGCCCGAGGCCGGCCGCCTGATCGCCGTGGAGTCGGACGCCGCCAAGCACGTGGAAGTGCACGAAATGGCAATGCAGGACGACGTCATGAAAATGCGCCAGGTCCCCGCCATCGCCTTGCCCGCCGGCCAGCCGGTGGAACTGAAGCCCGGCGGCTATCACGTCATGCTCATCGACCTGGCCCGCCAGATCACCCCCGGCGACCACATCGACGTGACCCTGATCGTGGAAGACGCCAAGCAGCAACAACACCGCGTGCCGGTGTCGGTTGAGGCCCGCGCGCTGAACGCCAAGGCCGGCGAGGCGCCCGCCAAGCACGGCCACTGAGGCGCCACGCACGGCGATTGACGCTCTATATATAGCGGTACGGACGACGCCCGGTTTTATTGGGGACGCACATGCCACCCCGCCGTCAGCGTCGGCCGCTGAATCGCCATACAATGCCAGCACATCCACCGTCGGCGCCTGTCTCCAGGGCCGGCGGCAGCCGGCTTTCTACGCCGCGCGCCGGATGCCTGCGTTCCGCGCCGCCGGGCGCTTGACCCGCCGGCGGGCCCGCCGGCAACTCTGTGTCTGGATATGCCCGGTAGTTCCGCCTTTTCATTCCTGCGTACCCTTTGCAGCCTGCGCTGGCTCGCCATCGCAGGCCAAGCCGCCACCATCCTGCTGGCCAGCAGCGTGCTGGGCCTTGCCCTGCCGCTGGAGCCCCTGTGGATCGGCGTCGGTGTCCTGATCGGCTTTAACGCCTACGCCAGCCTGCGGCTGCGCCATCCCCGCGACCTGTCCCACGCCACGGCGTTCGGCCATTTGCTGGTGGACATGGCCGCGCTGTCCTGGATGATCGGCTGGAGCGGCGGCATCAGCAATCCGTTCGGCATGATGTTCCTGATCCTGACCGCGCTGGCGGCCCTGGCGCTGCCGCGCAACTGGGCATTGGCCGCGGCGCTGGCGGGTATTTCAGGCTATGCGGCGGCGGCCATCTTCGGCCAGCCCCTGCGCGGCGACGTCGATACGCACACCCTGCTGCTGTGGGGCCTGGGCGCCAACTTCCTGATTTCGGTGGTGGTCGTGCTGGTGTTTTCCACCCGCCTGGCTTCCGACCTGCGCGCCCGCGAGCGCGAGCTGGCCCGCCTGCGTGAACGCTTCACGCGCAACGAAGGCATTGTGGCCCTGGCCACCCACGCCGCCGCCATGGCCCACGAACTGAACACTCCGCTGGCCACCATGACCCTGCTGGCCGACGAAATCGCCGCCGAGGTCAAGGACGACGACCTGCGCGAAGACGTGTCCACCCTGAGTCAATTACTGGCCCTTTGCCGGGAACGCATCCGCAATCTGGCTGTCCCAACCGCCGTGGACCTGGTGCGCGTGGTGGGTCAATGGCGGCTGATCCGTCCGACGATCGACCTGAACCGTTCGGGCTCGTTGCCCCCCAGCCTGCGGGTGGACCCGGCGATTGCTCACCTGTTGCAGGCGCTGTTGAACAACGCGGCGGACGCCGGCGAGGCCGCCGACACGCCGCGCGTGGATTTGCATCTGGAATATGGCTATGGCGCCCTGCGTGGCGAAGTGCGGGATTACGGCCGGGGCTTCGACCCCGACCAGACCCTGCTGCCCGCAACCAGCCTGTTCAACAGCGGCAAGCCGGGAGGGTTGGGCGTCGGCCTGGCCCTGTCGCATGCCACCGTGGAACAGCTGGGTGGCGAAATGACCATGACCGCCGCCGTTGGGGGAGGCACCCGCATCCGCTTTTACCTGCCCCTGGGCAACCCCGGAACTTGAAGTGATGAACCCTACCGACCTTGGCCTTCTGATCGACGACGACGAGTTGTACGTGCGCACCTTGCAGCGCAGCCTGTCGCGTCGCGGCCTGGAAACCCGAACCGCCACCGGCATCGCCGAGGCCCTGCGCGTGGCCGAGGAAATCCGCCCGGCCTTCGCGCTGGTGGACCTGCGCCTGGGCGAGGACTCCGGCCTGACGCTGATCCGCCCCTTGCGCGCGCTGCGGCCCGACATGCGCATCCTGCTGGTCACCGGTTACGCCAGCGTGGCCACCGCCGTCGAGGCCATCAAGCGCGGCGCGGACGACTACCTGCCCAAGCCCGCCACCGCGCCGATGATCCTGCGCACGCTGGGTTTGGTGAAGCCAGAATCCGTTACGATCGAAACGACCATGACACCGTTGCACCGCCTAGAATGGGAGCACATCCATCAGGCCCTGCACGAAACCGGCGGCAACGTTTCGGCTGCGGCGCGCCTCTTGGGCATGCACCGCCGGTCGCTCCAGCGCAAGCTGGCAAAAAAACCAGGGCCGGAACGCGAAGTCCTCGTCGACTGATTTGTGCGGGTGCGACACATCTTTACAACACCTCATGTGCGGGTGCGACATATCGTCGCACCCCCTGCATCCCCTCCGGGACGACTGCGCCCCTAGGAAAACCCTGAATCTGGCCCCTTCGGGACAGATTCCTCCCAGGCAATGCGACCATGTGTCGCATGCTTGATGGATATCAAGCCGATAGGATGGACGTTGCTGCTTGGCAGCATTCCAGTCTGCTGCTTTGCAGCATTTCCCACCTTCCATCCAAGGCTGTACGTGAAACACCCCCTCCTTGCGACCCTTACGCGCATTTTTGGCGTCGGCGCGGTCATGCTGCTTGGCGGCTGCAACATGGAAATCCTCTCCCCCAAGGGAGATATTGGCGCCCAAGAAAAGACTTTGCTGTTCACGGCGACCGGGCTGATGCTCATCGTTGTGATTCCAGTACTGTTCATGATTGTGGCTTTTGCCTGGAAATACCGCGCATCCAATACCAAAGCCGACTACCAGCCCAAGTGGGCCCATTCCACGGCGATTGAAGTCGTAGTCTGGACCGTTCCTTGTATCATCGTGGCGATTCTTGCCGTGATCACCTGGCGCTCCACGCACGCGCTGGACCCTTACAAGCCGCTCGTATCCGAACACAAGCCCGTCACCATCGAGGTGGTGTCGCTGGATTGGAAGTGGCTGTTCATCTACCCCGACTACGACATCGCCACGGTCAACGAGATCGCGTTCCCCGTGGACGTTCCGGTCAACTTCCGCATCACGTCGGCCTCGGTGATGAATTCGTTCTTCATTCCCCAGCTGGGTAGCCAGATCTACTCGATGGCCGGCATGGAAACGAAGTTGCACCTGAACGCGCGCGAAGCCGGTACGTACGCCGGCATCTCGGCCAACTACAGCGGCGCCGGTTTCTCCGGCATGCGCTTCAAGGCCATCGCCACGTCGCAAGAAGGGTTCGACAACTGGGTCAAGGAAGCCAAGGCTTCGCCCACGGCCCTGACCCCCGAGGTTTATGCCGAGCTGACCAAGCGCAGCGAACGCAACCCGGTGGTCAAGTATTCGTCGGCGCCTCCCGCCATGTTTGATTTCGTCTTGGGCAGCACGATGTCCAAGATGGCCGGTGTGGACTCCGCCACGTGCACGTCCACGTCGAACAATCTGATCGCAGGAATTAACTAACAATGCTCGGGAAACTCACCCTCGAGGCCATTCCGTACCATGAACCTATCGTCATGGTTACGCTGGCCGCCGTGTGCCTGGGAGGCC
This sequence comes from Achromobacter sp. 1L-A-4-B-C2, assembly GCF_057291955.1. Taxonomy (NCBI): domain Bacteria; kingdom Pseudomonadati; phylum Pseudomonadota; class Betaproteobacteria; order Burkholderiales; family Alcaligenaceae; genus Achromobacter; species Achromobacter sp. 1L-A-4-B-C2. Next base: position 333,470 of record NZ_JBXAWP010000001.1, read on the forward strand.
TAGCGGTCTTCGGCGCCATCACTTACTTCGGCAAGTGGAAGTACCTCTGGACGGAATGGTTGACCTCCGTCGACCACAAGCGCATCGGCGTGATGTACATCATCGTCGCGCTGATCATGTTGTTGCGCGGCTTTGCCGACGCCATCATGATGCGTACGCAGCTGGCGGTAGCCTCCGCCGACTCGGCCGGCTTCCTGCCACCGCACCACTACGACCAGATTTTCACCGCCCACGGCGTCATCATGATTTTCTTCATGGCGATGCCCTTCATTACCGGGCTGATGAACATCGTGGTGCCGTTGCAGATCGGCGCCCGCGACGTGGCCTACCCGTTCCTGAACTCGCTGAGCTTCTGGCTGTTCGGCGCCGGCGTCGCGCTGATGATGATCTCGCTGTTCGTGGGCGAATTCGCCGCGACCGGCTGGCTTGCCTATCCGCCGCTGTCAGGGCTCGATTACAGCCCAAGCGTCGGGGTGGACTACTACATCTGGGCGCTCCAGATATCCGGGTTGGGCACCACGCTTAGCGGTATCAACTTCATCGTGACCATCCTGCGCATGCGCGCACCGGGCATGAGCCTGATGAAGATGCCGATTTTCACGTGGACCTCGCTGGTCACCAACGTGCTGATCGTCGCCGCCTTCCCCGTCCTGGCCGCCACGCTGGCGCTCTTGACGATGGACCGCTACCTGGGCACGCACTTCTTCACGAACGACATGGGCGGCAACGTCATGATGTACGTGAACCTGATCTGGATCTGGGGTCACCCCGAGGTCTACATCCTGGTGCTGCCGGCGTTTGGCGTGTATTCGGAAGTGGTTGCCACCTTTGCCCGCAAGACGCTGTTCGGCTACAAGTCCATGGTCTACGCCACGGCCGCCATCGGCGTGCTGTCGTTCCTGGTCTGGCTGCACCACTTCTTCACCATGGGTGCGGGGGCCAACGTCAATGCCTTCTTCGGCATTGCGACAATGATTATCTCGATCCCGACGGGCGCGAAGATTTTCAACTGGCTGTTCACCATCTACCGCGGCCGCCTGCGCATCACGACGCCGGTGCTGTGGACGCTGGGCTTCATGATCGTCTTCGTCATCGGCGGCATGACCGGCGTGATGCTGGCCATCCCCGGCGTGTCCTTCGTGCTGCACAACAGCTTGTTCCTGATCGCCCACTTCCACAACACCATCATCGGTGGCGTGGTGTTCGGTTGTATCGCGGGCATGACCTACTGGTTCCCGAAGGCGTTCGGCTTCACGCTGAACGAGCGCCTGGGCCGCTACTCGTTCTACTGCTGGTTCGTCGGTTTCTTCATGGCCTTCATGCCCCTGTACATCCTGGGCTTCAAGGGCATGACGCGTCGCCTGAACCACTACGACAACCCGGAATGGCAGCCGTACCTGCTGGTCGCGCTGGCTGGCGCCGCGCTGATCATGCTGGGCATCTGGTTCCTGTTGCAGCAAGTGTTCGTGTCGGTACGCCAACGCAAGCAAAACCAGGATGTCACTGGCGATCCCTGGGATGGCCGCACCCTGGAATGGTCGATTTCGTCGCCCGCTCCTTTCTACAACTTTGCCCACGTTCCTCACGTTGATGAGCTGGACCAGTTCTGGGAAGACAAGCAAAGCGGCAAGGCCTACAAGCGCCCGGCCAAGTACGAAGACATCCACATGCCGAAGAACACCGGCGCGGGCGTCTACATCGGCTTGTTCGGTCTGGTCATGTGCTTTGCGCTGATCTGGCACATCTGGTGGCTCGCCGCCGCTGGTTTCGTCGGCATGATCGGTTCGTTCATCGCCCGTGCCTACGACCGCGACGTCGATTACTGGGTCCCGGCCGCGGAAGTCGAACGCATCGAAAACGCTCACTTTGACAAAATGCAAAAGGCCGCCTGAGCCATGATTCAAGCCGTAGCCACTCACCCCCACGCGGGTCACGACGATCACGCGCATCATGACGATGGATCCAAGACCGTTTTCGGTTTCTGGGTCTATCTGATGAGCGACTTGCTGATCTTTTCGGTGCTGTTCGCCACGTTCGCGGTGTTGTCCAACGCCACCGCGGGCGGCCCCACGGGCAAGGAATTGTTCGACCTGAAGTTCGTGCTGGTCGAAACGCTGTTGCTGTTGTTCTCCAGCTTCACCTTCGGCATGGCCAACCTGAACGTGCACGCCAACAACAAGTCCCGCGCAATGGGCTGGTTGATGGTCACGTTCGTGTTCGGCGCGGGCTTTATCGCGATGGAAGTCTGGGAATTCCATCACCTGATCACGGAAGGCGCCGGCCCGGGCCGCAGCGCTTACCTGTCGGCGTTCTTCACGCTGATCGGTACGCACGGCCTGCACGTCACCTTCGGCCTGATCTGGATCATCGTCCTGCTGGACATGATCCGCCGCCATGGCCTGGACTCGATCAACAAGCGTCGTCTGGCGTGCCTGAGCTTGTTCTGGCACTTCCTGGACATCGTCTGGATCTGCGTCTTCACCTTCGTCTATCTCATGGGAGCCATCTGATGTCGCACTCCGCTGCGGCCGCACACGGCCACGACGATCACGCCGCCGACCAAGGCAGCCTGAAGTCCTACATCATCGGTTTCGTGCTTTCGTTGCTGCTCACCTTCGGCTCGTTCGGCCTGGTGATGCACGGCGCGCTGTCGCACACCATCACCATCGTCGGCGTCGTTGCCCTGTGCGTGCTCCAGTTGCTGGTGCAACTGGTGTACTTCCTGCACATGGGCGCGTCGAAGTCGGCACGCGACAACCTGGCCGCGTTCGTCTTCACCGTGATGATCATCGCCATCATCGTCGGCGGGTCGGCATGGGTGCTGTACAACATGAACGTCAACATGGGCCACGCCATGTAAGGACGGTTTGCCGATGACGCTGCCCGTCAGCGTTCACGCAAAAAAAGCAGGCGCCTTCGGGCGCCTGTTTTGTTTTGAAAGTGCGGTGTGGAAAATGCAGACCGGCGGCGGCAGCGCCCTGGCTACCGAGGCTCGGGCGCCCTGGCTACCGGGGTTGGGGCGCCTTTACCGCCAGCGTCACGTTGGCGCGCGCGGCCAGGTCGCGGGCGCTGATTCCCACGAACGGCTGTACGCGCGACGTCTGGTTCAAGTCGCAACTGGCCGCGCCTTGCGCCCCTTCCAAGACCTGCCGCACCGCGCGTGCACCCGTCGGGCTGATCGGGCCGCTATTGCCCAGCTGCCACGCCAGCACATCGGCCACCGCCATGCCGCAGCGCCACTGGGTGCGATACAGGCCGGCGTCGTGGTCCATCAGCATCCTGGCCTTGGCCTCGTTGCCTGCGCGCAGCATGATGACCAGCGGCAGCGCATCGGCATCCGCAACGCCATCGATGCGCGTGTTCGGGTCGCTTCTGTCCGACGCGTCGGCGCCCTTTTCCAGCCATTGTTGATACAGGTCGTCAGGCAGCCAGGGCAGCCCAAGCGGCGCGATGTTGTTGTTGGCGATGCCCGTGGCGTCATCGGGGCGCGTCAACGGCACGCCGGCGGCCAGCAAGCGGTCAGCGGTGGCGCGCAGCTTGGCGCGCTGGCCGTCCCAGTCGGGGCTGTTCTGCTTGATGGCCGCGCGGATCTCCAGTTGATTCCACACGCCCAACAGGCGCGACAGCGGCTCCGGCGTCAGTGCTTGATACGGCGGCTTGGCCGCTGGCGCCAGCTGGTCGACCAGCGTCGGCTGCATCGTGCGCGCGGCCAGCGCCAGCGCCTCGTCCATGCCGTTGCGATCCGGCGTCTTGTTGGCGCTGTAGCCGCCCACGGCCGGGTCCGCCCCGTGCGCCAGCGCAAAGCGCAACCGTTCAGGAATCGGATACACCACCGTCGGGGTGACCTCGCCGCTGATAGCGTCGCGCAGCGCTTCCAGCAAGGGCGTTTCCCACATACCGCGATTGCCGTAGTACATGCGCACATAGGCCGCGTTGATGTCGGCGCCCTTGGCCAGCAGCGCCTCGGCAAACCACAAGGTCTTGGGGCTTTGCATCGCGGCGTGCAGCACCGACCGGCCGCTTTTGTCGCGCGCGTTCGGGTTGGCGCCCTTGGCCAGCAGGTAGCTAAGCGTTTCCTTGTCTTCGCTGGAATACGACACGCGGCGCATCAGCAATGGCATGCCGCTGGAGTCGGGCACATCCAGCGGCGCGCCCGCCGCGATCAGCGCGTCGGCCAGCGCATAGCGCTGCTCGGCCGGGCGGGTGTCGCGGGCGTCGGGCAACGCGGACGCCAGCAGGACATAGCCATTGTTCGGCCCATCGGCACGCGCCCCCGCCGCCAGCAGCGCCCGCACAATGTCCAGCTGCTTTTGCGAGACGGCCACCGCCAGCGCGGACCGGCCGTGTTCGTTCTCGCCGTTCGGGTCCTGGCCGGCCGCCAATTCGGCGCGCACCGCGTCCAGATCTTCGGCCTGGATCGCCTTGAAGATCGCCAGGCGGGGCCGGCAGCTCTTTGCGTCAAGCGGCGCCGTTTCCTTCAGCGCCGCGCTGATGCGGGCGGCGATGTTGGCGGGAATGGCGTCGTTGGCCGCCAACCGGCGCGAGCAATACAGGCGGTAGTCCTCGCGCGCAAGCGCTTCGAAATAGTCGCGCCGGTCGCGCGCTTTGGTGCTTTGTTTCCAGCGCGCATCGGCACGGTTCAGATAGGCCGCCGTGCGCGCCGGATCACGCCGCAAGACCTCGGACAAAATGCGATCGGCCTGTTCGGTGTCGCCGGATTCGGCCAGCCAGAAACCGTAGTCGTTCAGCGCCGTCAGCATCTCGGCGTCTTCATTGTTGGGGTCGATTTCGCGGGGGTCCTGTTCCATGACAAAACGGCGCAGGTCGGCCAACGCGCGGTTGAACTCCGCCGTCTTGGCGCGCGGGATGGCGCGCGCCACTTGATGCAGTGTGCGAAACGTAGCGGTCACGTCCACCGGCGCGCGGTATTCAAACCGCAGGTCGGCCGGAAACGCCTTCATGCGTACGGGATAGTCGGTCAGGGCGGGCCGCAGCGTGGCCAGGGCCTGCGCGCGGCGTTCGTCTGTCCAGGGGCGGTCGGCCGTTACCACGGCCAGCCTGGCATCGGCCTGCACCGACGCGGCCACGCCGCTTGCATCGACCAGGAAGCCCTGGGCTTGCGAGTCGTCATCACCGTTATAGGACACGCCTACCCAGTACAGGGTTTCCGCGTTGCGCGGTGACCGGACCACCACGTTTTCCTGTCGCGATGCGCTCCATCTGGATGGATCGATCACCAGCGGCTGGGACCGAAATTCCAGGCTGAATGTCTTGGCGTCCGGCCGCAAATACCGATACAGATAGAGCCGGTTTTCCATCTGCCCGACCAGTACCGCGTCCTTTACGTTTTCTGTTCCCCAGACGCGGCGTTCCGGGTCGCGCAGCGGATAGCGCGACAGGCGCACGGCGTCGATGACCGCGCCGATGTCGTAGGCAGCGGCCGGTGGCGGCGCTGCCGACAGGCCCGCCAGCGCGATCAGGACGGCGCCAAACAATCGGGAAACAGCGGGACGGAAGCGGCTCGGCATGCTAGGGGAAACCCGGAAAGTGCAAGGACGCCGATGATACTCGCGAGTGCCACTTTGCCTCTGGGCAAGTGCGTCTTATTGATCACTTGGCGTCTGCACCGTTCGGGTATGTCCTGAGACCATTTTGTCCACAATATCGCCGGGCTGTCATGGCTTTCGATATATATTTCGCAACATAACGACTTCATTAACATCAGAATTACTTTAGCGATTACCGCTACCCCCGCCATGGACGCTGTGCTGACTTCTTCCCCCGCCCAGGCCGACATTTCCGTGTCGGTGCAGCGGTTCGCGCGCGCCCTCCTGCATCACGCGCCACCCGGCCATCCCGACGCCGGCTTTTTCGCCACCGTCATCGGTACCAGCCTGGCGCACCACGATCTGGCGCGCAGCGGCCTGAGCCCGGACGAGATCGCGGACCTGACGGACCATCTTTTTCCGGGCGCGCTGCAATCCGAAGACGCCCGGCTGGCCGCGTTTGTCGAGCAATACGCCGTGTACGCGGTCCACGGCCGGGGCGATCCGCAACCCGGCTTCACCTTGCTGATGCGCGTGTTGCTTGAGGCCTATCGCGCCCCCGACCTGGGCACCACGGCCTGGGTCACCGGCGTGCTGGCGCACGCCTGCCTGCGGCCCGACCACCTGTGGCGCGACCTGGGTCTGGCCGGCCGCGAAGATGTCACCTTTCTGCTGGCACGCCATTACCCGGGCCTGGTGATGCGCAATACGCGCAACCTGCGCTGGAAAAAATTCCTGGCCTATTCGGCCTGCGAGCATGCGGGCCTGCCGCCGTCGGCCGCGCCCGGCTGCCCGCAATGTGAAGACCACGGCATCTGCTATTCAAGCGCGCCTGACTGACGCCGCGCCACGGCTGCGCGGCATCGTCAGAAGCGATACGTTGCGCCGAGCCCCATGCCCACGCTGCGCCCGGCGGCCGGCTCGTAATAGCGGCCATTGCTTTCGTTGACAATCACCGACCCGACGTACTTTTTGTCGAACAGGTTGTCCACACGCGCGTAGGCATTCAGTTCCCAGGCGTTGATTTTCTTCACGTAGCCCGCGCTGATGGCGGCAACGAAATAGCCTGGCGCGTCCTGATCATTGGCGTCGTTCACGTAGATCTTGCTTAACACGCGCCCTTCCACCGACGCCTGCCAGCCTTGCGGCGGCGCCCACGCCAAGGACGCAAACAAGGCTTGCCGCGCGATGCCCGGTATCTTGTTGCCCGCGCGGATGCCGCCCGTGCCGTCGTCGGCGTAACGCGCGTTCAGCCAGGTATAGGCCAGCTGCGTGCGCCAGTGCGGCGCATGTTCGCCGGTCCAACCCAGTTCCACGCCGTCGCGCCGTGTGCGGCCCGCATTCTGATAGCTGGTGCGCCCGCCGCTGCTGCCAGCCGACACGATCTCGTCTTCCGTGCCCGTGTGAAACACCGCGGCTGTCGCCAGCCCCCCTGCCACGCGCGCCTTCACGCCCGCCTCCAGGTTGGTGCTAAGCGACGGCGCCAACCCGAAGTTCAAGCCGGGCTGGCCACCGGGGCGGTACGAGATTTCGTTCAGCGTGGGCGTTTCAAATCCGCGCCCGTAAGACGCGTACAGGCTGACATCGTCACTGGCTGCATAACGCACCGCCGCCATGGGCAGGGCCTTGCGATAGCGCGCGTCGCCGCTGTCGTCGCCATTGCCGGGGGCAAGGTAGTGGTCGTTGGAGTCGAAGCTGACCGTGCTGTAGCGCAGGCCCGCGTCCAAGGTCCAGCGCGGCGCCACCTTCCACGACGCCTGCACATAGGGGTCGGCGTTGTACACGGTGTTGGTTTCGTTGCGCCGCAACGCGCCTTGCACGCCCAGGGTCGGGTTGGCCACCGAGCCGGTGAAGTTCTGATAGCCCTTGCGGTCTTCCTGCATGGCATCGTAGGCAAAGCCGCCAACCAAGGTCAGCGCCCGGCCGCCGACATCAAGCTCGGACGTCCAGCGCACATCCGCGCCGCCGTATTCGCGAGCCAGGTCGATGACGCCGCCCGCCTGCGTGGGCGCCAGTTGTACGGCGGGGGGAATTGACTGGTACTGCCTCGTGTCGCGTTGGCCGTAATACGCCATCACGCGCAACGTATTGCGTCCGTCCACCTGCCGCTCGTAGACCACGCCGCCCTGGGTCTGGCGCACCGTTTTCCGGGTGTCGTACTGCTCGGCCAAGGGCGCGGCGCGGGGGTCATCCTGAAACTGCTGCCAGGTCAGGCCCAAGGGGTCCTGTGCTTTCAGGTCGACGCTGTTCAGCACGATGGTCAGCCGGCTGGCGTCGTCCAGCTGCAAGCCCAGCTTGGCGTTGGCCAGGTTTTTCCGCGCCGCGCTGTGGTCGCGATAGCCATCGGTGGTGAAGCGGCTGACGCTCACCACGTAGTCCACGGCGCCCACGCCGTCGCCCTCGCCCTCGCCCCCGCCAGTGACCCCGCTGGCCAATGCGCCATAACGCCATGTGCCAAAGCTGGCCCCCCACCCATTGGCCGACAGGGACGGCGGCGCCGCGCCATCTTCGGTGTACGCCTGGATCACCCCGCCCGACGAATTGCCGTACAACGCCGAGAACGGCCCGCGCATGACTTCAACACGGGCCAGCGACGCGATGTCGATGTTGGACGTCTGCCCTTGGCCATCGGGCATCGTGGCCGGGATCCCGTCTACGTAAAGGCGCACGCCGCGCACGCCAAACGTGGACCGCGCGCCGAAGCCTCGGCTGGATATCTGCAAGTCCTGGGCATAATTCTGGCGGTTCTGGATTTGCAGACCGGGCACGCCCGCCAGCCCTTCCGACAGGTTGATGCCGGGTTGGCGCTGGCGCATCACCGCGCCGTCGACCACATCCACCGACGCCGGCGTGTCCAGCACGGACGTGCCCAGGCGTGTGCCTGTCACGACCACCGGCGCCAGGGTCACGTCCACCGTCTGTCCCCAGGCGGTGTTGACCATGCCCGCCACCAGCGAGCCCTGCATCAGCCACTGCAAGCCCCGCCGCAGCCCGCGCTGCCCGTGCCCGCGCGTAGCGCCTTTTGCTTGCCGCCATGTGCAACGCCCCGCCTGGTCCGTCACCGATGTCTCCCTGTATAAAAGCCTGAAAGATCCCGTGTTCCGTTGGAAATCCGCGGCAGGAAAGGGTCTAATAGCCGCCATGGAACCCATGCAAGACATAGAACGCCGCCTGCAAGAGCTGGAAATCAAGTCCAGCTTTGCGGATGATCTGTTGGAACAACTGAACCAGATTATCGTCCGCCAACAACAGCAAATAGAGCGCCTGCAGCGCGAGGTGGCCGACCTGCGCCAACAAGCCCCGGAAGGCGCCGCGCCCTTTCGCAGCCTGCGCGACGAGCTACCGCCGCACTACTGATCGGTACTGCCGGAAGCCATTGCGCGCCTTTGCGCGCCTTCGCGCCCCTGCACGCCCTGCACGCCCCTGCACGCCTCAGTAACCGTAACGCAGCAACCTGCCCAGCTTGCGCAGCAGCGGCACACGCCGCATCAGCCACACGCCCACGCGTGCAGGCCCACTGAACCGCGCCCATTGTGCGCCGGCCTCTTCGTACACCCACTGTTCGGTGCGCAATCGCAGACCCGGCACCTGCGCTTCGAGCATCTGCGCGTCCTCCAGGTTCCACCGCATCGGCGCGCCGGTCGCGCGGAACATGGGGTTGCGCGAGGCCAGCGCCAGCCCCAGCCGCGAGTAGGCGTCGAATACGATCTCGCCCGAGGGAAACTGCGTGGTGATCACCCGCAGCAAGTTCAGTACCTGCGCTTCGTGCAAATACAGCAGCAGCCCTTCGGCCACCACCAGCGTTGGCTTGTCCGTGGGAATGCGCGCCAGCCAGTCCAGTTCGGCCAACGACGTACCCAGCAATACGCAGCCCGGCCGGTCGGGATAGACGGCGCGCCGCAGCGCGATCACATCGGGGTAGTCCACATCGAACCACCCCACGCCGGGTGACGGGTCCACCCGAAATACCCGGCTGTCCAGCCCGCATCCCAGATGCAGCACCGTGGCGTCGGGGTGCGCGGCCAGGAATTCCCGCACCCAGGCATCCAGCGTGTACGCGCGCATGGACAGCCCGATCATGGCGTCGCGGCTCATGCGCAGCGCGGCGAAATCATGGTCGATACGCGCCACGGCCTCGGCCGCGTACCGGTCCTGCAACAACGATCCAGGCAGGCGGCTTTCCGCTGCCTTGGCGTACAGCGTAATCAAGAGCGTGGCTCGTACACCGGTAAGCCGGACCTGTTCCATGCGGGCTCCTCTAAGACGCCTGGGGGGACGCTATGGCTTCCATAAATGGAATAAATCGGAAAATCGAACGATATTCTTCCATTGATGGAAATATCTTTTACGGATATCCGGGTTTATCCCTACCCGGGATCGGCGCAGAATTCAGTCATCGGGAAACAGCAACGAACCACGACGGATAGGCCGCCTGATTCGCACCCAAGGCTCTTGAAATCGGAGATTTACCATGAAGAAGACCCTAGCTACCGCATTGATGTTGTCCTTTGCCGCCCTGAGCGCCGGCGCCTACGCATCGCAAAACATCGAACCCAACAACGTGCCGTTCCAAGGCGTTTACGGCACGCAGTACGAAGGCCCGACCCGCGCGCAAGTGCAGGCCGAACTGGCCGCCGCCAAATCCGCTGGCCTGGTGACCAACGTGGAACCGAACAACGTGCCCTTCCAGGGCGTTTACGGTGCCCCGCAATCGGGCAAGACCCGCGCGGACGTCCAAGCCGAACTGGCTACCGCCAAGGCTGCCGGCCTGGTCTCCAACGTTGAGCCCAACGACATGCCCTTCGCCGGCGTCTACCACGGCAACTGATCTGGCTGACAACGCCTGACCACGCCTGACCACGATTACCCCCTCCCTGTTGTACCTTGGCCGCCTTGAACCAGGCGGCCTTTTTTTGGGGCGGCAACGTGCGTGGCAAACGCAACGCGTTCGCGTACTATCGGCTCCAGTGCCAGCAAGAAAATCTGACTCATCAGACAGGGAGCCTATCTTGAGATACACCCGCGTTCTCGCCGCCTTGCTCATCGCAAGCGGCATGTCGGCAGCCGCCGTCGCCGCACCGCCGGTGATGCTGAATAATTCTCTCATCACGCAGATTCCCAACGGCGACCGCACCTCGTTCCACGAAGCCGTCGCCCAGGCGCTGAACCAATCGGCCGACGGCCAGCGCACCGAATGGACCAGCAAGACCCAGCCCAAGCGCGCCGCGCCAATCACCGTACAACTGACGCCCACGCAAACCAGCAAGATCAAGGACGACCGCGTCTGCCGCTTCCTGGTCGCCGACTTCGCCCGCAGCAGCACCACCGAGAAATGGCAATTCTGGTTCTGCAAGCAACCGGACGGCACCTGGAAGGCCAGCAGTACTTGATGCGGGGATAGGCGGAATCCGAGCCGACCCGATAGCGAAAGACCTGCTACACCGCAGCCTCCTGCTTTACAGCTGGGGGCTGTTCTTATTCGGTCGCCCCATGCGCCGATGCCCACCGGCCGATTTCGCCACACCTGACATGCTCTGACGTCCCCGCGCGGCGGGCAGCTTGTCCCTGTCGGCATCGGATCAATTCCGAATCCGCTCGTAGTAGTCCGATTTTTCCCATTAGATCGTCTGGCCCGTTGCAAATTCAATAGACTCGAAGCCAGTCTAATTTGCGTGGGAGGGCGTATGTCAGCCAGACCAATCAAGATCATTGGACCAACGGCCCGTGGCCGGCCAGCGCGGACGATGTGCCGGACCACATTTCAATCAAACTGGGATGCGATCTCTATGCCGCCGCCAAGCCTCACGAACTGACCTCGGCTACGCTGTTGAAACGAATTTCCGCCGTACCGTTGCCTTGGGGAATCGCAGAGCATCGGGCTAAGGAACGCCATGAATGCAGCCGTTGAAAGCACGCAAGCATGCGATTCGTAGCGCGCCTGCTTTGCGCCATCCTGGGATTGCTGGCATGCATCTGGGTATTTTCCGCCGCCTGGGGTGCGTTTTCGCCCGTGGTGGTGGTGCATTACTCGGAACATGCCACCGGCCGCGTCAGCGTCTTTTTCAACGACAACGACGACACGCGCAAGCTTGGCATGAGCCCCGGCCAGACCTTGAGATTTCGCACGGCCATGTTTCCCGAGCCCGGCATGTGGATCTTGATCACTTTTCCGGGCCACAGCGCTGACCATATCGAGCTGACGCAGCCGTTCAGCCGTGTCGACGTGTTTGTCGGGGATGGGGCAAAGGTCGAACGCACCGAAATACGCGATCGATTCCTTGCCCGCCTGTTTGCAGGAAACCCCGACCGAACTTCTACCTACCTCACTCCCGCACCCCACACCATTGCGCAATGAACAGCGCGATGGTCTTGGTGATAAGGCGTACCGATTCCAGGTGCACGCGTTCGTCGAAGCCGTGGATGTCCAGGGACTTGGGGCCGTAGACCAGGGTGGGCATGTCGCCGTAGATGACGAAGACGCGGGCGTCCAGGTAGCCGGGCGTGGTGAAGCTTTGCAGCTCGCTTTGGAAGGCCTGGCGGTGGCATTCGCGCAGGGTGTTTTCCGCGTCGGAGCCTTCTTCCAGCACGTAGCCTTCGGCGTAGAAGCCGGTGTAGGTGACCGCTGGCGGTGTTCCGCCCAGGCGGGGGTCGGACACGGCGTCGCGCAGGCAGGCGTCGATTTCGGCGCGGGCTTCGTCCGCTGTCGTGCCGGGGTAGATGGCGGCGCGCACGTCGAATTCGCACCAGGGCGGCACGGTGGATGGCCAGTCGCCGCCTTCGATCTTGCCGATGTTGAAGTTGATGGGGTGGTCCAGGTGTTCAAAATGGCGGTGGCAATGATGCTGCCCGTTCCACTTGGTTTCCAGCTTGCGCAGCGCTTCGATAGTGGCGTAGGCGGCGTCGATGGCGTTGAAGCCGTTGGCCATTTCGCGCGTGTGGGTGGGGTGGCCTTGCACGCGGACCTTGAACCACAACACGCCCACGTTGGCGCGCACCAGCATGTTTTCTTCGGGCTCGGGGATGATGACGGCGTCGGCCTTGTAGCCGCGCAATAACGCAGCCAGCGCGCCGTTGCCCGTGCATTCCTCTTCCACCACGGACTGGAAGTAGATCGGCGCCGCGGGTGCGTAGCCGGCCGCGCGCAAAGCGTCGTAGGCGAACAGGTTGGCGGCCAGGCCGGCCTTCATGTCGGCGGCGCCGCGTCCGTACATCCAGCCGTCGATGATGGCCGGGTCCCAAGGGGATCGGCTCCACATGTCCTGCGGGCCCGTGGGCACCACGTCCACGTGGCCGTTCAAGATCAGCGAGCGGCCCGTCTGCACGTCGGGCCGGTAGGTGCCGACCACGTTGAAGGCGTTTTCGTACGAGACGGTGACGGGCCCGAAGCCCGGATGCGATTCGATGTCCTTGACGTCGATCTTCCAGCGGTCCATCGCAAAGCCGCGTTGGCGCATCGCCTCGTACAGGAAGTCCTGTGCCGTGTGCTCTTGCTCGCGCAAGGACGGAAAGCGCACCAGTTCCTGCGTGAAGGCCAGTTGCGCATCAAAGCGGTCATCGACCGCCTGCAGAATGCGGCGCGTCTGTTCGGCCGTCAACGCGGCGGGGGCTTGGGTGGTGTCCATGAAGTCTCCTTGAAGAGGAATGTTGAGCGCCCGGCTTACGCGGCCGGCGTGACGGTGCGAGCGCTGGCCGCGCGGCGCGGCTGGTGGTTGGCCAAGCCCCAAATCGACACGAGCGTAATGGCCGACAGCGCGGAATAGAACAGCGCCAGCGGCAGCCACTGGCCGGGATATTGGTGCGACAGCCAGGTGCCAATCAACGGCGTGAACCCGCCGGCAACGGCCCCGCACAATTGGTACGACAGCGAGATTCCCGAATAACGCACATGGGTCTCGAAGGCCGCGCTGATGAAGCCGGCCATTGCCGAATAGATGGTTGCCATGAACACCAGCACGATGGCGATGCCGGCCACGATGCTGAGCGGCGTGGCCTGGCTGACCAGCATGAACATCGGGTACGGCGCCAACACCGAACACGCTGCCGCGATCATCAGCACGCGCGATGTGCCCAGCGATTCGGCGAACCAGGCGGCCAGCGGCTGCACGATCAGCTGGATGATGGCGACGGCGAACAGGCAGTCCAGGATCATCGCGCGGTCCAGGCCCAGCGTTTGCGTGGTGTAGGCCAGCATGAACGTGTTGGTGAAATAGATGCCGCCGATGGCGACGGTGCACACGCCCATGCACAGCAGCACGGTGCGCCACGCAGTGCGCAGCACTTCGCGCGCGGGCACTTCGGAGGTTTCCTGCTGCGCCAGCACCTTCGCGAAGTCGGGCGATTCGCTGACCCCGATGCGGATGAAGTAGCCCACTACCAGCAGCACGGCGCTGACCAGGAACGGGATGCGCCAGCCCCAGGCCAGGAAGTCGGCCTCGTCCAGCGTCGTGATCAGGCGGAACGCCACCAGCGACAGGATCAAGCCTGCCGGGCTACCCAGCTGCGCGAAGGATGCCGCGAAGGTGCGCCGCCGTTGCGAGGCGTGTTCGCCTGCCATCAACACCGCGCCGCCCCACTCGCCGCCCACCGCCAGGCCCTGCGCCAGGCGCAACACCAACAGCAGCGCGGGCGCGAGCATGCCGGCCTGCGTGTAGCTGGGCAGCAGGCCGATGCCCACGGTTGCCACGCCCATGATGACCAGCGTGGCCATCAGCGCGTTCTTGCGGCCGACGCGGTCGCCCAGGTGGCCGAACACCAGCCCGCCCAGCGGCCGCGCCAGAAAGCCCGCCGCGAAGGTGCCAAAGGACGCCATCGTGCTGACGAAGGGGTCGGCGGTGGGAAAGAACACTTTGCCGAACACCAGCGCGGCGGCGGTGGCGTAGATGTAGAAGTCGTACCACTCGATGGTGGTGCCGATGAAAGCCGCGGCGGCGGCGCGCACCGGTTGCCTGGCGGCGGATGGATGGGCGGGGGCCGTCATGATTTCTCCTTGGGATTTTTTGGATTTGATGGCGGCTTTATCGCCCGCGCCCGTGGGAGCGGTCAATTTCTGATTTCTTATCATTGACTTAAGCAGGATTAATGTTCGGATATCATGTCCGGGCATTGCGCCTTCGCCTCCACCGCGCCCCACCAAATCGTTACCGATCAATGTGTTATGAAAGATAAATCGATTCTTCCCACGACGATTACGCGCGTGGGCGATCGCCTGGACTGGAACCTGCTGCGGACTTTTCTGGTCATCGCGCAAGAGCGCAGCATTAGCGGCGCTGCTATCAAACTGCACCTGACGCAGTCAGCGGTCAGCCAGGCGTTGCGCCGGCTGGAACAGCAGCTGGATCGCCGCCTGATCGAACGGCATCACTCCAAATTTGCCATCACGCGGGCCGGCGAAGAGGTGCGCCAGGCTGCGCTGGCCATTCACGGCAACGTGTCGCAACTGGTCAGCGACGTGGCGCAGGCCGAGGAACAAACCGTGGGCCGCATCCATCTGCTGGTGGCCAGCCGCATTCATTCGGCGGTGTATGACGAGTTCTGGGTGCGCTTTCATCGGGCGCACCCGCGCATAGAAGTTCAGCTGGACGTGTTGCCCAGCAGCGAAATCGTGAACGTGTTGCAGCAGCGGGGCGCGACGGCGGGCATCGCGCTATGCCGACAGATTCCCAAGCGGCTGGACCACAAACTGTTCCTGCAACAGCGCTACGCGATGTTCTGCGGCAAACACCATCCGCTGTTCGGGCGCACGGACATCCGCATGGAAGATCTGCTGAACGAGAATTTTGTCTCGTTTGCCAGCGACGCCCTGGGCGACAGCCTGTCTCCGCTGACGATCTTTCGTGACCAGCGCGGGTTCTCGGGCAGCATCATTGCAACGTCGTCACAGCATGACGAGGTCAAGCGTCTGCTGGTGGCGGGCTTTGGCATCGGCTGCCTGCCGGAACACAGCGTGCAGGCCGATCTTGCCGAGGGCCGCTTGTGGCGGCTGCCACCGGGCGAAGGCGTGTGCGCGGCGGACCTGCATCTGCTTTGGCACGGGGACGCGCACCGCAGCGCGGCCGAAGACCTGTTCATTGCGGCGTTCCGCGACCATATCGACAACTATTCGCTGCCGCAGCGGCTGTTGCCGCATCTGCCTTGAGCCTTGGCGTGGGGGTAGCGCGGGGTAGCGTCAGGGGTGGCGGCCAGCTTGCCTTCGGGGTGACGTCCGCCAGCTGCCGGCGCGCCGTTGAAGGCATGAAAAAAAACGCCCCGAGCCGCCGCGCGTAAGGCGGGGGGTCGGGGCGTTGGTTGCTGGCGTTGGTGCCGGCAAGGGTCGCTAGCGTTGATTGACGGCGTTGACGATGGCGTTAATTGCAGCCACGCGCGAAACGCCTCAGCCTCAGGCCGACGTTTCGACGCGGTTGGCGTCCAGCACGGTCATTGCCGTCATGTTGATGATGCGGCGCACCGTGGAGCTGGACGTCAGGATGTGCACCGGAGCGTTCGCGCCCAACAGGATCGGGCCAACCGCCACGTTGCCGCCCGCGGCCGTCTTGAGCAGGTTGTAGGCGATGTTGCCGGAATCCACGTTCGGGCACACCAGCAGGTTGGCTTCACCTTTCAGCGTGGACGACGGCAGGATGCGCATGCGCAGCGCTTCGTCCAGCGCGCAATCGCCGTGCATTTCGCCGTCGATTTCGATCTCGGGCGCGGCGTCGCGCACCAGCTCCAGCGCGCGGCGCATCTTGGCGCCCGACGCGGAACTGCCCGTGCCGAAATTCGACCGCGACAGCAGCGCCACCTTGGGCGCCAGATTCATGCGGGCCATTTCCTGCGCCGCCATCACCGTGAACTCGGCGATCTGCTCGGCCGTGGGCTCATCGTTGACATGCGTGTCCACCAACACCACCGTGCGCTCGTTGAGCAGCAGGATGTTCATCGCGGCATACACGTTGGCGCCCGGACGGCGGCCGATCACTTCGTCCACAAAACGCAGGTGGTCGTGGTAGGCGCCCACCGTGCCGCAGACCATGCCGTCGGCATCGCCCAGGTGCACCATCATTGCGCCGATCAAGGTCAGGCGGCGGCGCATTTCCACGCGCGCCATTTCCTTGGTGATACCGCGCCGGCACATCAGTTCCCAGTACGTCGTCCAGTACTGATGGAAGCGTTCGTCGTATTCGGGGTTGGTCACTTCAACGTCTTCGCCCAGGCGCAGGCGCAGGCCGAATTTCTCGATGCGCGACAGCAGCACGGCGGGGCGGCCCACCAGAATCGGACGGGCCAGGCCTTCGTCAACCACGACCTGCACCGCGCGCAGCACGCGTTCGTCTTCACCTTCGGTGAACACGATGCGCGCCTTGCCGCCGCCGCGCACGATGCGCTTGGCGGCCGAGAACAGCGGCTTCATGAACGCGCCCGAGTGATACACGAACTGCTGCAACTGTTCTTCGTAGGCTTCCAGGTCGGCCAGCGGGCGCGTGGCCACGCCGCCGTCCATCGCGGCCTTGGCCACGGCCGGCGCGATGCGCACGATCAAACGCGGGTCGAACGGCTTGGGGATCAGGTATTCCGGGCCGAACGAGATGTCATAGGTGCCATAGGCGGCCGCAACGACTTCGTTCTGCTCTTCTTCCGCCAACTGGGCAATGGCGTACACGGCGGCCATTTCCATTTCACGGGTAATGGTGGTGGCGCCCACGTCCAGCGCGCCCCGGAAAATGTACGGGAAGCACAGGACGTTGTTGACCTGGTTCGGGTAGTCGGAACGACCGGTGGCCATGACCACGTCATCGCGAACGGAATGCGCCACTTCCGGCAGGATTTCCGGCGTGGGATTGGCCAGCGCCAGGATCAGCGGGCGCGTGCCCATGGCCGCAACCATCTCGGGCTTGAGCACGCCGCCGGCGGACAGGCCCAGGAACACGTCGGCGTCCTGAATCACTTCAGCCAGCTTGCGGGCATCGGTCTTTTGCGCGAAGCGCGCCTTGTCCGGGTCCATGAGTTCGACACGGCCTTCGTAGACCACGCCTTCAATGTCGGTGACCCAGATGTTTTCCAGCGGCAGGCCCAGGTCCACCATCAAATCCAGGCACGCCAGGGCAGCAGCGCCGGCGCCCGAGGTCACGACCTTGACCTTCTTGATGTCCTTGCCCACGACCTTCAAGCCGTTGATGAACGCGGCCGATACCGTGATGGCGGTGCCGTGCTGGTCGTCGTGGAACACGGGAATCTTCATGCGTTCGCGCAGCTTGCGCTCGACGGTGAAGCATTCGGGCGCCTTGATGTCTTCCAGGTTGATGCCGCCGAAAGTGGCTTCCAGCCCGGCAATGATCTCGACCAGCTTGTCCGGATCGGTTTCGTTGATTTCGATGTCGAACACATCCAGGCCGGCAAACTTCTTGAACAGCACCGCCTTGCCTTCCATGACGGGCTTGGAGGCCAGCGCGCCGATGTTGCCCAGGCCCAGCACGGCCGTGCCGTTGGTGATCACGCCCACCAGGTTGCCGCGTGCGGTGTAGCGGTAGACGTTGGCCGGGTCGGCCACGATTTCTTCACAGGCAGAGGCAACGCCCGGCGAGTACGCCAACGCCAGATCGCGTTGGTTGACGAGCGGCTTGGACGCCACCACTGAAATCTTTCCCGGGGTGGGAAACTCGTGATAGTCCAATGCTGCCTGGCGGTCGGAGGGCGAATTCATGCGGCGGTAGCCTCGTGTGGCGAAATAAAAGGGTGGCGTGAATATGGGAAAAATTCTAGGCGGGCAGACATAAGGTGTTGATTCGGATTTAATATCGTCCCATTACCTTTACCTTATGACGTGTCTATGACGGCCTTTGACCCGGATGCGGTAATCCGGAAACTGACCTCGCGGCTGAAGATGCGCCACCTGATGCTGCTGTTACAGATCGAGCAGCACGGATCGCTGACCCGCGTGGCCGAACACATGGCCACCAGCCAGCCCGCCGTGACCAACGCGCTGGCTGAACTGGAAAGCATGTTCGACGTGCCGCTGTTCGACCGCTCGGTGCGCGGCATGACGCCCACGCCGCTGGGCGCCGTGGTGCTGGCGCGGGCGCGTGGGCTGGTTCACGACCTGGGCCATCTGGTGCAGGAAATGGAGGCGGTGGCGGCGGGCCATGCCGCCCATCTGCACATTGGCGTCATTCCGTTTGTGTCGGGCCAGATGCTGTCGGCGGCCATTGGCCGCACCTTGCCGCAAGGCCGGCGCATTACCGCAACCATCCACGAAGGCCAGGGCCCCGCGCTGCTGCGCCAGCTGCGCGACCACACGCTGGATGTGGTGGTGGGCTGGGCCACGCCGTCGGTCGACCTGAGCAATATCGATTTTGAAGTGCTGTACCACCAGCAGCCCCGCCTGATCGCCAGCCGGCGCCTGGCGGCGCGGCTGGGGCGGTCGCGGCTGGAATGGGAGCGGTTGGCCGACCTGGACTGGATTCTGGGCACGCCGGGCAGCCCCATCCGGGACCAGGTGGCGGAGATTTTCCTGCGTGCGGGGGTGGCGCCGCCGCCGCCATCGGTGCAAAGCGATTCGTCCAAGCTGATCGGCGAAATGATTGTGGCCAGCGACCGCGCCGTGTCGATCCTGCCGGCCGATATCGCCGACGAATTGGTGCGGATTGCGGGCGCGGCCATCGTGCCGTATTCGTTTGACTGGACGCTGCCGCCGATCTCGCTGTTCACGCGGGCCGATGGCCTGCGGCGCAACGTGGACGCGCTGTTCGCGTCAAAGCTGCGCGAGGTCTACACCAAGGGCGCGCGGCCGGGGAATTGACGGGAGGCCTTGAAGCGGGCGTTTGTCGACAAAATTGTCAACCAATGCAAACGTTGGCCCGTGCGCGGCCACCCCGATCCTATACTTGCGGCGCCAAGATTCATGCAGGAGGCCGCCGCTTGTTCCCCACCCCGCCCTCACGCGCGCCGCGCCGCGCGTTTGCCCTTGCCTTGATCGGCCTTGCCGCATCCGCCGCGCTGTCCGGCTGCAATTCGATGCTTAACGAAGGCACCGGCGCGGCCGCCGGTATCGCGGGCACGGCCATTGCCAACAAAGTTACCGACAACGCCACCGTGGCCACCGGCATCGGCCTGGGCGTACAGGCCGGGGCGAAAGCGGCCCTGGCCTACGCGCAGCGCAAGACGCGCGGCGAAGAGCAAGACGCCATCGCCACAGCCGCCGGCGCGCTGGACGTAGGCGCCGTGGGCCCGTGGCGCGTCAAGCACCAGATTCCCATCGAAAGCGACGCGCAGGGGCAGGTTGCCGTCAGCCGCTTGATCGGCGGCGTCGGGCTGCAATGCAAGGAAGTCGTGTTTTCTATCGACACGCCAGCCGATAAGCCTGCCGATAAATCGCCCGACAAGTCCGCCGACAAGGCCGCCAACAAGGCCACCCACAAGCCCTCCAACAAGGCCGAGGACGAACTCGCGCGCGAGTTCTACGTCACCACCATCTGCCGCGACGGCGCGCAGTGGCGCTGGGCCAGCGCCGAGCCGGCCACGGCGCGTTGGGGGTCGTTGCAGTGATCCCGCGTGTTTGTGTGTTGGCGCTGATGGCCGGCGCCCTGTTGTCCGGCTGCCAGAGCTCGTCAATCGGCGGGGCCACGGGCGCCGTGGTCGGCACCGTCAGCGGCGCGGCCACGGCCAACCCGGTTGCGGGCTACGCCATCGGCGTGACCGTGCAGGCCGCCGTGGACGCCACGGTGAAATACGTGCTGCGCGAATGGAAGAACGATCAACAGAACGTGATGGCCAACGCGGCGGGCGACCTGCCGATCGGCCAGATCCGCCACTGGCAGATCCGGCATGCGCTGCCCGTGGGTAACGAGAACGGCGGCATCCAGGTGGTGCGCGATATCGACACGCCACTGACCCGCTGCCGCGAAGTGCTGTTCACGGTCGAGCAGGAAGACGCGCCCGCCCCCGCCTACACCAGCCTGATCTGCCGCCAGCAAAACGGCCAGTGGAAATGGGCGGCGGCCGAGCCGTCGGTGGCGCGCTGGAACGGCTTGCAATAGGCTTGATCGCGTCGGGATCGGCAAGCGATACTGGGCCACCGCCACGCGCCCAGCCCCACCCTATCCGTCCATGCCTTCCGGTCAATTCCAGATGCAGCGCAGCGTGCTTGCCGGCGTGCAGGCCGTTGCCGCGCGCAGCCGCCATGCGTTCACGCGGCATACGCATGATCAGTTCGGTATCGGCGTGATGCGCCAGGGCGCGCAGGTGTCCCACAGCGGCCGGGGCCAGGTCACGGCCGGCCCAGGCCACGTCATTACCGTCAACCCCGGCGAAGTGCACGACGGCGCGCCCATCGGAGACACGCCGCGCGCCTGGCAGATGCTGTACCTGGACCCGGACGTGGTGATGGACGCCGCCGGCCAGCTTGCCGAAGCCGGCGGCCTGGCCGCCGCCTACGAATTCGTCTACCCGGCACGCGACCAGCCCCACCTTGCCCGCGACGTGTTGCGCTTGTACGCGCACGCCATCGGCAGCCCTGCCCCGCTGGCTAGCGACGCGTTATTGCTGCGCATCCTGATGCAGGCGCACGGCGAGCGCGCGCCCGATTTGGCGCCGGATGCGCGCGCGGGTGTTCCCGCTTGCATCCGCCATGCGCAGGGCCTGATCGACGACACCCCCGCCGCCGTGCTGTCGTTGGCCGACCTTGCCGCCGCCAGCGGACTCAGCCGCTATCAAGCGCTGCGCGCCTTCACACGCGCCACCGGCATGACGCCGCACGCCTATCAGATACAACGTCGGCTGCTGTTGGCGCGGCAGCTGATCCGGCGCGGCATGCCGCTGGCCGACGTCGCCGCCGCCAGCGGCTTTGCCGATCAAAGCCACATGACGCGGCTGTTCGCGCGCGCCTACGGCGTGTCGCCCGGCCATTACGCATCAGCGGCCCGCGCCGCCTGAGGCGGCAGTGGCGTTTCATTCCATGGAATTGGACTCAAGGGCGGGCACTGTCGCGCGATGCGGTGGCGCAATCCTCCTCACGGCGGACCACTGCTGCCCGATGCGGCAATGCACGCTCGTTCAAGGCAGACCTCTGCCGCCGATACCGCCCTCCTACTGACCCAGCCCTGCAATTTCATTCAAGACCGCGTGCGCGCGTCGGCCCATGCTGCGGCTTTCTTCAGCAAGGACGGGGCAATGAACGCAAGGGACAGGTTCCAAGGCTATGGCTTTCTGGCGGGGGCCATGGTGCTGGTGGGCAGCACGGTGGTGGCCAGCAAGATCATCGGCGCCGGCATGCCGCCTTTTACCGCCACCGCCTTGCGCTTTGCCCTGGCGCTGCCGTGCTTTGCGGTGTTGATGGCCGCCACCGGCGCCCGCGTGCCGCGCCTGGGCCGACGCGACTGGATGCTGCTGGCCGCACAAGCCATTGCCGGCAGCGTGGGCTATACGACATTGCTGATCGCCGGCTTGCAGCGCGCGTCGGCGGTGGACGGCGGCGTCATCCTGGGCACGCTGCCGCTGGTGTCCGCGGGCATCGCGATGCTGCTGCTGGGCGAGCGGCCGGGCAAGGCGACATTGGGCGCGATTGCCGTGGCCGCTGCGGGCGTCGCGCTGATGGCGCGGGGCGGTGGTGACGCGGACACGCCCGCGTCATGGACCGGCAACGCCCTGATTCTGGGCGCGGTCGTGTGCGAAGGGCTGTTCATCCTGCTGAACAAACGCTTGCACGTGCCCGTGCCGCCGCTGGCGTTGTCGACGGTGATGGCCGGGTTTGGACTGGCGTTTTCGGCGCTGGCCAGCGTGACCGAAGCCCCGTGGTCGCTCACCTTTTCAAGCGGCGCGATGATGGCCGTGGGCTACTACGCGCTGGTGCCCACGGTGGGCGGCTTCCTGCTTTGGTATGCGGGCGCGGCGCGCGTGCGCGGCGCGGAAGCGGCGTTGTTCACTGCGTTGGCGCCGACGTGCGCCGTGCTGCTGGCGGCAACGGTACTGGGCGAAACGGTGACGGCGGCGCGAGCGTTGGGCATGGGCTGTGTGCTGGCCGGCGTGCTGTGGCAGGCGGTGGCCGCGCGCGCTAGCCCCGGCTGAAGGCCAGGGCGAAGTCCTCGGAAAAAATATCCGCCAAGGCATGCCGCAATGCGGCCGCGCGTTCGGTGCCGTAGGCCGCTTCAAAACGGCGCTGCGCATCCTTCCACAAGCGTTTGGATTCCGCCAGCTTGGCACGGCCCGCGTCGGTCAGCGCCACCCGGCGGCTGCGGCCATCGCGTTCGTCGCGCGAGGTTTCTACATAGCCGTCGCGCTCCAGCGGTTTCAGGTTGTGCGCCAGCGCGGACCGGTCCAGCACCAGCGCGCGCGCCAGGTCGGTCATGGACGGGGTGCCGGCACGGGCGATGTGCACCAGGATGGAATGCTGCGACACCTTCAAGCCGCAAGGCGCCAGCACCGTGTCATACAGCTGCGAGACGCGCCGGGTCGCCTTGCGCAAGGCGGCGCCGTTGCAGACGAGCGGGTCGGGGATCGGGCCGGAGGTTGGGCCGGACGTGGCGGGTTCAGCGTCGGACATGTGCGTGGCAAACGGGCAGGCAAAGTGGATCGGGCAAGCTCAATACGCTACTGCCGGGAACGGCCGGCGTCCAGCGCATTGTTGACAGATATTGGCATATGCACGTAAATTTTATCCCACCTCGTGACGCGCCGAGGCAGCGCCTTTGCCGTGTCTTCGTAGCGCCTTTGCCGTGTCTTCGTAGCGCCTTTGCCGTGCCTTTCGTAGTGCCTTTGCCGTGCCTTTCGTAGCGCCTTTGCCGTGCCTTTCGTAGCGCCTTTTACCGTGTCCTTCGCAGTGCCTTTGCAGCGCCCCCTTTCGCCCCCGACTCCGCCCTAGCCATCGCCCCCCCTTCCGGCCGCCAACCATGTCAGCGATTCCCCCGCCACGCCCCGCCAACGCGCGCCTGCAAGCGATGCTTCATGCGCCCATTGCCCCCACGCTGGCCCGCCTGGCCTGGCCGAATATCCTGATGATGTCGGCCCAGTCCGCCACCGGCCTGATCGAAACCTGGTTCCTGGCGCGGCTGGGCACATCGGTGCTGGCGGGCGTGGCGCTGGTCGTGCCGGTGCTGTTCCTGATGGGCAACATGTCGCAAGGCGCGATGGGCGGCGGCATCTCGGCCGCCGTGGCGCGCGCGCTGGGCGGTGGGCGCCAGGAAGAGGCCAACCAGTTGGTGCTGCACGCCGTCGTGCTGAACGCGCTGCTGGGCCTGCTGTTCTGTGTACTGTTGCTGGTCTTCGGCCCGCAACTGTATCGCGCACTGGGCGCGCAGGGCGAAGCGCTGGACGCGGCGCTGGCGTACTCCAATGTCATCTTTGGCGGCATCATCCTGATGTGGTTGATGAACGCCTTTGCCAGCGTCATACGCGGCACCGGCAACATGCTGGTGCCGGGCGCGGTGATCTGCGGCGGCGCGCTGTTGCTGGTGCCCTTGTCGCCCTGCCTGATCTTCGGATGGGGGCCGTTTCCCGCGCTGGGCGTGGCGGGTGGCGGCTGGGCGCTGGTCATCTACTACGGCGTGGGCGCGCTGGTCCTGGGCGTCTACTGCGCCAGCGGCCGCAACCCCGCGCGGCTGGTCATCAGCCGACTGCACCTGTCCCTGATGCGCAGCATTCTTAACGTGGGCGCGCTGGCCACGTTGAATCCACTGCTGACAAACGCTCAGGTAGCGCTGATTGCCGCGTTGGTCGGCGCCTATGCCGGCACGGCGGCGGTGGCCGGCTACGGCATTGCCGTGCGGCTGGAATACCTGCTGATGCCCATCGCGTTCGGGCTGGGCGCGCCCATGGTGGCGATGGTGGCCTCCAACATCGGCGCGGGGCAGCCCGAGCGCGCCGTGCGCATCGCGTTGACGGGCGGCGCGATGGCGTTCGTGCTGGCCGAATCCATCGGCCTGGCAGCGGCGTTTTTCCCGGAAGCCTGGCTGCGATTGTTCGGCGCCGAAGACCACATGCTGCAAGCCGGCGCCCTTTACCTGCAAACGGTCGGGCCGGTGTATGGATTCTTTGCGTTGGGGTTTTCGATGTACTTTGCCTCGCAGGGCGCGGGCCGGTTGAAGTGGCCGCTGTTGGCCGGTTGCCTGCGCCTGGTCACCGCCGTGGGCGCGGGCGGCCTCGCGCTGCACCTGACGGGGTCACTGACGGTTTTCTTCCTGGTGGCGGCCGTGGCAATGTGCCTGTACGGGCTGATCATCCTGGTCGCGATCGCGTCAGGCTCCTGGTTTCAGCGCGGCCATCTGCCAAAGGCTCGCCCGCTGGCGGGGTCTTGACCGGCGCATCGCGCAACGCGTAGGACACCAGCGCATCCGCGTACGCCGGCAGGGTGTCGCGCACGCACAGCACCAGATCGCGCGTGGCCCAATCGTCCGCCAGCGCCACGCGTTGCACGCCGGCCGTCCTGCCCAGGCGCACGGCGGCGGCCCGCGGCACAATGGCAATGCCCACGCCCCGCCCCACCATCTTGCACACGTCGTCAACGCCGCGCAGGCGCACGCGGTACGACAGCATCTTGCCGCCACGGCGCGCGTGATGCGCCAAATGTTCTTGCAGCGCGCTGCCTTCAATCAGCCCCACGAAATCCGCGTCAGCCACCTCGGCCAGCGTGACCGAACGCCGGTTCGCCAGCGCATGGCCGCGCGGCACCACCAAGGTCAGCGGATCGTGGCGGAAGACGCGCGTGTGCAGGCCCTGCAAGTCAGCCGAATCGGCCAGCACGCCGATGTCGCAAGCGCCCGCGCGCAGCGCATCGGCAATTTCCACGCTGGTGCGTTCTTGCAGGTCCACCGAGACACGCGGATGGTCGCGCAGAAAATCGCCCAGCACCGGCGGCAGGTGCTCGGTAAGCGCCGTGGTATTGCACAGCACGCGCACGTGCCCTTTCAAGCCCTGGCCGTAGTGGTCAAGTTCGCCCCGCATGCGGTCGATTTGCCCCAGCACGACACGCGCGTGATGCGCCAGCGTGCGTCCGGCGGGCGTGGACTCGACCCCGCGATGCGCGCGCAGCAACAGGGCGACGCCCAACGTGCCTTCCATGCCACGAATGCGCTCGCTGGCCGACGCCAGCGTCATATGCGTACGCTGCGCGCCGGCGGTAATGGAGCCGGTTTCGTATACGTTCAGGAATAGACGAAGGTCGGTCAGGTCGAATCGCATTCGGGCAGCGTAGCACGCACTGCCTATGGTGCAGCCATAGGCAGGCTATGCAATTTCCCGATCGCGTCGCGGTGCGTGGCGGCGCAAAATCGAAGCCTGCTTACCTCGCCGCTTACGCTGCCTTCGACTCCAATGCCGACCGTTACACCATGACTTCCCGCCGTATCAATCGCCTCGTTCCAGCGTCCCTGCCCGCGCGTTTCTTTTCGGCTGATCGGAGGCTGCGCATCAGGGCCAGCCATGGCCATGGCCATAGCCACAGTCATAGCCACAGTCATAGCCACAGTCATAGCCATAGCCACAGGCATAGCCACAGCCATAGGACCAGCCATAGCCTGGACGCCAACGGAGTAACGCCATGACCCCCGCCGACCTGGTGCCCGGCGGCACCCCGGCGATGCTGACCGCCGTCATCGCGGTGTTCGTCCTGGCCGGCGTGGTGAAGGGCGTCGTGGGCTTGGGCCTGCCCACCATTTCGATGGCGATGCTGGCATTGGTGATGGCGCCGGCGCAGGCGGCCGCCTTGCTGATCGTGCCGTCACTGGTGACCAATCTTTGGCAAGCGCGCCCCTGGCCCACACTGCCGCACAGCTTGCGCCGCATCGGCGCCATGCAGGTCGGCATCTGCGTGGGTACGGTGGCCGGCGCGCTGTGGCTGGGCGCGCCCAGCGGGCAGTGGGCCGGCGTCGCCCTGGGGCTGGCGCTGATCGCCTATGCCGCGTGGGGCCTGTTCGGCACGCCGCCGAGCGTGCCACGCCGCCACGAGCACGCGCTGGGCGCGCTGGTGGGCGCGGTGACCGGCGTCATCACGGCGGCTACCGGCGTGTTCGTCATCCCGGCCGTGCCGTTCCTGCAAGCGTTGAACCTGGGCAAGGACGGGCTGATCCAGGCCATGGGCATCTCTTTCACGGTGTCCACCGTGGCGTTGGCGCTTGGCCTGTGGATCAACGGCGGCTACAGCCCGAACGCGGCCGGGTCGTCGGTAATGATGCTGTTGCCCGCGCTGGCGGGCATGGCGCTGGGGCAGTGGCTGCGCAACAAGCTGTCGGCGCGGATGTTCAAGCTGTGCTTCATGATCAGCCTTGCCGTGCTGGGCGCCTGGCAGGTTGCGCGCGGCTGGGGCGGATGACGGGTACGCGAACGGGCGGGCAATCAAGTCCGCCTTGCCGCCGCAGCGCTCATGCGGCCAGACGCCGTTCGTCGACAAAGCCGATGGACACCGACATCTCGCGCCATCGCGCCAGTTCCTGCTGCACCGACTGGATCTTGCCGCGCGCCTGATCGAAGGCGTCGCGGCCCAGGAACAGGTGCAGGGGCGCGTATTGCGCGTGGGCCGCCTGGATCAGCGCCTGCGCGGCCTTGGCCACGTCGCCCCCCTCTTGCGCGTGCGCCCCACGCGCGGCACGTTCCGGCGAACCGCCGCCGTCTTGCGGCGAGCCTGCCCGCATCGCGCCCGGGTACACCAGCGACACGCGCACGCCCCACGAGGCAGCCTCGGCGGCCAGCGCCTCGGTCAGGCCACATACCGCGAACTTCGCCGCGCTGTATGCGCCCCATTCGGCATGGCCACCATCAAAGCCCAGAATCGACGACACGTTGATAATGTGGCCGCCTGCCTGCGCCCGCATGCGCGGCAGCACGGCGCGTATCACGTTCAGCGTGCCGAAGACGTTGATGTCGAAGGCGGCCCGCACCTGCGCATCGGACAGCTCGGCCAACGACCCCGGGCAGGCCGCCCGCGCATTGTTCACCACCACATCAACGCGGCCAAACGCGGCCACCGTCGCGTCCACCGCGCGGCGCACATTGCGATCGTTGGCCAGATCCACCGTCAACGGCAGGAACTGGCCCTCAAGCTTGGCCCCGACCGCATCCAACAACGCATCGCCATCGCGCGACGTTGCCGCCACCTTGTGACCTTGGCCCAGCAGCATCTTCACCAACACCAGGCCCAAGCCCGTGGATGCGCCCGTCACCAGCCAGATTTTTTCGGAGTTCATGCGATTTTCTTCCCTTGCTTGCGTGCTTGTTTGCGTGCTTGCGGCCCCCGGCAAGATGCCTGGCGGCCGGCTCCGAGCGCCGCGCTTTCCGTGAAAAGCACCGCCCCTGAGCCTGAAGAGAATGTTAGAAATCGAGCGCCCGTGCGTACAGGCTCGTTCTTGCGTGAAACCTGCCTATTTCTACGTTGATGACCTGTCCGGCCGCATCGGGCGGCCTGCGCCCGGTGACATCGCCTTCCGCTCGCCGCGCCCGGCTCGCTGCGCTTGCAGCAGCCCCAGGAAGGCCCGGTCTGGGCATCCCGACGCGGAATGTCGGATAATTCGGGTGTTTCCCGCCGCTGCATGCGGCGGATTTTTGTGGGCGCGCGTCGCCCGCCAGCATTCGGAGTCAACTATGCATCGCGGTATTCAGGCGATTGAACAATTCATGGAATCCATCGGCCTGACCTGGCGCCCCGGCTCGACAGAAAGCGCCGAGCTGCGCGTCAGCTATCGCATTGGCAACACGCGTCCGCTGGGCATCGACCGCACGCTGGTTGAATTCCACTGCGACGCCAAGCGCCCCAAAGTCTGGGTGCCCGAGTTCTCGCGCACCAGCTTTCACCAATGGTTTGAAGTGCCGTTTCAGGAATTCGAGTTCACCCCCGGTGGCTCGATGCTGAAGATCAAAGCCCCCGCCCGCGGCAACGCGCCCCCGTACAGCGTGGGTATCAAGCCGCTGGCTTGATGGCATAACGCCCCTTCCTGCGGTAAGCGGCCAGGCTAGCGGGCCAGATTTGACTCGACCGGGTCAAATCTGGCCCGTTTTTATTGTGGACCTTCTTGCGTTTCTACCGCGATTGGGCTGACAGGTACCGCAGCGACCTTGCCAGCCCAAAAGGGAAGCGGTGGGCGCCATTGTGAGCGCCCGCAAAAATCCTCTCGTCGGTCTTGATAGGGATCCCGGAAAGCCTCGCCGAATTCATCGAATACAGCGTGCCCTACACCTCGTTCCCCAAAGAGATCGACGAACTCCGCGGCTTTGCCGAGCCCGTCAAACCCGCTTGTACATGATCGTTGTCGCGTCCAGCTTGCCTGGATCGTGCGGGTCGCGGCTGAAGCCGGGGATCTGGCCTACCGTGGCGTAGCCCAGCGATGCGTATAGCGGTTCGGCGCTGTCGCCGCTGCGGGTGTCCAGGGTAAGCAGGGTGCGGCCCAGGTGGATGGCATGGGCTTCCGCGGCTCGCATCAGGTCGCGGGCGATGCCGCGGCGGCGGAAGTCGGGGTGGACCAGCAGTTTGCGGATCTCGGCGCGGTGCGGTTGGTTGGGCGGGGTGTCGGTATCCAGTTGCACCGATCCGGCGATGCGGCCGTTCTGGCGGGCGACCCACAGCGACAGACGGCCGCCTTCTACCGCCGGCAGCACCTTGTTGCGCCAGAATGCTTGGGCGTCGTCGGTGGAATACGGCAGGACGAAGCTGACGCTGGCGCCGCCGTGCACGCAGGCATGCAGCATGTCGCCCAGCTCGTTCAGGCAGGCGCGGGCGGCGTCAGCCGTCAACAGGGTTACGTCGGCATTGGCGCGGTCTAGTGTCATGGGTGACATGGGTGTCATGGGTGGCATGGACTTCATGGCGGGCTCAGACGATGAACAACAGGTAGCGGGCGCCGCGTTGCGGCGGGGTCACGAACAGGCTGGCGCCGAACAGTTGGTAGCGCAGGCAGTCGCCCGGCGCCAACGTGTACGTTTGCCCGTCGACGGTGATGGCCAGTTCGCCCTCCAGCATCAACAGGTGGTGCTCCAGGCCCGGCCGGGGCGATTGGTCGTAGGCGATGCGGGCGCCGGGCGCCAGTTCGCAGGCCAGCACTTCGCCGGCCAGTTGCTGCGCGGGCGGGGACACCGAGCGCCGGCGAAATCCCGCGCTGTCGTCCACCCACACCGCCTGGGCGCTTTCTGGGACGAGCGGCGCGAAGTCGTCTTCCACCATCATCATCAGGCGCGACATAGTCATGCCGTGCGCGGCGCACAGCTTGCCCAGCACAGACGCCGTGGGGCTGACCTCGGCGTTTTCCAGGCGTGAGAGCGTGGCGCGGCTGACGCCCGCCAGGCCGGCAAGCTCGTCCAGCGACCAGCCGCGTTCCTGCCTCAGTGCGCGCAGCCGGTGGGCGATGCGGCGGTCCAAATCAAGATCGTTGCTTGCATTTTCCATATCCGGGAATTTATCCCAGATACGGAAACACCACAAGGCGCCGAGCGCGTGAGGAAATTCGGCACAATACGGCATGCTTTTGGCCCGAACCCTACTCATGCCCCTCCTTTGCCTATCGTTTCTGGGTGGTTGCAGCCTGCCCCCGCTGGACAAGCGTCACGAATCACAGGCGCTGACGCCCGAGGACGCAGCGGCCACCGCGCTGGGCCGTGGCATCACGCCGCTGGCCGCCGCGCACCCCGGCAAGTCGGGCATCCACCCCTTGGGCGATGCGCATGACGCTTTCGCCGCCCGGATGATGCTGGCCCGCGCCGCCGAGCGCAGCCTGGATGTGCAGTACTACATCTGGCACAACGACATGACGGGCACCATGCTGCTGGAAGCGCTGCACGCCGCGGCAGACCGGGGCGTACGCGTGCGCCTGCTGCTGGACGACAACGGCACGGCCGGGCTGGACAAAGTGTTGGCCGCGCTGGACGCCCACCCGATGATCGAGGTGCGGCTGTACAACCCGTTTGTGTTGCGCTGGCCCAAGCCATTGGGCTACGTCACGGATTTCAGCCGCCTGAACCGGCGCATGCACAACAAGTCGTTCACCGCCGACAACCAGGCCACCATCATCGGCGGCCGCAACATCGGCGACGAGTACTTTGGGGCCACCAGCGGCGTGCTGTTCACCGATCTGGACGTGTTGGCAATCGGCGCGGCGGTGAACGACGTGTCCAAGGATTTTGACCGCTACTGGAGCAGCGATTCGGCTTACCCGGTCGACCGGATACTGAAACCGGCCGGCCCCGGCGAGCTGGACGCGCTGGAAGAGCAGGCCAGCAAAGTCGAGGGCTCGCCCGAGGCGGCGGCGTACGCGCGTGCCATGAAGCGGCTGCCTTTCATCCGGCAGTTGCTGGCCGGCGATCTGACGCTGGAATGGGCCGATACCCGGATGGTCAGCGACGACCCGCGCAAGACACTGGGCACCGCGCCACCCGAAGCCATGCTGCCGCATCAGTTGCACGACATCATCGGCGCGCCCACGCAGGATCTGTACTTGGTGTCGCCCTACTTCGTGCCCACCGCCCGTGGCACGGAGGCATTCGGAAAGCTGGCGCAAAGCGGGGTCAAGGTGCAGGTGCTGACCAACGCGCTGGAAGCAACCGACGTGGCGGTGGTGCATTCCGGTTATGCCCGGCGCCGCAAGGACTTGCTGGCCAGTGGCGTGGAACTGTTCGAGATGAAGCGGCAGGCGCGCGGCGCGGATCGCAACAAAAGCATGGGGCCCTTTGGCAGCTCGGGTTCCAGCTTGCATGCCAAGACCTTTGCCGTGGATGGCCGGCGCGTGTTCGTCGGATCGTTCAACTTTGATCCGCGATCCGCCACCCTGAATACCGAGCTGGGCTTTGTCATCGACAGCCCCACGCTCGCGGCCGGCATCGCCAACGCCTTCCAGCAAGAGTTGCCCAAGCTGGCCTACCGCGTATGCCTGAACGAGCAGGGCGACGTGATCTGGGAGGAGCAACGCGATGGCAAGAGGGTGCGCCACGATACCGAGCCCGGCACGTCGGCGTGGAAGCGGTTCTCGGTATGGTTCGTTTCCCTGCTGCCACTGGAATCGCTGCTGTGACGGGTGACTTGCGGCGGCGATTGGTGGCTGTAGCCCCGCACCCTGGCCCGCTGCCCTGGCACGCTGCCTTTGCACGCTGCCTTTGCCCGCTGCCTTTGCACGCTGCCTTTGCACGCTGCCTTTGCCCGCTGCCTTTGCCCCCGCCCCCGGCCCACTCCCGTGGCACGCGGCTGTGGCAGGTCTTGAGACGCGCTGCTATAACGTTCGTAATGTCCCATTTGCCGGGCTTATCGCCATCGCAACAAGCGGAGTTCGCCGCCACCCCTGCCGGACGTAGATTCACGGTTTTGTTTCACCGCACTTGCCGATCGCCATGGATGCCCCGCCCTGCCCCGCTTTTCCCGACCTGGACTGGACCGCCATCACGCACTCGTTGGACGCGCACGGCAATGCCATCGTGCCCGGCTTGTTGACGCCCGCGCAATGCGACGAATTTGCAAACCGGTACGACGAACCCGACCGCTACCGCAGCCGTATCGTGATGGCGCGGCATGGCTTCGGGCGGGGCGAATACAAGTATTTTTCCTACCCTTTGCCGCCCTTGCTGCATGAGCTGCGTACCGCGCTGTATCCGCGCCTGGCTCCCATTGCCAACCGCTGGAACCGGCAGTTGGGCATTGCGGTGCAATACCCCGACAACCACGCCGCCTTCCTGCAACGTTGCCACGACGCCGGCCAGCGCCGCCCCACGCCCTTGATCCTGCAATACGGCCCGGGCGACTACAACTGCCTGCATCAGGACTTGTATGGCGAACACGTGTTCCCGCTGCAAGTGGCCATCCTGTTGTCGCGCCCCGGCCACGATTTCACGGGCGGAGAATTCGTCATGCAGGAGACCAGCAGCCGCGAGCAACGCATCGACGTGCTGCCCTTGCAACAGGGCGACGCGCTGATCTTCACCGTGAACCTGCGTCCCGTGCCGGGCGTGCGCGGCTGGCGCAAGACGGCAATGCGGCACGGCGTCAGCGCGCTGCACACGGGCCGACGCCACACGCTGGGGCTGATCTTTCATGACGCACAATAGGCCGCCGCACGATAGGCCGCCGCACCATGGGTCGCCGCGCAACAGGCCGCCGCACCATTGGCCACCCCACAATAGGCCGCAACACAATAGGCCCACCGCGCATTAGGCCCGCCACACGATAGCCCCCGCCATGACCCTGAACCTGTTCGACGACGAAGACACCGCGCAGCACGGCCGTGACCAGATCGGCCCTCAGTCCTATGTGCTGCGTGGCTTTGCGCTGGCGCACGCCGACGCGCTGCTGCAAGGCGTGGACGCCGTGACCGCGCAATCGCCCTTTCGCCACATGCGCACGCCGGGCGGCTACACCATGTCGGTAGCGCTGACCAATTGCGGCGAATGGGGGTGGACGACGGACGCGCACGGGTACCGCTATACGCGCGTTGATCCGCTGTCCGGCCAACCCTGGCCGGCGCTGCCCGCCGCGTTTTTGCACCTGGCGCACGATGCCGCGCTGGAAGCCGGCTTTCCCGGCTTTACGCCCGACGCCTGCCTGGTAAACCGCTACGAACCGGGGTCTCGCTTGTCCTTGCATCAGGACAAGAATGAACGCGATTTCGACGCGCCCATCGTGTCGGTGTCGTTGGGCATGCCCGCGCTGTTCCTCTTCGGCGGCAACGACCGCGCCGACAAGGCGGCGCGCGTGCCCTTGTTTCATGGCGACGTGGTGGTGTGGGGCGGCGTGGATCGCCTGCGCTATCACGGCGTGATGCCGATGAAGGAAGCCCCGCACCCCCGGCTGGGCAGCCGACGCATCAACTTCACGCTGCGCAAGGCAGGCTGACAGCGCTAGCCGACAGCCAAGAGCCGAGAGCCGAGAGCCGAGAGCCGAGAGCCGACACTAGGGTTGACCGCGTCTGGCCGTGCCCGAACGGCCGCCCTACACTTTCGCACCCCTGCCCGCGCCCCCGTCGGGCGCACTTCGCCCCCGCCCTATTGCGCCCCTTGCGCCTTCTTGCGCCTATGCCGCCGACAATCATGCGTACCCGCCTTCGCCCGCTACTTGCCCGCCTGCTGTCACCCTGTCTGCTGTCACCCTGTCTGCTGTCACCCTGCCTGCTGTCACCCCGCCTGCTGTCACCCCGCCTGCCCCTTGCCGTCCTGTGCCTGGCCGGCGCGGCGCTGTCCTTGCCCGCAGCGGCGGCCGAGCCGCCCGCGCTGCTCGTCAATTCGCTGGACATGACATTCGTGGCCATACCCGCCGGCACGTTCCAGATGGGCAGCGACGAATCGGCCGAGACGCTCGCCCGTGACTACCCCCAATATCCCAAAGACCGTTTCACCCAGCTGTTCGACGAAGCGCCCGTGCACACGGTGCGCATCACCCGGCCCTTCTACCTGGAACGCACCGAGGTCACGGTCGGGCAGTTCAGACGTTTTATCGAGGCATCCGGCTACGTGCCCGAGTCCGAGGCGGACGGCACGGGAGGCTACGGCTACAACGCCGCGTATGACCCCGACAAATCCGAACGCGGCGACGCCTTTGAAGGCCGCGACCGCCGCTATTCCTGGCGCAACCCCGGCTTTGCGCAGACCGACGAGCACCCGGTGGTGAACATCAGCTGGAACGACGCCACCGCCCTGGCGCGCTGGCTGACCCAGCAAGAAGGCCACGTCTACCGCCTGCCCACCGAAGCGGAATGGGAATACGCCTGCCGCGCCGGCACCCGCACGCGCTATCAGAATGGCGACGACCCGGCCGGCATGGCGGACGTGGGCAACGGCTTTGACGCCGACACCGCGCCCCTGTGGCCAAAATGGCACGCATTTGCCAACCCACGCCACGACGGCAACGCCTTTACCGCGCCGGTGGCCAGCTATGCGCCCAACGCCTTCGGCTTGTATGACATGCACGGCAACGCCTGGGAATGGGTGTCGGACTGGTATGGCGAAGACTATTACGCGCAGTCGCCCACCGACGACCCCACCGGCCCGGCCAGCGGCAACGTACGCGTGCGCCGGGGCGGGTCCTGGCATACCTGGGCGCTGTACACGCGTTCGTCGTATCGCAACTGGAATACGCAGGAAACGCGCTACCCCCTGGTCGGCCTGCGGCTCGTGCGCGAGGCCGATTAAACAAAAAAGGGGCCTGGGCGGGTTAGCATAGCCGCACGCTTAACCTCAAAGAGAGTCCTGACATGCATTCGCTGGGCCGTCTCGTCCTTCTCGTGAACGACTACGACACCGCCATTTCCTTCTATCAAGACAAGCTGGGCATGGAGGTATTCGCAGATATGCCCGTGGGCCAGCAGCGCTACGTGCACCTGCGCCTGCCCGCCCAACCGGCGGTGGGTGTCTGGCTGCTGCAAGCGCTGACGCAGGCGCAACGCGACCGCGTCGGAGACCAGACCGGCGGCCAGCCGGTGGGCGTGTTCTACACCGACGACGTCATGCGCGACCACGGCAGCTTTGTCGCGCGCGGGGTGCGCTTCACCAAAGAACCCGTCCATGACGACAGCACCGTCTACGCTCACTTCATCGACCTGTACGGCAACGAGTTCGTACTGGTGCAGGTGAAGGCGTAACCCCCCTGACCTAGCCATTACGCTAGCCCAGCCTTAACCCCAAGGCAGGCCGCCATGACCCGCGCCACACCGACTCAGGACTGGATCCTTCGCGCCGCCGACACCGGCCACGTGGAGCGCATCGAAGCCTACTTCGGGGGTCATGGTTACGACATGCACCGCCACGACACCTACGCCATCGGCCGTACGCTGGCGGGCGTGCAGAGC
Organism: Achromobacter sp. 1L-A-4-B-C2; assembly: GCF_057291955.1. Classification (NCBI taxonomy): domain Bacteria; kingdom Pseudomonadati; phylum Pseudomonadota; class Betaproteobacteria; order Burkholderiales; family Alcaligenaceae; genus Achromobacter; species Achromobacter sp. 1L-A-4-B-C2. Next base: position 368,721 of record NZ_JBXAWP010000001.1, read on the forward strand.
TTTCACTACCGCCGCGCCGTTCGGCACAGCCTGCCCGGCGGCACCATCGTGCTGCACCCCGACGAAGCGCATGACGGCCAAGCGGGCACCGAAGCCGGCTTTCATTACCGCATGCTTTATGTCGAGCCCGCGCTGATCCAGCAGATTCTGGGCGGGCGGCCCTTGCCGTTCATCCCGGGCGGCATCTCGGCCGACGCCCGGCTGTACGCCGCCAGCGGCGCGCTGCTGCAAGACACGCACGCGGCGCTTGACCCCTTGCAGGAAGACGACGCGCTATACGACCTGGCGCATGCACTGTGCGCCGCCGCGGGCAGGCCGCGCGGCCGCCGCTGCGCCGACTACGTCGCCACCGAGCGCGCGCGCCAGTACATCCACGCGTCGCTGGACACCACGATCACGCTGGACGCGCTAGCCCAGGCCGCGGGCAAAGACCGCTGGAGCCTGTCGCGCGATTTTCGGGCCCTGTTCGGCACCAGCCCCTACCGCTACGTCATGCTGCGCCGGCTGGACTTGGCGCGCCGCCTGATCGCGGCCGGTGCGTCGTTGGCCGACGCCTCGGCCGGCGCCGGCTTTACCGACCAAAGCCACCTGACACGCCGCCATGCGCTGACCTACGGCATGACGCCCGACCGTTGGCGCCGCATGCTGCACCGCTAGTGCGCGCGGCGGCCAAAGAAAATTACAACAGCCGGCAACGGCCCGGGAACCCTCCCACCCACCTGCAAAACCTGCAAGAACGTACAAGACGCCCAGCCGGCCCAAGCCCTAAGCTTGCGGGGTCATCATTCATCCAGGCTTTCAAAATGCCCCCCATTCCCGCCATCAACATTGCCGGCAAGCTTGCCCTGTTCAACGAACACTGGCGGCCCAAGGTCATCGCGCAGATGAACGACTACCAGTTCAAGGTGGTCAAGGTGCAAGGCGAATTCGTCTGGCACAGCCATGCCGACACCGACGAAACCTTCATCGTGATCAGCGGCCGCCTGCGCATCGACCTGCGTGATGGGCAGACCGACCTGGGCCACATCGACCTGGGTCCGGGCGACATGACCGTCATCCCCAAAGGCGTGGAGCACAAACCCTGCGCCACCGAAGAGGCCCACCTGATGCTGGTGGAACCGTGTGGCGTACCCAATACCGGCGACCACGGCGGCGAGCGCAGCGCGCCCAACGACGTCTGGATTTGACGCCCCCGGTTCTGCTACCGTGAATCGCATCCAGGAGAACACCATGCCGAAAGTCATACTCGTTACCGGCGGCAGCCGGGGTATCGGCGCCGCCGTCGCCAAGCTGGCCGCGCGCCGGGGCTACGCAGTAGGCATCAATTACCGCACCCATTCCGACGCCGCCGACGCCGTGGTGGCCGACATCCAACAAGACGGCGGCACCGCGCTGGCCATCCAGGCGGACGTGTCGCAAGAGGATGACGTGCTGCACATGTTCCGCACGCTGGACGAGCGCCTGGGCCGCATCGATGCGCTGGTCAACAACGCGGGCATTCTGGAAACGCAGATGCGGCTGGACGAAATGGAAGCCGACCGCCTGCTGCGCGTGCTGTCCACGAACGTCATCGGCGCTTTTCTGTGCGCGCGCGAAGCCGTGCGCCGGATGTCGACGCGGCACGGCGGCCAGGGCGGCGCCATCGTCAACGTGTCCTCGGCCGCCGCGCGCCTGGGCTCGCCCAACGAATACGTGGACTATGCGGCATCCAAGGGCGCGCTGGACACGATGACCATCGGCCTGTCCAAGGAAGTGGCGCCCGAAGGCATCCGCGTCAATGGCGTGCGCCCGGGCACCATCTACACCGACATGCACGCCAGCGGCGGCGAACCCGGCCGCGTCGACCGCCTGAAAAGCGTCATCCCGTTACGGCGCGGCGGCTCGGTCGAGGAAGTAGCCGGCGCCGTCATGTGGCTGTGTTCCGAAGAAGCCGGCTACACCAGCGGTTCGTTCATCGACGTGTCCGGCGGCAGCTGAACGCCGTTGTCAACCGTTGTTCAAACGTTACGCGCCGGCTTGTCGTCGGTGGCGATCACGCTATTTTTGTCCTTGCGTTCCCAGATGCGGGCCTCGACGCGGCGCAGCACGGCCAGGACGAACAGCGCCAGCAAGGTGCTGACCAGCGCCGTGGCCTCGCGTCCCATCCCCGCCGCCACGCCGATGGCAGCCGTCATCCAGATGCTGGCCGAGGTGGTCAGCCCATGGATTTCTCGTTCATCGCTGAGCTTGATGATCGCGCCCGCGCCAAGGAAGCCGATGCCGGCGATCACGCCTTGCAGCACCCGGCTGATGTCGCCCACTTCCATGCCGCCTTGCAAGGGCACCAGCACGAAGATTGCCGCGCCCAGCGCCACCAGCATGTGCGTGCGCAGGCCTGCGGCCTTGCCGCTGCGTTCGCGTTCATAGCCCAGCAGCCCGCCCAGGAACACCGCCATCCCCAAGCGCAGCACAATGCGCGTGGCTTCGCCGACGTCGGGGATATCCGCGAATTCGCTGCGTACCGTGGACCAGATTTCCAGCCAGACTTGCGCCATCTTTCGCTTCCTGCAAGACAAGGGTGAAGCAGCATAGCAGGCGCGCCGGTGCCCGCGCCATGCTGCGTTTTCTTACTGGTTTGGGCCGCGCAACTGGTTTACAACCATGGCTTGCGCCGCGTGTGCGGGCGCGAATTCACAGGAGGCAGACATGGACTTGCAGCTGGCCGGAAAACGCGTGCTGATCACGGGCGCGTCAAAGGGTATCGGCCTGGCGTGCGCCGTGGCGTTCGCGCGCGAAGGCGCGGACCCGATCCTGGTGGCGCGCGACGATGCGGCGCTGCATGCGGCCACCGCGTCCATCCGCGAGCAGACCGGGCGCGCGGCCCAGGCCGTGACGCTGGACCTGGCACAGCCCGGTGCGGCGCAACGGCTGGCGCAAGACACCGGCCCCATCGACATCCTGGTGAACAACGCGGGCGCGGTGCCTGGCGGCGCGCTGGACCAGGTGCAGGACGAACGCTGGCGCGCGGGCTGGGAATTGAAGGTGCATGGCTACATCAGCCTGGCGCGCTGCTATTACCCGCACATGCGCGAGGCGGGCGCGGGGGTCATCGCCAACATCATCGGCATGGCGGGCGCCGCGCCGCGTGCCGACTACATTTGCGGCGCGGCGGCCAATGCGTCGCTGATCGCCTTTACCCGCGCGCTGGGAGGTGACGCGCCGCGCCACGGGGTGCGCGTCTTTGGCGTGAACCCGTCGCGCACGCGGACCGACCGCGTGCTGACCCTGGCGCGGCAACGCGCGCAAGCCCGCTGGGGCGACGAGGAACGGTGGCAGGAAACGCTATCGGACCTGCCGTTCAACCGGCTGATGGAGCCGGCCGAAGTGGCCGACATGATCGTGTTCGGCGCATCGCCGCGCGCGGGCTACCTGAGCGGCACCGTCATCGACCTGGACGGCGGCGAGCAGTACGCGAATTACGGGAAATAGCCGGCGCAGGCAGGACTGCGGCAAGGCCGGTCAGCGTGCCCCGGCCTGCCAGCCCGCCAGTAGCGCGGGCAACTGGTTCATGTCCGTGAACACGTGGGCCACGCCCACATTGCGCAAGGCCTCGGCGCCGCTGTGGCCGTTGGCGTCGGGGCTGTAGCCGAACACCGTGGCGCCCGCGGCCACGCCAGCCGTGGCGCCGGTGACCGTGTCTTCCACGATGGCGCAACGCTTGGGGTCCACGCCCAGCGCCTGCGCGGCGGCCAGATAGACGTCGGGAAACGGCTTGCTGCGCGGCATTTCGTGGCCACTGAAAACGCGTCCATCAAAGCAGTCCGCAATGCCGACCTTGACCAGTTGCAGTTCGACCTTGCGGCGGTCGGCGCCGGACGCCACGGCGATGCGGCCGTCCAGCGTGCGGTGCAGGGCGCGCACGGCGTCGGGCGCGCCGGGAATTTCAAGCAGGTCGCGGTCCAGGGCGGCGTTGCGACGCTGGCGGAATTCGTCAAACCATTGCGGCCCCAGCTTGGCGCCGGTGCGCGCTTCGATCAGCGGCAGCTCGTCCCGCACGGCCTTGCCGGTGAAGATGCGCATGGCTTCTTCGTGGGTGATGTCCCAGCCCAGTTCGTTCAACATCTGGGTCAGCACATGGCTGGTGATGGGTTCGGAATCGACCAGCACGCCGTCACAGTCGAACAACACGGCGTCAAAGGGAAAATCAGTCATTGCGGGCGGGATGGGGCGGTTCATGAAGCGGGTAAGCATACTGCATGGCCCGCAAAGCAAACTTCGGAGTGACGCCGGCCGGCGCGCGAGCCTATGCTGAGCCACGCACAAAACACCCGCCACGCCACGATGCCCGACCCGACACCGCCAGAACGCTTCACCGACGCCCGGCCCGACACCCGACCTGATAGCCGGCAAGCCCTGCACCGCCCCCTGGACCACACGGACTGGGCACAGGTATTCCGGGACCTGGACGCGCAAGGCTGGGCGCTGTTGCCCGGCTTGTTCGCGCCGGACGCCGCGCGTCGACTGGGCGGCGCCACAGTGCCCCCCGCGCTGGCTGCCATGCGGCCGGTTCTGTACCGGCATCTGCTGCCCATCGCGCGCGCGTGGGCAGCCGCCTTGCAGTTGCCCGATGCCGACCCCAACGTCCACCCCAACGTCCAACCCAACGTCCCCCCCGACGCCTACCCCGACGCCTACCCCGACGACTTCACGGCATGGACCCAGCGCAACCGCGACGCGGGCCAGACGCGGCCGCTGTCCGCCGTGCGCACGCTGACGCAGGGCGACTATCAAGCGTTGACGCATCACGACAACGGGCAAGCCGTGTTCGGGCTGCAACTGGTCGCGCTATTGTCCGAGCCCGATGTGGATTTCACGGGCGGGGAATTCGTGATGACCGAGCAGCGCCCGCGCATGCAGTCCCGCCCCATGGTGCTGCCCTTGAAGTTGGGCGACGCGGCGGTGATCGCGGTGTCGCACCGGCCGGTACAAGGCGCACAAGGGATCTACCGCGTGACCGCCCGGCACGCCATCAGCCGGGTGCGGTCGGGACAGCGCGTGGGGTTGGAACTGCTGCTGCACGACGCGAGCCAGGGCTAGTTGTCCGCCGTGATATTGCCGTCCGCCACCACCTTGGCGAACACCGCTGTCTGCGCCTTGATGAAGGCGCGGAATTCGTCCTGGCTCATCGGTTGCACCTCGCCGCCCAGGTCGCGGATGCTGGCCACGAATTTTTCGTCACGCAGGCTGCGGTCGATGGCGGCGGCCAACTTCTGCTGCACGGCTGGCGGGGTGCCGGCCACCACGAACACGCCGAACCAGTTTTCCAGCGCATAGTCCTTCAGGGATGGCGTTTCAGCCACGGCCGGAATGTCCGGCGCGAACGAGGCCCGCTTGGCCGACGTGACGGCCAGCGGCTTGACCTTGCCGCTCTTGATGAAAGGCAAGGCGCCCGCCAGGCTGACAAACGTCAGGTCCACGCTGCCGGCCGCCACGTCCACCAGCTGTGCCGACGCGCCCTTGTACGGCACGTGCACCATCTTGATTCCGGCCAGCGATTGCAACAGTTCACCGTTCAGGTGCTGCGGATTGCCTACGCCGCTGGTGGCGTACGTCAGCTTGTCGGGATGCGCACGGCCATACGCGACCAGCTGCTCCACATTACTGACGGGCAGCTTGGGGTTGGCCACCAGCACATTGGGCACCCGCGCGATCAGCGCGATCGGCACCAGGTCCTTTTCCGGCTGATATTGCATCTTGCTCTTGAACACCAGCGGGTTGATGGCGGTTTCGCCCGCCGACCCCAGCAGCAAGGTGGTGCCGTCCGGGGCGGAACGCACCACCGTCTGCGCGCCCAGCATGCCGCTGGCGCCGGGCTTGTTTTCCACCACGACGCCCTGCGGCATTTCGCTGCGCAGGCGTTCGGCCAGCAAACGGCCCATGCCGTCGACGCCGCCCCCTGCCGCAAACGGCACGATCAGGCTGATGGGCCGGCCGGTATCGGCCGCCACGGCCGAGGCGGCGGGCAGGACGGCGGCGCCCAGGCCGAAGGCCAGGGGCAGCAAGAGCGCCGGCCGCAAAGCCGTCCGTAAGGCTGCCCGTAAAGCCGTCCGCAAAGTCAGCCTCAAAGGCAGACGCAATGGCAGACGCAAAGGCAGACGCAAAGGCAGACGCAAAGGCAGCCGCAATGGCAGGGCGCGCGCCGTCGCGGCGGCGGGCAGTCGAATGGGGGGCATGGCAAGTCTCCTGTTTGGCCTTCCGCTTGCTGGGCGTTCGGCCGTTTCGGCCTGTTCGAAACGACGGCCGGGTTTTTACTTAATTGCATTTTATATGTTCAATATGCAAAACTTGCAGCTATGGAAAACACCAATGCCTTGCCGCCGCGCCACGCTCGCTTCACGCTGAACGGCGTCGCGCACACCTGCCTGGACCTGCCCGCGATGGTCGGCGCGGACTACTGGCGCTTGCCCGTGGTGCTGCGCCTGCTGCTGGAAAACGCGCTGCGCAACATGCAGGGCAACGAACGCGACGCCGCCGTGTCCGCCCTGCTGCGCTGGCTGGACCAGGGCACCAGCGATGCCGAGATTGCCTTTCAGCCCGGCCGCGTACTGATGCACGACACCACCAGCACCCCCGCGCTGGTCGACATCGCCGCCATGCGCGACGCCTTGGCCGAAGCCGGCACCGACCCCGCCGTGCTCAATCCCGTGTTGCCCGTGGACGTGTCGGTGGACCATTCGCTGGCCGTCGAGGCCTATGCGCGGGTGGACGCCGCCGCGCTGAACCTGGACCTGGAATTGCGCCGCAACGCCGAGCGCTACCGCTTTCTGCGCTGGGCGTCCAAGGCCTTGTCCAACGTGCGCATCCACCCGCCGGGCACCGGCATCATGCACACCATCAACCTGGAACAGCTGGCCACCGTGGTCTGCCAGGGCGATGACGGCCTGCTGTTTCCGGACATGATGATCGGCACCGACAGCCACACGCCCATGATCAACGGCATCGGCGTGCTGGGCTGGGGCGTGGGCGGGCTGGAGGCGCAGACGGTGATGTTCGGCATGCCGACATTGCTGCGCATTCCCGATGTGATCGGCGTGCGCCTGACCGGCGCGCTGGCCCCCGGCGTTACCGCCACCGATCTGGCCCTGACCGTAACGCAACGGCTGCGCGCCATCGAGGTGTCGGGCGAATTCGTGGAATTCTTCGGCCCGGGCGTCAGCGGCCTGTCGGCGGGCAGCCGTTGCGTGGTGGCCAACATGGCGCCCGAATACGGCGCCACCACCGGCTACTTTCCCATCGATGCCGCCACGCTGGACTACCTGCGCCAGACCGGCCGCACCGAGGCGCACATCGCGCGCGTGGCCGCCTACGCCGAACACGCCGGCATCGCGCTGGACCCGCACGCCAGCCCGCGCTACACGCGCGTGATCGAGATCGCGCTGGACCAGGTCGGCATGCACGTGGCCGGCCCGAAGCGGCCGCAGGACCTGCACCCTTACGGCCACACCAAGCCCATCCTGGCCGCGCTGAATTTCCAACCCGCGGCGCCCGCCGTGGGCGGCTTGCCGCGCTACCCGGTCGCCATCGCGGCCATCACCAGTTGCACCAACACGTCCGACCCGCGCCTGTTGATGGCGGCCGGGCTGCTGGCCCGCAAGGCGCGCCAGGCCGGCCTGCGCGTGCCGGCCTGGGTGAAGACGTCGCTGGGCCCGGGCTCGCCCGCCGCCGCCGACTACCTGGCGCGCGCCGGCCTGCTGGACGATCTGGCGGCGGTGGGTTTCGACATCGTGGGGTATGGCTGCACCACCTGCATCGGCAATTCCGGGTCGCTGCCCGGCCCCGTGCGCGACGCCATGGCCGTCGGCGCGGTCCACCCCGTTGCCGTGCTGTCGGGCAATCGCAACTTCACCGGCCGCATCCACCCGGACCTGGACCTGGGCTTCCTGATGTCGCCACCGCTGGTCATTGCCTTTGCGCTGGCCGGCGATGCCGAACGCGACCTGTCGCAAGAGCCCGTACAGACCGCAGCGGACGGGCGCCCCGTGCCCTTGCACGAGCTTTGGCCCAGCGATGCCGACATCGACGCCGCGATGGCGCGGGGTTTGCAGCCGGACGACTACCGCGCCGCGTTCAAGATCGCCAGCGCCAACCCGGCGTGGCAGGCGCTGCAATCGCCGGACACGGCGCGTTTTCCGTGGGACCCCGCGTCGACCGCGCTGCGCCGCCCGCCCTTTGCCGCAACCGAACAGGCTGGGCAGTTGGGCCACTACGTCGCCCACCCGCTGCTGGTGCTGGGCGACGACATCACCACCGACCACCTGTCGCCCGCCAGTGCCATCCCGCCCGACAGCCTGGTGGCCGACTTCCTGGTGGCGCGCGGCGACAACCGCCACGACCTGAACGTGTTCGCCTCGCGCCGGGGCAATTGGGAAGTGATGATGCGCGCGGCGTTCTACAGCAAAAGCCTGGTCAACCGGCTATGCCCGGATGCCCCCGTCGGCCACACGCGCCACGCGCCCAGCGGGCGCGTCGAACCCATCTGGGAAGCGGCCGAACACTACCGCCGGGACGGGCAGCCCGTGGTGCTGTTGGCCGGCGCGCGCTTTGGCACGGGCTCATCGCGCGACTGGGCCGCCAAGGGCCAGCGGCTGCTGGGCATCCGCGCCGTGCTGGCCGTGAGTTTTGAACGCATCCACCGGTCCAACCTGATCGGCATGGGCATCCTGCCGCTGCGGCTGCCGGACGGGGTGACGCCGGACACGCTGGCCATGCAGTCCGGCGACCGGATTGAAATCGATGCGCCGGCCGCCAGGCTGGCCCCGCGCCTGTCGGTGCCGGTGCGCATCTTGCGCGCCAATGGCGCCGTGCAAGCGTTGCACGCCACGGCGGCCGTCGAGACCCAGTTGGACGTGCGTTTGTTGCGGATGGGCGGCGTCATTCCCGCTATCCTAGCGGACACACTCCGACCCGCCACGACCCCATGAGCGCGCAAACCAATACCGTCACCAAAATCCTTGAAGTCATCCGGCAAGACCGCCTGCCGGGCGGCGCGCACCTGACCGCGCAAAAGCTGGCTGACCGGCTGCGCCTGTCGCGTTCGCCCGTCAACGACGCGCTGGGCGTGCTGGAGCGCCACGGCATCGTGGCGCGCAAACCCAACCGTGGCTACTTCTTGCAGCAGGACTTCGACGCCCTGCCCGACGACCCGGACCATCTGGCCGAACTGGCGCCGCCCTCGGCTAACGACATCGTCACGCAAAGCTATTTCAAGCTGGCCGATGACCTGTTGCGTGGCCAGTTGCCCATGCAATGCAGCGAAGCGCAGTTGCGGGTGCGCTATGCGCTGACCAACGCGCAAACGCAGGCGTTGCTGGCGCGCGTGTCGCAAGAAGGCTGGGCGCAGCGCCGGCCCGGCTATGGCTGGGAATTCTCGTCCATGATGACCACGCCGGACAGCCTGTTGCAGTCGTACCGGCTGCGTCTTGCGCTGGAACCGGCCGCGTTGCTGGAGCCCACGTTCCGCATCGAAAAAAGTGTCCTCGAACGCTGCCGCGCCGCCGAGAAACACCTGCTGGACGGCGGCATCGCCACCGACACGGCCGACCAGCTGCACGAGCGCGGCGTGCGCTTTCATGAATCGCTGGTTGAAGCCTCGGGCAACCCGTTTTTTATCGACACCATCAAGCGCGTGAACCGCGTGCGCCGCTTGCTGTCGTACCGGTCCATGCAGGACCGCAGCCGCTACCAACAGCACTGCGATCAGCACCTGGCCATACTTGATTTGCTGGAACGCGAGCGCAACGATGAAGCCGCCGCCGCGCTGTCCAGCCACCTGCGCAGCACGCTGGACAACCTGTCGCGCATCAGCGGCATCCTGACTTCCCCGGCCTGACGCGCGATGACGTGCCCGGCCGCCTGTTGTTTTGTAAAGAAGGCAAGCCCATGCACGTCTATATCGGCTCGCGCACCACGCGCGAACGCAATGCCCGCGGCGATGGCATCAGCGTCTTTGACTACGCCCCCGACACCGGCGCCTTGACGTTGACACAGGTAGTGGGGGGCCTGCTGAACCCCTCTTATCTGCTGCCGCATCCCGCGCTGCCCGTGCTGTACACCGTGCACGGCGACAGCCACGAAGTCAGCGCGCTGCATCGCGACCCGCGTCAAGGCGCGCTGACCCCCTGGCACCAGCAGGACTGCCAGGGCCGCAACCCCGTGCACCTGGCGCTGGCGCCGTCGGGCCGCTTCCTGATGGTGTCCAACCACCTGAGCGGCACGCTGGCCGTGTTGCCCGTGGCGGATGACGGCGCCCTGGGTCCGGTGGCGCAACGCATCGCCATGCCCGGCCAGCCCGGCCCGCACCGCAAAGAGCAGCCCTTTGCCAAGCCGCACTACAACGTGGTCGATCCGTCGGGACACTTCGTTGCCGTGCCCGACAAGGGGCTGGATCGCGTGTTCGTCTTCGCGCTGGACCAACACGGCGCGGGCGATGCGCCCCACAGCGTGGCCGATACGCGCGAAGGCGCCGGCCCGCGGCATGCCGCGTTTCATCCCACCGGCCGCTGGCTGTATGTGGTGAACGAGCTGGACAACACCGTGGCGGCCTACACGGTCACGGCAGGCGCGTTGCAGCCCTTCCAAGTGCTGCCGTCATTGCCGGACACCTGTACCGGCAACAGCCGCGCCGCCGGCATCGCGGTGAACGCCCACGGCCGCCACCTGTACGTGTCCAACCGGGGCGACGACAGCATCGCCGTGTTTCGGGTGGACGCGTCCAGTGGCCGCCTGGCGCCCGTGCAGCACGTGCCGTCCGGCGGCAAGACGCCCCGCTTCTTTACGCTATCGCCCGACGGCCGCTTCTGCTTCGTGCTGAACGAAGACAGCGACACGCTGGTGCGCATGCGCGTCAACGCGCATGACGGCACGCTGGCGCACGACGGCACGCTGGCGCACGACGGCTACGAGGTGCGCGTGGGCAGCCCGGTGTGCATGGTGTTCGCGCGCAGCCGGGCTTGAGGCTTGAGGTCAGCAGCAACCGGCATGCACGGGCAGGAACGTGCCTGCTCCGCGCATGGGCCTTACTGTGGGCCCGCCGATCTGTGGACACGCCGATCAAAAATCCATCGACGCCGACAGCATCAGCGTGCGCGGCACGCCTTGCGAAATCGTGCCATAGGACGCCACGCCGGACCAGTACGCGCGGTTGGTCACGTTGACCACATTGGCGCGCAACGTCACGTCCTTGCCCTGCACGCGCATCGCATAACGCGCGCCCACGTCGAACGTGGTCCACGACGGCACTGACTGCGTGTTGGCCTGATTGATGTATTCGCGCCCGGTATAGACCATGCCGCCGGTCAGCGTCAGCCCGGCGACCCACGGCGTGTCCCATTCCGCGCCCAGGTTGGCCGAGAATGTCGGCACGCCCACCGGCCGGTTGCCGACCGTGGCGGCGCTATTGGTGCGCGTCAGCTCGGCGTCCAGCCAGGTCACCCCGCCCAACAGGCGCAAGCCGCGCAGCGGTTCGCCGGACAAGCCCAGTTCCAGTCCGCGATTGCGTTGTTCGCTGTCCGCGCCGTACACGCCGTTGGTCAACTGACCGCTGGGCTTGGTGATTTCAAACGCGCTCAAGGTCAGCATCGCGTTGTCCAGCTCCACCTTTACGCCCACTTCCTTTTGCTTGGCCTTGTAGGGCTTGAACACCTGCCCGGCGTTGGACGCAGTGGCCGGCGCCACGTCGCCTTTGCTCAAGCCTTCGATGTAGTTGGCATACAGCGACACGTTGCTCCACGGTTTCACGACCAGGCCCGCCAGCGGCGTGGTGGCGCTTTCGTCATAGCTGACGGTGCGCACGCCGGTCGTGGCGTTGAAGTTGCGCGATTCGATGCGCTGCTGGCGCACGCCCAGCGTCAACTGCGCGCGCTCGTCCAGGATGCTCATCGTGTCGGCCAGAGCCAGCCCGGTGAGGTCGGACGAAGACACCTTGGGCACGTTGCGCGGCGCGGGTATGTTCTGCTCGGGGCGTGTGATGGGGTGATAGATGTTGGACGTCAGCGGGGTGCCCGACACGCTGGCCTGAAGGTTGCGGTCGCTGTACAGGCTGCCCATGAAGCTGATGGCGTGGCGCACCGGCCCGGTGTCCAGCTTGGCGCGCAGGCCGGCGTTGTAGGTGCTGCGCTCGACCTTGAAGCGGAAGTTGTTGGGCGTGACCAGCGTGTCGCCCGCGCTGTTGACGATGGTGGGCGTCTGGTCGGACAGGCGCGACACGTCGGTGTCCGATCCCCCCGCATCGGCGAACACGGTCAGGCGGTCGCTGATGTCGTATTCCACTCGCAGCAGCGCGGATTGGCCGTCGGACTTCCACCAGCCCCAGGGCTGCGTGGCGTTGCGGCGGCCATCGGCGGCATGCGGCACGTCGATGCCGGAAGCCACCAGGAACGGGCGCGTGGGCGCGTCGACTTTTTCATGTTGGGTCAACAGGTCCAGCGAGGCGCGCAGGCGTTCGCCCTGATAGTCCAGCGACAAGGCGCCGATGTCGGTGCGCGATGACAGGTTGTCCAGCGGCGTGTCGCCCTGGCGATGCATGCCGTTGACACGCACGCCCCATTCGCCGTCATTGCCGAAGCGGCGGCTCAGGTCCACGCGGCCGCCAAACTGCGAATCGCCAACGTAGTCGGCCGACAGGCGCGTCAGGTCTTGCGGCAGCGAGCGCTTGGGCACCATGTTGATCACGCCCCCCACGCCGCTATTGGGCGACATGCCGTACAGCAACGCGGCCGGGCCTTTCAACACTTCGACGCGTTCGATGTAGTCGGTGAAGACGTGATAGTTGGGGGCCACGCCGTACACGCCGTCGAACGCGATTTCGCCCAGGTTGCCTTCGCCGATGGGAAAGCCGCGGATATAAAAAGAATCGGTCACGCCGCCGATCTGCCCGGTAAAGCGTACCGAGGGCTCGGCGTTCAGCGCGTCGGCCAGCGTGACGGACTGGCGGTTGGTCAACATTTCAGAGGTGTAGCTGGTGACGTTGAACGGCGTGTCCATGACGTCGCGATTGCCCAGCAGGCCCATGCGCGCGCCGCGTGCCACCTGGCCGCCCGCGAACTCGGGCGGCAGGGCTGACGGGGTCACGCCCGATCCGGCCACGGTGATGCTGGGCAGCAGCGTCGCCGCGCCGGCGTCGCCGGCCGGCAGCTTGCGCAGCGAATAGGCGCCCGCGCCCTGCTCGGCCACGGTATAGCCGGACCCGTCCAGCAAGCGCGCAAAGCCTTCGCGCACGGTGTAGGCGCCCACGATGCCGCGGCTTTGCTGTCCGGCCAGCAAGGTCGAGTCAAACGACAGCGGCACGCCCGCCGCCGCCGCGTACTGCGCCAGCACGTCGCCCAGCGGACCGGCGCCTATGGCGTAAGACTGGCGCAGCGCCGGAGCGGCTGCGGAAGGCGCGACGGCGCCCGACGCAGCGGCGCCCGACGCAACGGCGCTTGCCTCCGGCGCTGCCGTCGCGGCCACCGGCGCGCCCGCCACGGCCAGCAGCATCAGGCCCGTACCGGTGGTTTGCCTCATCGTCGCCCAGGACGACGGGGTGGCGATGCCACGGTGCAGGCGCGGCGTACGGGTATTTCGGAAAACCATGAAACGATCCTTCGTAAGGGACGGGGTGGCGCTCGCGTGTCGCGACGATTCACCCGGTACACCGGACGAAGCGAAAAAAAGGCTCAGCCAAAACGCAATTAGTTTGTAACGTCGGGGCGGCCGGCCACCGTGATCCAGAACGGCGTGACGCGGCTGATGCGCACCGGCAGGGTTTTTTCCAGCAGGCGCAGGCTGCCGTCGGTATCGGCCAAGGGAAAGGCGCCCGATACCCGCAGCCCCGCCACGGCCGGATCGCAACGCAACACGCCGCGCCGGTACCGGCCCAGTTCGTCCACCAGATCGGCCAGGCGCCAGTCGCGCACGGTCAACATGCCCCGCTCCCAAGAGGCAGACGCGGTATCGGCGGCGGACGCGGGCGCCACGTCGTCGGCAGTGAACACGGTTTGCTGCCCCGCGTGCAGAAGCATCGAAGCCGGCTCCGAATGCCCGCCGCGACCTTGCGGCTGTATCCGCACCGAGCCATCGAACACCGCCACGCGTATGCCCGCGCCGTCATCGCGCACCATGAAGCGCGTGCCCAGCGCGCGTATCGTCCCCTGCGCCGTGCGCACGATAAAAGGGCGGTACACGGGCGAGGGATCGCGCCCGGTGGTCAGCAGGATTTCGCCGGCGCGCAGCCACAGCACGCGCTCATCGGCCGTGTACTGGATGTCGACGGCGGTGGCCGTGTTCAACACCAGCTGCGTCCCGTCGGCCAGGTCCAGCCGGCGGCGTTCGCCCGTGGCGGTGCGCGCATCGGCCACCCATTCGCGCCAGGACAGACCGCGCCAGGGCAGGCCGCGCCAACCGGCCACGGCAGCCGGGCCCAGCACCAGCAGCGCGCCCAGCGCGCGTATCGCCTGGCGTCGGCCGGGCCGGTCCAGTCGGCGCAGCGTGTGGCTGCCAATGGCGGGCGGCACCTGGCCGAAACCGCGCAACATGTCCTCCACCCGCGCCCACGCCGCGCGATGCGACGCGCTGCGGTCGCGCCACCGATCAAAGGCGGCGCGGTCAGCGGCGGACAGGGTTTCGGACTGCAAGCGCACCAGCCAGCCGGCGGCTTCTTGCAGGATGGCGGGATCGATGGCGCCGCCCGTGTTGCCGCCCGTGTTGCTTCCCGTGTTGCCTCCCGTGTTGCCGCCCACGACGCCGCTCATGGCGCGTGCCCGGCAAAGGCGATCAGGCAGGCCGTCAGCGCCCGCTGCATGTGGCGTTTGACGGTGGCCAGCGACACGCGCTCGCGCGTGGCGATGTCGGCATACGTCATGCCATCGAATTGCGACAACAAAAAAACCTCGCGGGTCTTGGCCGGCAAGGTGCGTAGCGTGGTGTCGATGGCGTGCAACGTTTCAAGGATCTGCGCGCTCTGCTCCGGCGATGGCGCCTCGCGCGGGGGCAGTTGCGCCACCACGGCCAGGTAGGCGTCCTCGATCGCGCGGCGGCGCCAGTGGTCCACGACCAGGCCCTTGGCAATGTGCGTCAACAGCGCGCGCGGCTCGGGACCGGCGCCGTCATGGCGGCGCCCCGACATCAAGCGCACAAAGGTGTCGTGCGCCAGATCGGCCGCGTCAAAGGAATTGCCGAGCTTTTTGCGCAGCCACATTGACAGCCAGCCGTGATGATCACGATAGAGCTTCGTGACGTTGTCAAAGGTGGATAAGTGGGAAGCAGGCAAGGCGCACCTGACGCGATATCGCAAATGGGAACGATTTTTATTTTATATCAATCGCCGTTGTACCGCGCACACGACTACCGGAAATGGGGTGCGCGAACTTTGATATTGAGCAAGGCGCGCGGCTTAACTTCACCCATGCCGTCAGATAGAATCAAGCACCCGTTCTCTCGCCAATACCACCATGCAGAACCTTCCGACGTTCCCCTCTTTTCTTGCCGGCGGCGGCGAGATGGGCAGGAAGGTGGCTGACTTCGATTGGGCCGCCACGCCGCTGGGCTCCATCAGCGAATGGCCCACGGCGCTGCGCGTGGCGGCGGGCATGGTGCTGTCGTCCCGCTTTCCGTCTTGCCTGGTCTGGGGCCAGGAACTCATCACCATCTACAACGACGCGTTCCGGCCCATCCTGGGCGCCAAGCCCGAGGCGCTGGGCCGCTCGTTCAGCGATGTCTGGAGCGAAGCCTGGGCCATGATCGGCCCCATTGCCGACCGCGCCTTCGCCGGCGAAGCCACCTTTATCGAAGATTACCCGCTGGTCATCGAACGATTCGGCCAGGCCGAGGAAGCCGCCTTCACCTTCTGCTACAGCCCCGTTCGCGACGAAACCGGCGCGGTGGTCGGCATGATCGACACCGTGATCGAAACCACGTCGCGGGTACAGGCCGAACGCGCGCAGGCCGAAGCCCTGCGGCAAGCTGAAGACACCTTGCGCCAAAGCCAGAAGATGGAAGCCGTGGGCCAACTGGCCGGCGGACTGGCGCACGATTTCAACAATTTGCTGATGGGCATCGCGGGCAGCCTGGAGCTGATCAGCCTGCGGCTGGCGCAGCGACGGTTGGGCGAGCTTGAACGCCACATTGAAGTGGCGCAGCGTGGCACCGAACGGGCCGCCGCGCTAACGCACCGGCTGCTGGTGTTTTCGCGCAACCAGCCCCTGTCGCCGCAAGCGGTGGATGTGAACCACCTGGTGCGCGGCATGGAAGACCTGATCCGCCGCAGCGTGGGCCCCGGCATTGCGCTGGACCTGGCGTGCGAGCCCAAGCTGTGGGCGGCCTGGGTTGACCCGCACCAATTTGAAAACGCGCTGCTGAACCTGTGCCTGAACGCGCGCGACGCCATGGAAGGGCAAGGCCGGCTGGGCATCGAAACGGCCAAGGTCACGCTGAGCGAGCAGACCTCGCGCGAACGCGGCCTGCCCATGGGCGATTACCTGCGCCTGACGGTCACGGACACCGGCTGCGGCATGACGCCGCAAACCATGCAGCGCATTTTTGAACCGTTCTACACCACCAAGTCGCCCGGTCAGGGCACGGGGCTGGGCCTGTCGATGCTGTATGGCTTCGTGCGGCAATCCGGCGGTCAGGTGCAAGTCAATTCGCGGCCGGGCCAAGGCACGGCCATGAGCCTGTACTTCCCGCGTTTTGACGGGGCGCTGGCGCCCGTCGAAATGTCCGCGCGCCTGGAACCGCCGCGCGCCTCCACCGGCGCGACGGTGCTGGTCGCCGAGGACGACGTCTCGGTGCGCGCCGTGGTCGTGGAAACGCTGTCCGAACTGGGCTACGCCGTGATCCAGGCCAACGACGGTTCCAGCGCGTTGCGCGCGCTATCGGCGCCAGGCCAGATCGATCTGCTGATTTGCGACCTGGGCCTGCCCGGCCGCATGGACGGGCGCCAGGTGGTCGACGCCGGCCGGATGTTGCGGCCCGGCCTGAAGGTGCTTTTCATCACCGGTTCGGGTTCACAGACGCTGGCCGAATCGGGCGCTCCCACGCTGGCGAAACCTTTTGCGCTGGATGAGCTGGCGCGCAAGGTGCATGCATTGATGGGGGCCTAGCGCCGGCCGCCGGAGCGCCGGCCGCCGGAACGCCGGCCGCCGGAGCGCCGGCCGCCAGTCCTGACCGGGTTCCCTTACAGCTTGGGCGCGTAGCGGAACGTCAGCATGACGTTGCGCGGCTGGCCGTAGTAGTTGTTGCTATTCAACGTGTTGTAGGACGGCACGTAGTATTTCTTGTCGAACACGTTATTGACGTTCAGGCCGATGCTCATTTCCGGCGTGGCCTGATAACCCACGCGCGCATTCCAGATGGTGAAGCCGGCCAGCTTGAAGGCGCGGTCCGAACTGACGGTGTCGGTCTGCGTGTTGACGCCCGCGCCCACGCTCAGGCGGTTCATCATGCCTGGCAGCTTGTAGTTGGCCCACAGGCGCAGCATGTGCTTGGGCGTCCACGTGTTGAAGACCTGACCCTTGTTGTCGGGGTCTTCCAGGTACTTGGTGGTGTTGTAGGTGTACCCCGCATACAGCTCCAGCCCGCGCAGCACTTCACCCGACACCTCCGCTTCCACGCCCTGACTGCGCACCTTGCCCGACGCGCGCGAGCAGTACCAGCCGTCGCACGCGAAGCCGGCAGCGTAATCGTTGACGGCGCGGTTCTTGTGGTCGTAGCGGAATAGCGCCAGCAGCGTGTTGATGCGGCCGTCCGCCAGTTCGCCCTTGATGCCGACTTCGTAGTTGTTGCCTTCGATGGGCTTGAGCAGGCTGCCTTCCTGCGTGCGCTGCGTCTGCGGTTCGAACACCGTGGTGTAGCTGGTGTAGGCGGACCAGTTATCCGTCAGCGAATAGACGATGCCGGCGTACGGGATGAATTTGCCGGATGTGCTGGACGTGGTGGTGCCGCCGCCGCCGCTGTAGGAATAGTCATACCAGCCGACGCGGCCGCCGCCGATCAGCGCCAGCGACTCGGTGGGCTTGACGCGCCAGGTGCCATAGATGCCCTTTTGGCGGATGTCGTAGCTGCTGCGCGAGTCATAGCCGCTGGCCGCCGCGATCGAATCGATGTCCTGCCAGGGGCGATGGTGGTCCAGGTCGAAGATATTGCCGTTCTCTTCCCACACCCGCGTGAAGCGGTCGTTCGTGGTCAGCTTGGAATAGTTGGCGCCCAGCACCACTTCCTGCTCCATGCCCAGCGCGTTGAAGCTGCCGCTGATGGACATGTCCGCGCCGCGCTGCTTGCTGTTGAAGTCCACGCCGAAATCGCCATACGACAAGCCACTGCCGTCGCGCTGCACGGCGTCGGCCACGCGCTGGTGCACCGTGGTGTTCTTTTCATTCATGGCCACGCCGGCAAGCTTGAATCGCCAGGCGTCGTTCAAGCGATGCGTGACGTCGGCGTTGAAGATCGTCTGGTCGTTCTTGGCGCGGTTCCAGGTGGACCCGGTAAACGTCGAACGCGGCAGATCGATGGCGCCGCCGTCCTGGTAGCGCGGGTAGCCCACAATCATCGGGCGCGAACGGCTGTAGCGGTTGCTGATGCCGATGCCGACCGTGGTGTCCTCGGTCACGTCGACGTCCAACGCGGCGTACAGGTTGCGCGTCTTGTCCCACACGTAGTCGATATACGAATGGCTTTGGTCTTCGTCCACCACCACGCGGCCGCGCAGCGTGCCCGCGGCGTTCAGCGGCCCGCCCGCATCCAGCGTCAGGCCGTAGTGGTCCCACGAGCCGGCCTTGCCGGACAGCACCACCGACGGCTCGGCGTCGCCGCGCTTGCGCACCAGGTTGATCGCCCCGCCCGGGCTGCCCGCGCCTTGCAGCAGGCCGGCCGCGCCGCGCAGGATCTCCACGCGGTCGTAGAACACCAGCGAGTCCTGCTCCCAGTTGCCCAGGCTGTAGCTGTTGCGCAGCAGGGACACACCGTCGTATTGCAGCAGGTCGACCGGAAAGCCCCGCGAATTGATCGCCACGCCCGCCCCCACGCCTTGCACGCCGACCATGCCGGCTGTGTTGTTGATGGCGTCCGGCAGGCTGGTCATCACCTGGTCGTCCATGCGCTGGCGGGTCAACACGGTGATGGACTGTGGAATGTCCTTGAGCGCCTGTGTGGTTTTGCCGATGGTGACGGCGGGCGTGGTGTACGACCCCGTGCCGTCCGTCGTGGGGTTGTAGCTGCCCGTCACCGTCACGGGCGCCAGCGTTGCCGCCTGCCCGGCGGCCGGCGCGGGTTGCAGACGGTAGCCGCCACCGGCGCGGCCCACGGCCTGCAAACCGGTGCCCGCCAGCAGTTCGGACAACGCCGTGTCCACGGCAAGCGTGCCAGACACGCCGCGTGTACGGGCGTTGGCGGTCAGCGCCGGGTCCGAGGCCACCATCACGCCCGCCTGCACGCCAAACGCGCCCAACGCCGTGCTTAACGGTCCGGCCGGTATGTTGAGGTTCACGGTGCGCGGCTTCGACGCCGACGCGTCCTGCGCGTCCTGCGCATACACCGCGGATGGCCACGGAGCCGCAAGCGCGATGGCGGGCAACGCCAGATGCAGGGCAACGCTGAGACGAGTGCGCGGCAAACGTTGGCGACGCGGCGTGGACAAGTGGGCGGCGGTGGCCACGCGGGCAGGACGAGAAGACATGAAGGGGGATTCCTGGCTCATGAAGGACGGGCGCAGCGTGCCGCGCGAGAGCGCGATGGGGCTGCTTTCCTTACATGACGCGCGGGAGGATGCGTTACGCCGTTCCGGTTACAACTTTCTATGCCAAGCCCACCGACACCCAATAACGGGTATAGCGGCGCACGCGCACGGGCAGCACGTCTTGCAGCATGTCCAGCACGCGCTCGGTGTCGGCCAGCGGAAACGCGCCAACCACGCGCAGCGCGGCCGCCTCGGTCGAGCAGGCCAGCCGACCCGGGCGATAGCGGCCAAGCTCTTGCAGGAACTGCGCCAGCGGCAGTTCGTCGGCGATCAGCATGCCGTGGGTCCAGGCCGATGCCGCCGCTTCAAGCGGGCGCGGCGCATAGCCGCCCGCCGTTGAAAATTCTGCCTGGTTGCCCGCCTGCACGCGACGCGGCGCATCGGCGGCGTTCAGGCTGCGCACATCGACCGCGCCTTGCAGCACCGCCACGCGCAGCGCGCGGCCATCGTCCAGATCGCGCACGACAAAGCGTGTGCCGACCGGCGTGAGGATGCCGCTGCGCGTGCGCACCTGAAACGGCCGGCCCTTTGCGTCTTGCGCCGTCGTCACCAGGATTTCGCCTTCGTGCAGCACGACCTCGCGCAAGGTCGCGGTGTAGCGCAGGTCCACCGCGCTGGCCGTGTTCAGTTCCAGCCGCGTGCCGTCGGGCAAAGTCAGCGCGCGGCGTTCGCCGGTGCCGGTGGAAAGGTCGGCCGTTATCCGGCGCACCGTGCCGGCCTCGCCCATGGCCCACGCGCCCAGCCCCACCCCCGCCGCCGTCACCATCCAGCGAATGGCGTTGCGGCGCGACTGGATCAAGGGCGCCTGGCGCAGCGTGTGGGCGGCCACATCATGGCCGGCCTGCGCCACGCCCGAGGCCACATCGCGCGTCAACGCGGTCAAGCGTTGCCAGGCCAGTTCATGCGCGGGCTGCGCGCGCCGCCATTGTTCGAAGCGCGCGCGGTCGGCATCGCTGGCGTCTTCGCGCAACCGCGTCCACCAGTCGGCCGCTTGCCGCAAGACCTTGGGATCGACACGCCCGGCCTCGGGCGCGTGCGGGCGCAGCAGCTTGGCGCCGTCCATCACGCCCCGGCTCATCCGTAGACCGTCGTGTAGCAATGCACCAATGCGCGCGCCAGCGACTTTTGCACGGCATTGGGCGTCAGGCCCAATTGCTGCGCGATCTCGGCATACGACAAGCCATCCACCTGCGCCATCAGGAAGATGCGGCGGCTGTTCATGGGCAGCGTGTCCAGCAGTTCGCAGAGTTGTTCCAGCGCTTCCAGGATCAGCGCGCGATGCTCCACCGACGGTTCGACCGCCACGGGTTGCAGCGCCAGGGATTCGGCATAGGCGGCTTCGAGCGCGGCGCGGCGCGCACGCCCGATGACCAGGCGCGTGGCGATGGTGCGCAGATAGGCGCGCGGCTCGGACAAGGGTTCGCGCACATTGGCGCGGATCAGGCGTTCAAACGTATCGTGCGCCACATCCGCCGCGTCGCACGCATTGCCCAGCTTGCGCTGGAGCACATTGCGCAACCACTGGTGGTGAGCCTGGTAGACCGATTGCACTTCGGCGTGGGCCGCGAAGGAAGAGGATGGCATGGCGGAGCGCCCCGGCGTCGCCGCCAGATCCTAAACAAAATGAAAATGATTCGCAATTATAAATATCTTTGAATCGTTTTCAAGACGGGATTTGCCGGGGCCCCCGATCAGAACTTGGCGGTCAGGTTGACGAACACGCTGCGGGGTTCGCCGTAATACACCTGGCTGGCGACGCCGCCCATATAGTATTTTTTGTCGAACAGGTTGTTCACGTTCAACTGGGCCGACAAGGCCGAGCTGAAGTCGTAGCGCGCCATCAGGTTGTAGATGGCGTAGGCCTTCTGCTTGGCCGTCACGGTATCGTCGCCCGCGCTGACCTGGCTATAGGTCGAGATCTGCCAGTTGACGCCGCCGCCCACGGTCAGGCGGCTCCAGTCGCCCGGCAAGCGGTACGTGGTGAACAGCTTGGCCATGGCGCGTGGCCGTTCGGTGTTGACGGACACCCCTTCGGCATCGCGGCTGGTGTAGTACGTGCCGCCCGCGTAGGCGTTCCAGCCCGGCGCCAACTGGCCACTGACTTCCAGTTCCACGCCCTTGGTCGTGACGCCGTCGGCCGTGGTGTAGGCCTGGTCCATCGAGCCCGGCACCAGCGCGTCGCCATCCAGCACCGCCAGCTTGCTTTGCTTGACCTTGAACAGCGCAATCGACGTGTTCAAGCGGCCGTCCAGGTATTCGCCCTTGACGCCCACTTCGTAGTTCTTGCCTTGCACCGGGTCCAGGTAATTGCCGTTGCGGTCGCGGTTATCCTGCGGCTGGAAGATGTCGGTGTAGCTGACGTAGGTGGAATACGTGTCGTTGATGTCGTAGACCACGCCCGCGTAGGGAATGAACTGCGAGTCCTTCTGGTCGCGCGTGTCGGACTTGGATTCCCACGTGGCGTAGCGGCCGCCCGTGATGGCGGTCAGGCGGTCGGTCAGCGACCAGCGCGCCGCGGCGTACGCGCCCTGCTGATGCGTGACCGTGTCGCGCAACGTGGCGTCCGTCCAGGTCGGCTGCGCGAATGAACCGTCCCATTGATAGAAGTTGCCGGTGCTGGCCAGCGACGCGCTTTCAAAGCCGTAGCGATAGAAGTCTTCGCCATAACGGCTGCGCATGGCGCCCACCACCACTTCGTGCTTGCGGCCCAGCAAAGTGAACGGCCCCTTGGCCTGCACATCCAACGAGGTCTGGTCGGCGTACGAATTCCAGTAGCCCGGCAACGCGCGCAGGCCCGTGCCGGTTTCGCGGTCCAGGTCGCCATACAGGTACAGCAGCTTGGCGTCGTACTTGCTCTTGCGATGGGACCAGTCGGCGCGCACTTCCCAGTCGTTCTGGAAGCGGTGCGACAGCGTGGCGAACATGGTTTCGTTGGTGGTGTGCCAATACGTCCAGTCGGCCGCCGTGGTCTTGGAGCGCCGCCAGCTCGTGTCCGTGCCGTCGCTGAACACCACGGGCAGGCTGCCCCAGGTGGAGCCGCGTGGACGCTTGTCCTGATAGTCGGCCCCGATGCTCAAGGTGGTGTTGGGCGTGAGGTCGGCGTCGATCACGCCGTAGAACACCTTCTTGTTGGCGTGGTACAGGTCGATATAGGAATCGCGGCCCTGGTACACGGCGACCATGCGGGCGCGCACCGTGCCGGCTTCGTTTAACGGCGTGGACATATCCAGCGTGCCGCGATACTGGTTCCACGAGCCAAAGCCCGCGCTGACCGAACCGGTAAAGGTCTTGCTGTTGGCGTGCTTGCGCACCAGGTTGATGGAGGCGCCGGGATTGCCCGCGCCCGACATCAGGCCGGTGGCGCCGCGCACAACCTCAATGCGGTCATAGATGAAGGAATCGTTATCGGATTCGCCATACATGGACAGGCCGATGGTGGTGGGCACGCCGTCGTATTGCAGGCTGTCGATGTAGAAGCCGCGTGACCAGAAATCGGTGCGGTCCGAATCCTCGCTGACCACCTGCACACCGACCACGTTGCCCATCACTTCGTCCAGCGACCGCAGGTTCTGGTCGTCGATGCGCTGGCGCGTCACCACGCTGACGGACTGCGGCGTTTCGCGCAGCGACAGCGTCAGCCCGGTTGCCGCCGCGGATGCGGGCGTGGTGTAAGAGCCCGTGCCTTCGGTTACGGCCGGGTCCGAATTGCCCAGCACGGTCACGGGCGCCAGGCTGGCCACGCCGCCATCACGCGTCAGGATGATGCTGTCGCCCTGCCAGCGGTACACCACGCCCGTACCTTGCAGCAAACCGCGCAGCGCTTCTTCGGGTGTCATGCTGCCGGAGAAACCACGGGTGGACAGGCCGGCCACCACGTCGGGCGCGTAGAACACGCGCACTTTGGTCTGCGCCGCCCATTGCAGCAGCGCATCGCCCAGCGGCTGGGCGCCGATGTTGATCGACACGCCGGCGTTCTGGGCGCGCGCCGCGCCGGGCGCGGCGGCCAGACTCAAGGCCACACCCAGGGCCAGGCCCATGGCCAGCGTCAAGGAAGAAGGCGTGAAGCGCGGGGTGGCGCGGGCGCGGCGCGATGCCGGCAATGAATTTCGGTGTGCGAAGAAGGTCACGACTACCTGCTGTTTCGGTTCGACGAGGGGGGTGGCAAGGGCCGGGCTATGAAGCTCGGCCCAACGCCTTCCTTCGTAGAACGTTTCAAACGCAGATAAACCTGAATCTCATTCCCATTTATTTTGTAACGGCGCCCGCCGCGTCCGCCCGCGTGTAGACGTCGATGGGGCCGCCGGGGCGTGGCGCAAGGCGCACCGGCGCAATGGCAGGCAAGGCATCGATCAAGGCTTCGGGGCGGTCAAGCGGGAACGAGGCGGACACGCGCAAGCGCCCCACCTTGTCGTCGGCCAGGCGCAGCGGCGTGGCCAGATAGCGGTTCATGTCGCGCACGACGTCTGCCAGCGGCGCGTTCTTGAACACCACGCGCCCTTCCCGCCAGGCGGTCGCCCCCGACACGTCGGCGGGCGCGGGCACGCCGATGGCGCCGCTGCCGGGCACGCGGAGGCCATGGCCCGCGCGCAGCACGGCGCGGCCCAGGTTCCACCAATGCCCGCCCGACACCTGCACCGTGCCGGACTCCACCAGCACGGTCACCTGGTCGGCGTCGCGGCGTACGTCGAACA
Source organism: Achromobacter sp. 1L-A-4-B-C2 (assembly GCF_057291955.1). NCBI lineage: Bacteria > Pseudomonadati > Pseudomonadota > Betaproteobacteria > Burkholderiales > Alcaligenaceae > Achromobacter > Achromobacter sp. 1L-A-4-B-C2. The sequence goes on from NZ_JBXAWP010000001.1 coordinate 393,156, forward strand.
CCGTGCCCGTTACGCGCACCACGCCGCTGCCGGCGTCCACGGTGAACGGGCGTGTGGCATCCGCCGCCACGGTAAAGGTGATTTCGCCGCTGTCCAACGCCACGTCACGGCGTTCGGCATACAGCTTGACCGTGGCGCGCGTGCCGCCGTTGATCTCAAGCACGGAACCGTCGGGCAGGCTCAGTTGGCGGCGTTCGCCGCGTTCGGTGCTAACCGTGGTGGTGAAGGACGGCGCGGGCACCGGTAGGTTCCACCACACGCCCAGCGCGACAACCACCGCGGCCGCACAGGCCAGCGCGACTCGCAGGGTCAAGAAGCGGTCAGGCCGTGGGAGGCGGGGCCGCGCCGGCACCGGGCCGCCCAACAGGGCATGCACCTGATCGCGCGGCAAGCCCGCCGCCGCCGCGCCCAGCTGCTGCATGCGGTCGAACTGCCGGGCGCGCTCGGGGTGGTCGCGCCGCCAGCGCGCAAACGCGCGCCGGTCACGCCGCGTGAGGTCACCCGAATGCCAGCGCGCGAACCACCACGCCGCGGTGGCGGCGTCGCGCGGATCATCGCGCGGATCATCGTGATCAGGGGTAGGAGACATCGTCATGGAGTGTATTCGCGCAGGCGGTCGCGGGCATGCTCGATGGCGCGCATGACATAGCGTTCGATCATGTTCTTGGACAGGCCCATGTGCTGGGCGACTTCCGCCTGGGTCCAGCCTTCGATGCGGTTCAGCACGAATGCCTGGCGGCACTTGGGCGGCAATTCCGCCAGCACTTTGGCCAGATCGTCGGCCAGGCGCGCGGCCCGCAACGGCGCATCGGGGTCTTGCACGATCAACTGATCGGCGTCGTTCAATTCGTCCAGCGGCACGTGTTCGGCGCGATCCTGCCGCCGCCACCGATCGATCAAGCGATGGCTTGCCGCCTGGAACAGATACCCGCGCGCCTTCAGCGCCACGCTGGCGTCCGCCTTCAGCAAGCGTTCGACGGCGTCATGCGCCGCGTCTTCGGCGTCGTGCCGGTTGCCCGTGCGGCGGCTCCATACGCCCACCAGCTCGTCGTAATACGCGAGCCAGCCGGTGCGGGTCGGAGGTGAGCGGGACATGGGCCGAACGGATTACGCAGCGAAACAGGGTGGCGAATTTTACAAATAATTCTCATTATCGCAACTGCTGTTTTTAGCGCCCGGCCAGATGCGGCGCTTTTTGCCGCTAGTAATCCATGGGGATATGCGCCTGCGCCGCGCGCAGTTCCTGGATGTGGCGTTCGGCCTCTTGCCGTTCAGCCGCCGGCGGCAAGGGCCGCCAACCCACCATGTTGCCCGGCGTTTTCACGGGCATCCAACCCAGCACGCTGTATAGCGAAATGGCGGTATCGCCCGTGTCCAGGCGCGTTTCGTAATAGCCCTGCCGATCCGGCGCGGTGTCGCCGGACGTCCAATCCAACTGCGACATCCATGTCTCCTTGTGCAAGCCTCTTGGGCAAGCGCGCCGCCCGCGTGCGGCCTTCGCTTGCCTGATCGTAAAGCGGGCGTTGTACGCCGGTGCGCCTACCTTGCGCCCGCTTTGCAATTCTTGACAGAGGGGAATCCCTAGGATGCCGGCCGCGCTGCGCGTTACTTGATGCCGATGAACGGCAGCGCGGCACCGGGCACCTGCGTGGCCGGCAGCACGCCGTCCCACTTTTCAACAGCGTTCAGGCTGACCAGGTTGGTGTTGGCGGCCAGCGCTTCGGCCTTGGCGCGGATGGACGCGGCTTCGGCTTCGCCGCGCATGCGGATGCCGTCGGCTTCAGCGGTGAACTGCTGGCGGCGTGCATCGGCTTCGGCCTTGGCCTTCACCACCTGGATCTCGGCGTTGATCATCGCCGTTTCCTTTTGCTGGCGCGTCGTTTCAATCTGCACCTGCGCCAACATGCGCTGTTCAATCGAATGCTCGTAGGCTTGCGAGAAACCCACTTCTTCGATCTGCACGCCCACCACTTGCACCGGCGCGCCTTCCATCGTCTTGAGCACCGCGTTGTTCACATCCAGGCCCAGCTTCTGGCGTTCCTGAATGGCGCGCACGGCGGTGTACTGGCCGAACACGTTCTTCACGGCGTCGGGCGTCTTGCGTTCCAGCACGCGCATCTGCAAATTGTTGATGGTGCCGTATTCCGAATACAGCTCGGCCACGTGCTCGGGCGGCACGCGGTACGTGACCGACACGCGCAAGTGCGCGGGCTGTTGGTCGTACGAATACGCTTCCAGCTTTTCAAACACGAACGTGTGGTCGCGCACCGACACGGTCATCACGTTGTCGATGAACGGCGTCTTGAAGTCCAGGCCCGGTTCCGACACGCGCACCAGCTTGCCGTTACGCAGCACCACGCCGCGCTCGCCCTGGTCCACCTGAAACCACGAACCGAACGCCAGGAACAGGATCAGGAAAAACAGAATCACGGCCCCTGCGGCGACCTTAATGTTGCGCGGTTTGACCGCGCCGATCGTCTTGACCATCTGGATATCCGTCGGCTTCACTTTGAGTCCCTGTCTGATTTTGTACGTTTACGGTCCGAGAACACGGCCGCGATGCCACGAGCGAGCAAATAGGCGACCACGGCCGCCCCCACCAAGATCAGGAAATAACGCATCGCGAGCCCCCCCCCGGGAAAGAAGCACCGGATTCTATCCCGTGATCGGAACCGAATCCGCATTCAAAAGACCACCATTGTTGCCAGACATTTCCGAACGTTGCCAGGCATGCAAATGGGGCGGTTTTCAGGCGCCGTAATGCCGTAAACCCAGCCGCGACAAGGCATCGGGATAGTCCCAGAACGCGTGGTCCAGGCTGTCCATTTCCTGCTGCTCGGCCTCGGTCATCGCGCCGTAGATGTCGTTCAATTCGATGACGCCGGGCGACGCCTCAAAGCGGTCGATCAGGCCACGCATGCGCGACAGCACGGCGAGCATGTGCGTGGCGCCCAGCTTCTTTAACGCCTGCAACGCGAGCTGGCACGTGGGGTCGCCCCAGTTGCACAGAAACTGCATGAAGCCGCCATTGTTGATGTCGGCCTCCATGCGCCACAGCGCCACCAGTTCCTGTTCGATCAGCGGCAAGCGCTCAAGCGTCCAGTCGGCCGCCTGCAACGCGGCCAGCGCTTTTTCATAGCGCTGGTCCCACAGGATGTCGTACACATTCAGCATGCCTCGCGGCGCGGGTTCCCACAGCTGCGGCCACACCAGGCCGTGGCCGTCGTCGACCAATTGCCATTGCAGGCGTTCGTCTGGCGTCGCCTTCTCAAGACGGATGTAGCGCTTGATGGGTTCAGACAGCGTCTGGCCATTAGCCAGCGTCAATTGCAGATGTGTGGGCGTGAAGGCAAGGGCCGCGATGCGGTAGTCGGGCATTGGCGAATCGGGCATTGGCGAATCGGGCATTGGCGAATCGGGCGTCGGCAATTCAGAAGTCGGCATGGCGGCATGTGGCGGGGAAAACGACAGGCAAAGTACCGGAACGCCGTGGTGCTGTCGAGGCACGCGCTTTCCCGTCGCATCAGGCGGCAGACTGTTACGCCATCGGTCATCGGGCATCTGCTACCGTGGCATTTCGCCCCGCCGGCATTGCGCCCGGCGCTGAAAGACGGAGACCCGAATGCCACGTCCTTCCGAGTCCACCCCCTTGATCGGCGTGATCCCCCCGTATGTGCTGGACCGCCTGGCGCAGCATACCGACGCCCGCGTCAGCATGCCCGCCGTCAAGACGTTGATCATCGACCAGCAGCAGCGCAGCCTGCGCGACATGGCTACGCAACCGCCCCGCGCCACGCTTGCGCCAAACGCGCCGCCTTCTCGCCCAGGCGCGCCGCAGCGCGCCATTCACGATGCGCACAACGACACCACGCTACCGGGCACGCTGGTGCGCACCGAAGGCCGGCCCGCCAGCGGCGACGTGGCGGTGGACGAAGCCTATGCGCATCTGGGCGCCACCTACAAACTGTTCTGGGACGTCTACAAACGCCACTCCATCGACGGCCACGGCCTGCCGCTGGTGGGCACCGTGCATTACGGCGAAGACTACGACAACGCCTTCTGGAACGGCGCGCAGATGGTGTTTGGCGATGGCGACGGCGAAGTCTTCAACCGCTTCACCGTCGCCGTCGACATCATCGGGCACGAGCTGGCGCACGGCGTCATCGATTCCGAGGCCGCCCTGCTCTATCAAGGCCAGTCCGGCGCGCTGAACGAATCGTTGTGCGACGTCTTTGGCGCGCTGGTCAAGCAATACGCTCTGGGGCAAACGGCGCGGCAGGCCGATTGGCTGGTGGGCGCCGGGCTCTTCACCGAAAAGATCAACGCCCGCGCGCTGCGTTCAATGTCGGAACCGGGCAGCGCGTACGACGACCCGGCGCTGGGCCGCGACCCGCAACCCGCGCACATGCGCGACTACGTCGATACGCCGCGCGACAACGGCGGCGTCCACATCAATTCCGGCATACCCAACCGCGCGTTCTTCCTGGCGGCCACCGCGCTGGATGGCCCCGCGTGGAAAGGCGCGGGCGGCGTCTGGTACGACACCTTGTGCGACAAGCGGCTGCGCCACGACGCCGACTTCAAAACCTTTGCCGCATTGACGGTGACGGTCGCTGCCGAACGCTTTGACGCCGCCGTGCAGCGCGCCGTGGCACAAGCCTGGGCGACCGTAGGAGTCTTGACATGATCGAACTGCCTTCCTTGGACCTGGCGCTGCTGGTGCGGCTCACGCGTGAAGGCGGCGTGGCCTACCTGCCCGCGCTGACGCAGCCGCGCAGTATCAACCTGGCCACCTGCCCGCCCGGCGTGCGCCAGGAAGTGTGCGACACCTTGCAACGCGCGGCGCCGCTGGCCGTGCCCGAATACGGGCAGGCGGGCGGCGACCAGCGCTACTTTCATATTGAAATCGTGCTGGACCGCGACGAAGACTCGGCGGTGACGTTCGATGTGCCGGAAGCCCAGGCGCCCGACACGCTGGTGCAACTATGGAAGACGCACGCCCAGCCGCTTGACTGACGCGCCAGCGCCATCACGCATCACGGCGCCGGCTGGGACCGGGGCATGCCGGCGCGGTAGCCGCCGATCTGAATGGCGCGGCCCGCGTACGTGCCGATGATGGCCATGGCCACGCACAGCGCCGCGCAAACGCCCAACGCCACGCCCCAGCCGCCCAGGCGGTCGTGCGTGGCGCCCACCAGCGCGGGGCCGGTGGCGGCGAACAGATAGCCGACGCATTGCGCCATGCCCGACAAGGCAGCCGCCTGCTGCGCATGACTGGCGCGCAGGCCCACGAAGGCCAGGCCCAGAATGATGCCGCCGCCCGTACCCAGGCCCAGCAACACGATCCACAACGTGGCCCAGTGCGGCGCGGCGATCAGCCCGGCAAACGCCACGAACGATGCGGCAGCCGAGCAGAACGCGGCCGCGCGCTGATCCTTCATGCGCCGCACGACGGGCGCCAGGAACAGGGCCGGACCCGCCGACATCAGTTGCAGCAGCCCATGCAATGACCCCGCGCGTTCGGCGGAATAGCCCGCGTCGCGCAAGATGGCGGGCAGCCAGCTCACGCCCACATAGAACACGAAAGAATTGATGCCCAGATACAGCGTGACCTGCCACGCCAGCGGCGAATGCCACAGCCGCCCACCGTGCGGGGCGTGCGCGGTGGTGGACGCGGGCGCGGTATGCCCGCCCAATTGCGGCAACCACAACAGCAAGCCCAGCAGCGGCACCACCAACAGGCACAGCGTTGAAAAGCGCCAGCCATCGGCCGACAGATTGGCCAGGGGAATGGCGACGGCCGACGCCGCGCCCGCCGCGATGCTCATCGTCAACACATAGGCCGACGTCAGGCCGGCCACGCGTTGCGGGAAGTCGCGCTTGACCAGGCTGGGCAGCAATACATTGCCGATGGCGATGCCCGCGCCGATGATGGCCGTGCCCGCATACAAGCCCCAGGCCGCGCCATACGGACGCACCAGGATGCCGGCGCAAATCAGCAACAGCGCGCCGAACAGCGTGCGCTCCAGTCCGAAGCGGCGGGCCAGCGCCGCCGAGAACAGCGACACCACGGCGAATGCCAGCAGCGGCAAGGTGATCAACATGCCGGCAGCCGTGGACGACAGGCCCAACTGTTCGCGGATCATGCCAATCAGCGGCGGAACACCGGTAATGGGCGCGCGCAGCGCCATGGCAATGCAGAGGATGCCCAGGATGAGCCAGGCCGCGCGGCGGCCGGCGGGGGGAAATGCAGAGGGAATTTTCATCATGCCGACAGCTTATCCACACGCAAGCCTGCCGAATTTCGAGACAATGACAAGCTATCCTTCATTCCTGCCAAAGCGATCCGGGCGGTGTGGTCCGGGCGGTGTGGTCCGGCCAAGCCAGGTTTATCGACCCCTGTCACCCCGACCGCGCGGCCTGCCATGCGACTGAACCTGCCAGCCCCCTTCGACCTCGACTCGCCCACCCAGTGCACCTTCGCCATGCCGGTGGACCCGGCGGACCGGGACGACGAATCCCCCACCCATCGCCACCCCATGGGCCAGTTGGTGCTGGCGCTGCGAGGCGGCGTCACGTGTTCCGTGCCGCAAGGGCTGTGGATGGTGCCGCCGCAGTGCGCCGTGTGGATACCGGGCGGCATGTCGCATAGCAATCGCGTCACGGCCAACGGGCTTGTGTACTTTCTGTTTGTGCCGGCCGATGTTGCCGGCCTGCCGACCAACTGCTGCACCCTGACGATCACGCCGCTGCTGCGCGAGCTGATCGTGCACCTGTCCGCGCAACCCGCCGCCGATCTGGACGCGCCCGTCAACCGCCAGCTGTCGGACGTGCTGATCGAGCAGTTGCGGCGCATGCCGGCCGAGCATCTGCACTTGCCGCTATCCGACCACCCTCGCCTGCGCGACATCGCCAGCGCGCTGAACGCCGACCCGTCCGACCGCAGCACCGTCGCGCAGTGGGGCAAGCGCGTCGCCATGAGCGAACGCACGCTGGCGCGGCTGGTGCAGCAGGAAGTCGGCATGAGTTTTGGGCGCTGGCGCCGGCAGCTGCACATCATCCTGGCGCTGCAACGCCTGTCGGCGGGCGTGTCGGTGCAGCGCACCGCCGATGACCTGGGCTACGAATCGGTCAGCGCCTTCATCACGATGTTCAAGAAAACGCTGGGCAAGACGCCCGCGCGCTACTTCGCGGACAAGTCGGCGGGTCCGGCGGCGGGGTGACGATGCGCCGCTGTTACCTCGGCTTGGGACCTGCCACGATGAACAGGCGCGGAAACGGCAGCAGCACGGTGCCATCGGCCAGCGCGGGGTAAGCCTCGGCAATCAAGGCCTGATAGCGCGCCAGGAAGCTGGCCTGTTCCGCGGCGTCCAGCTTGTCCAGGTACGGACGCAGCGCGGTGCCCTTGAACCATTCCACCACCGCCGCCGCGCCTGCCAGCGGATGGTGATAAGTGGTGCGCCACACATCCAGCACGCCGCAATGCGGTTTCAGCAATTCGTAGTACCAGGCGGCGCTGTGGCGCGGCGGGTGCTTCACGTTGCCCGTCTTCGCCGCCCACGGCGCTTCGCCCGCCACCTGACGCGCGAGGCGATGTGCGGGTTCTTCCATGTTGTCAGGCGTTTGCACGGCCAGCAGGCCGCCCGGCGCCAGCTTGCCCACCAGGCGCGGATACAGCGTGGCGTGGTCGGGCACCCATTGCAGCGCGGCGTTCGCCAGGATGACGTCGTATTGCTCGGGGGGATTCCAGGTGGCGATGTCGGCCAGGTCGAATTGCAGGGCGGGCAAGCGCTTGCGCGCGGCATCCACCATGTCTTGCGAGCTGTCCATGCCGGTGACGACGGCGTCGGGGTAGCGCTGGGCCAGCACCTCGGTGGAATTGCCCGGGCCGCAACCCAGGTCCACCGCCCGTTGCACCGCCTGGTCAGGCAGGGCGGCGACCAGATCGCGCACGGGGCGGGTGCGTTCGTTTTCAAACGCGGAATATTGCTTGGCGGACCAACTGTTGTTGCTCATGGCGGCTCCTGGTAGCGGCATAACGGCGCATCACGCGTCCATAACGTTCACATACGGCCGACTCTACGCCCGGGATCGCCATATTACAAATAGGGAAATTTGCAGTTTTTCATATCGGCGACATATCGCAACGACGAAAAAAACCCGCCGGGGTAACCGGCGGGTTGTTGCTGGAACGGCTCGATTACTGCGTCGACATCGTGTCCGAGCGGGTTTTCCACAAGGAGAACAACACGCCGCCCAGGATCAGGCTGAACGTCACGCCCAGCGATACTGCCGCAGGCACCTTGCCGATGAAGCCGACCAGGAAAATCTTCGTGCCGATAAACACCAGAACCAGGGCCAACGCGTACTTCAGGTAATGGAAACGATGGATCATGGCGGCCAGGGCAAAGTACAGCGCACGCAAGCCCAGGATGGCGAAAATGTTGCTGGTGTAGACAATGAACGGGTCGGTCGTGATGGCGAAGATGGCAGGCACCGAATCCACCGCGAACACCAGGTCAACGAACTCGATCAGTACCAGGGCCAAGAGCAGCGGCGTGGCATAACGCACCTTCTTGGACGTGGCCGGATCCGTCTCGGTCACCATGAACGCATTGCCGCGCAGGCCTTCCGTGACACGCATGTGGCGCTTCAGGAACTTCAGGATCGGGTTGGTGGCGATGTCCGGCGTCTGGTCGGCAATCATCCACATCTTGATGCCCGTGAACACCAGGAACGCGCCGAACAAATACAGCAGCCAACCAAAATTACTGACCAGCGCGGCACCCAGGCCAATCATGATGGCGCGCAACACGATCACGCCCAAGATGCCCCAGAACAATACGCGATGCTGGTACTGGCGCGGAATCGCGAAGAAGCTGAAGATCAGCGCAATCACGAACACGTTATCCATGGACAACGATTTTTCGATCATGAAGCCCGTGTAATAGGCCATGCCGCTGGTCGCGCCCATTTGCCACCACACCCAGCCGCCGAACAGCAGCGCCGCGGTGATGTAGCCGGCCGACAACAGCAGGCTTTCACGCACACCGATCTCGCGGTCTTCCTTGTGCAGCACGCCCAGGTCAAAGGCCAGCAGGCTGACGACGATGCCAACGAACAGCAACCAGCTCCAGGTCGGTGTCCCTAAAAAATCGTTGGTGAAGAATGTGATCAAAGTGTCCATGATTGCCCCGCTGTGTTCGAAGGTGCCCATCATCCGGATATGAGACCAACCGAGAAATCAGCCTGAAAGTGAGTTAAGGTTCGAAAAAACCGAAGAGTCCAAGCGCATGCTGAATTACCGTCACCTGTATTACTTCTGGATGGTCGCCAAGGAAGGCGGCTTTTCGCGCGCCGCCGAACGGCTCGACATGGCCATCCAGACCATCAGCGCGCAGGTGCGCGAACTGGAAAAAAACCTGGGCCACCAACTGCTCAAACCGGCCGGCCGGGGCGTGGCGCTGACGGACGCCGGCAAGGCCGCCTTCGCGCGCGCCGAAGAAATCTTCCAGATCGGCCATACCTTGCCGCAGGAAGTGCGCGCGGCCGCCACCAAGCCGGTCATCCGGCTGTCGGTCGGCCTGTCGGACGGCATTTCCAAGCTTGCCGCGCACGCGCTGCTGGGCCCCGTGCTGGAAACGCCCGACCTGCGGCTGACCTGCCACGAAGGCGAAGTTCAAGAGCTGCTAGGCGAACTGGCCCAACACCATCTGGACCTGGTGCTGGCCGGCCAGGGCGCACCCGCCAACCCCAACCTGCGCCTGACCAGCGATCGGCTGGTGTCTTCGCCCGTGGACTGGTACGGCCCTGCCCGCCTGGTGCGCAAGGCCGACACGCTGGACTTTCCACGCTGCCTGGCGCGGCTGCCCGTGCTGCTGCCCACCGGCCATTCCGTGCTGCGCCAGACGCTGGACCGCTGGTTCAGCGAACAGGGCGTGCTGCCCAACGTCGTCGGCGAATTCGAAGACAGCGCGCTGATGTCGGTGTTTGCCGCGCGCGGCCTGGGCGTGTTCCCGCTAAGCCGCCTGGGCGGCGATGACATCGGCCTGCTGCGCGGACTGCGTCCGCTGGCCCGCTGCGACGATGTCCACGAAGAAATCCACGCCATCCGCAATCGGCGCGGCCAGCATCATCCGCTGGTCCAGGCGGTGCTGGCGCATGCCAAGACTTCGGTTTTTTCGTAATGTTTGTCACACGCACTCTGGTTTTTTAGAAATAGAATCCGCTTTATCGTGGCCCCTCTTTTGAATCGGAGTACCACTGCAATGAAGAAAATCATCTGGCTCACCTTCGCCGTCCTGGCCGCGCTTTGGACGGGGCTGGTGGCGCTGACCCTGCAACTGACCGACTGGGTGTTGGCCACCATCGCCACCGCCCAGGTGCCGGGCACGGCGCTGGACACGTCCCAATGGGTGGCGCCGGCGTGGGCGGCGGGCTGGCTGGACCCGGCCTGGTTGCAGACGCTGCAAGGCGGTCTGGTGTGGGCCGCGCAGGGCCTGAACCAGGTCTTGCCCGTGGCGGGCAGCCTAGGCACGCTGATCGCGGTGGTCGGCTGGATCTTCTGGGGCTTCATCATCGCCGGCCTGCTGGTGTTGGCGTTGATCCTGCACTGGCTCGCGGGCAAGCGTCAGCAAGCCAATGCGGCCCAAAGCCGTCAAGTGGTGTAATAAGCGCGGCAACGCGCCGCCCGGCACGCTGCCTTTCATGAGGAGCGTGCCGTGCCCACCCGATCGGTCCCACCCGTCTCACCCTCGAACAAGCCAGGCCTGCCTGGCTTGTCCGCCTGGTTGACCGTGGTTTGCCTGCTGCCAGCCGTGGCGCTGGCCGACGCCGCCGCGCCGCCCAAGCCGAACCCGCTGGGCGTGGACGTCTGCATCACCACCGGCACCTCGGGCCAATACAGCGTGCGCGTGCGCAATGTGGGCGATGCGCCGCTGCTGCGCGTGGATGTCTCCGGCGTGCGCCTGGACGCGGCGGGCCACGCGACCGAGCCGCTCAATCTGAGCCTGGCCGACATCGCGCCCGGCAAATACAAAACCGCCATCCTGGCGCGGCACGACGAATCGGCCGCGCTGGACCGCATCGTCACCTACACCCTGGTCGACGGCAAACCGAAGCCGCAACACGAGCTGTTCGCGGGCAAGGTGGCCCACGTATCGCCGGGCTCGGCCCTGCAATACACCTTGGCGCCACTGGCCGTGCGCGGTTGGACGGTGGCATATGGGTCGCCCGCCTCGGCGCGGCTGGAAGCCGGCAGCGCGGTGATCCTGGGCTATCCGGTCAGGCAAAGCGGCAAGCCGGCCACGCGCCCCGAAGCGGGCCGCTCTCCGTCGGCGGTGGTACCGCTGGCGCCGTGCAAGGCGTCGTGATCAGGCGTCGTGATCAGGCGTCTTGATCAGGTGCCGCTGAGCAGGTCGCGCTCGTTCAGCAGCGCGTAGACAATTTCAGGTTTGTTATCGAAGCCGCGCCGGATGGCGGCGGGCAGCGCGGTGCGCGTCTTGCGGCACAGCCCGGGCGCCTCTTGCAGCTGGATAGAGATCCCGCGTGACGTACGCACCTCGTTATCGCTGGGCGTGATGACGATCACGATGCCCAGCTGCGCCTGGATACGTCCCTGCATGGCACGCAGGTCTTCCAGGCTGGTGATGTTTTCCAGGCGCGCGACCAGGCGTTTTTCTTCTTCCTTGGTCAGCCGCAGGATGCGGATATCGGCCGCCGGATCCGCCAACAGGGCGTCGCGGTCGCACATACAGGCGCCCGGCGGACATTCTTGGCGGATGGGAAAGGCAACGTTCATGGCGGACAGGCACGCGTGGGCCGATAAGACCGGCAGCAACTCCAGACGGTCAATTCTACTCAAGATGGCAAGCCGGCTTGCGCCGCGCGCTGATCGTTTTCCCGCACGGCGCTGCGGTATATTCCCCCCCTTGTTCCAGGTGGGGAGAGGCGCGTGAAACGGATTTTGCTGGCGGCCTCACTGGCCACGATGGCGGTACAGCCGCAGGCCGGGGCCTGGGCACAGACCCAGGTTCAGGACCAAACGCGTACCCAGCCGCAGATTCTTGCCCAGGCCGCGTCCGGGACTTCTTCCCCGGCCGCCCGGCGAGACTTTCCCATTGTCATCAAGCCCGGGCTGGCGGCCGTGATCACCCTGCGCAATGGCGATACGCAGCAAGCGAGCGTACGCGTGGGCGACGGCCCCCTCCAGCCGCTGGCCACCTTCGATGACGACACCGTGGACCAGGTGCAGGCCGTGGACATCAACCACGACGGCTACCGCGACCTGATCCTGGGGCAAAGCGGCGGCAGCACGCAGCTTTTCGCCCGCCTGTTCCTGTACCAGCCGGATCGCCGCGGCTACCAGGAAATTGCCCACCCCGACAACGCCAGCCCCTGCAAAGGCTTCGTCAACCCGGTCATTGACGACAAGCAGCCTGTGATTCACGTGGCCTGCCGCTACGGCGCCGCCAGCAATGGCTTTGAAGACTACGTGCTCCGCCCCGACGGCACCGTGCGCGCCACATCGTGGGGCACCCAGGCGCTGTTCGCGCTGGAGAGCGAGGCTGCCGAACTGACCTACCGTTTTCGCGAAGACGGCGCCATCGACCGCATCGACATCGAGGGCGAAGGATCGCCGCTGGAGGGCGGCACGGTGCCGGTCAGCCGGCTGGACCTGTACGACACGCCGGACGTCAACGCCCGGCCCGGCACAACCGCCGCTGAAGGCGAACACCTGGACGTCGTCGCGCTGCGCCCGCCCGACTGGCTGCAAGTGCGCTACGCCGACAAGACGGCGGGCACGGTGCTGAAATGGGTGCGCTACGGCGATCTGCGCGTCGACAAGCATCGGCTGGCAACGCCGTCGCCGAAAGACAGGCTGACGCTTGAGCTTGCCGACACGCTGGCCGATTGGAATGGCGAAGACGGCGGGCAGTTCATGGTCAGCGTGGCCAACCATGGCGACGGGCCCGTTGCCCTGAACGCGCCGCGCGTGTGGCTGCTGTTGACCAACGCGCAGGGCGAGCGCATCGTGCACCCGCTGTACCAGCGTGAGGGCGACACGCTGCCCCCCGCCAACCCGCTGGGCTTGGCGCGCGACCCGGTCGTGTGGGCCGCCGGTGAAGATGGAAAACCGGCTTATCAGGTGAACGACAACGGCTATAGCAGCGTGCCGTTCCTGCCCGCCCTTGCGCCCGGCAAGTACCGCGCCGCCGCCGTCCTGACCGACCCGGGCAATCTTGCCGCGCCCATCGTGTCCAACGACGTCCGCTTTGATTACCCCCTGCCGAAACGGCCGCCCGCCGCGCAGTAGCCGCACGTTCATCATCCACCACGGCGTCCCGACTCGTGACCTTTCCTCGCGCTGATCGCGGCCATTCGGGCGATAAGCCGGCCCCGGCTTCGGACCGGACTTCGAAGCCGGCAATGCGCCGCCGCGCCGGCCGCGTGGCCGCCTTATTGCTTGCCGTCGCTCTGCTTGCCACCGTTCTGCTGGCCGCCGCCCTGGCCGCAACCGGCCTGCTTACTGGCCTGCTTACTGGCCTGTCCACCCATGCCCGCCCCGCCGATGTGGCCATCGTGCTGGGCAACACCGTGCTGCCCAACGGCCAGCCCTCGCCACGGCTAGCGGCCCGACTGGATCGCGCTTATGACTGCTACGCGGCCGGGCAATGCCACACCCTGTTCGTCAGCGGCGGCATAGACCCGGCCGGGGCCGACGAGGCCGCCGTGATGCGCGGCTACCTGTTGGCACGCGGTGTGCCCGGCGACCGCATCGTGACGGACAGCGCGGGAAACAATTCCTGGGCCACCGCGCGCCATGCCGGCGCCTACATGCGCGAACACGGCTATACCCGCGCGCTGGTCGTGACGCAGTATTTCCACGTCCCCCGCACCATGCTGGCCTTGCGCCGCCATGGCGTGGCGGACGTCAGCGGCGGCTATCCGCGCTTCTTCGAATGGCGCGATATTCATTCCCTATTTCGAGAACTGCCGGCCGTGGCGTGGTATGCGCTGCGCCCGCTATAGTGACAACCGCCACCTGTCATTGCCCCGCCATTCAAGGACCGACCCCGTGCTGATTTTCCACAACCCCGTCCATGACCAACACGCCGGTCGCCACGAAATGTTCCGGGGCAAGCTGGTGCCCTGCCACGAAACGCCGGCCCGACTGACCTTTGTGCTGGACGCGCTGCGCCAGCGTGGCATCGGCGAACTGCGTGCGCCGTCCGCGCCCGACATGGACCTGATCAAGCGCGTGCACACGCCGCGCTACGTGGATTTTCTGGCCCGAGCCTGGCAAGACTGGGTGGCGCTGGATCCGGCCAACGCGGACATCGACATCCTGCCTTCCGTCTGGCCGGTGCGCGGCTTTCGCCACGATATCGAACCCACCAATTTCGCCGCCCGCGTCGGGCTGTTTTCGTTTGATAGCGGCTGTCCGTTGACGGCGGGCACCTGGGTGGCGGCCACCGCCGGCGCGGCTTGCGCCATCGACGCCGCGCGCGCCGTCACCCCCGCTGGCGGCCCGCGTGCCGCCATGGCCTTGACGCGCCCGCCCGGCCACCATGCCGGCGCTGATTTCTTCGGCGGTTACTGCTTCCTGAACAACGCCGCACTGGCCGCGCAAGCCCTGCGCGAAGCCGGCGCCGCGCGCGTGGCGATTCTGGATGTGGACTACCACCACGGCAACGGCACGCAAAGCATCTTCTACGAACGCGGCGACGTGTTGACGGTGTCGATCCATGGCGACCCAACCACCGAATACCCCTTCTTTCTGGGCTATGCCGACGAAGCAGGCGAAGGCGCGGGCTTTGGGGCCAACCTGAATTTGCCGCTGCCCGCCGGCACCGACTTCGCCACCTGGATGCAAGCGCTGCAACAAGGGCTTGCCGCCGTGCAAGCGTTCAAGGCCGACGCGGTCGTGGTCGCGCTAGGCGTGGACACCTACGAAGGTGATCCGATCTCGACATTCAAGCTGAAAAGCGCGGACTATCTGGCCGTCGGCCAGGCGCTGGCCAGCCTGGGCCTGCCAACCGTTTTCACGATGGAAGGCGGCTATGCCGTGGCCGACGTAGGCATCAACGTGGCGAACGTGCTGGAAGGATTCGGGGGCTGAAAAAAACCCGGCCGAAGGATCAATCCCGCGTTTCCAGCACCTTGTTGATGCGCAATGCCAGCAAGGTGCATGCCGCGCCCGACAGCAGGTAGACGCTGACGGCCACCAGGCCGAAGCGGGCCGACAAGCCCAGCGCAACCACCGGCGCGAATGCCGCGCCGACCAGCCACGCCATGTCCGACGTAAGCGCGGCGCCCGTGTAGCGGAAGCGGCGCGTGAAGTTGGCCGTGACGGTGCCGGACGCCTGTCCATACGACAAGCCCAGCAACGCGAAGCCGATTAGGATGAAGGCGTCCTGCCCCACCGGCCCGCCGCCCAGCAGCCACGGTGCGAACAGCGCAAAGATGCCGATCGCCACCGCCAGCATGCCCAGCGTGGTGCGCCGGCCGATGCGGTCGGCCAACCAGCCGGAAGCCACCGTGCCCAGGATGCCCAGCACCGCGCCAAAGATCTGGACAATCAGCACGTCGGTAATCTGTTGCGTGGCACTGATCGCAATCCACGACAGCGGGAACACGGTGACAAGGTGGAACAGCGCATAGCTGGCCAGCGCCGCGAACGCGCCGATGAACAGGTTGTAGCCTTGTGAACGCAGCATCTCGGTAATGCTGATGGGTTCCAGTTCGCCTTCTTCAAGCAGCTGCGTGTATTCCTCGGTGACGACCAGGCGCAGTCGCGCGAACAGCGCCACCACGTTGATGGCGAACGCCACGAAGAACGGATAGCGCCAGCCCCATTCGATGAAGTCGGCCTGCGTCAGCGTGACGTGCAAATACAGGAACAACGCGCTGGCGACCAGGAAGCCGACCGGTGCGCCCAACTGCCCCATCATCGAATACCAGCCACGCCGATTGGGCGGCGCGTTCAACGCCAGCAACGACGGCAGCCCATCCCACGAGCCACCGAAGGCCAACCCTTGCAGGCAGCGAAATACGGCAAGCAAGGTGATGGCGTGCGCGCCGATGGTTTCGTAGCTGGGCAGAAACGCCATGCCTACCGTGGCCGTGCCCAACACAAACAGCGCAACCGTCAATTTTGTGGCGCGGCCCCAACGCCGCTGCACCGCCATCGACAGCGCCGTGCCGATGGGCCGCATGATGAACGCAAACGAGAAGATCACGAAGGACCACAGCGTGCCTTCAAGCGGTGCTTCAAAGGGGAAGAAGACTCGGGGAAAGACCAGCACGCAAGCGATGCCGAACACGAAAAAATCGAAGTATTCGGATGCGCGCCCCACCACCACGCCGACGGCGATTTCGCCAGGAGCCACCTTGGCATGGCTGGCCCCGCCGGACGGTGCCCCCGGGCCGGGAACGGAAGGGGCATGACCGGGATACTGCGTGGAGGTCGACATGGATGTGCTCACTGTAGGAAGTTCGAAACCGCCTTGTCTACGATCTTGCAACATGCCAGTGCAACGCAACGTTGCTGCCCGCCAAGCCGCGCCCGCATTGGGATAGCGCCCTGCCGCGCACGCCTTGCCGCGCACACTTTTGTTCTTTTTACCCTAGATTTTTCGCGGCTTCCAGCGTAGTGTTGCGTTTACCTCCCACGGTTACGTTTCGAGGTATGGCTATGTTGTCCATCACCAGGCTCCGCGGATTGATCCTGATTACCGCCCTGCCATTGCTCGCTGGATGCAATGCAGTGCTGCTGTCGCCCTCGGGCGATGTCGCGCTTCAACAGCGTAATCTGATCATCATTTCAACCGGCTTGATGCTGCTGATCATCGTGCCGGTGATCTTCCTGACCTTTCTGTTTGCGTGGCGCTATCGGGCCAGCAACAAAGAGGCTCACTACGATCCGGAATGGAACCACTCCACCATGCTGGAGCTTCTGATCTGGGCGGCGCCGCTGCTCATCATCATCGCGCTGGGCGCGTTGACCTGGGTCAGTACCCACCAGCTGGATCCCTACCGCCCGCTTGCCCGCCTGTCCGAAGGCCGCGAGGTGCCCACGGGCACCAAGCCGCTGGTGGTCGAAGTGGTGGCGCTGGACTGGAAGTGGCTGTTCCTGTACCCCGAACAAGGCATCGCCGCCGTCAACGAAATGGCGGCGCCCGTTGACCGCCCCATCCAGTTCAAGATCACCTCGTCGTCGGTGATGAATTCATTCTTCGTGCCCGCGCTGGCCGGCCAGATCTACGCCATGCCCGGCATGCAGACGACCTTGCACGCGGTCATCAACCACCCCGGCGAATACGAAGGGCTGTCGGCCAACTACAGCGGCTCGGGCTTCTCGGGCATGCGCTTCAAGTTCCATGGGCTGGACCAGCAGGGCTTTGACAAGTGGGTGGCCGACACGCGCGCCTCTACCCAGCGGCTGACGCGCGATGCCTACCTGAAGCTTGAGCAGCCCAGCGAACGCAACCCCATCCAACACTACGCCTCGGTCGCCCCCGGCCTGTTCGACGCCATTGTGAACCGCTGCGTCGAAGGCAACCGCATGTGCATGAAAGACGCCATGGCCATCGACGCGCAAGGCGGCATGGGCATACCGGGCGCGCTCAACGTCACCACGCTGGACGCGCAAACGCGCGAACGGCTGGGCCTGACCGACACCAAGCCGCGCAAGTATGTGGGCGCCATGTGCACGTCCACCGAAGGGCTGGTGTTGTAGCGGCATGCGCGCGGTCCGCACCGCACATCGGATGACGCAGGGTTTCATGAAATCGTGGTTTTTACGCTGGAATCAAGATGCCTGATCAACCAGACCTCACCAAGCTGATCTTCGGTCGCCTGACCTGGGACGCCATCCCCTACCACGAGCCCATCCTGATCGCCACGTTTTTCATGGTGGCCATCGTGGGCATCGTGGTGCTTGGGTCCATCACCTACTACAAGAAGTGGGGCTACCTGTGGCATGAATGGTTCACCAGCATCGACCACAAGAAAATCGGGATCATGTATGTGATCCTGGGCATCGTCATGCTGCTGCGCGGCTTTGCCGACGCCATCATGATGCGCTTGCAGCAGGCTGTGGCGTTCGGCGATTCCACCGGTTATCTGCCGCCGCACCACTACGACCAGATCTTTACCGCGCACGGCGTGATCATGATTTTCTTCGTGGCCA
The DNA here is from genome assembly GCF_057291955.1 of Achromobacter sp. 1L-A-4-B-C2. Classification (NCBI taxonomy): domain Bacteria; kingdom Pseudomonadati; phylum Pseudomonadota; class Betaproteobacteria; order Burkholderiales; family Alcaligenaceae; genus Achromobacter; species Achromobacter sp. 1L-A-4-B-C2. The sequence goes on from NZ_JBXAWP010000001.1 coordinate 411,349, forward strand.
TGCCGCTGGTCACGGGCCTGATGAACTACATCGTGCCGCTACAGATCGGCGCGCGCGACGTGGCTTTTCCGTTCTTGAACAACTTCAGTTTCTGGATGACGACGGGCGGCGTGATCCTGGTGATGATGTCGCTGTTCGTGGGGGAATTCGCGCGCACCGGCTGGCTGGCGTATCCCCCGCTGTCCGGCATCCTGCACAGTCCGGATGTCGGGGTCGATTACTACATATGGGCGTTGCAGATTGCCGGGGTGGGAACCCTGCTATCCGGCGTGAACCTGCTGGTCACCATCGTGAAAATGCGCGCGCCCGGCATGAAGATGATGCGCATGCCCATCTTCACGTGGACCGCGCTGTGCACCAACGTGCTGATCGTGGCGGCCTTCCCCGTGCTGACGGCGGTGCTGGCGCTGCTGTCCATGGACCGCTACGTGGGCACCAACTTTTTCACGGCGGACTTCGGCGGCAACGCCATGATGTACGTGAACCTGATCTGGATCTGGGGCCACCCCGAGGTCTACATCCTGATCCTGCCGGCCTTCGGCATCTTCTCTGAAGTGGTGGCCACGTTCTGCCGCAAGCGCCTGTTCGGCTATGCGTCCATGGTGTACGCCACCGTCGTGATCACGGTGCTGTCGTACCTGGTTTGGCTGCACCACTTCTTCACCATGGGGTCCGGGGCCAGCGTGAACTCGTTCTTCGGGATCACCACCATGATCATCTCGATCCCGACCGGGGCCAAGATCTTCAACTGGCTGTTCACCATGTATCGCGGCCGCATCCGCTTCGAAGTCCCCATGCTGTGGACGCTGGGCTTCATGGTCACCTTCGTGATCGGCGGCATGACGGGCGTGCTGCTGGCGGTGCCGCCCGCTGACTTCGCGCTGCACAACAGCCTGTTCCTGATCGCGCACTTTCATAACGTGATCATCGGCGGCGTGCTGTTCGGCTTGATGGCCGGCATCACCTACTGGTTCCCGAAAGCCTTCGGCTACAAGCTGGACCCGTTCTGGGGCAAGTGCTCGTTCTGGTTCTGGCTGGTGGGCTTCTACGTAGCCTTCATGCCGCTGTATGTGCTGGGCCTGATGGGGGTGACGCGCCGCGTGAATCACTTTGAAGACATGTCGCTGCAAATCTGGTTTCAGATCGCGGCGGTCGGCGCCTTGCTGATTGCCTGCGGCATCGCCAGCTTCATCATCCAACTGATCGTCAGCTATCGCCGCCGCGACCAGCTGCGCGACTTCACCGGCGACCCCTGGGACGGCCGCACGCTGGAATGGTCCACGTCGTCGCCGCCGCCGCAATACAACTTTGCCTTCACACCGCGCGTGCATGACCTGGACGCCTGGTGGCAGATGAAACAGCACGGCTACGAACGGCCGCAGCAAGGCTTCATCCCCATCCACATGCCCAAGAACACCTGGGCCGGCATCGTGCTGGCGGGCATCAGCGTGGTGATGGGCTTTGCGCTGATCTGGCACATGTGGCCGCTGGCCGTGCTGTCTTTCGTGGCGCTGATCCTGGTGTCCATCATTCATACCTTCAACTACAAGCGCGACTACTACGTGCCGGCCGATGAGGTCGTGCGCGAAGAGGCCGCCCGCACGAGGTTGTTAGCGAATCATGTCTGATACCTTGGCCCCCACCCTGCAAGGCGGCGCAGCGCCGCCGCAAGAGCCCGTGTTCTACGTGCCGGGCGAACATCATCCCAAGAACGGCACGCTGCTTGGGTTCTGGGTCTACCTGATGAGCGATTGCCTCATCTTCGCGTGCCTGTTCGCCACGTACGGCGTGCTGGGGCGCAGCTACGCGGCGGGGCCATCCGGCGCCGACCTGTTCGACCTGCCGCTGGTGGCGGTGAACACCTCGCTGCTGCTGTTGTCGTCCATTACCTACGGCTTTGCCATGCTGGAGATGCGGCGCAACCGCATCGGCGCCACGCAGCTGTGGCTGGCGGTGACGGGCCTGCTTGGGCTGGGCTTTCTGTCGCTGGAAATCTACGAATTCGCGCACCTGATCCACCAGGGCGCGGGGCCGCAGCGCAGCGCCTTCCTGTCGGCGTTCTTCACACTGGTGGGCACGCACGGGCTGCACGTCACGTTCGGCATCGTGTGGCTGGTGACGATGATGATCCAGGTGCGGATGCATGGCCTGATCCCCGAGAACCGCCGCCGCCTGATGTGCCTGTCGATGTTCTGGCACTTCCTGGACCTGATCTGGGTGGGCGTGTTCACCTTCGTGTACCTGATGGGAGTGCTGCCATGACGACGTCGCACATGGACAACCTGGCTGATCGTGGGCTGCATGGCCACGGCCACGGGCATGACCACGGCCATGGCCACGGCGGCGGCCATGACCACCACGACGACGATGACGGCGCCGGCCATGGCACGCTGAAAAGCTATGTCACCGGCTTCATCCTGGCGGCCATCCTGACCGCCATTCCGTTCTGGCTGGTCATGAACCGCGTATTTCCCAGTTCGCGCACGACGGCGCTGGTGATCCTGGCATTTGCCGTGGTGCAGATCGTGGTCCACATCATCTACTTCCTGCACATGGACACCAAGTCCGAAAGCGGCTGGAACATGTTGGCGTTAATATTCACGCTGGTGCTGGTCGTAATCACGCTCAGCGGATCAATCTGGATCATGTATCACTTGAACTCCAATATGATGCCCATGTCCACACACGACATGCGGAATATGCCCTGATGGCAGCAGTAAAAGACACCACTATCCGCGACACCCCCCGTAAACCGCGCAGCAAAACCACCCTGGTCATCCTGGGCGTGGTTGCTGCCGGCCTGTTCGCCGGCCTTTGCGCGCTGGGCACCTGGCAGGTGCACCGGCTGGCCTGGAAACAAGAGCTGATCTCGCAGGTGAAGCAGCGCGCGCACGCGCCCACCGCCCCCGCGCCGGGCAAGCAGGAATGGCGCGGCCTGACGTCAAGCAATGCCGAATACCGCCACGTCACCGCCACCGGCACGTATCAGTACGACCGCCAGACGCTGGTGCAGGCCGCCACCGAACTGGGCAGCGGCTACTGGGTCATGACGCCCTTGCAAATGGCCGATGGCGGCACGGTGCTGGTCAATCGCGGGTTTGTGCTGCCGCAATGGCGCAAGACAGAAGGCGCCAACCCGCCGCCGCCCGCCGAAGGCCGCGTGACGGGCCTGCTGCGCATGGGCGAACCCGGCAGCGGCTTTTTGCGCAACAACGATCCGGCCGCCAACCTCTGGTATTCGCGTGACCTGCCCGCCATTGCCGCCGCGCGCGGCCTGACGGACGTGGCGCCCTACTTCATCGATGCCGACGCGGCGTCCAGCCCGGGGCGCGATCCGGCCAAGGCCCCCGTCGGCGGGCTGACCGTGCTGGAATTTCCGAACAACCACCTCGTCTATGCCATTACCTGGTACGCGCTGGCGCTGATGATCATCGTGGGCGTGGTGATTTTCGTGCGTGAAGACAAGCGCGCGCGGGCCAAGGCCTGACGAACGACTCTTCAGGCAATAAAAAAGCCGCACTGCCCGAATCGGGCGTGCGGCTTTTTTCATGGGCGACGCTATCGGCTCAGCGCGAGGCCCACGCAATGCTGCCGGCTTCCGGGCATACCCACGACGTTTGCAGCCGCTGCCGGATCTGGGCCAGGTCCTGTTCCACCAGCAGCTGGCCGTCGCGAAACACCGGCACCAGCGCGCCGCCCGCCGCTTGTTCAGGCGTCTGCTGGTCGTGCAGTTCATAACCCGTGGCGGTCTCGTCCACGCGCAGCAGGCCCTTGGCCGAACGCTTCACGCCGGAATCCGTGACCGGGTCCTTGACCAGTTCCTCGGGTTCGCCGTTCACTTCGGCGTACGTGGCTTTCAGTGCCCAGCCGAAGGTGTCGCGCGTCAGGTACTGGTACGTGTACGAGCCAATGCCCAGCACCACGTTGCCGGAGGCGTAGCCCTTCTTTTCCAGGCGCACAAGAATGTCGCGGCCGCGTGCCAGCGTGATCGAATCGCCGTAGATCAGGCCAACGTGCGGGTCCAGCAGCTTGTAGCCACGGTCCGTCACCACACCACCGAAAATGTCCCACAGGCACTGCACCGCGCCCTTGACCTCGGCTTCGCGCAGCGGCTGGACGGCGCGGGCGTCATCGTCCAGCAGCCAGTACTTGCCGGTGGCGGCATCGCGCACCGCCTCGAAGCCTTCGCGCCGCGCGGCGGCCAGCGCCGTCGCATCCTGGACGGCCGGCACGTCGGTGCAGAAATAGCCCGTCAGGATCTTCACCGGGTCGCCGGAATCCGGGCGGAACACCACCTTGGCATTGCCGTACGGGTCGGGCGTGCGCGCCAGAATTTCCGACTTGAGCGCAGCGGCGAAATCGGTCACCACCTGCCAGAAGTCCCAGGTGTCGGACACCACCGACACGATGCCGCCGGGATACACCTGGGTGACCAGGCGGCGGATGGTTTCGATCTCGCCTTCCTTGCTGCCCAGGCACATCACCGAGTGTTCCGTCGCGGGCACCGACCCACCGACCAGTTCCCGATCGGAATCCGCGCCGTAGATGTCTTCCAGGTAGTCGATGGCGGGAATCGTGTCCGTGCCGGTGAACGACAGCAAGTGGCCCGCGCCGCTCTTGCGTGCGTCGTACAGGCCGGACATGCCGCGCATGGAAAAGTCGTGCCCCTGCCAGTTCACGAAGTCCATGGGGCTGCCCGTGGTGCGCGCGAAATAGGTCAGCAGCTTGCGGTATTCAAAGGCAATGGTGGCCACCGTGGACGGCTTCCACGATTCGCAGCTGAACAGGGTTTCGATGTAGGTGACCAGCCACGCAAAGTCGGGGTGCGTGTTGATGAAGGTGACGGGCGGCACGCGGATGTCGACGCGGGCGCCTTCGGGCACCGAGCGGATTTCCAGCGGCAGGTAGCCCAGTTCATACAGCGCTTGCAGGTGGTCGACGGTGACGGCGCCCTTGCCCAGCGCATTGTCCACGCGACGTTGGTATTGGCGCACCGCGCTGCCGGCCGGCTTGCCGAAGAATTCGCGGTTGAACAGGTCGATCAAGATTTCCTTGATAAAGCCTTGCAGGCCGAACCAGACGATCTTGTCGTCGAACAATTCGGGCAGCACCGGCGCCAGCCGCGCCGAGCGTGGCGTGAAGTTGGCCAGGATCTTGTTGGTGCCCTTGGGGTACTGGAAGGGGTGGCCAGTCTTGTAGAAATCCGCTTGCAGGAAGGGGTTGATGCCGTTCTTGGCGATCAGGGTGTCGGGAGCATTCATGGCAGTTTCCTTCTTAGTTCACAAGCGCGGGGATGGCGCACGCCTGGGCGTTGGGCGCCAAAGACGGCGATGCAGGCGTTGGGCGGTCCGGGCCTACGCAGACCGGGGCGCCGTCGCCATCGGTCAACGTCCAGTCGTAGGCGGTGAACACGCCGGCATAGCGTTCATTCAAAGCCGTCAAGCCATGGCTGAAGATGCCATGCGTGACGTACAGGTAAAGCGGCTGGCGCGTCTTGTCGGCAAGCGCCAACGCCAGTTCCAGAAAGGTGCGGCCGCCGTCGCAGATGTCGTCCACCACCAGGATGGGCTGGTCGGGAACGTCGTCGGGCACGCGGGTTTCGGTGATGCGGCCCGTTTGCGGGTCGCGCACTTTTTCGGCGTAGCGCACGTCGGCCACGCCCAGCTTCTTGGCCAGGGCCTGCACCCGCTTGCGGGCGCCGGCGTCGGGCGCCATCAACGTCACGCCCTTGGCAAAGGCCGGTGCCGCCAGCGTCCGGCCGACAAACGCGGCGGCGTCCACCACGCGCACCCGCTGCAACAGCGCGGGGGTAACGTCGCTGTGCGGTTCGGTGATGGTGACGGTGGCGTATTGCTGGTCGTTGATCAGCTTGCAGAAGACGGCCGCGCCCAGGGCCTCGCCCGGATTGCACACCCGGTCTTGCCGGGCATAGGGCACGTAAGGCATGTCCAGATGCACCGGCACGGCGGGATTCAGGCGGCGCAAGGCGTCGGTCAGCATCAGCAGCTGCATGACGTCATTGGCGGACTTGAGCAGCGCGTGGATACGGAACTCGGTGGCGGCCTCGGCCGCCGCGCGCAAGCCGGCGGGCACCGTGACCTGGCTTTCGCCGCCGGGAAACACAAACGCGGTCGGCGTTTCGGTTTGGCGTTGTCCTTCTACTACGGCAGTGATGGTGAACATGATCGGCCCTTAGTGGCGTTTCAAAACTAAGTGAGGCAAGTATATGCGCACTTATTGTTAGAGTGCAACTATCTCGTTGAAAGTCCGCGTTGCGTGGCGGGTGTTGGCGTGCAGGGTCATCCGACTGTGCGGTCGAACAGGGCGAAGTCTTTCAGGCGGTACAGGCGCGCGGGGCGCTGCGCCCCGGTGACGAAATCGCCCGTCGGTTCCAGCACCCCCCAGGCGTCCATCTTCCTGCGGAAGTTCGATTTTTCCAGCCGCGTCTGCAAGATGGCTTCGTAGGTGTGCTGGAGCTCGGTCAGGGTGAAGCGTTCTGGCAGCAGGAAGAAGGGCAAGGTCGAGTAGCTGGATTTGCCGCGCAGGCGGGCCACGGCGGCGGCCACGATGGCGGCGTGGTCGAACGCCAGCGCGGGCAACGCGTCCACGCTGACAAAGCGCAGGCCCTGCCCCGCCGCCGCTTCCAGTTCGGCCACCGGCACCAAGGCCACGTATGACACGGACAAGGACCACTGGCGGGGGTCACGCTGGGGGCCTGAGAACACCTGTAGCTGTTCCAGGTAACGCGGTTCAAAGCCGGTTTTTTCGCGCAGGACCCGGCGGATGCTCGCTTCGGTGCTGTCGTCTTCGTCCGCATGCACCACGCCGCCCGGCAGCGCCATGGCGCCCTTGAAGGGCGCGCGGTCGCGCTGGTGCAGGGCAATTTCAAGGCCGCCGGCCCGCAAGGTCAGCAGGACGGCGTCAACGGTCACAAGGGGCTGTGGATAGTCCACGGGGCAGTTTCCAGATCAAGGCTTCGGGGCAAGATGCCACTATGACGGCGCGCGGTCAATCGGCGGGCGACATAGGCGCCAGCATCAGGCCGCAGTATGAGCCGCCAGCAGGGCCGCCCGATTAGACGAAATAGCCGGAACATCCCAGGCAATCAAAGGTAAATAGCGTAAATGTTCTACACTTGCGCCCGGGAACACCGCTGGGTTTGATGCCTGGCGTGGTGTTCCCTTTGTTTTTTCCCCTCAAAAATCCCAGGAGATTCCCGGATGAAAAAGACGCTGCTCGCCGCTGCGATGCTGACCGCTTTCACAGGCATTGCACAGGCAGAACCGTCAGTCACCCTCTATGGTGTCATCGACACCGGCATTGGCTACAACAAGATCAAGGGCGACGGCTACAGCGGTAGCAAGCTTGGCATGATCAACGGCATCCAGGCCGGCTCCCGTTGGGGCGTGCGCGGATCCGAAGATCTGGGCGACGGCCTGCGCGCCGTGTTCAAGCTGGAAAGCGGCTTTGATTCCGCCAATGGCCAACGCGGCCAGTCCGGCCGCCTGTTCGGCCGCCAAGCCACCATCGGCCTGGCCAACGACGCCTGGGGCCAGCTGGACTTCGGCCGCCAAGCCACGATCGGCTCGAACTACCTGGCCGACATCGACCCCTTCTACACCAGCTACACCCAGTCGAACCTGGGCCTGGGTTTCAGCGCCGCCAACACCATGCGCTGGGACAACATGGTCATGTACCGCACCCCGTCGGTGAACGGCTTTGAATTCGGCATCGGCTATTCGTTCAACGCTGACGACACCACCGCCGACCAGACCGGTTTCCGCACCGCCGACAACACGCGCGGCATCACGGCCGGCCTGCGCTACGTGCAGGGCCCGCTGAACGTGGCGCTGACGTACGACCAGTTGAACGGCTCGAACCGTGGCAACATCGACAGCAACGCCACGCCGCGCCAATACGCGTTGGGCGTGTCGTACGACCTGGAAGTGGTGAAGCTGGCCGCCGCCTATGGCCGCACCACCGACGGCTGGTTCGTCGGCCAGGACCTGCCGGCCGACACCCCGTTCAGCGATGAATTCGGCACCAACCGCTTCGTCAACGGCTTCAAGGCCAACGCCTACATGCTGGGCGCGACCCTGCCCGTGGGCGGCGCCAGCAGCGTGTTCGCCTCGTGGCAGCACGTGGCCCCGTCCAACGACAAGCTGACCGGCGGCGACGCCAACATGAACGTGTACAGCGTGGGCTACACCTACGACCTGTCCAAGCGCACCAACCTGTATGCCTATGGTTCGTACGGCACGGACTACGCGTTCATCGACGGCCTGAAGAGCACGGCCGCCGGCGTGGGCGTGCGCCATCAGTTCTAAGGCACGCATGACACGGCCAGGCGAAAGGCGATAGCGCGATAGCGCGATAACACGCCAGTTCGCCAGCCCGATAAAAAGCGGGGCGAGTCCGATGGGACGCGCCCCGCTTTTTGCGTTGGCCTGGCAGGCGCTGCCTGCGTTTCGCCTGCCGCGCCCCCCGGCGCTTCATCCGCCTATCGCGCCCCCGCGCGTTCCAGCTGGGCAACGATTTCGGCCTGCCCCTTCTGACGCGCGTGCCGCAACGGCGTCACGCCCTCCCGATCCGCCAGGTTCACGTCGGCGCCCGCCCCGATCAGCATGGCCACGATCGCCTGATGCCGGGGGCCGCCGTCACCCAGAATGATGGCTTCCAGCAGGCCCGTCCATCCCAGCCGATTGACGTGATCGGGCTTGGCGCCCGCTTGTAGCAGCGTCCTGACCACTTCCACATGCCCGCGTTCGCAGGCGGGAATCAACGCGGTGCCGCCGTAGCGGTTGGTGCTTTGCAAGTCCGCGCCGTAGCGCAAAGTCAGTTCAAGAATTTCCCGATAGCCTTGCGCGCCCGCCAGCAGGTAGGCGCTGTCCTGCATGCCGTTTTGCGCGTTCACGTCCGCGCCGGCTTCGATCAGCACGCGCGCCGCCTCCACGTGGTTGCCCTGCGTGGCGCGCAGCAACGCCGTGTTGCCTTGCGCGTCGCGCCCGTCCGGCGGCACGCCTTGGTCCAACAATTCCCGCACGCGCGCTGCCTGGCCCAAGGCGGCGGCCTCGCGCAATTGCGCCGTCGGGTCCACCGCGGCGCGCGCCTCGCCGCTGGCCGCGCCCATCGCCCCAACGGCGCCCAACGTGCTTAGCGCCAATACGAAACAGGCCCGCCAGTGTTTGATCGTTGCCATTGCCGGTATCCTCCCGTCTGAATCGAGGACCGATTATGGACAAGCCCCTGGCGAATGGGAAATCGATGGCGTGTCATGGCCGGTGCAATACGGGGGAAACACGCCGCCGTCATGATTGGATACCTTTAGATCGCCGCAATACGGCCCGCCCATGACCCTCGAATTTGCTTCCCGCCTGCCCTTGAAACCTCTTGCTCGCCTGCTGGCCGTGGCATTGCTGCCGCTGGCCCTGGCCGCCTGCAACGGCAGCGACGACGCGCCCGCCTCGCCCATCGTCAGCGCGCCGCCCGCTGTCGACCCGGCGCCCGTCGTCGACCCCACCCCGGACCCCGACGTCCCCGCGCGCAACACCGCCTACCTGAACGCCAAGGCCGGCGACGTCATCCAGGTCACCATCGACGCCCTGCGCCCTACGCAGGCTGCCATCGGCTACGACCAGATCTACTACAAGCTGGGCCGTTGGCAAGGCGACTTCAACCGCTCGTGGGCCGGCGACGACGCCCGCCAGCTGGACTACCTGGATCGCACCGTCGGCAAGAAGTTTGACGACTACTGCGAGGACATGGGCGGTGTGGAACGCGCCGAAAAATTCGCCGACCTGGCTGCGGCCCGCGCCGCGCGGCTGGATCAGCCCGCCACTTTCGCGTGCAAGGACGCACCGGGCACGCATCCGGAAAACCTGAAAACCGTGGTGGTGGGCTGGGACGGCAACCTGTACCTGACCGACGGCCATCACACGTTCTCGTCATTGCGCGAGATATTCGATGGCGGCCCGAAGCTGCCTGTCTGGGTCAAGGTGGATGCCAACTACAGCAGCCTGCCGACCGCCGCCGCATTCTGGCAACGCATGGTCGACGAACGCCGGGCGTGGCTGCGCGATGGCGAGAACCAGCCCATCACCGTCGACCAATTACCCAGCCGCCTGGGTCTGGCCAGCGCCGACGAAGCCGGCGGCATGCAGGAAGACCGCTATCGCTCGCTGGTGTACTTCACCCGCGACATCGCCTACCAGAACGGCAACCTGCCCGAGTTCGCGGAGTTTCTGTGGGGCGACTGGCTGCGTCGCCAGGTAGCGGCCGGGCAACTGCCGGCGCTGGACCAATACAAGATGGCCACGCCCGCCACGCCCGCGCAGATCCTGGCGGTCAGCACGCTGAGTTCGACGCTGGTTCCCGGCGGCGCCAACGACAGCTATGCCGCCGCCGTTCGCGACGCCTCGTTGAAAATGGGCGCGCTGGCCGACACCGATATTGTGTTCGACGACCGGCAAGCGCAGACGCTGGGGCGCATCCCCTTGGCCGCCAACGTGGCCGCGGGCGTCTCCATCAAGAGCCAACGCGACACGCTGGAAGAACTGCCGCGCGTAGACGTCAAGACCGACGGCTCGCCGCGCAACGCCGGCAAGCTGTGGTTTGCGGTGAATTACCGCAATTGCGGCAAACCGGCGGCCGGCACGTGCTGGGGCTGGTAGGCTTTTTTTGCGCGATTCGAGTATCTTGTGCGTCTTCTACGACCTTTCCGAGACCCCGTTATGTCCAACGAGCCCACCACCAGCGCCAACACGGCCCCCCACGCCGACGCCTTCCTGCAATTTTTGGTCAACCTGGTCAACAACGGCGGCCAGCTTGAAAGCATTGGTGTGACGCTGCAAATGGGCGGCATGCTGGTGTCGGGGTCCATCGTGTCGGGCGCGGAATATTTCGACCGGTTCGCCGCCAGCTTCACGGGTTCGCTCGACATGCTGGATGCCGACGCCCGTGATGCGGTGCATCGGTCGCTGGCTGAACTGGGGGATGTGTTCCGCGTGCCGCAGCCGGCCGACCCGCTGCCCAACTACATCCACCTGACCGACGCGCTGTTCTTCACGGCCGACGGCACGCCCATTGCCGGGCAGCCCACGTTGTGGCGCGGCCGGACGAGTTCGGTGGATGGGTTTATCCTGGGCCGCCTGCAATCCGAAACCGGCAACTGAGCTAGCAACTCAGCTGACAACTACACTAGCTTTCCGCCACGCCGGCGAAGCGCGTGGTGGATGCATTGAATGAGCGCCACGCGTTGCTGTCGGCGTCTAGCCAGATGCCCAGGCATTCGGCGCTGAGCGGGGCGGATAAGGCCGCCCCGCGAAACAGAAGATCGCTGTGCAGGCGCATCCACGCAAAGTCGCGGATGTCTTCCACGCCCCCCGCCACCACTTGCAGGTTGGCGCACCAGGCGCGCTCCATCAGGGTGAAGAAGCGGCCCTGCAAGGTGCGGTTTTCGGACAGGCCCAGCGGCACCTGCACATGCAGGCCGTCGGCGCGCAAGGCGCCATGGCCGGTGTCCTTGCCGCGCAAGACGGCGGGAAGCAATCGCGCGCGCAACCGCGCCTGGAATTCCGGATACCGCGACAGCACATCGGCGTGGTCCGACAGGCGGTCCGTCAATGGCAGGGTGAAGGTGATGCGCTTTGCCGGCATCAAGAGGGGCGCGGCATCGTCGTAGCGCGCGTACTTGTTGACCCAGATGGCGTTTTCCAGCACGCCAATGCCCAACTCGGAGCACAGGCGCTCGGCCAGATCGCCATGGCCACGCACATCAAGCGCGTGTTCGAATGACAATTCGATTGGGGTTTTGAATTTCTTGAAGAACGCCACGCCGGCCATCAGGCTGGCGCCCAGGCCCACGGGGTTCAGGCTGCTCCAGGGTGACGGCCGGCAACGGCCCATCACTGCGTATTCGTGGACTTGCCCCTGTGCCGTGAACACGGGCTGGAAGCGCAGCACGACGGACTCTTCGGACAGAGCCCAGGAACGGGCGTCGTCTTTCATGGCAAGACCCGAACGATGGGGTGCGCGGGGGGGCAGAGCCGGGTCAATATCATGCTGTTCTCGATTAACGTCTAAGCGCCGTGCTGAGGCATGCCGCCGGTGTGAAAATGCGCCGGTAGGCAGCTTCTTGGCGAAGTCGGAATCCCACAGATAGTGCCCAACGCTGCCGGGTAAAAGAACAAGAAATTTCTCAAATTCCGGGATTGCGCGGCGCATACCAAAGGGCCTTTTGCTTCGGCCCTTTTCTTCCCCCTTTCTTCCCTTTTTTTTGCGCGCCCCACTTTGAGATTCTTCTTATTCACTGGGTAAGCAGGTGTTTCTACCATGCGTCAAATGCTGGTAGAAGACCATGGCGCTCCCGCCCTAGAACCCCTTGCCGCGCCGCGCGCCGCCTCGCTGTTACTGCACTTTCTTGCAGTGGCGCTGCTCGTCTGTATCGCGGCGGGCGCTACCCTGTACCTGTACTGGGCGTTCAGCAACGTGGTGTCCAACTACCGGCGCCACATGAACGCCGCCGCCTACGAAGCCCAGCATTTTTTCGACCAGCGCGAATCCCTGCTGCGCTCGATATCCGCGTCGGCGGTGCGCAACACCAACCAAGAACCCATCAGCAAGACCCCGTCGCATTTCGGCAAGACGGGGCAAATCGAAGTGCTGCCGCTTCAAGAAGGCCCGGACGCCTACGATTGGGCGCTGGTCCTGACCCCGCGCGACCTGCGCCGCGTGGCACAGGCCAACACGCGCATCGTCTACAGCGCGGTGCGCCACGCCAGCACGGTGCCCATCGCCTCGCACGACCAGCCGGGCACGCCGGCCATTCCCGCGTCCATCCAGCAGTGGCTGGCGCTGACGCTGGCCGACGTGCAGACCCGTGCGCCCACCAACGGCCTGCCGCCCATCGTCTGGCTGCATCCGCCGCAGGACACGGTCAAGCGCCTGTTCCTGTTCACGCCGCTTGATGCGGTACACCCCGAGGCCGCCTGGATCGGCCTGGAAGTCCATGGCGTGGATTCGGCCGTGAACGCGCCGCGCATCGGCGCGGGCGACTACGTGCTGTTCGACGAACTGAGCCGGCCGGTGCTGCGCAGTGCCGGCGCGGGCGCCACCAGCCAGGCCTTGCCGCATACCACCCGCGAAGATGCCTTCGGCCTGCAAGGCCAGGGCTGGCTGCCCGAATACCTGGTGCTGAGCAAATCCGTGGGCGATGACGGGTGGCGCCTGGTTTATTACGCCCCCATGCGCCACGTGCTGCGCGACAACGCCATAGCCTTTCAGACGGCGGCCATTGCCTCGCTGCTGCTGATCATCACCGTGATCCTGCGCGTGCGCTATATCCGCCGGCGCCTGGTGCTGCCCGCGTTGCGCCAATACGAAGCCCTGGCCGATAGCGTGTCGCTTAACCGCAAGCTGATCGAAGTGGCGCCGGTGGGGCTATGCCTGCTGCGGCGTTCGGATCGCGCGGTGGTGTTGTCCAACGACATGGCGCGCCGCTGGTTCCAGGGCACACCGGGCTGGCGCACCGAAATCCTGTCCGCGCAGGGCGATGAAGCCGGCCGCGAACATCGGCTGAACGATGGCCGCACCGCCTATCTCAGCTTTGCGCCCACCACGTACCGGGGCGAAGCGGTGGTGCTGTGCGGCATCAGCGACATTTCTGCGTTAAAGCGCATTGAACATTCCTTGCTGCAAGCCAAGCGCGACGCCGAAGCCGCCAACCAGGCCAAGACGGTCTTCCTGACCACGATGAGCCACGAAATCCGCACCCCGCTCTACGGCATTCTTGGCACGCTGGAACTGTTTTCATTGACCCGCGTCAGCGGCCAACAGGCGCAGTACCTGGAAACCATCCAGCAATCGTCCGCCACGCTGCTGCGTACCATCAACGACACGCTGGACCTTTCCCGCATCGAGGCTGGCCACACTGTGCTGGAACGCGCGCCTTTTTCTCCCGTTGAACTCTTGAACAACGTCGTGGCCAGCTTCGCGGCGCGTGCGCATGCCAAGGGCGTGCGCAGCTATGCCGTAGCTGACCCGGACACCCCCGCCGCCGTCATCGGCGATGCCACGCGCATCCGCCAGATTCTCGACAATCTTGCCAATAATGCGATCAAGTTCACGGATTCCGGGCAAATCGTCCTGCGCCTGAAGGTCAACAGCCGCACCCGCGACAGCGTCGACCTGTGCTTTCAGATCGCCGACACCGGCGCGGGCATCGCCCCCGAACACCAGGCGCGGCTGTTCGAACCCTACTACCAGGTGGACGCCGACAACTGCGTCACGTTGCCGGGCACGGGGCTGGGCCTGTCCATCTGCCGCAGCCTGTCGGACATGATGAACGGCCGCCTTAACGCCGTCAGCGAACCCGGCCTGGGCACCAGCATTACCTTTGAAATCCGGCTGCCGCTTGCACCCGAGGCGCTGGACGCGCCGTCGCTCGAGCTCGCGGGCACGCTGGTCTACGTCCAGGGCGCCGTACCCGAAATCGTTCATAACCTGTGCGACTGGCTGCGCCGCTGGGGCGCGGTCGGCCTGCCCTACCCCGCCGGCGGCGTCACGTCGGGCGAGCCAGCAGTGCTGGTGCAAGCGTGGCCGCACGCGCAAAAGATCGGTAACTGGATCGGGCCGCAGGTCATTTTGCATCCGCCCGGCCTGCGCCCCCGCGTGGAAGACAGCCACCGCAACTGGTTCGCCAGCGCCTACAGCCTGGGCAGCTTCAACCATGCGGTGCGTCTGGCGCAAGGCGGCGCGGCGCGCAGCACCGCTTTCGATCCCAAGGCGCCGCTTGAAGTCCTGGGCCTGCGGATACTGGTCACGGAAGACAACCCCATCAGCCAATTGATCCTGCGCGAACAACTTGAGCACATGGGTTGCACGGTGGTGCTGGCCGGCAACGGCCAGGAAGCGCTGAACCTGCCCGACCTGATGACGTTTGACGCCGTCCTGACTGACTTGAACATGCCGCTGGTCGACGGCTACGAGCTAACCCGCATTCTGCGCAAGCGCGGCTTTGACAAGCCCGTGCTTGGGGTCACGGCCAACGCGTTTCCCGACGAGCAGCGTCGCGGCATCAATGCCGGCATGACCAGCCTGCTGGTCAAGCCGCTGCCGCTGACGGTCCTGCGCCAAACGCTGCAATCGGTTAAAGAACTCCGGAGTTGACGATGTTATCCGTGTACAAGGTCTTGGTCCTGGACGACCATGCTTTCCAATGCGCGCAAATGCGTGGCCTGTTCCTTGAGGCCGGCTTCGACCATGTGGACATGGCGAATTCGGCGCAAGAGGCCCTGGAGAAATTTCGGACGCATTCTTACCAGTTGGTGTTGATGGACCTGAACATGCCCGGCATGGATGGCGTGCAGTTCATCCATGAGCTGGCTCGCCTCCAATGCAACCCGATGCTGGCCATCACCACCGCCTGCTCGCGCCGCATCATGAATAGCGTCAGCCTGATGGCCAAGGAAAAGGGCCTGTCGGTGATTGCCGCCTATACCAAGCCCGTCACGCGTGAACACGCGCTGGCCTTGGCCAAGCGGCTGCGCAACCCGCAACAGGGCGGCGTAGCGTCGCCCACGCTGTGCGCGCCACCCGCCCCGCTATTCGACCGGCGCACGCTGGAAAAGGCCTTGGCTGCCGGCCAGATCCAGGCGTGGTTCCAGCCCAAGAAAGCGCTGGCCACCGGCAACATCGTCGGCGCCGAGGCGCTGGCCCGATGGCATCACCAGGAATTCGGCTTCATGCTGCCCGCGTCATTCCTGGGCGCGGTGCGGCATCACGGCCTGGACCACGCCCTGCTTATCCGGATGCTGGACGACGCCTTGACGGCCTATATCGGATGGCGAGACCAGGGCTTCCGAATGCCGGTTTCCGTCAATTTGCCTACCCGGCTGCTGGACGAACCGGACTTGCCCGACCAGCTTTACAATCTGGTCGCGGATCGGGGTGTGCCGTTCGAAGACGTGACGTTCGAACTGCTGGAAGACGAAACCACCTCGATCCCGGGCCACTACTATATGGGCGCCAGCCGGTTGCGCCTGAAAGGTTTCGGTCTGGCGCAGGATGACTTCGGCAAAGGCTACAACTCGATGTACACCTTGATTTCCACGCCGTTCACCGAACTGAAGATCGACCGCGCCTTTGTCAACGGCGCCGCACAAGACCATGTGCGGGCCGCCGCCTTGCTCTCTTCGGTGCAATTGGGCCGCCAATTAGGCCTGCAAGTCACCGCCGAAGGCGTCGAAAGCACGAAAGACCTGGAGTTTTTACGCGAAATCGGCTGTGATTTCGCCCAAGGCTTCCTGATATCCGCCGCCGTCAACGCCCATGACTTCACCGATCTGCTGGCGGACGAGCCCAGGCCGTATGCCACTCACCCGCTTTAGGACTCTTACCCGCGTATGCAGGAAACGCCGTTTAGCAGGATTGCACGCACTTCACGACGGCTGAATATCGCGCTGTTCGGCATCCTGCCCATTGCCCTTATCTTGATCGGCGCCCTGCTGTGGGGCGCCCAGCGCATCATCAAGCAGGAAGAAGACCGCCTCTTGATGGATTTCGCCGTGCTGGTGGGCTACATCCACGAACAAGAGCTGTTCCTGAAGCAGTTCAGCAAAGAAAGCCAACGGCTGGATGGCCGGCCGCCGGTCGACAACACCGAGTTGTCCACGCCCCTGGATTCCACCCGACCGGGCATGCGCGTCTATCGCGGCCAGCACGCCCTGGTCGCCATGCCCTTTTCGCTGTTTTGCGCCTATCCCGCCGAATGCCCGGTGGCCGACAGCCCCGTGCCCGCGGCGGCGGGCTACTTCGCGGACTTCTACAGCACGTTCTGGGCCAACTCGTACTTTCCGGCCGCCGCGGCGTTTCTCGTCAACCGCACCGACAGCGTGGGCGTCGCCGTGCCCGCCATCAACGTCAAGCCGGGCTACGGCGAACCGCTGGTCGAAGACACCCTGCTGCTGGTCAACGACGCCGTCCGCACGCAGCTTGCCAAGGGCGGTGACGACCAGGCATCCGCAACCTTGAACGCGCCGGCCTCCGGCGTGGGCACGGCACACGCCGAAATTCGCTGGTTTCCGCCGGCCGGGCTGCCTGATCGCATGGTGGGCATCATGCCGGCGGGCCTGACCGGTTCGGCCTGGGCCAACCGCGCGGGCGGGGAGCCCGACCTGTATGTGGCCACCCTGTTCAGCCGCCGCCGCATCAACATCTACGATCGCGCGCTGCCGTCTATCCAATACGACGGGTTCTGGCTGTCGCATCGGGACATCGGCCTGATGATCGGCGACGGCCCGGTGCCCAACGTCGAGCACAGCGGCCTGCGCGCCACGGCGGGCGGGCTGATCCTGCAAGTGTCGGACCCGACCGGCATCTGGACGGCGCGCTACCGCGTCACCTACCGCAATTTCTTCGAAGACAACCTGTGGCTGCCCGTCAGCGCCGCGCTGATGTTGCTGTTGAGCCTGGCGGGCGGCATCGGTTATCAGCGCTGGTACACGCGGCGCGTGATCGAGCCGGCGCAAAGCGCCCACCGCGACATCGCCGAAAGCGAGGAATTCAACCGCACGCTGATCCAGACGGCGCCCATCGCCCTATGCGTGCTGGCGCGCGCCAATGGCGACGTGCTGTTCGCCAACAGCCTGGCGCTGGAATGGCTGGGCGCGGCCACCGGCCAGGGCCTGCGCGATTCGCCCGCCGCCCGCCCCTTGCTGGACCAGGTGCTCAACGCGTCCCAGCCCGGCAATATCGAAACCTTTCACGCCGACGACGGCCGGCCGCTGTACGTGGCCTATTCGCCCACGCGCTACAAAAAGCAGGACGTGGTGCTGTGCGCCTTTGCGGACATCAGCGCGCGAGCGGAAATCGAACGCGCGCTGGCGCAGGCCAAACGCGACGCCGACAAGGCCAGCGAAGCCAAATCCACCTTTCTTGCCACCATGAGCCACGAGATCCGCACGCCGCTGTATGGCGTGCTGGGCACGTTGGAACTGATGGGCATGACCGAGCTGAACGCCGAGCAGCGCCAGCACCTTGAGCGCATCCAGAATTCGTCGGTGATCCT
The DNA here is from genome assembly GCF_057291955.1 of Achromobacter sp. 1L-A-4-B-C2. Taxonomy (NCBI): domain Bacteria; kingdom Pseudomonadati; phylum Pseudomonadota; class Betaproteobacteria; order Burkholderiales; family Alcaligenaceae; genus Achromobacter; species Achromobacter sp. 1L-A-4-B-C2. The sequence goes on from NZ_JBXAWP010000001.1 coordinate 429,413, forward strand.
GTTGCAGCTGATCAGCGACATCCTGGACATCACCAAGATCGAATCCGGCCAGTTGGCGCTGGAATCCACCCTGTTCCGCCCGCGTGAACTGGTGGAAAGCTGCACCCGGTCATTTGCGGCACTGGCCCGCCAGAAAGGGCTGCTGCTGTTTGCCAGCGTGGACGATTCGGTGGCGCCCTGGGTCACCGGCGACCCGGTGCGCATCCGGCAGATCCTCAGCAACCTGCTCAGCAACGCCATCAAATTCACCGAATCGGGCCATGTCATCGTGCGCCTGCGCGGCGCCGAGCGTGCCGACGGCGCGCAAGTGCTGACGCTGCAAGTGGTGGACACCGGCATCGGCATCGACAAGGAAGACCAGGCCCAGCTTTTCAGCCCCTTCTACCAGATCGACAGCGCCAGCCACACCGTGCGCGGCGCGGGCATCGGGCTGTCAATCTGTGCGCGCCTGGCCAAGCTGATGGACAGCGATATCCGCCTGACCAGCGAACTGGGCCTGGGCAGCAGCTTCTCGCTGGACCTGGCCCTACAGCCGGCCGACGGCCCACCCATCGACGAACCCGACCTGCACGGCATCCGCGTCGTGGTGCGCAGCCCGCATCGCGAACTAAGCGACAACGTCTGCCAATGGCTGACCCGCTGGGGCGCGGCCGCCCAGCCCGCGTCGACGCCTTTGGGCCCCGGCGAGGCCGACGACGTGCTGCTCGACATCCTGGGCGACTCGGAAGCGCCGCCCGCCAACTGGATCGGCCATTTCCTGTCGGCCGGCGACCCGCGCGAATCCGCGACGGGCATGCCGGTGCAGGTTGACGGGCACGACCTGGACAGCATCGGCTTCGGCATTTCGCGCTTGTTGCGCGGCGACCCGCCGGTGCCGGCCGAATCCCCCGCCAACGCGCCGCTGGAGCCCCTGAACCTGCGCGTGCTGGTCGCCGAGGACAACCCTATCAACCAAGCCACCTTGCGCCATCAGCTGGAGCAGCTGGGTTGCACCGTGACGGTGGCGGGCAACGGCGCCGAAGCGCTGTCGATGTGGAACATGGCGTATTACGACGTGCTGCTGACCGACGTCAACATGCCCAAAATGAACGGCTACGAGCTGACGGGCGAACTGCGCATGCGCGGCTTTGCGCAGCCCATCATCGGCGTCACCGCCAACGCGATGCGCGATGAAGAAGCGCGTTGCATGGCCGCGGGCATGAATTCGTGGCTGGTCAAACCCATTGAACTGAGCGCGCTGCGCCGCCATCTGGGCGGCATCACGCCGGTGCAACCGGACACCGACGCCCCCGCGCCCCCGCCCTCGCCCGTCGACGCCCCCGAAGCCCCTGCCCCCGCCGACGCCTTGCCCCCCGAACCGCTGGTGCCCGCCAAGTACCGCCGCCTGTTCCTGGACACCATGGACAGCGACCTGAATAATCTGGACCAGGCCATTGCCCGCCGCGACGTGCCCGCCGCGTTGCAGACCATGCACCGGATGCGTGGCGCGTTGGTGATGGTCAAAATGACAACACTGTCATCGGATTTTCAAGCCATCGAAGTCAAGCTCAGGCGCGACGGCGGTGACGACGCCGTGTTCCAGGAAACGGTCAAGCTGACACAAGCGCTCAGGATCCTGCTGGCTCAAGTCTGAGTCTTGGTACAGAATGAGCCCGATTACCCCCACGTTCACCCCACGGCGCCCCAGAATGGAACGACTCCGAATTGTCCTGGCCGACGATCACCCGCTGGTGCTCGCAGGCATGCGGGATCTGCTGGAAAAGGATCTTAGCGTTGAAGTCACCGGGCTGCTCGACAACCCGACGGCGCTGGTCGACCACCTGACCCACGACCTTCCCCATGTTGTCATCACCGACTATTCCATGCCGGGCGACGAAACCTATGGCGACGGCATACGCCTGGTCAAGTTCCTGACGCGGCGGTTTCCCAAGACGCAGGTGGTGGTGCTGACCATGGTGTCCAACCCCATGATCATCTCGGCCATGTACGACGCGGGCGTTGCCGCCGTGGTGCTCAAGCGCGACAACCTGGCTGAAATTGTCACCGCGCTACGCACGCTGCAAGCGGGGCGCAAGTACTATCCTCCTGGATTCCAGCGCGATGGCACGGTGGATTCGCGCAGCAAATTCATCGGCGAACGCATCAACAGCCTGTCGCCCAAAGAGTTCGAGGTGCTGCGCCATTTCATCCGTGGGGAATCCATGATGCAGGTGGCCGAAACGCTCAAGCGCAGCGTCAAGACCGTCAGCGGCCAGAAAATATCCGCCATGCGCAAGCTGAACGTGCAGACCGACCAGGAACTGGTTGCGTTCTGCGTGGAAAGCGAAATCTTCCAGTAGGCAAACCCGAGACAACACGCATGACGCAAGACCTGCTTCACACCACGACCGGCCAGGACGTGGACCGCAACACCCTGCTGGCACTGATCGATCACGCGGCGGGCCAGCCGCTGTCATTCGAAGACTGCGATTTTCAACACGCTGATTTTTCCCGCCTGGACTTGCGCGGGGCGCGCTTCACGGGCTGCGCCATCGCCGGTGCGTCGTTTCAGGGCGCCACGCTGGCCGACACCACGTGGCTGCGTTGCCGGGGCGGCCAGGCCAACTTTGCGTCGGCGGACGCCAGCGATGCGGTCTTTCAACATTGCGACCTGAACAACGCCAACTGGCGACGCGCACGCCTGGCCGCCGCCCGCTTCCAGGGTTGCAAACTGACCGGGTCGGACTTCGACGGCATCGCGTGCCTGGGCTGGAGCCTGGAAGAATGCCTGCTGGTTGGCGCGCTGCTGCGGGGCGTGTCGTTTCGCAAATCGAACATCATGCAGCTGGACTTTTCCGACGCGGATCTGGCCGGCAGTGATTTTCGCGACACCGTCTTTCATGGCGGCAGCTTGCGCAACGCCAACCTGAAAAACGTGCGCTTCGAGGGCGCGGACCTGCGCGAAGTGGATCTGAACGGAATCGACCTGACCGCCGCCGCGCGGCTGGCAGGCGCCACCATTTCCAAGACGCAGGCGGCGGCGTTGCTGGCGGAATTGCGCATCAGCGTGATCTGAGGCGCGATCTGAGGCGCGATCTAAGGGGCGATCTACGCCGTGATCCAGCGGGCAAGCTAAACCGGCGGCCCCCCCCGCAACACCCGCCCCCCGCGCAACACCCGCATCACGGCCGGCGGCGCGCAAAGCGCTGTTCCACCACCACGCTGCCCCACTGCCGACCTTCCTGTTCGTGCGTCAGCACAAAGCCCGCCGCTTCGTACAGGTGGCGCGCGGCGTCCAGCCCCTTGAAGGTCCACAAATACGTCTCGCGGTAGTGCGCGTCGGCAAACGCCAGCGCGCGCGCCAACAGCGCCCGCCCCACGCCCATGCCGCGCAGCGCATCGTCCACGATGAACCAACGCAGATGCGCCTGGCCCGCCGCCATGTCGCCGTCGATGACGATGGACGCCAGCGTGCGCCCGCCCGGCTCGGCTTCCGCGTACCGCCACATACCCTTGCCGCGATCGGGCAAGGTTTCGGCAAACGCCGCCAGCTCCGTCGCCACCTTGCGTTCAAAGTAGACGCCAAAGCCCGAGGCCTGCGCGTAGTAGCGCGCGTGCAGGCTGGCGATGTCGCCGATGCAACCCGGGCCGTAGCCGTCGACGATCTGCTCGTCGATGGCAAAGGCGGCCGGCGCCACGTTCGGGTTTTCGCGCGACAACGCATCCGCATACAGCGACATGAAACGAATCAGGGACTGCTGGTCGTCAGGCGTCATCCGGCGCAGCGCGTGCGACACCTGATCGGTGGCGAATTGGTCAATGCGCGCGCGCAGCGCCAGCCCGGCATCCGTCAGTGTCAGCTTCGATGAACGCGCATCGGCGCTATCGACCTCGCGGGCCACCAGCCCGGCGGATTCCAGCTTGGCCAGTTGCCGGCTGGTGTTGGACTTGTCCAGCCGCAGGATGACCGCAAGATCGCGCGCCTGAATACCCGGCTGCAAGCCGATTTCGATGATGGCGTGCACGGCGGACGGGGCCAGCTCGCTGCCCGCCAGCGACGTGCGCATGAAGCCGAGTTCGCGCACCAGCTTGCGGGAAAACTCGCGCAGGTCGCGGATGGTCTGCTCGCGGGATTGAGGGGGAAAGTCGATCAGATCCATGGCGTGCCCACTTAAAAGTTGCGGTTCGCAACCAATATAATTGCGGATCGCAACCAAATCAATGGGGAATTTCAGGGGTGCTTGCGCGGCGGCGGCGCCGTCACCTCGCCGGCCGGCGCGGGCGGCTTGCGATGAAACGGCACCTTCAACAGGAACAGCCGCAACGCCTGCCAATGGATCCGCCACACCACGCCCAGCGTCATGAACGGCATTGCCGCCACCGCTTGCAGCAACGCCGCCGTGGTCAATGGCACGCTCTGGCCCCGAATGGCGGTGTGCAGCAGCGGCTGCGGCTGGGCGGGGTCGTCGTGGTAGTCAATGATGGCAGCGTGCGCGCCATCGCGACGTTCAACCCGAAACCGGTAGATGCCGCTTACTTCGCAGAACGGCGACACGTGAAACGCCTTGTCGCTTTGCAGCACCTGGCCGTCCTGGATGACGCCGCCGTCGGGCGCGCGCAGCACGTACTGGTGGCGCTCGCCAAAGGTGTTGTTGACCTCGGCCACCAGCACCCGCAAATCCCCCCGTGTGTCGTGCACGTGCCAGAAGCTGACGGGGTTGAAGACGTGACCGAACAGGCGCGGAAAACACTGCAACCACACCGCGCCTACGTCAATGTCCGCGCCTGCAATGGTCAGCCGCGATTGCAACCATGCCATCGGATCACCGCCATCGCGCGCGCCATGGTCGGCAAAGTGAAATGCCACCGGGCGCCGACGATTCACGCCGAACAACCACGACGCGCGGCCGTCAACACGCGGCGCCTGATCGATGCGCAGGCGCAGGCAGAACACCGGGTAGGTGAAACGGTGCGCCACCGGTCGCGTGCGTGCGTGCAACACGCGCGCACGCATCAGTTCGATCAGGCCGTCCGCGTTCATGGCGCGGCGCCCCATGGCGGCGTCACGCCAAAGTCCGCCGCCACGCGGATGGCGGACGCCAGCCCGTCTTCGTGAAAGCCGTAGCCCGTCCAGGCGCCGCAGAACCACACGCGCGCACGGCCCTGGATCTCCGGCAGGCGCGCCTGCGCCAGCACTGCGTCGGCGTCCAGAATGGGATGTTCGTAATCGTAGCGACCCAGCACCGTGTCGGGCGCCGGCTCCTGCTGCGGGTTCAGCGTGACGATCACGGGCTGCTTGAACGGCAGCGGCTGCAAATGGTTAAGCAGATAGCTGACCGACATGGGCGCATCCGGCGACGGGCCGGCCAGATAATTCCAGGCCGACCACACCGCCCGGCGGCGCGGCAGCAGCGCGGTGTCGGTGTGCAGCACGGCCAGATTGGGCTGATAGCGCACGCGCGACAGCACATCGCGCTCGGCCTCGGTGGCATCCAGCATCGCCAAGGATGTGGGCGCGTGGCACGCCAGCACCACGGCATCAAAGTCGTCAACGTGGCCCGCCGTGCGCACCTGCACGCCGCCTCCCACGCGCTTGACGGTGTGCACCGGGCTGGCCACGCGCACCTGCTTGATGCGTGGCAGCATCGCTTGCACGTACCGCTGCGCGCCACCGTCAACCGTTTTCCATTGCGGCCGCCCCGCCACCTGCAACAAGCGGTGGTTCAGGCAGAACGACAGGAACGTGCGGGCCGGCTGCGCCAGCACCATGCTGGGCGGCGTGGACCAGATGGCGCCCGCCATGGGCAGCAGATACCAGTCGCGCATCGCCAGGCCGTAGCCCTCGGCATCCAGCAGGTCGCCCAAGAGCGCATGCGGCCCGCTGCGCGCCAGGTAAGCGGCGGCGTGGCGGTTGAAACGCAGAATGTCTCGCAGCATGCCCAGAAAGGCCGGACGCAGCAGGTTGCGGCGCTGTGCGAAGACGGTGTTGAGATTGGTGCCGGCCCATTCCAGGTCGGGCTGCGACAGCGACACACTGAACGTCATGTCGCTGGCATGCACCGGAATCGACAGATGCTTGAACAAACGGATCAGGTGCGGGTATGTCAGGTCGTTGTGCACCAGGAACCCGGTGTCCACCGGATGGGTGATGTCGCCCACCCGGGCGTTGACGGTATTGGTGTGGCCGCCGACGCGTTCCTGCGCTTCGAACAAGGTCACCGAGAATTTCTCGGACAGCAACCATGCCGCGCTCAGGCCCGCCACGCCGCCGCCGATGACGGCGATGCGGCTGCCCGGGGCAAGCGGAGCAATGGTGCGCGGCGCCGGCTGGGCATCCGCGGCCGTCGACGTAAGGGTCACCATGGCGCCGCCTTGTTGGGATCCGTTGAGGCCCGATTAAACCATCAAGACGACCGATTGGGATGATGTCCGCAAAGGAAAAAACCGGCCCCCTGGCCAGGCCCACGCCAGGCCCAGGCTACGGCCTTTGGAATTGTGCGCGCGCGGCCTGGACGGCGGCGTGGCATACGCAGCCGCTCATGTGGTCGTTGACCATGCCCACGGCTTGCATGAAGGCGTACATCGTGGTCGGCCCCACGAACGTCCAGCCACGCTTTTTCAGGGCCTTCGATAGCGAGACCGATGCGGCCGAGGTCGGGTTGCCGTTCCAGTACGCCAGGTCCACCGTCTTCGGCCGCTCGGTGGCTGCCGGCTCATGCCGCCACAGCCAGGCCGCCAGGGACCCGGTTTCAAGCGCCAGGTCCACGGCGCGACGGGCGTTGTTGATGGTGGATACGATCTTGGCGCGGTTGCGCACGATGCCCGGGTTGGCCATCAGCCGGTCTACGTCCTGGTCGGTGTAGCGCGCCACGCGTTCGAAGTCGAAATCGTCGAACGCCTCGCGAAAGGCCTCGCGCTTGCGCAAGATGGTGATCCAGGCCATGCCCGCTTGAAAGCCTTCCAGGCAGATCTTTTCGTACAGCCGGCGGTCGCTGCCCACGGGGCGGCCCCATTCGTGGTCGTGGTAGTCAGGCATGGACGGCTGCCAGAAACAGCGCGGTGCGCCATGGGCGTCCACAATCAGGCCGGCGGCATCTTGCTCGGCGGCGCTACGCTGGGCGGCATCCCGTTGGGCGGCATCCCGTTGGGCGGCATCCCGCTGGGCGGCACTCCGTTGGGCGGCGGTAGCCGTCATTGTGCGCCGGGCACCGGGCAACTGGTGTCGCCTTCCTTGCACTTGAGGTAGGCGCGCAGTTCTTTGGTGCGTGCCTGCGTCAGCTTGTCCAGGCACTGGCTCAAGACCATGGGGTAGATGCTGCCGCCGGTGGCGCCACCCGACGAGAACGCGCATTCCGCATCGCGAAAAAACAGCCATGCCTTTTGCGCGGCCTGCAATTGGGTCGTCTTGGTGCTGTCGTCTTTCAGGCGGTCGATGACGCTGCGGTAGGCCGCGTTCAGATCTTTGTCGGACTGGCGATAGGCCTGGTCGGCACACAAGTTCATGTCGGTCTGCGTGGAGCCTTTGCCGCATTTGAGCGGCATGGGTTGCGGCTGCGGCTGCGCGTGGGCGCTGGCGGCCAGCAGCAGCGCGGCGGCCGTGGCGATCGCGATACGCATGGGCGTTCTCCTGTTTGTCTGTGGCGAGTCAATGGGAAAGTGTCGCATGGATGGGCCCTTGCGCGCATGTCAGCCCCCGGCCAGGTGGCCTAAGATATTGCTCATGAAAATTCAATTGCTCTCCGACCTGCACCTGGAAACCGACCCGACTTTCGTGGCAAGTCCCATACCCGGGGCCGACCTGCTGGTTCTGGCCGGCGACATCGGTTCGTACCGCCAGGGGTCCAAGCTGGCCAGCAACGATTTCGGCCTGGGCAACTACGCCCCGCGCAACGGCTGGCCCACGCCCGTAGTGTTCGTGCCCGGCAACCATGAATACGACAACCTGGATTTCGACGAGGCCCATGAACGGCTGCGCGAGCTCTGCCACGCGCTGGACATACAGTGGCTGGAACGCGAAACCTGTGTGATTGACGGCGTGCGCCTGGTGGGCACCACGTTATGGACGGACTTTGACGCGCTGGCCGCCGACACCGACACGCTGGGCGTGGCCCTGGCCAAGCGCGCCAAGGCATTTCGCGCCGCCGACTTCTATCTGGAAAAGGCGCAAATGCGCCGCAACGGCGCCCCCTTCATGGCCGAGCAAATGCGTGAACAGGGCCTGGCCTGCCAGCAGTGGCTGACCGACGCGCTGCGCACGCCGTTCGACGGCCCCACCCTGGCCATCACGCACTTCGCCCCCACGCTGGCCAGCGCCGACCCGCGCTATGGCGTCACGCCCGGCACCGCCGGGTTCTGCAACGCGCTGGACGCGCTGCTGCCCCTGGCCGATTGCTGGATGCACGGCCACCTGCACTGCGCGCACGACTACATCAAAGACGGCTGCCGCGTCGTGGCCAACCCGCTGGGCTACGCCAAGAAAGGCGAACAAGCCGACTTCCAGCCCGATCGCCTGTGGGAAGTGCCCACTAGAGCTTGAGGCTGGCGCTAAGGCCGTACGCGCGAGGGAAGTAGCGGCATCGTTAGCGACAAGAATGCCGTCTCTCAGACTACAACACGGCGCCATAAAGCTATATAGCTTTATGGCTATAATCCCGACACGCCAGCGGAGCGCGAATGTTCAGCATAAATTGGTGCAAGAAGGCGGTAAGGCAGTTGGCGAAGGTCGAGGGTCCCGATCGTAGACGCATTGCCAATGCCGTGACTACGCTGGCCGATCTTCCCAACGTCCCAAACGTTATGGCCCTGACAAACCACCAGTATGGTTACCGTCTTCGGGTCGGCAACTACCGGGTCCTGTTCGATGCAGATGTCGTCATTCGCATCATCGACATTCAGGAAGTTAAAAAGCGCGACGACAATACGTACTAAATGGAGTCGGCCATGAAGCTGCATCCCACTATCCTGAAGGCTAACGGCAAACCGGCCTTTGTCGTCCTGCCCTATTCCGAATACCTTGAACTCACGCAAGCGCAGTCCGCGCCAGCCCGACGAGATGTGCGCATTCCCGGCGACGGGACGACTCCACACGAGGTCATCTTGCTGATGACTCGAAATGACTGGAGCATCATTCGTGCATGGCGCGAATACCTGGGAGTCACCCAAAATGAAATGGCTTCCCGCTTGAGCATCCGTCAACCCAGCTACGCAGCAATGGAAGCCACTGCCGCGCGCCCGCGCAAGGCCACGCGCGAGCGCATCGCGGCTGCGTTAGGCCTGCAATGGGATCAGGTGGATGCCTGAGCCGGCTGGCAGCCTGTGAACCCGTAAGTCGGCGCAACGTGGGGGCAGTTCGTCCCCCATCAGCCGTCGCCCCCTATGGCTCCAGCCCTGCCACAGGCAACGCGAACAACACCACGGCCGGGTTCGCCAATACGAAGCCCGTGCCCGCCACGATCGCAACGGGTGACAGCAGCCGCATTGCGTCGGCGCTGGCTTGCGAATCCTGCACGGTCACGCGATAGGTCTGGTCCAGTGCAGTGGAAGTGGCCGCGCCGGCCTGCGCCACGCCAGGGGTGCCCGGCCGCGCCACGTAGCGCTTGCCCTTCTGGTGATGCGTGAAATAGACCAGCCCGTCTTTGGTGGTGCCAAAGTGCATGGCCAGCGCCTGCTCGCGGTCACGCGGGGTGGCGGCGGCCGTCACAATCAAGGCGCCGGGTTCGGGTAGCGCACGTGGATGGCGTCGATCGCCTTCAACAGTTCCGGCGACAGCGTCACATCCGCGCTGTCGATGTTTTCCTTGAGCTGTTCAAGCGAGGTCGCGCCGATCAGGTTGCTGGTGACGAACGGGCGCTGGTTCACCCAGGCCAGGGCCAGGTGCGTGGGCGACACGCCGTGCTCGCGCGCCAACGCCACGTATTCGGCGGTGGCCGCTTCGGCCTGCGGATTGCTGTAGCGCGTGAAACGCGTGTAGCGCGTCAGGCGCGCGCCTTCGGGCCGGGCGCCATTCAGGTACTTCCCGCAAAGCATGCCCATCGCCAAGGGCGAGTACGCCAGCAGGCCCACGCCTTCGTGGTGCGTGAATTCCGACAGGCCGATTTCAAACACGCGGTTCAAGAGGCTGTACGCGTTCTGGATCGACACGACACGCGGCAGGTTCTGCGTGTCCGCATGACGCAGGAACTGCGACAGGCCCCAGGGCGTTTCATTGGACACGCCCACGTGGCGCACCTTGCCGGCGCGCACGAAGTCCTGAAGCACGGACAGGGTTTCCTCGATCGGCACGGTGTGCTCGTCCTGAACCCACGGGTAGTTCAGCTGGCCGAAGGTGGCCGTCGTGCGGTCGGGCCAATGCAGCTGGTACAGATCCAGGTAGTCCGTCTGCAAGCGCTTCAGGCTGGCGTCCAGCGCTTCGGTCAAGTTCTTGCGGTCCAGAAAGGTCTTGCCGTCGCGGATGTGACCGGGGCGCTTGGGGTCACGCACCGGGCCCGCCACCTTGCTGGCCAGCACGATGTCCTGCCGGCGCTTGGTGCGCGCCAGCCAGGTGCCGATATAGGTTTCGGTCAGGCCTTGCGTTTCGGGCTTGGGCGGCACCGGGTACATTTCGGCCACGTCCACCAGGTTCACGCCGCGCGACAGCGCGTAGTCCAGTTGTTGATGGGCGTCGGCCTCGGAATTTTGTTCGCCCCAGGTCATGGTGCCCAATCCAATCAGGCTGACATCCAGGTCGGTACGGCCGAGTTTGCGGGTTTTCAAGTTCTGCTCCGTGCGGGTCTTGATAGGGGAAAGTCGACACCTTACCCCAAGATGTTGGCGTTTCGCTGACAGGCACCCGGGCATGTCAGATCTTGCCGCGGCCAGGCAATCCGCATACGCTGGCGACTGTCCGACGGGGAGCGCCATGCTGCGGAATTTCAACGAGTCCTATCTCTTCTTCATCGGCGTCATCGTATTCCTGGGCGTGATCGAACTTTGCTTCCGGCTGGGCCGCAAGCAACGCAAGCCGGCGGACGAGGCGCACAAGACGCACATCAGCGCACTGCAAACCGCCCTGCTGGGCTTGCTGGCCCTGCTGCTGGGCTTTACGTTCGCGATGTCGGTGACGCGCTTCGAGGCGCGCAAGAACCTGGTGCTGGAAGAGGCCAACGCCATCGGCAACGCGTACTGGCGGTCTCAGTTGATCGCGCCGGCCGCGCGCGAAAAGGTCCCACCGCTGCTGTTGGAATACATACGCGCCGCGCTGGAACTGCACGATGCCGAGAACGACGCGCAGCGCTTTGACGCCGCCAACGTCACCACCCGCCGGATCGAACGCGAGATCCGCGCCATCACCGCCGCCAGCGCCGACAACCCGCCCGCCATCGCCACCATCATGTTCATCCAGGCCATCAACGAGATGGCCCAGGTGAACGAAAAGCGCCGCGTCGCCCTGGAAAACCACGTGCCCGAACCGGTGTTCTACCTGCTGTTCATCGTCAGCATCGGCGCCGTCGGTTTCATTGCCTACGGCACCGGCCTGCACAACCGCAGGCGGCTGGTATCCACTGGCCTGTTCGCCGCGCTGATCTCACTGGTGCTGACCTTCATCGTCGACATCGACCAACCCGGCACCGGCGTGATCCAGGTCAGCCAGGAAAGCATGGAACGCATGCAGAAGACGCTGGAAAGCGAGTTGTAGCGCACAGGCTCACCGGGGTTCCCCCAAGTCAACCGCCCGCCAGCACCCGTTTCAGGAACGGCGCCGTGGCGCCCTTGCCTGCCCGGCTGACCTGCGCCGGGGCGCCTTCGGCCACGATGCGGCCGCCTTCGTCGCCCGCGCCGGGGCCCACGTCGATCATCCAGTCGCTGTTGGCGACCACGCGCAGGTCGTGTTCCACCACCACGACCGTGTTGCCGGCATCCACCAGGCCGTGCAGTTGCGCCATCAGCTTGTCCACATCGGCCGCGTGCAGGCCGGTGGTGGGTTCGTCCAGCACGTAGAGCGTGTTGCCGCGCTGGCTGCGTTGCAGTTCGGTGGCCAGCTTGATGCGTTGCGCTTCGCCGCCGGACAGCTCGGTGGCGGGTTGCCCCAGGCGCAGATAGCCCAGGCCGATCTCGTGCAGCAGGGACAGCGGACGTTGGACCGCGGGTTCGTCCTTGAAGAACGCCAGCGCTTCGTCCACCGTCATCGCCAACACCTGGGCGATGTTGCGGCCGTTCCATTCGATTTCCAGCGTCTTGGCGTTGTAGCGGCTGCCGTGGCAGACGGGACATGGCGCGTACACGCTGGGCATGAACAGCAGTTCAACGTGCACGAAGCCTTCGCCTTCGCAGGTGTCGCAGCGGCCTTGCGCCACGTTGAACGAAAATCGGCCTGCCCCATAACGCCGCGACTTGGCGGCGCGGGTGTCGGCAAACAGCTTGCGCACGTGGTCGAACAGCCCGGTGTAGGTCGCCAGGTTGGATCGGGGCGTGCGGCCGATGGGCTTCTGGTCCACGTTGACCAGCCGCTTGATGGCGTCGGCCCCTGCGTCGATGCGGCCGGTCGTGCGCGGCGGGCCATCGGCCCGCGGCAGATCGCCATCGGGTTCTTCAGCGACCGGTTCCTGGCCCAGGTGCTCGCCAATCAATTCGACCAGCGCCTGGCTGACCAGGCTGGACTTGCCCGAGCCCGACACCCCCGTCACCGCCGTGAACGCGCCCAGCGGAAAACGCGCGTCGATGCCGTGCAGGTTGTTGCGATGGATGCCGCGCAAGGACAGCCAGCCGGCGGGCTCGCGCACGGCGACCCTGGCGGCCGGCGCGGCGTTGAACAGGTGGCGCGCCGTCAACGAATCAGGCACCTTCTTCAAGCCTGCCGGCGGGCCGCTGTACAGCACCTGCCCGCCATGCTGGCCCGCGCCCGGGCCTACGTCCACCAGCCAGTCGGCGCGGCGCAGGGTGTCCAGGTCATGCTCGACCACGAATAGGGTATTGCCCGCGTCTTTGAGTTGGTCCAGCGCGCGATGCAGCGCCTGGCCGTCGGCGGGATGCAGGCCGGCCGACGGTTCGTCCAGCACGTACACCACGCCGAACAGATTGGAGCGGATCTGCGTGGCCAGGCGCAGCCGTTGCAGCTCGCCCGGCGACAGCGTGGGCGTGGCGCGGTCCATCGCCAGGTAGCCCAGGCCCAGCGCCTGCAAGGTGCCGATGCGCTCGACCAGGTCATGCGCGATGCGCTGCGCGGCGATGCGCTTTTCCGGAGACAGGTCTGGCGTGCGGCGTACATCGGTGCTGCCCGCGTGCGCCAGGCCCCCGGCCGCGACGCGGCGCGCGTTGTCCTTGCGGGTGGTGGCGCGGCTGCGCGCACCGGCGGTGGCGGGCGCGTCGAACTGGCCGCGTGCGGCGGGCGTAAGCACCTCGGCGATGCGCGCCAGCGGCAGGCGCGACAAGCTGCCGATATCCATGCCCGCAAACGTCACGGACAGCGCCTCGGGCTTCAGGCGGCGGCCATCGCAGGCCGGGCACGCCGCGCCCGTCATGAAGCGGGCCACGCGTTTTTTCATCATCGCGCTTTGCGTGGTGGCGAACGTGTGCATCACGTAGCGGCGCGCGCCGGTGTAGGTGCCCATGTAGCTGGGCTCCTGCTTGGCGCGCAAGGCGGCGCGGGTCTCGGCCGGCGTGAAGCCCGCGTAGACCGGCACCGTGGGTTGCTCATCGGTGTACAGGATCCAGTCGCGGTCTTTCTTTTTCAGCTCGCGCCACGGGATGTCGACGTCGTAGCCCAGCGTGACCAGGATGTCGCGCAGGTTCTGGCCGTGCCAGGCCGGGGGCCAGGATGCAATGGCGCGCTCTCGGATGGTCAACGACGGGTCGGGCACCATGGACGCTTCGGTCACGTCGTACACGTAGCCCAGGCCATGGCAATTGGGGCAGGCACCCTGCGGCGTGTTCGGCGAGAAGTCCTCGGCGTACAGCATGGGCTGGTTTGCCGGGTAGGTGCCGGCGCGCGAATACAGCATGCGCAACATGCTGGACAGCGTTGTCACGCTGCCCACCGTGGAACGCACATTGGGCGTGCCGCGCTGCTGTTGCAGTGCCACCGCCGGCGGCAGCCCCTCGATGGCGTCCACGTCCGGCACGCCCACCTGGTCGATCAGGCGGCGCGCATAGGGCGACAAGGATTCCAGATAACGCCGCTGCGCTTCGGCGTACAGCGTGCCGAAGGCCAGCGACGATTTGCCCGATCCGGACACCCCGGAAAACACGACCAGCGCGTCTCTCGGGATATCCACATCGACGTTCTTCAGATTGTGTTCACGCGCGCCGCGAACGCGGATGCAGGCGTCGGCGCGGGGTTTGGCGGGTGTCTTTCGTGGGCTCATGCAGCCATAGTAAAGGACACCTTGCGCGCCGATCCAGACGCGGAATCGATCACCCCAGGCGCAAGTCGGCCGCCTGATGCGCCAGGTCCAGGTACTTGCGGCGCAGGATCTCTTCGGCCTGGTCACGCGGCATCATCGGATCGTTCTCGGTTTCGTCCAGCTTCGCGGCCTGCACCAGCGACATCAGGTTGCGCGAGTTCGATTCGGACGACGGCATGAACGATTGGTCCAGCAGCTTGCCCTTGATGTACTTGGACACCTGCGTGCTTTGCGTGCGCGCTTCGTTCAGCGTTGCGGTCGCCAGCACGCCTTCCTGGTAGGCCACGTCCGTCTTGCTGCTGGTCGTGTCATGAATCTGGAAGTACAGGTAGTTCTGCGTCTTCTCATCGTCGGTCAGCGCCAACTGCACGTCCGGCGAGAACGACCGGTGATAACTGGCGGTCAACGTGGACTGCTGCGTTTGCGACACCGCCAGGTCCCAACCGGCCTTGCCCGACACCTGGCTGCTTTGCGAGGCCTGGAAAGAAAAGCCGTCGATTTCCTTTGGCTTGGCCGGGTTGATGGCGTTGCGCACCTGCTCGATAGACGCCGAGAAATCCGCCAGGCCCGACAACAGGCTGCGATGCGCGTCGACGGCCGGCAAGCGGCGCGTGGTGGTGTCGGCCGCCGGAACCTGCGCGGCGCCATAGCTGCCGTGCATGGACGAGAACACATCCTTGAACGTGCTCATCAGCGCCTCGTCGCCCGAGCCCCGGCGCTGGGCGCGGTCGAACTGCTGCAAGTACTTGGCGACGGCGGCCGACTGTTGCTGGGCCGAACCCAGGGCAACGGGCTGGGTCAGGTCCACATCCACCTTGACCACGCCCATCACGCTGGACACGGTCAGACTCTTTTGCTTGGCGTCCGCCTGGAAATCCACGGTCTGCTCGGCGCCGTCGACCAGGCGCGTCTCGCGCAGGCTGATCGAGGACAGCAATGGCGAGCTGCCGTTGGCCAGCTTGGTCAGCGACCAGCGCGGCGGCACCTCGGCCAGGCCGTCCAGCGCATCCTGGAACGCACCGGACAGCGCGGCGATGGCGCGGCGTTCGTCTTCGTTCAATTCGCCTTCGGCCACGTCGATCTGCACCGACATGCCTTCCTTGCCGCTTTGCAAGGTGACCTGCACCTTGACGCCGCTGGCGGTGTCGATGCGCAAGGACACCGCGTTGTCGGCCCGCAGATCGGCTTCGGACAAGGGGCCGGCGTCGGCAGCGGCCGAGGCCGACGCCGCGATGCGCGTGGACGGCATCCACTGGGTATGGTTGGCGCCGTCGGTGCGCAAGCGATTAAGCACCGCCGCGCCCACCTCGGCGAACGGGCTGATACGGGTGCGCGCGTCCACGGACTTGGACATGGCAACGGCCAGCGCGTCCGGCACGGTGCCGGTCTCGTCGTAGACCGAGCCGGCGGCGGTGGAGACGCCCTGGCCCAGCATCACGACAGACGACCGGGAGGACGCCGTGGCGTCAGCCGACGTCGCGACCGGGGCGATGGTCTGCCCCGCGCGGATCACCGTAACGGGAGTACTGAGCGGGGCGACGCCGGTCGCGCCTGCCAACGAGCTGATTAGGGTCATGGGGCGTCCGCAGTGGGCAGTGCCTGCCCGGGTTTTTGTCTGAATTCTTGTTGGAACTGCTAACGCGTTAACGGCAGGCGCCTAGAGAAATTAACCGCGCCGGGGGCTGAAGGGGCGGCGCAAGGCCGGCGCAAGTCCGGCAAGACGGGCGAACGGGCCGCGACAAATCCGGCCGAACGCCTGGAACTATCCGCGCGGCGACCCGCGCCGCTTCAGCCGGTCAGAGCTTGTGCCGGGCCAGGAAGGACTGCACGGCTTCCAGCACCACCGCTTCGTTTTCACGATGCGGCACGTGGCCGCAGCCGGCCAGCGCCAGCATCCGCGAGGGTCCGCCGGCCAAGGCTACGAATTTGTCCGGATGGCGCATCGACCCGTACTCGTCGTTTTCGCCGTGGATGGCCAAGAACGGCGCCTGCACGCGCGGCAGGGTGTCGTCCAGATTCCAATCGGCGAATTCGGCCGATTGCCACGTATGCACCCAGGCGTCCAGCACCCATTGCGCCTTGTCGCCGTGGTAGCGCTTCAGGCGTTCCAGCTGGGCGGGGTCGCGAAATTGTTCGCCGGCCTCGCGGATGCCGGCCAGCGTGCGGTCTTCGACGAATTGCTGGGCGGATTCGGTGATGACGCCCGCGCAGGCCTGCGGATACGCGGCGGCGATGGCAACCGCCATGCCCCCGCCCACGCTATGGCCGAACGCGATGAAGCGCGACAGTTCAAAGTGCCGGGCCAGCGCGGCAAAGGCGTCATGCGCTTCGTCGAAAACGAAGTCGGCGTTCAACTTGCCGGGGTGCGGGTCCGACTCGCCAAAGCCCAGGCGGTCGTAGGCGATGACGGTGCGGCCGGTGGCGGCGGCAAGGTTCGCGGGGAAGTCGCGCCACAGGCCGACGCTGCCCAGGGAATCATGCAACAGGACGATTGGCGTGGCGCGGTCCGACGCGGCGGCGCCCGACGCAGCGGCGCCCGACGTATCGACGCCCGACGCACCGGCGCCCGACGCATCGGCGCCCGACCAAACCCTGGCGTGGATGCGGCCATGGGCGGTGGGAATCATCACATCCTGCGGCGTTACGGCGGTGGCGGCGGCCATCATTCATCCATCCCTTGTTCGATCACGGTATGACGGATTCTGCTGCCAACCGCGCCGCCGGGCAACTCCCCGGCGCAATTCGAACCGGGCTTACCCGGCGCGAACCTGCCGGGTTGCCTGCCGGGATGCCCGCCGGGACGCTTGCCGGGACGCCTGCCGGGACGCCTGCCAAGCGCCAGCCGCCGCAGGCTTGCCGGCGCTGCCCAGCCCTGCCCGTCCTACGCCGCGCGCGGCAGCGCCAGCATTGTGCCGGGCTGGCCACCGTGCGCGTCGCCGCGCAGCTTGAACAGTCCCACCGTGTCGGCCAGCGCGCGCGCCTGGTCGCTCAGCATCGCCGAGGCCGCGGCGGATTCTTCCACCAGGGCCGCGTTCTGCTGGGTGGCTTGATCCATGTCGGCCACGCTGCGGTCAATCTGGCTGATGCCGACGGCTTGCTCGGTCATCGCGCCGTGGATCTCGTTGACCAGGCGTTGCACGCGGGCAATGCCGTCCACGATTTCGCTCATGGTCGAGCCCGCCGCCTGCACGCGCTCGGTGCCGCTCTTGACGTTTTCAACCGACGCCTGGATCAGCGTGCGGATTTCCTGTGCCGACGCGGCGCTGCGTTGCGCCAGCGTGCGCACTTCGCCCGCCACCACCGCAAAGCCGCGCCCCTGCTCGCCCGCGCGCGCCGCTTCCACGGCCGCGTTCAGCGCCAGGATGTTCGTCTGGAACGCAATGCTGTCGATCACGCTGATGATTTCGGTAATGCGTTGCGACGACTGCGAAATCGCGCTCATCGTCGTCACCGCGTCCGTCACCACCTTGCCGCCGCGCTCGGCCGCCACGCTGGCTTCCGTGGCCAGGCGCTTGGCGTGTTCGGCGGCCTCTTCGGTCTGGCGCACGCTGGAGGTCATCTGCGTCAACGCCGACGACGTTTCCTGCAACGAGCCGGCCGACGTTTCCGTGCGCTGCGACAAGTCGCGGTTGCCCATGTCGATCTCGCGCGTGGCGGCCGACATCGAATGTACGCCCGTGCGCACGTCCAGCATCACATGGCTGATTTTGTCGACAAACGCGTTGAACGAGGCCGAGATCTGCGCCACCTCGTCGTGCCCGACCACGTCCAGCCGATGCGTCATGTCGCCGTCGCCCGAGCCGATGGTGTCCATGGCGTCGCGCACGGCCGACAGGCGCTTGAAGGCGCGGGATGTCACCACACTGGCAATGCCCACGGCCACCAGGGTCAGCACCACCAGCGAAATCAGCGTGGCGTTCAGCACCTGGGTCAAGCCCGCCGTGGCTTCGGCGCTGTCCAGCGCAATCACCAGCGACCAGTCGGTGCCGGGAATGCGGCGTGCCTTCAGCAGCTTTTTCTGGCCGTCCAGGCTGACCGTGATGGGGTCGGCGCCCTCCTGCGCCATGGCCGTGAGCGCGGCCGGGGTCAGTTCCGGGGCCACGTCGGTGGACGGCTTCAACGCCAGCTTGTCATTCACGTGCGAGATGACCTGGCCGTCGGTCGCCACCACGAATGCCAGGCTGGACGGCGTGGGACGGATCGCGCGGATGATGCTCTGGATGCCATCGAGCGGCACCGCGCCGCTCAGCACGCCCACCGTCTGCCCGCTGCGTACCATCGGCGCGGTGAACGCCACGTACAGCTTGCCGGTGCCGGAATCGCCGTACGGCTTGGTCACGGTCAGCTTGCCCGCCGCGACCGCGCTCTTGTACCAGGGCCGCGCGGTGGGGTCGTAGTCGGCGGCGGTTTGCGTCGTCGAGAAAAACGTCTTGTCGGACCAGCCTATCGTCGAAATGGGAAAGCCGTTGGTCTCACCCATCAGCTTGGTCAGGCCGCGCGGGTCGCCCTTTTCCACCACGGCGGCAGTGGCGGAAACCGCTTGCGCCTTGTCCGCCGACCAGCGCTCGATGGCGCTGGCGTTGCCGGCTGCAATGGCGTCCAGGTTGCCCGAGATGGTTGCCATCATGTTGCTGCGCACGATCTGGTAGGTGGTGATGCCCGACAAAACCAGGGCGCCTACGACGGTAAAGCAGGTGATCAATAAAATACGGTTGCGCAACGAGGTGATTTTCATTCTTGCCTTCTTACTGCCACAGCCCATGCCGGACGGCACGGGTACGCAGCCCCCCCCACGAAACAGGCGGCCACGTTTGGGCTTACGGCAGGCACGGCGGAACCTTTAGCCGGGCGCGATGCAATCGGTCTAAAATCCGCCGGTGCAGCCCACCCCAGGTCACTCCCCTTCCGCCACCGCGTCCACCTCCAGCTACGGCGCCCGTATCCAGCAGGTGCAGATCGACGCCTTGCGCCGCAGCTTTCCCTTCGCGCTGGCGGGGTCCCTGATCACGGCCTGCTTCTCGGCTTACGCCTTGCACAACGTCTTGCCGCTGCACGAAGTGCTGTGGTGGATCGGCGCCACATTAGTGGTCGGCGTGCTGCGCCTGGCCGCCGTCATCGCCTACGACCACCATCGCGCCGACCCCGGCGCCGCCCAACGCTGGCTGCGGCGCATGCTGGTGGGCAACCTGACGTCCGGCCTGCTGTGGGGCCTGCCCTTTGCCTACTGGACGCTGTTCGTTCCGCTGGAATACCAGCTGTTCTTCATCGTCATCCTGTTCGGGCTGGGCACCGGCGCCATCTACTCGAACTACATGCTGCTGCCGGTGATGTACGCGTTCGAGGTGCCGGCATTCGCGCCCATGTTCATCGCCCTGGCCGCGCAGCCCTCGGCCATCCACCTGGCGCTGGTCACGGGCGGCCTGGCCTATCTGGTCGCCACGCTGGCATTCATCCACCGCATGAACCGCACGCATCTGGACGCGCTGCGGCTGGGGTATGAAAATTTGGCGCTGCTGGAACAGGTACGCCAGGAAAAGATTGCCGCCGAACGCAGCGACCTGGAAAAATCGCGTTTCCTGGCAGCCGCCAGCCACGACCTGCGCCAGCCCGTGCACGCGGTCAACCTGTTCCTGGGCTTGCTGACAAACGAACCGCTGTCACGTCACGGTCACTATCTGGTGGACAACATCGGCAGCGCCATGGCGGCAATGGGGCAGTTGTTCGATGCCTTGCTGAACCTGTCGCGGCTGGATGCCGGCGTGATCGAACCGCGTTGGCAGGGCTTTGCGCTGAACCCGCTGCTGGATCGGTTACGCGCCGAATACGCCCCGCAAGCGCGCGAAAAAGGCATGTCGCTGCGCGTGCGCGCGTGTTCCGCCTGCATCTGGTCCGACCCGGTGCTGCTGGAACGCATCCTGCGCAACCTGATCAGCAACGCCATCACCCACACCACCGGCGGGCGCGTGCTGATCGGCTGCCGCCGCGTGGCGGGCCAGCTGCGCATTGAAGTGTGGGACAACGGCGTCGGCATTCCGGCGGCCGAGCAAGAACGGGTGTTCTGGGAATTCCACCAGCTGGGCAATCCCGAACGAGACCGCAGCAAGGGCCTGGGGCTGGGGCTGGCCATCGTGCGCCGCACCGCCACGCTGCTGGGGCATCCGCTGGCGCTGCGTTCGCAGGCGGGTCGTGGCACCGCGTTCATGTTGACGACGCCCATCGCGGACCCCGCCCAAGCGGGCCTGTCCAACGTCAGCGCCGCGCCCTCCGATGCGCGCGCGATGGCCGGGGAATCCGTCTTGCCCGGACAGCTGGTGCTGTTGGTGGACGACGATGCGCAAAACCTGGCCGGCTTGACGATGCTGTTTGAAAGCTGGGGCTGCCGCGTCATTGGCGCCACCAGCGGTAACGCCCTGTTTGAACGCGTGCTGCCGCTGGCCGAACGCCCATCGCTGATCGTCAGCGACTATCGCCTGCGTGACCACGAGACCGGCATCCACGTCATCGAGCGGCTGCGCGAGGAATACAACGACCCGGACTTGCCCGCCCTGCTGGTCAGCGGCGACACGGACCCCGCCCGCCTGGCCGAAGCCGCCGACCGTGGCATCCCCCTGCTGCACAAGCCCGTTGCGGTGCAGGCGCTGCGCGAACGCGTGGCCGCGCTGCTGCAAGCGACGCACGCCACCGCGTCCTCTGGAGATACCGAATGACGGCCGTACTGCTGGTCGACGACCACGCCATGTTCCGCGAAGCCCTCGCCCTGGCCTTGGCCAACGCGGTACCCACGTTGACGCTGCATCCGGCCGCCAATGGCCGGGACGCACTGGAGGTGCTGGCCCGCCATGACGACATCACCAATGTAATCATGGACTACTACCTACCGGATATCGCCGGCGCGGAATTGCTGCGGCGCATGCGACAACGTCGTTCGCAATTGCGCGTACTGGTGCTATCCGCTTCGGAAGACCCCGAAGACCGGCGCCGCGCGATGGAAGCCGGCGCGCAGGCCTTCATGAACAAGTCGGCCAGTTGCCAGGAACTGGTGGCCGCGCTGGATGCCATCAACGATGCCTCCCCGCCCCTGCACCGGTCAGCGGCCGGCGGCGACGCGCCCCCCACGCAAGACGAAGCGGCGCTGCTGCGCACGCTGACGCCGCGTCAGCAGGAAGTGTTGCGGCTGATGTGCGATGGCCTGCGCAACAAAGAAATTTCCGAGCGCTTGAGCATGACGGAAAAAACCGTGAAGACGCACGTGTCGGCCATCCTGGCCGCACTCGGCGTGCTTAATCGCACACAGGCGACGCTAGTGGCTCGGCGCGGCGGCGTGTTCGGCCGGCCGGCGTAGCGCTGCGCCGCCCGCTGTCGGCGGCGATCTTTCCCTCCACCAGCGATATCTCGCGGCCCGCGGCGGCGATGGTGTCCGGGCGATGCGCAACGATGACGCGCGTCATGGCCAGCCGCGCAATCGCCGTGTTGACCACGCGTTCACGGTCGATGTCCAGATGGCTGGTGGCCTCGTCCAGGAACAGCACGGACGGCTGCTTGTACAGCGCCCGCGCCAGCAGCACGCGCTGCTTCTGGCCGCCCGACAGCACCGTGCCCATATCGCCCACCAGCGTGTTGTAGCCCATGGGCATGGCAACGATATCGTCGTGAATGGCGGCGATGCGGGCGCAGCGCTGCGCGCGATCGGCATTGAAACGCGGATCGAAAAAACTGATGTTCTCGCCGATGGAACCCGCAAACAGCACATCGTCCTGCAACACCGTGCCCGCCATCTTGCGCAGCGACGCCGCGCCCGGGCCGCGCACCGGTGCGCCATCCACCAGCACTTCGCCATCGGTGGGCGTAAGAATGCCCAGCAGGATATTGACCAGCGTGGTCTTGCCGCCGCCCGATGGCCCGGTGATGGCCACGGATTCGCCCGACTCGATCCGCAGGCTCACGCCGTCCAGCACATAGGGTTCATGCGGGCTGTAACGAAAGCGCAGGTTGCGCACCTCGATCACGGGCGGGCGCACGCCTGCGCCGGCGCCAGGGTCTGCGGTGTCGCGCGGCGTTTCATCGATGGCCTCGGGCGCTTCGCGCACGATATCGGCCAGGCGCTCGCCTTGCAGCCGCAACATCTTCACGTCCACCAGCTTGTCCAGCAACGCCGCCACGCGCTTGTCGAACAGCGTCTTGTAAACAATGAACGCCAGCAAGGCGCCGACGGTGAACTGGCCGTTCAGCACCAGCCGCGCGCCCGACCACAGAATGGCAATGGACGACAGCCCGAACAGCAAGCCATTGAACGTGCGAAAAAACAGCGTCCATTTCTGTACACGCAGATCGGCGTTGATTTCATTGACAAGCAAGGCCAGCCACCGTGATCGGCGGTCGTCCTGATGCTGGAACAGCTTGATGGCCTTGACGCCGCGCACCGTTTCCAGAAAGTGCGAATGTTCTTTCGCGGCGTGCACGATGTGCTCTTCGGTGGCGTAGCGCAGCGACGCATAGCCGGCCCGCCGCGCAAGCCCATACAGCGCCATTGCCCCCAACGCGATCCACGCCAGCGGCGGGCTGTACAGGAACATCAGCACCAGCGTAATCACCATCACCATGCCGTCCAGCAGGGCTTCCAGGAACGACGTGGTCACGGTGCGCTGGATGGCGTCGATGGCGCCGAAGCGCGACACGATATCGCCCAGGTGACGCCGTTCGAAATAGCCGACCGGCAAGCGCAGCAGATGCGTGAAGACGTTGGTGCGCCATTGCAGATTCAGCGTCGTGCCCAGGTACAGCAGCATCCAGCTGCGCGCGACCGAGGTCAGTTGCAGCATCACCATCAACAGCCCGAAAGCCAGCGCCAAGGTGGTCAGCAGGTCGCGGTCGCCGGTGTTCAGTACATGGTCCACCACCCATTGCAGAAAGAAGGGCTGCACCACCGTCAGCACTTCCAGCGCCAGCGCCAACAGCAGCACTTGTGAAAACGCCGCACCCAGGCCCGAGATGCGCCCGGTCAGTTCACGCAGCCGCACGGGCCGCGCCTCGTGCGCGGTGACGAAATCCGGCGTGGGCCAAAGCTCCAGGGCCACGCCGGTGTACGACGCCGACAACTCGCTGATGGCGACCTTGCGGGTGCCGCGCGCCGGATCGATCAGCGTGGCCCACCGCCCATTGATGGCGGTCAGCACCACAAAGTGGTTGAACTCCCAGTGCAGGATGCACGGCAGCGCCAGCTTGCCCAACGCGCCCAACCCCGCCTTGACGGGACGCGATGCCAGCCCCAGCTGGCTGGCCACATGGATCAGCGTCGCCAGGGTCGAGCCTGACAGCGACACCGGAAAGCGGCCGCGCAGGCTGGCCAGGCTTTGGTGATGCCCATGAAAGCCGGCGATCATGCCCACGCAGGCCAGCCCGCATTCGGCCGCCTCGGTCTGCAACAGGCGCGGCACGCGGCGTTTGACGCCCAGCGTCAGGCGTTCAAGCATCGTCATAGTTTTCCCGCCAGTTGGTGGGCCGGGTCGATGGCCCATTGATAGAGCCGCCGCGTCTGTTGCAGCAGGTCGGCGTCCAGGCGCATGCCGGGGCGCAGGGTCAGCGACTGCCCATCGGGTCCGCGCACCGGTGTTTGCAGCAACACGGTGATGCGGTATATCGGCTCTCCCGGGGCGCCCGCGTTGGCGTTGTTGCCGCCAGGGCCGTCGGGGGGGTTGGCATCGGCGCTTGCCCCGTCGTGCAACTGCCATTCCGGCAAGGCGCTTTGCGTGACGTTCTGCACCACGCCCGCTTGCTGGCCGTACGTTTGGTAGGGGTAGGCGGCAAAGCGCATCAGCACCGCATCGCCCGGCGCCACGAAGCCCACCGCGCGGCTGGGCGCATACAGTTCGGCCACCAGCTTCGCGCCGTCCGGCACGATGGTGGCCAGCGGCCGCGCCGTGTCCACCGCCTGGCCCACGTCGGCCATCACGGCCGTCAGCACGCCCGCTTGCGGGGCGGTGACCAGCATCTGGCGCCGCGCTTCGCTTTGCGTCAATTCCACTTCCACGCCCGCCAGGTCGCGGTCCAGTTGCGCCAGCTGATTTTGCTGTCGCAAGCCCAGGTCGGCCAAGCCGGCCTGCCGTGTGGACAGGTCCAGTCCCAGGCCGATGCGATCGCGCAGCAACGCCTGCAACTGGTTGCGTTGCTCTAGCAGTTCGGCACGCTTCGCGTCGGATTCCTCGGGCGACAGATAGCCCTTGTCCATCAGGTTGCGATAGCGCTGCGCGCTGTCTTCGGCCAGCTTGATGCGGGCGCGCTGGCCGTCGATCTGGCTATCGATGGCCGTCAGCTGCGCGCGCAGGCTCGCCACGCCGGCCGTCAACAGATCGCGTTCGCCCTGTTGCAGCAACAACGTTTTCTGGCGCGCGACGCGCAGGCTGTCCTGCCGCTGACGGATCTGCCCGCTGATGACTTGCTGCGTGTCGCCCATGGCGCTTTGCCGGTCGCCGGACACCACGTACAGCACGTCGCCCGCGTTCACATGCTGGCCTTCCCGCACCCGCCTTTCAAGCACCACGCCGGCGTCGCGCACATACAGCTTCAGCAGGCCCGTATCCGGAGCAAGCCGGCCGCTGACCGTGGCACGCTTGGTGTAGGTGCCGAAGGCCAGGAACAGGCAGACCAGCAACACAAAGCCGCCCAGCGCCGCCGTGACCAGCGCAAACGACACCGGTCGGATCAGGACGATATCGCCCAGCGGCGCGGTGCGTTGCGCGGCCAGGGCTTGTTTGCGATAGAGCGACACGGCAGGTCAGGCCAGAAGGAGTGCGCGGCGATGGCATCGCCGCGCCCCCCTGCATCAGCGCGTGAAAAAGGTCTTGCCGGACGTCGGGGTTACCGACCCCTGGCCGGGGACGCTACGCTGCGGCACGACGACGCCGAAAGAGCGGTTCTGGCCGTAGCCGCCGCTGACCTGCTGGATTTCTTGTGCCGTCAGGGCCTGGACCTGGGCGTCTTGCGCCTGGCTGGCCGTGGACGGTTGATGGTTGGTCTTCATGCGATTCTCCTGCTGCTTGCCGACGAAGAAAACCGCGTCGGCATCGGCTGAGCAGCAGCCACCGCACGGCACGTGCCGCGTGACGATGCAATCGGAAAGCGCCGTGGCCGGCAATGCCGATCTGCTCCGGGCGGACAGTAGCAGCGGGGCGCGACCGGCGCATCGGTCTTTAGTCGTAGAGGATGGCGTTCTTGCGCCCTGCCGCGCCTGCGCGGCACCGCGTCAGGGTGCAAGATATTGCCGGCCTCGGCCGCCGCCCCTACGGCACGGTCGGTACGCCCGGCGCGACCGGTGCGACCGGTGCGCTTGGCGCGCTGGCCACCACCGGCGCGGCGTCGTCCTGGACAACAGCCACGACCGGCGCGCGTTCGGCCAACTGCTCCAGCAATTGCGCCGACGGCACGAAGAACAGCCCGCCCGTCACCGCCTGGCTGTAATCCAGCAAGCGGTCGTAGTTGCCCGCCGGGCGGCCCACGAACATGTTTTCAAGCATCTGCTCGATGGGCGCGGGCGAACGCGCGTAGCCGATGAAGTACGTACCGAACTCGCCCATGCCCGCGCGGCCGAAGGGCATGTTGTCGCGCAGGATCTTGATCTCTTGGCCGTTCTCTTCCAGCGTGGTCAGCGCGCTGTGCGAGGACGCCGGCTTGATGTCGTCGTCCAGTTCAACGTTGGATAGCTTGTGGCGCCCGATGACGCCTTCCTGGCTTTCAACCGTCAGCGCGTTCCAGGCCGCCATGTCGTGCAGGTACTTTTGCACCAGCACGTAGCTGCCGCCGGCAAACTCGGCGTCTTCGTCGCCGATGACGGTGAAGTTCACGGCTTCGCGGCCTTCGGGGTTTTCGGTGCCGTCCACAAAGCCGATGATGGCGCGGCGGTCGAAATAGCGGAAGCCGTGCACCTCGTCCACCACCGTCACGGCGTCGCCCAGGCCTTGCATCAGCAGCGTTGCCACTTCAAAGCACAGGTCCATGGAATCGGCGCGGATGTGCAGCAGGATATCGCCGGGCGTGGCCACTGCCACGCGCGCGCCTTCGCCGAACACCCGGAACGGATGCAGGCTGGCCGGACGCGGCTGGCCGAACAGCGCGTCCCACGCGTCGGAGCCGAACGCGCACACACAGGACAGGTTTTGCTCCGGCGAGCGCGTGTTGACGGTGCGCACGCGCGTGGCCACGTCTTCGCACCACGACCGCACCGTTTGCGCGGCGTCGGCGCCGGGGTTGATCGTGGCCACGATAAAGATCGCGTGCCGCGTCGTCGGGCTGTGCACGGCTTGGGGTTCGGGCGGAAGGGCGGGCGAAGTGGCGGGCATGGCGGGGCTCAAGGGAATGAGGGAATGGGAAAACGAGGAAGCGAGGAAACATCCGGGATTTCGCGCGGAAATTGTATCCGGCACCCGGTGCGTTTTCTTGAACAAAATAACGCTGCGGGTTGCGCCTTGTTTGTTGCGCGCTGCGCGTTGCCCGGCCGCCCGCTGCCGGGAAGCCGGCTGCCGCCAAGCCCGCTGCCCCGCCGTCCCGCCGTCCCGCCGTCCCGCCTTAGAAGCGATACATGACGCCCACCGACCCAAACATATTCGTCTTGCGCTCAGTCAGCGGGCTGTCACGCGCATCGCCCAGCAAGGTGCTTACGCCCAGGGTGGACACGGTGCTCCAACTGGGGTCGATGCGATAGGTCCAGGTGGTGTACAGCGCCGCCGACTTGAAGCCCGACGACGGCGAATAGGTGGACAAGCCTTCGCGGCTGCGCGCCGCTTGCGAGGACGTCACGCCGAACCAGGTCTGCATGGCGTCGTGGTTGGCCCATTCGGTCCTGACGCCAACCTGCACCACGTTCCGCTCGGTCATCAGCGCTGCGTACGAGGCGCGCAGTTCCAGCGTGCCGCCATAGCCGCTGCGCGCCGCCTGCTTGTAACCCGCGCCCAGCGAATACCGGCCCGGCCGCCATTCCACGTAGGCGCCGTAGGCGCCATGGAACTTGATGTCGTCCAGCCCTTTGGTGCGGTCGGCGTCGTCCGCCTTGCGGCCCAGGCTCAGCCCCACGAAAACGCCCGCGTCCAGGTCGGTGGCCAGCGACGTCTTCAGCCCCATCGCGGGCAAACCCATGCGCGGCGTGATGAAAAAGTTGCCGGAGTGGTAGTTGATCAGCGGCACGGGCAAGGCGCGATATTCGCTGGACCCTTCATAGACCGGTATGGCTCCGACCCCTAAACCTATGCCGTTGGCGCCCTGCGCCTGGGCCACGCCGGCCCCGCCAAGCACCGCGCCCGCCATCAGGCCGCTTGCTACTATACCCATCCGCATCAGGGCTTCCTTTTCATTCGTGTCGTTGGCCGCGGGCGGCCGCCCACGGGATCGGCCCGAATTGTCTTCTGCAACTTTTAAAATTTCTTTAAGACCCGCCGCCCGCCTGGCGCGGGTCCCGGTCTGGAGTGTGTTTGCGTATCCTGCTTGTTGAAGACGACCCCATGCTGGGCGACGCGCTGCACGCGGGCCTGGCCGATGACGGCGCCAGCGTCCACTGGGTGCGCACCCTGCCCGACGCGCAACTGGCGCTGGTGGACCACGGCTACCACGCCGTGCTGCTGGACCTGGGCCTGCCTGAAGGCAGCGGCCTGGCGCTGCTCAAGACGTTGCGCGGCCGTTTCGACACCACCCCCGTTCTGATCATCACGGCGCGCGACCGCCTCAGTGAACGCATCCAGGGCCTGGATGCGGGCGCCGACGATTACCTGGTAAAGCCGTTTCAGCTGGACGAGCTGCAGGCCCGGCTGCGCGCGGTGCTTCGGCGCAGCAGCAACAGTGTGGTGTCGGCGCTGCGCTGCCGCGACGTGGT
The DNA here is from genome assembly GCF_057291955.1 of Achromobacter sp. 1L-A-4-B-C2. Lineage (NCBI taxonomy): Bacteria > Pseudomonadati > Pseudomonadota > Betaproteobacteria > Burkholderiales > Alcaligenaceae > Achromobacter > Achromobacter sp. 1L-A-4-B-C2. The sequence continues at coordinate 457,625 of NZ_JBXAWP010000001.1, forward strand.
GCTGGAACCGGCCGGCCGCCGGGTCAGGCAACGCGGCCGCGACGTCAGCTTGAGCGCGCATGAATACCACACGCTGCTGGCGCTGATGCAGCGCATGGGCCACACGGTCAGCCGGGATCAGCTTGAAGCGGCGGTGTACGGCAGCAGCGGCACGATCGAAAGCAACACGGTGGCGGTGTACATCCACCAGCTGCGGCGCAAGCTGGGCGACGGGCTGATCGAAACCCAGCACGGCATGGGCTATCGCATCGTGGCGGACACCGCGCCATGATGACGCTGCGCCGACGGGTGGCCATCACCCTGCTGCTTGCCATGCTGGCCACGGGGTTGATCGTGTTTGCGCTGATCTACGTGCAGCAGACGCGCGCTGAAACCGGCATGTTCGACCAGGGCCTGCGCTACGGCGCGCAAAAGGCGCTGGTGTCCATTCCCACCAGCCTGCTGGAAGCGGAGCCGTCGCGCGAAGACCGTTTTGAATTGTCCGCGCCCGCCCGGATGGACGGCGAAACCGCCAACTTCCAGGCGTGGTCGCTGGCCGACAAGCGGCTGGTCCTGCAATCGCCCTGGGCGCCCGCCGAGCCCTTGGTGCCGGACTACCAAGACGGTTATCGCAACATCATCCTGCAAGGTGAACCGTGGCGCGCGTACGCGGTGTCGGACGCCGACGGCCGCGTGCAGGTGCAGTTTGCCAAGTCGGTTAAAGAGCTGCGGCAGAAAACCGCCGACCGCATGTGGAGCAGTCTGTGGTTTCTAAGCGTGCTGTTCCCGACGCTGATGGCGCTGACGTGGCTGGTGATCCGGCGCGCGTTTCGTCCCGTGGACCACGCGCGCGACGCCATCCTGCACCGCACCGGCGTGGACCTGACGCCGGTGCCCACGGCGGGCATGCCGGGCGAATTGCGCCCCTTTGTCGGCGCCATCAACGACCTGCTGCAACGCCTGTCGGCCTCTTTGGACCGCGAGCGCCGCTTCGTGGCCGACGCGGCGCACGAGCTGCGCACCCCGCTGGCGGCGTTAAGCACGTATGCCGAACTGGCGCTGCGCAGCGAAAGCGAGGCGGCGCGCGCGCAGGCGGTCGGGCAATTGCGGCAGGTGGCCACGCGTACGGCGCGGCTGGCCGAACAGTTGCTGGAACAGGCGCGCACGCAGGCGCAGGACGAAAGCGCAATCGAACCCGTGCCGCTGGATCGGCTGGCGGAAATGATCGCGCGCGACAGCGAAATGCCGGCCGCATCGCGACAGCAGCGCATTGCCCTGGACACCGAAGCCGTGTCCGTGCCGGGCAATGTAGACGCCCTGGGCGTGCTGGTGCGCAACCTGGTGGACAACGCGTTGCGCTATACGCCGGCCGGCGGCCGCATTCAGATTCGTTGCGGGCCGCTGGTTGCGGGCGGCGCCTACCTTAGCGTGTCGGACGACGGGCCGGGCATCGCACCGGCCGAACGCGAACGCGTGTTCGACCGCTTCTACCGGCCGCCCGGCACGGCGGAACACGGCAGCGGCATCGGTTTGTCGCTGGTAGCGCAGATTGCCAAGGCGCACGGCGCGCGAATCGAATGGGGAACCGGGCTGGGGCCGGCGGGACGCGGCGTGAGCTTGACGATCGCATTTGACCAGCGGGTGTAGTGCTGCCAGCGCAGCACTGCAAGCGCTGTCGTGGCGCTATCTGACATACCGTTGCAGCGTTGCCGCCAGCGAGGCGGGCAGCATCGCGCCGTGCCCCAGGCCGGGAAACACCTGCAAGTCTGCGCGCACATGCGTAATCCGCGACAGGGCGCGCACGACGCTTTCGGGGCTGCCCGGCGCGTCGTCCTGGCCTTTGGCTTCGGCGCCGGCCATGACCGTTACGTCGATGCCGGCCGGCAGTACCGGCGCAGGCGAGGCCAGCGCTTGCAGGATGGTGTGGTCGTTCCACCAGATCGACGGGCTGGCCGCCACATAGCGCTGAAACGCCTGCGGCCGCGTCAGCGCCGCGTGCAGCACGAACAGCCCGCCATACGAATGGCCGTACAGATTGCGGTTGCCCGGGTCCACGGGATAACGCGCCTGCACCAGCGGCAGCACCTGTTGCAGCAGCAGGTCCAGGAAATGATCCGCGCCCCCGCCCCGCTTGGCCCAGCCCACGGCGTCGGGGTTGTTGGGCGCGCCGCGGGGCGCGTCCGCACCGGGCGATGGCGGCGTGTAGTCGTAGGACCGCGCCGCCAGATTGGCCTTGGGATCAAACGGCTTGGCATCGTCATGGTCCACACCCACCACCACCGCTTGCAGCGACCGCCCGGGCGGCAATGCCGCCTGCGTGCGCGTCAAGCTGTCGAACACCGCCGCGCCATCCAGCATCAGCAGCAGCGGGTAGCCGGTGGGCGGCGCCGGGTCAAGCGGCGGCGTCCAGACCGACAGGCGATACACGCGCTTGCCATCCGGCGCGGTGACAAGGTGATGGTGGATATCGCCGGCCGCCACGCCGATGGCGATCTCGGCGGGTTGCGGCGGCAGGGCGGGGAAATTGTGCTGGCCCATGGCGGTGCGCTCTTCATCGAAACAGGATGGCTTTATTCAGCCATAAACGGCGGCGGGCGGCAACGTGGCCGGCCGTCTTGCAGACGCTGTTTTCAAGTCGCCTTCGGGTATAGTCTGGAACTCTTCGCGCCCCCCAGGAAAGCCCCTTCTTCACCATGACCAGCGCCCGCGATCTTGTCTATGCAGAACTGCGCCGACGCCTGATGTCCGGCGTGTTCCTGCCTGGCGAACGGCTGCGCGAAGAACACATCGCGGCCGAACTCTCCGTCAGCCGCACACCGGTGCGCAGCGCCATCGAACGGCTGGTTGCCGATGGCCTGGTCAAGCGCGAAGGCCGGCGCGGCGCCGAGGTGCTGGGCTGGGTGGACCGCGACATCAACGAAGCGTTCGAACTGCGCCTGCTGCTGGAACCCTATGCCGCGCGCAGCGCCGCCGAACGGGCCACGCCGCAGCAGATCGACCATCTTGAACAGATCAACCAGCGCATGCTGGACGCCATCCTGTCCGACGATGCCGACAAGGTGGCGCGGGTGCAGCATTGCAATAACCTTTTTCACCATGCGCTGCTGGACGCGGCCCAATCGGCGCGCGTGCGCACGATGGTGGAAAACCTGCTGGACATGCCGATCATCATCGGCTCGTTCTATTTCTATACGCACGACGACATGCTGCGCAGCGTGGAACACCACCGCCAGATCATCGCCGCCTTGCGCGCGCGCGATGCGGCCTGCGCCGACATCGCCATGCGTTTTCACCTGACCAGCACGCACCTGTTGTTTCGCAGCCAGCGCAAGCCGCCGGCCGATGCAACAGCCGCATGATGGGCTTTACCGATATTTATGAATTCGCCTCAGATCCTGGTTGCCCTTTTTGTCCTGCTGCTGGCGGTCGCCATCCCGCTTGCCACCCTCGTGGTGCAGTTGTTCCGCCTGATGCAGTGGATGTCGCGCGGCAATGACCCCACGCGCGGCGAGCGCCCGCATTTCACGGGGCCGGTGCTGGCGCTGCTGTTCAGCACGCTGGCCGCCAGCGACTTCACGAACTACGAGCCGCTGCGCACCATCGCGCAGATCAACCCCGTGCCGCTGGCCGCGCGCGCGTACTTCACGGTGACCATGCTGGTGCTGGCGGTGCTGTCCTGGGCGTACGCGGGCGGGCTGAAGGACCGGCTGCTGCGCCGCCTGGGTATCGGCCGGGGCTAAGACGGCTGCCCGCTACGGCTTCCAGCCCTGCGCCTTCATGCGCGCGTCGATCCACGATGTGTCCAGCGTGCCGGCGGCAATCTGGGCCAGCATCTTTTCTTCCACCGCGTGCTTGGCCGAGGCGGCCTCGTACAGCGCGGGCACCTGGTCGTAGGGCAACGCCAGCAGGCCATCTTCGTCGCCCAGGATCAAATCGCCCGGCTCGATCGTCATGCCGTCCAGCGAGATCACCACGTTGATTTCACCCGGCCCGTCCTTGTACGGCCCGCGATGCGTGACGCCCGCCGCGTATACCGGAAACGAGCCGCGCCGGATGGTGCCGCAGTCGCGAATGGCGCCGTTGATCACGATGCCGGCCAGCCCGCGCGTCTGCGCGTAGGTCGTCATGATTTCGCCGATGATGGCGTTGGTCAGGTCGCCGCCCGCGTCCACCACCACCACGTCGCCCGGCTGGGCCAGATCCAATGCCTTGTGCACCAGCAGGTTGTCGCCGGGGCGCGTGCGCACCGTCACGGCCGGGCCGGCCAGCAAGGTGCCGTCATGCATGGGGCGCAGGCGTGCGCCGCCCGCCGTCATGCGCCACATGCAATCGCTGATGTTGGCCACCGGGATGTGGCGGAATTTCTCGACGAAATCGCTGCTGACCGCGCGTTGGCGCGGGCGGATATCAAAGCCGATCATGGGGTGCTCCTGTTGCGTTCGATGTTGGGGTTCATTGCTTCGGGATGCCGGCTTCCTGCACGACCTTGCCGAAGACGTCGTGGTCGGCGCGATGGCGCTTGGCCAGGTCCGCGGGCGTGCCCGTCATGACGCTGTAGCCCGAGTCCTCCAACTTCTTCACCAGTTCCGGCTTGGCCTGCGATGCGTTCAGCGCCTGGTTCAGCGTGGCGACGACGTCGTCCGGCGTCTTGCCCGGCGCCATCAAGCCCCACCAGATGGTCTGGTTGATGGTCTTGAAACCGCTTTCGGCAAAGGTCGGCACGTCGGGCAAGGCGGGCGAACGCGCGTCCGCCACCACCGCCAGCGCGCGCACCTTGCCGCCCCGGATCTGCGGCAGCAACGAAGCCACCGAACCGGTGTAGAGGTCGATGCGGCCGCTGGCCAGATCCGGAAACGCCTGCGACCAGCCGCGATACGGCACGTGCATCAACTCCATGCCCGCGGCCTTGCGCCATAGGTGGCCGATCAGGTCGCCGCTGCCGCCGATGCCGGGGATGCCCAGCGAGATTTGGCCGGGCCGCGCCTTGGCGGCTTTCACCACATCGTCCAGCGTTTTGTAGGGCGACTCGGGCACCACCACGAACACGCTGGGCGACGAGGCCACCAGGCCGACCGGCTTGAAGTCCTTGAACGTGTCGTAGCTAAGCTTGTTGTACAGCCACGGGTTGAGCACGATGTTGTCCGTCTGGGCCATGACCAACGTATGGCCGTCGGGCTTGGCACGCGCCGTGGCGTCCAGCGCCAGGTTGCCGCCGGCGCCCGGCTTGTTTTCCACAACGATGTTCCAGCCGGTGTCCTGGGCGATGGCCGACCCGATCATGCGGGTCAGTGTGTCGGTGCCGCCACCCGGCGGAAAGGGCGAAATCAGCGTGATCGGGGCCGTGCCCATGTCGGCGGCGCCGGCGGCGGCCGACGAGATAAGCAGCGTGGCCGCCAGCAAAGTCTTCAGGGACGTCATTGTCTTCCTCTCCAGGTTTTGTTGATGCCAGCGGCCCTCTGCGGGGCCGCTTTGTCAGAAATCAGGATTGCCGGGCCAGCGGCGTCAGCCAGGCCAGCCGCGCGTCGACCGAATCGGGCACGTTGAACGAGCCTGCCTCGCGCGCCGCTTCAATCCCCTTGGCAGTGCGCGCGAACAGGCGTTCCACGCCGTCCAGCACCAGCGGTTGCAAGCCGGCTTCGACCAGTTGTTCGCGGGCCTCGCGCACTTCGGCCAGGCGGCGCGGCGCGTGCAACACGTGCGAACGCACGAACGAATCGACGAACGTGGTGAGCGGCGTGCGGTCCATGTCCGACAGCACGTCGTACAACGAGGCGCGCAGGCCCATGCTTTCGGCGGCAACCAGGCATTCCACGGCCAGGCTTTCCATGCCCTTGGTCAGGATGCTGCGCAGCAATTTCAAGCGCACGGCATCGCCGGCCTGGCCATCGATGGCTTGTGCGGGCGCGCCGCAATCGGCGGTAAAGGCCGCCACTTTTTCAGCGCCCGTGCCGGCGCACAGCAGCGGCGTGCGCGCGCCCAACAACGCGATGGCGCCCATGATGGCCACGTCGGTGAACGGCACGCCGTGCTGCGCCGCCACCTGGGCCGCGGCGCGCATGTCGCCCGAGCTGGCGGTGGTGAAGTCGGCATACGCCGCGTCCTGGCGCAAGTGCGGCAAAGCCGCCGTGGCGACGGCCAGCGCGGCGTGGCCGAACACGGCCGAGGCGACGATGTCGGCCTCTTGCAGCCACGCGCCGGGGGTGGCATGCAACGGGGCGCCATGCGCCTGGGCGCGCTGCTGCATCTCTGCGTCTTGCCTTAGCTCACAGATCCCCACGATCTGGTGTCCGCCCGCCCGCCACGCCTCGGCGTAGCAATGGCCCACTTCCCCACAACCCAACAATGCGATTTTCATTTGCACCCGAACCGTAAAAATACATAAAAAATACATACTGGGTTATAGCGCAACGAAAAACGGCAGATATACCCCGTACAAACCCCAGGTTTAGTGAATTCTGGATACATTAAAAGTACAAAATACCAGCGGGAACGAACGCCATCAATTGCTGGTAGTCTTGCCGCAGCCGCGCAGGGAATTTCCCGCGCCCGCCTACCCTTATTCCAGCGAGCCCCCATGACCCAACCCCTGTACGACGCCTCCGTTCCCGTCATCAAGCAGATGCTGTCCGCCCTGTCGGACGTGCTGAAGAAAGCCGAAGCGCACGCCACGGCCAAGAACATCGACGCGTCCGCCTACCTGGGCGCCCGCCTGTACCCGGACATGTTCCCGCTGTCGCGCCAGGTGCAGATCGCCTGCGACTTCGCCAAGGGCATCGCCTCGCGCCTGGCCGGCGCCGAGGTGCCGTCCTGGCCCGAAGGCGAAGCCACCTTTGCCGAGCTGCAAGCGTTGATCAACAAGACGCTGGCGCACGTCGGCGCGTTCACGCCGGAACAGTTCGAGAAAGCCGCCACGCTGGAAATCGTGCTGCGTCCGGGCACGCCCAAGGAAAAGAAGCTGTCGGGCAGCGCCTACCTGCTGCACTACGGCCTGCCGCAGTTCTTCTTCCACGTCACCACGGCCTACGCCCTGCTGCGCCACAACGGCATCGAAGTCGGCAAGCGCGACTACATGGGCGCGTACTGATACCGACGCACCGGTAAGCCGGCCCTCGCCCATCAGGCAAGGGCCGCTTTCATTGACGCTTTCCCTCGGCTTGCTCTAATTTCGCCAGACGCCCACGCATGGGCGGCGCGGGCCGACTGGAGAAAGCTTGATGATCGCGACGACCGTTCTGATCGTGGGCGCCGGCCCCGCCGGCCTGCTCACCGCCTCGGAGCTTTTTCGACGCGGCGTCGATTGCCTGCTGATCGACGCGCACGAACGGCCGCTGGACTGGGACCGCGCCACCGTGGTCCACCCTCGCACCATCGAAATCCTGGACGCTTTGGGCATCGCCGCGCCGTTGCTGGATGCCGGCGTCAAGCAGCGCCGCGCGCGCATCCACGCCGCCGGCAACGTGCTGGGCGACATCGATCTGGCGCTGTGCGGCAGCCGCTACCCCTTCAATATCGGTATTTCGGAAGAAGTCACCGAAGCCATCCTGACCGACCATCTGCAAGCCCTGGGCGGCAGCGTCACTCGCGCCACCAAGCTGGTCGGGCTGCAAGAGCGCCCCGACGGCGTGCTGGCAACCCTTGAGCAAGGCGGCGTCCGGTCCAAGGTGTTTACCCAATGGGTCGTCGGCTGCGACGGCCACCACAGCACCGTGCGCACGCTGATGGGTATCGGCCAGGACGGGCACGACATCCACCAGCCCTGGGCGGTATTCGACGCCGCCATCACCGGATGGCCCGATTCGTTCGAGGCCAACTACGCCTACCTGGATCCGACGCCCGTGATCCTGACCGCACTGCCCGAGCGTCGGTGGCGCGTCTATCTGCGGCCCAGTTCGCCGCAGTCGGACCTGGTGAACGACGCTCTGGAGACCTTGCGCCGTTACCTGCCCGACGCGCGCTTCGAAGGCGTGTCGCACCCGACCCGCTTTGATTGCCACACGAAGGTCGCGCAGCGCTTTCGCCTGGGCCGCACGCTGCTGGCCGGCGACGCGGCGCACACGTGCAGCCCCGCGCAGGGCCACGGCATGAACAGCGGCATGCAGGACGCCTACAACCTGGGCTGGAAGCTGGCGCTGGTTTGCCAGGGGCATTGCTCGGACGCCTTGCTGGACAGCTACCACGCCGAGCGCCGGCCGGTGGCGGACCAGGTCATGGCATCGGGCGACGCCGCCGAAAACGCCCAAATGGTCATGGATCCCGAGGCCCGCCGCGAGCGCGACGCCGCGATCCGCGCCGCGTTCTCCGACCCCGCCACGCGCCATCACGAAGCCGTGGCCGAGGCAGAGCTGGACATCGATTACGCCGGCTCGCCCATCGTCATGGGCGATGCGCAACCCAGCGTGTCGCCCGGGCAACGCCTGCCCGACCACCTGCCCGTCGAATTCGCGTCAGGCGGCGCGGGCAAGCTGCACGACTACACCAAGCGGCTGGGCCACACCGCGCTGTTGATCGGGGGCAGCGCCACGCCGCAAGACGAGCTGGCGCAGGTCCACCGCGACACGGCGGCGCTGTCGGACGGCCCCATCATTGAAGTGGTTGTTGCACTGACGGCCAACGCCGAGGTGTCCAATGTGGACGCCTACCTGTCGCCCGACACCGCCCGCCAGCTGGGCGTGAACAAGATCGTGCTGCTGGTGGTACGGGCGGACGGCCACGTCGGCCTGCGCGCGGACGAGCGCCACGCGCAAGCCTTGTCGGCGTATGTGGACCGGTTGCGTTCTCAGGGTTTTTCCTAGGAAGATCCCTGTCGATGTTGGCGCGGCCGGTTCGTCGTATCAGTACGACCCACTCTTCTCAAGGCGATCCACCATGACTACCGGCACCGTGAATTTCCACCGCGTCCTGCGCGCCACCCCCGACCGCATCTACCGCGCCTTCCTGGAGGCCGACGCCGTCGCCAAATGGCTGCCCCCGTACGGCTTTACCTGCCAGGTCCACCAACTGGACGCAAAGGTAGGCGGCACCTACAAGATGTCGTTCCGCAATTTTGGATCGAACCAGATCCATGCGTTCGGCGGCGAATACCTGGAACTGGTCCCCGGCGAAAGGCTGCGCTATTCCGACCGCTTCGACGACCCCGGCATGCCCGGCGAAATGATGACGACCATCCAGCTGCGCAAGGTGTCGTGCGGCACGGAAATCACCATCGAGCAAAGCGGCATCCCGGCCGCCATCCCCACCGAAATGTGCTACCTGGGCTGGCAGGAATCCCTGCTGCAACTGGCCCGGCTGGTCGAGCCGGAAGTGGCGGAGTAGGCCGGCTGGGACGTCACGCGCCGGGCTTGCCCTGGAAGTAGACAGGCGCTTGCACGGAATCGCTGCCCTGCTGCCATTCGGCCCGCATCCTGCCCAGGAAATCGGCGTCGACGCGGTGCTTTTCATCTTCCAGCACCTCGTGCATCGCCGTGGCAATCCGGTCGATAACCGTTTCCGGCCTGGCAACGCCACACACCGTGCGGCCAAACTGAAGCAGCGTTTTCCTGCTGGGATACTCGCGGCTTTTGTTCAGCTTGAGCGCCAGCGTCCGGTCAGACAGCTTGCGGCCGGATTGCGGGTCATCGATCTCGTACACGCTGGTCGTCACCACGTCCGGCATCAACACCTTGGGTTGCAAGCCTGAAATGCCCGAGGTCAGGTAGGCGCTGACCAGGTGGTCAAAAAGCTCGACACTGGCGCCACTGCGCGTACACCGATCCGGCCCACAAATGTAAGCCAAAGCCGACTTTTTCTGAAAATTTGGCAAAAATGTCGGCTATGACTTACATATCCACGATAGGACGCGCCAGGATCAGCCCCCTACCCCCGACGCCCCGCCTCGACCTGGATCTTCAGTTCGACTTCGGGCTTGAAGCCCATGTCCAGGCCGAAGTCCAGGCCGAAATCCTTGCGGCTGAATTCGGTGGAGGCGTCCGCGCCGCAGACCTCGCGCTTTTCCATGGGGTGCTGGATGCACTTGAAGTCGTCGATGTCCAGCTTGACGCGGCGGGTCACGCCGCGCAGCGTCAGGTCGCCGGTGGCCTCTTCGGGGCGGTCGCCGTCGAACTTGGTGAATTTGCCCTTGAAGGTGGCGGTGGGGTAGCGGGCGGCGTCGAAGATGTCGGGCGCCAGCGCGTGCTTGTTCATCTCGTCGTGGCCGAAGTCCACCGAGTTGATGTCGACGGTGACCTCGACGGTGCCGGTGCGGGCCTGGCGGTCCAGCACCACCACGCCTTGGGACTTGTTGAATTTGCCGCGCCACGTGGACAGGCCGCCGAAGTGGTCGGCCTCAAAGCTGGGATAGGTGTGCGAGGGGTCGATGTCGTAGGTGACCGGCTCGGCGACGACCTGGGCGGACAACGCCAGCACGGCGGCGCCCAGCATCAGGGTCGGGATGCGCTTCATCGAAGTCAGCTTCATCAAGGCTCCTTATGGTGAATGGACCGTGCGCGGACGGGCCGGGCACGGCGGACAAACCAGACAGACCTATTCCGCGTAGCCGGGGTTGCGTCGATCCAGCCGACGCAACAGGCCCGGCCAGGCCAACGAGGCCTTGTAGGCACGGTCGGCGGGCGATTCAACGGCGGCGCGCGCCAGGACCTCGGGCGGGATGAAGATCAATTCGCCGCCGCCGGCCTGCGCCCGCACCTGCGCCATGCAGGCGGCTTCCAGGCGGTGCATGGCCTGGAACGCCTCGGCCATGGTCTGGCCCACCGTCAGCAAGCCGTGGTTGCGCAGGATCAGGTAATTGTTGCTGCCCAGGTCGCGCACCAGGCGCGGTTGTTCTTCGGGGTTCAGCGCCAGCCCTTCGTAGTCGTGATAGCTCAGCGATCGCAGCGCGATGAAGGCAAATTGCGACAAGGGCAGCAGGCCGTCTTTTTGCGCCGACACGGCCACGCCGTTGATGGAGTGCGTGTGCAGCACGCACATCGCGTCCTTGCGGGCCGCATGGATACAGCTGTGGATGGTGAAGCCGGCCGGGTTGATGTCGTATTCCGAATCCATCACCTTGTTGCCGTGCAGGTCGATCTTGACCAGGCTGGACGCCGTGATCTCGTCGAACATCATGCCGTAGGGATTGATCAGGAAGTGTTCGGTGCCAGGCACCTTGGCGGTGATGTGCGTGAAGATCAGATCGTCCCAGCCAAATAGCGCCACCAGCCGATACAGGGCCGCGAGGTCCGTGCGGACCTGCCATTCCGTTGCGCTGACTTGTTCGCGCACGCCGGCGCCCTGTTTGCTTACCGTGTCCATCCCGTCTCCAGTTTTATTAATGCGTCTTGGGGTCCATTCCGAAGGCGCTTGCGGCCATGACGCCGCCGGCCCGTGGAACACTGTATTGGTTTTAAACCGATCCGGCATGGCCGTGGGCGCTGCCGTCCGTCAGATGAAAAACAATTTTCGTCGCACCGCGCCGGGCGTGGCCCCGGCCCCGGTTCCGCTTGCATAATAAGGGCCGCCCCCTCTAAGGGGCCGCCCCCACGGAGACCCCACCATGCCGCAAGGCCCGCACCGCCGCCTACAGGCTTTTTTCCAGTCGCATCTGGAATCGCTGTCGGGCGTGGGTCTGCTGCTGGGCACGCTGTTCTTCGCCGCGTCGCTGACGCCCACGCTGGTGCCGCGCACCTACCTGACGCAGGGCGTGCTGGGCGGCACCTGCCTGGCCGCCGGCTATGGGCTGGGCGTGTTGTGGCATTGGCTGTGGGCTTACCTGGAACTGCCCGAGCCCCGTGGGCGCGCGGCGCGCATCGTCAACGGCACGATCACGCTGGTGTGCGCGGCGGTGCTGCTGGCCTTTCTGTGGCGCGCGGCCGACTGGCAGAACACGATCCGCGCGCTGATGGAAATGCCGCCCGTGCCCAGCGCGCATCCCTTCAAGGTCAGCCTTACCGCGTTGGCCACCTTCGCCGTGCTGTTGGCGCTGGGCCGTTTGTTCAAGCTGGTGACGCGGTGGGTGGCCGCGCGGGTGCGCCGCGTCGTGCCCCGCCGTGTGGCCAACGTGACGGGCGCCGCAATCGCCATCCTGATCTTCTGGTCGCTGGCCAACAACGTGTTCTTTCGGGCGGCGCTGCATGTGCTGGACGCCTCGTTCCGCGAATACGATGCGCTGCTTGAACCCGAGCGCCCGCGCCCCACCGCCCCCGGCAAAACGGGCAGCCCCGATTCCCTGATCGCCTGGCAACAACTCGGCCGCGCCGGCCGCGAATTCATTGCATCCGGCGCCAGCGCCCAGGACATCCGGGCGCAGACCGGGCATGACGCGCTGGAACCGATCCGCGTCTACGTCGGCCTGCCCGGCGCCGACACGCCGGCCGCCCGCGCCAAGCTGGCGCTGGCCGAGATGAAACGCGTGGGCGCGTTTGAACGGTCGGCGCTGGTGGTGGTGACGCCCACCGGCACGGGGTGGATCGACCCGGCCGCGATGGACGCGCTGGAATACCTGCTGCATGGCGACGTGGCCAGCGTGGCATTGCAGTATTCCTACCTGTCCAGCCCACTATCCTTGCTGGCCCAGCCCGAGTACGGATCAGAGGCGGCGCGCGCGCTGTTCGCCGAGGTCTACGGCTACTGGACCACGCTGCCGAAAGACAAGCGGCCCAAGCTCTATTTGCACGGTTTAAGCCTGGGCGCGCTGAATTCCGCGCGGTCGGCCGAACTGTTCGAGATGATCGGCGACCCGATCCAGGGCGCCCTCTGGAGCGGTCCACCGTTTGAAAGCCGGGTGTGGCGCGCCATTACCGACGCGCGCAACCCCGGTTCGCCCGCCTGGCTGCCGCAATTGCGCGACGGCGCTTTCGTGCGCTTCATGAACCAGCACGGTTCGCCCGTGCCCGCCGATGCGCCATGGGGCCCGATGCGCATTGTGTTCTTGCAGTACGCCAGCGACGCCATCACGTTCTTCGACTTTCGCGACCTGTACCGCCGCCCCGCGTGGATGGAGCCCCCCTACGGCCCCGACGTATCGCCGCAGCTGCGCTGGGTGCCGGTGGTGACGATGTTGCAGCTGGCGCTGGATATGTCGGTCAGCACCGAGACGCCCATCGGTTACGGCCACGTCTACGCGCCGCAGCACTACGTGGATGCGTGGCTGGCGGTGACGGGCGTGCCGGGCTGGACGCCGGACGCGCTGACGCGGCTGAAGCAGCACCTGATGGAACGCGCGCGCGCCGCCACGGTGGATGGCGAGGCCACGCAGGCCGCGTACGAGCATCGCGGGGGCTGAACGATATGACCGATCTGCTGACCGCCTTTTATTTCAGCGGCGACGCCATCCGCAGCCGCAGCGTCAGCCCGACGGTGCTGCGCGCCACCCTGGACATTCCCGCCCCCGCCCCACACGTCGTCGCCGACTGGCAACGCGAAATCACCACACGCCTGATGCTGGAGCCCGGCGATGTGGAACCCCTGCCGCTGGCCCGCGCGCAACGCCGCTGGCCCGACTACAAGCGCTGCGTGCAGGCCATGCACGCCTGGACGCGCGACGCAGGCCTGGACAACGTGCTGGCCGACAGCGACATGGCGCTGATGGCCTGCCGGGGCGCCCACTACCACCATGACGGCGGGCAATATGCCGGCGCGGCCTTTTGCAACCTTTTCGTAAGCGAAGACAAGGGGCTGGACGTGCATTTCCCGCATTCCGGCCAGCGCATCCCCCTGACACGCGGCACCGCCATCGTGTTCGACACCTGCCAGCCACATGCCGTTGTGCCGCGCGGCGGCCATCGCTTTGACGCCCGGGACTTTCCCGCCGATGCCGACCTGTCGCAGTGGTTCCTTACCTGGGAATTGCCCGTCGAAGCGCCCTGCGTAGCAAGCGCGCTGGGCATCGCGTTCGACGTCGCGCCGCAGGCGGCAACGGGCCTGGACGACGAGCAGGTGCGGGTGAACGGCGCGCCTGCCCGACTCGATCCTGAATGGGGACAGTGGCAGCGTATTAGGTGACGGTTCTCCACCCGGCCCGGCGGTAAATTGCAGTCTGACACCCTATCCAACACTCTGTACGGCCAGAGGCATGGACGCCTGCATACGCGCCGGTATACTTTTCCGAGCTGTTTTTGCAGCCCGAGTTTTTGCAGTCTTTCTTCCAACCTAAGCTTCTTGCCGCGCGGCCCCTTGGCCGCGCCCTTCTATGCCCGCCTTGATGGACATGCTGCGCCCGCTACGCCGGGCGCTTTGCTGCACGGCCGCCGCTTTGGCCGCCACCCTCACTTCCCTTCCCGCATTGGCCGCTCCGCCCACGCTGGCAGAGTGTCACGGCATCAAGGACCTGGCGTTCGTCGCGCATCTGGACGACGACCTGCTGTTCATGAACCCGGACATTGCCTCCAACGTTGAAGCGGGCGGCTGCGTGCGCGTGGTCTACCTGACCGCCAGCGACGCGGGCGAAGGCGATACCTACATGCTGGGCCGCGAGCGCGGCGTGCGCGCCGCCTACGCCTACATGGCGCACAAACCGGACGTCTGGAAAGCCGATACCGGCATCGCGGCAAGCCGCCAGATCGCGCGCTTTACCTTGCAGGACAATCCGCGCGTGCAGCTGTGGCACATGCGCCTGAAGGACCCGTGGCTGGGCAAGGGCTGGGGCAGCCTGACCCCGCTTAGCCGCACGGAATCCGAACCGGGCCAAAGCGTCGACACGCTGGGCCCCTACCCCGAGACGTACACGCGCGAACAGCTGATCGACACGCTGGCTGAACTCATCCGCCAATACGGCCCGACCACCGTGCGCCACCTGGACGACACCATCACCGTGCCGTACACGCAGCTGTGCTGGCGCTGCGCCGGCCATGGCCATCCCGACCACATCGCCAGCGCGCGGCTGGCGCGCGAAGCCATGTTGCGCGTGCCCGGCAACTACGCCGAAACCGGCTACATCGACTACCCCAGCCAGGAACGCGCCACCAACCTGACCGAATCCGAAATCGCCAGCAAGTCGGTGATCTTCCAGCACTACGCCTGGAACGACTACCACTACTGCGCCGGCCCCAGCGGCTGCAAGGAACCGGCCGGCCCCGCCGCCGCCTGGGTGCAGCGCGCCTATTACGTATCGCGCCAGGACATCGCGCCACAGCTGTATCCGGACGGGCGCGGCGGCCTGGTCGTCTTTGCGGCGGGCGAAACCAACGCCGCCGTCAACCGCTGGGATTCGGGCCAGCGCCGCTGGCAAAGCTTGGGCGGCCGCACCACCGGCCCGTTGGTATCGTTTACGCATGCCGACGGCACGGCCGGCCTGATGGCGCGCGATCCGCTGGGCGGCGTGTGGGCCAACAAGCAACGCCACGACGGCACCTGGCAAGGCTGGCAAGCGCTGGGCGGCTTGCGCGTGACGCAGATTCCCGCCGTGGCGCCGCGTGGCGAAGCCGCTGCCGTGGCCCTGGGCTATGACGGCCTGCTGCACTGGATTGCACCGTCGGGCATCGACGGCAGCTGGAGCCCCTGGCAAGACCTGCCCGCCCTGGACGGCGCCACCGGCGCGCCAGCCGCCGCGCGCGGGGCCGATGGCCGCTACGTGATCTTCGCCAATACGTCCGAAGGCAAACTTTTCTACACCCGCCAGTTGCCCGCCGACAAAGGCAAGCGCCCCGAATGGCAGGCATGGCGCCACGTGCCCGCGCCCGTGGCGGCCGGTGGCCTGGCCGCAATCCGCAACCACGAAGACCGCGTCGAGCTGTATTTCCGCCAGCGCGGCAACAACCACCTGACCAAGCTGATCGAAGCCGGCGACACCACCGACATGGATATGGACTGGAGCGCGCCCGCCGATCTGGGCGTGCCCTTCATCGGCCGCCCGGCCATCCACGCCGATGCCAAGGGCAACGTCATCCTGGCGCTGCTGGAACGTTCCGGCGGGCCGCTGTGGCTGGTGGAACACGGCAAGCCCACGCGCCTGGACGCCGACGCCGCCTCGCCGCCCGCGCTCAATGTCATCGACGGCGCCGTGTACATCGTGGCCCGCAGCGCCGGCGGCCCGCAACGCTATCAGGTACTGTCGCGCCGCGACGGCGTGTGGGCGGACCGGCTGACGCTGGACGGGGTGCCGGGCAATGGCGGTGGCCCCTTTGCCACCATGGCCACCGCGCGTCCGGCCGACCTGCCCAACCTGGGCACGCCCGCCGCGACCAACACGGTGGTGGTGCGCCCGTCGCCCAGCGATCCCGCCGCGCTGACGGTGGAACGCATGCCGACGCAGGCCTCGCGCACCGCCACGCCCACGACCACCACGGCGGCCAGCGGCGCGCCCGCCGCGCCGCCCGCCAAGACCGTCACGCAGTAGGCCCGTCGGGGCCTCCTGCGTTGTGGCGTCCTGCGTTGTGGCCACCCGCGTTGTGGCGTCCTGCGTTGTGGCCACCCGCGTCATGGCCTCCCGCGTCATGGCCTCCTGCGTCATGGCCTCCTGCGTCATGGCCTCCCCCGTCAGAACGTCCTTCCAGCAGATAGCCGGCCAGGTCCTCCACTTCCCGGGCCACTTCCTGCCAGATCCACCGGATGACGCCGATCGCCTGCTTCTCGGCGGCGTCGCAATCTGGCCAATGCAACGCCTCTTCGATGGCTGCATCCAGCGCCGACAAGGCCGACGCCGGGACGTGGCACGGTTGCGTGTAGGCTTTCTCGCGCAGCGCTTCCGTCAGGCAGCCGATCTGTTCTTTGAGCGCGGCGGCCACGTCGTGCAGCGGCGGCCCCAGGGCGTGGCAAGTCCGTTCGGACAACACGAAGCTTCCCGCCCGCTCCATGATCGGGGCGGTGCGCCACAAGCCTTCAATGCGTTCATTCAATTGATAGACGGACAGGTGTGAACTGAGCTTGTCCAGCGGAAACGCGCCGGCCTGGGTCACCATGTCGCGCGCACGCCAACGCGCCCGTTCCATGATGGGCCGGTCATGCAGGCGTGGGCGCTGCCGCGCTTCATTGAACGCCGCCGCCCAATCGACCAGCATGTCGCCATAGGCGTCAATGGACGCGGCCAGGTTCCAGCGCGCGCTGTACCGTGCCGACAAGGGCAACACGGCCAGCGCGGCCAGAATGCCCGAGGCCGAGCCCACCGCAATGGCCAGTGTCTTGTCCAGCGCGCCGCCCAGGATGTCGCCGTCGGGCGTGACGGTCAGGATCGTGACGGTGACCAGGCTGTAGCTCAGCATGGGCCAGCGCATCGACAGATACGCCGCGCACGCCACCCCCACCACGATGGCCCACACCGGGCTGGCGCCCGCCGCGTCCGCCGCCAGCACCATCGACACCCCCAGCACCACGCCGATCAGGGCGCCCAGCACGCGGGCCGACGCTTCGCCCACCGTGCCCTCCACGCTGGCGCGCACGACGAACAGGGCGGAAAATGCGCCCCATGAAATCTCGGGCATCTGGCGCCATCGCATCCAGACAAACGCAAGCAGCACGGCGGCCACCGTTTGCACTGGCAGGCGGAAGGCGTCCTCCGCCATCCGAGCCCGGCAAAAAGCCGTGGTGTTGCGCAGCCGCAAGGCCAGGGTGGGCCGCAGGGGTTGGGATTGGGATTGGGCTTTGGCTTGGGGTCGGGATTGAGTTGGCACGGATAAATCGCAAAACGGGTGCATCGGAGCCCGATGCACCAGCAAGCGTCATGCCGCCCGGTCAGTCAAACACATTGACCAGAATGTCCGCGACCACGGCGGTGGCAATCGCCACCAGCACCAGGTCCGATCCCGCCACGCGCCATTCATAGCCGGGATATACGGGCAGCCTGGCCAGCATGGGGCCGGGCACCATCTTCTTGGCGATCCCGGGCGGCAGCGGCTTGCCGCGAGCCAGGTTCTTACGAATGCCCGGCGGCAGCGGCGCATAGCCGGTGACGTGATATTCGGTGGCGTAGCCGCGCGCGGTGGTCACCGAAATGCCGGCCTGCCGCAGCGAGTCATCGCCGCCGTTGCCCTTGCCCTTGCCGTTGCCATTGCCATTGCCATTGCCATTGCCATTGCCGGAATTCGACTTGCCATTCTTGTCACCGGAATCGCCTTGGCCCTGGCCTTTATTCTTGCCCTGCCCTTGTCCCTGCCCCTGGCCTTGATCCGATTTGTCGGGCTTGCCCTTGCCTTCCGGAGGGGCCGCGAACGCATGCGCCCCCAGGGCGAGGCTACAGGCAATGGTCAACAAGCGAACGGTGGTGCGCATGGAAGGCTCCAGGCTGGTCGGTAACACCGCCGTTTTACTCCCGCCGTCGGAAAAACGGGAATCTATCGTGTATCCGCACTGGTGCGCCTGTAACCGTCCTTGAAGTTTTTGCGCTGCCCCGACCCTGGCGCAGGCATCCCCCCGGGGGCCCACATTTTCGCTGACACTTTTTCCATTGACGCCATTTGACGGACGGTGGAATGATCGTTTGCTCAATGGCGCAAGCCCGGACGCTGCCGTCGTTGACGTGCTTTAGCTTCATGTAGGCCACCCCCGACCGCGAGGTCATTCACGCCCCCACGGTCGATTCAACGATCTATTGATGGAGTGTTGAACATGGCGACACAGCAAAGTTTCTCAACCGGCCTTGCCGCCCTATTGATGGCGACAGCGGCGATCAGCGCGCCCGCCGTGGCGCAAGAAGCCCGCAAACCCAACATCATTCTTATCGTGTCCGACGACACGGGCTACGGCGACCTGGGGCCCTACGGCGGCGGTGCGGGGCGCGGCATGCCCACGCCCAACATCGACCGGCTCTCCAACGAAGGCATGACGTTCTTTTCGTTCTACGCGCAGCCCAGCTGCACCCCCGGGCGCGCGGCCATGCAGACCGGCCGGATCCCCAACCGCAGCGGCATGACCACCGTTGCGTTCCAGGGCCAGGGCGGCGGCTTGCCCAAGGAAGAATGGACGCTGGCGTCCGTGCTGAAGACGGGCGGATACAAAACGTTCTTCAGCGGCAAATGGCACTTGGGCGAAGCAGATTATTCCCTGCCGAACGCGCAAGGCTATGACGAAATGAAGTACGCCGGCCTGTATCACCTGAACGCCTACACATACGCCGATCCCACCTGGTTCCCCGACATGGACCCCGAACTGCGCGCCATGTTCCAGAAGGTCACGCGCGGTGCGCTCTCGGGCAATGCCGGCGAAACGGCGCGCGAGGAATTCAAGATCAACGGGCAGTACGTCGACACCCCTGAGGTCAACGGCAAGGAAGGCGTGGTCGGCATTCCGTTCTTTGACCGCTACGTTGAAAAAGCCTCGGTGGACTACCTGGAGCGCAATGCAAAAAGCGAAACGCCCTTCTTCATGAACATCAACTTCATGAAGGTGCACCAACCCAACATGCCCGACCCGGACTACGTCGGCAAATCCCTATCGAAAAGCAAGTACGCCGATTCCGTCGTCGAACTGGACGCCCGCATCGGACGCATCATGGACAAGGTCCGAGAGCTGGGCCTGGACAAGAACACGCTGGTCTTCTACACCACCGACAACGGCGCCTGGCAAGACGTTTACCCCGACGCGGGCTACACCCCGTTCCGGGGCACCAAGGGCACCGTGCGCGAAGGCGGCAACCGCGTACCCGCCATTGCGTGGATGCCGGGCAAGATTGCACCCGCCACCAAAGACCACAGCATCCTGGGCGGGCTGGATTTGATGGCCACCTTTGCCTCGGTCGCCGGCGTCAAGCTGCCCGTCAACGACCGTGCCGACAAGCCGATCATCTTCGACAGCTATGACATGTCGCCGGTACTGTTCGGCACGGGCAAGTCGGAACGCAAGTCGTGGTTCTATTTCACGGAAAACGAACTGTCGCCCGGCGCGATTCGGGTTGGCAACTACAAGGCCGTGTTCAACCTGCGGGGCGACGACGGCGTCAAGACAGGGGGGCTGGCGGTGGATACCAACCTGGGCTGGAAGGGTCCGGAGTCCTATGTCGCCGGGGTGCCCCAGGTGTTCGACCTGTGGGCCGACCCGCAGGAACGCTACGACATTTTCATGAGCAACGTCACGGAAAGAACGTGGACGCTGCCCACCATGAACGCGGCGGCGGCGGACCTGATGAAGACCTACGTGAAGTACCCGCCCAGAAAGGCGCAAGGCGATGCCTATACCGGCCCCGTCACGCTGTCGCAGTACGAGCGCCTGCAATACATTCGTGAAAGCCTGGCCAAGGACGGCTTCAAGCTGCCCATGCCGTCGGGCAATTGACGGCGGCTGGTCAGTGCGCGCCGGAATAGTCGCTTAGCGACGCGGCAGGAGACAGCGCGAACGACGCGCGCATGTCTCTTGCTTCGTCCACCGGCGTGCGGCCGAAAAACCGTTTGAACTCGCGGGAGAACTGCGACGGGCTTTCGTAGCCGACGCGGGCCGATGCCGAGGCGGCCGTCAGCCCGTCGCGGATCATCATCAGCCGCGCCTGATGCAAGCGTGTCGACTTGATGTATTGAATGGGCGACGTCTGCGTCACGCTACGGAAGTTGGCGTGAAAGGCGGGAATGCTCATGCCCGCTTCCTGCGCCAGGCTGCCCACGTCCAGCGGCTGCGCAAAGTCGACGTGGATCTTGCGCAGCGCCCGCGCCACCCGACCAAAGCGCCCTTGGTGCACCAGCGCCGCCTTCATGGCCTCGCCCTGCGTGCCGCTCAATACCCGAAATAGAATCTCGCGCCGTAGCGCCGGGCCCAGCACGCGCGCTTCCACGGGCGTACACAGCGCGCGCAACAAACGCAGCGTGGCATCGGCCAGGTCAGCATCCAGCGGCGTGGAAACAATGCCCAGCGGCGCGGCTTGCGAGGGCGGCGTGTCGTCCATCGCCAGAATCAGTTCGGTCAGCTCGGTCAGGTCCAGCCGCAGCGAAACCGCCAGCATCGGCTCGGCTTCGCTGGCTTCGGTTTCAGTTGAAAAAGGCAAGGGTACGGACAGCACCAGATAGTGCTGCGCGTCGTACACATAGACCTCGTCCCCCAGAAAACCCACCTTGCGCCCCTGGCACACGATCACGATGCCGGGCTCGTACAGCACGGGCGTGCGGCCCAGCGGTCGGTTCGACCGCATGAAGCGCACGCCTTCCAGCGCCGACTGCGTATAGCCCTCGTTGGGCGCCAGCCGCTCAAGCAGGCCGGCCATTTTCTGCGAAGCCAGCTTCCGATCGATATCCACGGTGCCGTCCTTTGCCGGGGGTTCACGTGCACGGATTCTACAACCGCGCCCGCCTCCGTTCACCCCCTGTTCGATAGGAATAGGCAATACCGGCATCGTTACAGGTATTCGCCGCCCGCCCCCCCAAAACCTAAGATTTCATCAACGCGTTTCGTTGGTTCAACGCCCCTTGTTCACCCCCCTTGTTCACCCCCGGAGATAAGCCCATGGACTCCCCGCAATCGAAAGTCGTCTTGATCACCGGCGCCAGCAGCGGCATCGGCGAAGCCACCGTGCGCATGCTGGCCGCGCAAGGCCACCGCCTGCTTATCGGCGCACGCCGCACCGACCGCCTGGCCGCGCTGGCCACCGCGCTGGACGCCGGCGGCAACAACGTCATCTACCAGTCGCTTGATGTGACCTCGGCCGACAGCGTCAACGCCTTCGCCCGCTTCGCGCTGGAGCGCTTCGGCAAGATCGACGTCATCGTCAACAACGCGGGGATCATGCCGCTGTCGCCGCTGCGCGCCGTGAAAGTCGATGAATGGGACCGCATGATCGACGTGAACATCCGCGGCGTGCTTCACGGCATTGCGGCCGTGCTGCCCACGATGGAGGCGCAGGGCTATGGCCAGGTCATCAACATCTCGTCTATCGGCGGGCTGTCGGTGTCGCCCACCGCCGCCGTCTATTGCGCCACGAAGTACGCGGTGCGCGCCATTTCCGACGGGTTGCGCCAGGAATCCGACCGCATCCGCGTAACGGTGATCTGCCCCGGCGTGGTCGAGTCCGAACTGGCGAACACCATCACCGACGACACCGCGCGCCAGGCCATGAACGAGTTCCGCCGCATTGCGATGACGCCCGACGCCATCGCCCGCGCCGTGGCCTACGCCATTGCACAGCCCGCCGATGTGGACGTCAGCGAGATCGTGTTGCGTCCCACCGCCAGCCCCTACTGAATTTCTTTCCAGGAGTGAATCCCATGAATAGCACCACAACGGAATCCAGAACCTTTTCCGGCAAGGTCGCCATCGTGACCGGCGCCGCCAGCGGCATCGGGCTGGCCACCACCGAACTGCTGCACGCGCAAGGCGCCAGCGTCATCGCCGTGGACCGTGGCGACAACGTGCAGGCGCTGGCGCGCCCAGGCATCGTCCCGCTGGTGGCGGACGTGGCGCGGGAAGCCAGCGCGTCGCAGGCCGTGGCGGCCGCCATCGATCACTTCGGCAAGCTGGACATCCTGGTGAACAACGCGGGCATCATCATCAACAAGCCCGTCGTCGACATGAGCCTGGACGACTGGAACGGCATCCAGGCAGTGAACGCCACCGGCGCGTTCCTGTTCTCGCGCGAGGCCTTGCGCGCCATGATGCCGAACGGGTCGGGCGCCATTGTCAACGTGGGGTCCTACGCCTGCTACCAGGCCTTTCCGACCATTGCGGCCTATGCCGCGTCCAAGGGCGCGTTGGCGCAACTGACTCGCGCGATGTCGCTGGAAGCTATCGACCACGGCATCCGCGTCAACGCGGTGGGTTCCGGTGACGCGGTCACCAACATCACCAACCACATCCACAAGGACGGGCCGGCGTTTCTGGCGGAACACGGCAAAAGCGCGCCCATCAAGCGCGCGGCGCATCCCAGTGAAATCGCCGAGGTCATCGCGTTCCTGGCGTCGGACAAGGCCAGCTACATCGTCGGCGCGGTGGTCATGGCGGATGGCGGCATGAGCGTGGCGTTGAAGTAGGCAGCCCGCCCAAGCCTGTCTATGCCCCGCCCGAGCCGGCCTGAGGCCGCAGCGCGCGCAACGCCGTCGCCACCTCGTCCAGCACCGGCCCCCACGCGCCCGGGCCGGGCTGACGAAACAGCCGCATCGACGGATACCACGGCGTATCGGCGCGTTCCTGCAACCAACGCCAGTCCGGCACGTACGGCAGCAGGGTCCACACCCGGCAGCCCAATGCGCCGGCCAGGTGCGTGGGCGACGAGTCCACCGAGACCAGCACATCAAGCAGCGTAATCAGGGCGGCGGTGTCGTCGAAGTCATTGATGTCCTGGCTTGGCGACACCATCGCCATGCCGGTGGGCGGCGTGTCCGCCTGCGCTGCCGCCTCGCCTTTTTGCAGGCTGATGAAGCTAACACCCGGTTGCGCCAGGGGCGCCAGATCGGCCAGTGTCAACGAGCGCTGCGCATCATTCGGATGGCTGGGCCGCCCCGCCCACACCAGCCCGACCCAGGGCCGTGGCAAGCCCGCCAAGCGTGCGCGCCATCGCTCCACACGCAACGGGTCGGCGCGCAGGTACGCCGTGCTGGCCGGCAAGTCCGCCAGACGCAGCCCCAACGCCAGCGGCAGGCTCATCAACTCGCAATGCAAGTCGAACGCGGGCGGTATCGTGCCGGCGCGGATGATCTGGTCGAAGCCGCCACTGCGTTCGGCTAGGTCGTGGCAGGCATCGTTGATTTCCAGAATGATGCGCGCGCCGCTACGCTGACGCGCCCACGCCACCAGTTGCAAGAACTGGAAGGTGTCGCCGTAGCCTTGCTCGTCATGAATCAGCAAGGTCTTGCCCGCAATGGGTTGCCCATCCCAGCGCGGCTTTTGCACATGGCGGCTGCGCATCGCGGTGTGCGGCATGCGATAGCGAAAGCGGTATTCGCGCCAGCCCGCGTCATAGTCCCCTTGCAACAGCAGCAGCTCGGCCAGATCAAAGCGCGCGCCTGCATCCGTGGGCGTGGCGCGCACGATGCTTTCAAGTATCGCGCGGGCTTCGTCGGTGTGGCCCAACGGCCGAATGGCTTGCGCCAGCTGGCGCAGCAGCATGATGTTGTTCGCATCGTTCGCCAGTGCGTGTCGCAGCAACGATTCGGCCTCGGCGTAGCGGCCGGCAAGCTCGGCTCGCGCCGCTTCAATGCGCGCCAGATGCCGATGCCATTCCGGCGTCAACGGGTCGATCTCGATGGCGCGCAGAATGGCGGCCAGCGCTTCATCGTGGCGGGCCTGGTCATGCAAGGCCAGCGCCAGGTTCCCCAGCGCCTGCGCGTAATCGGGGTCCAGTTCCAGCGCGCGCGCGTAGTGCTTCAGGGCCTGCGCGTTATCGTCCAGGCGCTTGCACGTGTTGCCTAGATTGTTGTGCGCCTGTGGGCTGTCGGGCATCAACGCGGCTACCCGTTGCAGGCATTCCAGGCTGGCGGCAAGCTGCCCCTGCTCTTGCAAGACTATGCCCAGGTTGTTCCACCCTTCGGCGCCGTGCGGCTCCAGCGCCACCGCGCGCCGCGCCGCGTGTTCGGCTTCGTCCAGCAAGCCTTGCTGGCGGCATATTTCAGCCAGGTTGCTGTGGTAGGCGGCCGGCGCCAGCGGGGACCGGCATGCGGCGCGCAGGTGCTCAACCGCCACGTCCGCCCGCCCATACGCATGGGCGATCAGCCCCAGCAGATGGCGCGCGTCAGGCTGGTCCGGCACCGTGCCCAGCACCCGCAAGCAAAGCTGTTCGGCTTGCATCGCCTGGCCCGCCTGCCAATGCGCATAGGCCTGGTTCAGCGCGGCGGAGACGGTCAGGACGGGGACGTCGGCAGGGGTGTTCTGGTCCACGCGTTCAGGCCCACAGGGACAAGGTTGGGAAAGCAACATTATCTACGCCGACAGCCAAACGTTAAGCGTGAATGTCGTAAAGCGCGCCGCAGCGCCGCGCCGGGCTTGGGTGTACGTGTGACACCGCAGAAATGCGCACAAAAATCCTTTGTTTTCCCCCGATTGGCGGGCTGGAACATCGAGTATTTATTGACCCGAAATTTCCCTACCCATCCCTGATCATTCCAAAAAACCCACGCATGGCCCGGCGCCGTGCGACGGGATTGCGCGCGTGAACGCGGCGGTCGCGCTTGAAGGAATGCACGCCCCAAGAGCCCCGGAGGACCGCATTTTGAATCACATCTACCGATTGGTATGGAACCGCAAATTGCGCGTCTGGCAGGCCGCATCGGAACTGGCCTCGCAATCGCGCGGTGGCAGCTCGTCCGCGACCCGCAGCATCGCGACCAGCGCGCCGCCTTATGCGGCCGCCGCCGCCGTTGCGCTGGCGCTTGGATTGTCCAGCGTCAGCACGGCGGTTCAGGCCGAGTGCATTGAAGACCTCATCATCGTGACTTGCGAAGGCCTGGATCTGTCCAGCGACCCGGGTTATGCAAGCGCCTCGAACGTGCTGCATGTGCGGGTGGAGGAGAACGCCACCGTAGGCGTCGACCCGGCCCTGGGCGGCACGGCCATGCGGCTGAGCGGCGACAAAATCACGGTGAGCAATAAAGGCCGGATCGACGCCAATCTGTTCGGCCCCGCCGCGACAGCATCGTCGGGCCTGGTGATCGGCAACAGCAGTGGCAGGGGCAACGCGATCAGCGTCAGTAACCTGGCGACCGGGATACTGGGCGGCGTGGTCAGCGCGTCTGTTCCGTTTCCCACCGTGCAAGGCATGGCGCTGGCCGTGCAAAACGGAACCGGTGGGGTAAGCCAACTGAGCAACGCCGGCATGATCCGTAGCGTTCCGAGAAGCGGCCAGATCACGGAAACCTCCAACTTGCCGGTAATCGCGGCGTATGGGGGTGGTCAAGTGCGCTTCGTCAACGAAAGCACGGGCGTCATCATCGGGCGCGTCGGGTTCCAGGCCTCCGGCACACCGGGCCAAGGACACCTGTTCGACAACGCGGGAACGATCGTGGGCGGCGTATCGCTGGGTCAGGGTGGCAACAACACCTACACCGCGGTAACGGGATCGCTGGTGCTGCGTGGCCCGAACGCCGCGACCGCCGATTTGGCCGTGGACGACACCCCCGGCCTGAGCTTTGCGCCCCCCGGCAAGATCGACGGCGGCACGGGCGCGGGCGACACGCTGGTGCTGCAAAACGTCTTGCCATCGGCCGGCACCGAGAGCGGCAATGGCGGCGTGGGCACCGCATCGGGCGACACCTACATCAACTTCGACAAGCTGCGCGTCAATAGCGGCAACTGGACATTAAGCGGCGCGTTTCTGCCCAATGGCGGCAACGTGGAACTCAATGGGGGCCTGGCCACCCTTCAAGACGGCGGCGTGTTCGGCTCGGCGTCGATCGTGGCAAATGGCGGCGCACTGGCCGTGGGCACCGCCAACCAGACGATGAGCAACAACGTCGAGCTTGGCAATGCCGGGCTGCGCATCACGGCGGGCCAAGCCCTGACGCTGGCGGGCGACGTCTCGGGCGCGGGCGCGCTGAACGTCCAGGGCACCAGCTCTATCACGCTTGGCGGCACCAGCACCTACACCGGTGGCACCGCCATCGGCGCATCCGCCAGCCTGCAAGGCGACACGCGCAACCTGCAAGGCAACATCGCCAACGATGGCGCGCTGACGTTCCAGCAAGCCACCGCCGGCACCTATTCCGGTGTGCTGTCCGGCGCGGGCACATTGACCAAGGCAGGCGCGGGCAAGCTGACGCTGACCGGCGCAAACACCTATACCGGCGCCACCACCGTTGCCGCCGGCACCTTGGCGGTGGGCGCGGGCGGCACCCTGGGCAGCAGCGCCATCACCCTGGCCTCCGGAACCACGCTGGACCTGAGCAACGGCGGCAACCAGACGTTGACCACGCTTGCGGGCTCCGGCGCATTCGTGCAGTTGGGATCGGCAACGCTGACGCTGGACAGCCCCAACGACGCCGACTTTGGCGGCGTGATCGCCGGCGCGGGCGCGCTGGTCAAAGCGGGTTCGGGCAGGCAGACCCTTAGCGGCGCCAGCACCTTTACCGGCGGCCTGACCGTCAACGGCGGAACGATGGCCTTGGGACCCGGGGGCAGCCTGCTTCCGGACTCCGCCGTCACGGTCAACACCGGCGCAACGCTGGATCTGGCATCGGCGGCAGGCCAGCAACTGGCCTCGCTGAACGGCAACGGCGGCAACGTGCTGCTGGGTATGAGCGCGATGGTGAATTCGGGTTCCTACGCCGGCTCGATCCAGGGCGCCGGCGGACTCGTCAAGGACGGGCCGGCAAGTCTCAACCTGAATGGCGTCAACACCTACACCGGCGACACGCTGGTCAACGGTGGCACGCTGATGGTCGGCTCCAGCGCGGCCAACAGCAGCGCCGCCGTCACCAGCAACATCACCGTGGGCAACACCGCTACGCTGGGCGGATTCGGTCAGGTCACCGGCAACGTAACGGTGGAATCCGGCGGCCGCCTGGCTCCGGGCGCGCTTGCCGGCGTGTTCACCGTCAACGGCAACCTGTCGATGGCGCAGGGGTCTCAGGCGCAATTCAGCCTGGGTGCGCCGGGCGTCAGCCATAGCGTCAGCGTCAACGGCGACCTGCAATTGAACGGCGCGCAGTTGAGCGTGCTGGATGCCGGCGGATTGGGCCTGGGCTTGTACCACTTGTTCGACTACACCGGCACATTGACCTTGAGTCATGGCGGCCTGGTCACTTCCACTGGCATGACGCTGCAAGCCCTTTCCGGTGCCAAGCAGATCAACCTGATCAACGCCACCGGCTTGTCGCTGAACCTCTGGAACGCCAACGGCTTGGCCAGCCCCACCCAGATGGGCGGCGGGTCGGGCGTCTGGTCGACCACCAGCGCCGTCTGGACGGACGCCACGGGCAGCCTGACCGCCGCGCGCTATCCGGCCGACGCCTTCGCCATCTTTGGCGGGGCTGCCGGCACGGTGACGGTCGATGACACCGGCGGTGCCATCACCGCCCAAGGCATTCAGTTCGCCAGCGACGGCTATCGGCTGACCGGTTCGTCGTTGGCGGTGACCGGCTCCACGCCCAGCGCGCCGGGCGAGATACGCGTGGGTAATGGCAGCCCGGCGTCGGCGGCGTGGACGGCCACCATCGACAACACCTTGACGGGCGTGGGCATCAACAAGACGGGCTTGGGCACCCTGGTGCTGAACGGCGTCAACACCTACACGCAACGCACGCAATTGACGGCCGGCACGCTGGAGGTTTCCACCGATGCCAACCTGGGCGCGCCCGGGGCAGGCCTGGACTTCCAGGGCGGCACGCTGCGCGTGACCGGCACCGCTTTTCAGAACACCGCGCGCAACATCACGCTGGGCACGGCGGGCGGCGGCTTCGATATCGCCGACGCGGGCAACACGTTTGCCCTGAACCAGGCATTGACCGGCAACGGCAGCCTGGCCAAGCTGGGCGCGGGCACGCTGGTGCTGGGCGGCAGCAATACCTATGTCGGCGGCACCTCGGTGCAAGCGGGCACCTTGCAGGTGGGCGACGGAGCGGCAGCGGGCAGCATCGCCGGCAACGTCGCGGTGGCAAGCGGCGCAACGCTTATGTTCAAGCGCAGCGACCGCTTGGCCTTCAATGGCGACATCACCGGCGCGGGCCAGTTACGCCAAAGCGGCACGGGCACGCTGGTGCTGACCGGCCAACACTCGCTGGCAGGCGGCGCCTACATTGACGCCGGCACGCTGCAAGTGGGCGACGGCGGCACCACCGGCTGGGTCACCGGCAACATCGCCAACCAGGGCAGCCTGGTGTTCAACCGGTCGGACGACACGGTCTACAGCGGCACGCTATCCGGTGCGGGCGAGACCCGCAAACTGGGCGCGGGCACGCTGGCCATGGCGGGCGACAGCAGTGCCTACACCGGCGCCCTGCAACTGTCTGCCGGCGCCTTGCAGGTGGACGGCAAGCTAGGTGGCCGCGTGCAGGCCTTGGCGGGCACCACGCTGTCGGGCACCGGCACCTTGAACAACGTCACGATCGGATCGGGCGCCACGCTGTCGCCCGGCAACGCAGCCACCCCGCTGGGCAGCATGAACGTCGCGGGCGACCTTACCTTCAAGCCGGGCGCGACCTACCGCGTGGCGACCGCCGCCAACGGCCAGAGCAGCAGCGTGCGTGTCGCGGGCACGGCCACGTTGAACGGCTCAGTCGTGCAAGTGGGTGAAAACGGCAACTACGCGCCCTCCACCACCTACACCATTCTTGCCGCCAACAATGGCGTGCAGGGGCGCTTTGACACCGTCTCCAGCAACCTGGCCTTTCTGACGCCGTCCTTGTCTTACGACGCGAATCGCGTGGACCTGGTGGTGAAGCTGAAGGAAGTGCCGTCCGAAGGCGGGGGTGGCGACAACGGCAGCGGCGGGGGCACGCGCCCCATCGAATTCGCCGATGCCGCCGTCACCGGCAATCAGCGTGGCGTGGCGCGTGCGTTGCAAAGCCTGCCGGCCAACAGCGCGCTGTATCAGCACATTCTCAACCTGCCCAACGGCGCGCCGCCCGCGGCTTTCAACGCGCTGTCCGGCGAAGCGCATGCCAGCACGGTGTCGGTGCTGCAAAACGTGACGGGCGCGTTCACGCAGATGCCGATGGCGCGGCTGCACGCCAACCTCAATGCCGGGCAGATTCCCGGCGCGCCCACTGCTCAGTTGGGCCTGGGCGACGCCGCCTCGCTGCCGCAGTCCGCCGCGCAACCGCTGTGGGCACAGGTGTTCGGCACATGGACCACGCTGGACGGTGACGGCAATGCGGCCAAGACCACGCAATCCGATGCCGGCGTGACCATCGGCGGGGACGCGGCGGTAGGCGGCGGCTGGCGCCTGGGCGGCGCGGTCGGCTACACGAACAGCGACAGCCGCACCCGCGACCGTGCGTCCAGTGCCGACACCGACAGCTACAGCATCGCGGTCTATGGCGGCAAGGCGTTCGAGGCCGGGGCCGGCAAGATCAATCTGAGTCTGGGCGCCGCCTATACCTGGCACGAGGTGGACACGCGCCGCAGCACCGCCGCCGCCGGACTGAACCAGACGCTAAAGGCCAACTACGGCGCCAGCACCGGCCAGGTCTTCACGGAACTGGGCTACGCCGTGCCGGTGCACGACCGTCTGACGCTGGAGCCTTTCGTGGCCGCCAACTACAGCGACCTGCACACGCGCGGCTTTTCGGAATCGGGCGGGGACGCGGCGCTGCGCGGCCAGAGCAGCCGCAACGACGTCACCACCACCACCGTCGGGCTGCACGCGTTGACGACGTTCGATAGCGCGGGCGCACGCGGCTACGCGCGCGGCACGCTGGGCTGGCGCCATGCGTTCGGCGACCTGAACCCGGCCAGCGTGCTGGCGTTTGCCCAAGGCGGCGACACGTTCACGGCGACCGGCGCGCCCGTGGCCCGCGACGCGGCCGTGGTGGAAGTGGGCGTGGGAATTGACGTCAGCAAGCGCACCACGGTGGGCGTCAGCTACGGCGGTCAATTCGGGGACGGCAACCGGCAGAACACCGGCACGCTGGATGTGCGCTACCGGTTTTAAAAAACGACCGGCGTTACGCGAAGTACGCGGCCGATCCGTGCGAGGCGCCGGCCGTGTTTTGGCGCAGCGGGGCGCCAAGGTCGTCCGCGTCGCTGCGCAGACGCGCCGGGCGCGCGGGCGCGGCGGCTACCGTGGGCGCCGCCGGCGCGGGGGCCAGGCGGCGTACGGCTGCCACCACCTCGGTCGGCTCGGCCGGCTTGCGCAGGTAGACGGCATAGCCTTCGCAGGCCTGGTCTACCTCGTATTCCGGCCGGCCGCTCAACACGACCACGGGGGTGTCGCACAGGTAGGCGTTTTCGCGCATGGCGGTTAGCAACGCGCCGCCGTGCATGCCGGGCATGGAAAAGTCGGTGATGACCACGTCGGGACGCACGGCCAGCATCTGTTGCAGCGCAGTCAGTCCGTCGGTGTGGCCCGTTACGTCGTAGCCTTCGTCGCCAAGGAATTCGCTCAACAGCTCGATCAGCGTCGGCTGATCATCGACAACAAGAATCTTCGTCATGGTGTTCAATGCCGCCTGGCGCGGCGTTCGTATGTTTGGCCGCCCAGGCTGGTTCGCCGGCGCCCATTGTTGGGGCGGCATGGCGATAAGGGGCGGGAAATGTGCCTCGCGTCGTTTCTCGACTTTCGGCGCTTTCAAGCGTACGCAAAAGAGGATGGCGGGCTGTATAAGGCGGAATCCTAGGGCATGCCGCTCGTTCATGTATGAAGGAATTGTATCGGGACGAAACGACGCTCGGTCGGCACCCCGGCCGCGCGGCTTTTCCCAAACGCGGCGTAAGCCCGGCGCGCGCCCTTGGTAGCATTCCACCCTTGGCCGGCGCCTTGCACGCACGCGCGGGTTCTTCAGGATGCTTATATGGTTGGTGCCCAGGTTCGAATCACCCTGTCGTTGATTGCCCCTACCCTGGTGGTGGTTTTCGCCATTACATTTGTTGGCATTTGGTGCGCCTTCCGGCATCGCACCTATCTTCTGTATCTGGCGGCGGGCTGCGGGCTGTTCGCCGCCGGCGCAATGTCGCAGATCCTGTACCTGCCGCGCGACTCGGGCGCCAACGCGCTGGTGTCCGGCATGCTCTACATCACCGCCGTGTGCGCGGCCACGCAGGGCATCCTGAACCGCGTCGGCCGGGGGCTGCCCTGGCGTGCGTACCTGGCCTTTTGCGCCGCCATCCTGACGGCGCTTTGGTACTTCTTTTATATCGACCGCAACCTGCTGGTGCGCGTCTATGTCCTGAACATCGGCATCGGCGCCCTGCTGACCGTGGCCGCATTGCGCATGCGCCGCGCGTCAGCCGGACGCCGCATCGACACCGCCTTGTTCGTGGTGCTGCTGGCGTTCGGCCTGCATTTTTTTCCGCGCACGTTGCTCAGCATCGGCACGCACGCGCCCAACGGCCCGCTGGCGTTTGCGGATTCTCCGTTCTGGCAGTGGTTGCAGTTGTCGCTGGCCGTCTTCAGCGTAGGGCTGGCAATCACGCTATTGCTGGCGGTGGCCGCCGACACCATCGACGAAGTGCGGCACGAAGGCGAGAAAGACTGGCTGACGGGTTTGCTCAACCGCCGAGGCTTTGAAACCCGCATGCGTCCCTTCGAACAGGGCCGCCACGAACCGGCCGCATTGGTGGTTGGCGATGTCGATCACTTCAAGCGCATCAACGACCAATACGGCCACAGCGGCGGGGACGCGGTGTTGAAAGACGTGGCGCGGGCGCTGACGTTGTCCGTGCGCAAGCGCGACCTGCTGGGGCGCATCGGCGGCGAAGAGTTCGCCATTTATTTGCCGGCCACCGACTTCCAGGAAGCGGTGCATTGCGCGGAGCGGCTGCGGGCCTTTGTCGCGGACACCGTACGCGCGCCGGACGGGGCGTCGCCTGTGACGATGAGCCTGGGCGTGGCGGCGGCGACCGCGGCCGACAACTGGCAGTCGCTATTCCAGCGCGCGGACGAAAAGCTGTATGCCGCCAAAAGAGCAGGCCGCAACCAGGTCGCCGCTTGACGGTACGGCTTGGTTCGGACGCGTGCCGTGACGCACGCTTTTATGTCGTCGCCCGGGCGCCGCGCCGCCGCTTTGGGCACGATGCTTGCTGACAGCCGCGCGCGTCATTGCCACCGCACAAGGAACCACCATGCCCCGCCTACGTCCCGGCGCTGAAATTCAAAAAATGCTGAACGGCGATCTCTACGATCCCACGGACCCCGACATCCAGGCCGAGCAGGCCGCCACCAAAGCCTGGATGGCGGCTTACAACGCCGCCCTGGCCGCGCCCGCCGCCCAGCGCCACGCGCTACTGTGCGAACGCTTTGGCACCGTAGGACGCGGCGCGGTGGTACGGCCGCCGTTTCATTGCGACTACGGATGCAACATCCACCTGGGCGCCAACGTCTTCATGAATTTCAACTGCGTCATCCTGGATGTGGCCGAGGTCCACATCGGTGACGGCACGCAGATCGGCCCCGCCGTACAGATCATGACGGCGGACCACCCGCGCGAGGCGGACGCGCGCGCGGCCGGCCTGGAATTCGGGCGGCCCATCCGCATCGGCGGCAATGTGTGGATCGGCGCCGGCGCTATCCTGCTGCCCGGCATCACGGTGGGCGACAACGCAATCATCGGCGCGGGCAGCGTCGTCACGCGTGACGTGCCCGCGTCGGCCACGGTGGCGGGCAACCCGGCGCGGCCCATCGGCCGTTAAGCCTGCCCGATTGATCCTGCGACGCGGCCCATCGGCCGTTAAGCCTGCCCGCTTAGTCCTGCGGCGCGTCGCGGAACGATCGCTGGTGCGCCGGCCCGCCCGCCGCGCTCAGGTTGTAGGCGGTATTGACCAGCCCGATATGGGAAAACCCCTGCGGGAAATTGCCGACCAGCCGCTTGCGCGCGACGTCGTATTCCTCGGCCAGCAAGCCCAGGTCATTGCGCAACGACAGCAGGTGATCGAACAAACGATGCGCGTCATCGAGCCGGCCCTGCATGATGTAGGCGTCGGCCAGCCAGAAACTGCATGCCAGAAACGCGCCTTCATCGCCCGGCAGGCCGTCGTCGCTATGCTCGGTGGAATATCGCAGTACCAAGCCGCCGCGCAGCAGTTCCTGCTCGATGGCCTGCACGGTGCCGGTCACTCGCGGATCGTCCGGCGGCAGGAAACCCACCTGCGGAATCAGCAGCAGGCTCGCGTCCAGCGCCGTGCCGCCGTAGTACTGCACAAACGTATTGCGCTGGGCGTCGTAGCCGTTCGTGCAGATGTCTTCGCGGATCTCGGCCGCCAGCGTGCGCCACCGATCCACCGGCCCTTCCAGCCCGAAGCGTTCGCACGACTTCAACGTGCGGTCCAGCGCCACCCAGCACATCAGCCGCGAATGCGTGAACGCGCGCGGGGGCCCGCGCATTTCCCAGATGCCGTGATCGGGCTCGCGCCACAATTGCTCCAGCGGTTTGAGCAGCACCTTTTGCATGCGCCATGCTTCGGCCAGCGGCGCCAGTTCCGCCACCCGCGCGGCGTGCAGCGTTTCGATCAGTTCGCCATAAACGTCCAGCTGCATCTGCCCCGCCGCCGCATTGCCCAGCCGCACCGGCGCGCTGTTCTCGTAGCCCGGCAACCACGGAATATCGTGTTCGGGCAACCAGCGTTCGCCCGCAATGCCATACATGATCTGCAACTGGTTCGGATGCCCGGCCGCCGCGCGCAACAGCCATTGCCGCCACGCCTCGGCTTCTTCGCGATAGCCGGCATTGAGCAGCGCATACAACGTCAGCGCGGAATCGCGCAGCCAGCAATGGCGATAGTCCCAATTACGGGTACCGCCCAGTTGCTCGGGCAGCGACGTGGTGGGCGCGGCCACAATGCCGCCCGTGGGTTGGAACGTCAACAGCTTCAGCGTGATCAGCGATCTGACCACCGCATCGCGCCGCCGCCCCGGCCCGTTTTCCCAGTGGCAGCGCTTGGCCCACTCCTGCCACCAGGCAATCGTGCGGTCCATGCTTTCCATGCGGTCGGGCACAAAATGCGGCGTCTTGTGCGAGCGGTGGTAAGACAGTGTGAACGGCACCGTCTCGCCCTGGCGCACCCGGAATTCGGCCACGCTTTTCATGTCGCGCCCTTGCAGCGGCACAGCCGTGTGCAGCTCGACGGCATCCGGCCCCGCGATGGCGCTAAGACCGTAATCGCGCCGCCGCACCCACGGCACCGCCTGCCCGTAGTTAAAGCGCAGCGTCAGCTCCATGAGCATGTCCACCTGCCCGGACTCGCACTGGACAATGCGCACCACGTCCACCCGCTCTTCCTCGTCGCTAAGCGGCATGAAGTCGTACACGCGCACCACCCCGTCCGGGGTTTCGTGACGCGTTTCCAGTACGGCGGTGTCGGGCAGGTAGCGGCGCGTGCTGGTGTGGCCCGCGCCCTCTGGCGCCAGCAACCAGCGCCCGTGGCTGTCGTCCCCCAGCAAGGCGGCAAAGCAGGCCGGGGAATCGAAATGCGGCAAACATAACCAGTCGATGGAGCCGTCGCGCGCCACCAGCGCGGCCGACAGCATATTGCCGATCAGGCCATAGTCCTCGATGCGTTTGGACATGGCCTAGCCCGCCCCGCGAAAGCCGGGGTATAGCGTCATGCCACCATCGACGAACAAGGTCGAACCCGTGACGTAATCGGAGTCGTCGCTGGCCAGCCACGCCACGGCGCGCGCCACGTCCTCGGGTTCGCCGATGCGCCCGTAAGGAATCAGCTTCAGCAACGATTCCAGGGCTTGCGGCGTGTTCCACGCGGGCGCGTTGATGGGGGTGCGGATGGCGCCCGGCGCCACGGAATTGACGCGTATCTTCATCGGCGCCAACTCTTGCGCCAGCGACTGCATCAGCAACGACACGCCGCCCTTGGACGCCGCGTAGTTCGCCTGAAAGGCCCACGGAATCACTTCGTGTACCGAACTGATGAAGACGATTTTCCCTGCGGCCTCACCCGGCGCCGGAGCAGGCTGGCGGCTCAGGAACGCGCGCGCCGCCGCGCGGGCGCACAGGAACTGGCCGGTCAGGTTGGTGTCGATCACCTTCTGCCACTGCGCCAGCGTCATGTCCTGGATGGCGGCCGGCTGCTCGATGCCGGCGTTGTTGACCAGGATGTCGACCCGCTGAAAATGTTCTGCCGCGACGCTGAACAAGTGGTCGACATCGTCTTCGCGGCTGATGTCGGCCGCCGCCGCCACCGCCAGACCGCCCGCGTCGACGATCTGGTGCACGACATCCAGGCCGCGCCGCTCGGAGTCTTCGTTGGGCCGATGGTTGACCACCACCCGCGCCCCCGCCGCCGCCAGTTCCAGCGCAATACCGCGCCCGATCCCTGAATTGGCGCCGGTGACAATTGCCACGCGCCCGGACAGATCTACCGCATGCCGCATGCTGCTCTCCTTGAGGCGGGCAGGTTCGGGCCGATGCCGGATGAACCCGCTTGCGCCGCTGTCGATAGCCAGACGCCAGCTTAGTCCCGGAGCGGCGTGCGCATCAACCGCCCCGAATAACCGCCGCCCGATAGCCGTCCGTCACGTGGCGTCGCGCGCCACGAACTCGCGCAGCCATTGACGGATGATGGTCGTGTGCCGCGCCTCGGCCGCTTCGGCTTCGCGCGATTGGGCCGCCAGGTCGTCATGGCCCTGCTGCTCGGCTAGCTCTGTCAGCAGTTCCCATGAGGCGTGGTCCGTCAGTTCAGCGGTCAGCAACGCTTCCAGGCCCTGCGAAATGCTGGTGCGCGGGTCGGTCAACACCTGCACCAGGCCCAGCGACGCCATCGCGCTGGCATCGGCGCCGGGCGTTTGCGCGGTGGGGTCCGCGCCCAATTTTTCGATGATGTCGACCAGCATGTGAAAGTGCGCCTCTTCCTCGTCACGAATCTTGATCAGGTCGGTGCGCAGGCCGGTGTTGCGGTCATCGCGGTCGGCCTCGACCTTGACCAGCATGGCTTCGTACAGACGCACGCCCGACCGCTCGTACGCCGCGCGCTGCCCCAGCTTGTCGATCAGCACCTCCGGATTGCGGCCGGTCAGCTTGCCGGCAACCGTGGTCAGCACGCCCTTGCCCGTGGCGGGCACCGGCACCGACCCCAACTGCCCGGCCGATACGATAGCCGCGGTGCGCTGCGCGACGGCCGCCTGCATGCCGCCGGGCGAGGGGCCCTGATCGAGCGCGAACTTCACTTGCATCGGCCCCTGCACGGGCGCCATCTGCATGCCGGTGCGATTCATCCCGGTCTTGGTGGCTTTGTCCATGGTTGGCTCCTTATTGCCGCGGGCGTTCGGCACGCTGGTTCAGTTCGGTGCCCGGCGTCCACACGTAGCCGGCGGACACCATGCTGCTGGGCGACCCCGCCGCATTCAGAATGCCGCGCGCTTGGATCGACGCCTGGCTTTCCTGGTCGCCCGGCACGTAGGCCGTGCCCTTGGCGCGCAAGCCCGTTTCCTTGGCCAGCACGGCGCGCACAAAGTCGCGCTGCGGCG
The DNA here is from genome assembly GCF_057291955.1 of Achromobacter sp. 1L-A-4-B-C2. Taxonomy (NCBI): domain Bacteria; kingdom Pseudomonadati; phylum Pseudomonadota; class Betaproteobacteria; order Burkholderiales; family Alcaligenaceae; genus Achromobacter; species Achromobacter sp. 1L-A-4-B-C2. The sequence goes on from NZ_JBXAWP010000001.1 coordinate 494,484, forward strand.
CAAACTTCAACGGCGACGGAATGACCGACCCCAGCACCTCTTCCGGGTCGCGCCGCTCGATGTCCTTGAACAGGTTTTTCACCATCGACAGATGGCCCAGTTCGTAGTCCAGGAAGCGTTCCCAGATCGCCTTGATCCTGGGATTCGTTTCCTGCTCGACACAGCTGTAATAGGTGAAGACTTCCGTGGCTTCGTGGATGAGTAATTTTTCCAACAACGATTCATCCGGGTCCTGCAACGACCCATACTGCGTCACGTGCTGCTCTTCCACTGACGCGATCTCGGCGTACAGCTGGCGCGCCAGCGGGTCGGCAAACAAGGGCCCGATGTTCATGTAGTAGTCGTGCGTCTGGTATTCCGCCGCCGTGATCAACGTGGCGTGCATCTTGGTCAACAGCGCCGCCTGCTGGCGCTGATACGAATGCCTGACGTCGTCCTCGGGCGCGCGATGCTCGTCGATGGTGGGCCGGCCCGGCACGATATCGGTATAGCCCTGAAGAATGTTGTTGGCGTCCTTGCCTTCCAGCCGGTCCAGCATCGCGCTATAGCGGTACAGGTGGTCAAAGTCTTCCAGCAGGCCGTAGCGATAGCTTTGCGCCTGATACGGGTCCGGCTCGGCTTGCGCCACCGCCGCCGTCACTTCAATGGCCACCTGCTCGTACGCGATGGTGGTCTCAAGCGGCGAATGGTCGGCCGACAGCAGCCAGTTGATCATCGTGGCCTGATGCTGCTCAACCCGCCGCAACTGCGCCAGCGGCACGCGCAGCGGCTCGTTGAAGCGGCTGGCAATATGCTTGAGCCGCAACGCGTCCAGCTCCAGCCCGTTCAGCAAGATGATCCGCACGCGCGTGAACGCATCATCGTCCAACTTGCTGATCGGCTTGCCGGCCATTTCCGCCCAGGTAAATCGCTGCTTGTCCAGCGGCACCCCGGCGTTGTCCCATAAGTTGTTGATCATGCCCATATCGGCCTCCACGAAAACCACAAGGGGCAGCAAACTGCGTGCCCGCACGGCCATTTTTTTAAGGCTGCGGCGCGGTCGGCGGGAACGGTGATTGCTGTAGGTGCAGCCCCAGGCAACGCTCTGCCTGACACCTTTTTCGGAGAACGACATGGAAACGACCTCCCGGCCATCCAACGACCACTTGAACGACTGGCTGCGCGACGCGCACGCGATGGAAGAACAGGCAGAGACCATGCTGTCCAGCATGCTGTCGCGCATCAAGAGCTACCCGGAACTCAGCCAGCGCATTTCGCAGCACATCGAAGAAACTCGCGGCCAGCAGGCGGTGGTCAAGCGCTGCCTGGAACGGCGCGGACAGGACAACTCCACGATGAAAGACATGGCCGGCAAGGCGATGGCAACGTTTCAGGGTTTCTCGGGCGCGCTGGCCTCGGATGAAATCGTCAAGGGTTCGATGTTCAGCTTTTCCTTCGAGAATCTGGAAATCGCCGCCTACAAGAACATCATCGAAGCCGCGCGTTACGTGGGCGACACGGAAACCGCCGTCGAATGCGAACGCATCTTGCAGGAAGAGATCGCAATGGCGCAGTGGCTGGAAAAAAATACCGGCGCGGTGGTGCGGCATTTCCTGATGCTGGCCGACGAACCCGACGCCACGGCCAAGCGCTAGCGCCGGACCGCCACGGACATGGACGCCCGCTCTGCCCCGCGCATGACGCGCATGACGCGTATGTCGATGTTCAGGCGCTGCATGTGGACGTTCCTGGCGGTGGCGGGTATTGCCGCCTTCTACCAGGGCTGGTTGCTGTTGCATGCGCACCATCCGCTGGTGGGCGACGCCCTGCTGGGCGGCCTGGCCGCCGCCGCCGCGACCGCGTTGGGCACCTTGCCCATCTTGTTCTGCAAGACGCTTTCCGAGCGGACGCAAGACACCATGCTGGGCTTTGGCGCGGGCATCATGCTGGCCGCCAGCGCCTTTTCGCTGGTGCTGCCCGCGCTGGGCGCGGCGGCTGACCTGGGCCTGGGGCGCTGGGCCGCCGGCCTGACGGTCGGCGCCGCCATTTTGCTGGGCGCGGGCGCGCTGATGCTGGCGGACCAGCGCATCCCGCACGAACATTTCATCAAAGGCAAGGAAGGCAAGGACGCACGCGCCATGCGCCGCGCCTGGCTGTTCGCCTTCGCCATCACCTTGCACAACCTGCCCGAAGGGCTGGCGATTGGCGTGGGCTACGCGGGCAACGACGCCATGCGCGCCAGCGCCCTGGCGATAGGCATCGCCATCCAGGACGTGCCCGAAGGCCTGGTCATCGCCATCGCGCTGCGGGCGGCGGGTTATTCGCGCGCGTTCTCGGCGGCGCTGGGCGCGGCATCCGGCCTGGTCGAACCGGTGGGCGCCGTGCTGGGCGCGGCGCTGGTCGGCGGATCAGCGCAGCTGCTGCCCTGGGGCCTGGGCTTCGCGGCAGGCGCGATGCTGTTCGTCATCAGCCACGAAATCATTCCGGAATCCCACCGCAAGGGCCACGAAGCCTGGGCCACGGGCGGGCTGATGCTGGGCTTTGTGCTGATGACGTTGCTGGATACGGCGCTGGGCTAGTGCCACGGCACGCTGCCGGCGCATCGACGTGGCCGCCGGACCGATCACTCCGGCATCCGCGGATAGGCATCGAAGGTGTCTTTCACCAATTCGCGCAGCCACACAATTGCCGGGTCCTGGTGAAAGCGCGGGTGCCAATGCTGGCGCAATGCGAAAGACGGCAACGGCATCGGCGGCTCCAATACCCGGACGGAGCCATAGCCGGCAAACACATTGCCCAGTTCCTGCGGCACGGTCGCGATCAGGTCGGGATGCTGGTCGATCAGCAACGGCACCACGACAAAGTGCGGGGTCGACAAAAAAATGTGCCGGGTGATGCCTTGCTCTTCAATGGCGCTGTCATAAGCTTCGGACGATCGCCCTGCCAGCGTCACGACGATTTGCGGCATGCGTTGAAACTGCTCCAACGTCATGACATCGCCCACCTCGGTGTTCTTGACGCTGACCAACGTGACGAACCGATGCATGAACAGCTGCTGCTGAAACAGGCCAGACGGCGCGGCGCGCAGCGAGCCCAGCACCAGGTCCACTTCGCCCGAAGCAAGCAAGGGTTCTATCTGCGCGACCGGCACCTGTCGCGAGCGCAGCGTGCAGTGCGGCGCCAGCTTTCGCAGCCGCTTGATCAGCGGCGGCAGGAACACCAATTCGCCCATGTCCGTCATGCATAGCGTGAACGCACGCCGCGCCACGGCAGGGTCGAACTGTGCTTGCGACAACACCTGCGAGCGAATGGTGGCCATCAGGTCCAGCATCGTGGGCGCCAGGCTCTCGGCCTTGGGCGTGGGCAGCATCCCCTGCCCTGTCTTGACGAATAGGGGGTCGTCAAAGAAGGCGCGCAGCCGATTCACCGCGTGACTCATTGCGCTTTGCGATAACCCCAGTTGCTCGGCTGCGCGTGTCACGCTGCGCTCGCGTAGCAGGCCGTCGAATACCGCCAGCAGATTCAGGTCCAACTTTTCGTTATGCATGACGTGCATTCTCACTATTCGAGCAATGACATTGACGCATATTCCGCGCCTGCCTATCTTGATGTCAAGCGCCGCGCAGATCGGCGTTCCACACCAAGGAGACAAATCTTGATAACCCGCTTACGCCTCACAACCGGGGCGCTGCTTTCTTGCGCCTTGCTTTCCAGTGGCCCTGCCCTGGCCGACATCAACGTCGGGGTAGTGCTGTCGCTGACCGGCCCCGCCGCATCGCTGGGTGGCCCCGCCAAAAACGCGGTTGACCTGTTGCCCCGCGATCTGGATGGCGAACCCATCCGCTACATCGTCCTGGACGATGCATCCGACACCACACAGGCCGCGCGTGCGTTCCGTCGGCTGGTCGACGAGCACAAGGTGGACGTCATTCTGGGCACGTCCGTTACGCCATCGACACTGGCGCTTGTGCCCATCGCGCAGGAAAAAGAAGTGCCGTTGCTGAGCCTGGCGGCCAGCGTGAAGATCGTGGAACCGATGGACGCGCAGCGGCGCTGGGTGTTCAAAGTGATCCAGAACGAAAACCTGATGGTCGCCGCCACCCTTGCCCACATGAAGGCCAATGGCTTGAAGACGCTGGGCTACATCGGCTTTGCCGACGCCTATGGCGACAGTTGGCTGGCCGAGGCCCGCAAGCAGGCGGCGCCGGCCGGCATCGAGGTGGTCGCCAGCGAACGCTATGTAAAAACCGACACCAGTGTCACTGCGCAGACCTTGAAATTGATGGGCGTGCGACCCGACGCGGTGCTGGTGGCGGCATCCGGCACGCCCGGTGCGTTGCCGCAAAAGTCCCTGCGCGAACGCGGCTACCAAGGCGCCATCTACCAGACTTACGGCATTGCCAACCGCGAATTCCTGCGCATCGCGGGCAAGGAGGCTGAAGGCGCCTTGTTCGCCGTCGGCCCGGTAGTGGTGGCAAGCCAGCTGGACCCGGCCAACCCGATACGAGCGGTTGCCATGGATCTGACCCAACGCTATGAAACCGCTTATGGCAAGGATTCCATGTCGGTTTTCGCGGCCAATGCATGGGACGCCGGCCTGGTACTGCAACCCGCGTTAAAGACCGCGCTACGCAGCGCCAAACCTGGCACGGCTCAGTTCCGCATGGCGCTGCGCGACGCGTTGGAAAGCACGCGGGACGTGGTCACTTCGCAAGGCATAGCCACCATGTCGCCGAGCGATCACGTGGGCTACGACGCACGCGCCGCCGTCATGGTGCAGATCAAGAACGGCGCATGGCGCTACGTGCAATAGGAGATTGCGATGTTCGTGAAAAATACCTGGTATGTGGCGGCGTGGGACAAGGAAGTCACGGCGGACGGCCTGTTCTCGCGCACGTTGATCGGCGTGCCCGTGTTGATGTATCGCGACAGCACCGGCACGTTGGTGGCGCTGGAAGACCGCTGCTGCCACCGCGGCGCGCCGCTATCCATGGGGCGGCGCGAGGGAGACTGCGTGCGCTGCATGTATCACGGGTTGAAGTTCGACGCGTCGGGCGCCTGTGTCGACGCCCCGGCCCAAGCGCGCATACCGCCACAAGCCCGCGTCAATACCTTTCCCGTCGTCGAGCGCAACCGATGGATATGGATCTGGATGGGCGACCCCGAGCGCGCGGACGCTACGCTTATTCCCGACACCCAATGGCTGGATCACCCCGACTGGCGCAGCCTGGACGGCTACATCCACTACGACGTCAACTATCTGCTGATCGCCGATAACTTGCTGGACTTTTCGCATCTGCCCTTCGTGCATCCGACCACGTTGGGCGGCGGTGAAGACTACGCGGCGGTAGCGCCCAAGGTGGAACGCCTGCCGGACGGCGTGCGCATTACGCGTTGGACGATGAACACCGAAGCGCCCCCGTTTGCGGCCAAGGTCAAGAACTGGCCCGGCCGGGTCGACCGATGGAACATCTATAACTTCACCGTTCCCGGCATTCTCATCATGGACTCGGGCATGGCGCCCACCGGAACGGGCGCACAGGAAGGCCAGCGGGTAGACGCCGCCGAGTTTCGCGGGTGCCAGGCGCTGACCCCGGAAACGGCAACGTCCACGCACTATTTCTTCGCGCATCCGCATAACTTCGCCATCGACCGCCCGGAGGTCACGGCGTCCATCCACCAAAGCGTGGTCACCGCCTTTGACGAAGACCGCGAGATCATCACCGCGCAGCAGCGATCATTGTCCCTGGCGCCGGACTTCAAGATGGTGCCGTTGGCCATTGATGCGGCGCTGTCGCAATTTCGCTGGGTGGTATCGCGGCGGGTGCAGGAAGAGCAACAGCTTGCCCCCACCGTGATTCCGATCGCGACCGCGCCGGAGGCCGCCTGACATGCAGCCGCTGATTGTCTGCCGCATTACGCCCGAAGCGCAGGGCGTTGTCAGCCTGTTGCTGCGCGATAAAGACGGCGCCAATCTGCCCGCCTACGAGCCCGGCGCCCATATCGACGTGGATCTGGGCAACGGGATGACGCGTCAATATTCCCTGTGCGGCGATCCGGCGCAATGCGACGAGTACCGCCTGGGGGTCGGGCTGGCCGTTGACTCCCGGGGCGGATCGCGCCGCATCCATGACACGCTACGCGAGGGCGACACCTTGCACGTGGGTGCGCCGCGCCAACTATTCGGTCTACATGCGCAGGCGACGTCGCACGTGTTTATCGCCGGCGGGATCGGCATCACCCCTTTCCTTGGCATGATCCTTGCCTGCGAGCGGCGCAAAGAGCCCTGGACCTTGCTTTACTGCGCCCGCGGCCGGGCGCACGCCGCCTTCTTGCACGAGCTGGCCGAATACGGCGACCGGGTCACCCTGCACATGGACGACGAACGGGCCGCGCGCTGCGATGCGCCCTCCTATGTTGAAAAAGTCGCCCGGCCCGGGTCCCATGTGTATTGCTGTGGGCCATCCTCTTTGATGGATGCCGTGGGCCAGGCCTGCGTGCAGTTGGGAATTGCCCCGTCGAATTTCCACACCGAGCGATTCTCGGCATCGCCCACGCCCACGCCCGAGCCTGGCCCAGCGCAACCCGGCGCCGATGCCTTCACCGTGGTGCTGGCCAAATCCGGTGGCCGCTATGTGGTTCCCGCCGGCAAGTCACTGCTGGAAGTGCTGGAAGAAGCAGGCATCGCGTGGCCGAGCTCGTGCCGCGAAGGGCTGTGCGGCAGTTGCGAAGCGCCGGTGCTGTCCGGGGCTGTCGATCATCGCGATTACGTCCTGAGCGATGCGCAACGCGCCGAGCATCGCTGCATGATGGTCTGTGTGTCGCGGGCGGCCGGCACGGTCGAACTGGATATCTGACGGCGGCATCGACACAACCGAACCGTCGCAGGCCTCCCGGGCCGTGCCGCTTGCCCATGCCATAACGCTTATGGCGGCCTCAGCTTTATTCATTGGGCGCTAATGCCGTCCCTGCCCATAATCGTCGACAAGTTCCATGGCGTTGCCTGCCTGGGCCCTGTTCGACGATGCACGGGCCGGCTTGGCGTGGGCAACGCATCAATCTTCTGCACAAGGACCCGCAGCATGCCCAAACTGACCAAGGCTGTCTGGCAATACCGGCTGGACAAGATGACCGCGATGATGGACGACCTGGCGGTTGACGCCATTGTTTTCACGTCGGCAGATTTTTTTCAGTTCGCCACCAACTTCCATACCGACGTCCTGCCCTGGGAACGCCCGATCTTTGCCGTGGTGCCGCGTAACGGCACACCGTTTTTGGTGATGAACGAGCTGTCCACGCATCACATGCGCTTTTCGCAAGACCAGGGCAAGGTCTGGATCACCGATATCACTTACTACGCCGAGCACCCGCGCGTGACCAACCGGCTGGCGCTCATCACGCAATTGCCCGAGGTGCTGGCGGCGCGTCTGAAATCGGCCGGGCTGGCGCGTTCACGCATCGCCGTTGAGGGCGGCAGCCCGGTACTGGCGGCGGTCGGCCGGTTGCTGCCCGAGCTGGTGCTGCGCCCCGCCACGCCCGAATGCCGGTCGCTGCGCTGGCAAAAGCACGAAGAAGAACTGGCCGTCATGGCGGCGGCGGCGTCCATCTCGGACTGGATTCAGGACCGTTACCGCGAGAACATTCGCCCGGGCCGTCTGGTCCAAGAACTGGACTTCGCCATGGCGTCGCTGTTCGTGCAGGAAGCGGCCGAACGCTTTCCCGGCGAACATTTCGAGGTGATTCGCTGCTGGACGTTGAGCGGCCCGGCGTCCGCGTCCCCGCATGGTGACGGCGCGTCCTGCGGCGCGCGTATCAAGGAAGGCGACGTGCTGGTCAACATCGTCATCCCGCGTCTGAATGGTTTGACCATCGAAAACGAACGCACCTGGTTCTGCGGCACACCCTCGGCCGAACAGACCCGGCTGTGGTCGGCGGCCAAGGCGGCCAACGAGGCAGCCATCGACGCCGCGCGCACCGGCAACCCGGTCTGCATGATCGACGCGGCCGCGCAAGCCGAAATCGAAAAGGCCGGCTACGCCGACTTCATCCGCCATCGCACGGGGCATGCGGTGGGCATCATCCATCATGAATATCCCGAAGACATGGCGTTCTGCCAGCGCCCGCTGCTGGACAACGAGGTGTACTCGGCCGAACCCGGCATCTACGCTTATGGCATCGGCGGCTTCCGGCTGGATGACACGGTGGTCGTGGGCGACACCCCGCGCGTCTTGACGCATACGCCCAAGACGCTGGAGTACGCCACCGTCAGGTAGCGCTTGCGCCGCCATTCCCCGTTTCAACCAGACTGCCGGCTTCTTCGCGCAAGGTATCGCGCAAGGCCGGCAGCACGATGCTGGGGGAATCCGCTGCCCACAACATGCCGATGGGGCCGAACTCCAATCGCGACGGCACGCGGATGATGCGGATCAGGTTCAGCTGTTCGTACATGTGCGCCACGGAACTTGCCAGGGTAGCGATGTAGTCCCGCCCTTGCAGCATGGACAGCAGCGCCACCAGCGAACTGGTCTCGACGGCCGGCCTGGGCGGCGGCATGCCCGCGTCCGCCACCGCCTGATCCAGCCGCATCCGTGACAAGGTGCCGGGTGGCGGCAAGACCCACGGGTACGCGCCGGTATCTTCCCACCGCGGCGCGTCCAGTTCCGCCAGCGGATGGCCGCGTCGTGCCACCACGCTGAAGGTGTCCGTCATCAGCCATTCCGTACACAGGCCCGAGCGGCTGGCGCGCACGTCCAACGGCCCGATGATCAAATCGATTTCGCGGCGTTCAACCCGTTCCATCAAGGGTTCCAGCAGGCCTTCCACCAATTCGATCTGCACCTTGGGAGACCGCTGGTGCAGCGCCGCGATGGCGCGCGGCAGGAGCACGGGCGCGGCGGACAGAATCGTGCCGATATGCAGATGGCCCGCCACGCCGCCTTTCACGGCCTCGATCTCTTCGCCCGTGCGCGCGGTATCGCCCAGCACGCGGCACGCATAGCGCCATAGCGCGCGCCCTGCTTCGGTCAATTCCAGCTTGCGGCCCCGCAAGAAGAGCGCCGTGCCGACCAGGTCTTCCATATCGCTGAGCCAATGCGACAACGCAGGCTGGGTCATGTGCATGGCTTTGGCGGCGGCGGTGACGCTGCCCGCGCTTTCCAATGCCGCCAGCACCTGTAGGTGTCGAAGCTTCAGGCGGCGAGTCCAGGCAAGGTCGGTCGAGGCGGTTTCCATGCGGAAATGGTAATGGATATCTCAGCTTTATTCATTAGCTTGGTATGGCCTTTGGCGGCCAAAATGGCTTTCCACCACAGATGGAAACCAGGCCGTGACGATTTCAACAAACCTTACGCCGCAAGCGGTTGCGCTCAGCGCGATGGCGCGCGCACTGGCTGACGGCCCGCAGCCGCACACCGGGCTGCAAGGGCTGGCCACGGCCTTGGCGGCACGCATCGGTTATCGCTTGTTCACCGTCCTGGTCCTTGACCGGCAGGCGGGCTTGAGCCGCCGCTACTTCTCCAGCCGGCCGGACGCCTATCCGCCTGGCGGCGCCAAGCCGATACGCGAAGACAGCGATTTTTTTGCCCGCGTCGTGCAAGACGGCAAGGCCAGGATCTGCGCCGACCGCGCCGCCTGCGTAGCGGCGTTTCCGGATCATGAACTGATCCGGTCGCTGGGCTGCGAAAGCGCGGTCAACGTGCCCGTGCGCTGGAACGGCCAGACCATTGCATCGCTCAACCTTTTGCATGAGGCCGGCTGGTACCGAGCCGACATGCTGACCGAGCTGGACTGGTATGGCGCGCTTGCCATTCCGGTCGTTCAGAACATCATTCAAACAGTACGACAACAAGGGGAACAACCATGAAACGCCTGTGCACTTACCTTGCCGCGCTGCTGCTGCCTTGCAGCATGGCGCAAGCCGCCTCCGCCGACGCCTACCCGGCCAAGGCTATCACCATCGTCTATCCCTATGCGCCGGGGTCGGCGTCGGACACCATGACCCGGCTGCTGGCCGAGTCCATGTCCAAGCGCCTGGGCCAGCCCATCATCGTGGACAGCAAGCCGGGCGCGGGCGGATCCATCGCCACCGAACACGTCGTGCGGGCGGCTCCGGACGGCTACACGCTGCTGCTGAGCGCCAGCGGAACCATCTCGGTCAACCCGCACATCTACAAGCTGCGGTACAGCACGCTGGACGACCTGGCGCATATTTCCATCGCCGTCGAAGTGCCGTTCGTCTTCGTGGTCAACAAGACGTTCCCGGCGCAGACCTATGCGGCCTTCAAGGCGCTGGATGGCTCCAAGCCGGGCGGCCTGACGTCGGCCAATGCGGGCCTGGGCACGCAGGCGCATCTGACGCAGGCGGCCTTCGCCAAGCTGGCGGGGCTGAACCTCAGCATCATCGGCTACAAGGGCGCGGCCCCGGCCGTCAACGACATTCTGGGCGGGCACGTGGACTCCATGATGGACAACGCGGCGTCCCAGATTCCGTATGTCACCGCCGGCAAGACGACGGCGCTGTTCGTGACCAGCGACTATCGTTTCAGCGGCTACCCCCAGGTGCCGACCGCCAAGGAAGTGGGCGTGACAGGCTTGGTTCCGGCTGGGTGGTTTGGGCTGGCGGCGCCCAAGGGCACGCCCCCCGCCATCGTCGACAAGCTTCATGACGCGCTGGCGGCCAGCCTGAAAGAGCCCGACATGCAGCGCAAGTTGCAGGAACTGGGATGGGTCGTCGTCGGCAACACCCCGAGCGAGGCCCTGGCGCGCGCACGCAAGGACTACGACCTGCTCGGCCAGGTGGCCCGGGACATCTCGTTAAAGCCCAATTGACGCCCCGGCGGGCCCCCTCGGCCCGCCCGCCCGGCCCTTTTTCCTCACACGAAACACGCCGGTTTGTGGCAGGATGCGCGTGCATCCGCCTTTTGCGAGCCCGCCACGGGCTCGCGATGCCACCAACCACGGAGTGTCATTCGAATGAAGTTCAAAGCCTTGGCCCTGGGTATCCTGCTGGTCGGCGCAAGCGCCGCACAGGCGGCGACGGTAAAGGAAGTGTTCAACGGCGCCATGTTGGGCGCGAACCAGCGTTATCTGGAATCGGTTGCCGGCGTGCCTCGGGAATCCTTCGGCAATGACCACGTCTTCGTGGTGCAACAGTGTCAGGTCAGGGCCACCATCGGCAACGGCAAGGTGACGGCGCTGCGCCTGGAGCTGGCGCCGGGCTGCGAGGCCGACTTGAAGAGCTTCATCGGCGAAGACGCGCCCAAGGCCGGCCAGCCCATCACCCCCGGCATGTTCGGCCGGGGCCTGCGCTACACCGCGGATTGCCTCTCGCAGTGCGGCAACGCGGCGGACCCGTCCGTCTACGCGCTGTGGACGGCGCCGCGTTCGTCGGGCGCCGTGGAAGTGCTGATGGAGACGGTGTTGGTCAGCGGCAAGGCAATGGACGCCGCCGACGCCTGGGAAGCCCAGATCAAGAAGGCCGCCGGCGAGGACTACGTGATGGACACCAAGTTCAATTGCGAAACGCGCTTTGACGACGCGGCCCAGGCCGCCTTCAAGGACGTGCCCGTCACCGCCATTACCGTCGGCTACGGTCTGCCCACGCAGCGTTGCCAGTAAGTGGTCTGGTGGTATTCAGGAATGTGGCCTGATTGAACAGGCCGCCACAGCCCTACACTTTTGCTTTCCGCGCCGGCCGGCCATCGTCAAGATGCCGGCCGCGTTTTCTTCAAAGTGTGGAGTGATGTCATGAATCCATTGCCGGCCAGCCTGCGCGCCGCCGACTTCTTTTCCCCGACCGTTGCGGCGCTGATCTCCGTGCTGGTCAATTACGGCGGCACCTTCGTGCTGGTGTTCCAGGCCGCCGAGTTGGCCGGGCTGACACCGGCGCAGACCGCGTCGTGGGTGTGGGCGGTGTCCGTGGGCGTGGGCATCACGGGGGCAATGCTGAGTTTTCGCTACAAAGCGCCGATCATCACCGCGTGGTCCACCCCCGGCGTCGCGTTCCTGGCTACGGTAATGCCGTTCACGCCCTATGGCGAAGTGATCGGCGCGTATGTCATTTCAGCGCTGGGCTTCGTGGTGCTGGGCATGTCGGGCGCCTTTGAAAAGCTGGTGCGGTTGATACCGGGCGGCATCGCGGCAGGCCTGCTGGCGGGCATCCTGCTTCAGTTCGGGGTCAATGCCTTTGGCGGCGCCAGCGTCGAGCCGCTGCTGGTCATCGTCCTGGTGGTGTCGTACGCGCTGCTCAAGCGATTCACGTCGCGCTTTGCCGTGGTCGGCATCCTGGTCATCGGCCTGGCGATGCTGATCGCGCAAGGCCGCATTGATTTTTCCGCCGTGCACTTGAGCCTGGCCACGCCGGTATTCGAAATGCCGCGGTTTTCGCTGAACGCCTTGCTGGGCGTGGCCTTGCCCCTGTTCATCATCACGCTGACCGGCCAGTACATGCCCGGCATGCTGGTGCTGCGCAACGACGGGTTCAAGACCAGCGCCAACCCGATTCTGGTCACGACGGGGTTGGGCTCGTTGCTGATGGCCCCATTTGGCGCGCACGCGTTCAACGTGGCGGCAATCACGGCGGCCATCTGCACCGGCCCGGACGCGCATCCCGACCCGCGCAAGCGCTACCTGGCAGGCTTGGCGTGCGGACTGTTCTACGTTTTGGTCGGCACCTTCGGCGTGACGCTGGCCACGCTGTTCATGGTGCTGCCCAAGGCCTTCATCACCACGCTGGCCGGGCTGGCGCTGCTGGGCGCCATCGGCGGCAGCCTGGCCAATGCCATGGCCGACGCCCGCACGCGCGAAACCGCGCTGATCACCTTCCTGGCCACCGCCGCGAACGTCACGCTGCTGGGCGTGGGCGGCGCGTTCTGGGGCCTGGTGGCCGGCCTGACGGCGCACCTGCTGATCCATGGCGGCCATCGCACGCTGGTTGGCAGCGCGGCCAGACCGTAGGCGCACGGGGCCGCCAGGCAGGTCCCCATACCCAGCGGTCAGGCAGGCCCCACCAATACCCCAGCCGCCAGGCACGCCACCAATCGCCAAGCCGCGATGCACGCCATGAGCGCTACCGGCGTGGCGTGCGCACCAACGCATTACGCAGCCGCAGCATCGCGGCTTCGATCTCGTGTTCGGCCAACGACGCGTAGCCCAGCAGCCACCCTTCCAGGCGATCCGCCCCCGCGTACAGGCGGCTGATGCCCGGCAGCACGATACCGGCCGCGGCCGCTTGCCGGATGGTCTGTTCTTCGGACCATCCCGCTTGCAGCAGGCAAGGCACCTGCAAGCCGCCCGGCGGCCGGATGGCGGTGACAATGCCCGACAGGTGCCGCCCGATGGCATCCAGCATGCAGGCGCGGCGCGACGCATACAGCTTGCGCATGGCCCGCACGTGCGCGTTGTAGTGGCCGTCTTCCATGAAGCGCGCCAGCGTCAGTTGCAGCACCTGCGGCGTGTGCCCGTCCATGATGCTGCGGGCGCGGGCAAAGGCGTCGACCAGCTCAGGCGGCAACGCCATGTAGCCCATTCGCAAGCCGGGGAACAGCGTCTTGCTGAAGGTGCCCAGATACAAGGTCCGATCAAACTGGTCCACGCCCTGCACGCACGCGGTAGGCGGGCCGTCGTAATGGAATTCGCTGTCGTAATCGTCTTCGATGATCCAGCGGCGGTTCTCATGCGCCCAGCGCGTCAGCATGAGGCGCCGCTCCAGCGACAGGATGGCGCCCGTGGGGTATTGATGCGACGGCGTCACATAGACGCAGTTGGCGCCGCTGGGGTCCTGCCGCAGCAGGTCCATGCGGATGCCGTCCGCGTCCACATCGATCGGCACGATACGGGCCTGCGCAGCTTCAAACGCCTTGCGCGCGCCGAAGTAACCCGGGTTCTCCATCAGGAGCGGGCCGTCGGCATCCACCAGCAGTTGCGCGCACAGCGTCAGGGCCTGCCGCGTGCTGGACAACACCAGGATCTGGTCCGCCGACACCCGGGCGCCGCGCTCCAGGTTCAGGTAGTCGGCAATTGCACGGCGCAGCGGCTCGGCCCCTTGCGGGTCGCCATGCAGCAGCACGCTGCCGCGATGCGCTTTGAGCACTTGGCGTTGCAGGCGTTCCCAGACATCCACGGGAAAGGTGCGCGTTTCGGGCAGGCCGGTGGCGAACGCCCTGACCGCTTGCTGGTCGCTCACGCCGCCGCTGTCAAAGATCGCGGTACCGCGCCGGCTTAGGCCGGGGCTTGCCTTGAGCGGCGCCGCATTGCCGCCTTGCTCCGCCCTTGCACCCTGCCCCGCCCTTGCGCCCTGCCCAGCCTGCGCGCCACGCCGAGACTTGACGCGCCCGCCCGCCGCGCCGCGCAGGACGGCGCCCACGGTATCGGACACATAGCTACCCGAGCCTTCGCGCCGCACGATGTAGCCATCACGATGCAGCTGCACGTAGGCGTTTTCCACGGTGTCGCGCGCCACGCCCAGGGACAAGGCGAGCCCTCGCGTGGCGGGCAGCTTCACGCCCGCGCCCAGCGCACCGTCCAGAATCAACGCGCGTAGCGCGCGCTGGATGCGCTGATGCAGATCCAGGCGCGCAAACTCTGCGTCGCCCAGCCGCATTTTCAGCGTGTCGAGTTCGAACGTTTTCACCATGCAGCGGGAAGCCGATGCAGGTGGCGATGGCGATGCAAATGCAGACGCGAGTGCCGCGGCGCTCGTTCAGGGTGTTGCCGGGTCATGATCAGTCCTTGATGTGGACCGGCCACGGCTCGCGCGAGGCGGGCCGTGGCGCGTGGACGCCGTAATTTAACGGATCAAGATCAATACCGGTAATTCACGCCCAGCATCGCGCTGAACGGCGCGCCGTAGTAGTTGCTGTAGACGTTGGTGCTGGCGTAGTACTTCTTGTCAAAGACGTTGTTCAGGTTCAAGGTTGCCGACCATTGGCGGTTGACCTGGTAGCGCGCCATCAGGTCGACCAACGCATAGCCGCTTTGCGACGATTCAAACTGCTGGCCGCCGGGGCCACGGCTGGAATAGTCGCTGCCGCTTTCCCAACGCACACCGCCGCCCACGGTCAGCGCGCTCAGCTCGCCCGGCAGGCGATACGTGGTGTACAGCTTGGCGATGTGGCGCGGCAGCCCGACCTGCGTGATGAAGCCTTGCGGCAGGCGGCGGTCCACGTAGGCATACGACAGCTGCACCTGCCAGCCTGGGCTCAGCGCGCCGCTGAGCTCGGCTTCTACGCCGCGCATCACCGCGCCATCGGCAGCCACATACGCGCTGTCGCCATTGGGCGCCAGATTGTCGCCGTCGACCATCGCGTAGTTGTCCTGGCGGGTACGGAACAATGCCACCGAACCATTCAGGCGGCCATCCAGCCACGTCGACTTCAGGCCGACTTCATAGGTGTTGCCCTTGATGGGTTCCAGCACGCCGCCCGACACATTCTGCGCCTGCTGCGGTTGGAAAATGCTGGTGTAGCTGGCGTACGCGGACAGGGTCGGCGTCAGGTCGTAGACCAGCCCGGCGTAAGGCGTGTAAACGCCCTGCTCGCGCATATTGTCGGGATACGAGGTGCCGTCGTTGTAGTTGTAGGACGCCTGCTGGTCCCACCACGTCACGCGCGATCCCAGCACCACGGACAGGGCATCGGTGGGACGCAGGCGCAGCGCGCCGTAGATCGACGATTGCTTTTCGGTGTAGTCGCGCTTGCCGGTTGTCTGCCAGTCGGGCTCGGGCATGTTGCCGGACCAGCCGCGTATGTCCGGAATCTTTGCGTCGTAGCCCGGCGCGGTCCACAGCGGGTACATGTCGTAGTCGCCATTGGTGTGCGAGGCGCTGGCGCCGATCACCACATCGTGCTGGCGGCCGAACGCGTTGAAGGCGCCGGTCAGGCTGGCGTCCACGGCGTTCTGCGTTTTGGGAATAGGCCATTTCGCCACCCACAGGGACGCGCCGCGCCCCGAGTTCGGGTCCGCCCAGCCATTGCTGCTGAACCAGCCATAGGTGCGGTCGTTATCGTCGCCCGTATGCGACAGGGTGACCGACCCCTTCCACAGCGGCGCAAATTCGTGGTCCAGCGTGGCGAACACGTTGTAGCGCGTGCGTGTCTGGCGGCTCCAGTCGGTGGCCGAGTTGAAGCTCTGGCGGAAATCCGTCTTGGTGCCGTCCGCGTAGGCCGCCGGAAAGCCGAAGTACGAGCACGCCGTGCAATGCTTGCGCTGGTACTCGCCGCCCAAGGTCAGCATGGTGCGTTCGCCCAGATCGGCTTCGATCACGCCGTACAGCAACTGCGAATCCTGTTTGACGCGATCGATGAACGAGCCGCCCTCCTGCCATGCGCCCACGACGCGGCCGCGCAGCTTGCCGGCTTCATCCAACGGGCTGCCCAAGTCGAACTCCGTGCGCTTGTAGTCCCATGACCCCACGGCCGCGCCCACACTGGCCTGGAAGTCCGACGTGGGCCGCTTGCGCACCAGGTTGATGGACGCCGCCGGGTTGCCCGCGCCGTTCAACAAACCCGTGGACCCGCGCACCACTTCAATGCGGTCGTACAGCGCGGTGTCCAGCCCCAGTGCGTTGAAGTCCTTGTGCGTGGGCACGCCGTCCACCTGCATATTGGTGACTTCCATGCCGCGCGCGTACAGGCCTTTTTCGTTGTCATCGGCCGACCCTTTCTTCTTGAAGGTCAGGCCGGGCGTGTTGGCGATGGCGTCTTCCAGCGTATTCAAGCCCTGGTCCGACAGGCGTTGGCGCGTCATCACCGAGACCGACTGCGGCGTCTCGCGCAAGCTCATCGGCAGCTTGGTGGCGGTGGTGGTCAGGCCCACGGTGTACGAGTCGGTGCCTTCGCTGGGGCCCGGTTCACGCGAACCCAGCACCTCGACGGGCGCCAGCGTCTGCGCCGCCGCGCGCCGCACCCCATAGTTGTTGCCGCCCTGGCTGACGGCTTCCAGCCCCGTGCCCTCCAGCATGGTCGCCAGGCCCGAGGCGATGCCGTATTCCCCTTGCAGGCCCGCGCTTTGCTTGCCTTGCGTCAGCGACGCGTCGAAGGACAGCACCACGCCGGCCTGGGCGGCGAAGCGGCTCAAGGCCAGGCCCAGCGGGCCGGCCGGCACGTCGTAGCGCCGCGCGCTGGCGGCGGTGTCGGCAGCTTGCGCCCACGCGGGCGGGGCCGACGCCAGCGTCAACAACGCAGTGAAGACGGCGCGGGCAACAGGCGCCAAGGCGCCGGGATGGCGAGGTTTGGTCAAAAGGGAAGGCATGGGATGAAGGTTTCCGTGAATCAAATCCGACGTAATCCCTGCTAAGTCGGATGAGCGCGGAAAAAGGACAATGCCCGGCAAAAATAATGTCAGCCCCGGGCGGTGATCCGGGTGTAGTAGCGGGTGAAACGGGATACGCGCACGGGTAAAGCGCGCTCCACGGCGGCCAGCGCGCGGTCGGTGTCGTCAAGGGGAAACGCGCCCGACACGCGCAACTGGGCCACGGCATCGTCGCAGCGCAGGTGGCCGGGGCGGTAGCGGTCCAGCTGGGCCACGAAGTCGCCCAGCCGCATGCCGTCCACGATCAACAGGCCACGCGTCCAGGCGTCGGGCTCGCCGATGATCTGGCCTTCATGGCGGGCGGCGACGGCTTGCAGCGTGCCCTGTTCGCCCGCCTTGAGCAGCAGCGCCGCGCCGCCGTCGGCGGGCAGCAGTTCGACCGCATGACGCAGCACGGCCACCCGCGTCAGGTCGTCCAGGCGCTGGACGGTAAAGCGCGTGCCCAGTGGCCGCACAGTGCCGTGGGGCGTGGTCACGCGTAGCGGGGGCACGCCGGGTGCGGCGTGTTCGGTGTCGATCAGGATCTCGCCCGCATGCACGGTGATGTGGCGGCCGCGCGCGTCCAGCGACACGTCGACCGCGCTGGCGCTGTCCAGCCACAGCAAGGTGCCGTCCGCCAGCGTCAGTTCGCGCCGCTGGCCCGTGCCCATGCGGTAGTCGGCCAGATAGCCGGCCACCATCTGGTCGACCGGCAAGACGCGCCAGGCCAGCATGCCGCCCGCGCCCACCAGCGCCACCGCGCCCAAGCCGCTACGCAACACGGCGCGTCGGCGCGCAAAGTGGTGGTCCGCGCGGTTCAGCGTATCGGCGGCAAGCCGCGCGGGCGCCGCGCCCAGGGTGCCGCGCAGGCGTTCCACCTGGCGCCAGATGCGCGCGTGTTCAGGGTCGGCCGCCAGCCAGCGGCCATGCGCCGCCACATCGGCCGCGCTGACTTCGTCGGCGCACAGGCGCGCGTACCATTGCGCCGCCGCGGCAATCGTCTTGTCGGCCATCGGCGTCTACTGCCTTTCCAAGGCGTACACCAGGCAATGCTCGGTAGCACGCGCCATGTATTTCTTCACCGAACTGACGGTGACGCCCAATTGCGCGGCGATGTCCGCATAGCTGGCGCCTTCCAGCTGCGACATCAGGAAGGCGCGCCGCACCTTGTGCCCCAGGCCGTGCAGCATGGCGTCGATCTCGCGGATGGTCTCCAGCAGGATGGCTTGCGTCTCGGGGGACACGGCATGCGCTTCGGGCTGCTGCGCCAGCGTTTCCAGCCAAGCGCGTTCCAGCACCTGGCGCCGGATGTGATCCACCAGCGTGCGCTGCGCCACCGTCGCCAGAAAGCTGCGCGGTTGCCGCACGCCTTGCAATTGCGCCATCGACGCCGGCGACGAAAGCAGCCGCATGAACGTGTCCTGCGTCAGGTCGGCCGCCTCGGCGGGCACGTTCAGCCGCCTCAGCAACCAACCCCGCAACCACCCGTGATGGTCGCGGTAGAGCAAGCCCAGCGCTCGGTGCTCCAGAGATTCCAAGGACGACATGGCCGTGGCGACCGCTACCCCAATTTTTAAGAATGGGAATTGTAATCATTATTGATGGCGGTCGCCAAGCGGTCTGCAAGCGGCGGTAGACTGCAAGATTCGGGTGCGCGCCAAGCTGCCTTGTCCGCCCCCGCCACCGCCTCAGCCGCCCCCTCTATCCCCATGCCCAACGCCTTGATCATCATCGACGTGCAGCGCGCCTTGTTCGACACCACCGACACGCAGCCGGCGCCCGCCGACGCCCCCGACGTACTGGACCGCATCAACGCGTTGGCCGACCGCGCCCGCCAGGCTGGCGCCCCCGTCATCTACGTGCAGCACGAGGCCCCGGGCAGCGCCTTGGCGCACGCGGAGCCCGGCTGGGAACTGGACCCGCGCCTGCGCCCCGCGCCCAACGACATGCGCGTGCGCAAGACCACGCCCGATTCCTTCCTGCGCACCACGCTGGGTCAGACGCTGTCCGACCTGGGCGTGACGGCGGTGGCGGTCTGTGGCTACGCCACGGAATTCTGCGTGGACACCACGGTACGGCGCGCGGCGGCCTTGGGCTTTGCGGTGACGATAGCCGCCGACGCGCACACCACGCACGACAAAGCGCATGCATCCGGCGCCCAGATCCGCGCGCATCACAACGCCACCCTGCCCGCCATCACCAGCTTTGGCGTGAAGATCGTTGCGCTGCCCGCTGCCGATGTCGATTTCGGGCGGGCCGGGGTTTAACGGATCGAGTCCAACAACGTCTTCGCCTCGGCGCGGCGGCCGTCGTCGGCCGTCTCGCGGCCCGGGCGCGGCGGCGCCTTCAGCGCCTTTTCCAAGTACGGCACCGCTTCAGGCTTGCGATTGCGATAGACCAGGTAGTCGGCGTAGAAGTAATTGGTGTCGATGCCGTCCGGATTGATCGCCAGCGCCTGCTGGAGCAGGGCCTCGGCCTTTTTGTTGTCGCCAAATCCGACCGGCCAGCCCGGCACCTTGTAATAGAGCACGCCCAGGCTGTTCAACGCCGATCCGCCCAGCGCCTTGCTGTCGATCTGGATAGCCGTTTCGTATTCCGCCTTGGCCTGCTTGGCCAGGCTTAACGCACCCAAGCCGCCCTTGGCCCCGGCCCATGAACTGAGGATGATGCCTTCCCAGATGTGCGGCTCGGCGCTGCCTTTGTAACGCGCGGTCAGTTCGTGCGCCTGTTGCGACAGCGCTTCGAAGCGGGCCGCGCGTTGGTCCGCGGGCGTCTGATACTGGATCGTGGCCCAACCGGATTGCAGCGCGCGGATGCCTTGGTCCAGCTCGGCGGGCGCCGCCAAGGAAATCGTTGACAGGGAAAAGGTCAGCGCCACGCCGGCAAGCAGGTTTGCACAGGCGGCGCGCAGATAGGGACGTGAGTTCATGATGAGGATCCTGTAGGAAATTTGTTGGCCGTCAACGCGCGGCGGTGTTTGGAAAATGCGCCATCCAGCCATTCCGGACACAAGCCATTGAGCCGCGCGGCAATGGCCTCGACGCCGCCCTCGAAACCCTGGCGGCTTTCACGTTGCAGCATCCGCAGGACGCGTGCGGCGATCGCCTGCGGCGTATCGCTGGCCGAACCGGTCGCCTGGTTGAACGCCTGGACTTCCGGCGTGTTGAACGGCGTGTCGATGCCCCGTGGCGCGTAGTACTGCACGCGTATTCCGGTATCGGCCAGCTCGCGGCGCAGCGCCTCGGTGTAAAGCCGAAGTGCCGCCTTGCTTGCGCCATAGACGGAAAACCCCGGCACGCCCAGGCTGCCCAGCGTGGAGCCGATATTGAGCACCTGCGCGCGCGGGTGGGATCGCAGCACCGGCAGCATGCCCGCGATCAACATCATGGGCGCGACGACGTTGGTTTCCATCACGCGATGGGCCTCGTCGGCCTGCAACCGATCGGCCGGGCCGAATGCGGCCACCGCCGCGTTATTGATCAGCACGTTCGCGCCCCGCGCCGCCGCCGCGTCCACAATCGCCGCGCGACCACTGTCGGTGGTCACGTCCACGACCAGCGCGTCCACCCGCAGGCGATCTGTTGCCCCCGCGTTCAACGACTGCGCCAGCGCCAGCAGCGGTCCCGCCGTGCGACCCACCAACAGCAGGCGCGCACCTTCGTCAACCAGCCGGCGCGCGATGGCGCTGCCCAGCCCCCCCGCCGCGCCCGTCAACACCACCGAGGCGTCGCGCGGGCTCATGCGCCCGCCCCTTGCGATGCGGCACGTGGCAACGCCTGGAAGATCGCGCCGTACAGGTGATAGAACATATTGGCGGCATGGACGACCGCGGCCTGGTCGGCGGCGCTGTCGAGCCGATTCATCAGGTCGGCAAAGTGCGCGGTGTGCTCCTGGTCCAGCGTGCCATGGGAACGCAGGTAGCTAAAGGCAGTCGCCGGCAGCGCCAGCTTGCTTTGGATCTGGTCGGCGGCATTCAAGGCCAACGCCACGCTGGTGCCTTCCAGCACGTGCACCATGCCAAAGAAACTTATCGGGTTCTTGCGTGCAATCGTGTCGTACGCGTAGGCCACCATGATCTCGGTGGCCGCGCCCGGCCCGGCGGCATGGACGGCGTCCGCACTTATTCCCAACGCACGCAGGTCGTTCAGTATCCATTCGTCGTGTCCCGTTTCCTCTTCGATGTACTCGTCGACGGCGCTCTGCATCCAGCTCAGCCGCGCGGGCAGGCGCGCGCGCAACGCATGCATCAAGGGCACGGTGTGGGTGACGTGGTGGTAGGCCTCTTGCAGGAAAGCCTTGTACGCGGGCAGGGAAACATCGCCGCGCAGGCAGTCCTGAATGATGGGAGTGGCCACCAGGGCCTGCCGGCCTTGCCGCGTCTGATCCAGCAATTGTTCGAAGAATGTCATGATCGTTTCAAGCCAAGGGTTGTGCGGAGGTCCGCGAAAAAAGATCGGCGTGCAGGGCCGCCACGGCGGCGCGGCGCGCGCGTCCGTTCGGCGTGCTAAGGCCACTGGCCGCGCTGAATTCGGCACGCGCCCGCACCCAGCGGCCGATGCGCGCATAGTCAGGCAGCGTGGTGTTGACGCGGTCGATGGCGGCCTGCAAGGTGGCGTCGTCGACGTCGCCCAGCGGCCAGATCACGGCGCCCAATTCGGGCTGGCCTTCGCCCAACACGACAGCCTGCGCAATGCACGCCTGCCCGCCCAGTGCAAGCTCGATCCACTCCGGCGACACGTTGCGTCCGAAGCCGGTGATCAGCACGTTTTTCTTGCGCCCCTGTACATGCAGAAAGCCCGCTTCGTCCAGATGCCCCAGATCGCCGGTGGCCAGCCACTCCCGTGGCGCGGTCAGCTCGCCCAGGTAGCCCAGCGCGTGCGTGCCGGCGATTTCAATTTCGCCATCGGGCGCCACGCGTACCTTCGCGTGGGGCAGCGGCCGGCCACAAGAACCGTTGCGCTCGGCCCCGGGCAGATTCAAGGTCTGCACGGAGCACGCCTCGGACAGGCCATAGCCTTCGTATGCCGGCAAGCCCAGGGCGCGTGCGGCGTCCAGCAGCCCTTTGCCCACCGCCGCGCCGCCCACCGCCATCAGCCGCAATGCGGCAGGCGCGCGCGTGGCTGTCGCGTGCAACCAGCCCGCATACGCGCGCAGCATCTGCGGCAACACGATGACGCTTTGGGCGTCCGCATCCATCAGGGCGCGGTGAAACACGGCCGGGTCGAAGCGGGACGAACCCTGCAAGCCGACCTCGTTCAAGGGCCGCACGCACACGGCGGCGCCCTCGATCAGCGGTGAATACACGCCGGCAATATTCTCCAGCAGCACCGGCAACGGCAGCGCGGACAGGTGCCGTACGACTCCCAGCGGCCGGGTGGCCTCGGCCAGGCTGGCCGCCACGGCCAGCATCTCTTGCGCGCCCAGGCACACGCCTTTGGGGCTTCCGGTCGAACCTGACGTGAAGGTGATCTTCGCGGTCCGCGCGGGCAGCGCCACCGCCGCCACGGCACGCCGGAACAACACCGACGTGTCCGGCAGCGATTCCAAGGCCTCGAACCCGAAGGCCTGCAACAAGGGCTGAATGGACGCGGGACCCACGACGACGTTGACGCCCGCCGCGTTCAAGGTGTCGCGCCACTGACCGGGCGTGAAGAACAGCGGCAAAGGCACGTGGACCACGCCCGCCTTCAGGCAGGCCAGGTCATGCACGATCCAGTCGGCGCCGTTATCCATCAACGACGCGACGACTCGCGCGCCATGTGCCGCAAGCACCTGGGCGCGGGCTTCGATGCGGCTGAGCAGCGCGGCATGGTCCACCGCATGCGCGACCGTCCGCAAGGCGGGAAGCCGCGCCCGCGCGGGTTCGTTCAACAAGGAAAAAAAGTCATGCGGGTTCATGCGGCCTGCTCCGGAAAGCGCGCCAGGATGGCGTGCAGGCGTCCGGCAAACACTTGTGGGCCGTGCGCGTAATAGGTGCCCCAGTCGGCACGTTCGTGCTCGCTGAGATGGTCCGCCGTGGCGGTGCACAGCGGTTGATGCGCCAGGCCCATCCGCACGAACAGCTGATGCAGCTCGCGGGTCAGCGTGCTGACGGCCCAATCGAAACCTTGCTGATGCAGATGGCGAGCCAGCAGCGGCACGAGCAAGCGCCCCGCGCCCGGACGGACGGCGGCGAACTGGCCGGCTTCGACGATGCGCCCTCTTGCGACCAAAGCGCCCTCGTCAAGCAGGTATTTTTCTATCGGTGCGGCCAGATAGCGTTCCAGGAACAAGGGATCGGCGGCGCCGCGATAGCCCGCGGCGGCCAGGATTTCCCCGTCGCTCTGCACGCTGACCAGGGTGGGCAACCAATCATTGATCTGCGCCCCGAACCGTTGCTGATAACGTTGCCGGATATACGATTCAACGCGCGCCCGCATCGGATCTTCCGGCGCATGCACGTGCAAGGTGGCGACAGCGGACGCGGGGCGCGAGGCCATCGGCAATCCGGCAGGTAGGGCTAAGAGCTTGGTGTGCGACATACTGGCTTCCAGTCGAGCGGGGTTTCCTCAGACAACGGAGCGCAGCTTAGGCATCGAACCTTAATGACAAATTAACCGGCGGCCGGTGGTAATCTCGTCCCCATACGGTCAGCAGGCAATCCATGCGAATCCTCATCATTGAAGACGACCCGCTTATAGGCGACGGGCTGAAATCCGGACTACGGCTTCTGGGCTATGCCGTGGATTGGTTCACCAACAGCCGCGACGGCGACCACGCCATGGGCGTCGTGCATTACGACGCCGTGGTGCTGGATCTGGGACTGCCCGGCGAAGACGGGGTGGCGTTGCTGACCCGCTGGCGCCACGCCGGACGCACCCTGCCCGTGGTTATCCTGACCGCGCGCGAGGCCGTCGAAAGCCGCATCGCGGGGCTGGACGCCGGCGCTGACGACTACCTGATCAAACCCATTGCGCTGGACGAACTGGCCGCGCGCCTGCGGGCGGTGACACGACGCGTGGCGGGCAAGCCGGAACCCGTATGGCGCCATGGCGACCTGGACTACCACCCTGCCCTGCACGAAGTGCACTGGAAGGGCCAAAAGGTTGACCTGACCACGCGCGAAGCCCTGCTGCTGGAGCTTTTCCTGACGCACCCGAATCGTGTGCTGACGCGTGACTTCATCCGCGACAAGCTCTACGACTGGGAGGCCGAACTGGAAAGCAACGCGCTGGAAGTCTTCGTGCATCACCTGCGCAAGAAAATCCATCCGAAGATCGTGCGTACCGTACGCGGGTCGGGCTATGCGCTGGGCAAGGTGGACGCCGAATCATGACGCTGCAACGCAGGCTGATCGTCGCCGTGCTGCTGGCCGCTCCATTTGCGTGGCTGGTCACCATCGCCGGCTCCTACTGGCGTGCCTCGCATGAAATCAACGAGCTCTACGACACCGACATGCTGCGCCTGGCGCAGCAGACCATCGCCGTCGCCGGGTTGATCCCGGAGTCGGTCACCACGGTGCCGTTGCCCGCGCCCGCCCCATCGTCGGCCGACACCGGCGACGCAGGGCTGGGCGACCTGTCCGTGGCGATCTGGCGCGGCCCGCACGACGCCCTGGTGCTTGACCCCGACGCGCAGCAGTTTCCGCGCGAAGAACAGCGCGAGGGTTTCTTCAACAGCGTCGTCAACGGCGTGCCGTGGCGCCTGGTCTACCTGAGCGACGCCGCCAGCAACACGCGCGTGGCCGTAGGCCAGCGCATCGGCGAACGCGATGACCTGGCCATCGCCTACGTGGCCAGCCAGATCCTGCCCTGGCTGCTCGGGCTTCCCGTGCTCATCGCTCTGCTGATATTCGCCGTACGCAGGGCCATCCGGCCGGTGCGCGACCTGTCGGCGCAACTGGAGCGCCGCCGCCCGGACGACGCCAACCCCTTGCCCACCGCCAACGTCCCGGGCGAATTGAAGGTACTGGTCGACGCCATGAACGGATTGTTGGCGCGCGTGGGCAGCCTGATCGAACAAGAGCGCCGCCTGACCGCCGACGCTGCCCACGAGCTGCGCACCCCCTTGGCGGCCGTGCGCGCGCAATGGGATGTCGCGCAGCGCACCGAAGACCCGGCCGAGCGCAAGCAGGCGCAAGCCAGTGTCACGCGCGGCATCGAAAGGCTGGACCGGCTGGTATCGCAACTGCTGACGATGGCCCGGCTGGACAGCGCCAATCATGCGGACTTTGGCGGTTCGGTGGACTGGCGCATCGTGGCTGAACAAGCAGTGGGAGACTGCCTTTGGATCGCGGACCGGCGCGACGTCGAGATCGCCGTCGAATGGCCCGACGGTAACGTCCAGCCGCTACCCACCGCGGGCGACGAAGGCGCATTGACCATCATGCTGAAGAACCTTCTGGACAACGCCATTCGCTACGGCCCGCGCCAGTCGCGCGTGCGCTTGAGCTTCGGATCAGCCGACATCACCGTCGACGACGAAGGCACGGGCATCGCCCCTGACGTCCTGCCCCGGCTGGGCGACCGCTTCCTGCGGGCGGCGGGCCATGAAGAAGCCGGTAGCGGCCTGGGGGTGTCGATCGCCCGACGAATCGCCCACAACCATGGCCTGCGCATTGATTTTGCGATGCGCGAGGCTACCGACGGCTTCGGGCGCGGGCTACGCGTATCATTGCGGCGCGGGCAATAGCGCCCTGGCCGGGACCATCACAAAAAAAACAGAAACGACGCCGCCACCAGCGTAGGAATCAGCGCGCCAGCCAGCAAGCCCGGCATGCTGACCGCGCCGTTGGCGAAGCTGCCGCGCAGCAGCGCCACGCCCGCCGGGTTGGGCGCATTGGCGATGACGGTCAGCCCACCACCGGCCACCGCGCCGGCCACCAGCATGTACTGCGCCTGGCTGGAGATGCCGTCGATGAGCGACCCCAGGTAGGTCAACGCGGCGTTGTCGGTGATGGCCGTCAGCGCCAGGGCGCCGACGAACAGCACGTTTGGCTCCAGCCCGCTGACGATGGGTTGCAGCCACCACTGCTGCATGCCGCCCAGCACCACCAGGCCCGCAAGGAAGAAGCCGACCAACAGCGCCTCTTTGATGATCAACGGGCTTTGATGCGCCTTGTACGCCTGGGTGTAGCCGATGAAAAACAGGAACAGCGCCAGGAACAGGATGGGGTGATGCGCGCTGAGCACGACGGCGGCCAGGAAGAACAGGTGCACCATGATGACCACGGGCGACATCGGCACGGCCGAGTCCTTCATGGCCATCACGTCGCCCGAACGCAGGTACGGCCGCAGCAACACCGTCACCAGCGTGGCGTTGACCAGCACGGCCAGCGCCGCCTTCCAGCCGAACGTGCCGAACATGAAGGCGCTATCCCAACCCCAGGTGGACGCCACCATCAACACCGGCGGCGCGGCGTACGACGTCAGCGTGCCGCCGATGGAAATGTTGACGAACAAGACGCCCAGCGCCAGGTACTTCAACCGTTCCGGCATCTCGCGATGAAACACCTGCGGCGCCAGCATCATGGCGGCAATCGTCATGGCGGCCGGCTCGGTCACCAACGAGCCGGCCAGTGGCACCAGCGCCAGGCACAACCAGGCCTTGGCGGTTTGGTCGCGCACCGGCAACAGCCGCGCCACGCGTTCAACCAGACGCATCACCACCGTCAGCACCGGCAAGGATGCCGCGATGACCATCACCACAAAAACAAACGCGGGCTCGGTGTAGTTGCGCGATTCGGCATACGCCAGCGCCGTTTCGCCCGACGCGGCCAACGCCATCAAGACCAGCAATATCGCCGCCCAGAAACCGAACACCACTTCGACTTCACCCAGCAGATGCAGCAGCCCGCCATGGCGCTTGCTGCGATGCGCCAGGCGCAGGAACAGCGGCGCCGAAAAGGTGTGCACCAGGGCAAGGGCGAAAACAAGGGCGGCGATGATTTGCAGTGCGGACTCTGTCACGTGTCGGTTCCTGTACGTAAGCGGCGGTCTAGCCGAATTGAATTGCGCGGCGGCTACACCCGCGCCACCTCGACCCAAAGGCGCGTCATGACGACGTGCCTGACCAGTTCAAAAAGATGCGCCGGGGCGCTGGCGGGCACCAGCACCCGCCGTATCAAGGCCTGCAAGTCCACCCGGACGCAGGGCGTGGACGCGGCGCGGTCGCGTTGCTGAAACAGTGTACGCAGGCGCACGCGGCTTTGGCACGGCATGTCGATTTTCAGTTCGGCATCCTCGGGCGCCAGCACCGCGTCATGCAGCGCATCCAGCGTCGTGCAGACATACACCGATTCCGGCTGCGCGCAGTCGCCCTCGATCCGCCGGCGCCATTCCTGCGTGCCCACCAGCGCGGACGCGGCCCCTTGCGCGGGCGGGTCGAAACGCAGATGGCTGAATTCAAGCAGTTCAATGAATTCCACAAAGGGCAGTTCGCGCACCACGGTCAAATCACCGCACCGCATGTCGCCCCGCGCAGGCCAATCCGATTGCTTCATGACACGCTCCCATCAATGGAAAAGGGGGCCAGCCGACAGCCCCCTTTTCACCTTTCAGTACGACATCGGCACGCGATCAGGCACCGGCCTGAGCCCTTTCAAGCTCGCGGACCCGCTTGCGGTTGCGCACCGTCGAGAACACCAGCCAGGCGGCAAGCGCCAGGATGGCGTAGACAAAGCCGGCGCTGATCGGGCGATCGATAAACACGTTCATGCTGCCGCGCGACAGCAGCAGCGCACGCCGGAAGTTCTCTTCGACCATCGGCCCCAGCACGAAGCCCAGCAACAGCGGCGCGGGCGAAAAACGCAGCTTCAGGAACAGGTAGCCCACCAAGCCCAGCACCAGCACCATGCCCACATCGAACAGGTTGTTGTTGGTGCTGTAGACGCCGACACACACGAAGAACAGCGCGGACGGGAACAGGTACTTGTACGGCACCTTCAGCAGCCGTGCCCACATGCCGATCAGCGGCAGGTTCATGACCACCAGCATGACGTTGCCGATCCAGAAGCTGGCGATCAGCCCCCAGAACAGGTCGGCGTGTTCGGTCACCATCTGCGGACCCGGCTGGATACCGTGGATGATCAGCGCGCCCAGCATCAGGGCCATCACCGAGTCGCCGGGAATACCCAGGCTCATGGTCGGGATGAAGCTGGTTTGCGCCGCCGAGTTATTGGCCGCTTCCGGACCCGCCACGCCTTCGATGGCGCCGTTGCCAAAGCGCTTGGGCGTCTTGGACACGCGCTTTTCCACCGCATAGGACATGAACGACGCAATGGTCGCGCCCGTGCCCGGCAAGATGCCCAGGATTGCGCCAATGGCGCTGCCGCGCGCAATCGGCATGGCCGACTTCTTGATGTCGCCGGGTTCAGGCCGCACCGACATCTTGGGGCCCGCGCCCACCGTCGTGGCCTTGCCGATGCGGTTGACGTTGGCGAAGAAGTCCGCCAAGCCGAACAGGCCCATCGCCAGCGCCACCAGGGGCACGCCGTCGCTCAGCTCGATGACGCCGAAGCCGTAGCGGATGGTGCCCGTGTTGACGTCGGTACCCACCACGCCCAGCAGCAAGCCCAGGAACACCATGGCGATGCCCTTGATGGCCGAGCCCTTGGCCAGCGTGGCGCCGGCGAACAGGCCCAGCATCATCATCGAAAAATATTCCGCCGGTCCGAACTGGAAGGCCACTTCCACCAGCATCGGCGAGAACAGAATCATGATGATGATGCCCACGCTGGCGCCCACGAACGACGACATGACCAGCATGAACAGCGCCGACCCCGACTTGCCCTGGCGGGCCAGCGGGTTGCCGTCCAGGCAGGTCACCGCGTGTGACGGCGTGCCCGGCAGGTTCAGCAAAATGCAGGTGATGCCGCCGCCATACTGCGCGCCATAGTAGATGCCGGCCAGCATCATCAGCGCGGCCACCGGCGTCATTGCGTAGGTCAGCGGCAGCAGGATCGAAATGGCGGCCAGCACACCCATGCCCGGCAGCACGCCGATCATGTTGCCCATGAACACGCCGAACAGCGACCACAGCAGGTTCTCCCACTGCAACGCCACGGAAAAACCATGCAATACGTTGTCGAACAGATCCATTTCCTACCCCCAGCGCAGCATCGGAAACTGCAACTGCAGCGCCCAGGAAAACACCACCGCGCCGAACACCGTCATCGCAATGGCGAGAATGGCGGCGGACTTGACGGAGTTGGACGTATCGCCCAGCGCCGAGACGAACACCAGCGCAAACGTGGCGGGCAGGAATCCCAGGAAGCTGCCCAGGATGATGAAGAGCGCGATGCCGGCGGCGATGCACGCCATGCCGCGCACGCGATCGCGGCGCGTAGGCTGGGGCAGCTGTTCTTCCATCATTTCTTCCTGCACTTCATCGGGGTCCGGGCTGAGCGGCACCAGGATGCCCAGCGCGACCAGGAAGCAACCGATCATCAGCGGGAAATAGCCCGGGCCCATCCGCGCCAGCTCTCCGATGTTGTAGGACGTTGCTTCAAAAATAGTAAGCGCGCCGCACAGGGCGATGAACGCACCGCCCCACAGATCGCGCTTTCTGGAAAATATGGTGCTGCCCACGGCTTGCTCCCCTGTTTGTTGTCGACATGCTTCGGCGCGCGTGATGTCGCAAGCCGAAGGAGGGGGCACTTTAAGGACGACGCCTTGCAATCCGCTTTCAAGCTTTTGCCGGCTTCATCCGGGAAAACCAGCAGGATGAAAGACGCTTGTTCACATCGCTGAACAACGGTGAACATCGCAGCACCGGGGATGTTCACAAACGTGAACAACTCGGCAGCATTCCCGGGCTGCACGCGGGCTGGCATGGATTTTTCCCACGCGTCGCGCGCTTGCCAATTCTTGCAAATGCGGGCGCCGATTCCACGCAGGCATAATCCTCGTTTTCGTGGTTTCGATCGCATCGCCATGCTGCCCCCATGCACCACCTGCACCACCTGCCCCGCCTGCCCCTGACCGCTCGCATTCCGCTTGCGGTCTCACTGCTGTTCCTTGCGATTTCCGCCGCGCTGATTTCCCTGGCGCTGCATGGCGTGTCGCGCCAGTTCGACAGGCAGGTCGCCAACTTGGGCCAGGTGTATCTGGACGGTTTGTCCGCCGCGATCCTGCCTGCGGTGCGCGCCGACGACCGCGCACAGATGGTCGATGTGCTGAACCGCGCGCTGGATACGCATCTGGGCGTGGTTGATCGCACGTTGGCCGTCGTCGCGGCGGACCATCGCCTGCTGGCGCACGTGGCGCGCTACCCCGAAGTTGAGCCGATTCCGCTGGCATCCTTGGCGGACACCTCCGGCACGCTTGTCAGCGCAAGATCGGAAGGCGTGTGGACGTGGCGCTTGCTGGACGACGCGCGGCCCGCCCTGGGGACGCTGGTAGCCAATCTGGACGTCAGCGATTTTCATCGGCAGCGCCAGGAACTGGCCTGGGAACTGGGCCTGGTGGGATTGGCGATCAGCCTGATCGGCGCGGTGCTGTGCTTTGGCATGGCGCGCCGGCTTCAGCGCCCGATCATTTCGCTGACCGAAGCCCTGCGCGCCGGCCCGGAAGATCGCTTGCGCCCCATGCGCGTGGACACAACCGACCCTGAACTGAAGGAACTGCTGTCGGCCTACAACTGGATGGTGCAAAGCGCGCGGCAACGCGAAGCGCTGACCGAACGCAATGCGCGCATCGAACGCGAAGCGGTGTTGGGGCGGATGTCGGCCGCGCTGGCCCACGAAGTGCGCAACCCCCTGGGCGGGCTGCGCACCGCCGTGCAGACGCTACGGCAATTCGGCGAACGGGAGGATGTGCGCAGCGAATCCCTGGGCTTTATCGAACGCGGCGTCCAAGCGCTGCAAGCGGTGGTGGACGCCAGCCTGCGTACCTTTCGCCCCGGCGCCGCCCTGCTGCACGAGGAAGATATCGCCGACATCCGGCTGATGGTGGGCGCACAGGCCAACCGGGCGGGCGTGCGCGTGGAACTGCATTGCGAAGGCATGCAGGACCGCCGCCTGGCGTTGCCCGCGGGCGCGGTGCGGCAGGTGTTGCTGAACCTGGTGTTGAACGCCATCCAGGCCTCGCCGCGTGGCGAACTGGTGCAGGTGTTTGCGCGCGCGGGCCGCCAGGCACTGACCTTGCACGTGGCCGACGGGGGCAACGGCCTGCCGCCGGCCGCCAGGCGCGCGCTGCTGGGCGCAGCCACCGACGGCGACGGCATGGGCCTGGGCATCGTTGCCGACCTGACAACAACCATGCACGGCCGTTTGCGCGCAACCCGCATGGCAACCGGCACGCGCATTTCCGTGCGCCTGCCCTACGGTCCACAGGAAGATACGGCGTGAGCGACATCCAGGTTTTGCTGATCGAAGACGATGAACTGCTGGGCGGCGCGCTGCTTCAGCGCCTGCGGCTGGAGGGCATCACCACGCAATGGGTGCAAAGCTGCGCGCAGGCCGTCGAAGTGTTTCGCAGGACCCGCATGCGTCCGGCGTTCTTGTTGGCCGACATCCGGCTGCCGGACGGCTCCGGCGAAGATCTTTACCGACGCTTGATCCCGCATCTGTCCAACACCACCGTGGTGTTCGCCACCGCCTATGGCGACATTGCCCAGGCCGTGCGGCTGGTGTCGGCGGGCGCTAACGACTACCTGACCAAGCCGTACGACACCGATGCGCTGGTGGCCCGCATCCGATCGGTCATCGCCGCGCAGCCGGCCGGCCAGCAAGACGAGGTCTTGGAGAACCCCTACGCGCTGCACGATGAAACCTACCCTTTGGCGCAAGAGCTTGAACGGCTGGCCACCAGCGCCCTGCCCGTGTTGCTGGAAGGCGAAACGGGCTCGGGCAAAGACCGCGCCGCCCGCTATGTGCATGCGCGCTCGGCCTATGCGGCCGGCCGCTTCGTTGCCGTCAACTGCGCCACCTTGGCGTCGGACCTGATTGAAAGCCTGTTGTTCGGCCACGTGAAAGGCGCCTTCAGCGGCGCCGGGGCCGCGCGCGACGGGCTGTTCTCCCAGGCGGAGGGCGGCACGCTGTATCTGGACGAAGTGGCCGAGCTGACACCCCGGGCGCAAGCCGCGCTGTTGGGCGTGCTGGAAAACGGCCAGTATCGTCCGCTGGGCGACAGCACCGCGCGCCACACCCATTGCCGCATTCTGGCCAGCACCTGCACCGACCTGCCCGCCGCGATGGCGCAGGGTACGTTTCGCGCGGATCTTTTTTATCGGCTGGCGGTGGCAAGGGTCGCGGCGCCACCGCTGCGCGAGCGGCCCGGCGCGTTGCCCAGCCTGGCACGGTCGTTGCTGGCCGCGCAATCCACCACGGGCGCGACGCTATCGCCCGATGCCATCCAGGCGCTGCACGACCACCCCTGGCCAGGTAATGTGCGCGAACTGAAGAACCGTATCGCGCGCGCGGTCGTGATGGCGGACGGCGCACAGGTCCATGCCGAGGACCTCTTCCCGGAAAGCAAGCTGGCCGACAAGCCCGACCTGGCCACCACGCGGCTGGACGCCGAGCAGCGCGCCATCCAGCAAGCCATTGCAGAATCCGGCGGCCATATGGGCTTGGCGGCAAAGCGCCTGGGCATCTCGCGCACCACGCTGTGGAAGAAGCTGCGCGCGGCGCGGGATGGCGTGTAGAGGCGGGTAGAGGCGGGTAGAGGCGGGTAGAGGCGTGGAAAGCCGTGTCCAGGCATGTTGTTGTGGGCGGCGGCTGCGCCCACGGCCTACGGAAGCACGCTTGCCCGGGCTAGTTCTTTTCGATGCCTGCAATGTCCACGGCTTTGCCCCACAACGCGTAGTCGTCCCGAATGATGGTCGAGAAGCCCGCCGCGTCGGTGGGCGCCAGTTGCAGACCGATATTCTTCAGGCGGTCGGCCAGGCCCGGCGTGGCGGCGGCATCCTTGAGCGCCGCCTCCAGCTTTTTCACGACGGGCGCCGGCAGCCCGGCAGGCCCCACCAGCCCCACCCAGCCCTGCGTGGCCAGCGGCACGCCGGCCTCGGTAAAGGTGGGCGCATCCGGAAACAACACCGACCGGGACGCCTGCGGCACGGCCAGCACGCGCGCCTTGCCGTCCTGCACCAGCAACGCGGCCAGCCCGTCCCCCAGGATCGCCATGTCCACTTCCTTGCGCAGCAAGCCGACGCGCGCTTCGGACGTGCCCTTGTAAGGCACGTGGACGATGTTGGTCCCGGCCGCGGCGTTCAGCATTTCGCCGGCCAGGTGGCCACCGCTGCCGACGCCGAACGAGGCAAACGTCAGCTTGCCCGGCTCGGCCTTGGCCTTGGCAATCAATTGGTCAAAGGACTTGAGAGGCGAGTCGGCGGGAACCACCAGCGCAATCCCCAGGCTGCCGAAACGGCCAATCGGCGTGAAGTCGCGTTGCGGATCGTAGGGCGGCGTCCTGCGAATATGCGGCACCAGCGTCAAGGCCGCTTGAAACGGTGCGGCCAGGATATAGCCGTCCGGCTTGGCGCTGGCCACATACTTCATCGCGATCTGTCCGCCCGCGCCGACGCGGTTTTCGACCACGACCGGCTGCTTCAGGCTGTGCGACAGGCCGTCGGCCATCAGGCGGGCGATGGTGTCGGTGTCGCTGCCCGCCGGCAAGGGCACGACCAGCGTGATGGGGTGCGACGGATATTCCGATTCGGCCAGGGCCGGCGCGGCGCCGCCCACCAGACCGATGGCGATGCAACAGACGGCGGCGCGCCGCGAGACTAGGGACAACGAGGTCATCAGCATGGCGATTCTCCTTCGGTGAGTCAGGCTGTGCCTGAGTTAGTTTCCCGCCTGGATCAGGCGCGCCGCCTTTTCCCCGATCATCATGGAAGGCGCATTGGTATTGGCGGAACACAGGGTCGGCATGATCGACGCATCCGCCACCCGCAGCGACGTGACGCCCTTGACTCTCAAGCTGGCGTCGACCACGGCCTGATCGTCGTCGCCCATCCGGCATGTACCCACGGGGTGATAGGACGTTTGCCCGATGGTCCGCGCATAGTCCAGCAGCCCGGACGCGCTGCCTTGTTCGGCGCCGGGGCGCGTTTCCCGCACCACGAACCGGGCCAGCGCCGGCTGGGCCGCAACCTTGCGCGCCATCTCGATGGCCGCCACGGTCACGCGTCGGTCTTCATCGCTGGACAGGTAGTTGGCCTGGATGACGGGCGCGTCGCCGGGTTCGCGCGACTTGATGTGCACCGATCCGCGCGACGTCGGGCGCAGCGGAAAAGTGCCAATCGAGAAGCCGGGGAAATCGTCCAGCACCAGCCGCTTCGGGTCACGCGCGTCAGGGCTGGACAGCCAATGCAACTGCAACTTGATGTCCGGCTGCGCCAGCGCCGGGTCCGACTTTGCCAAGGCATGCGCCACGGCGCTTGCGCAGCTCATCATGCCGCGACCTCGCAGCGCGAAATCGGCCGCCATCCAGGCCTTGCGCAACGGATTGCGCATGATCTGGTTCAGCGTGGTGGCGTTGCGGCATTCATACGTGACCCGCGTATGCAGATGGTCTTGCAGGTTTTCGCCCACGGCGGGCGCATCGCGCAGGACCGGGATGCCAAGGTCTTGCAGCAGGCCCTGCCGCCCGATGCCGGATAGCTCCAGGATCTGGGGCGACTGGATCGCGCCCGCGCAGAGTATGACTTCACAGGTGGCGGTGGCCTCGCAACGCTGGCCATCCAGCTGGTACTGAACGCCGCTGGCCCGCTTGCCGTCGAATACGATCTTGGACACCAGCGCACCCGTTTGCAGCCGCAGATTCGTATTGGCAGCCAAGGGCCGCAGGAACGCCTCGCGGCTGCTCCAACGCCAGCCCTTGCGGATGTTGTGCTGCAAATAGCCCACGCCTTCATAAGAGGCGCCGTTGTAGTCCGGATTACGCGGGATGCCCGCGGTGACACAGGCGTCGATAAAGGCGTTCATGAGAGGGTGCCGCGAGCGGAACTCCGTGACCGACACCGGTCCGCGACGGCCACGGATGGCCGGATCACCGCCCGCATAGCCTTCGATATCGCGAAAGATCGGCTTCAGGTCGTCGTAGCCCCAGCCTTGTGCGCCGAACTCGTCGCGCCAACGATCGTATTCGCAAGGGTCGCCATGCACCCAGATCATGCCGTTGACCGAAGACGATCCTCCCACCACCTTGCCTCGTGGCCAGAAGATGCTGCGGCCATTCATCTGCGCCTCGGACTCGGTATGAAAGCGTCGCAATCCGCGCTCGCCGCGCAGGATGTACGCCACGCCGGCCGGGATGCGGATCCAGATCCAGCGGTCGTCATCGCCTGCCTCAAGCAGCAACACGGACCGACCGCCGGCCGCCAGCCGGGCGGCCAGCGCGCATCCCGCCGAGCCCGCGCCCACCACGATGAATTCGTACTTTGCCTGGGTCATGACGTTGCCTCCAACAGACGGCGCAGTTGCGCGGCTTCATTACCCATGCGCTGGAAACGCTTGTCGGGCTGCTCGGGAAAGGGGTTGCCCTTGCCCAGCACCGGCGCACACGGCGAGATGGTCAGCTCGACCAGCACCGGGCCGTTCGTCTGGATGATTCGCGGCAACATCGCCGCCAGCTCCGATTCATCGGCGAAGCGGAACGACGCGGCGTATCCGGCAGCCCTGGCGGCCGCGCAGAAATCAACCGCCCCATTTCCGGCCAGCCCCAGATTGGCGTTGCCATTGAACTGCACGCCATTGGCAAACACGAAATGGACGAAGCGTGCCGGCGCGGCGCCCGCCACGGTGGCCAGGACACCCAGCTCCATCAGCAGGCTGGCATCGCCGTCCAGCACCATGACGCGGCGCTCGGGTCGCGCCAGCGCGATGCCCAGCCCCAAACCGGCCGCGCCTCCCATCAGGGGAACCGAGGACAACGCAAGGGGCGCGCCCGGCGCGACCTCGTCCATGGCTTTCATGGCGCTCATGGTGCTTACCAAAACGGCGTCGCCGCGGGCCTCGTGAATGGCACGGCAAGCTTGCAATGTGGTCATCGACATATGCGGTTCAATCCCATTCCGTGTGGCGGCCGACGATGATGGCGGCGGGTGAGCGTTGCTGCTCGGCATGCGCGTGGGCGGCGGCAATTGCGCCCAGGTCCTGCGCGGTTTCAAGTCGCCAGCAGGCGATGCCAAGCGCGTCCAGCACCGGTTCCAGCAGGCTGACCATATGGCGTCTGGAAGCGCGCATGTCCTGGCCGTAGTTGCTGAACTCGCGGCCAAACTGGCCCACCATCAACAGCAGCGGAATGCCGGCATCCAGGCCACAGGCGCGCAGCGAATTGACGCAGTTGTAAAGGCCCTGGTTCTGCATCATGACGACCGGGCGGCGGCCACCGATGTACAGGCCCGTTGCAACGTGGATCGCCTGGTTCTCGTTGGCGCAATAGGTCACGCGAAGGCGGCCGCCGTTGGCGTCCAGGCATTGGTGGGTGGCGATCTGCACGAAGTCCGGCACGACGGTCGCGGAATCGATGCCGCAGTCGGCCAAGGCGTGCGCGATGGCACTGCCCTTCACGGCGGGCGGGGGGGAAGATGGCATGGCTAGTCTCCTGGTATTGCGCGGATGCCGGGTTGCGAAGGTCACCGCTGCCAAGGCGCGATGACCGCCTTGGCATAGCCCTCTTACTGGCGGCTATTCCCGATCTGTGCAGACAAGTGTAGGCTTGGCAACGATCCGGTATTAGTCATTTATTTTTATCAATCGATGCGTTTAAGGTATTGCCATGAACCCGCCCTCTGCCCTCGTCCGACGCCTGCGCGCCCGTCACCTTGAGCTGCTGCAAATTCTGGGCGAGGTGTCGACGGTGCACGCGGCGGCCAAGCGCATGAACCTGTCGCAACCCGCCACCACGCGCATGTTGCGCGAGGTGGAAGCCATGTTCGGCGGCCCCTTGTTCGACCGCAACGCGCGGGGCATCGCGCCTAACCGCTCGGGCACGGCGCTGATTGCGCGGGCGGCAATCCTGATGCGGGAATTGGGCACCATCGAAAACGAAATCGGCCTGGTGCGCCAGGGGCAACAGGGCCTGCTGCGTATCGGCGCGCTGTCCGGCAACCTGAACGCGACGGTGGCGGTGGCGCAGTTGCTCAAGAAGGCGCCCACGGTGCAGGTGTCCATCCGGGAAGGTCAGATCAACCTGCTGATCGCCTCGCTGTTGGGCGGTGAGCTGGACTGTGTAGTCGGCCCCATCACCGACGAGGAACTGCGCAATGTGCGCATCGACGAGCTGCGCCTGGAGCGCCTGGTCGAAGATTCGATGGCGGTCGTCGCGTCGCCCAACAGTGCATGGAGCCGCCGACGCCGCATCAAATGGGAAGACCTGAGCGAGGCGCGCTGGATACTGCCGCCAACCGAGTCGGTCTTGAGACGTGCATTCATGCGCGTCTATCTGGAATTGGGAATGCGCCCGCCCCAGCACACGGTCGAGGCGCTATCGCCCTTGACCACGCGGTCTCTGATCACGCTGGGCACGGTGGACCTGGGCTTGCTGCGCATGGCGCACGCGAAAGAAGAAGCCCGCCTGGGCGGGCTGAAAATCCTGTCGATGGTATCCACGCCCAAGCTGCCGGCGCTGGCGCTGCTTGCGCGCCGGGCGCCGAGCCTGCGCTCGGCCCCGTTGGACCTGTTCATCGAACTGCTGCGGGAATCGTCCGGCGCCATCCATGACGCCCGGGCGTAACCCCGCGTCCTACACGCGCGCGGTTGTGGAGTCGTGCAAAGTCGTTTCGGACTCGCGCGACTGCGCTTGCCCTTCCTCTCGCGCCTCAAGCTCGTTGCCCAGCACCTCCGCCGAATCGTCCTGACCGGTTTCCGGCTTGAAGCGGCGGCGGGTATGCCCAGCCGCGCGTGCGCCCTCGCCATCGTCCGGCCGCTCGGCTTGCAACGTGACGTTGGCCGCCGGCGCATAGCCGCGCTTGTCCTGCCCGAAGTACACCACCGTGTGCGGGTACGGCAGCTCGATACCGGCCGCATCGAAGTGCTTCTTCAACAGGCGGTTGTAGCCGCGCTGCACGGCCCACTGCATGCCCGGCGTGGTCTTGATGAGGATGCGGATGGTGACGCCCTTGTCGTTGACGGCGGTAACGCCCGCCACCGTCATTTCCTCCAGAATCTCGGGGCCGAGCACCGAGTCGGTCATCAATTCGGCAAACGCGGCGCGCAAATGTTCAATGGCGTCGTCCACGCTTTCACGATGCGCGATGGTGTATTCACCTAAGTGATACGAGAAGTCACGCATGTGATTGGCGACCACATCCACCGACGAGAACGGCACCAGGTGATAGCCGCCGTCCAGCGTGCGTATGCCGACCGAACGGATCGTCATCTTCTCCACGGTGCCGAACACGCCGGCAACCTGCACCACGTCGTTTTCGTTCATGCCATTTTCAAGCTGGATGAACACGCCGGTGATGATGTCCTGCACCAGCTTCTGCGCGCCGAAGCCGATGGCCAGGCCCACCACGCCGGCGCCCGCGATCAGCGGCCCGACATCGATGCCGATCTGCGACAACAGCACCATCAGCGTCATGGTCACGATGACGATCAACGCGGCATTGCGGAACAGCGACAGCAACGTGCGTTCGCGCGCGCTGGGCATGCCACGTCCTTCGCTTTGGCTCAGGCGGTGTTCGATGATGCTGGCGATAACCGTCCAGGCCAGCGCCGCGATCAGCAGCACGATGACCACGTTGACCACTATCTTGATGGCCGCCCCACCGGCGTCCGACGACAGCCAGCGCGACAGGTCGAAGGCGTGCCAGGCGTCCAGCACCAGCAACACGATGACGATGCGAATGATCCAGCCCACGCTTTTCAGCAGGGCGGGCACATAGGCGTTCACGCGCGCTTCCAGCATGGGCAGGCGCCGACGCAGGTCGTCGGACAGGCGGATGGGCTTGGCCAGTATCGTGTTCAGAAACAGGATCAGCAGGCTGCCCACGCCGATGACCAGCAGGGTCTGCGCGGTGGCGCGCGCCATGAAGGGCAGCGCGTTGGTCGGGTCGATCTGGCTGACGATGAGCAGCACGGTGAAGTAGCCGATGCCCAGCACGTGCCAGATGCGCGACAGGAAGTGCAGCCGCGACCCCATGAACGTGGCCGCGTTGGCGGCATGGCGGTTCATGCGATCACGCACCGAATGGCGGTTCTGCCAGATGATGCGCACGGCGTACACGTACACCACCAGCATGATGACCATGCTGGCCAGGCGACCCAGGGCGGGCGACAGCGCGGCCGAGATCACCGGGTCAACCAGCAGCGTGCCATAGCCCGCCGCCGCGACCACGCGCACCAGCCACGCGTTCCAGTACCGGGCCAGCTCGTCGGACATCGGCAGCAGGCGCAGGTGCGGATGCCGTACCGCGAACACCGTGCGGATCAGCACCTTGACGATTTCCACCGCCACGAAAGCGCGCAGGAACACCGCCGCCAGCGTGTCCAGCGTGCCGCGCTCGGGCGTGCCCCACAGGGCGGCCGCCCCACCCGCCATCGCGGCCAGCAGCACAACGCCGGCATCGATGGCAACCGCGCCCACGATGGCGCCCAAGCGTTGGTACAAGCCCCGCATCGATGCAGGCGCGCGGCGCGGAGTGCCGGGGTCGTGAACGGTCGCCGCCTCGGAAGGGCTGGCATGTTCAGCCACCCAGCGGTCGATGCGCGTGTAGATGCGCATGGCGATCATCCGCAGCAGCAGATAGGCAATGACGGTTGCTAAGCCGGCCAGCAGCAACGGCAGCAGCGCATTGCCGGCGGTGGCGCCGTCCATCCGCAGGCTGCGACCCGAGGCCAGCGCGCGCATATCGTCCACGCCCTGCCCCATGTCGGCGGCCACGCCGGTCAGGAACTGCTGCACGCCATCGGCCATGCGTTCCTGTAAACCGGGCTCGGTCGGGGCCTTGGGGGAAGTGGCCGCACCCGGCGCGGGGGACGCGGCGGGCGGCTTGCCCGCCGCTTGCGCTCGTAACGCATCGACCAGCGCCTTGCGTGCCTCGGGATTGTCCAGCAGGTCGGCCAACGCATCGGGCGTCAGCGCGGATGCCGATGCGGCGGGCGGCTGCGACGGGGGTTGTAGCGGCGACGCGGCGCCAGCCTGCCCCGGCCAGGTCAACAACACGCAACTGAGCATCACCACCAGCAGCCACACCGCCTGCCATGGCCTCGCGCGTCGGTGCCGCCAAAGGCGGGCGGACTCTTCGCGGGGCGGATAAAAAAGGGATGCTGTCGTTGCGAATCGAACCACTAATAAAACTCCTCTGCGATCAAGGCCAGGAACGCGGCGCGCGATCGCAGGGACAACGCCGCCAAGGGCTAAATGATAAAGCCCAGCCGCTTCATCAGATATTTAGGCGATTCTTCATACCCTTGGCGGTAGTAGAAGCGGTGCGCATCCACGCGGCGTTCGTGGCAATGCACTTCGATGCGGTCGCAGCCGCGCGCGCGGGCTTCTGCTTCGGCCGCCGCTTCGAGTTGACGGCCGACGCCCGCGCTGCGGGCCTGGTCGTCAACGCAGAAATACGCGATGCGGCAGAAGTCGCCGGGCAGCGCCAGCTGGATCATGAAATGCAGGTTGATAAAGCCCAGCAATTGTCCGGCATCGTCGTGAGCCACCAGCAACAGGGCATCGGGATGCGCCGATAGCAGGGCGATTTTTTCCGCCATGAAGGCGGTGGTGCCGGGATAGCCCAGTTGCGCCAGCAAGGTGGCGATGGCGGGGCCGTCCTGGGCGGTGGCGGGGCGTAGGTGCATGTCGGTTTCCGGGCTGCGTGTGCAAGACTGCGCGGAAATTTATGACGGCATCGTGTCCGCCTCATGACAAGCGCGCGGCCCCGCGCCCCCGGGCACCTTCAATCAGGGCGTGACCTGATAGCCGCGCTGCTGCATGCAGCTGGTGTATGCGGACGACGCCGCGCTGCTGGTCTTGGCCTGCTCGCGACGGTCCTGCCGCTGGCGCGACCCACCCACCACGGCGCCGGCCACCGCCGCGTCCTTCGCCTGGTTTTGACGGTATTCCTGCTTGACGTCGTCGTCCATGCGGTCATAGGCCTCTTCGTGCTTCTGGCCACGCGCGCCGGCCACTGCCGCGCCCGCGACAGCGCCCGTGGCGGCGCCGCGCGCACGACCGCCGGATTGCGTGGTGTCGGTGGTGCCGGTGCCCCCCGCCTGGGCCTGGCAGGCGGCGACGTCTTGTTGTGTGGTTTCAGGAGACTGCCCTTTCATCGGCGTAATGGTCTGTGCGGTAGCGGTCAGGCCGATGGTCGAGAGCAGCAAGGCAACGCAGGGAATGATGGACTTTTTCATAGAAAACTCCACGTGCGGTTAAGAACCCTGGACCTTGCAATGTAGTCCCGCATGCCGTGCTTCGGCCCGTGTCCGGAATACCCAATATTGGGTATGGCGCTATGGGGACAAAGAGATGGGGCCAACGAGATGGAGACAACGACAACCCGTATCCGGCGCGTGCTGACGTCCTGCCGCTAACACCAATGGCTGATTGATGGCGAGGGGGCCGACTCCTATTCTGCGCTTGCCTGCCAGACGAGCCAGAAGCCAGGGCCAGGCGCCAGGGCCAGCCCGCCCACGCGCTTGCCGCGCAGGCGTCGCGCGTCGATTCACCCAACAAGAGGGCGCGGTCCCTCGCTTTCTGCCCCGGAGGT
Organism: Achromobacter sp. 1L-A-4-B-C2; assembly: GCF_057291955.1. Lineage (NCBI taxonomy): Bacteria > Pseudomonadati > Pseudomonadota > Betaproteobacteria > Burkholderiales > Alcaligenaceae > Achromobacter > Achromobacter sp. 1L-A-4-B-C2. Next base: position 536,382 of record NZ_JBXAWP010000001.1, read on the forward strand.
TTACATGCGCCCATCCCACGTCCGCGCCGACAACAGCGGCCCGCCGCCGCTTGGCCCCGAGCCGGCAAAACGCAGCTTGCCGGTGTCGCTGGAGCAGCAGGCAAAGACCATGCTGTTAAGCGGCCAGAGCTCGGTGGCCGACGTCGCGCGCGCCTGCCGCTTGTCGCGCACGCATTTCACAGCCGTGTTTCGCGATGCCGCCGGCACGACGCCCCACCGTTGGGCGCTGCTGCAACGCATCGCCCAAGCCCGCGAACAGCTGCGGATACCGGACAAGACGCTGGCCGATATCGCACTGGATTGCGGGTTTGCCGACCAGGCGCACTTCACGCGCGTGTTCCACAACGTGGTCGGCCTGACGCCCGGCGCGTGGCGTCGCGCGGCCGACGCCTGACCAATTTCCTGACCGTTTTCCTGACCGATTCCTGACCGAGGCGCGGCGATCACAGGCGTGTTCCCCTCTTCGCCTTCGCGCCTATACGAAGGCGTTATTGTGCCGCCGATAGCGCCCCCATAAGCTTCGTTCCGTCCGCTGCCGGACAGGTTTTCATGCCACGGGATGCGCGCGCATCCCTTTCACAATCCGTCTGCTTGCGCCTTGCAATCACGCATCGACAGACCCTTCGAACATTCGCCATGACCCAATCCAAACTTGAAGTGCTGACCCCGCAAAACAGCCAACTGATCTTCATTGACCACCAGCCGCAGATGGCCTTTGGCGTGCAGTCCATTGACCGTCAGGTTCTGAAGAACAACACCGTCGGTCTGGCCAAGGCCGGCAAGATCTTCAACATCCCGACGACGATCACCACCGTGGAATCCGAGAGCTTCTCGGGCTACACCTACCCCGAATTGCTGGATGTGTTTCCGGACCAGAAGGTGCTGGAACGCACCTCGATGAATTCGTGGGACGACCAGAAGGTGCGCGATGCGCTGGCCGCCAACGGCCGCAAGAAGGTCGTTGTGGCCGGCCTGTGGACCGAAGTCTGCAACACCACGTTCTCGCTGTGCGCCATGCTTGAAGGCCAGTACGAAATCTACATGGTGTCGGACGCCTCGGGCGGCACCAGCAAGGAAGCGCACGACCAGGCCATGCAGCGCATGATCCAGGCGGGCGTCGTGCCGGTGACGTGGCAACAGGTGCTGCTGGAATGGCAGCGCGATTGGGCCCGCCGCGAAACCTATGACGCCGTGATGGCGCTGGTGAAAGAGCATTCGGGCGCCTACGGCATGGGCGTGGACTACGCCTACACGATGGTGCACAAGGCCCCGCAGCGCACGCGTACCACGCACGAAGCGATTGCCCCCATTGCCGCCCGTTGATCTGACGCTTACAGGACCCGCAACATGAATGTGCAATCGCAAAGTGCTTTCCCGGCCGACCCCGCCGGCCAGACCATCGTGACCGCCGACGGCACCCGCATCTACTACAAGGATTGGGGCGCCGGCCAGCCGGTCGTCTTCTCGCACGGATGGCCGTTGCACGCCGACGCCTGGGACGCGCAGATGCTGTTCCTGTCCGAGCGCGGCTTTCGTGTGATCGCCCATGACCGTCGCGGCCACGGCCGTTCGGGCCAGCCGTCGCAAGGCAACGACATGGACACCTATGCCGATGACCTGGCCGCGCTGCTGGACGCGCTGGACATCCAGGGCGCAACGCTGGTGGGCCATTCCACCGGAGGCGGGGAAGTTGCCCGCTACATCGGACGCCATGGCAGCAAGCGCGTGGCCCGTGTGGTGCTGATCGGCGCGGTGCCGCCGGTGATGGCCAAGACCGCGGCCTACCCTGACGGTTTGCCGATGGAAGTGTTTGATGGCATTCGCCAGGGCGTCATGCGGAACCGCTCGCAGTTCTACAAAGACCTGACCCAGCCGTTCTTTGGCTTTAACCGGCCGGGCGCCAAGATCGAACAAGGCACCATCGACGCCTTCTGGTTGCAGGGCATGGCAGGCGGCATCCGTGGCCAGTACGCGTGCATCAAGCAGTTTTCCGAGGTGGACTTCACCGAAGACCTGAAGAAGATCGACGTGCCCACCCTGATCCTGCATGGTTCGGACGACCAGATGGTGCCGATCGCCAACTCGGCGGAAAAGGCCGTGAAGCTGGTCAAGAACGCCACGCTGAAGGTCTACCCGGGCGCCTCGCACGGCATGTGCGTGCTGGACGCCGAAGAAGTCAACGCCGACCTGCTGGCCTTCATCCGGGGCTGACCGCCCGGCCCCAGGGCCACCTGCATAAAGGCGCCTTCCGGAGCGCCTTTTCCGGGGCGCCGGGCAAGCAAGCCCGGCGCCCTGCCTTTCTTTTTTTACCGGAAGTCTCTAGTGAAATGCTATGCAAAACCGCTAGCCGCGTGCCTGTTGACCGTGGCGGCGCCGGTCTGCGCTCAATCGTCGGTAACGCTATACGGCAGGTTGAACACCGCGCTGGAAAGCAGCTGGATCAGCGGCGGACCCGAGCCGGGCAGCGCCGCCCGGATGACCAATAACCGCTCGGTGTTCGGGCTACGCGGCACGGAATGGCTGGGCGACGGCACCAGCGCCATCTTCCAGATTGAAAGCGGCATCGCGCTGAACACCGGCCAGGGGCAGATCGCCAGCCGCAACACGCGCGTGGGGTTCGACGGCCCCTATGGCACGCTGTTCCTGGGCAACTGGCACACGCCCTATACCGAAGCCACGCTGGCCTACGACCCCTACTACGCGACCACGGCGGGCTACATGGCCTTGCTGGGCAACGGCTCGGCCGCCAGCACCGGCAACGTCGAGAACACCAGTTCGTTCGACCGCAGGCAAAACAATTCCCTGCAATACCGCACGCCGTCCTGGCAGGGCTTAAGCGGTGGATTCGCGTGGGGGTTGCCCCAGGAAAAAATGACAACGCCGCGCAATCCGCAGCTGTTTTCGTGGTCGGGCAGCTATGACCGGGGCGGTTTGAACCTGGCGCTGGCTTACGAACTGCACCGCAATTACCAGGCGGCGAACACGCACGATGACGCCTTCAAGATGGGCCTGTCGTATCAGTTTCCGACGACGCGAGTCGCAGTGGTGTATGAACGGCTGCGCTATCGGACGGCCAGCGGATCGTTGACCCGGGACGGCTATTACGTGTCGATCGTGCAGGCGCTGGGCCGGGGCAGCCTGCGCGCCGCGCTGGGCGTGGCAAGCAACGGCCGCGGGGCGTCGACGCAGACGGTGGGCTTTGTACGCAGCGGATCGGACACCGGCGCGGCGCAGTGGACGGTCGGGTACGACTACCCCTTGTCGCCCCGCACCGCCCTGTACGGCTATTACTCGCGGATCAGCAACCGGGCGCGCGCCGACTACGACTTTGCCATCAACAGCCTGGGCGTAACGCAGGGCACCAGCCCGCAAACGCTGGCCATCGGCCTGCGCCACAACTTCTAGCGGGGATCTGCCGCGCGCCGCAACCGGCTACGACTTTGGTGGTAGCGGATGCGTCCCCGGCGCGGGGCCGTGCCAGAATTCCGGACATGCAAGTTGCCCCAGCAGCGCAAGCCCCGCGCGCCGACTTGTGCGCACGCCCCCTCAGGAGTTCATCGTGAAGCCATGCGCCAGCCCCGGCATTTCCCACCCCGTGGACCCCGTGGTCTATATCGTCGATGACGAGCCCGCGATCACGCAGTCGTTGGTCGCGCTGTTTGCCTCCGTGGGCCTGGCCGCCAAGGCCTTTCACAGCGTGCGGGAATTTCGCGAGTTCGACAGGGGCGATCGCCCGGCATGCCTGCTGCTGGACGTGCGGCTGCGCGATGGCAACGGCCTGGCGCTACAACAATTGCTGCAAAGCGACGGCGATGCCCTGCCCGTCATCATCATGACGGGTCACGGCGATATCCCCATGACCGTGCGGGCCATGAAGGCCGGTGCACTGGACTTCCTGACCAAGCCCTTCAACGAACAGGACCTGCTGGATTGCGTGCGGCTGGCCTTGCAGCGCGACGGCGAGCGCCGCGCCTGCGAGCAGGCCATGCACGGCCTGGTGCAGCGCTATCAGAGCCTGAGCCCGCGCGAAAGGCAGGTCATGAAACACGCCACGGCGGGCTTGATGAACAAGCAGATTGCCGACCGGCTGGGCATCAGCGACATCACCGTGAAGATCCACCGGGGCAACGCCATGCGCAAGATGCAGGCGCGCAGCTTTGCGCAACTGGTGACGATGGCCGGGCAGATAGGCGCGGTCGCTTAGCCCGTGGCTAGTCGCCCACGGCTGGCCTCCCGCAGCTCGCCGCCCGCAGCTAATCCCCCGCTTCGAGAAGCCCCATGGACTGTGCCAGCAACACCAAATCCGCGAACGTGCGGGCCTGCATCTTGCGCATGGCGTTGCCACGATGAATTTTTACCGTGGCTTCGCTGATGTCGGCCTTGGCGGCGATCTGCTTGTTCAGCAGGCCGGCCGCCGCCAGCCGCATCACTTGCTGTTCACGCGGCGACAGCGTGGCGTAGCGTTCGCGCAGCGTCCGCGCGTGGCGGGCGGTTTCATGCCGCGCGCGCGCCTTGTCCAGCGCGGCGTGGACCGCGCCCAGCAGGTCTTCGTCAGTGAATGGCTTGGCAATGAAATCCACCGCACCAGCCTTCATGGCGGTGGCCGTCATGCGCACGTCGGCGTGGCCCGATATAAAGACGATGGAAAACGGCGCATCGCCCGGCGACAGCCGCGCCTGCAAGTCCAGCCCGCTCAGGCCGCGCAACCGCACGTCCAGGATGATGCAGGTGGGCACGGTGGGCAAGCCGCCTGCCAGCATCTCTTCGGCCGACCCGAAGGTGCGCGCATCCAGCCCCTCGGACCGCAGCAGATTGCTCAGCGCCTGGCGTATCGACGCGTCATCGTCCACCACCCAGACCACGGCCCTGGCCGCTGCGGTGGCGGTTGCGGCTGCGCCTGCGGTGGCGCAAGCGCCAGACGGGATGGCGGATTGATCTTGCATGGTGAAATCGGCGCGCGGAAACGGCAAGGAGCGGGGCGGGAAGAGAGGCAAAAAATTATACCTTTGTATGGCTTTTTTCCCGGGGCTTTCTGCGGGTATGCTTGGGAACTCGCGACGCGGCCATCCAGCCGCTCGTCGCCCTTGATACAGGAATGCACAGTGAATGCCGCCCCCCTCATTGCGGTCGTCGACGACGACGCTTCAGTGCGTAAGGCGCTTGGCAGCTTGCTGCGCTCCCTGGACCTGAACGTGGTGTTGTACGACGGCGCGGCGGGTTTGCTGGATGCCGAAGACCTGACGCGGCTGTCCTGCGTGGTCACCGATATCCAGATGCCCGGCATGACCGGCCTGGCCATGTGCGCGGCCCTGCGCGAACGTGGCCTTGGCGTGCCCGTCATCCTGATGACGGCATTCCCCGAAGAACGGTATCGCGAACAGGCACGGCAGCTGGGCGCATTCTGCTTTCTTTGCAAGCCCTTCGAAGACGCCGAAATCCTGCGCTGCATCGACCGCGCCATCCACCCGGAAGCGCCGGCTCCCTGACATGTCCGCCTTCGACCCAAGCGCCGGCCTGGCCGCCTCCCCCTTTGTCGGACGCGGCGCGGAACTGCGCATGCTGGACGACGCCCTGGCCCGCGTGACGGTGCAGGGCAACGCCGAACTCGTGCTGCTGGCTGGCCCCGCCGGTTCGGGCAAGTCAACCTTGGTGGACCGGCTGGCGCAACGGGCGGAACTGGCCGGCGCGAGCTTTGCCGGCGGGAAAAGCGACCAGCAACTGCGCGACATTCCCTACGCCCCCATCACCGATGCCTTGCGCACCCTGACCATGGCCGCGCTGGGCCGCGATGAAGACGCGCTGGCGCCGCTGCGCGCGCGGCTCGTCGAACGCCTGGCGGGCCAGGGCCGGACCGTTGCCGAGATCTTTCCCGAGATAGAACATCTGATCGGTCGCACCGCGCCTTTGTCCAGCGTGCCGGCCAAGCAGGCCCAGCAACGCGTGCACAACGCCTTGCTGCAAACGTTTTCCGCCTTTGCACAGGCCGGCTATCCGCTGGTGCTTTTCATCGACGACCTGCAATGGGCCGACGCCGATACGCTGGCCTGGTTGAAGGCGTACACCGTCAATCCCCCTGCGCACGTGCTGCTGCTGGGCGCGTATCGCGACCAGGACCGCCAAGCAAGCCAGGCGTTTGAATGGCTGATTCACGCCGACCGCTGGAACCCCATCCAGGTCACCCGCATGACGGTGGCGCCGCTGTCCGCACACGATGTCTGCGAACTGACCGCCGCCGTGCTGGGCGGCGACGTCGATGCGGTCAAGCCGCTGGGGCAGGCGTTGCACCAGGTCACGGCGGGCAACCCTTTTTTTGCCCGGCAGCTGTTGTTGACCCTGATGGACGACGGCGTCCTGTCGTTCGACGCAGCATCGAAAACCTGGCTGTGGAACCCGGCCGACGTGATGAATCCGCGCTATGCGGCCAGCGTCGTGGACCTGATGGTGACCCGGCTTGAACGCTTTCCCGAAGACGGAAGGCGCTTGTTGAGCCAGATGGCCTGCGTGGGCCTGCGCAGCGGCGACGCGCTGCTGGCCCGCATTGCCGATCTGCCCGTGGCCGATGTGGCGGCCCGGCTGCAACCACTGGTCGATGCGGGCCTGCTACGCCATGACGACGGCGTCTATGTGTTCGCGCATGATCGTGTGTTGGAATCCGCGTACGCCATGACGCCGCCCGCGCAGCGCCCGCAAGCGCATGCGCGCATCGCCACGCTGATGGCACAGCTATGGGCCGCCCAGCTTGGCGACTACGCATTCGAAATCGCCAACCAGATCGAGCTTGCCGAGGGCGTTGACCCCACGCTGGCGCAACGCGTGGCGTTCGTGCGCGTGCTGACGCTTGCCGGGCGCCGCGCCAAGGAGGCGGCGGCGGTGCAGCAGGCGGCCCGCTACGTGGGCGCGGCCTGCCGGCTGATGCAGCCGGACTGGTGGACGACGCAGTACGCGTTGGCCTACGACGCCAGCCTGCTGCGATGCGAGTGCCTGTTGGCGCAAGCCGAATTCGCCACGGCGGCGCAAGAGATCAGCGCCCTGCTGGCGCGCGAACTGCCGCCGATGGACGAGGCCGCGGTGCACCGGCTGAAGGCCGTGCTTCAAACGCTGCGGTCCGACTACGAAGGCGCAATCGGCGCGGCGCTGTCCGGTTTGGCGCTGCTGGACGTGCCCCTGACCCGCGCACCGTCCGCCGCCGCGCAGCGCGATGCGTATGACGTTGTCCGGCACAAGCTGGCCGGCCGCCCCATCGCCTCGCTGGGGCGCACGGCGATTACTCGCGACCGCCGCGTCCAGACCGTGATGGGCCTGCTGTCCACGCTGATCTCGTCTTTTTTCGTTGACGACGGCATCCGTTTCACGCATCTGGCCAAAATGGTGGAACTGACGCTGGACCACGGCGCCACGCCGGAATCCGCCTATGGGCTGTCGTGGTACGGCGTTTTCATCGCGGCGCAGTATGAGGACTATGAGGACGGCTTGGCCTACGGACTGGCGGGCATGGCGCTGGCCGAGCATCACGGCTTCGAGGCCGAGCGCATCGCCACGCTGGTGGCGGTGGACCAGGTCAGCCCCTGGACGCAACCGCTGAGCGTCGCGCTGGGGCACGTCCACACCGCCGTGTCGCTGGGCCGCGCGTCGGGCGACCTGGGCATGGCGTGCTACGCCAGCAACCACATCGTGTCCGACCTGCTGTTCATGGGCGAGCAGCTGCGCCTGGTCGAAGAGGAAATCGAACGCGGCCTGGCGCTCACGCGGTTGATCCAGTACATAGACATCGAGCTGCTGCTCAAGGCGCAGCACGGGTTCACGCGGCGGCTGTTGGGTACGCCCTTGTACGTGGGCGACGAGCCCGCCTCCGAGCAGGCGCGCCGCACGCGGTCGGAATCCACCCGGTTCTGGATCTGGCTGTACGACGGCATGGGAGCCTTTTACTTCCATGACTACGCGGCAGCGGTCGACAGCCTGTCGCGCGCGGCCGCGCTGAAGTCGTCCGTGATCAGCCACATCAATACGGCGGATTGTCACCTGTACCTGGCGCTGGCCATGGCGCGTGCACCGGGCGCGGCGGCCGACCCCGCCGCCACCATCGCGGCGTTGCAGCCGCATCGCGCGCGCTTTGTGACCTGGAGCCAACTGAACCCGGCAACCTTCCTCAGCAAGCTGCAACTGATTGACGCCGAACTGGCCCGCCTGCGCCAGCAGCCGCTGGTGGCGCTGCAAAGCCTGGAGGCATCGTCCGACGGCGCGGGCGCGGCGGGCTTCGTGCACGAGCAAGCCCTGGCCCACGAGATGGCGGCCGGCCTGTGCCAGGCCAACGGCCTGATGTCGGCGGCCCGTCAGCATGTGCGGCTGGCCCACGCCAGTTATCGCCGTTGGGGCGCCAGCAAAAAAGCCGACCAGGTGTTTGCCACGCACGCGGCCTTGTTGGCGTCGCGCGCGGACGCCCCTGAACCGATCGAGCGCGACGGTGCGGCCAATGCGGCGGACTGGACCATCGGCGTGCGCGCATCGCAGCTGATTTCCAGCGAGGTGGTGCTTGACCGCCTGGTTGAAACGCTGATGACCAACATGATGGATTATGCCGACGCGCAATACGGCCTGTTGCTGCTGGTGCGCGGCGGAGCGCCGCTGATCGAGGCGTCGGCGCGCCGCGTGGGCGATACCTGCGCGGTCACGCTGGGCAGCGCCACCCCCACGGCGGACACGCTGCCGCTGACGGTGCTGCACAGCGTGCTGCGCTCGCACCAGACGCTGGTGCTGGCCGACGCGGTGGTGGATGCGCCGTCGATCCACGCGGCAATGGCCGCGACGCGGCCGCTGCGCTCCGTACTGTGCCTGCCGCTGATCCGGGGCGGCATGCTGCTGGGCGTGCTGTACCTGGAAAACAACGACGCGCCAAATGTGTTTGACGCCGGCCGCACGGCGGCGCTGGAACTGCTGGCGCCGCACGCGGCGATCTCGCTGGAAATGGCCGGGCTGTACGCACAATTGGTTGACGAGAACCAGCGGCGCGCGCAAGCGGAAATGAATTTACGCATGGCGCGCGCCGACCTCGCACGCACGTCGCACCTGACGGTAATGGGGGGGCTGGCCGCCTCGATCGCGCACGAAGTCAATCAACCGCTGACGGCAATCGTGACGTCGGTCGGAGCCAGCCTGCGTTGGCTGAACCGGCCGGTGCCCGACATCGATGAAGCTCGCGAAAGTCTGAACCACATCAAGCGCAACGGCCTGCGCGCGGCCGAAATCATTCGTGCCCTGCGCTCGCTGGCCAAGCAAGCGCCCGCCGTGCTGGCGCCGGTGCGCGTGGACGATACCCTGGGCGACGTGCTGACGCTGACGCAGATGGAAATGGACGCGCAACAAGTGCGCCTGCTGACGCGCCTGGAATCCGACGCCGCGCTGGTCGAGGCAGACCGCACGCAACTACAGCAGGTGGTGCTTAACCTGGTCACCAACGCCATCGACGCCATGCACGCCACGCCGCAAGGACAGCGCCAGTTGATCGTGTCGTCGCGGCTGGAAGGTGACATGGTCGAGGTCAGCGTTGAAGACCGCGGGCCCGGCATCGCGGCAGAGGATCTGGGTCGCATCTTCGACCCCTTCTTCACCACCAAGGCGCAAGGCATGGGCATGGGCCTGGCGATCTGCCGATCAATCATCGAAGCGCATGGCGGCACCCTGCACGCGCAGCCGCTGACGCCGTGCGGCACCCGCTTCTCGTTCCAGCTCGCGCGCCTGCGCACGGCAAACTAACGTCCGCGGAAAGGACATGGGCCAGCAAGGCCCATGCCCAAAAGCGCGCACACGGGCAGGTCCGGCACATGCTAGGCTGGCACTATTTCCCGCCCGTCCTACCCAGATGAAATCCTTTCTCCAGTCCGAGAAGTTTCTACTCTTGGCGTGCGCCATCGCCGTTGCCGGATACGCCGTCGATTCACAGCTGCGCGACGTTGGCCGAATGGCCAGCCTGGCGGAAACCACCATCCTGATCGGGGCCATCCTGTGTGCGTCGTTAAGCGTGGCGCGCCATGCCGAGCGCATCGCGCAAAAACTTGGCGACCCTTACGGCAGCATGATCCTGACGCTGTCGGCGGTGCTGGTGGAAGTGATCGTGCTGGCCATCGTGTCGTCCAAGGGCGGCTCGCCCACGCTGGTGCGCGACAGCATCTACTCGGCCGTCATGCTGGACATCAACGGCATCCTGGGCGTGGCCGCGTTGATTGGCGGATTCAAGCATGGCGAACAGGCCTACAACGACGATTCCGCGCGCACGTACAGCGTAATGATCCTGACTGCCGTGACGGTGTCGATGATCGTTCCAGAATTCGTGCCGCAGGCCAGCTGGCGCGCGTACAGCGCCTTCACCATCGTGGCGATGTTGCTGCTGTACGGCGTATTCCTGCGCATGCAGACCGGTCCGCACAGCTACTTTTTCAGCTACAGCTATCCCGAAAAGAAAACGCGCCGCAACCTGCCCGCGGCGGCGCAGACCAGCTGGCGTCCGTCGGCCGCGATCATGGCGGCCGGCATCATCGCGGTGGGTTTCCTGGCGGAACTGATGTCGCATTCGCTGGACCGCAGCCTGGAAGGCGTTGATGTCCCGATCGGCCTGATTGCCTTGATCGTGGCGGGCATTTCCGCCGCGCCCGAGATGCTGACCGCGCTGCGCGCCGCCCTGGCCAACCGCATGCAATCCGTGGTGAACATCGCCTTGGGCGCGTCGCTGTCCACGGTGATCCTGACCGTGCCCGCCATGGAGGCCATGGCGTTGATCTCGGGCCAGCGCATCGTCATGGCAATGACGCCGCTACAGACGCTGATGATGCTGGTGACGCTGCTGGTCGCGGCCATCAACCTGAATGACGGCCAGACCAATGCCATTGAAGGCATGACGCACTTTGTGCTGTTCGGCGCCTTCCTGATGCTGCTGTGCCTGGGTTTGTAGGACTTTAAAACCGCTGATGCTGCCCAAAGGGCACCTCGGCGTCGGTCGGCTTTTCGAAGGTGGGCGCTTCGCCGTTCAGGTCCGCCGCGTGGATGCGCGCCAGCCGCGTCGCCTCGTCAATTGCCGTCTGCGCCGACGAGTACGTGCTTTCGATGGCGATGCGTTCGCGCGGCTGCGGTTCGCCAGCAAACGTCAGCGTATAGCCGATGCGCCATGCCCCGCCCTCTTCAACGGGCCGCTCGATCTGAAAATCCCACTTTGGCTTTTCCATGATTCCTCCTGTTGAAACGCCCCATGCTACCGCGATTGCGTGCGGCAAAAAATGGTCCCGGCAGCGCGGGCGACGGGCATGGCAATTGCTGCACAGCGGCTTTCACGGCCCCCGAGGAGACGCCATGATTTCCGAACGATTGCGCAGGTTGCGGCACATCGCGAAATTCGCTGCGGAACGTTCCGGCGATTACGTAGAGCTGGTGGGCATCGAGTTATCGCTGTACCGGGGCGCGTTGATCTCCACGCTGATCAGCGGGGTGGCGCTGGTGTTCTGCGCCCTGGGCACGTTGGGGTTCATCTCGGTTGCCGCCATCGTCACCTTCTGGGACACCGACTACCGCATGCTGGCCGCGTGGCTGGTTGCCGCCGCCTGGCTCATGGTGACCCTGATTGCGCTTGCCATCGCCCGCTACAACGCACCCAAGGGCTCGCCCTTTGCCGAGCTGAGCCACCAGGTCCGACTGGATACCGCCGCCGCACGGAGCCACTATGCCCAAGACCACCACCCAGGCTGATAAAGACGCGCTTTTGGCCAAGATGGAGCGCGACCGGCAGGTACTGCGCCGCGCCGGCATGGCAAGCGCGCGTTCGCCCTCGTTTGGCCAGGCGGGCGCGGCATGGGCCAAGACCACCGCCTTGGCCGCCGGCGCCGCGCTGGGCTGGCCACCATTCCTGAAGCAACCGCTGCGCGCCATGACGGTGGTGGCGTTGCGCGCCCGTGTCGCCGAACTGCTGGACCGCCGCAATACCCGCCGCGTCAGCGGCATCCTGCCGGCGCCCGAGGTTGAGCGATTGACGCGCTTGATCGCGGAGCTGCGCGCGTCGATGGCGCGGCTGGAAGCGCTGGGGCCGGAGGTGACGACGGGCGCGGATGCGATAGAAGCCGAGCGCCTGCGCATGCAGCTGGACGAGCACGTGCAGCGGCTGCGCGCGTTGCAAGACGGGATGTCGGCGGATGCCAGCAAACCCTTGCCACCTTGAACGGCTGCTGTCACCCCTGGCGGTAGAACGCTGCCGGTGACACGCCAAAGTGCTTCTTGAACATGGCCGCGAACGCACTTTGGCTGGTGTAGCCATGTTCCAGCGCCACATCCACCACGCGCGCCCCGCCGGCAAGATGCTCCAACGCCAAGAGCAGCCTCGCCTGTCGCCGCCACTGACCCAGGCGCATGCCCGTCTGTTGCAGAAACTGCCGATGCAAGGTGCGGGTGGACAGGTGCAGCCGGGCCGCCCATTCGTCCAACGTCAACGCCGCGTCCGGCTGGCGCATCAGCGCATCGCAAAACTTGCGCAGCCGCGCGTCCGCCGGCATGGGCAGATACAGCGGCAACACCGGCAGGCTGCGCAATTCCTGCAATAGCAGGTGCAACAAATGCCAATCGCGCGAACCGGCGCGCTTGGGCGCGGCGACATCCATGTCGACCGCCGCCACAATCAACTCCCGCAGCAAAGGTGAAATATCCAACACGCAACTACGCGCGGGTAGTTGCGCCGTGGCGCGGCTGTCGACGAACACGGTGCGCACACGCACCGCGCCGCTCATGCGCACCGAATGCGCCACGTCGGCCTCCAGCCAGACGCCGCGCGTGGGCGGCACCACCCACCTGCCGCCCTGCGCTTCAATGGTCATCACGCCCTGGATGGCATAGAGCAGTTGCGCCCGGTCATGGTGGTGGGGCGCGATGACATGGCCGTGCGGGTAATCCACCGCCAACGCGGCGGCGGGCGCGCCCGAGGCCACGAATGCGCTGTAGAAAGGGGAATCTTCCATACGTTCAGATTGGCAGTTTTGCGATAACTGGCGACATAGTAGCGCCAGACGGACGCGGCGGCGCCCGGCACCATGAATGGCTCGTTTCGGAGACCTTCATGTCCATCACTTCCCTGCTCTTTCCGTTCATGGCCATCGTGCTGTGGGCTGGCAACGTCATCGTTTCCAAGTTGGCCGCGTCGGCAATTTCGCCCACGGCCATCACCTTCTATCGCCTGATCCTGGCGCTGGCGCTGATGTCGCCCTTCGTGCTGCGGCCGCTGCTGCGCAACTGGGCGTCGGTGCGGCCGCACCTGGGCAAGATGGCAATCAGCGGCCTGCTGGCCATGGCGCTGTTCCAAAGCCTGTCGTACCGCGCCGCCGAAAGCACCACGGCCACCAACATGGCCATCGTGACCGCGCTGGTGCCCTTACTGACCGCCATCCTCAGCGTGATCGTGCTGGGCGAAGCGCTGACCGTCGGCATGGCCGTGGGCGGCGTGCTGTCTTTCGTGGGCCTGTTGTACCTGGTGGGCCAGGGCGACATCGCCGCCATCGCGCACAACGGCGTCCACGCGGGCGACCTGCTGATGCTGCTGGCCTCGTTGTCGTATGCGCTGTACGGCGTGCTGCTGCGCCGTTGGCGCCTGACGATTCCGGCGTGGCAGGCGGTGTACCTGCAAGCCATCGCGGCACTCGTGTTCATGCTGCCGTTCTTCTTGATGCTGCCGGCGGGCACCGCGTCGCTGGACGCCCGCACCCTGCCGCTGATCGCCTACGCCGGCATCGGCTCGTCCATCCTGCTGTCTTTCTGCTGGATCCAGGGCGTCAAGCACCTGGGCCCCAACCGTTGCAGCATCTTCATCAACCTGCTGCCGGTGCTGACCGCCGTGCTGGCCGTGGCCATGCTGGGCGAACAGATGCACGCGTATCACGTCATCGGCGGCAGCATGAGCCTGGTGGGCGTGCTGATCGCGCAGACGGTGCATCGGCCACTGCATGCGGGCGCGGCGCCCAGCAGGCTTGCCGCACAAGGCCTTGCGACGACGCCGGCTGCGCCCCGCCGGGCACGGCGCGCACGCTAGCGCTATTCGTTGCATGGCAGGTACGACGCTTGCGTGGGCGGCACATATCGCAAGAACCAAGGAAGCCCATGACGCCCAACCCCGACGGCTCGGCCCCATGCGCGGACGTGCTTATCGTGGGCGCGGGCATTGCCGGGCTTTCCTGCGCGACGTGGCTGGCGACGGCGGGCCTGCGCGTGGTGGTGCTGGAAGGCAGCCGCGTCGCGGGAGGCCGTGCGCGCAGCTGGGCGGACCCCACCACGGGGGACACCGTCGACATCGGCCCGCACGTATTGCTAAGCCGCTATGACAACTTCCTGGCCTTGCTCAAGCGGCTGGACACCGCCAACCACGTGGCGTGGCTGCCGCGCAAGCTGCTGACCGTGCAAGATGGCAGCCGTGCGTTTCCCGTCGTGACGGCGCCCTTGCCGGCACCGCTGCATTGGCTGCCCATCCTGCCCGCGGTGCTGCCCAGCGCAGGGTGGGCCGACCTGCTGTCCAACGCCAAGGTGGCGTGGCAGGCCATGCACGGCACCGAAGCAGATTTCCTGAAGCTGGACACGCTGCCCGCCCGCCGCTACCTGCTGTCGATGGGCGTGCGCCCCGCGTTTGTGCGCTGGTTCTGGGAATCGGCCGCGCTGGCGCTGCTTAACGTGCCCTTGGCGCATTGCTCGGCCGCATCGATCCTTCGACTTGCCGCGCATATGCTGGGCCACCGCGACGTGCGCTTCGGCATTGCCAAGGTAGGTTTAAGCGACTTGTACATCCCCGCCGGCAAACAGGTGATCGAAGCCGCCGGCGGGTCGCTGCGGCTGAACCACAACGTCCGCACGGTGACGCGCCATGACAGCGGCTGGATGCTGGCTCTGGACAATGGCCAGGCGTTAAGCGCGCGGCATTGCGTGCTGGCCGTGCCGCCCGACGCCTTGCGCGCCATGCTGGCCGCCGCGCCCCCTGCCGCAGCGCCGCAATGGCACGAGCCCAGCCCCTACATCAGCTGCTATCTGTGGTTTGACCGCCCGCTGACGGATGACGTGTTCTGGGCGCAGCCCTGGCCGCGCACGCAGTTGAATACTGACTTCTACGACTTGAGCAAAGTCAGGGACTTCAGCTTTTGCCGTGGCTCGGTCATCGCCAGCAACATTATCTGGAGCCACCGCGCGGCCGGCATGTCCGATGACGCCATCGTGGCGATCACGCTGCAGGAACTGGCCGCCCGATGCCACACGCCGCCGCACGGCCACCTGCTGGCACAGGCCGTCCACCGTATCCCGATGTCGGTGCCTGCACCCCGGCCTGGCGGCGAAGCGCGGCGGCCGGGCGCGGTGCTGGACGACGGCTTATATCTGGCCGGCGACTGGACCCGCACGGAACTTCCCGCCTGCATGGAAAGCGCCGCGCGATCGGGCGCACTGGCGGCCGAAGCCGTGCTGGCGCACATGGGCAAGCCGCATTCTGTCGCGCGCCCCCCACCCAAGATGGACGGTCTGGCGGGCTTGCTAAGGCGACGCCCCTAGCACGGCAACGGGCGCGCTAGAGGCCGAACCGGGCCGACAAGTGTTGCAGGCGCGCGCTGGCCAGCGGTTCACGACCCGCCAGGAATGACAGCGGACCGTCCGGCTCGAAAAACCATCGCGCGGCGCCGCGACTCATTCGGCCGCGCAACATGCACCGCGTGCGGATGGGGCCGGAGTCGCCGTCCTGTACTGTCCAGATCGGCAAGCGCACCGGCACCTGCAAGCGCGACGGCGGCTGATATTGCAGCGTTGCCACCCGCCGGCCATCCACCGTCATCGACGCCGTGGCGCCGTCAGCAAACCCGGACGACTGGCCGTTAGACGACCCGGCCTGGAACACCCCCATGCGTTTCGGAATTCCCCATAGCGTTCGGCCACCGGCCGCCGCCGCGTCGTCGTCCACCCAGATAGGCCCGACGGTACATGCCGGGGCCACGATGCCGGACGATTGCACCGCCACGGCAAAAAGCAGCTCGTTATAGGCCAGCGTGCCGCCGGGTTCGTAGCGCGCCCACACCGTCGCGCATAGCGCCTGGCGACCCAGCGACACAAGGCGCGCGCCGTTAGCCGCCGCCACGGGCAGCGCATCCAGCGGCACGCGCCAGACGCTGATCAGCGCCGAGCCCTGCAAGGACCACGGCGCGCGGGGAAACGGTGTTGCGGCTGGTGTAGACATGGGCGTTGCTCTCGGGTGTAACGGACGCAGCCCTGAGCCGGACAGCGGCACGTTGCATGGCAGGGATTTGCCGGTGCAAGGCGCTTGCAGCAAGCCGTGTGCCGGGCGATGCGCGGCGCGGGCGTCGGCCTGCTACGGCCCCGGCTACGGCTGCTGTGGAGCATCCCCGCAGCGCTGTCCAGCGCCCTGGCGTTGTTGACGGCCGCACCAGAACGGGCAGCATCCGTGGGGGCAGCGGCCCAGCGCCTGGTGGCGGGCGACGTTGCAGGCGCGATGACGCTACTGCCGTCAACGCCGCATGCGGCGCTGACCTTGGCATCGGGCAAGCGTTTGCCGCATTGCTATACGTGCTGCGCGCCGTCACCGTTGTAACGGCGGTGGCGCTTTACGGATTCATCGGCCGGGAAGATCGCAGCGGTGTCGCACCGATACCCGCGCGTGGCCAACGTTGCGCGGGCGCGGCGGGTGATTGAAGGGAAGGTGTTGAGGATCAAGGTGCCAGAGGGCGATCACCACGGCATCGCAGTCGCCCCTCCATGGCACGCCCTCACGACGGCGCATCCACCTCATTCTTTTCCTTCTCCTTCTTCTCCTTTTTTTCTCCATCGTAGTGAGACTTGATGGCGAGAAACATGCCCGTGCCCAACACCAGAAGCTTGAACGTACCGAAGACTACAGGGACCCAAAAGTTCATCATTTCCTCAAAACGCTGCTTCAGCAGCCTCATGTACTACTCGTGCCAGGCAAGTCGATCGGCAAAGCGTGCGACATCCGCGACGCGGATCATGATACGTGCGCCGGACGACCCATGCACTTTCAGAATTATCCCGTGATCCTGATCTACCGATCTGCACCGCATGAAAACGCTGCCAACTGCACCGGTTTTCGCGGCCGGCCCCGCTTGGCGGGCGTCTCGCGCATGATCGCCACGAACGCGTCGATGGATGGGTTGGGGTTGTCGGGGTGCCGGGCGGCGGCTAGGCCACCGCTTGAACGAAATCCCGCGCCGCGCGCAGCAGCCGCGCTTCGCTGCCCGCCGCGCCCAGCAGCTCCAGGCCAACCGGAATGCCGCTCGGCGTGAAGCCGATGGGCAGGCTCAATGCAGGCAAGCCGGTAACCGAAGCCAGCAGGCCGTTGCCGCCGGTCTGTGCTTCGCCCAGTTGCACCGGCCCGCCCCGCACGCTGGGATAGGCCAGCATATCGAAGTCGCCGGACGCCATGGCTGCGAGGGCCTCGGCGCGAATTGCGGCGGCACGGGCCAACGTTGCCTGACGGGCGCTGCCGTCCGGATCCTGCATCGCATTGCGTTCGCGCAAGACCGTCATGACTTCCGGATGCGGGTAGGCGCCGTCCAGGATGTCGCCCAGGCTGTGCACCGGCAAGCCGGCGTCACGCAGGCACTGCGCCAATGCGTCGCGAAATTCGTAGCCGGTGACGTTGGCGGCGGAAAGGCGCGTGTCGTCGATACCAAGCTGCGCCTGCCGCACCGACGCACCGGCCGCCTGCCAGCGCGCCAATGCCGCCTGCACGTGCGCGGAGACTTCCCGCTGCGCGGCACCGCTGCCGAACAAGGCATTGACGGTGCCGATGCGCCAGTCACTACGCTTCGGTTGCGACGCCGCATCGCCGTCGTCGCGGCCGGCCATGACCGACCAAAGAATCTCCAGGTCATCCACACAGCGCGCCATGGGGCCTACCGTGTCCAGCGTGGGCGACAGGGGCACCACGCCGGCCGTGCTGCATCGCCCTGCCGTGGGCCGCAACCCCAGCACCTGGTTGAACGCCGCTGGGATGCGGATGGAGCCGCTGGTGTCGCTGCCGATGGCGGCCGCCGCAAAGCTGGATGCCACGGCCACCGCGCTGCCGCCGCTGGACCCGCCCGGTACGCGCGTGGCGTGATACGCGTTGCGCGTGCGACCGGACATCGACGACACATTGGTGATGCCGCAGGCCAGTTCATGCAAGGTCGTTTTGCCCAGCACGATTGCGCCTGCCTCGCGCAAGCGCCGCACCACGTCGGCGTCCTGCCGGGGCAGCCGCCGCGCCAAGGCGCGCGAGCCGGCCGTGGCCGGCATGCCGATGGCGTCGATGTTGTCTTTGAACAGCAGCGGCACGCCGTGCAGCGGACCGCGTACCACCCCCGCGCGGCGCTCGGCATCGCGCCAGGCGGCCTCACCGGCCGCCTGGGGATTCAAGCAGATCAGCGCGTTAAGCGCCGGCCCGGCCTGGTCGTACGCCGCAATGCGCGCCTGATACGCGCGCACCAGGTCGACGGCCGTCAAGCGCCCCGCCGCCATCGCCGCCTGCAACGCAGCGATGGCTTGCCCGAATACCGCGTCATCGTCAGGCAGCGGCCCGGCCAGCAATTGCGGCGTGTTCATCGAAAATGGCACGCTACCCACTGCTGGCCGGTGGCGGAAGCCACGGGCCGTTCCGTCAGCGCGGGCTGTGTCTCGCGGCAGATGGGCTGCGCCAGCGGGCAGCGCGTGTGAAAGCGGCAGCCGCTGGGCGGGTTCGCGGGGCTGGGCGGATCGCCTTGCAACAGCTTGCGCTGCGCGGGCTTGTGCGGATTGGGCACCGGCACGGCCGACAGCAGGATCTCGGTGTACGGATGCCGGGGCTGCGAGAACAAGGTGTCGCGGTCGGCCACTTCAACGATGCGGCCCAGGTACATCACCGCCACGCGATGGCTGATGTGACGCACCACCGCCAGGTCATGCGCCACGAACAGATAGGCGATGCCCATCTCTTGTTGCAGGTCCATCAGCAGATTGATGACCTGCGCCTGCACCGATACGTCCAGCGCGGACACGGGCTCGTCGCAGACGATCAGCTTGGGCCGCAGCGCCAACGCGCGCGCAATGCCCAGGCGCTGGCGTTGCCCGCCCGAGAACTCGTGCGGAAATTTCTTCATGGCTTCGGGGCGCAGGCCGACCTTGTCGAACAGCCACGCCAGCTCGTCCACGCGCGCGCGGCCGCCCGACATCGGGTAGTTGCGCAGCGGCTCGCCCACGATATCGCCCGCCGTCATGCGCGGGTTCAAGGACGCATACGGGTCCTGGAAGATGATCTGCATATCGCGACGCCGGTTGCGCATCTGCTCCGGCGTCAGCGCCAGGATCTCTTCGCCTTCCAGTTTGACGGAGCCGGACGTGGGCTGGATCAACCGCAACACCGACTTGCCGGTGGTCGTCTTGCCGCAGCCCGACTCGCCCACCAGCGCCAGCGTTTCGCCACGGGCCACGCTGAACGACACGCCGTCTACCGCCTGCACGACTTTACGGCGCGGCGTGAACCAGCCGCCCGCGCCGGGATAGTGCATCTTCAGGTCGCGCACGTCTAGCAACGGCGCCGTCGATGCAACCACCGGCGGCTGAGGATGGGCGCTCATGCTTGAACTCCGGTCAGGGTGGCGCCGGGCGCCACGGAAGTCGCGGCCAGCAGGCCGGGTTGCGCCGCCACGCGCGCCACTTCATGGCACGCCACCACATGGTCGACGCCATGCGTGGATAGCTCGGGCGCTTCAACGTGGCAACGCGGCGTGGCGTACGTGCAGCGCGGTGCAAAGCGACAGCCATTGCCCAGTTCGCTGGGCGCGGGCACCATGCCGGGAATTTCGGCCAGGCGTTGCGTCGAGGCGTTCATGGACGGCATCGACCCCATCAGCGCGCGGGTGTACGGATGCAAGGGGCGGTCGAACAGTTCGGTGACCGGCGCTTCCTCGACCTTGCGGCCGGCGTACATCACCGCCACGCGGTCGCAGCATTCCGCCACCACGCCCAGGTCGTGCGTGATCAACACGATGCCCATGCCCAGCGTCTTTTGCAGGTTGCGCAGCAGGTCGACAATCTGCGCCTGGATCGTCACATCCAGCGCGGTGGTGGGCTCGTCCGCAATCAGCACTTCGGGGTTGCAGGCCAGCGCCAGCGCGATCATCACGCGCTGACGCATGCCGCCGGATAGTTGATACGGGTACTCGTGCACGCGGCGTTCGGGCTCGGCAATCTGCACCAGGCGCAACATCTCTTCGGCACGGCGGTACGCGTCGCGGCGGTTCAGCTTCTGATGCACCATGACCGTCTCGGCAATCTGCCGGCCCACGGTCAGCACCGGGTTCAGCGACGTCATCGGTTCTTGAAAAATCATCGAAATCCGGTTGCCGCGGATCTGGCGCATCTGCTTTTCCGTGAGGCTGAGCAGGTCGGTGCCGCGATAGCGGATCTGGCCGCCGGCAAAGCGCCCGGGTGGCGTCGGCACCAGGCGCAGGATGGACAGCGCCGTCACGCTCTTGCCGCAGCCGGATTCACCGACCACGCCCAGCGTGCGCCCGGCGCGCACCTGATACGACACGCCATCGACCGACCGGACGGTGCCCGAGACGGTGTCGAAATAGGTGCGCAGGTTGTCGACTTCAAGCAGCACGTCGCCAGGGGCAACGGCGTTGGCGGGGGATAGGGCCATGGCGTCCTCCTAGCGTTGGTTGGTCAGGCGCGGGTCCAGCGCATCGCGCAGCCCGTCGCCCATCAGGTTGATGGCCAGCACGGTGATGGCCAGCAGAATGCCGGGGTAAAGAATGGTGTAGAAAGCCACGGCCACGTAGTTGCGCGCGTCGGCCATCATGTTGCCCCAGCTGGGCACCTGGGCCGGCACGCCGACGCCCAGGAACGACAGCACGGCTTCCGTCAGCACGGCGGTAGCGGCGATGAAGGTTGCCTGCACCACCAGCGGCGTCACCATGTTGGGCAGCACATGCCGGCGCAGTATGACGGGCAGGCGCGTGCCGATGGCATGCGCCGCCTCGACGTACAGTTGCTCGCGCAAGGTCAGGGCCAGCGAGCGCACCAGCCGCACCACGCGCGGCACCTGCGGAATCGCGATGGCGATGATGACCGTGGTCAGGCTGGCGCGGATGACGGCCATCAGCGCAATGGCCAGCAGGATGTCGGGAATGGCCATCATGCCGTCCATGATGCGCATGATGATGGCGTCGGCCCAGCGCACGAAGCCGGCCAGCAGGCCCAGCACCACGCCGATCACGCTGGCCACCAGCGCCACCACGATGGCCACGACCAGCGACACGCGCCCGCCCCAGACCACGCGGCTGAACACGTCGCGGCCCATCGCGTCGGTGCCGAAGTAATGCTGGGCCGAAGGCGGCTTCAGGCGCTGCAAGGGGTTGATGGTGATGGGGTTGTGCGTGGCGATCCACGGCGCGGCAATCGACAGGCCGGCCACGATCAGCAGCAGCACCAGGCCGATGATCAGCGTGGGATGCTTGCGCACCCAGCGCCAGCGCCGGCCGCTGGCCGTGAGGGCCTCGTGCAGCAGGATGGGCGCAGCGGGCGCGGTGGGCACGCTGGGGGAAATCAAATTTTCTGACATGGTTCTTTCCCGCGACGGCTCAATAACGGATACGCGGATCGAACAGCCGGTAGCTGAGGTCGATCAACAGATTGATCAGCACGTAGGCGCCCGCCGAAATCAGCAGCACGCTCTGGATGACCGGGTAGTCATGGTGCTGGACGGCGTCGATCACCAGCCGGCCGATGCCCGGAATGGCGAACACGGTCTCGGTGACGACCACTCCGCCGATCAGCAAGGCGATGCCCACGCCCACCGTGGTGGCGATGGGAATGGCGGCGTTGCGCAACGCATGTTCCAGCACCGGCAACACCGCCAGGCCCTTGGCGCGCGCCGTGCGGATGTAGTCTTCGTGCAGCACTTCGACAACGGTGGCCCGCGTCATCCGCGTGATCAGCGCGATGTACACCAGCGCCAGGTTGATACACGGCAAGGTCAGGTTGCGCAGCCATGGCCCCACGCCGCTGGACAGGCTGACATAGCCCTGCACCGGCAGCCATTGCAGCTTGACCGCAAAGCCGTAGATCAGCAGATAGCCCACCAGGAACACCGGCAACGAAAACGCCAGCACCGAAAACAGCATGACCAGGCGATCGATCCAGGTGCCGGCGCGATATGCCGCCAACACGCCCAGCGGCACCGCCACCAGAATCGACACCAGCATGGTGATGGCGGCGATCGACAAGGTGGGCTCCACCCGCTGCGACAGCAACTGCGTCACGGGCACTTGCGTGAAGATCGACGTGCCCAGGTCGCCTTGCATCAGCTTGGCGGCCCACAGGCCGAACTGCCGCCACAAGGGCTCGTCCAGGCCCAGCGCCGTATGCAGCTTGGCGATGTCCTCGGCCGTGGCGAAGTCCCCGGCGATCAACGCCGCCGGGTCGCCGGGCGACAGGTGGATCAGCAGGAACACGATCACTGCCACCACCGCCATGACGGGCACGATGGCAAGCACGCGCCGAATGATGTAACCCATAGTTGTCTCGCGTATCGGTAACGGCGGGCGCTGGATTACTTGTCCAGCACCCAGAGGTTCGGCAGGCTCCAGATCTTGTCCGTGTTCTTCAGGCTGTTATGCGCGGCAAACGCCCGCGAATACTGGCCGATGGAAATGGCGGGAAAGACCTCGTAGGCGCGCTCCTGGAACAGATCGAGCACGCGCTTGCGCTCGTCCGAACTGGTGGCGGCAATCCACTGTTCGCGCAGTTCGTCCAGCTTCTTGTCGCACGGCCAGCCCGGCAGGCTGTTGCCGCACACGGCGCCCAGATACGTATTGCTGATGGGCGAGTCCACGTTGAACTCGGACGCGGCCGATAGGAAGATGTTCCAGCCGCCCTTGTCCAGCGTTTCCTTGCGCGCACGGCGTGCGGTCAGCGTGGCCCAATCCATCGACTGGATGTCCAGATTGACGCCGATATCCTGCAAGGCCTGGATGGCAACCAGCGTTGCGGAATTCAGATAGGCCAGGTCGGTCGGCAACAGGATGACCAGTTTTTCGCCCTTGTAGCCGGCTTCGGCCAACAGCTTCTTGGCCAGCGCCGGGTCCGGCTTGGCGTAAGACGCGGCGCCCGCCGTGCTGTCGTTGGGACCGCCGCAGATGAAGACCGTGGCGCAGTACTTCATGCGCAAGTCGTCCGGGTAGCCCATGGCAGCCGTGAACTTGTCCTGATCCACCAGATGCGCCACCGCCTGACGCGCCTTCGGGTTATCAAACGGCGGCATTGACTGGTTCAGGATGATGTAGCCCTGCGCGCGTTCCAGCACGCCGATCTTGACGTTCTTGTTGGCGCGCAGCGCGTCGATGTAGTCGGCGGGCGCTTGCTCGATCATGTCGACTTCGCCGTTGGTCAACGCGGCGGTGGCGCTGTTGGAGTCCGGCAGCACACGCCATTCCACGCGCGGAATATGCGGCGTCTTGTCGCCCGCCAGGCCGTCGGCCGCCATCTTCGGGCCCAGGTAGTGCGGGTTCTTTTCGAACACGATCTTGCTGCCCGGCACCCATTCATCGCGCTTGAACACGTAAGGGCCGGAGCCCACGACTTCGGTCAGCGGCTTGGTTGCCGGCTGCGACGCCAGCCGCTTGGGCAGGATGAAGGCGGGGTAGCTGGACACCTTGGCCAATCCGTCCAGCACCAGGTCAAACGGCTGGTTCAGCGTCAGCTTGAAGCGGCTGGCGTCCAGCGCTTCCCACTTGCCGCCAGCGCGTGTGATGGCTTGACCGATGTTGTCGCGCGCGGACCAGCGTTGCAGCGATGCAATCACATCGTCCGTCGTCACGGGCTGGCCGTCGCTGAATTTCAGGCCGGGCAAGAGCGTGAACGTCCACGTCTTCTTGTCGTCGCTGGCCTCGTATTTCTCGACCATCTGCGGCTGCGGCTTGCTGTGTGTGTCCATCGCAAACAGCGTGTCGTACACCATGTAGCCGAAGTTGCGCGTGATGTAGGCGGTGGTGAAGGTCGGGTCCAGCACCTTCAGGTCGGCGTGCGGCACAATGCGCAGGGTCTTGGCCGGCTGCGCGCTTGCGGGCACGGCGCCCAGGGTGCAGGCCAGGCCCAGCGTGGCGGTCGAGATCAGGCAAAGCAGGCGGTTTTTCATCGCACTAGGTTCCCGTCAAATAAGTGGATTCGCCAGCGGCCATGCGCCGGCAGGATCTTAAAGCGGCCACTTCGGCAGCCGGATGTTGCGATACGTCAGCGTCTTCCAATCCGGCGTCGCCACGCCCTTGCCACCCACATAGATGATGTGGCGCGCGACCTTTGAAAACGAGGCGTGGAAATGCTGCGCGGACTTGACCACCACGATCTTGCAGGCCGATAGATCACAGCCCAGCTGGGTGAACAGGTCCATGTTGATGGCCTGGTTACGCACGGAAGTCAGCACAATCTGTACGCCCTGGGCCTGCACCAATACGCAGTCGCCCATCGGCGCCGGTGCGCCGGACAGGCCGGTCATCACCAGGTCCGCCTTCACGGCAAGCACGGTGCAACGCAGGTCGATCGGGTCGCCTGACAAGGGGCCGACCTTGCCGCCGATACGCAGGTCAAGTTCGGCGCCCACGCCCGCATCGAAGGCGATGCGCGCGGCCACCGGGTCCCACATCGGGCCCAGCGCCACATTGCTTACGCCGCGCTCAAGCACGCGTTGCAGTACGAAGGTGGCGTCACCGGGCGCGCCGCTGCCGGGGTTGTCGGGGCGGTCGGCCAACACCACCGGGCCGCCGTCGAACGCCAAGGCTTCGTCCAGCGCTTCGTCCACGCTGCGGTACGGCACCATCAGTTGTTCGCGCATGCCGATCAGTTCATCGGCAAGCGCGCGTGCAAGCGTCTGCGCGGCGGCGGCGTCGCCATCGGCATAGACCAGCACCTTGGTGCCCATCTCGGGCACGTCGCCCGTGGCGAAGCCCTGCGCGGCCGATATCGACAGAATGCCGTCGCGCCCTTCCAGCGCCTTGATGCGGCTGACAAAGCCGCGCGCCGGCTCGCGCGTGGTGTGCATGGGCACGATCATGTGGCAATCGATCAGCGCCGCCACGGGACGCGTGCGGCCCGCGTGCGCGTCCAGGCACAGGGCCAGCAGGTCTTCGGCGCGTTCGCGGATATCGGTGTGCGGGTATTCCTTGAACAGCACCAGTACCGTGGCCTGTTCCACCATCAGCGGCGTCAGGTGCGCGTGCGGGTCCAGCTCGGCGCCCACCGTTACGTCGGGGCCGACCAGCTCCCGCACACGGCGCAGGATGTCGCCTTCGCAATCGTCATAGCCATCGGCCACCATCGCGCCGTGCAAGCCCAGCAGCACCATGTCCACCGGCATCGCGGCGCGCAGGTCGGCCAGGATCTGGTCGCGCAAGGTTTCGTAGGCGGCGCGCGTGGTGATGCCGCCGGGCTGCGCGGAAGCCACCAGGCCGTCCACCAGCGTCCAGCCTGCTTCGCGGCCTTGCAGGCGCGCCACGAAGAGCGGCGCACCGGCGAAGGTGACGGAATCGGGATGCGTGCCGGCCGGGTAGTAGTCGCGTTCCTGAAAGGCCGCAAGGCTGGTGGGCATGGGTGCGAAGGTGTTGGTCTCGGTGCCCAGACCGGCGCAGAAGACCTTCATGGCTGCGCTCCGGGACAGGCTGGCGCAGGCGCCACGGCTGCCGTGGCGTTCCGGTAAGACGTCATCATTTCCCCTTGTATAGGCCGGCTATGTCGTCAGCGCCTGCGTGTTCGGCATGGCGTTGCGTTCCGTAAGCGGATCATCGGCGGCACACCGGCGCGGCACAAATAGCTAACGTGGGCCTATGGATAACCCAAGGTTATGGTGTGGGCGCTTTTGCCCTGAAAACGCAGGGAAAACGCAGAAAAAGCGAGGTTGATGCGCACCACCGCTAGGGAAAACGATAGGGCGGCAACGCCGCGCCCGCACACATATCGCAAGGTTATGGATGGGACGCGATTTGGAATTTGCCCCACCCCGGTGCGCGGATCAGAATCGTGCCCTACCTGAACCTACGAGGCGAGTCATGCGGGTATGCGTAATTGGGGCGGGCGTGGTCGGCGTTACGACGGCGCACCTGTTGGCGCGGGCGGGACACGCGGTGGTTTTGGTGGACGAACGGGCAGAGCCCGCGCTGGGCAGCAGCTTCGCCAACGGCGGGCAGCTCAGCTATAGCTATGTGGCGCCGTTGGCGGGACCGGGCGCGTTGGCCGACATGCCGGGCTGGCTGTTCCGACGCGATTCGCCGCTGCGCCTGCGCTACCGCTTCGACGTTTCGCAATGGTTGTGGCTGGCGGGCTTTTTGCGCGCCTGTCGCGCCTCGGTGTCGCGCGCGTCCACCGCCCAATTGCTGTCCCTGTCCTACCTCAGCCGCGACACGCTGCACGCGATGCTGGCGGAGGCGCCCATGGATTTCGGCCTGTCAAAAACCGGAAAGCTGATTGTGTACCGCGATGCCGGGCAACTGGACAAGGCCGCGTCGCTGGTGCGTTACCAGGCGACTCACGGCACCGACCAGCGCGTGCTGTCACGCGACGAAACGCTGGCGGCGGAACCGGCGCTGGCCGGCATGGGCGCGCGCATCGCCGGCGCCGTCTACACGCCCAGCGAAGAAACCGCCGACTGCCATCGCTTTACCGACACCCTGTTTCAGCGGCTGCGGCGCAACGCCAACGTCAGCGTCCACATGAACACGCGCGTGCAACGGCTGCGGCGCGAAGGCGGGCGCATCGTCGCGGCGCAGACGGATGCCGGCGACCTGCAAGCGGATGCGTTCGTGGTGGCCTCGGGCATCGGCAGCCGACCGCTGCTGGCGGCATTGGGCCAACGCGTGCCCTTGTATCCCTTGAAGGGCTATAGCCTGAGCGTGCCGATTACGGCGGACACCGCCGATGTTCCCGCCATCAGCGTGACCGATTACGAACGGCGCATCGTCTACGCGCGCCTGGGCAATGTGCTGCGCATTGCGGCCATGGTCGACATCGGCGCCAAGCATGGCGAGGTTGACGCGTCGCGGATGGCGACGTTGCGGCATCAGGTCAAGGAAGCCTTTCCGCGCCTGGACCTGTCGCGCGCGCAGGCCTGGGCGGGCGTGCGGCCGGCCACGCCGACCAGCAAGCCGCTGATCGGAAAAAGCCGCGCGGCCGGCAACCTGTGGCTGAACATCGGCCAGGGCGCTTTAGGGTTCACGCTTGCCTGTGGCAGCGCCGCCTTGCTGACCGCGCAAATGAACGGCGAACCCTTGCCGATCAACGCCGCGCCCTTTCAACCGTAGGCGCCGCGCGCGCCCCCAGGAGCCGTCCCATGCGTATCTTCACCGGCGCTCTCGCCACCGAGACCAACACGTTTTCCCCGTTGCCCACCGGCCTGGCCGCGTTCACGTCGCGCGAGTATCTGCGCGCGGGCACGCACCCCGATCACATGACGTTTTACGGCGGGCCGCTGTGGGTTGCGCGACAGCGCGCGGCGCAACAGGGCTGGACGGTGATCGAGGGTTTGGTGGCCTCGGCGCAACCGGGCGGCACCACCACGCGAGCCGCCTACGAGACATTGCGCGACGAACTGCTGGCTGACCTGCGCGCGGCCTTGCCGGTGGACATGGTGCTGCTGGGCCTGCATGGCGCGATGGTGGCCGACGGCTATGACGATTGCGAAGGCGACATCCTGCGCCGTGTGCGGGAGCTGGTCGGCACCGACGTAACGGTGGGCGCCGAGCTGGACCCGCACGCGCACCTGACGCCGTTGATGGTGGAGCAGGCGACGGTGCTGGTGCTGTTCAAGGAATACCCACACATTGACGTCTACGAGCGCGCCTGTGAACTGGTGGACCTGTGCCACGCGGCCCACCAGCGGCGGCAGCGTCCCGTTGCCGCGCTGGTCGATTGCGACATGGTCGTGCCAATGCACACCACGCGCGAACCGGCGCGCGGTTTTGTCGCCCGCATCAAGGCGCTGGAAGGGCGCGACGGCATTCTGTCGGTGTCGGTCGCGCAAGGCTTCGCCACGGGCGACGTGCCCGAGATGGGCACCAAGGTGCTGGTCTATGCCGATGGCGACGCCGCCGCCGCGAAGACGCTGGCGCGCACGCTTGCCGATGAACTGATCGGCATGCGCGAACAACTGATGGTGCCGTACCGCGGCGTGGACGAAGCGCTGGACGAAGCCTTGGCGTTTGGCGAGGGTCCCGTTGTGCTGGCCGACCGGTCCGACAACCCGGGCAGCGGCGCGGCCGGAGACTCCACCTATCTGCTGGCGCGCATGCGGGAACGCGGCATCCGCAACGCGGCGCTGGGACCGATGTGGGACCCGGTGGCCGCCCGCATCGCCTTCGATGCGGGCGTGGGCGCCGAACTTGACCTGCGCATCGGCGGCAAGGTCGGCCCGCTGTCGGGCGCGCCCGTGGACGCGCGTTGCCGCGTTGTGGCAACCCACGCCGATATGTTCATGACGGGCAATTCCGGCACGCGCATCGCGCTGGGCGACTGCGCGCTGGTCGATGCCGACGGCATCCTGATTGCATTGGTGTCACTGCGCACGCAGGCCTATCACACGGACCTGTTCACGCAGTTGGGATGCGACCTGGCGGCGCAACGGCTGATCGTGGTGAAGTCGGCCCATCACTTCCATGCGCAGTACGCGCCCTTGGCGCGCGCCGTGGTGTACGTGGCCGCCCCCGGCTCGGCCAGCCCCGACTGGCGCAGCCTGCCGTACCGCAAGATACGGCTGCCCAAGTGGCCGATTGGGTAATCCGCTTGCCCCTCAGACGCTTGCCGCCACAGACATGCCCTAGCCCGTGCCCTAACCCGCGCCGCCTTGCCGCGCGCCCATCATCGACCGCGACAGCCGGCTGGCCGTTGAAAGAATGGCTTCTTTATGGCCCAGCAGCACCGCTTCGTTCAAGCGCGAGATGGGGCCAGAGATGCAGATCGCGCCCAGCAGGGTCCAGTTGATGCCGTAGACCGGCGCCGAAATGCTGGAGACTTCGGCGTCGCGCTCGCCCAGCGAAATCATGTAGCCGGCACGTCGTACGGCCTCGTACTCGTCGCCCGCTTCGCCTGAAAACGCCAGCAGCACGCGGCCCGGGCTGCCCAGATTCAAGGGCAGCGCCGCGCCGACCCGCACGTGGTGGCGGATGGACTTCGGGCCTTCGACGCGCGCCATGCAAATCCGCTGATTGCCTTCGCGCACATAGAACGTTGCGCTTTCCCCTGTGGCGCCGGACAGCTCGCGCAGCACGGGCTGCACCAATTCCTGCACGTTGAACGTGGCTTGGTAGCACGCGCCCAGCCAACCGGCCGCACGCGCCAGGCGCCACGTGCCGTCCGGCCGCTGGGCCAGGTAGTCGTCCATGGCCAGGGTGCGCGCCAGGCGCAGCACGGTGGACCGATGGCAGCCCGTGCGGCGGCTGAGTTCAGCCAGCGTCAGGTGGGCGTCGTCCACGCCGAAGGCCTCCAGGATGCGCATCGCGCGCCGGACGGCGACCACGCCGTCTTCGGCGCCGTCGGCGTCGTTTTCTGTTCCCGCGCTGCCGCCGCCTTCGCGGTCTTTGCCGTCATTGCCGTTGTCGTTCACGATTCGCCCCCAAGTCTTTTAAATCGACCGCTATACGAAACGTGTTTCGTACTGCGAACCTGGATTGTATTAGGCGGAACACGCTCGCACAATGCGCGGATCAAAACAACGACTGGAGACAAACCATGAAAGTGATTGCGCGCGTGTTGTCGGGCTTGGCCCTCGTTTGCGTGGCGGGCATCAGCGCCGCCCAGGGCTACCCCGACAAACCCATCCGCCTGATCGTGCCCTTCCCTCCGGGCGGCGGCACCGACGTGCTGGCCCGCGAAGCGGCGCTGAAGGTGGCAAAGAACACCGGCTGGAACATCGTCACGGAAAACCGCCCGGGGTCCGGCGGCAATATCGGCGTGGACGCGGTGGCGAAGTCGGCGGCGGACGGCTATTCGCTGGTGCTGGGGCAGACCAGCAACCTGGCCATCAACCCCACGCTGTACGCCAAGCTGCCCTACGACCCGGAAACCGACCTGTCCGCCATCGGCCTAATTGCCGACGCGCCACTCGTGCTGGTGGTGCCGGCCAATTCGCCGTTGAAATCGTTCAAGGACATGATCGCCGCGGCCCGCGCCAAACCCGAGGCGCTGAACTACGCCAGCTCGGGCAACGGCACCGTGGCCCACCTGGCCGCCGTGCAGTTGCAGAACGCCGCCGGCATCAAGCTTACGCACGTGCCGTACAAGGGCGCCGCCCAGGCGTCCAACGACCTGATCGGCGGTCAGATCGACATGTACCTGTCGTCGGTGCCCACGCTGATCGGCCACGTGCGCAACGGCAAGATGCGCGCGCTGGCGGTGACCTCGGCGCAACGCGTGCCCGACATGCCCGACGTGCCGACCATTGCCGAAAGCGGCTACCCCGGCTTCGAGGCCGTGACGTGGTTCGGCCTGGCCGCGCCGGCCGGCGTGCCGCAGGACATCGTGCAGCGTCTGAACGCGGAATTCAACAAGGCGCTGCAAGCGCAGGACCTTAGTACGAAGTACCAGGAACAAGGCGCGCGCGTGCTGACCAGCACGCCTGAACAATTCGCCAAGCTGATCCATGACGACCGCATCCGGTGGGGAAAGATCGTGAAGGACTCGGGCGCCCGCGTCGAATGAGACCCAGGCCGCGCAGGCACCGCCCGGCCAAAAAAACCGAACCCAACATCGTCTTCTTCAGACAGGAATTTCCATGGCAAACCCCGACATCATCAAAGACTTTCCCCGCGTCCCGGCCGACATCGTGCGCCGCGCCGCGTCGTTGCAGCCGGCCATCCTGGCCGATGTGGCGGGCCGGCGCGGCGCGCTCAGTGGCCGCATCCGGCCGCTGGACCCCGGCATGAAGCTGGCGGGCACCGCCTTCACCGTTGAGGTGCGGCCCGGCGACAACCTGATGATTCACGCGGCCATCTCGCTGGCCAAACCCGGCGACGTGCTGGTGATCGACGGCAAGGGCGACCTGAGCGCCGCGCTGATGGGCACCATCATGATGACCGCCTGCCGCCAGCTGGGCATCGCCGGCGTGGTCATCGACGGCGCGGCGCGCGACACCACCGAAATCATCGACATGGGGTACCCGGTATTCGCGGCGGGCGCCAACCCCAACGGCCCGACCAAGAACGTGCCCGGCCGCATCGGCCACCCCGTGTCGGTGGGCGGCGTGACGGTCCACCCCGGCGACTTCATCATTGGCGATGCCGACGGCGTGGTCGTCGTCGAGCGCGAAAAAATCGAAGGCTTGCTGCCCGCGGCGGAAAAGAAAGTGCGCGACGAAGCCGCCCGCATCGCCGCCATTCAGGCCGGCGACACCGCAGCCACCTGGCTGACGGCCGCGCTGCGCAGCGCCGGCGTGCTGAAGGAAGGAGAGGCGCTGTGACCATGCCTGCTGCGCCTAAACCGGCGTTGGTCGTTACCGCCGCCGACCTGGCCACCGAAGCCCTGGCGCTGCTGGACGGCTTCAACATCGTCTACGCGGGCAAGGCGCCGTCGGAAGACGACATCGTGGCGCTGTGCCGCCAGCACGATCCGGTGGCCATCATCGTGCGCTACAGCAAGGTGGGCGCCGCCGCGATGGACGCCGCGCCGTCCTTGCGCGTGATCTCCAAGCACGGCAGCGGCACCGACACCATCGACAAGGCTGCCGCCGCGCAACGCGGCATCGAGGTCGTGGCGGCGGCGGGCGCGAACGCGGCGGCCGTGGCCGAGCACGCGCTGGCGCTGCTGCTTGCCGTCGCCAAATCGGTGGTGCCGCTGGATGCGCGCATGCGGGCGGGCCATTGGGACAAGGCCACGCACAAAAGCGTGGAGCTGGACGGCAAGACGGTCGGCGTGGTTGGGCTGGGCGCCATCGGCCGGCGCTTTGCGGCGATGGCGCACGGCATGAACATGCGTGTCATTGGCCACGATCCCTATGCGCAAGACCTGCCGCCTTATATCCAGAGCGTGGCGTTGCCGCGCATCTGGCAGGAGTGCGATGCCGTGTCGTTGCACTGCCCGCTGACGGACGACAACCATCATCTGGTCAACGCCGACACGCTGGCGCAGTGCCGGCCGGGCGTGATCCTGGTGAACACCGCGCGGGGCGGCCTGGTGGACGAAGCGGCGCTGCTGGCCGCCGTGCGTAGTGGCCAGGTGATGGCCGCGGGCCTGGACAGCTTCGCCGTCGAACCCATGACGGCGGGACACCCGTTTCAACAGGAGCCCCGCATCCTGCTCAGCCCGCACATCGGCGGGGTGACCCGCGCGGCCTACGTGAGCATGGGCGTGGCGGCGGCGCGCAACGTGCTGGCGGGTTTGGCCCGCAGCGCGGCGGCGGTTTAAGCCACGGCGCCGTCCCACGACGGCGTCTTCAGACCCTCCGGACCGCTTCGTCCCGGGCGGTCTTGACGGCACGGCACCGCCCGCCCCCAGCTGCGGTATAAACGAACCCCCTTCGTTTCCAAGCAGGCGCCGCCTTGTCGCAAACATTCGGAGCACGTCGATACTTCTTTGCCACGGCCAGCGTCATCCGCCATCAAGGCCGGGCCATGCTGGCCGCCGCGCCGTGGTCGCTGGCGGCATTTCTGTTGTCGCTGCCATTCGCCATCCTGGCCGCGACGCTGGCCTGGACCGGTAGCGCGCTGTACATGCTGCTGGCGCTGATCAACCTGATCGCGT
Organism: Achromobacter sp. 1L-A-4-B-C2; assembly: GCF_057291955.1. Classification (NCBI taxonomy): domain Bacteria; kingdom Pseudomonadati; phylum Pseudomonadota; class Betaproteobacteria; order Burkholderiales; family Alcaligenaceae; genus Achromobacter; species Achromobacter sp. 1L-A-4-B-C2. The sequence continues at coordinate 569,139 of NZ_JBXAWP010000001.1, forward strand.
TCGCGCGCGTGACGTTCGCCTGGCATCGTGTCGTGGTGCTGGGCAGCGGCGCCAACCCCGATGCCGCGCGCGGCGGTTCGGCCGAGGCGCGGCACCTGATGGTATTCAGCGTGCTGGTGCTGATCGTGGCCGTGCTGGCGCGCGCGACGGGCGACCTGCCCTATGTGCTTTACATGCTGATGAACGGGCCGGACACCAACAAGTTCCTGGCGGCACTGGTGCCGGCCGTGCTGGTGGTGTGGCTGCCGGTGCTGGTTTGCGTGGCGGTGTTGGCCTTGAGCCTGCCGCGCACCGCCGTCACGGGCGACGCGAGCTTGCAAGGTATTCGCGCCGCCATGCCTTATCCGCGCTGGCCGCTGGTGTTGGCACTGGCCGTGCTGGTCAGCCTGGGCGGCTTTGCCCACAGCGGGCTGACGGAATATCTACACTACGCCACGAACGCAGGGCTGTTGTGGACCGCCGGGTATGTCGTGCTGTTCGCGGTGATGACGTTTGTGGTGGCGGCGATGGTGGCGGTGGCGTATCGGGATGGCGTGCGACGCTGATCCGCGCACTGATCACGGCGCACTGATCACGGCGCAGCGGTCACCGCACATCAATCACCGCACATCAATCCACCACCCCGCCCTCCGCTTCCAGCTGCGCTCGCAGGCTGGCGATGAACGCCTTGGCGGCCTCGGGCAGCACGCGTCCGGCCAGCGTCTGCACCTCGAAGTGGCGTTCGTTCATTTCGCGGTCGCGCAGCGGCACGGCCACCACCTGCTTGCCGCGCAACCGATAACGGATTGCCAGTTCCCCGCAGAACGCCACGCCGCCGCCCGCCCCCGCGAACGCCACCAGCGCATCGACGCTGCGGCTGGAAAACACGGGCTCGCACTGCAATTGCTGGCGGCTGCAACTGATGTCGATCAACTGCCGCAGCGTGGAATCGGCGTCGGGCAATGCCAGCGGATACGCCATCAATTGCGCCAGCGACACTTCAGATTGCGCAGCCAAGGGATGGTCCGCCGCCACCACCGCCCGCACCGGCGCGGGCATGCGCAATTCCACGCGCACGTCGCGGTGTGAGGTCAGGCTGAGCGTGATGCCGATATCGGCCGCGCCGTCGCGCACCCGGACGGGCACTTCACGCTGCGAGCACACGTCCAGGGTGAAGCGAATGCCTGCATATTGCTTGCGAAATTCCGCGATGGCGGCGGGCACCACGTCGTGCACGAAACCCTCGGTGCACACAACGCGCACCAGCCCCTGGCGCAGGCCGCGCAGGCTCATGATTTCGCCGGTCACGCGGTCCACATCCTGTTGCGCGCGCTTGGCGTGCGCGGCCAACAATTCGCCGGCCGCGTTCAGCGCCATGCCGCGCGAGCGGCGCTCGAACAGCAAGGTGCCCAGCTCGCGTTCCAGCCGGGCGATCTGGCGGCTGACGGCCGACGGCGCCACTTCCAGCCGCTCGGCCGCCACGCTGACGGAGCCGCAGCGCGCCACTTCCAGGAAGTAGCGCAGGGCCATTTCTTGCAGAATCTGGGGGTTCATCGGGTTTGCCCTTGGTTTGCGCAAAACGCAACGGACAATTCTATCAATTCATATTGCGGCAACGTTAAGGGCAAGCCTAGGATGTGACCGTTAGATGACGTCTTCTGGACGCCCCCCCTTAGGCAAGCGCAGTCATGATCCCGTCCCCCGCTTCTGTTTCGTCCCTTTCCTTGCAGGCGTTGCGCGCGGCGCGGCCCGTGTTGTGGACGCGTCCGGCTGTGGGGGTTGCCCCCGTTGCCGCACCCGTCGCCGCGCCCACCGTTGCCCCCTTCAGCCTGGCCGATGTGCAAGCCGCGCAGGACCGCTTCACGCGCTTCGCACCGTTGCTGGCGCAGCGCTTTCCAGAGCTGCAAGCCACCGCCGGCGTCATCGAATCGCCGTTGCTGGAAACCCCCGCCATGCAGGACGCGTTGGGCTTGCCCAAGGCGTCGGGACGGTTGTGGATCAAGGCGGATCACGCGTTGCCCGTGGCGGGGTCGATCAAGGCGCGCGGCGGCATCCACGAAGTGCTGGAATTCACCGAAAAGCTGGCCCTGGAACGCGGCCTGATCGCGCCCGGCGATAACTTCATCAAGCTGGCCTCGCGGGAGGCCCGCGCCTGTTTCGCGGAATACCAGGTAGCCGTGGGCTCAACCGGCAACCTGGGTTTGTCCATCGGCGTGATTGCATCGGCGCTGGGGTTTCGGGCCGCCGTGCACATGTCGGCGGACGCCAAGGAATGGAAAAAAACCCGGCTGCGCGCGCGCGGGGTCGAGGTGGTGGAACATCCCGGCGATTACGAAAAAGCCGTGGCAGCCGGACGCCGCCAGGTCGAGGCCGACCCCAAGGGTTACTTCGTTGACGACGAACGCTCGGCCTCGCTGTTCCTGGGTTATGCGGCAGCCGCGCTGGCGCTGCGCGAGCAGATGGCGCAAGCCGGCATCGTGGTCGACGCCGAGCATCCGCTATTTGTCTACCTGCCTTGCGGCGTGGGCGGCGCGCCCGGCGGCATCGCCTTTGGCTTGTCCTTGCTGTTCGGCGCGCACGTGCACTGCTTCTTTGCCGAGCCGGTCCAGTCGCCGTGCTTTCTGCTGCGCATGATGGCCGGCAATGGCCAACTGCCGGGCGTGCCGGTGCCGCCGTCGGTCTACGACATCGGCCTGACCAACCAGACCGAGGCCGACGGCCTGGCCGTGCCGCGCGCGTCGGACCTGGCGTATGCCGCCGTGGGCGACCTGCTGGCCGGCGTCTACACCGTGGCGGACGACACGCTTTACGGCGACCTGGCGCGCCTGCATGACAGCGAAGGCCTACGCATCGAGCCCTCGGCGGCAGCGGGCTTTTCTGGCCCGCGCCACTTGCTGGGCAGCGTCGCGGGCCAACAGTGGCTGCGCCAGCGCGGCTTGCTGCCGCACCTGCCGCGTGCCACGCATCTGGCCTGGACCACGGGCGGGCTGTTCGTGCCGGCCGACGAATATGAGCAATTCCTGAGCCGCGGGCAACGACTCGCGGCCGACCCTCAGGCGCCGACACAAGCGCCTTTCCTCCACCACTCTCGTTGAGCATGACCATGAAGACTGCCTTGATTGCCCTTGGTGTCACCCTGGCGGGCACCCTTGCCGCCTCAGCCCCGGCCGCCGCCCAGACCGGCTACCCCACGCGCCCCGTCACGCTGGTGGTGCCCTTTCCGCCCGGCGGCGCCACCGACGTGCTGGGCCGCGTCATCGCGCAAAAGCTGGGCCAGGAATTGGGCCAGACCGTGGTGGTGGAAAACCGCGCGGGCGCGGGCACCGCAATCGGCGCCGGCTTCGTCGCCAAGGCCGCGCCCGATGGCTACACGCTGCTGGTCAGCTCGGGCACCACCTTCACGGTCAACCCGGCCATCCAGAACAAGCTTCCGTACGATCCGGTCAAGAGCTTTGAACCGCTGGGCATCGTGGGCCGCACCGGCCTGGCGCTGCTGGCCAACCCGCAGGTGCCGGTCAAGGATCTGAAGGAACTGGTGGCCTACGCCAAGGCGCGCGACAAGGAGCCGCCGGCCTACGGTTCGTTCGGTGCGGGCACCACCGCGCATTTTGTCGGCGAAGCCTTCCTGTCGGCCGCCGGCATCAAGATGATTCACGTGCCCTACAAGGGCAGCGCCCCCGCCATGACCGACCTGATCGGCGGCCAGATCCCGTTCTCGGTCGACACCGTGGCGGCCGCGCTGCCGCAAAGCAAGCAGGGCAAGGTGCGCGTGCTGGCGGTGTCGGCCCCCACGCGTTCGGCCTTCCTGCCCGACGTGCCGACCTTTGCCGAACAGGGCTATCCGTCGGTGGCCATGGACACGTGGTTGATGTTCACCGCGCCGCGCGGGCTGCCCGCCGACGTGAAGACCAAGCTTGAGACCGCCTTGCGCGCCACGGTGGCATCGCCGGACGTGCGCAAGAGCCTGGAGGCGCAGGGCTTTGAAGCCGCGTTCTCCAGCGCGGCCGAAGGCGAAGCGCTGATCCAGAAGGAACTGCCGCAGATGCGCGACGTTGCGCAGCGCGCCAATATCAAAATCGATTGAAGGAAGTTTTCATGACCCTGGACGATTCCCTCGTCTCGCTGTCGGCCGTGGAGCTGCGGCGCCTGATCGGCGCGCGCCAGCTCTCGCCGGTGGAATTGCTGGACGCGTGCATCGCGCGTATCGAGGCGGTCAACCCGTACATCAACGCCGTCACCGCCACCGCGTTCGAACGCGCGCGCCTGGAAGCGCGCGCCGCCGAACAAGCGGTGATGGCAGGCGACGCGCTGGGCCTGCTGCACGGCCTGCCGCTGGGCGTGAAAGACCTGGAGCCCACCGCCGGCCTGTTGACCACCTTCGGGTCGCAGATTTATCGCGACCACATCCCCACCGAAGACGTGACGCTGGTGGCGCGCCTGCGCCGCGCCGGCGCCATCGTCACCGCCAAGACGAACGTGCCGGAAATGGGCGCGGGCGCCAATTCGCGCAACACCGTGTGGGGCGCAACCGGTAACCCGTTCAACCCCAACCTGAATGCCGGCGGATCGTCGGGCGGGTCGGCCGCCGCGCTGGCCAGCGACATGTTCCCGGTCTGCACGGGGTCGGACACGGGCGGCTCGCTGCGCATTCCGGCGTCCAAGTGCGGCGTGGTGGGCTTTCGCCCTTCGCCGGGCGTGGTGCCCAGCGTGCGCAAGCTGCTGGGCTGGACGCCGATCTCCGTCGTCGGCCCGATGGGCCGCACGGTGGCGGACGCGTGCTTGCAAATGGCGGCCAGCGCCGGCCCCGACGCCGGTGACCCGCTGAGCTATCCGCTGGACCCGCTGCAATTCTTGACGCCGGGCATGGCCGACCTGGGCCGCCTGCGCGTGGCCTACACCGAAGACTTCGGCCAGTGCGAGGTGGACGACGGCATCCGCGCCACCTTCCGCGCCAAGATCGCGGCCATGCGCCATCTGTTCGCGGCCTGCGACCCCATCGAGCTGGACTTCGGCGAGGCCCATCGCTGCTTTGACGTGCTGCGCGCCGAAGCCTTCGTGGCGGGCATGCGCGACGCCTACGAGAAAGACCCGAACAGCCTGGGCCCCAACAGCCGCGCCAACTTCGAGATGGGCGCCGCGATGAGCCTGAAGGACTGCGCCTGGGCGCAAGCCGAACAGACGCGCCTGATCAAGCGCTTCCAGCGTGCCTTTGACGACTACGACCTGATCCTGTCGCCCACCACGCCGGTGTCGCCGTTTCCGTGGACCCAGCTGTACGCTGAATCCATCAACGGCCGCCGCCAGGAAAACTACTATCGCTGGCTGGCGCTGACGTATGTGGTGACGTTGACCACGCACCCCGCCCTGACGCTGCCTTGCGGCCTGGACCACCAAGGCATGCCGTTTGGCATGCAGATCGTCGGGCGCTTTCGCGGCGACCGCGAGGTGCTGGCGGCAGCCCAAGGCATGGAGCAGGCCTTTGCCGGCAACGCCGAACTGCAACGTCCGCGTCCGGACCTGGCGGCATTGAAGCCCGCCAACCCGTCGCTGACATCGATCGTGACCGTGCCCCCGGATGTGGCGGCCGCCACAACGGCGGGCGAACCCGCGGCTGGCGAACCAGCGGCGGGCGAACCCGCGGCGGGCGAACCCGCGGGAAAATCCACGGGCAACGTGTCGGCGGTATAAGCCGACGCGTCACGCAGGGGCCGGGCAACCGGCCCCTTTGCGTTTCCGGCGCGGTCGTTCAGCCGGCGCGCATGGTTTCGCACAGCTTGCGAATCGCCCCGATGTCGCCCTGTTTAGCCAGGCGTTGCAGCGCCGCGCAAAAGTCCTTGAATGCCGCATCGCGCGCCTGCAACGCGCGCGACCAGTCGATCAGGTCAGAGATGGCGCCGCTATCCAGCAGCACTTGCACCTGCGCCAGCTCGGCGCCGGACAAACGCGGGGCAAGCGCGGGCAATGACGCAGGCCCGCCCTCGTCGCCGACGGCCTTGATCGTCAGGTTCAACAGCCTGCCCAACACATGCCGCAGCTCGACCAGGCTGATGGGCTTGAGCAGGCTGGCGTCATAGCGCGCGCCGCCCAAGGCCAGGGTGTCGTGCGGGGTGGCCGACACCGCCACCACGGGCAGGTCCGGCCAGCGCGCGCGCGCCGCCGCCAGCACCACCGAGCCATCCACGCCTTCCATCCGGTGGTCGGTCAGAATCAAATCGGGGCGCCGCGCGTCCTGCGCCTGGATGCGCGCCACCATGCCCCGGCCATCGGCTTCGCTGTCCACCTGAAAGCCCATGCTGGCCAGTTCCTCGACCAGGAATTCGCGGATCTCGGGCGTATCCTCGGCCAGCCACAGATGCTTGCCCGACCCGTCCAGCGTCGGCAGCACATGCGGCGCGGCGGCGATGTAGTGATGCGAGATGCGGGACTCGTCCATCTTCCTGACCGGCAACGTCACGCTGATCAAGGTGCCCAGGCCCACGTGGCTTTCCACACGGATATCGCCGTCCATGCGCTCCACCCACTGCTGGACGATGGCCAGGCCCAGCCCTACCCCCGGCTGGTTATCGGCGGCCGCGAGCCGGTGAAAGGGTTCGAAGATGCGCTGACGATCGCACGGCGCGATACCGCAGCCCGTATCGCGCACCGACAACACCAACTGCCCCGCAGCGTCGATAGCAGCAGGGGCAGACGCCGCGTAATCGGCCGTCAACGTCAGCACGCCACCCCGGGTGAACTTGGCCGCGTTGTCGATCAGGTTGGACAACACCTGCCGCACGCGCTTGCCGTCCATTTCCAACACGGCGGGTACCGAGTCCGACACGCGCAATACAAACTGGTTGTTATGACGGGCAGCAATGGGCGCCGATTCCTTGGCCACGGCATCCAGCAAGGCGTGCACGTATTCCGGCGATACGCGCAGCGCCTGGCCGCCGACGCCCGCCGCGTAATCGATCAGGTCGTTCACCATGCCCAGCATGTGATCGGCGCTGCGTCGAATGATGGCGCCGCGCGGCGCATCGTCACGCCCGCCCGCCTGGATCAGATCCGCGAAACCGATGATCGAGGTCAGCGGCGTGCGCAGGTCATGGCTGATGCGCGCCAGGAAGTCCTGGCGCACGCGGCCCGCTTCGTCGGCCTGGATCAACGCTTCCTGCAAGGCCTGCGTGCGTTCCCTGACGGCGTAATCCAGGCGCTGGTGCTCGCGTTCACGCGCCTGCGTGAGCTCGGCTTGGACCGCCAGCTTTTCCTGCCGATGCTGGCGCGTTCGTCCGTGTACCAGCACGGCCAGCATCAGCGACACCGACAACAGGTCCCACGCCACCTCGGGCCCGCCTTCCCACCGGCCGGGCAGCAGCCCGTTGATGAATGCCAGCCGCAGGAACAGGCAGGCGCAATACACCGCGAACGACAGCAGGAAGATGCGCGCGTTGGCATGCCCGCGCCGCCAGCCATCAGCCATGGAAACCGGCCAGACCAGCCCCCACAGGAAGATCAGGCCGACCAGCGCCTGCGCGCTGGCGCGATACTCGCCAAACGCCGCCCAGACCGAGCCCACTAGGCCCACGGCGATCAGCGCGCCGTACACCCAGCGCCACAACCGCACCCGATGCAGATCGGCGAACAGCATGACCGAGAACCCGAACACCGTGGCCGCCAGCGTGCCCAGCACACTGGGCGCGCGCAACACCACTTCGCCGCCGCCTGTCACCACATAGCGGTACAGCAGGCCTTGGTACGAAATGCTGTAGAGAATTTCGGTAATGATGGCGGCGGACAGCAGCAGGAACACCAGGTCGCGCTGGGCCACGCCCAGCACCCCCGTGTAGATCGTCACCATCAGCAGCGCGCCGATCAGCAGCGCCAGCACCAGCGTGCCGCGCTGCGCCGCGCCCACGAACGCGCCCGGCGTCCACAAGGTGGGTTCCATGCTGATGGCCGAGCGGCTTTGCACCCGCACCAGCACCGTCATGCGTTCACCCGGATTGAGCAGCAGCGCGGCCACCGACACCGACGACGGCACTTGTCGCGATGCGAGCGGCTCGCGGTTGCCTGCCAGGATGACTTGGGAAGGCTCCCGCTGTCCGGCGGGATACAGATAGAACCGCACGTCTTCCAGCCTGGGTACGCCGAACGACAACCAGCGTTCAACAAAGCCCTGCGTGGGGTTGCTGACGTCCAGCTTCAGCCAGTACACCGATTTCGAAAAGCCCCGATTCAGCCAGGCAGGCGCCACGGGCTGCCAGGGCCCGTCCAGGATCTGGCCGACGTCCTTGGACGCGGTCGTGTCTTCCTGCCCCAGCAATTCGTGGTTCAGGGGCAGCTTGCCGGTCACGGCGTTCAGGTCGACGACGGGCGTTGCAGGCGGTATGGGCTGTGCGTGCACGGGCGACATCACGCATGACAGGACCCCTAGCAACAGCAACAACAACGGCAACATCAACGGCAACATTACGTTCAACGGCAGCCTGCCCGGCAAGCCCAGGCGGCGATCATGCATAAGGATCATGCTCCTGGCGCAAGGCCGTGGGGGGCATGCCGAAGCGCTCGCGAAAAGCCGTAGAGAAATTACCCCGGTTGCCATAGCCCACCGCCTGCGAAATGGCCTGGATATCCAGGCTGGTTTCACACAGCAAGCGGCGCGCCTCGCGCATGCGCTCTTCGCGCAGGAATTCGAACACGGTCGTGCCGGCGCAGCGTCGGAACGCCTGGTTCAGCCGGCGCGCGTTCGTGTTCAGCGCCTGCGCCAGCGCCATCAATTCCGGTGTGTGGTCCAGCCGTTCGCGCAGCAGCTTGCGGGCGGCGCGAAACAGCACGCCGTCCAGCGTCGCACCGGCCGCGGCGGCCGAGGTGCCATCGTCCGCATGGGTTTCGGCCACGGTGGGGACAGGGGTCGGCGTGGCGCTGGGCGTGGCCCCTACGCGCAGATGAATCAGCAGGCGCAGGCGCACTTCCTCGAAGTCGAAGGGCTTGGCCACGTAATCCACCGCACCGGCCGACAGACCCGCCACCCGTTCGCCGGGCAGGCTTGCCGCCGTCAGGAAGATGACGGGGATGCCGCGCGTGGCCTGGTCGGCTTTCAGCAGGCGGCAGGCGGCCAGGCCGTCGCACACCGGCATGGTCACGTCCATCAGGATGATGTCCGGCTGCACCAGCTGCGCCTTGCGGTAGCCGTCATTGCCGTCCTCGGCCACATAGACGCGGCAGTCCTGGCTGGTCAGGAAATCGACCAGCAGCATGCGGTCTTCGGGGCGGTCCTCCACGACCAGTACGCGTAAGCCCGCGAGCTGGCCCGGAGCCATCGAAAAGAAGGCGTCGTTCATGCCGCGCATTCTTTCATGCTGGCCCGCTTTAGCGTTGGTAACACGAGACAAATCCGGGCCCTGGACTCGAATAATTTTCCTTGCGGCAAACCTGCCTGACATTCCAGCAAACCTCGGTAATGGAATATTTGCGTACTTACGATAATGTTTGTTACAGCGCGAAACTGGTCGGCGAAGGGATGTTTTCGTGTCGTTGTGGCGTTGCCGCCACAGACCCACGACACCGGGATTCCCCTGTATTTGCCCGCTCTACCGGTGACGGCGTCACGAGCGTAGGCATATCCCAAGGCTTGGAAGTTGCAAAAATTCTGTGTACCCAAGCGTGACAAATATGTCAAATAGCATCTATTAAATCCGAATGTAACAAGCCGCCGTCCGAGTACTCATGCGCCGTTTATCCCGATTTTGCCGCCCCGTTGTCCTCTGCCTCTCCCCCCTTTCCCTGCATGTCGGCCTGGCCCTAACGGCCCTGGCGTTGGCGACCAGCCCCGCCGCCGCGCAAAGCGTGCGCCCGCAGTTGCCGTCCGCCGCCGAACCCGGCCGCGCACTACCCCAGCCGGCCATGCCGGAAAGCATGACGACCGCTCCTGAAGTGACGGTGCAGCAGGGCAGCGCGTCCGAGGCCCCGGTGGGCGCCGACAAGCTGAGCTTCACGCTGGCCAACATGCGGGTGGAAGGCGTGACCCACTACGCGCCCGAGACCATCAGCGCGTTCTACCAGGGGCTGGTCGGCAAGACGATCACCGTGGCCGACGCCTTCAAGGTGGCCAACGACATCGAACTGCTCTACCGCAATGACGGCTACGTGACCACGCGCGTGATCGTGCCGGCGCAGACGGTGGACGGCGGCGTGTTCCGCATCGTGGTGGTCGAAGGCTATGTGTCGGACGTGAAGTACGACGGCGATATCGGCCCCGCCCAAGCGGCGGTGGAAAAGCTGGTGCAGCGCCTGCGTGGCGTGCGCCCGATCAACGTGGCCGAAGTCGAACGCCAGCTGCTGCTGGCCAATGACTTGAACGGCCTGGTGGTGCGCGCGTCGCTGGAGGCCTCGCCCAAGGAAGTGGGCGGCTCGGTGCTGGTGGTGCATAGCGAACGCAAGCCGGTCGATGCGCGCCTGGGCATTGATAACCGTGGCTCGCCCTACCTGGGCTGGAGCGAAATGACCGGCCAGGTCACGCTGAATTCGTTCGGCGCCCGCGCCGATACGTTCACGCTGAGCGGCCGCCTGGGCTTTCCGGCCTACCGCAGCCAGGCCGTTGCCGCCAACTACGACATGCTGGTCAGCGACAGCGGCATGACCTTCGGGCTGGCCGCCAGCTACGCCAAGAGCGAGCCGGGCCGCGACCTGGCCCCGCTGAACGTGGCCAGCGACGTGCAGGCCTACACGGCCACCGTCACCTATCCGCTGATCCGCTCGCGGCTGGAAAACCTGCGCGCCTTCGGCATGTTCGACGTGCGCAACGTGGCCACCGACATTACCGAGACGCCCTTTACGCGCGACCGGCTGCGCGTGCTGCGCGCTGGCCTGAGCTATGACCGCACCGACAGCTGGAACGGCATCACCGCCATTCGCGGCACGGTGCACCAGGGCCTGGACGCGATGGGCGCCACGCAAGAAGGCGCCGAGCTGGCCTCGCGCGCCAAGGGCCGGTCGGACTTCCTGAAGCTCACCGCCGAACTGACGCGCCTGCAACAGCTGACCGATCGCCTGTCGCTGGTGGCCACCTTTGCCGGCCAGTACAGCGCCAGCCCGCTACTGGCCAGCGAGGAATTCGCGCTGGGCGGCCCCAACTTCGGCCGGGGTTATGACGATGGCGAAATGTCCGCCGATTCCGGCCTGGCCGGCTCGCTGGAACTGCGCTACGCCGTGTCCACCGACAACTTCCTGCCGCACGGCGCGCACGTTTATTCGTTTGTTGACGGCGGCCGCATCTGGTCGCGCAGCGAAAGCGCGCCGCTGACGCGCGCCAACGTGTCGTCCATTGGCGCGGGCATGCGCGCCAACCTCAGCAAGACCCTGTACGCAACGTTTGAAGTGGCCAAGCCCACAAGCGGCGACGTCCTGACCCAGGGCAACAAGAACCCCCGCGTATTTTTCAGCATCTCGGCGCAGTACTAAGCAGCGAACGACAAGAGACCGACCATGAATCGCAAATCCCGCAGCCTGTCCCAATCCGCTCGCCGCATGCGCATAAAGAAAGACACCGCCCTGCCCGCGCTCAGCACGCTGGCCGTGCTGATCGGCTCGCTGGCCTCCGGCGGCGCGCACGCCAACCCCACCGGCGGCAACGTCGTGGGCGGCGCCGCCACCATCAATGACCGCGGCAACGGCACGCTGGACATCAACCAGTCCAGCGGCAAGGCGATCATCAACTGGAAAGATTTCAGCATCGGCGCCAACGAAACGGTCAACTTCCGCCAGCCCGGTGGCAAGAGCGTCACGCTGAACCGCGTGGTCGGCAACGACCCGTCGGCCATCTTCGGCAAGCTGAACGCCAACGGCACCGTGATGCTGGTCAACCCGAACGGCGTCGTGTTCGGCAAGGGCGCGCGCATCGACGTGGGCGGCCTGGTCGCCACCACGGCGAACATCAGCGACAAGGACTTCCTGGCCGGCAACTACAAGTTCAACCAGGCGTCCACCAAGGCCAATGCCCGGATCGTCAACGAAGGCACGATCACCATCAAGGACAGCGGCCTGGCCGCGCTGGTGGCGCCGTCGGTCAGCAACTCGGGCGTGATCCAGGCCAAGCTGGGCCGTGTGGCCCTGGCGGGCGCGAACACCGTCACGGTGGACTTCCAGGGCGACGGCCTGCTGTCGTTTGACGCCACCTCCACCGTGGGCGAACTGCCCAAGGACGCCAGCGGCAAGCCGGTATCGGCACTGGTCACCAACACCGGCGTCATCCGCGCGGACGGCGGCACGGTGCTGATGACGGCGCGCGCCGTCAAGGGCGTGATCGACAACGTCGTCAACACCGACGGCATCATCAGCGCCCAGTCGGTCGGCACGCAGAACGGCAAGATCGTGCTGTCCGGCGGCGACGCCGGCACCGTCAAGATCGCGGGCACGGTCGACGCCACCGGCGCCGGCGCGGGCCAGCAAGGCGGCAAGGTCGTGGTCACCGGTGAACACGTGGACGTGGCGCGCGGCGCCGCCATCGACGTGTCCGGCGCGGCGGGCGGCGGCGAGATCGCCCTGGGCAGCCTGGGCGTTGCCCCGGACGACGGCTCGGCCGCGTTCAGCGGCAAGTCGTCCACCGTCAAGGTGGCGGCGGGCGCCACGCTGAAGGCCGATGCGCGCGTCAACGGCAACGGCGGCAGCGTCACGATGTGGTCCAACGAGGCCACCGCCTTTGCCGGCAGCCTGTCGGCACGCGGCGGCGAGCAAGGCGGCGACGGCGGCTTTGCCGAAGTCTCCAGCAAGAAGAACATCGGCCTGACCGGCTCGGTGGACATGCGCGCGCCCAAGGGCAAGACCGGCCTGTTGCTGATCGATCCGACCGACCTGCGCATCGTCGATTCCGGCAACGGCTCGGGCGCGCTGGACGGCAGCGCGGGCGACGGCACGCTCAACAGCGGCGACGCCAACGCGGCCAACAACACCGTGTCGCGCGGCCTGTTGGAAAGCCTGGCCGGCACCACCAACATCAAACTGGAAGCCACCGGGCAGATCACGATTGCGGACATGGCCGCGATCAACCTGAAGACGACTTCGGGCAACAGCTTCACGCTGCGTTCGACGCAAACGGGCGGCATCCGCTTCGAGAATTCGAACACCGAAATCAGCACCCAGGGCGGCGCCATCACGCTGGAAGCGCTGGGCGTGGGCAGCACGCTGAGCAACATCGGCAAGCTGACCAGCCGGGGCGGCGCGATCACGCTGAACGCCACCGGCGACATCAACCTGGCCAACGTCATTGACGCCGGCAGCGGCGCGGCGCTGGTCCGCACCAGCGCGGGCAGCATCCGCAACGTGGGCGGCGCCAACCAGCTGGTGGCGGGCAACACCGTCACCCTGGACGCCAGCGGCGGCAACATCGGCGAGGCCGGCAACGCGGTCAATACCCAGACCGCGCGCCTGGCGCTTGCCACCGGCGGCAACCTGTTCGCGGCCAACCGCTCGGTACTGAGCACGCTGGACATCACCAGCCGCCACGCGCAACCGGGCGTGAACAACACGTACCAGCTCACCTCGGCGGGCGGGCTGGATTTCTCGCTGGCGGACAACGGCGGCTATCAGCTGAACTCGGTCGTGCAAGACGGCCTGGGCTTCTCGTTCACCGGCGACCGCACGATCAGCGTCGGCTCCATCGCACTGGGCAGCGGCGCGTTGGCGCTGACGTCCACGGCCGGCGACATCCTGGCGCGCAACGGCCTGGGCTCGCTCGCGGCCGGCAGCATCGCGCTGAAGGCCAGCGGCAGCAACGGCAACAACGGCGCCATCGGCAGCGCCGGCCAGGCCCTGAACACGCAGACCGCCACGCTGACGGCCGCCAGCGGCGTCGGCGGCGTATACCTGAACAACACCGGCGCGCTGAACCTGCGTTCCGTTGAAACCAGCGGCCCGCTGTCCGTGTGGAGCAGCGGCCACCTGACCGTGGGCGCCATCAAGGCGGGCGCCTCGACGTCGCTGACCTCGATCATGGGCAACATCGTGGACGACGGCGACGACGCCACCACGATCTCGACCAACACGCTGGCCTTGTCGGCGCAGAACGGCGCCATCGGCGCCGCGTCGCGCAGCCTGAAGACCAACGCCGGCAACGTGTCCGCCACGGCGGGTCCGGGCGGCGTGTATCTGGACAGCAGCAACACCAGCCTGACCATCACGCAGGCCCAGGCGGACAACGCCGCCATCGCGATCACCGGCGCGGGCAGCGTGTTGGCCAACAACGTCAGTTCCGGCGGCGGCGCCGTCAACCTGACGGGCAACAGCATTTCCGCCGGCCAGGTCAGCGCGGGTTCGGGCAACGTCACGCTGACCGCGCGGGCCGGCAACATCACGGGCACGTCGGCATCGCTCATCACCGGCAACGTCGTCACCCTGCTGGCGCCGGCATCGAACAGCAGCTACACCGTGGGCACGACGGGTACCTACCTGCGCACGGCGGCGGGTGAACTGCACGCCACGGGCGGCAGCATCTACATCAACCAGGCCCAGGGCTCGGTGCTGCTGGATGACCTGAAAGCCTACAACGGCATTTCCGTCATCGGCGTGGCGGACCTGACCGCGAACAAGGTGGACGCCGGCCTGGGCACCCTGTGGCTGAACGCCCAGGGCGGCAACATCCTGCGCGCCAATGCCAACAGCGAACTGCTGGGCAACGCCATCAACCTGCAAGCGCAGCAGCACATCGGCACGGCGGGCGACCACATCAAGACGGCCTCGACCAGCCTGACGCTGGGCAGCGGCGGCGACATCTACGTCGACAACCCGGGCAAGACGCTGACCTACTTGTCCGTCAGCAACACCCACGCCGACCCGCTGCGCAAGAACGTGCTGCAAGTCTCCGCGCCCTTCCTCGCGTTCGACGTCAACGACGAGGTGGGCAATGCGTATGAATTGAAGCAGGTCTATAGCTCGTTGCTGAACCAGTTCGTGTTCAGCGGCGACCAGACCCTGAAGCTGGGCAACATCCGCGCCGGCAGCGGCGTCACGCTGACGTCCACCCAAGGCAGCATCCTGGATGACGGCATCGCGGACACGCGCGTCACCGCCAGCTCGGTCAGCCTGACCGCCGCCCAGGACATCGGCACCAACGCCGATTTCGTCTCGGTCAACGCGCCGCTGCTGTCGCTGGACACGCGCGGCAACCTCTACGCGACCAACATCGCCGACCTGAACAGCTTGACGGTGACGGCTCGCCACAAGGGGCCGGACGATCACTACGTGCTGGACGTGCGCGCCCCGTCGCTGCTGTTCAACATCACCGACGATGCCACCGGCCACACCATTCACCAGGTGCGCGACAGCAACTCGGTGACCTTCAACTTCGCCAGCGACCGCGACATCACGGTGGGCAGCATCGACGCCGGCTACAGCGGCGCCATCACGCTGAACACCACGGGCTCCATTGCCGACGACGGCAACAAGAACACCCAGCTGCTGGCCAATCTGGTGAGCCTGTCGGCCGGCCAAGCCATCGGCGCCACCGGCACCGGCTATCTGGACATCCTGACCAGCAGCCTGTACGGCTCGGCCGGCAATGGCGGCTTCTACGTCCAGTTGCCCAAGCCCACGGGTTCGAGCAACACCACCGGCCTCATCACGCTGAACAACATCACGGCCACCGACGCGGTGCGGATCGACGCGCGCCAGGGCGACCTGCTGGTGTCCGGCACGGTGCGCAGCGCAAACGGCGACGTCACGATCAACGCGGCCAACGGCTCCATCCTGGGCAACGGCTCGGGCAATGTGTACGCGGGCGGTGGCGATATCTCGTTGACCGCAACCGGCTCCATCGGCGGCAACTACGGCGGCGGCGTGCGCTATGTGGGCGTGGGCGGAACCAGCCAGGTCAATGTCCTGGCCAACGCGGGCGGCGACCTCTATCTGAACGGCACCTACGGCAACATCAAGCTGGCGTCGGTAACGGCAGGCGGGCAGCTTGGCTACACGCAAGGGAACGGCACGACTCTGATCGGCAACGTGCAGGCCGCCGGCCCCGCGTCGCTGGCCAACAGCGCGGGTTCCATTCTTGACGATGGCGACGCCGCCACGAAGATCCAGGCCAGCAGCATCGCGCTGTCGGCCGCCGGATCGCTGGGTGCGGCCGGCGCCGCGCTGACCTTGCAGGCGCCGGACGTCAGCCTGACCAGCGGTGGCGACATCACCGTCAACAACGAGACCGGGCTGACGCGCCTGGCCGTCACGCGCAATGGCTACGTCTATGGCTCGTACGCGATCACCGCACCGAACCTGTCGGCCTTCACGCTGACGGACGACGCCAACGGCATCCACCTGAAGGACATCGCCAGTTCCACCGACCTGGATTTCGGGTTCTCGGCCAACGGCAAGAACCTGTGGGTTGGCAACATCGATGCCGGCGCGGGCGGCAAGGTCAGCCTGATCGCGGGCGGCAACATCGCCAACGACGACCTGGCCAACCCCGGCACGATCCGCGCGGCGAATGTCGCGTTGACGGCGGGCGCCAGCAGCTCGATCGGCTCGTCGGCCACGGGCGGCACGCTGGCCCTGGCCGGCACGTCCGCGTTGAGCCTGTCGGCGGGCATCGACTTCTTTGTCGCCAGCGACACCGTGCTGCGCAGCCTGGCGATCAACAGCCAGCGCGCGTCCGGCGCCACCAGCACCATCGCCATCGGCGGCGGCGCGGGCCAGACCATCCGCATCACCGACGACGGCACCACGCAGTACCTGGAACAGATCACGGGCGGGCTGACGGACTTCAGCTTCAGCGGCCGCAAGAACATCCAGGTGGGCGCCATTACCGCCAGCAACCTGGTCAGCCTGACCACGGCCTATGGCGGCGTCAATTCCAGCATCACCAGTGATGCCGGCTCCGGCCGCATCACGGCGGGCACGGTCAAGCTGTCGGCCACCGGCAGCGACAGCTACACCGCACGCGATGCAAACACCGGGGCCATCGGCGCCGCCGGCCGCGCGCTGCGCACCACGACCGCCAACCTGGCAATTACCAACAACGGCGACATCGTCCTGAACAACGGGAACCAGGCGCTAAGCAGCATCGACCTGAACCTGAGCCGCCGCGATGCGGGCAGCACCACCAACTTCGACACCAACGCCTATGCCTTCAGCGGGCTGGGCGGCCAGACGCTGTCGATCGCGGGTGGCACCAGCCTGACGATCGCGGCAGACATGAACGGCGCCGCACTGGCCGTCAACGCCGATTCCGCCATTGCCACCGGCACGATCAATACCGGCGCCGCGGGTTCCGTGACGCTGACCTCGCGCTACGCCAACACGTCGTTCCTGCCAACCATCAGCCGCGGCTCGGGCGTCATTACCGGCAACAACGTCAGCCTGAACGCGCTGGGCACGAACGGCAGCGTCGCCGCTTCGACCAGCACGAACAATCTGTCGATCGCGTCGGCGGGCAACGTGTCCGTCTTCAACGACAAGCAGCTCACGTCGCTGTCGCTGACCGCGAACCACGCCAGCTCGAGCGGCTCGCAGAACAATTCGTACAGCATCTCGGCCACCGGCCTGACGTTCTCGCTGATCGATTCGACCGGCACCTCGGGGCTGACGCTTAGCAACGTTTCCACCGCAGGCAACCTGGCGCTGTCGATCTCGTCCGACCGCGCGCTGACCGTCAACAATGTGGCCACCGGCGCGGGCGGCTCGGTCACGCTGGGCAGCAACAGCAACATCTACGGCAACAGCAGCAGCGCCAGCAGCCCCAACATCACTACGGGCGCGCTGACGCTCAATGCCAGCTCGGTCACGGGTACGTACAACACCAACCAGCCGCTGTACGTCAGCGTGGACAAGCTGTCCTCGAACCTGCGCGGCAGCCTGTGGATCTCGAACAACAAGACCCTGACCCTGGGCAACAACAACGTCGCCAGCTCCGCGCAGGTGAACGTCACCAACGGGTCGATTCTTCAAGGCGCGGGCAGCAGCTTCGTCGCCCCCTCGCTGACGTTGACCGCCACGCAGTCCATCGGCGCCGCCGGCAATGCGGTGCAGGCCGACACGCGGCAACTGACCACGCAGACCGGCAAGGATCTGTACCTGAACAACGCGTCGAACCTGTTCAGCCTGAACGTCACGGCCAATCACGCCAACCCGTCGGCGGACAACGTGGTGCAGGTCGCGGCGCAGGGCCTGACGTTCAACGTCACGGACACCGGCGGCTACAACCTGTTTGACGTGCGCGACACCACCGGCCTGAACTTCTCGTTCTCCGGCGACCGCACGGTGTACATCGGCAACATCGACACCGGCCCCGCGCATGCCGTCAGCCTGGCCGCCAACGGCGCGGGCAGCAACTTGCTCAACCTGTCGCCCACCTCGCACGTGACGGGCGATTCGGTGTCGCTCTTTGCCACCGGCCAGATCGGCTCGGGTCCGGCCGACAAGATCAACACCACCACCAGCGAGCTCTACCTGACGAGCGGCAGCCACGTCTACGTGAACAACGACGTCGACCTGGCCAGCCTGTCGTTGTATGCAACGGGTGTCGCGCCTTCGACCTACGACGTCACGTCGAACGAATTGCTGTTCGATGTGGTGCATGACGGCCGCCTGCAAGTCAACAATGTCCGCGACAACACCGGCTTGAACCTGATGCTGTCCAGCAACGTTGGCCAGGACATCGGCATCATCGACACGCAGTCCACCGGCACCGTACGCCTGTCCAGCAACAACAGCATCCTGGGCAGCGCCGATGACAGCCAGCGCATCACGGCCGCCCAGGTTTCGCTGACCACCCAGGGCTCGGGCGCCATCGGCGGCACGGGCCGCGAGATCAATCTGTCGGCCCCGCTGCTGAACATCCAGAACGCCGGCGACGTCTATATCGATTCCGACAAGCACATCGATGCGTTGTCGCTGTATTCGACGGGCAACGGCGCGCGTTCCTACAGCATCAATTCCCCGACCCGCGACGGCCAGGGCAGCATCGGCTTTACCGCCACCGACGGCGGCAGCGGCAGCACGGCCGGCCTGGTGCTGGGCAACATCACGGACGCGGGCGGCCTGAACCTGACCGTCAGCAGCGACCGCAACGTCACCGTGGGCACCATCAACGTCGGCTACGACAACGTGTCGCTGACCTCGCGCAACGCGTCGCTGCTGGGCGATGGCGATGCCAACACCAAGATCGATGCCGCGTCGCTGAACCTGACCGCCAACGCCGCCATCGGCGCAAGCGGCGTCGGCAACGCCATCGACACCCGCGTCAGCACGCTGAGCGGCCGCGCCGTCGGCGGCGGGGCGTTCATTACGGTGGAAGGCAACACCAGCCTGCCCAGCCTGACTTCGACCGGCGCCAGCTCGGTCAGCAACACCGTCGGCGACATCGAGCTGGGCTCGGTCAACACCAACGGCAACAGCTTCACCGTCAACAACTCGGGCGGCTCGATCCTGAGCGGCACGATCAGCAACGCCACCACCGTCACCCTGACGGCCAATGGCTCGATCGGCAACAAGAGCGCCATCCGCACCACCAACCTGAGCTCGGGCGGCACGACGATCGTCAACCTTAGCGCCAACCAGACGGCCACGGCGGACGGCAGCATCGCGCTGATCGAAACCTATGGCTTGCAGGCCGCCTCGGTCACCGGCGACGGCAACATCACGCTGACCGCCGATACCGCCCGCGGCGGCCGCGACCTGGTGGTGGGCACCATCAGCACCAGCAATGGCGCGGTCGCGTTGTCGACCAGCACGGGCAACATCGTCGGCGCAAACAACAGCAACCGCATCACCGGCAACAGCGTCACGCTGACGGCCGACTACGGCACATCGCGCAGCATTGGCTCGGGCAACGCCAATCGCATCCATCTGGACACGCCATCGCTGACGCTGAACACCCCGGGCAGCATCTACGTCGACAACCTGGCCGACCTGAGCGACCTGACCATCAACCGCAACAACGCGCAGGGCAACCAGTACGGCAGCTACGGGTTCCTGACCATCGACGCCCAGAACCTGACGTTCAGCGGGGCCGACACCAGCAACAACACCGCGCTGACCATCGTTCGTGACACCACCGGCCTGAACTTCACGTACCAGGCTATCGGCTCGATCACGCTGAACGACATCGACGTCACGGCCAATGGCTCGGTCAACCTGTCGACCAACCCCTACTACTACACCGGCGGCTCCATCCAGGGCATGACCGGCACGTCGAAGATCACGGCGGGCAACCTGACGTTGTCCACCGGGTCGGGCGACACGCCCAACGCGATTGGCTCGTCCACCCGCGCCCTGAACACGCAGGTCAAGAACATCGCGGCCACGGCCTCGGGCGGCATCTGGTTGAACCAGGCGGGCTCGATCAACCTGGGCAACCTCAACGCAGGCGAAGACCTGTCCGTCACGACGACCACGGGCGACATCCTGGTCGGCTCTGTTCGCTACGGCAGCAATAAGACGCTGACGCTGAACGCGCAGAACGGCAGCATCCTGGACGGCGGCGGCGCCATCTCCGGCTCGGGCACCGGCGCCATCACGCTGACCGCCAAGAACGGCATCGGCACCACCGACGCGGCGATCAAGATCGCGGCCTTGAACAACGCCGTGTCCGCCAGCGTCACCGGCGCCGGTTCGCTGTACCTGGACAGCGTCGGCAGCATGCAAGGCGGCCTGAGCACCTCGGTGGCCAACGGCGAAACGCGCATCACGTCGTCGGGCAGCCTGTTCCTGACCAGCATGACGTCGGGCACGGACGCAGCGGGCAACGGCATTTCGGTGAAGGCGACGGCGGGCAGCATCTTCGTCAAGAACGTGCAGGCCGGCGCCACTCAAGGCCAGGTCACGCTGAACGCCGAGAACGGCGCCATCCTGGCCGACGTGGGCGGCGCCAACATCAAGGCGTACGGCGTCGCGTTGAACGCGCGCAGCGGCATCGGCGTCGACACCGCCAACGGCCGCATCAACGCCAGCGGCCAGCGCGTCGAAGCGACCACGCTGGGCGGCATGTATCTGGCGGCGGACAACAACGCCGTGTACTCGTACCTGTCGGGCGGCATCATCGACATCGCGGCGGCCGGCAACCTGCAAATCGCCAACGCCGTCGCCAGCAACGGCAGCGGCACGATCAAGATCGTGGGCAACGGCACCAACAGCCAACTGGTGGCGGGCAACATCGACGCGGGCACGGGCACGGTCAACATCGACTACAGCAAGACCGGCAGCACCATCGTTGACGATCGCGAGGAATCCACGCGCATCATCGGCAACTCGGTCACGCTGAAGGCCGGCGCGGGCATCGGCGGCGCCGAAGGCTCGGCCGACAACGTGCAGACGACCGCCGCCTTCATCAACGCGGAAGTTACCGGCAACGGCTCGATCTTCCTGGACGACAACCGCGCGGCCGGCACCACGCTGAACGCCATCGCTACGCAGAACGGCGCCATCGGCATCAACACCGCCGGCCCCACGCTGGTGAACAGCGCCAGCACCAAGACGAACTCGGCGACCAACGACATCTCGATTGCGACGTCAAACGGCGACCTGTCGATCAACACGATCGACGCCCTGACCTTGGGCGACGTCACGCTGAAGGCCGCGGGTTCCATCCTGGGCGCGATTCCCGGCAACCTGGTCTTCGGCAACAGCCTGACGGCCACGGCGGGCGGCAGCATCGGCACGGTGGGCAACCTGGCGACCGGCCTGGGCGGCATCGCCCTGCGCACCAACGTTGCGTCGCTGGGCGACCTGACCACGGGCGCCGACGGCGCGGTCATCGCGCTGAACAACGTGGGCACGCGCGCTTTGACGCTGAACGGCGACGTGACACAAACGGGCGACAACAGCTCGGTCTACCTCCGTTCGTCGGGCGACCTGGACGCGCGTTCGGGCCTGTCCAATACCGCCGACAACGTGCTGCTGTCCTCGAACGGCACGCTGACCGTGGCCGGCACGGGCGTGCAGGCCAACGACACCATCACCCTGGTGGGCCTGCAAGACGTGGTGGCGGCGGGCGCCACGCCGCGCAACATCATCGCGCGCGGCGATACGCTGAACGTCACCAGTGGCGCGGCGGGCGGCAACACGGCGCTGACCACTGAGGTGGCCAACGCCAACGTCAACCTGACCGGCGTCACCACGCCGGCCAACCTGACGCTGAACAATACCGGCGCGTTGACCGCCTCGTTGTCCACCGCCAACGGCAACATCACCGCCAACGCCACCGGCACGCTGGACGTGTCGGCCACGGCCGCCGGCAACAACCGCGGCATCGACCTGAGCTCGCAGCATGGCGACGTGGTGGTCGGCACCATCAACGCCGGCGCTGCGAACGGCACGGTCGTGCTGGCCGCCGCCGAAGGCTCGTTGGTGGCCCTGGGCAGCGATGTCACGACCAACAGCCTGGACCTGACCAGCAAGAACGGCATCGGTGACGGCAACGCCGCCTTCACCACGTCGGCGCGCTATCTGAAGGCCAACGTGCTGGGCGCCGGCGACATCGTCGTCGAGGCCACCGGCCCGCTGACGCTGGGCAATATTGCGACGGCGGACGGCAGCATCCAGATCGCCGCCGACGGCGACCTGATCAGCAGCGTCGGCCTTACCGCCGGCAATCACGGCGACGTGTTGCTGGGATCGTCATCGGGCAACGTCGGCATCAACCACGCCATCACCAACAACCAGGTCAACAACCTGACGGTGATCGCCGCGCAGATCGGCACGGCCGCCGTCGACACCGCCGGCGCGCAAACCTACAACGGTAACGTCACGCTTGGCGGCGACCTGACCGGCGCGTCCATCGACATCTCGGGCAACGCCACGCTGACGGGCGGCAAGCGCACGCTGACCGCCAACGGCGACGGCGGCAATGTCAACATCTCGGGCGCGCTGAACGGTGGCAACCAGCAAGCGGTGATCGTCGCCAACGACGGCAACGTCACGCTGGGCGGCAACGCCATCAACCTGGCCGGCCTGAGCATCGACGGCGCCAACATCAGCCTGCAAAACGTCGCGACCAGCGGTGCCCAGCAGTACAACGGCGACACCACGCTGCGTGGCCTGTACACCACCGGCAACGGCGCTTTCGGCGTCGATGGCGACACCGTGTTGGCTGGCGGCGTCAACGTGTACACGGGCAACGGCGCGGTTGCGTTCACGGGCGACGTCTCGGGCGCGAACGCGCTGACCGTTCTGACGGCCGGCGCCACCACCTACGGCGGCGCGGTCAACACCGCATCGCTGAACCAGGTCGGCACCGGCGTCACTGCGCTTAACGGCGGCAGCGTCACAACGACCGGCATGCAGTCCTACAGCGCCGCTGTGGTGCTGGGCGCCGACACGACGTTGAGCGGCAGCGGCGTCACGCTGGCCGATGGCGTAGACGGCGCGTACGCGCTGACCGTCGACGGCCCGGCCACGCTGGCCGGCGCAATCGGCGCCAACACCAAGCTGGCCAGCCTGACCGTCAACGGCCCCGCCACGCTGACCACCGGCAGCATCGCCACCACCGGCAGCCAGCACTACCAGAACGACGTCACGCTGGGCAGCGACCAGTCGCTGTCCACCACCACCGGCAACGTCACGTTCGACGGCGCGCTGATCGGCGGCCGCAACGTCGTGATCGACTCCACAGCGGCGGGCGACATCAGCTTTAACGCCGTGGGCAGCGCGGGACAACGCCTGGGCAACCTGACGGCCAACACCGCCGGCGCGACCACGTTCAACGGCGCGGTATACGCCGCGTCCGCGCAGACGGACGCCCCCGGCACGGTCGCGATCAACGGCGGCCTGGTCGACACGACGGGCACGCAAACCTTCCGCGAACGGGTCACGCTAGGCGCGGATACGGTGTTGAAGGGCAGCAGCGTCAACCTCTTGGGTGGCGGCAACGGCCCTCACGACCTGACCATCGACGGCGACGCCGTGTTCAAGGGCGCGTTCGGTGCGCGGGACGCGCTGGCGAGCCTGACGGTGAACGGCACGTCCAGCCTGGACGGCAGCATCGGCACGAGCGGCAAGCAGTCGTACAACGGCGAGGTCACGCTAGACGGCGACGTGGCGTTGACGACCCAAGGCGGCAACATCACGTTCAACGACAAGGTGGCCAGCAGCCAGGGCGACGGGCACGATCTGTCGCTCTCGGCCAGTGCGGGCAATGTCACGTTTACGGACGCCGTCGGTGACGACGCGGGTGGGCGACTGGGTGACATCACCATCGCCAGCCAGGGTGCGACCGCGCTGAACGGCGCGGTGTATGCGGCGTCGGTCACATCGGACGTGGGCGGCACGATTGGCATCAACGGCGGGCTGGTCGACACGACCGGTGCGCAGTCCTACGGCGAACGCGTGGTGCTGGGCGGTGACACCGTCCTGAAGGGCAGCACGGTGGGCCTGTTGGGCGGCGCCGACGGCTCGCATGAGCTGACCATCGACGGCGACGCCGTGCTGAAGGGTCCGATCGGTGCACAGAATGCGCTGGCCGGCCTGACGGTGAACGGCAAGTCCACGCTGGGCCAAGGCAGCATCGCGACCACGGGCGACCAGTCGTACCAAGGCGCGGTCACGCTGGGCGGCGACGTCACCGTGGCCAGCCGCGACGGCGACATTCGCTTCAACGACGCCGTTGACGGCGGGCACGACATGACTGTGTCGGCGGACAAGGGCAACGTCGAGTTTGCCGGCCCGGTGGGCCAAGGTTCGCGCCTGGGCAACCTGACGATCAATGCGTCGGGCGACACCGTTCTGGACGGCCCGGTCCGCACCGCGTCGCTGCAAACCAGCGGCAACGGCGACCTGCTGATCAACGGCGGTTCGGTCGACACCACGGGTTCGCAGCAGTATGGCCAGCACGTGATCCTGTCCGGCGTGGACACCACGCTGACCGGCACCAACGTGCAACTGAAGGCCGGCGTGGACGGCACCGAGTCGGGCCAGCAAGGCCTGATCATTGCCGGCAACGCCGACATCCAGGGCGACATCGGCGCGACAACGCCGCTGCGCGGCCTGGCGATCGAAGGCACCACCACGATGGGCCCGGGCAAGGTCGTCACGACCGGCGACCAGGTCTACACCGGCGCGGTGACGTTGACCGGCGACCGCGACCTGACCAGCACCACGGGTTCGGTCGTGCTGGGCAGCAAGCTGGACGGCAACGGCAACAACCTCGCCATCAACGCGGGCAAGAACGTGCAGGTGGCGGGCGACGCCACCGGCCTGGGCTCGCTGACGTTGCGCGCCGTGGACACCATCGTGTTCAACGGCGACGTCAGCGCCTACCGCGTGCAGCAGCTGGAAGCCAAGTCCGCCAGCTACAACGGCAAC
This sequence comes from Achromobacter sp. 1L-A-4-B-C2, assembly GCF_057291955.1. Taxonomy (NCBI): domain Bacteria; kingdom Pseudomonadati; phylum Pseudomonadota; class Betaproteobacteria; order Burkholderiales; family Alcaligenaceae; genus Achromobacter; species Achromobacter sp. 1L-A-4-B-C2. The sequence goes on from NZ_JBXAWP010000001.1 coordinate 594,381, forward strand.
GTGCGCGCCTCGGGTCCCGACGGCATCGATATCACGGGCGGCAAGGTCGCGTTCGGCAAGGACGTCACCGCCGACACGGGTCCGATCCGCATTACCAACACCGACCCGACCGGCACGACGACGTTCGCCGCCGGCTCGACGGTGAAGGCCGCCACGGGCTTCACGCAGACCGGCGGCGCCGGGCTGACGCTGCCCGCGCAACTGCTGGTGACCCAAGGCCCCATCAACCTGGGCGCACCCGCCACGCTGCAAGGCGCGAATGCCACCATCAGCACCAACGGCGACATCACCGCCGTTGGCCTGATGGGCCCGCAAACGGCGTTGACGCTGGCCGCCGGCCCGTTGGGCGCGCTGCGCATCGGCCTGAACGACGCCGATCTCAGCCACAAGCTGAACGTGGCCTCGTTGACCGTTCCGACCGCCGGTTCGGCCGACGTGTGGGGCACGCTAGGAGGCAAGACGGGCGCCGTGGCGGCCGCTTCCATCAAGAGCTCGCTGGTAGGCGCGCCGTACTACCTGAACGGCACCACGTGGGGTCCGACGGGCGTTATCGACCGCCTGTCCGCCATCACCGCGCCGCAGCCGGTCATCCCGACCACGCCTACCGCCTCATCTTTGTTCCGTGGTACGGTCCCGTCTGATAGTTTCGGCCCGGACCCGTTGGGCGCCTACGCCGATCCGCAGGTGCTGAAAGTGGCCTCGGCCACCTTCAACTGGCAACTGCCTTCCGGCGACAACGCCATGCTGAACGTTCCGAACGGCAACACGTCGGTACTGCAAGCCCCGGCCGCCAACCCGCAACAACCCGTCGCCGAAGGCAGCCCGTCTTCCGACGACGAGCGTCGCGACAACGACGCGCAATCCCGCACTCTTTGATTCGACACCATGACTACGCAGACTTCGCTTCCCCTGTTCTACGAACAACCCCGTCCCCTGGCTGCCGGCGTGCACGCCAACCTGTCGCTGGCCGGCAACACGGGCTTTGCCTATGCCGCCACCACCAACGCCGTGCCGTTGGTGGCCACCGAGCTGCCGACCGCCTGCCGCCACTTCCCCATCGTCTTCACTGACGGCGATCAGCCCACGCCCGTCGCGGTGCTGGGCGTGCGCGGCCAGGAAAACCTGTTCGTCGACGCCGACGGCCAATGGCGCGCCGGCACCTACATCCCGGCTTACGTGCGCCGCTATCCCTTCATCTTCATGGAGAACGAAGACCGCAGCCAGTTCACGCTGTGCGTCGACGAGAAGGCCGCCTCGGTGGTCGAAGGCCGCGACAATCCGTTCTTCGACGAAGCCGGTGAGCCCACGGACCTGGCCCGCAGCGCGCTGGAATTCTGCCGCGACTACCAGAACCAGCACGCCTACACGATGGAGTTCGCGCAGGCCCTGGCCGCCGCCGATCTGCTGATCGAGAACCGCGCCGACATCACCCTGCCCGATGGCCAGCGCCTGGCCATGTCCGGCTTCAAGGTGATCGACGAAGCCAAGTTCAACAAGCTGCCGGACGACGAGTTCCTGCGCTGGCGCGCCAATGGCTGGCTGCCGCTGGTGTACTGCCATCTGCTGTCGATCAACACTTGGCCCGCGCTGATTAACCAGGTGCAGCCGACGGCTGCGGTTGAGGAAAGCGCCGCCGACGCGTAAGCAGTGTCGTGGTGGATCAGACAGGCCGGCCCGCTCTTTGCGGCCGGCCTTTTTTGTTTTGGGGCGGCCCTTTGGTTTGGGGCCGTTTCGCTGCGGTCTTGTTGCGGTCTTGTTGCGGTCTTGTGGCTTTTCGCCGAAGGCTTTGCTTATGCCTGCGCAATGCCCTGCCGTTCGATACGACGCGCAAACATGGCAAAGCTGGCTCGTACGATGCTGGGCTGGAGCAGAAGGTCGTGCTGCCAAACAAGCCCTTCCATCGCGGTGGCGCGTGTTCCACCGCCATCAGCATGGCGCCGCCCAGTTCGCCACCAAACGACAGGCCTTGCCCGATGCGCAGCGCCACCAACAAGATCGGCGCCCACACACCAATTTGCTCGTAGGTGGGCAACAGCCCGATCAGCACCGTACAGATGCCCATCATGAGCAAGCTGAGCGTCAGCATGGACTTGCGCCCGATGCGGTCCCCAAAGTGCCCGAACAGGATCCCGCCGATGGGCCGCGCCAACATGCCGCTGGCAAAGGCCGCAAACGCCGCCAGCGTGCCGGTCAAGGGGTCGAACTGCGGGAAGAACAGCTTGTTGAATACCAGTGCGGCGGCGGTGCCGTACGCCAGAAAATCAAACGCTTCAACGGCTGTGCCCACTGCCGTGGCCACAGAGATTCGAAGCAGGTTCGGCTTTTTTCCAGCCCCTACGTTCACGTCAGGTCGAGAGATCGCTTCCATGTTTTTCCCCAGTGTGTTTTGTGTTGGTGTGTTGTGGCGCGACGTAACCCGGCATGAGGAAGCGGCGCCAGCCACTGCGGGGCGTGCTTCTGCGCCAGGTACATCAGGATGGCGTGGCTGTCCCAAACGGCCAGACCGTCGTCATCGATCGCCGGGACTTGTCTCCACGCGCTGATGCGTTCGAACGCCTCGGTCTGGTTCTTGCGCGCCAGCACATCCATGAACTCGCGCCGATAGGGCAATGCGATCAACGCCAGGAAGAGGCGCACCTTGTAGCAATTGCCGGATCGGGGATGGTCGTAGAGCGTAATCATGGGGAGCGGGGCCGGATGCCTGTCAGAGTGCCTGCACGGGGAGATGCAGGGAATCTTAGGGGCGCCCGCTCGGGGGGAATTGACAACGCGCGCACGCGGATTGACCGGGAGCGACAGGGGCACGCTTGCGGGCGCCGCTTTCTACGGCCGCCCCCTGGATCTCGTCGTGCATCTCATCATGCGCGACCAGAATCCTTCGAACCTCTCGCGGCTAAAACTGGAAAATCGGTCCGCCAATGCGTGCGTTGGTCAGCAACATAACGCCCGTCACGCCACATTGACGGCCTCCTGACCCGCCGGCGTTTCCACGATGTCGTTGACGAACGCGGCGACCCGCGTGATCACGTCGTTGCGTTTGAGGGCAAGCGGGGTCATTGCGTTGCGGCTGTCGTCCAGCAAATGCAGGGACACGTTTGCGTTGCAGGCGCGGTTCACAATGTCGAAGGCGTTCGAGACCGAGGCGATGTCATCGTTGCGCGCGTGCAAGACGAGGCACGGGGCGCGCAGTATATGCATCCGTCGCCATACCGACACCGCGAGTTTTCGCGCCTGGGCCAGCGACCGCCAGGGGATGCGGGGAAGCGACGCGTCGCGGTTCGCAATCACGCGATGGCGACCGATGCGCAGCGTATGCAAAAGCGTATGCAAAAGCGGCAACAGCAAGCCCAGCCTGGCGTAGCGCGGCAAGCCTGGGCCGTCGTGACGGAACGCGGGGGATAGCGCCAGTACGCCGGCCACGTGCAGCGGGCGTTCCTGCGCCAGGGCCAGTGCCAGCATGGCGCCGACCGACTGTCCGCCCACCACCAAGTGATCGACGCGGCTTGCCAGCAGGTCGGCACCGCGCCGCACGCTTGCAAGCCAATCCAGCCAGCTTGTGCGCACCAGTTCATCCAGCGTGCCGCAATGACCGGCCAGCTTGACGGCCAGCACGGTGTAGCCGCGACGGTGCAACCCCAGCGCCAGCGCACGCATGTCTTCCGGTGTGCCCGCCAGGCCATGAACCAGCAGGATGCCCGTGCGGCCGCGCGCGCCTGTGCCGGTCAACAGATATTCGTGCGCCTGTACCTCCAACGGTTCGATATAGGCCGGGACGGCGCACACGGCTGACGGCGAACGGTAAGCACCCGCGCGCAAGCCCGGCTCCATGGCGCGGCGGTACGCGTCCAGCGTGTGGAACATCTTTTCGCTCAGTCGGAAATTCGTCTCGGCGTACGTCCGGGCGCGGGTCACGACCGCCTGCGCATCGCCGGCGTTGTGTCGGATTTGCAGGATGCGGTCGACATAGCCCGCGATGTCACCCGGTGCGGCCAGCCAGCCGGTCTGGCCGGGCACGACGATTTCGGGCAGGCCGCCGACGTCGCTGGCGACAACGGGCCGGCCCATGGCGTAAGCCTCGGGCACCACGCGCGACCAGGCTTCCGTTGCCGAGGGCACCAGCACCACGTCCGCCGCCCGGATCATGTCGGGCACATCGCTGCGGTGTCCGGCGAACACCGCGTGGTCCGAGATGCCCAGCTCTATCGCCAAACGGTAAAGCTCGTACGCATAGGCGCGGGTGGCGGCGGTGGGCATGCCCACGACGAGCGCCACGGCAGGCACGCCCAGCGCGCGCAGTCGATGCACCACACGCAGCAGATCGGCCTGGCCTTTTTCCGGGCGCAACATGCCCACGGTGGCAATGACGTATGCCTCGTCCGGGGCCGGCATCTCCAGGCCTCGGCGGATGCGCAATGACGCGTCCGCGTCCTCGGCCTGGCGGAAGAACTCGTCGCCCGCCCATTCACCCACGACACTGATGCGGTCGTCGCGAAACAGCCGCGCCGCCAGCAGTTCCTGCTTGCCCACGTTGCTGGTGGCGATGACGTGATCGCAGCCGAAGCGCCATTCCAGCCGCCGGCGTGGCGACGTACGCATGGGTTTGGCGAAATGCCGGGTTCGAACCACCGCGCACAGGTCGCGGCACAGCGCGGCGGCTTTACCGTCGGCGCGACTGTGGCTGTCGATCAACTGGATATTCAATGCCTTCACCGCGCGGCGCAATGCCAGCACGGTCGACGGCGCGTACGCCGGCTTGAAGTCGATGTCCACGGTTGTCAGGTTGCGCTCGCGCGCCGCGCCACTGACGGCGCTGCCCGAGGGTGCTGCGATGGCTACGTCGTAGCCATGCCTTTGCAGCCAACTTGCCTGTTCCAACGTGCGAAATTCCAGCCCGCCAAGACTGGGTTCAGCCAGCGTGTGCAGGATGCGCATGATGCTCCAGTACATTGCGGCAGGCAGCCAGGACCTCGTCGGGCGTGATGGCGTTGATGCCGTCCTGAGGACGGCGCGGCACCACAGCGGCCGAGCCGGGCCGCTGCCAGAACCACTCAGGATTCGTTTCGTTGAAAATGCCCACGTAGGGCACACAGGCGCCTTGCGCGATATGCGAGGGCCCGCAGTCGTTGGCGACCACCAGGCGCGCGTGCAGCATGATGGCGCTTAGCTCTGGAATCGAGCGGCAATACGCAACCGCAAACTCCGGCCGCTGCATCGCCTGCAAGGCGTCTCGTTCAGCGGCCTCTTGCTGGCCCAGCACGAAGAGGAAGCGGGCGCCCTCGCCCATCACGCGCTTCAGGCCGTCTGCCAACTGCACATAGTTGGCCAGGCTCCATCGCTTGAACGCGCCCGAACCGCCACCGGGAATCATCACCACATCGGCACTTTGCGCGGTGCGCAAATGCGAGCCCGCCAGCGCTTCGAAACAGGCGCGCGGCACGCGTTCAACGTCAAAGGGACGATAGGAAGCCAGCATGTTCAAGTTGGCCTGGCCGATATATTCGGCGATGTTCTTGCGGTGCCAATGCGTCCACACGATGTCGGTCAGCCGTCCGTGGCGAAAGCCCAGGCGGATGGGCGGCAAGCGCAGCAGATTGACCAGGCCGAAACGTTCGCTGCTGTGATGCAGGCTGACGGACACCTGCGTCTCTTTTTTCAGGCAGCGCAGATAGCCGCCAAGTGTCGAGGTGCGCACGAATTCATCCACCCACGGCAGCGCCTGGTAGAACGCGCCCACATCGTCACGCGCAACCACGCTGATTCGTCGAGACGGCCACCATTCTTTCAGCTGATATAGCGTTGGCATGGCAACGATCTGGTCGCCCAGCTTTTGCTGGCTTCTGACATACACCACGATTTCCGACATCGGCGTCCTCCATGCTTGTCAAAGCGGCCGATTGGCCGCAGGCGGCAATGTATCGAGACGAGAGCGGAAAAGTTCTCGGATCTCATTAACCTTTGTAAAGAAAGGTACGAGGGCACTTAAAACGTCTGCACAATTTATCAGACGCTCCGCGTGCCCACACGTACGTTTTTCATCCCTGACCGGCGCCCTGCCGGGCCTGGCGCATCATGCGCATCGCCAGAGTGGCCACCGCCGCCACAAGCGCCTCGCTGGAATCCGAATTGCCCATGACCAGCACCGCCAGCTTGTCCTGCGGCGCCAGCACCCAGCGCGAATGAAACGCTTCCGTCGCCCCGCTGTGTTCGCGCAGGGACGTGGCGGTGACCACGTTGTCGTCACAGGGCGCGGCCAGCCACGACAAGGCGAATCGGCAATCCAGGTCCAGCCCGTCGCCCGCCACTGTTTGCAGCCCCAACAGGGTTTGTGCGGATTGCGCCGTCAGCACGCGCCGGGCGTCGGCGCTGACTTTGGCGCTGACTTTGGCGCTGACATCGGCGCTGACGGCGGCGCTGACGTCGACATTGACCTCCGCCCTGCCTCCGGGATTTCCCGCAGCCCGGCTTCCGTAAGCGCCGCCCGCGAACAACATGCTGCTAAAGCGCGCCATCTCGGATGCGCTGACCCATAACCCGTCCGCCGCCTCGTTGGGCTGTGGCGCCTCTGCCCAGGGCCGGCCGCGCCGGTAGCCCACCGCGCGTTGCTCCAGCATGCGCTCGTGCGGTCGAAACCCGGCGCGCGGCATGTTCAAGGGTTGAAGAATTGTGCGGCGCACATAGGCGTCGAACGGTTCTTCGGACACGTGCGCCACCATGTCGCCCAACAAGGCGTAAGCCATGTCGGCGCGGGCGCGGCCCATCGTGTCCTCCAGCGTGCCGGGATGCAGATTCAGCAAATTTCGTGCCGTGTAAGGCGCGGCGCCCATCCACTGCATGGCGTTGCGGCGCGGCTCGACGTGCCAATCGGGCAAGGCGCCCGCGGCCGGCGCGTCCAGCGACAGCCGGCCATCGTCGGCGGCATGCAGCACACCGGCCGCCGTGACGATTTTGCTGATGGCGCCCACGCGATACAGCGTGTCCCCGGTGGCGCGGCGGTGCCGCGACGCATCCGCCACCCCAAAGCCCGTGCTCCAGACTATGCGCTGGTCCTCAACGATGGCGATCGACACGCCGGGCACCTTGGCCAGGGCCATGTCGTAGGGAATGCGCTGGGTCAGGTAGCTCACGACCGCCGCGTAATCGCCTTTGGCGATCGTGGCGGGCGCGGCGGGCGGCAGCGTCTGGCAACCGCCGCCGGCAAGCAACAGCGATCCGATGGCGACCAGGCGGCTTAGCGAAAACATGGAGGACGCATACCCTGCGAAAGAGGAATGCCGTGATGCTATCCATGCCGCGTCGCGGGATCTTTCCCGCTTTGTATGGAGTTTGTGAAGATCTTTGTCGTGACGCGCGCGACCTCGTCGGCGGCGCGTTCGGTCGGGCCGCGTTCGGTCGGGGCGCGTTCGGTCGGGCCGCGTTCGGTCGGGCCGCGCTCGGCCAGACAGCGCCAGGTCAGGCGGCGTTCCAGCTGATCACGAAGCGGGCGCCGCCCAGGGGGCTGTCGGCCACCTGCGCGGCGCCGTTGTGCCAGTGCGCCACGCGGCTGACGATGGCCAGCCCCAGCCCCGTGCCGCCCGTGTCGCGCGCCCGGCTTTCGTCCAGCCGGATAAACGGTTCAAAGATTCGTTCGCGGTCGGCGGGCGGCACGCCGGGTCCGTCGTCGTCCACCGTCAGCACATAGTGCTGCGGGGCCGGGCTGGTCAGCCCGACCTGTACCCGTTCGCCCGCGTGCCGGATCGCGTTTTGCAGCAGGTTGAGCAAGGCGCGCGTCATGTAGCGCGCGTGCAGGTGGACGTCATCCGAGTCGCACCGCGTCACCTCGCAATGCACGCCCAGCAGCTCGGCCTCGAACGCGGCATGCTGCACCACGGCATCCAGCCAGCCGCGCGCGTCCTGCGCTTGTAACGGTACGTCTGCACTCTTGTGCTGCAAGCGCGCATACATCAGCAGTTCCGAAGCCATGCTGTCCAGCTCGGCCACGTCGCTTTTCATGTCCTCGACCAAGCGCTTGCGCGCCTCCGGGTCCGCCTCGCGGTCGATCATGTCCAGCTCGAACGACAGCCGCGCAATGGGCGTGCGCAGTTCGTGCGACACCGCGTTGGTCAGTTCGCGCTGATTGCTGATCAGCGCGGCAATGCGATCCGACATCTGGTTGAACGTATCGCCCAGCCCACGGATGCTGGAATAGCGCGACAGGCGGGCGCGCGCCTGCAAATCACCCTGCCCCATGCGGTGCGCGGCGGTTTTCAGCGCTTCCAGATCGCGCCAGATCGGCAGCGCCCACACCAGCATGAAGCCGCACAGCAGCAAGCCCAGCGCGGTGTAGATAGCCACGATCACCCAGGTGCCGACAAGCGGCTCGGGCGGCATCTTGACCATCAACCACTGCGCGCCCGGCCCGGGCAGCGCGGACACGAAGCTCATCTGCTTGTCACGCAGAAAGAAGCCGCCCGCCTCGATGATGCGCCGCTCGTCGTCAGTCAGCGCGAAGTCGGGCGAGTTGTAGTCGGCGGGGTCCATCACCCGCAAGGCCAGACCGTAATGCGGGGCCAGGGTATCGCGCACATAGTCGCGGCGCGCGTCGGGCGGCACATTGGCCAATTCCAGCTTCAGGCTGTGCAGCTGCCCGCGCACTGCTTCGCGTGTGTAGTTCGCGGTCTCGGGCTCGAAAAGGTAATTGGCCACCCGATCGACCACTTCGTTCGACAGCACAAAACCGATCGCCAGCACCACGAAGATGCGCAGAACGAACTTAAGCATCGCCGAGCTCGTGCGCCTTCGGAGAAAACAGGTAGCCCTTGCCCCAGACGGTCTTGATACGTGCCGGGTCGCGCGGGTCATCGTCCAGCTTGCGGCGCAGTTTGCTGACGCACACGTCCACACTGCGGTCCAGGCCATTGAATTCAATGCCGCGCACCGCGTTCAGCAGATCGTCGCGCGTCAGCACCTGCCCGGCCTGGCTGGCCAATGCCCACAGCATTTCGAATTCCATGGTCGTCAGATCGACTTCCACCCCGGCAAGGGCGACCGAACGCGTCTGGCGGTCAATCGACAGCGGACCGAACGCCAGTTGATCCGGCTGCGCGTCCGTCTGGTTGCGGCGGCGCATCAAGGCGCGAATGCGGGCCAGCAGCACGCGCGGCTCCACGGGCTTGATGACGTAATCGTCCGCGCCGGACTCCAGCCCCAGAATCTGGTCCAGATCGTCTTCACGCGCGGTCAGCATCAAGATGGGCGCGGAAGAAAAAGCGCGCAGGTCGCGGCAAACCTGCAAGCCGTCGCGGCCCGGCAGCATCAGGTCCAAGATGGTGATGGCCGGGTCATGGCGCCGAAACGCTTCCACCGCCTGGTCACCGCGATAGGCCTGGGCGACCTTGAAACCGTGTTGCTCCAGAAACTGCGCAATCAGGCGCGAGAGCTTCGGATCGTCTTCAACTAACAAGGCCTTGATCATGGTGTCGGGACAAGAGGAGATCGGAAGATAACGGACCGGATGGCAATGGCTACCGGCATTTTTGCCCGGCAAGCATACACCGAATAAAACGGCGCCTCGGCGCCCCCTTCTTGAGGGTGGCAACGCCATGAAAGTGGCCCACGCCGCATCGGAAATGGGGTTTTCAGGCGTACTATCGTTGGTGTTCATGCATGCGCGTAAAGCCATCACTACAAGGCGGGCGGCATGACGTCGTCGCACACAGCGGCAACCGCGCCGCCCACAACTTCGGGCGGCCTTATCGACCTATTGTGGAGTCGATCATCATGAACACGTCCAGTGGCGAACGCGCCTTTGCCGGACCCATTCCCCAGCTATACGAGCGGTATCTGGTGCCGATGATTTTCGACGGATATGCGCGGGACATAACGCGGCGAGTCGCCGCCCTGGCCCCGTCATCCGTGCTGGAAATCGCCGCGGGCACCGGGGCGGTCACACGCCATCTGGCGGCCCAACTGCCCGCCGGCACCTCCATCGTATCGACCGATCTTAGCCAGCCGATGCTGGAACATGCCATGAGCCTGGGCACGACCCGCCCCGTCACGTGGCGCCAGGCCGATGCCATGAAGCTGCCCTTTGCCGATGGCGCTTTCGATGCGGTGGTATGCCAGTTCGGCGCCATGTTCTTTCCGGATAAGGCGGTGGCTTTTTCCGAAGCGTACCGGGTGCTGCGGCCAGGTGGCACATTCCTGTTCAACGTTTGGGATCGCATAGAAGACAACGAATTCGCCGACTGCGTCACGCAGGCAATGGCAACGCTGTTCCCGGCAGACCCGCCCCGGTTCATGGTGAAAGTGCCGCACGGCTATTACGACCAGACGCAGATCCGCGGCGCGCTGGCGGCGGGCGGGTTCACCAGGGCCATCACCTTCGATACGATTGCCATGCAAAGCCTGGGCGAGTCACCCCGCAGCGTCGCCGTCGCCTATTGCCAGGGCACGCCGATGCGTGCCGAACTGGAAGCGCGCGACGCCGGCATTCTGGAGAAGGCAACGGACGTTGCCGCTTCGGCGATTGAAGACCGCTTTGGCCCGGGTGGCATCACGGGCAAGATCCAGGCGCACGTTGTTGTGGCGACGCGATAGGCAGTCCCCCGGCGTGTTCGCTCCCCGCGTTCGCACCCCTACTCTGCCCTGGCCCCCGACACCTTGACCGTCTCGGCCCACCGTTTGGTCTCGGCCGCGATGAATGCCGTAAATGCTTCCGGCGTCGAGCTGATCGGGTTCAGCGACATCGCGGCGTTGGCTTGCACAACTTCGGGCGTCTTCAACGCCTGGCCGATCGCCTCGTTCATGCGAGCGATGATGGACTGCGGCGTGCCCTTGGGCGCCACGATGCCGCCCCAGGCCACCGCTTCAAAGTTGGGGAACCCGGATTCGGCCATCGTCGGCACGTTGGGCATGGTGGGCAGACGCTTGGGGCTGGTGACGGCAAACGCTTTCAACGTTCCGTTGTTGATGAACTGCTGGACACCGTTCACGTTATCGAACATCACGTCGACCCGGCCGCTGACCACGTCGGACAGCGCCATCGACCCGCTTTTGTACGGTACGTGCGTGATATCCAGGCCGCCGACCGCTTTCATCATTTCGCCGGTCAGGTGGCTGCCCGAGCCCACCCCGGTTCCCGAGGCGAAGTTCACCTTGCCGGGGTTCTGCTTCACATAGGCCATGAACTCTTGAATTGAATTCGGCTTGAAGTCCTTGCCGGCGACAAGAATATAAGGATTGTCGAACAGCAAACCGACGGGTGCGAAGTCTTTGATCGGGTCATAGGGCAGGCTGCGATAGAAGCTGGCATTGACGGCCAAGGTGATGTTGTTGCCAAAGCCGAACGTGTACCCATCCGGTGCCGCCTTGGCCACCGTGCGGGTGCCCACGATGCCGCCCGCGCTGGCCAGGTTTTCCACGATTACCGGCTGCTTGAGTATTCGCCCGATCTGTTCGGCGACGGGACGCGTCGCCACGTCGGGGCCGGACCCCGCAGCATACGGAATGATGAGCTTGATGGGCTTGTTCGGCCAGGACTGCGCCTGCACGGCCGTCGACAAGGTAAGGGCCAACAGCGCCAAGCATTGGGAAATTTTCATCGGATTCTCCGGGTCTTCCTAAACAGGGCTCATCCCTGCATGATTTGAATCAGGCGCTTCATCCAGGGCGAGTCCGCCTGCCCTGCCGCGATCGCCGGCGCAAAATGATCTCCCGCTAACACCATGGTTTCAACGGGCCGACCCAGCCGACGCAGCTCGGCTTCCATCGTTTGATTGCCCTTGATGATGCGAGGCAGGTCTTCCCGGGCGTATGCCAGCAACATCGGCGGCGTGTCCTGATCCACCCGACACACGGGGCTTGCCGATTCGGCTTCCGATACGTCATCCAGCAGGTTCTGATGCGTGCGCTCTTCGCCGCTGCCCGGCGTGCGTTCGGGATACCGGATATCAAGCGGCGCACACAGGGGCAAGCACGCAACGATCGACGACGCGGGAATGCCGTGGCGGTGCAGGCCTTGCGCGCTTAATGCGGCAAGCGTCATCAGATGACCACCGGCGGAATGGCCTCCCACCGCGATGCGAGCGGGGTCTGCGCCATACTCGTGAATGTTCCGAACCACCCACGACAGCGCGGCATGGCAGTCGTCCAATAGCGCCTGCCATTTGAAGCCTGGTGCGAGGCGATACGATATCGAGACAAACGTAATGCCCGCGGCGACCAAGGCAGGAGCCATCAACGCCACCCATTCCTTGTAGCCATTCGTCCACGCGCCGCCATGGGCGAAGACCAGGACCGGGCTGGGTTGCCCCGCTTGTTTTCGGCTTGGGTACACGTCAAGTTTGTGCGCGGCGGTGTCGCCGTATTGAATGTCGGCGATGCGTTCGCAGCGCTGTACCGCCGCAGCCGAAAGCGCCAACGCCGCGCGGGCGTAGTCCTCGGCTTCGGCGGGATACAGCGGGGGTTGTGGGGCAAGATTGGTAAAGCTCATGGCGATCCGCGTTGATTAGCGTGTTTCTACTGCGTGGAGGAATATTCGATGACGCGAACCGCTGCGGTTCAGCGTGTCACTACATTTGCTATCCATTCCGTTAACGGATGGTTGGGATCTTCGAAACCGTAGATTGCGTCAAAGTGATTTCTGCCGTCCTGCATCAGGGTCTGTGCCTGGTTTCCCGCCTGCGTCCACACGCGCGCGAAATCCTGCGACTGCCTGGCGAATTCCGATGGTTCGTCACTACCCCACGAGATGAGAACGGGCGTGGCGCAGGCGCGCACACGATGCTGCGGCGAGTTTCTGCGTATGACGCCATCGTCGATCTGAAGCATCGGCTGAATCGACGACCAGCGAAACGGCTCGATCTCGAACACGCCGCTGACCATGACCGCACCCGCCAGCGGGTCCCGAGGCAGCCCGTACTCGTGTTCCCAATCCGTTTGCAGGCACATCGCGGTCAGATGGCCACCGGCGGAATGCCCCCCCAGCACGACGCGTTTGGGGTCCCCGCCAAAACGTCCGATGTTGCGGATCACCCAAGCCACCGCCGCCCGTGATTGCCGCGTTATCTCGTCGATGCTGACCTTGGGGCAAAGCGAGTAGTTGACGACGACGGTGGTGAAACCTTGTGCACTCAGGCCGCTGGCCACCGTCGAAAACTCCTTGCTGCTCAGGATGCGCCATGCGCCGCCGTGGATGAAGACGAACACAGGGGCGCCGGCCTGCGCAGCCGGAAAAATGTCCACGGTCTCGTCAAGCGTCGGCCCGTAAGGGACATCAAGGTGCGCAGGCAGGCGCTGTCGTACGTGCTCGCTTTCCGCGACGTAGTGCTTGGCATAGATCATGAAATCAGGAACGGATTTCTCGACGTCGTACTGAGCGTCTATCTCGTCCTGCGTCTTGAAATCGCGATACAAGGTCGGCATATTTCCCCCGGCGCCTATGCGTTGGAATCCATCGGCTTGTACGCCACGGCTTTGATTTCGATGCGCAGCAGCGGATGCGGCAGCTGGTGCACGGCGACGGTGGTTCGGGCGGGGCCGTCGTAGTCGAAGTACTCGGCGTAGACCTCGTTGTAGCCCTTGAAGTCGCCCATATCGACCAGGTACGTAGAGACTTCGACCAAGTCTTTCAGGCTGGCGCCCGCGCTTTCAAGAATCGCCTTGATGTTCTCGATGACAGCGCGCGTCTGCGCGCGGATATCGGCGTCCAGCACGCCCATGGCGTCGGCGTCGGCGCCTGCAAAGCTGTTGTCGGGGCGGCGCGAACTGGTGCCCGATACAAAGAGAAAGTCTCCGGCACGCTTGATGTGCGGGAACTTGCCGCGTGGCTGCGCGCGCCCTTGGACGACGGCGGATGACAGCTTGCTTTGGGCCATGGGTTTCTCAGTCATTGACGGCGTCCGGTGCATCCACGTGAATGCAAACGTTGGTGAGTTCGGAGTAGAAGTTCAGGGAATGCAGCCCGCCTTCGCGGCCGATTCCCGACAGGCCGCTGCCGCCAAAGGGCGTGCGCAGGTCCCGCAGGAACCAGGCGTTGACCCAGGCGACGCCCACATTCATGGACTGCGCGACGCGGTGCGCCTTGTTGACGTTGCTGGTCCAGATGGTGGCCGCCAACCCATACGGCGTCGCGTTGGCGCGACGGATGACTTCTGCTTCCGAATCAAACGGCGTGACGTGGCCGATGGGGCCGAATATTTCTTCCGACACGCATCTGGCGTCATCGGCCAACCCGGCGATCAAGGTGGGCTCGACCCAGAAGCCGCCGTCCAGCGCATTGCCGAAGCTTGGCGTGCCGCCGCCCACGATGAATTGTGCGCCCTCTTGCCGCGCCAGCGCGTAGTAGCTCAGCACCTTGTCGCGATGGGCCGCCGAAATCACCGGCCCCATGTCGGTTGACGCGTCCGTGGGATCGCCCAGCTTGATGCGCCGTGCGCGTTCCGCAAGCGCGCCCACGAAGCGGTCGTAGATGGGCCGCTCGACGAAGATGCGCTCGGAGCACAGGCACACCTGGCCGCTGTTCAGAAATGCCGCGCGCGCCATGCCTTCCACGGTTTTCTCGAAGTCGCAGTCGGCGAAGATGATGGCCGCGTTCTTGCCGCCCAGCTCGAATGACACCGGCTTCACGCCGGCGGCGGCGGCGTGCATGATGGCCGTGCCGGTTTTTGATTCACCGGTAAAAGTGATGGCACTGATGTCCGGATGCCGGGTGATGAATTCCCCCGCCGAGTTCGGGCCAAAGCCGTGCACCAGGTTGAACACGCCGTCGGGCAAGCCCACCGACTGCATCACTTCGGCAAGCAGCGTCGCGGTGCCCGGTGTTTCTTCGGAGGGCTTGGCCACTACCGCATTGCCGCACGCAAGCGCCGGCGCGACTTTCCAGCTGAACAAAAGCAGCGGCAGGTTCCACGGCGAAATGATGCCCACCACGCCCAGCGGCTTTCTGACGGCGTAGTTGATGGCGTGGGCGCCGCCCGCCAGTTCGGTGCGAAACGTCTCCAGCGGGGCTGTCTTCAGGATGTCCGCAAAAATACGGAAATTGGCCGCGCCACGCGGGATATCAAGCTTGGACGCCAGCGACACCGGCTTGCCCGTATCGCTGACCTCGGCGTCCAGGAAGTCGTCCGCGCGGCGATCGATCTCGTCGGCGATGCGGTAAAGCATGTCGGCACGATCGGCAACCGACGTGGCGCCCCAGCTGCGTACCGCCCGGTGGCCCGCCGCGACCGCCTCGTCGACCATCGCTTGCGTGGCCTCGTGCACGTCGGCAAAGCGAACGCCCGTTGCCGGGTTGATGCCGGCAAACCGCTTCT
This sequence comes from Achromobacter sp. 1L-A-4-B-C2, assembly GCF_057291955.1. Taxonomy (NCBI): domain Bacteria; kingdom Pseudomonadati; phylum Pseudomonadota; class Betaproteobacteria; order Burkholderiales; family Alcaligenaceae; genus Achromobacter; species Achromobacter sp. 1L-A-4-B-C2. The sequence goes on from NZ_JBXAWP010000001.1 coordinate 609,671, forward strand.
GGCTGTCTTGGAACCGGCCATCAATGAAATTTCTGTACTGCTTGAACACGACTGCTCCTTGGCAAATAAGGGCTGGCCTGGCCGGCCCTTCGAAAACACGCTACTGGAGCTTGAACTCCACGACAGCGCCGCCGCTGCCGTATAGCGGTGCATACCCATGCACGATTGCCTGCTTGAAAGTTCCGCCCATCGCGCCCAGCAGCCAATGGAACTGCTTGAGGCCCATGTCCGGATGCGCTTCTTTGGCATAGTCGGGCAGGCTTGCGCGCAGGGCTTGGACGTCGCCGCTTTCCATCAGGGCAAGCAGGCGCCGGTTCCACGTGTCATCGGCGTCGGAAAGAATGTGGTCTTCCTGAAGGTCGATGGTTTCGCGGAACATGCTGTTGGACAGGCCCCCGATTCCCACCACCGCCACACGCTTGTCCTGCAAGGCGGACGCGGCGATGGCGCCCAGCTGCTCGGTCTGCTCGGGGCTGTGATAAAGATTGTTGGCGGCGATGACGACGGGAAGCGCCGGCGTACCGAAGTTCATCAGCGTGGTCACGGTGATCGTGCCCGTGTCGATCGGAAACTGGTCATAGTCGACGCCGCGTGTCTTGATGCCGGCGTCATTGCAAGCCTGCACGCAGCGGTGCGCCAGGGCGGCATCCGAATAGATGTCAAACGCCTGCTCGCCGAACTCGTGCCAGTTTTCATCGACATGCAGGCCGGTACTGCGCGCCCGGGTGATCCATAGCTGGTCCAGCACGGCGAACCATTGCGTCGAATAGACCAGCACGCAATCGGGTTTGGATTCGGCCAGCGATTTGCCTGCTTGCGCCAAGGCGTCTCGAAGGCGGCCCCACGGCGCCACGTCGGGGCGCAACTGCGGCAGCGGACTGCCCGGTACAAGAAACGCGGATACGATGCTCATGTCATTCCCCTTTTTCTTATGCAGACGGTGCAATCAGGCGGCCTGGGCAGCCGGCGCCAGGCGTGAAAGGCCCGCGTCCTGAAGGTTCCATTCGATCACCGCGTTGCCGGTGCCGATGACGGTGCCGTAGCCATGCAACTTGCCGGCCAGCTCGGGATAGCCCATTGCGGCATGCATCCAGGTGAAGGCGCCGGACTTCACTTCGGCAAACGCTTCATCGATAAACTGCGGCAACAGCTGGAAGGTCTCTTGCATGCGGCCTTGCCGCATCAGGTTGATCATGCGCACGTCCCACTTGTAGCCGTCATAGCGTTCGGGGTGCTCTTTGGTCATGTCTTCGGGCAGCTCCGGCTCTTCATGAAAATGCCAGTGGGACAAGGTGTTGCTGGCCAGCAGGACGGCGCGGCGTCCGGTTTTGCGGATGGCCTCGCGCGTGGCCCGGCCCAGCAAGTCCATCTCGCCCTGCCCTTCCTTGGTGTTCAGGAAATACGGCGTGTTGTTGGCGGATATCCCCACTACGGGAATGTCCCATTGCGGCCGCACCATGTGCAGCGTGGTGATCGTGCCGTAGTCCGGACGGAACTTCGGGTTGCGCATCATCTTGCTGACCAGCCCCAGGTTGGCGGCCTCTGCACAGCAGGCCTCGGCCAGTTCGACATCCACGTCCATGCCGAAGTCGTAGCGGAAGATGTTGGGAAAGATGGGGTCGACGGATCGCCCCGCCAGTCTGGGCACGCCAAGAAAGTGGTGCCCTACCTGCGTGATCCAGTGCGGGGAATGGACCAGCAGCACGTCCGGCTTCAGGCGTTCGATGCTTTCGCGTGCGTGCTCATACGCCCAGCGCAGCGGCTCCCAGCCGCCTTCAGAGCGCGGCTCGTTCTGGGGCGGGTTTTCGCCATAGACCAGATGAGGCGGATGGGGCGCCAGGAAGCCGGAAAGAATTTGACCTTCGCTCATGGTGAAGCTCCTTACCTTGACAGTTGAAGCCCACCTCGGTCGCGGCATCCGGCGGGGTGGCTTTATAAGACGTATGCGTACTATCGTAGGGCGGAGCGACACGGCAAGAAACGCGTAATTACCCTATATTCATTGCCTGAAAATGATCAGATGAGTGTTTGAGACATGCTTATCTTGTACGTGTACGTGTTATTGTAACTACGCAGGGACCCATCCTAATCGCGACAACGACCGTAGAAAACTCCATCACAATGGCCCGATCACCTACCTCCAAGACAGCCCAACTCACGTCCGCCCGCACGTCAGCGCCGGCGGGCGTTTCGCTATCGGCCGCCGAAGCGCAAGTCGAATCCCTGCTGCGAAATTTCCGCCTTGAAGAGGTGCCGTCGCATCTGCTGCGGCGCGCGCACTTCAAGGCCGAGGAAATCTTCGCGGCTACGTTTGCGGGCGAAGGGGTAACGCCCCGGCAAAAGGCCGCCTTGGTGCTGCTTTACCAAGAGCCCGGCCTTAGCCAGAATTCCCTGGCGGAGCGCTTGGCCATGGACCGCAACACCGTTGCTGAAATGGTCAGGCGCATGCATGGCGGCGGGCTGATAGAACGCCGGCCGTCACCCACGGATGCCCGCGCTTACCAGCTGTATGTCGCGCCGGCCGGCTTGGAGCTGCTGTGCAGGGTGATGCCGCGCGATGTGGTGGTGGAAGACCAATTGCTGGCTCGGCTGCCCGAGGAATACCGTGGCCTGTTCGTCAAATGCCTGCGCATGATTGCCGAGTCCGGTACCGAGACAGAGGCGTCAAAGCCCGATTGATGGGAGCGCCGTTGGGCGTGACCGGCGCGCGTCTGTGTCTGCCGGTCGTCAGCACGATTGTCGGCCGGCTTTTCAGCCCGATTTTCAGCCCGGCTTTCCGCCCATTTTTCAGCCCCACTGTCAGCCGCCTGACAGGCAGCCGCGCAGGGCTACCGCTACACTCTCGGAATCCCGCATCCATGGTCGCCGGGCCAGCCCCGCGCCAGTGGCAAGGCGGTCGGCAGACGGCCAAGTTCCCACCGTTCCTTCATGTCGCACTCTGATTCGTTCAATCTGAAGCGCATCGCCGTTCCGGCGTTCGGCCCGTCGCTGCTCTACGGCATCAGCAACGGCGCCATCCTTCCCGTTATCGCACTGACCGCGCGCGACCACGGCGCTTCGGTGGCCACTGCCGGCCTGATCGCCGCGTTGATCGGGGTGGGTTCTCTGCTGTCCAACATTCCGTCCGCCCTGATCACCGAACGCTTCGGCGAGAAGCGGGCAATGGCGGGCGCGGCACTGTTGAGCGTGGTTGGCCTGGCGCTGGTGATCGGCGTCCCGCACCTGTGGGTGCTGGCGGTGGCCATGCTGATGCAGGGCTGCGCGCAGTCGGTGTTTCAGCTGGCGCGCCAGAGCTACATGATTGAAGTCGTGCCGCTGGCCTATCGCGCGCGGGCGTTGTCCACGCTGGGCGGCACCACGCGGATCGGCACCTTTATCGGCCCCTTCGCGGGCGCGGCGCTTATCCATTTCGTGGGGCTGGACGGCGCCTATTGGATTGCCATCTGCGCCATGCTGGGCGCGGGGCTGATCGCGATCAAGGCGCCCGACATCGAACCCTCGGGCAGCGCGCACAAGGGCGGCCCGCGAGCCCGCATCGGCGAGGTGGCGCGCGACCATCGCGGCGTGTATGCCACGTTGGGCGTGGGCGTGATGCTGATCAGCGCGCTGCGCGCGTCGCGCCAGGTGGTGATCCCGCTATGGGCCGATCATCTGGGCCTGGACGCCGCCACCACGTCGCTGGTGTACGGCTTGGTGGCCGCGGTGGATATGTCGGTGTTCTATCCGGCGGGCAAGGTGATGGACCAGCGCGGCCGCCTGTGGGTGGCGCTGCCCTGCACGTTGCTGATGGGGTTGAGTCTGATGGCAATCCCGCTGACCGGCGGCGTGGCCAGCTTCATCCTGGTGTCGGCGCTGCTGGGCTTTGGCAACGGCATCGGGTCCGGCATTGTGATGACGCTGGGCGCCGACGCCGCGCCGCCCGGCGCGCGCACGCAGTTCCTGGGCATCTGGCGCTTCATGGCGGACCTGGGCGCCAGCGGCGGGCCGGTGGCACTGTCGGTGCTGACCGCCTTGGTATCGCTGGGCGGCGCATCGTTCGGCGTGGGCACGCTGGGGCTGGTGGCGGCCGGGGTGTTCTGGCGCTGGCTGCCCCGGCGCGCGCAGGGTTGAGCTTGTTCGCGCCCTGAAGCGGGGATGCAGGCTTGTCATGCCGGGGCGATCAAGTCGGCCGATCGGCCCTATTCTGCGTCTCTGATCGCGTCGCTGCCTGCGCTTTTGCCTTCGTTGCCGCCTGTGCCCCTGCCGCCGGTGCGCCGGCCGCCGGTGCGTACTGCCCCATCAGCGCCACCACCCAATCGATGAACACCCGTAGCTTCGTGCTGACGTGCCGGTTGGGCGGAAATGCAATGGTCAACGGCATCGGGTCCAGCCGCCAGTCCGGAAACAGCGGCGTCAATTCGCCCGTCGCCACATGCGGCTCGGCCATGTATTGGGGCAGCCACAATACCCCCATCCCCGCCAGCCCCGCCGCCAGGTACGCGTTGCCGTCATCCACCGCCAACACATAGCGCCCATGCACCCGCACATGCTCGTCGCCGCGATGCATGGCGTAGGGAAACGCCTTGCCCAGCCGCTGCCACAGGTAGCCGACCACGCGGTGATGCGTGTTTTCCAAGTCGTGCGGATGCGTGGGGTGGCCGGCGCGCTCCAGGTAGCTGGGCGCGGCGTATACCGCCAATTGCAGATCGCCCACGCGGCGCGCCGTCAGCGACAGGTCGGTCAGCTCGCCGCCCCGAACCACGCAGTCCACGTTGTCGGCGATGATGTCGACGATGCGGTCGCTGACGCCCATGTCCAATTGAATGTCGGGGTATTGCGCGTGAAACGACGGCAGCGCGGGGATCAGCACCATGCGGGCCAGCGGGCTGGGCACGTCGACTCGCAAGCGCCCCCGGGGCAAGGCCGAGGCCACCGACAGGCTGGTCTCGGCATCATCCATGTCAGCCAGCAGCTTGATGACGCGCTCGTAATAGGCCGCGCCGTCGGCGGTCACGTTCACCCGTCGCGTGGTGCGGTTGAACAGCCGCACACGCAGGCGCGCCTCAAGCTGCTGCACCAGTTGCGTCACGGTGGTCTTGCTGATGTGCAGCGTTTCGGCCGCCTTGGTGAAGCTGCCGGCCTCCACCACGCGGGCAAACGCCTGCATTGCATCGAAACGGTCCATCGTCGGCCCCCGCCGGTTGAAGAATGTTTGGATTCTACAAACAGTGATGGACAAGCTTGCGCGTTTATCGGCCGTGGGCGCGTCGTTACAGTGAACCCATCGCTAACGACGGGCCATGCCGGCCCGATTCAAGGAGCTTTCTATGACGACGCGAGACCCCGTTTTTCCGCCTGACCGCCACGCGCTGTACGCGCGCCACCGGTATTCGCCCGCCATCCGGTCCGATGGCTTTCTCTTCGTATCCGGGCAGGTGGGCAGCCGTGCGGACGGCACGCCAGAGCCCGAGCTGGATGCGCAGGTGCGGCTGGCGTTTGACAACCTGAACGCCATCCTCAAAGCGGCGGGCTGCACGTTCGACGATGTGGTGGATGTGACCGTCTTCATGGTCGACCCGCAATCGCACTTCGAACGGATCTGGACCGACGTGGTGCCGCAATACTGGGGCCAGGCGCCGTATCCCACCGCGACGGCCGTGGGCGTAACGTGGTTAAGCGGCTTTGACTTCGAGATCAAGGTGATCGCGAAACTGCCCGAAGGGTCGTAAGGCAACCCCGGGCAGCCTCGGGCGGCGCCGGCCCGCCGCCGAAACCCCAGGGCGGGCAATACCGGGTTTACGGCAACCGCGGCTGGGCACGTTTGGCGATATCATGGCAAAAAAATCGAGCCGCCTCGCGCGCCGCCAAGGAGACTTCCCGCTTGTCCGCAGGCCCGCACACGCCCAACGCGCAACCCTTCCCCACCTTTGAAACTTCCGATTTCTCGGGCGAGGGTTCGTTCTACTTCGATCTTGTCCGCCTGCAGGACCGCGACGATATCCCGCGCGGCTTCCTGCATCGGCACAACTACTACCACTTGCTCTGGATGAGCCAGGCCAGCGGCACCCACATGCTGGACTTCGAGCAGCACGAGGTGCGCGACCACTCGGTATTTTTCCTGTCGCCCGGCCAGATCCACGCCTGGACCTCGTCCGTCAAGCCGCGCGGCTACGTGTTGAATATCAGCACGGACTTCTTCGCCCACATGTTCCCGCGCGCGGACGACATCGCCAAGTTTCCCTTTTTTCACCTGGCGGGCGGCTCGCCGGCCATCTATCTGTCGCGCGAACAGCACGACGGCATGCTGCCGCTGCTCAATGAAATCGAACGCGAAACGCGCGACCGCCAGACCGGGCGCTTTGACGTGGTGCGTTCGTACCTGCTGATCCTGCTGACGCAGCTGCGCCGCCTGTACCCGGCCGACGAGCGCGAGACCACCGCCGGCCCCAGTTATTCGCTGGCCAAGCGGTTCACCATGCTGATCGAAGAACACTATCTGGACTTCGACGCCATCCGCCAGTACGCCGACGCGCTGTGCGTCAGCGAACGCCAGCTTAACGATGCCGTCAAGCGCAGCGTGGGGCGCACCGCCAGCCAGCTGGTGCAAGAGCGCGTTGCGCTTGAGGCCAAGCGCCTGCTTAGCAATACGGGCCTTGGCATCGCCGAAATTGCGTTTCAGCTGAACTTCGAAGACCCCTCGTACTTCGCCCGCTTCTTCAAGAAACACACCGGCAGCACCGCGGGCGATTTCCGCAAGAAGTACGACCGTCCCATCGGCTGACGGCCGCGCGGGCAGAGGCGCGAAAAAGTGCAATACAAGCTCTGATCTGTCCTAACGCGCCCGCCGCCGGGCTGCGTACAGTTCATCCAGACCCAAACCCGCCGCCTTGCGGCCTGATTGAAACTGCGATGAACGACACCCCAACATTGATGACGGGCGGCCAGCATGTGGTGCGCGCGCTGCTGCAACACGGCGTGGACACGGTATTCGGCGTGCCCGGCGAAAGCTATCTGGACGTGCTGGACGCGTTGTATACGGAACGCGAGCGGATACGCCTGGTGTCTTGCCGGCACGAAGGCGCGGCCTCGTTCATGGCCGAGGCGCACGGCAAGCTGACCGGCCGACCGGGCATCTGCATGGTCACGCGCGGTCCCGGCGCGACCAACGCCAGCATCGGCGTGCAGACGGCGTTTCAGGACTCCACGCCGCTTATCGTGCTGGTGGGCCAGGTGGGCAACGACATGGTCGAGCGCGAGGCGTTCCAGGAAATCGATTACCGGCGCATGTTCGGCCAGTTCACCAAATGGGTGGCGCAGATCGACAGCGCCGCGCGCGTCACCGAATACCTGAACCGCGCGTTCACGGTTGCGGTGTCTGGCCGGCCCGGCCCCGTGGTGTTGGCGTTGCCCGAGGACATGCTCACCGAACTGGCCGCGCCGCAGGACTGCGGCACGATCCAGTTTCCGCAGGCGCATCCGGCGCCCGACGCGCTGGCCGACATGCGCGCCCTGCTGGCCCGCGCGCAGCGGCCACTGATGATAGTGGGCGGGTCCGGGTGGACCGACGCCGGCCTGGATGCCCTGGCCCGCTACGCCGGCCGCAATGGCCTGCCGGTGGCGTGCTCTTTTCGCCGGCAGGATCTGTACGACAACCACCACCGGCAATACGTGGGCGAGGTGGGCATAGGCGTCAGTCCGGAACTGGCTGACGCCGTGCGCAACGCCGACGTGATCCTGGCGGTGGGCGCGCGCCTGGGTGAAATGGTGACGGGCGGCTATACGCTGCTGCAAGCTCCCGTGCCCAGGCAGACGCTGATCCATGTGCTGGCCAGCCCCGAAGAGCTGGGGCGGGTGTATCAGCCCACCCTGAAGATACCGTCAGGCCTGGACGCCTTCGCCCACGCAGCCGCCGCACTGGAGCCGGTGGACGCCGCCCCGTGGCGCGGCTGGCTGGAGGGGCTGCGCCAGAGCTACCAGCGCTATACGGAACCGCCCGCCACCGATCTGCCCATGGACCCGGCGCGTGTCATCGTTGCCCTGCGCGAAGGGCTGGACGCGCGCGCCATCCTGACCAACGGCGCGGGCAACTACAGCGCCTGGGCGCATCGCTATTACCGTTTCAGCCACCCGCGCACCCAGCTTGCGCCCACCAGCGGCGCGATGGGCTACGGCGTGCCCGCCGCCATTGCAGCCAAGCTGCGCCACCCCGAACGGCAGGTTGTCTGCCTGGCGGGCGACGGCTGCTTTCTGATGACCTCGCAGGAGCTTGCGACCGTCAAGCAGCACCGCCTGGCCATCGTCTTCATCGTGTTCAACAACGGCATGTACGGAACGATCCGCATGCATCAGGAAAAGAACTACCCGGGCCGGACCATCGGCACGGACCTTTGCAACCCCGACTTCGTGGCCTACGCGGAATCGTTCGGCGTGCCGGCCGAACGCGTGGACAGCCACGAAGGCTTCGCGCCCGCCTTGACGCGGGCGCTGGACAGCGGGTCGCCCTATCTGATCGAACTTTGTCTGGACCCCGAGGTGATCACGCCCCGGGCCACCCTGACGAGCCTGCGCAAACAAGCGCAGCTTGCCGCTTCCTGACGTTCAGGATCGGATTGCCGCGCAGCAGTCGCAAGAACGGCGCGCGGCGACCCCATAAAAAATATCCCCACCTGGAGAGAGACTATGAATACCCCCCTGCCCGCCCTGCGGCGGCTGGCCGTGGCCGCGATGCTGGCCGCCTCGACCCTTGGCGCTGCATCGTTCGCGGCATCCTCCGACACCGCCTCTGCCTACCCCGAGCGGCCCTTGCGCATCATCGTGCCCTTCGCCGCCGGCGGCGCCACCGATGTGATTGCGCGCACCGTGGCGCAGTCCATGTCCACCCGCCTGGGCCAGCCGGTGGTGGTGGAAAACAAAGCGGGCGCCAACGGCAACATTGGCGCCGTCATGGCCGCGCGCGCCGAGCCGGACGGCTATACGCTGCTGATGGCCACGTCCAGCCATGCCATCAATTCCACGCTGTATCACAAGCTGGACTACAGCTTGACGGGCGACTTCGCGGGCCTGTCGAACCTGGCATCGGTGCCCTTGCTGCTGGTGGTGAACCCGTCGGTGCCGGCCAAGACGCCGGAAGAACTGGCCGCCTACGCCAAGGCGAGCGGCAACCGCGTGAACTACGCCTCGGGCGGCACGGGCACGGCATCGCACCTGGCGGGCGCCCAGTTCAATTCACTGGCCGGCGCGCAGATGACGCATGTGCCCTACAAGGGCGGCTCGCAGGCGCTGAATGACCTGATGGGCGGCCAGGTCCAGATCATGTTCGCGAATCTGCCCGAAGTGCTGTCGCAGGTGCAGGCCGGCCGCTTGCGGCCCATCGCCGTCACCGGCAAGCAGCGCCATGCGGCGTTGCCGGACGTGCCGGCGTTTTCTGAAACGTCCTACCCCGCCATGAACGCCCGGTCCTGGTTTGGCCTGTTCGTGCCGGCAGCCACGCCCGCGCCCGTGGTGGAAAAGTTGTCGCAGGCCATCACCCAGGGCGTGGCCGACCCCGCCGTGCAGGACAAGCTGAAAGGGCTGGGCGCCGACCCGGTCGGCGACGGCCATGCCGCGTTCCAGCAGTACGTGAACCAGGAAGTCGATCGCTGGAGCGTGCTGGTGAAACAGTCCGGCGCCACGGCGGACTGACGACCGATCAGGTCCTGCAATGCGCGTTGCAACGCGCGTTGCAGCCCGCGTTGCCCCCTTCGCAATCCCCTTCGCAATCCCCATCGCAACCCCTCAAAGGAAACACCATGCTTTACGACGTACGGACCTACACCTGCCGCGCCGGCACCATCAAGAAGCACCTGGCGCTTTATGCAGAGCACGGCTATGCGGTGCAAAGCCGCCACCTGGGCAAGCCGCTGGCCTACATGCAGACCGAGACGGGCGACGTCAACAGCTACATGCACATCTGGGTCTATGACAGCGCCGCCGACCGCGAAGCCAAGCGCCTGGCGCTGCAAAAAGACCCCGCCTGGGCCGGCTACCTGACCAAGAGCGCCGAGGCCGGCTATCTGATCCGCCAGGAAAACCGGCTGATGACGCCCACGGCGTTCTTCCAGCCTTGATGGCCCAAGGCCCAGGCCAAGGGCCCAGGGCCGAGGACCGTCCTCGGCGGCGCAACGCGCGGTTGAGCCGCAACGGGCGGGAAGAAAAAATTCGGACATAATTATTGCCCTGGCACCCCGGCAGTCGCCTTGCGCCCGCCGCCCGCCCTGGCCTATCCGTGCCCGATTTTTCCATGAACCTTGCCCGCATCGACCTCGTCACCCTTGCCTTGTTTGTTGCCGTTGCGCGCCAGGGCAGCATCTCGGCCGGCGCGCGCCAGTCCCATCTGGCGGTTGGGGCGGCCAGCAAACGCATTTCCGACCTGGAGGCCGCCCTGGGCACCGCGCTGCTGTACCGCAACGCCGCCGGGGTAGAGCTGACCGACGCGGGCCAGGCCTGCCTGGTCCACGCGCTTCGTGTGTTGCAGGAAGTCGAGCAGATGACGGGCGCGCTGTCGGACTTTGCCCAAGGCGTGCGCGGGCAGGTTCGGATTGCCGCCAATACCTCGTCGCTGACGCAGTTTCTGCCCGAAGACCTGGCCGCCTTCATGGACGGACACCCGGCCGTGCGCATCGACCTGGAAGAGCAGAACAGCAGCGACATCGTCACCGCCGTGCTGGAGAACCGCGCCGATATCGGCGTATTCGCCGACCGGACGGCGGCCGAGGGGCTGTCGACCTTTCCGTATCGGCTGGATGAACTGGTGCTGATCGTGCCGCAGCGCCATCCGCTGGCCGCCGAGGTGCAGGTGGCGTTTGCCGACACCTTGGCCTACGACTACGTGGGCCTGCCGCCCGCCACGTCGCTGGCCACCCGCTTGTCCGAAGAAAGCGGTCGCCTGGGCCGGGCAATGCGGCTGCGCATCCAGGTGCGCAGCTTTGACGCGATCTGCCGCATGGTCACGGCCACGGGCGGCGTGGGCATCCTGCCGCGCATCGCCGCCGAGCCGCATGCGCGCTCGATGCCGCTCAAGCTGATCCCCCTGACCGACGAATGGGCGCGCCGCTGGCTGCTGCTGGGCGTGCGCGATGCCGACACGCTGACCGTGGGCGCCCGCCTGTTGCTGGCGCATCTGCGCGGCGACCACTAAGGCGGCGATCAAGAAGGCGGCGACAAAGAAGGCGGCTGCCGCTGCGGGTTTGCCCGGGGTTTCTCGTTCCAGGAATACCCCTTTCCCCGATTGTCCATTCCGCTTCCCGCCGCTTCGCGGGCACACTGCCGCCTGTCAATCATCAATATCAAGCGTTGCCAAGGAGGCGAAATGGCTGGGCAGATTCTTGCTGGCATCCGCGTGCTGGAGCTGGGCCAACTGATAGCGGGGCCGTTCGCCGCCAAGACCCTGGCGGATTTTGGCGCGCAGGTCATCAAGATCGAACCCCCCGGGCAGGGCGACCCGCTGCGCAAATGGCGCTTGCTGCACGAAGGCACGTCGGTGTGGTGGGAAGCGCAGTCGCGCAACAAGCAGTCGGTATGTGTGGACCTGCGCCAGCAGGAAGGCCAGGACATCGTGCGTCTGTTGGCGCAACAGGCCGACGTGCTCATCGAGAACTTTCGCCCCGGCACCCTGGAAAAATGGGGCTTGTCCTGGGAAGCCCTGCATGCGCTGAACCCGCGCCTGATCATGCTGCGCATCTCGGGCTACGGCCAGACCGGCCCCAAGGCGCGCGAACCGGGCTTTGCCGCCATCGGCGAAGCCATGGCCGGGTTGCGCTACCTGAACGGCGAACCGGGTCGCGCGCCGGTGCGCGCGGGGCTGTCGCTGGGCGACACCATCGCGGGCCTGCATGGCGCGCTGGGCGTGATGATGGCGCTGTACCAGCGCGATGCGCGTGGCGGCGTCGGCCAAGTGATCGATGCGGCGCTGTACGAAAGCCTGTTCAACCTTAGCGAAAGCCTGCTGCCCGAATATTCCGTGTTCGGCGCCGTACGAGAGCCCGCCGGCGCCGCGCTGCCGGGCATTGCACCGTCCAACGCCTATCCCTGCCAGGACGGCTACGTGCTGATCGCCGGCAATGGCGACGCCATCTACACCCGGCTGATGGCGCGCATCGGCCGCGACGACCTTGGCCGGGACCCGGCCTTGGCGCACAACGACGGCCGCGCCCGCCGCGTTGCCGAGATCGACGCCGCCATCGGCGCATGGACGCAGGCCCGGCTGATCGACGACGTGTTGGCCGCCATGCGCGAAGCCGACGTGCCGGCCGGTCGCATCTATTCCGTGGCGGACATTGCCGCCGACCCGCACTACCGCGCCCGCAATGCCATCACCACCGTGCAATCGGCCGCCGGCGTGCAAGTGGAAATGCCGGCCGTCTTTCCGTATCTGTCCACCAACCCCGGCGCGGTGCGCGAACGCGCGCCCACGCTGGGCGAGCACACCGATGCCGTGCTGGCGCAGGCGGGTTTGTCGAACGAACAACGCGACGCGCTGCGCGCCAAGGGAGTGATTGCATGAGCGCCGGCCCCGCCAAGATCGAGATCAACGAAGTCGGCCCGCGCGACGGCCTGCAAATTGAAAAAAACCTGGTCGCCACCGATGACAAGGTCGCCTTTGTGGACGCCCTGTCCGACTGCGGCTTTGCGCGCATCGAAGTCACCAGCTTTACCTCGCCCAAGGCCATCCCCGCGCTGGCCGACGCCACGGAGGTGATGCGCCGCATCCGCCGCCGCCCCGGCGTGATCTATACCGCGCTGGTGCCCAACATCCGCGGGCTGGAACGCGCGTTGGAAGCGGGCACGGATGAGATGAACCTGGTCATGTCGTGCAGCGAGACGCACAACCGCGCCAACCTGCGCATGACGCGCGATCAGTCGCTTGCGGAGCTGTCGCAGGTGCTGGCCGCCGCCGCCCGCAGCGGCACGCCGTGCAACGTGTCGCTGTCCACCGCCTTCGGTTGCCCGTTTGACGGTGACGTGGCCGTGGACCAGGTGCTGGACCTGGCCGCACGGCTGGCGGACGCGGGCGCCACCGGCATCACGCTGTGCGACACCACCGGCATGGCGTATCCGACGCAAGTGGCCGCCTTGTGCGAACAGGCGTCCGCGCGCCTGCCGGGTGTGGCGCTGACCGTGCACCTGCACAATACGCGCGGCATGGCACTGGCCAACGCGATGGCCGCCTGGCAAACCGGCATCACCCGCTTTGACGCGGCGGCCGGCGGCCTGGGCGGATGCCCGTACGCACCCGGCGCCAGCGGCAACGTCAACACCGAAGAACTGGTGCACATGTTCGCCTGCATGGGCGTGGACACCGGCGTGTCGCTGGAGCCTTTGCTGGCCATCGTGCGCGGCTTGCCCGCACTGGTGCAGCGCGACCTGAGCAACGCCTTGCTGCAAGCAGGGCCACGTTTGGCAACGCATGCCGCGCCCGCCTGGCTGGCCGAGAGATTTCCGCAGTAGCAGTGATGCAGTGATGCAGTGATGCAGTGAAGTACGACGCAGCGCGGCCCAAAACCCGCAACCGTTTCATCCGTTTGTTTTGACCACACCTATAAAAAAGCAAGGAGACATCCCATGACATTGCCCAGCCTGCCCACCCTTCTGCGCGCCGGTATCGCCGCCGCGCTCGCCCTCGGCGCCAGCGCAGCCAGCGCGCAAGCGGACTTTCCCAATCGCCCCATCACGCTGATCGTATCGGCCGCGCCCGGCGGCACCACCGACATTGCCGCCCGCCTGATCGCCCAGCCCCTGGGCACGGCGCTGGGCCAGAGCGTCGTCGTCGAGAACAAGCCGGGCGCCTCCGGCGGCATCGCCGCGCAGGCAGTCGCCCGCGCCAAGCCCGACGGCTATACGCTGCTGCTGCAATACTCGGGCTTTCAGGTCATCACGCCCCACGTGACGCCTGCCGCCGGCTGGGACCCCATCAAGGACTTCGCCCCCGTCGCCAACGTGCTGTCGGCGCCGCAAGTCGTGGTGGTGCGCCCGGACCTGCCCATCAACTCGCTCAAGGAACTGGTGGCCTACGCCAAGGCCAACCCGGGCAAGCTGAACTACGCGTCATCCGGCAACGGCTCGCTGCAACAAGTGGCCACCGAACTCTTGAACCAGATGGCCGGCACGCAGATCACGCACATCCCGTACAAGGGCACCGGCCCCGCGCTGAACGACCTGCTGGGCGGCGCCGTGGACATGACCATCACCACGCCCCCGCCGCTGCTGGGCCAGATCGCCGCCGGCAAGCTGCGCGCACTGGCCGTCACCGGCAACACCCGCCTGCCGTCCCTGCCCAACGTGCCCACCGCCGCCGAAGCCGGCTACCCCGACCTGATCGTGTCGTCGTGGTTCGCCATGTACGCGCCCAAGGACACGCCCGCGCCGGTCGTCGACAAGATCGCCGGTGAAATCCAGAAGATCATGAAGACCGACGCCTTCCGCCAGAAGGCCGCCGAACAAGGCGCCGAAGCCATTTTCATGGGGCCGAAGGAACTGGGCGCGTATACCCAGTCGGAACTGGACCGCTGGGGCAAGGTCGTCAAGGCCGCGAACATCACGGCGAATTGATGGGGGGGCCTGGTTCCTGGTTCCTAGTTCGCCACGAGACTCTGGCCGCTTTTTTTCTGCTGCTGACCGTAGTGCTGGGACAAGGGCAGCCACAGCTTGAACAGCGTGCCGCCCGGCAGTGGCTGCCAGGCGCACCGCGCCCCAAGTACCGTCACGCGATTGCGTATATTCGCCACGCCCCGCCGCCCCGGCAATGCCACCTCGGGCGGCGGTGGCATGAACGGTCGGCCGTTGTCCTGCACGCACACCCACACGCCGATCTCTTCCGCGCCGCCCGCGGCCGCCGTCGCTTCGGCGGTGGTCACGGTGATCTCCGTCGCGTCGCTGTGCTTGACGATATTGGTCAGCACCTCTTGCAGGATACGCAGCACGTGTAGCGCGCTTTGCGCGTCGAGCCACTGCAATGGCGGCAGATCGCTCATCCGCCAACGCAGCGCGATCCCGGCCCCGGTCAACCTCGGCCCCAATCGAAAGCGCAAGGCCCCCAACAAGGCCAACAGGTCGGCATCGGTGCTTTCCAGGGAATCGATGGCGATCTTCAGGTCGTCGATGCATTCCCGCAGAACCTGAGCGATGTCCAGCGGCGTGCGCCCCAGCTCTACCTGGCGCAGCGCGCTCATCAGAGAAGAGCCCACGCCATCATGCATTTCGCTCATCAGGCGTTGACGTTCGTTCAATAGCGTCTGTTCGCGCTCGGCCACGCGCAAGCGCTCGTGCGCCTGGACCAGTTCGCGCTCTTGTGCGGCCAATTGCTCGGCCAGCACCGCGCGGGCGCGCGCAGCCACGGCCAGCGCACGGGTGTAGCGCGTGAACGCGACATAGACGAACAGGGTGAGCAAGCCCAGATTCACATACGGCGTCAGGTATATGCCTTCCATGTCCGTCTTGAAGCTCTGCATGCGCAGGTCATGCCACGCCATCAGCAACGACACGGGCCCCCATGCAGCCAGCAACACATTGGCGCGGCTGCGTTCATGCCAGGCGTTGGCCGTGGCGGCATAGATCTGCGCCAGCGCCGGCGGCAGAACTGCCAGGCGCTGCACGGCCAGAATCCCGGGACGATCCGCCCACCAACAGGGCAGCGTCGCGACGACGACAACGGCCCAGTACACCAGCAGGACGCGGCCCAAGCGCGGGCGCGGGCGATGCTGCACCATGCCAAGGAAATGAAATCCGCAGACGGGTACGGTCACCATGCCCACCAACGTCATCCACGAGAACCAGGCGAAGCTCATGGACAGGCCCGCATCGTCCACCAGGAACAGCAAGGCTGCCAGCGCCTGCGCCACCGCCATGCAAAAGAAAAGCGCGAACGGCCACGCGCCGCCGGCAGGCGCCAGGCTGGTGTCGCGACGGCGGTTCGTGCGCAGCCAGATGGCGATGCCCAAGGCAAAGAATCCCAGCAGCAGGAAAGAGCCACGCCAATAGGTCGGCAGCGCCGTCTGCAGAAAAGTGCGCCAGCGCCAGGACGGCAGCAAGTCGGCGGTCGGTCCGATCCACATCGACGACAGCGCGCCACCCGTATTGGGCTGGTTGGCCACGCGCACGTACACCCATGCATCCTTGCCCGGGTGCAACAGGCCGCCCAGATCCACCCACAAAGGGTGATTGAAGTTGTTCCACGCGCGGTCGCCACGTGATTGCCAGGCGCGCTGCCCGTTCACGTATACCGCCAGCGTGCCGGTTGCCTGCCAGCGCGCGGCGTATAGCCGCAGCCGCGGCGTCGTGAAGTCCGTGGCAGGAATGTGCACGCGGTACCACTGCACCTGCGCACGGTCCGCCGATCCCGGCGCGGCTACCGGCCACGGCGTTCGCGGCCGGGCATGCGGCAGACTTACCGGCTGCCAGTCGGCGTCGGCGGCATTCATGGCACTGTCCCCGGCGTCCAGTTCAGCCATCGAAGGCGGCTGCATCCACGTGGTGCTCGATGACGGCCACATCTGCGCTTCAGTGATATGGAGCACGGGCGATTGGGCTTGCGCCAGCCCGCAAACGGCAAGCAGAAGAAGGCCAAGCATTAACCTCAGCGCGGCGTCCCAACTGCCCATGGCCACCCAGGGCCGCGCCCCCTCGGGCAGTTCAATCCTCACTCAGCCACCCGTGTCGCGCGCCTTCGCGCACCGCTTCAGCCCGCGAATTCACCTGAAGCTTGGTATAGATGCGCCGTACAAAGGTCTGCACGGTGTGCGGCGAGACGCCCAAAGCGCTGGCGACTTCGTCCACCGTATAGCCGCGTGAGACCAGGCGCAGCGTCTCGGCTTCGCGCGCCGAAGGCGATACAAGCGGCGCGCATGCGGGGGCGGCAACGGCCTCGACGGGCGGCGCCTGCACGGTGTGTCGCAAAAGGAGTTTCCTGGCCACCATCGGGTTGATCGGGCTGCCTCCGGCATGCAGGCTGCGGATTTCCGCGACCAGCTCCTGGGCGCTCAAGTCCTTCAGCACATAGCCCATGGCACCCGCTTCGATGGCGCGCAGGACGTGGGTTTCATCCCCAAAAATCGTGCTTACCATCACGGCGCATTCCGGCCATGCCTGCCGCGCGGCGGCGATCACATCCAGGCCGGAGCCGTCGGGCAAGCCCAGGTCCACCAAAAGCACGTCAAGCGGCTGGCGTGGCAGCAGGGACAACGCTTCGCGCCGGTTGGCCGCCATCCAGGCCATGCATAATCCCTGCGCGGTCTGGACGGCGTGCGCCAAGGCCTGCTGGCAAACCGCATCGTCTTCGACTGTTGCCACACGTATAGGCGGTCCGCTGGCTGCCGATGCGCTGTCCGCGCGCGGCAGCACTTCGTTCGTGTCGGGAGTTTGCGCCGCCGGTTCAGACTTTTGTTGTATGTCTTTTTTTCGCATCAGATGATCATCGGACGGCTTCGATTCATATCGAACAGGGCGCACCGGATCGCCAGAGCGAGCCCCGCTGCGAGCACAAGCGGCGAGTCTGCCTTCATCGGCTTGTTCCGTCATGTCCTCAGTTTTAGGGACATACAGTGTTGCACAAGTTTTTTATGCTGCGCCAGCCACCTCAACGCTGTCCTGATAACCGGAAGAACGCATGACCAACCGCCGGGTTTACCTTCGCGTAACCACTCTCTCAGCCGCGATTGCCGGCACCTTCCTGGGGGCTGCGGCGTCGGGCCAGACGTACAACTGCGGCGGTGGCAGCGGCGGACTGTCCTGCAACACGTCAGGCACTTCCGGCCAGGCGGTCATATTCCAAGCCGGAAACTACAACCCCGTACCGCCCATGAACGTAAGCGCCAGCGCGGACATCACGGTGACGGTTGGTTCTTCAACGAAGGCGGCGCTTCAGGCCTTGTCGATAGGCGGCAACGGCAATCCAGACGGCACGCTGACCGGTACGGACACGCAAGGCCTGACCGTGATCAACACGGGCAACCTGACGTTGCAGTCCGCGGGAGGTCCGATCGTCAGCGACGGCAATCTCTACGGGCTATTCGCGCAGATGCAGGGCGGCAATGCCGCCAGCAGCAGCAACGGCGACTATGGCGGCAATGGCGGCGTGGCCGGCCGGTCGCAGACCGAGATCCTGTCGGTGACCAATCACGGCGACGTCAGCATCAATCTGCCCAACGTCACGGTAGCGGGCGGCGCGGCCGTGGCCGCGCTGAGCCAGGGCGGCGCCGGTAGCGGCACCACGGACGACCATAACCCCAGCGGTGCCGGCGGCCAGTCGGCGGGGGCGTCCATCGTCAATACGGGAAACATCAACGTCAACCTCGCCGGAACGGGGCGCTACGCAGGCATCCTGGCGTCCAGCAGCGGCGGCAATGGCGCCGATCAATACGACGGCGGCGCCAACATGGGCGGCGGCGGCGGCAGTGCTTCGATCACGAACTCCGGCAATGTCGCGTTGAATTGGGTCTGGACCAACAACTCGACCGCCTCGTCCGCGCTGTATGGCGTGCTGGCTCAATCCACATCGGGCAATGGCGGCGATTCGACCGACAAGGGCCTTGGCAATGGCGGTGCGGCAGGCATCGGCGCCGCCAGCGACCTCAGCGCCAAGGTCACCCTGCTAAGCGGCGGTAACGTCACCGTCACCCAGAGCGGCACGCCGCCAGCGCCCGGAGCGGGCGTCGCAGCGATCATCGTGGCGGGCAACGGCGGCAATGGCCTGGCCGACGAAGACGACACCTTGGGCGGCAATGGCGGCAACGCGGGCAGCATCAATGGCTCGCAGGTTCCCTTGCAGATCAACGTGACGGACGCCAGCGTGTCAACGGCGGGAAGCCAGCTGCCGGCGTTGCTGGTTTCAGCGCGCGGCGGCGCGGGCGGCGGCAACTTCAATAGCGGCAGCTATCACGATCGTAATGGGGGTCTTGGCGGGCAGGCGGGCGACGCGGGCGTATGGGTCACCACGGCCAGCGCCCCCATTACCTTGTCCACTACAGGCGACCACGCTTCGGGGATCCAGACCTCGCAAGTCGGCGGCGCGGGCGGTGCGGGCGGGGACTACGGCGGCGATGCGTTGGGGTTCGGCAGCAGCAACGCCGGCAATGGCGGCAGCGGTGGCAACGCCGGCAGCTTGACGGTCAAACTGGCGGGCAGCAAGGCCCTGCCCATCACCATCACCACCGCAGCGAACGACTCCCATGGTATCTATGCGGTGTTGCAGGGTGGGCAAGGCGCCGACGGCGGCACGCTTACCGGAACGATCGGCGGCGGTTCGGGAGGCGATGGCGGCGCGGGCGGTTCCACCGGATCGATGAACGTGTCCCTTGCCGGAACATCGATCTCGACGCGGGGCGCGAACGCCTTCGGCATTCTTGTGCAGAACCTGGGCAATGATGGCGGCACCGCCGCGTCCGCCACAGGCACGGACGTACAGGGGGGCAACGGCGGCAATGGTGGCTCGACGGGCACGGTAACGATATCGACGGATTCAAACACCGCCATATCGACGCAGGGGCAAGGCTCGCCCGGCATCCTGGCACAAACCGCCAGTGGCGCCGGCGCCAACGGCGGCAATGGCAACGGCCAGTTGAGCGGCGTTGACGGCAGTGGCGGCAACGGTGGCTCGGCGGGCGCGATAACCGTAGCCAACGCCGGCACGATAACGACCGCCGGCACGGATTCGGTCGGCATCATGGCGCAGTCCCTGGCGGGCGCGGGCGGCGCCGGGTCGGTCGACTACGGCATTTTCTACAGCAAGGGCGGCACGGGCGGCGCCGCCGGTTCAGCCGGGGTCATTACCGTGACGAACACCGGCGCCATTCGCACCAGCGGCACCATGGCGATGGGCGTCCTGGCACAGTCCATCGGCGGCAGCGGCGGCGCGGCGGGAAGCGCGGGCGGCCTGGGGGTTTCGCTGGGTGGCGATGCCACCACCAACCCCTTCGAGTCCAATGCCAACACGGTGACCTTCAACGCGTCCGGCACCATCGCCACCACGGGGCTGTCCGCGATAGGTGTCCTGGCGCAATCCATCGGCGGCGGCGGCGGCGCGGGCGGTGCTACGCAGGGGTTGATCAGCGTTGGCGGCACCGGCGGCAAAGGCGGCTCGGGCGGCTCAGTGATGGGCACGCCCACCAACCTGGCGCTCACTACGGGCGGCGACAACGCGCACGGCCTGGTCGCCCAATCCATCGGCGGTGGCGGCGGCAATGGGGGCAATGCCAGCAGCTTTGGCATTTTCCATTCGGTCGCCATTGGCGCATCGGGCGGTGACGGTGGCACGGGCGGGTCCGTGGTGCTGAACCTGAACAACTCCAACATCGTCACGCAGGGAACCAAGGCGGCAGGCCTGGTCGGCCAGTCCATCGGGGGTGGCGGCGGCACCGGCGGCCAGGCGTTCGCTTATAGCGTCGGCCCCCTGGCGACAGTCGCCGTGGCGGTGGGCGGACAAGGCGGCACGGGCGGCAACAGCGGCGTCGTCAGTTCGCAGATGCTGGGCGGCAGCATCAAGACGGGGCAGACCTCGCGGCTGGTCAACGGCACTTGCGCCGACCCGTGCCTGACGGCGAACGCGCAGCCCATCGATTCCTTTGGCGCCGTGATCCAAAGCATAGGTGGCGGCGGCGGCCTGGGCGGTAATGCCACGGCGAAGGCGGCGGCAATCGGGATCCCGGTGACGGAAGCGGGTACGCAGGTTTCGATTCCTGTTTCGGTCGCGGTCGGTGGCACTGGCGGTATCGCGGGCGATGGCAATTACGTGACCTTTGCCGCTGCGCAAGGCGCGCAGATCGAAACCCGGGGCCAAGGCTCGCACGGTGTGTTGATCCAAAGCATCGGCGGTGGCGGCGGCGCGGGCGGCGACTCGTCGTCGCTGGCCGCTGCGCTGGATTACGGCGGTACGGTGCCCGAAGGTGCGTTCTCTTTATCCTTGAATGTGGCCGTGGCCGTGGGAGCGGACGGCGGCGCCGGCGGCAACGGCAATTCGGTCTGGAGCGCCCTGGGGGGCCTGGTCAACGTATCCGGCGGGCAAGCAACGTTCACGCCCGATGCGGCCGGAACCGCAAGCAGCACTATCGCGACTTACGGCGATTATGCCAACGGCATCACCGCGCAATCGATCGGTGGCGGGGGCGGCAACGCCGGCTTCGGCAGCGCAAACACGCAAGATTTCGGCACCGGGTCCGTCCTGACGGCCAGCATCGGCTTAGGCGGCTCGGGCGCCGTCGGCGGTAATGGGGGCCTGGTCCAGGTAGAGGTCTTGCCCACGGGGCAGATCCAGACGGCGGGATCCGGCGCCATGGGCGTGCTGGCGCAGAGTATTGGCGGCGGCGGAGGTGCGTCACAAGGCGGCTCCTATAACTTCGTTGGCCTGGCCATGCACGTATCACCGTCATTCGACGTCAAAGTGGGCAAGACGGGCGGGGCCGGCGGCGCGGGAGGCGCCGTGGGGGTGACGGTCGGCGGCAACATCGCCACCTACGGCGGTGACGCCGCGGGCGTGCAGGCGCAGTCCATCGGCGGTGGTGGCGGGCAAGGTGGATCGGCGGGGTCGGATGGTTCCGCGGACAATCCCATCGTGTCCATTCTTGATGGTCGCGTCGACGCCAAGAACGTGCTCCAGGATGTGTACCAGAAGCTCTTGAAAGAGCAGCCGCCCAACTATCAGCTCAACCTTAATCATGATGTGTCGGTCGGCGGCGCGGGCGGCGTGGGCAATACCGGTGGCACGGTCACGGTGAATCTGGATCCCACAGGCACGATCACCACCGCGGGCGATTGGTCCGCGGGGATATTTGCCCAGAGCATCGGCGGCGGCGGCGGTAAAGGGGGCGGCGCGCTTGCAACAGGCTCGGGCTGGGTGGATCCGACGAAAGTCGACGTGAACTCCAACTACAGCGTGGGCGGCGATGGTGGCAAGGGCTCGACCGGCGGCAGTGTGACGACGGCGCTGAACGGCGGATCGATTGCCACCAGCGGCTATGGCGCGGCCGGCATCTACGCGCAGAGCGTGGGCGGTGGCGGCGGCCATGCCGCGGACGGCTCGGACGGCTTCTTTGGCACCCTCACCGTCGGCGTCGGCTACGGCGGTTCGGGCGGTGGTGCGGGCAATGGCGGGGCCGTCACGCTATCCACCGCTGCGGGCGCCCCGGCCAACATCACGACCATCGGCACGCAGGGCGAAGCGGCATTCGGCACGGTGCTGCAATCGGTGGGCGGTGGCGGCGGTTTCGCGGGTGCGGGCACCAGTGTGCGGGTTGCCGTGGCCGACGATCCCATACCGGCCATCAAACTGTCGACCGGCCAAACCCAGAATACAAGCGAAGGCAACGGCGGCGCCGTGACGCTGCAAGACAACGGCGCCCTGCGCATCACGACGCAGGGCAACAACGCGTTTGGGGTGCTGGCGCAAAGCGTGGGCGGCGGCGGCGGGATCGTCATCAATTCGCAAAATCAACAAGCGACCGCAGGCATCAACACCAGCATTTTCGGCAGCACACCCGAGGGCGGCGCACAGGCTGACGGCGGCACGGTGACTGCAAGTCTTGGCGCACAAAGCTGGATCAAGACTTTCGGGACCGGATCGCATGGCCTGGTCGCCCAATCGGTGGGCGGAGGCGGTGGTTTGGTCGGCCTGCCTGGCACCGCGCCCACCCTCACCGTCGACGCAAGCCAAGCCGCGTCCATATCGCCGGGCAACGGGCAAGGTGGCAACGTCTCGGTGACCAACAACGGCATCATCACCGTTACGGGCGCCGGCGCCATCGGGATCCTGGCGCAAAGCGTCAGTGGCGCAGGTGGCCTGATGCTGGCGGCGGATGGGAATACGGTCTATGCAGGATCAGGCACTTCGGAACGGCTCGGCAACGCCACTGTCAATGTCACGGTCGGCGCCAATGCAAGCGTCTGGTCGACGGCGGTCAATGGCATCGGCATCTTCGCGCAGAACGCGAATGGAAACGGCGTGACCCTCGCCATCGACGGCAGCGTCATCGGTGGATCGGCCACCGAGGCGGCAACCGCCATCTGGACGGACAGCGCGGCCGACAGCATGATGAACATAGCAAGCACGGGCTCGGTGACCGCTGACACCGCGGTCCGGGCCACCACCGGCCTGCTCAATATCAACAACGCCGGCCTGTTGATGGGCAACGTCTACCAGAACGGCGGCGGGATGACGAATACCGGCACCTTTTCGTCCGGCCCGCAATACGTGGGGACATCGCTGCAGAACAACGGGCTGGTTGCGCTGGGCGGGCGCGAAGGCACCCACTGGGGTTATGACCGCACTCGCTTCATCGCCACGACCTTCAACACGACTTACACGCAATCCGCGCAGGGCACGCTCAAGGTGGGGGCCGACTTTGACAAGATGGCATCCGACTTCCTGACCATCAACGGGCCTGCCACCCTGGATGGCAAATTGCTGGTGGCGCCGCTCGCTCTGTTGCCGAATCGGGAGTTGGCCGTATTGAACGTCAACGGCATCCAGGCCGGCGCCTTGCTTGCATCGGATTCCCCGGTGGTCGACTACGAAGCGCGCCAGGATGGCGGCACGACCCACGTGCGCTCTGTGGGCGCCAACTTCAGCGCGGATTCGATGCAGTTAAAGCGCAACGCGACAAGCCTGGCGAGCCACTTGCAACGCGACTGGGATCAAGGCGGAACCGCCGGGCTTGCCAAGCTGTACGCGGTGCTGGACGCGGCCTCGCGCCAAGGGGCCGGCTCGTACCAGAATCGCCTGTCGGACCTGTCGCCCGGCGTTGCGCTGGCGCCCGCCGCGCAAATGCAGCTGGGCATGGCGCGCTTCACCGGCGCAATGATGTCCTGCCCCACGTTCGTGGGCAACGGGCCCATGACCCAGGAGCAGGATTGCGTCTGGGGGCAGGTCACCGGCCGCAATACGAATCAGGACGGCGGCAACGGCTCATCGGGGTTCTCACTGGACAGCGTGACGTACCAGCTGGGCGGCCAGCGGCGGATCGCGCCGGACTGGTATCTGGGCGGCTCGTTCGCCTACCAGAACTCGCATCTTCGTGGCGACGATCGTCGCGTCACCGGTTCCGGCGACACCGGGTATGCCGGTCTGGTGCTCAAGCGGGAAGCCGGCCCCTGGACGATTTCGGGCGCGCTGGGCGCGGGCTATGGGTCGTATGACCTGAACCGCAATCTGGCGATTCCCAATTTCAAGTCGCAAGCCACGAGCAAGCCCGACGTGTACAGCTTCGGCGCGCGCATACGCGTGGCCAGGACCTTCACCGACGGCAACGTCTACGTGAAACCCTATGCGGATCTGGACGCGACTTACTCGCGTATGTCCGGCTATGAAGAGTCGGGCGACGCCCTGCATCTGAAGGTGGCCAGCAGCGATCAGATGGTCTTCGGCCTTGCCCCCACGTTGGAAGTCGGCGGACGCAGCGAGCTACCGCAGGGCGCCGTGTTGCGGCCGTTTGCCTACGCAGGCGTGTCGCTGCTGTCGGAAGACGGCTGGAAAACCAAGTCCAAACTCGCGGGCGCCCCCGACAGCGCGGGAAGCTTCACCACCACGATGCCCACCGACAATGTGGTCGGACGCATCGGCGCGGGCTTCCAGGTCACGCACGCCAATGCGCTGGACTTCAGGCTGCAATACGACGGCGAGTTCGCGTCGCGGGGCAACAGCCATTCGGGCTCGCTGAAGCTGGCTTATCGGTTCTAGAGGTATGCTTTGCTCACTGGCCGCCACGCCCCAGCGCGGGCCGTGGCGACGGCCCCACCGCACCCCAGGAGCATCGACATGAAGCTATCGAAGCGCGCGTTATTTGCAGGGCTGGCGCTATCCGCGCTGTGCGCAGTGGCCCCCACGGCCATGGCGCATCACGGTTGGTCATGGGCGGAATCCGAACAGATGACCTTGCAAGGCACGGTCGAGCAGGTGCAGGTCGCGCCGCCCCATCCCACGTTAAAGGTGCGAGCCGATGATGGCGTCTGGGTGGTCGAGCTGGGCAATCCCACCCAGACGAAGGAAGCGGGATTCGTCGAGGGTTCCGCCAAGCCGGGCGACGCCATCACCGCCATTGGCAACCGCGACCAGGACGCCGGCAACAAGCGCATGAAGGCCGTCCAGGTCACGGTGGGCGGCAAGACCTACGACATCTATCCCAGCCGCATCAAGAAACCCTGAGCCACGGCTTTCACCCATGCCTGAACCGCTGCGGCTGGCGCTGGACGCGCTGACGGCCCTGCCCCCGGCGCTGTGGCTGCGACGATCCGGAACGCTTTATCTTCTGGTCAACGCCGCCCATATCGGCGCCATCGGCCTGTTGATCGGTTCGATCGTTCCGCTGGACCTGCGGCTGCTCGGCGCGCTCAAACCCACATCCTTGGCGCTTCTGGCGCCTGTGCTGGCGCGCACCGCCGCGGTTGGCCTTGCGCTGGCCATACTGACCGGTGCAACGCTGTTCACCGTGCGGGCGCAGGAATACCTGGAAAATCCGGCATTCGTGGTGAAGATGGGCCTGTTGGGCGCGGGGCTTATCAACGCCTGGCGGGTGCGCCGGAGCGGGGCATGGGGACAGGTACTACAAGGCGGCCCCGCGTCCACCGCGCTGCGCTGCCAGGCCGCCGTCTCGCTGCTGCTATGGACGGGCTGCCTGGTAGCGGGCAGATGGATAGGATTCCTGTAGTCGGGAGTCGCTCAGTGCAATGCGCTACATCGCCTTGACGATCTGGGGCGGACTCCACGTGCCATTCCCGGGAGGCAGGATGGAAGGCGCCTCGGTCTTCGGCCAGTACAGGCGCATGACCAGGTACATGAGATCGTTTGGTGCCGGCAGCCAGTTGTTCTCTTTGTCCGCGCCGGGTGACGTTTTCTGAAGGTACAGCGTCAGCGAGCCATCCGCGTTTTTCGTCATGGTCGAGAGCATCGGCGAATTAATCAGGTACCGATCGATGGAGTTCTCGATCAGCAACTGCGTCTTGCCGTCGTACATCGTCACCGACCAGAAAGCATTGACCGGCGGCAGCTGCCCCTCGCGAAAGGTAATGGTGTAGTTGTGTTTACCAGCATCCAGCGGCTCGCCATCGGGCAACGTCGTGGTCAGGGGGTAAGTGGCTTCCGCAGCGTCGTTGGCATATATGCCCGCCTGCGCCACCGCGGCCCGCTTCAGCCAGTCGCCGTGGTAGAAGGCGCTGTCGCCGCCGGCCCCCACGATGTTCCAGCCATTGACCTTCGTGCCCAGATTCTTGATAGCGTTTTCGACCTTGGCATGCCCGTCTTGCATGCCTTGGACGACGGCGCTCTTTTGCTCGGCGGACAGCTGTTCGAAGCTGAACTTCTTGTCGGCGCCAATGCCCAGACGAGCAAGCTTCGCACGAATTGCCACTTCTTCCGGCGCGGCCGGGCCGAATTGCAAGGCGAAACCCAGGTATGTGAAAAAGTCGGTCTTTGCCAGATCGTTATTGATTCTTGGAAAGTCGATGGCGGGCGCGGCAGGAGGCGCCGGCTGTTTGAGATATGCAGAAAGCGGCTGTGCTTTGTAGCCCGATTGAATCGCTACGACGTTGGGCATGTCGGCCGGGTTGAACAGTTGAGTCCGAAAGACCGCGAAGGGAAGCTGCGTTTCGGATCGAAAAACCTTTCTTATGCCTGGAGGCATTACGCCTTTCCAATCGGGGCCAACGACCATGTAATCGCCAGCCTCGTCCCCGGTGGAACGGCTTCCGATGTAGCCGAAATTGTAGGTACTGCCGTCAATAAGCTGAACCGAGTAGTACCGAGGCTTAGTCACTGCCGGTACCGATAAAACGATCGGCTCGGTGCGTAGGTCCATGAACATCATGGAATACGGCGTGTCGCTGTTCGGCGAGATAATGGCCGTGTCCTTGTAGGTGGCGACATGGTGCAGGCTGCGAATCTGGTTGAACGGAGCCTTGTACTGGCTCGAGCTCTTGTCGACCGCGTACTCGTACATGATCGCGTAGTTCATCACAATAGGAAGACCGTAGATGTACCCTTCCTCGGCGATGGCCCGCGTTTCGGAGAGACTGATTTCCGCGCAGGCATAGGACGATGTGAAGGACGCAATCACCAGCATCGCGCGACAAACTGCTTTCGGTAGTTTGATGTCCATGAGGCTCTATTCCATCTGTTAAGTCCAGCGGTGAATCGGCTCGCAACCGACTG
The DNA here is from genome assembly GCF_057291955.1 of Achromobacter sp. 1L-A-4-B-C2. Taxonomy (NCBI): domain Bacteria; kingdom Pseudomonadati; phylum Pseudomonadota; class Betaproteobacteria; order Burkholderiales; family Alcaligenaceae; genus Achromobacter; species Achromobacter sp. 1L-A-4-B-C2. The sequence goes on from NZ_JBXAWP010000001.1 coordinate 636,813, forward strand.
ACGACAGGGTGCGTCGAAGCGAGTCTGACAAGCAGCCTTTAAAAACGAATGGTCAAGCCGGCCATTGGGCCGTGCAGCACAGCGTCGAACTTAAAGCCGCCGGCGCTGTAATCCACGCCCACAGCGCGGTAGCCGGCAGTCGCTGAGACGCTCTTGCTGAAGTTGTATCCCATGCCGATTCCAACATCCCAATCCGCATTCGCGCCGCCAGCGCCTACCAGGCCCCAGCCCGTCGCGTACAGTTTTGTAGTGAAAACGTAGTTGCCCCGCACCCCTACGACGGCATCCACCCACGTGGCGCCATCGCTGCTTTTCCTGCCATTCAGGCGTGCGCCCTTCAGCGTGATGTCGGTGTCTACCGACCAAACGCGCAAACCCGCCACGACGTCAAGGCTGTGAGGTGACTGATCCAGGACGGAATACCCTGCGCCCAGTAGACCGGTGAAGGTCTTGCTGTGGACGTCCGCAGTGGTTGCCACAACCTCACGGGGCGTGTCGCCCTGAGCGCCGACCTTTGCATAAATCAAATCGCCGAAAAGGCTGTACCGGCCCTTACGTGCTTCGCCGCTAAGCATGGCCGCGAAATCCAGGTTTTCGAGAATCTGATCAAAGCTCGTGTCTACATCGATGACCGGCAACCGTCGGTGAGACACCTTTCCAGACAGCGCCGGTGCCCAGACATAGGGCGTGACTGAAAATTCCCATTCGCCTGATCGCCGACCGTCGGACACAGGCGTATCAACCTGGTCCGCGCCAAAACTCGATCCGGCGTAAAGCAGCCCGCCAACCAGACATCCAAGCATGCGCTTTATCATCGTCCCGCCTCGGCCCGCAAGAGCCAGTGAATTAATCACGGCGGCCCCCAAGGGGCCCTATCGAAACGACATCAGTTCGCTAGTTGCAAATTCAAGCCCGGCAAATCTGCCCGTCCGGGGCGGGGCGCGGGGCCGAGGCGTTAGAAGCGCCAGCGGCCGAATATGAAAAGGACGTTACCCGTGCCGCTTGCACCTGGGATATAGGTGGCATAGAGCATGGCTCCCTTGTAGCTCGCGCTGACCAGTTTGCTTTCCAAGTACCCCTTGCCGACGTATTCGCCCAACAGGCCGATAGTCAAAAGCTGAATTCCGCTCAGCAACGTAATCATGGCCATCAGTGACGGATAGCCCGGTACGTCATCACCGAACATCATGGTTTTGAAGATAATCCAAAACCCAAATGCGGCGCCTGCCAATGCCACAACGGCGCCTATCCCCGTCGCCCACCGCAACGGAGCGGTTGAGAAGGAGGTGATTCCTTCAAGGGCGAGCCCGAACAGGGCGAAGTAGTTCCATTTTGTCTTGCCGGCAGCCCTGGGCGCGCGGTCATAGTCGATGACTTTGGTCGGGAATCCGATCCAGGAATACAGACCTTTCATATAGCGGCACCGCTCCGGCATTTGAAGCAGGGCCTCTACCGTTCTTCGACTCATAAGGCGAAAGTCACCGGTGTCTGCGGGTATCCGCGAACGGCTCATACGACTCAGGATTCGATAGAACGCATACGCAGACAACCGCTTCGCGGCACCTTCCCCCTCGCGCTTGCGTCGTCGCATGGAGACGATGTCGAAGCCGTCGCGCCAAGCCTTTACCATATCCGGAATGAGCTCAGGAGGATCCTGCAGGTCGGCATCCAACATAATCACGGCCTCACCGCGGGCATGCGCCAACCCTGCGCTCATCGCAGCTTCTTTTCCGAAGTTTCTGCTCAGGCGCACGACTCGCACCCTGGGATCCCGTCGAATCAGCGCAGCCACGAGCTCCACGCTGTTGTCCGTGCTTCCATCATCCACGAACACGATTTCGTAGGGTTGGGCCAGCCCTCCAAGAATCCCTTTCAGCTTCGCATAACAGACAGGCAAGACGTCCTGTTCGTTCAAGAACGGGACGACAACCGAGATCTGAATTGTGCTTACCGCTTTCTTGACGGCTTCAGACGGACTTGGCAGCGATGTGATCACAGTATGACCCCGCTCGATATCGAAGGACTGCCGACCTACGAAAGTTCACCACCATACTCGTCGAACATGCGCAATAAATACGCTGCGGCTTCGATTCATATCGAGCCTACCCGTATGCACAGCGTCAGGATAGAGGCGAACAAGACAGTCGGATACCCGGGAATACGAGCGACCGCTACTTAACGTTTTTAAACATGCCACGCAACGAGAAAACCACCAAAAGTAATATGCCCTGAAACCCCGGTCGGATCGGTTGGCAACCGACGCAATGCGCGCAGCGACGCGCTTCACGCTACTTGCCGGCAGAGGAATAATCCATACCTCATGTTGGGTACGGCAACAGGCGACCAAACGGTTCTTGCTTTTTCGGATGAGTCTTTGATTCAAGACGCCCGGCGCGAAAGCGTTGCGCCATGGCTTTGCTGTAACGAGGGCGGGGCGGGAAACCAAATAACGCCATCTCCCGCCGCCCGCATTATGCGTGCTGAGCCTCTTCGATCCTTCCGCCCTGCTCCGCGCGAATTTTGAACCAGATGGAATACATCGCCGGAAGGAAGACGAGCGTCATGATCGTGCCACCCAGCGTGCCCCCAATCAGGGTATAGGCCAGCGTTCCCCAGAACACCGAATGCGTGAGCGGAATGAAAGCCAAAATGGCTGCCAGGGCGGTGAGCAACACCGGACGCGAGCGCTGCACCGTGGCTTCAACCACCGCATGGAACGGGTCCAGCCCCTCGTTCTCATTGTGGTGTATCTGCCCAATCAGAATCAGCGTGTTCCGCATCAGGATGCCCGACAGAGCGATCAGGCCCACCAGTGCGTTGATCCCAAACGGTTGCTGGAAGATCAGTAGAGTCGGCACCACACCGATCAGACCGAGCGGCGCAGTGAGGAAAACCATGACCATGGCCGACATCGAACGCACTTGCAGAATGATGATCAGCAGCGTCAGGGCGATCATGATCGGGAACAGAGGCAGCATCGCCGTGCTGGCTTTGCCGGACTCTTCAATCGACCCGGCCTGCTCGATCCGATATCCATTGGGAAGCTTGTCGATGATCGGTTGCAGGTCCTTGGTGATTGCCGAGGAAACGTCCGGCGGCTGTAGGCCTTCGGCAATGTCACCCCTTACCGTCATGGTGGGCGTGCGGTCGCGGCGACGCAGAATGGGATCTTCCATGCGAACCTCGACTTCCCCCACCTGAGACAGAGGAATGCGCTGGCCGGCGGAACCCACCAGGGTAAAACCTTCAATCTTGGCCGGATCGAGTCGGATATCGCCCGCTGCGCGCCCCATCACCTGGACCGAACGAATGTCTTCGCGAACGGACGTGATCGGCACACCCGTGAGCAGGAATTGCAACTGCTGGGCGACGGCCGAGGACGTCAGCCCAACGGCCTGCAAACGATCCTGATCCAGCGAGAAATGCAGTGTCGGCACTAGCGGTCCCCAGTCAGTATTGACCGTGCGCATCATGGGGCTGGCTTGCATTACCTGCTGCACCTGGCCGGCGATATCGCGCAACGTGGACGGGTCAGGTCCCATTACACGGTAGGCCACCGGGAATGGCGAATACGGGCCGAACACAAGCTGCGAGACCCGCACGCGGGCTTGCGGCGCAAGTCCGTCAGCCGTGGCTTCGCGCAGGCGCAGCTTGAGCTTTTCCCGCGCCTCCTGGCTGTCGGTAAGCACAACGATCTTCGCAAACGAGGGATCGGGCAGCTCAGGCGCCATGGCCAGATAGAAACGCGGTGCGCCCTGACCGACATACGCGGTGACGATCTTCGCTTCTTCCTGCTTTTGCAGCCACGCTTCAATCTTCGCCGTGGTGGCGCTCGTCTGCTCAATGGAGGTGCCATAAGGCATCTGCACCTCTACCAGTACTTCCGGACGATCAGAGTTTGGGAAGAACTGCTTCTTGACCACGCCCATGCCGGCGATCGCCACGATAAATGCCACGATTACCGTTCCGGCCACCAGCCACTTGCGGGCGATGACCCGGGTCAGCACCCTGCGGAAGCGGTTGTAGCGAGGCGTGTCGTAAATCGCCGCGTGCCCCCCTTCGACCTTCTTTATCTCCGGCAGCATCTTCACGCCGAGGTAAGGCGTAAACACCACGGCGACGACCCAAGAGGCGATCAGGGCAATGCCCACGATCCAGAACATATTGCTGGTGTATTCGCCCGCCGTCGACTGGGCAAAGCCGTTGGGCATGAAGCCAACTGCGGTGACCAGTGTGCCAGAGAGCATTGGCGCGGCGGTGTGGCTCCAGGCATATGCCGAGGCTCTGATCCGGTCGTAGCCTTCTTCCATTTTCACGACCATCATTTCGATGGCAATGATGGCGTCATCGACCAGCAGGCCAAGCGCCAGAATCAGAGAACCCAGGGTTATGCGGTCAAAGTTCTTGCCCGTGGCGGCCATGATCACGAAGACCACCGCCAACGTCAGCGGCACAGCCGCCGCCACGACCACGCCTACGCGCCAGCCCATGCTGACAAAGCACACCACCATCACCACCAGCAGGGCGACGAAAAATTTGACCATGAATTCGTCGACCGCCGAGCTGATGTTGACAGACTGATCGGTGACCTTGGTCAGGGTCATGCCCAGTGGCATGTCCTCATTGATTTTGACTACCTCTGCATCGAGCGCCTTGCCGAGATCCAAGCCATTCCAACCCTCGCGCATGATGACGCCCAGCAGCAAGGCTTCTTCGCCGTTATTGCGCACCAGGAACGTCGACGGGTCTTCATACCCGCGCTCGACGGTTGCTACATCCGAGAGCTTCAGCGTGCGTCCGCGAGCTACGATGGGCGTATCGCGGATCTTTTCCAGTTTGTCGAAGGCCCCGTCAAGCCGCAGGAAAATCTGTGGCCCTTCGGTATCAATGGAGCCGGCCGGGGTAAGTACGTTCTGACTGTTCAGGGCAGAAAAAATATCCTGTGGCGAGACCCCGAGCGTCGCAAGACGGTCATGCGCAAACGAGACAAATATACGTTCGGCTTGCTCGCCAATGATGTTGACTTTCTTAACACCAGGCACGTGCAGAAGACGTTGTCGCAGCGATTCGGCATCTCGCACCAACAGCCGCTGCGGCTCGCCCTTTGCCTTAAGCGCGAAGAGCGCGAAGGTCACATCCGAAAACTCGTCGTTGACCATCGGCCCGATAACACCGGCCGGCAACTTGCCCGATTCGTCGCTGAGCTTCTTGCGCGCCTGATAGAACTCCTCCTGGACTTCGGAAGGCGGCGTCTTGTCCGCAAGAGACACCATGGTGAAGGCCAGGCCCGGACGGGTGTAGGTTTCCGTTCGGTCATACCACTTCAGTTCCTGCATGCGCTTTTCGAGCGGCTCGGCCACCTGGTCTTGCATTTCCTGCGCCGTGGCGCCGGGCCACGCGGTAATGACTGTCAGCTGTTTGACGGTGAAGGGCGGATCCTCGGCGCGGCCCAATTGGAAAAACGCCAAGGTCCCGGCAATCGCAATCAGAAAGATCAGAAATACCGTAATCGAGCGCTCACGAACTGCAAGCGCGGATAGATTGAAACGTCCCTCGCTCATGGACGGCTCCCCGCTACGCTGGAAACGCCCTGAGACGCCACCCGAACCTGCTCGCCCTCATGCAGCAGATGGGCACCCAGCGCGATAATCTGCTCGCCGGCTTTCAGGTCGCCGGACACGCGCGCAGCATCATCGCCCAGGCTCAAGACGTCCACGGGTCGCCAAGTCACTATGGCCGGGTTGCCCGCAATAGCCCACACGCCCGGTCCCTTGCCGGCGTTGTAGACGGCAGCGATCGGCACCTGAAGCACCTGCTTGTTGGCGGGCCCGTCGGGAATATCAAGAGTGACCGTCGCGCCCAGTGGCGCATTAGCCAGCGCGCCTTCCAGCACATAGCGCGCCTCGAACGTCCGAGTAAGGCGGTCCGCCGACTCAGACAACAGCCTGAGCTTGGCGGATACCGCACCGGCGTTGCTGCCATATAACGTCGCTTGCGCCGTGGAGCCAGGAGGCGGGCGCAGCGTCTCCGGCAGGTTCACGATCGCTTCTCGCTGGCCAGCGCGCGCCAGTCGAACCACGGGTTGCCCAGGGCTGACGACCTGCCCGGGTTCAGCCAATGTCTCCATAACCACACCATCGGCGTCGGCCAGCAGCACGGCGTAGCCCGAGGCATTGCGGGCCACATCGGCCTGTGCGATGGAGACGCTGAGCTGCGCCTTTGCCGAGTCGGCAGCTGCCTTGATCTGGTCATACGCCGATGCCGACACGGCGCCGGCCGCGACCAGATCACGATAGCGCGCCTCGTCATCGGCGGTTTGCTTGGCGCGTGCCCGCGCGGCCGTCACCGCCTCTTGCTGTGCGCGCGCCTGAAGGCCCAGGTCAATGGGGTCCAGCCGCATCAGGGGCTGACCGCGCTTGACGGTCTGTCCGGTATCGACCAGACGCTCTAGGACCTTGCCCGAAACGCGAAAGCCCAAGTCGCTCTGCACCCGGGCGGCGACAGTGCCGGTGAACGAACGGGATATGTCGGAAGAATGTTGGACCGCTGTCGATCTCACGAGTGGAGCGCGCGTGCGTGGATCGTCGGCCTTAGAGGACTCGCCACACGCCGTCAAGACGAAAGGCAGCAAGCAAACGGCAATAGTGGCAGGTCGAAGCCGAAGCATGGGTTCCCTTACTTAAATGAGTAGAACAGGAACCGCATTCTCAAACTAGTGACTAGTAAAGTCAACAGTCACTACACGTTCAGGGCGACAGGCTCCTCAAGATGAGGGCGGAAAGCTGCACTGCCGACTCAGTCGCCATGTCGAGGTTGTACTGAAGCTGTACGGGATTGATATAAGGCCGCATGACCAGATAGATTGCGTTGGACGCTTCATCCAGCGGCGTCTTGCGCTCGAATTCGCCGGATTCGCGCCCCTCTAGAAGGATGCCTTGGATCACCTGACGCAAATGCGCCTCCAGGGCGCGCACGGAAGGCCACTGGTCGCGTGCGGCAACGGCAGCGATGTCGTAGAGCTTGCGATCATGGAAGAAAAGATCGCTGCCGGTTTCGGTCAGAGCGCGGAAAAGCCTGCGCAATCGCTCTGAAGCCGTGGGCGAATCAGCGATCACAGAGTCAACCACCTGCATGATGATCGCAAGCCGGTTCGAGCAAATCACCTCGCCGATCGCCTGCTTCGAGTCGAAGAATTTATAGATATAAGCCTTGGAGAATCCAATCGCCTTGGCCAGATCGGACACAGTGGTCTTCTCATAGCCGTAGTGGCTGAAGTGCTCGGTCGCCGCCTCGACGATCTGGTCGCGTACGTTGTGCTCCGAAGGCCCACGCGAATGGGTGGTAGTGCCGTTTTCAGTCATTTAATTAGCTTAGCCTGACGAACTGTGATTGACAACGAGTGACCATATAGTAATATCGTCACCTCAGATTGCTCATTCAAGGATCCCCATGCTTTCCCCTCGCTCTCTCGCCCTCGTCATGAGCGCCTGCCTGATGACGGGTTGTGCGGTGGGTCCGGACTATCACCGACCGGATACTCCCCTTTCAGAGCACTACATGGGCCAGCGCGCCGTCGAAAATCGGGCAGCAGCGACCCCCGCCAGCCTTGCGATCTGGTGGGAGGGCTTTGGAGACCCAGTACTGAGTCACTTCGTCACAAGGGCGCTTGAGCAGAACCTGGATCTGGCCCAGGCCATGGCCAGGGTGACTCAGGCGCGCGCCGGCCTCGGCGCTGCGACAGCCGCATTATTGCCCACCGGGAATATCAATGGCCAAGCAGGACGTTCTTATCAGTCTATTGAAACTCCGCTCGGCCAGGTGCTGAACTCCACCCCGGATTTTGACCGGTACGGCAATTCGTACGAGACCAACCTGGGAGCAAGCTGGGAACTGGACGTGTTTGGAGGGTTGCGCCGCGAACGCCAGGCCGCGATGGCCGAATACCAGGCATCCGAGGCGGGCGCTGCCGCTACACGACTGGCCGTCGCCGCGCAGACCGCCGACATTTACATCACCATTCGCGGATTGCAGGCGCGCCTGGACATTGCGAGCCACCAGGTGAAGACGCAACGTGGGTTATTGGAGAAGGTTCGCTTACTACACAGCAAGGGCCTTGCCGCCGAGTACCAGGTTCGGCAGACCGAGGGCTCGCTCGCCCAGGTGCTGGCAACGGTTCCCGTAATCCAGACCGGCTTGGACGCCGCGATGAATGCATTGGACGTAATGCTAGGCACCCCGCCGGGCACCAATCGCGCGGAACTGGCGGCCACCGGAGTTATCCCCAAGGCGCCGCGGATCGCGTCCACAGGGACGCCCGCGGATCTGTTACGGCGCAGGCCCGATCTCATCGTGGCAGAACGTCGGCTTGCCGCGTCCAGCGCGCGCATTGGCGTGGCTATCGCCGAGTACTACCCAAAATTCTCCCTGAATGCCTTGCTGGGTAGCGCCACATCCATTTCCAGCGGCAACCTTTTCTCCAGCGGCGCCAGCCAGTCGGCGGCGGTTCTAGGTCTACGGTGGCGGCTTTTCGACTTCGGTCGTATCAACGCGCAGATCGATCAGGCCAAGGGACAGGAAGCAGAAGCCCTCGCGGCCTACCGCCAGTCCGTGCTGCGCGCCACCGAAGACGTCGAGAACGCCTTCTCCGCCCTGGTCAACCGCGAGACGCAAGCCACGACGCTTGCCGGTGGCGAAGATTCTCTGACCCGTGCGCGTCAGTCGTCATTCATGGCCTACGAGAAAGGCACAGCCAGCCTGATCGATGTCCTGCACGCAGACGAAACGCTGTTGCAGGCTTCGGATGCCCGAGCGCAAGCGCAGACCGATTCGGCACGGGCGGCCATCTCGGTGTTCAAGGCGCTTGGCGGCGGCTGGCAGCCCCCTCCATTCGAATCCGTGGCGGTTCGATGACGGGCATCCTGTACCACTACGGCAAGCCTCTTGAGGCAGGTAGGCCTCGGCCCGCAAGGTCACGGTGCGCCGCGCGAAACGCTCATCGGCCCCATCCAGCATGCGCACGCCGGTAATCGGATCCGCGATGCAGAAGCCGACGTTCAATTTCGTGGCAAACTTCGACAATAAATCCCTCCCATAGGAAACATCGACATTGTCGCGCGCCCTTCGATATCTTTCGTTGCCGGCCTTACGTTGGGCTTTGCCGACGCTAGCCCTGCTGGCCACCGCCGGGTGCGGGTCCGGTTACGCCGATAGCACGACGAAGGCACCGCTGCGCAAGCTGAACCCCGCTGCGACGCAGGCCTACGAGATACGGCTCACACTTGCCAATGCGTCCGATCTATCAAGCGCAGGCGACGGCAAATCGCCGTTTACGGTGGCAGAGGGCACTGTGCAGTTCGACGCCAGCAACGGCGCCCGCTGTGGAAAATCCAACGCCCTGTCCGGCCACGTGCCGACATTGTCCAGCCACGAACCGTTCCGCCTTTCCCGTATATCCGCCACCGAGTACGTGGGCACCGTGTATGCCGACATGCTGCTCGACGAGGACTATTACGGGCGCGGGGTATGCCATTGGGCATTGACTGAAGCGCGCGTCGCTTTGCAAGCGCGGACGGATAGTGCCGATACGCGATTCGTAGCGGGGCTGCCCGCGAAAAAAATGCTCGCGGGCGGTACCCAGGCGCGCTATTTCTGGAAAGGGTATTACCCCCGATTCGAAGGCGGGCAACATACCGATTACGGAACGCCCCAGCTGGATACCGTTTCGGCCGAAAAGCTAAACGAGTTTTTCACCGTGACGCTGACGGCCAGGAAGATCGCTGGCGACGCGCAAGCCAAGTAAACGTCTATCACCCGCGTCATGCCTCGCATTGACAAAACCCTTTTCGATGTCTTAGGATCCCGCCTCTTCTTCAACCCGCTTTTCCATTTGAGTGCAACCGTGTCTGCCATCCGTCACTACGCCTAAACGCCGACGACTACCGCCCTGGTAATCGCGGTCTGCCTGCGCGCCCCGTGCTGCTCGACGCCTGAGTCTTGAGCGCACGCCATGGGGTCCAGGCGCGGTTCCAGGAAGCACACACCCACTCGCTTTCCTTTCCCGTCCAGACTGCGTCGTCGGCTTTTCCATCACACTGGAGAAGATCCCATGACGCAAGATTTCTGCGCTTACGCGCAATCGCTGGACCTGTTTCGCTATCCCCGCACTCCCCACCTGGAAGGCTCGCGCCTGCAAGACGGCGACGAAGGCCACGACCACGTGCCGTACCGTCAATTGGCCGGCCTGCACCTGGTCGTCGAAGAAAAGCTCGACGGCGCGAACACCGGCATCAGCTTCAGCCCATCGGGCGAACTGCTGCTGCAATCGCGCGGCCACTACCTGGTGGGAGGCGGACGCGAACGGCAATTCAGTTTCGTAAAAGCCTGGGCCGCGGCGCACACCGACTGGCTGCTTGACCGCCTGGAGGACCGCTACGTGATGTATGGCGAAACGCTGTCGAAGAAGCACTCGGTTTTCTACGACGCCTTGCCGCATCATTTTTTTGAGTTCGATGTCCTGGATCGTCACAGCGGCGAATTCCTGTCCACCCAGGCGCGCCGCGTCTTGCTGGCCAATGGCCCCGTGCTGTCGGTGCCCGTCCTGTATGAAGGCGTGGCGCCACCCAGGCTTGACACGCTCAAGGCCCTGCTGCGGCCGTCGCTGGCCAAGACGCCAGACTGGCGCAAGGCTTTTGAAGCCACCGTGCAGCGAGAAGGCTTGGACCTGCAGCGCGCCTGGAAACAATGCGACAAATCGGACCTGTCGGAAGGCCTGTACGTCAAAGTGGAAGCCGACGGCAGGACGATCGCCCGCTACAAGTGGGTAAGACGAGATTTCGTTCAAGCCATCCTGGATTCGGACAAACATCATTCCGAGCAGCCCTACGTGCCCAACCAGTTGGCGCCCGGCGTTGATCTCTACGCGCCGCGTCTCGCGGTGGACTGGGACACGCTGCGCGGCGCCGCCGGACAATAAGGAATAGATCATGCAATACGAAGCACTGCGGGCACTTACGCCTGCTCCGGGCAAGGCGCCGGATTTCAATGCCTGCCTGGCGGCATTTCCCGCGCTGGAGCTGGCCAAGACCACGCCGCAAGACCCGCGCTATCACGGCGAAGGCGATGTCTGGACCCACACGAAAATGGTGATGGAAGCGCTGCTGGCATTGCCGCAATACCAAACGGCGGCTCGGGCCGACCAGGAAATCGTATTTCTTGCCGCGCTGCTGCACGACATCGCCAAGCACAGCACGACCGTCATCGACCCGGTCACCGGCGCCATCGGCCAGCCCGGCCACTCCCGCAAGGGCGCCATCGATGCGCGGATTGCGCTGTGGGATGCAGGCGTGCCCTTTGCCGTGCGCGAGGCCGTGTGCCGGTTGATCGCGGTCCATCAGGTACCGTTCTTCGCACTGGAAGGCTCGCGTCGCGGCAAGACGCCCGAGTTCATCGTGCGTGAACTGTCCTGGCAGGTCGACATTCCATTGCTGGCCATGCTGGCCGAAGCCGACATGCGCGGACGCATCTGCGCGGACGGTCAGCGCGTGCTGGACAACATCGCGTTGTTCTGCGAGCTGGCGCGCGACGAACGGTGCTTTGGGCAGCCACGCGCCTTCGCCGATGCCCATACCGCGGTCAGCTATTTTCGCGGCGCCGACGTGCACCCCGATTACCCGTTGTTTCAGGAACCTGGATCGCGGGTGATTGTGATGTCCGGATTGCCCGCGTCGGGCAAGAACACCTGGGTAAGCCGGCATCATCCCGAGTTGCCGGTGATTTCGTTCGACGATGCGCGAGAAGAACTGGGCCTGCGCCACGGCAAGAACGAAGGCATGGTGGCGCACCTGGCTATCGACCGTGCCCGCGAACTGCTGCGGCGCAAGGCGCCCTTCGTCTGGAACGCCACCCACCTTAGCGAGCTGATGCGCAAGAAGACGTTGGATCTGCTGTATTCGTATCATGCGCAAGTTGAACTGGTCTATCTGGAACAACCGCGCGCCGAGCTGCTGCGCCGGAACACTCGGCGCGACACATCGCTATCGAACAAGACGTTGACCAGCATGCTGCACCGCTGGGACCTGCCGCTGCCGACCGAGGCGCACCGGGTGACGTATGCGGTTTAACACGACGGACCTACCGTGCCCGCCCCCCGGGAAGAGCACCGGAGAAGCACCGGGAAAGCACAAACAAAAGCCGCGCGGCGGTTACGAAGGCCGGCGTTCATGCGGGGAGACGAGTGGCGGGTCGCCGGTGCCTACTGCCAAAAGCTTCGCGTACGAAGTTGCCTAAAGCGGAAACTCAAACAGGCATCCGGACAAAGGCGCCTTGGCCAACGTGTCCAGGGCGACTTGCTGGCGCGCTGTCGTGACAATCATGCGCGCACCAGCCGCCGCCAGATCTGTCGGGCAAGGCACCGGCAAGCCCACCACCCGATCCAGCAGCCCATCCCGGGTGAAGCGCACGACGCTCCAGCCGTCGCAGAGCGCGGTCCAGATGCCGCCGTCGGCGTCCAGCGCAAGTCCGCTTAGCAGTCCTGAGCCTTTGGGCATGCTGGCCAGGCGGCGCACGCTGTCATGGCCCGGTTGCAAAATCAGGATGGCGCCGGACGCGGGCGTCACCGCGTAAAGCTCACATTCCTTGGCGCACCACTGCAAGGCCTGCACGGGTTCAGCGATGGCCCAATGGGGCTCAAACCGACCCGTGGGCAATGCGATCACGCCTACCACGCAGCCTGCTCCTTCCTCCTGTTCGAACGCCGCCCAGGCCTCGCCGGCATTACCGCCTTGGCACAACGCCATCAACGTTGCGCCCGGCCATGCGGCCTGCGGATTGATCGTGCCGTCTTGCGCGATGCGTACCGCACTGTTGCCGCCCGCCACCAACATTCCGTCTGCGTCCAGCAACAGGCCCTTGATCGGATTTTCAAGCCGGTAGGCGAGCTCATCGCGCGGCGGCCTGGACGACATGTCCAGGCGCCGTACCGACGGCGCTAACACGTCGGCCCAAACCAGACTCTTGCGGTCCGGGCACCATTGCGGATGCGCGCCATGAAACGCCCAAGGCCCGGCGATGGCCACTGCGGCAGTTCCGTCCGCAGGCGGCTTCACGGTTTCGAGTTGCGCACCAATGCGGCGGGCCGCTTGAGCCACTTCGGGCCCCAGCAATTCCACTCGGGCGCGCGTCAGCCGATAGGCAGGCCCCGCCACGCTGATGGCGCCCCGCACCACGCCGGATGCGTCCACGATAGGCGCCCCGACACAGCGCACGCCCAGCACGATTTCTTCGTCATCGATGGCGTAGCCTCGGGCTGCGGTGATCTTCAATTCCGCATTCAGACGCCTCCGGTCGGTGATTGTGTGGGGGGTGAACGATCTCAGCGTCATGTCGCGGACAATTTCTTCTCGTGGCGCGGCTTGCATGACGGACAAAATCGCTTTTCCCTGGCTGGTGCAATGCACCGGCTTGCGCTGTCCCAACACCGCTGCGGATCGCACGCTATGCGCACCGTCGCAGCGTTCAAGCGAAATGACTTCAAGGCCGTCCAGCGTCGCCAGATAGCAGGTCTCTCCGGTCAGGTCCCGCAGACCGCGCATTTCCAAGGCGGCGGCGGCGGCCAAGTCCGGCATCGTATAGGCCTGGCGCGCCATTTCGAAACAGCGGAATCCCAGCCGATAGACCTTGCGCAGCGGGTCACGGCGCAACATGCCGCGCGCCACCAGCGTTGCCAGCAAGCGGTACGTGGTGGTTCTGGGCAACGCCAACTGCGCCGCCAGATCGGTCTGGCTCAAGCCATCGGGTGCCGCGCCCACCGCCTCCAACATGTCGATGGCTTTCTCCAAAGAGCCAGTTCCATCACCAGTATTTGCTGTCATCGGGGCAAGTCTCAATATGTGGAAAAAAGCGCCAAGTTTGACGTTCGCGCGCTGCTGGTCTCCATATTAAGTTCGCCGCAACTTCAATACCATTTCGTGAACGGATGCCGCGCCGTGACGGCGCGGGCATTCATCCCCGGATGTTCCACCATTTGGGACAAACCGCCGATTTCCCTTCACGTAAAGCGACAGCCACGCACCATGAGCGTCTCAAACCCTCCCCCCTTGGCCGTAATTCCCCAGCGCGAACCGGCCCCTTATGTTCCCGATTCCGTCCTGGACCGTCTGGCCCGCGCCACCAGCGGCTCGCTGACCACGCAGCTGTATATCAAGGGCCTGCGTCAGCCGGTGCTGCACGGCCTGACGCCGCTGAACAAAAAGGTCAAACCCTTTGCCGGCCGCGCGTACACCATGCGCTTCATTCCCGCGCGCGAAGATGTGGACGTCTATGGCAACCTGACTACGTCGCCCTCGGCGGACAACCTGCAATGGGTGGGCGTCGAGCAGATCGAGCCCGGCCATGTGCTTGTCATTGACAGCAACAAGGACGGCCGCGCCGCATCCATGGGCAATATGCTGATCACGCGGATGATGATGCGCGGCGCGCGCGGCGTCATCACGGACGGTACCTTTCGCGACGGCACCGAACTGAGCCAGATGGATTTTCCAATCTGGAGCACCGGCGTCACCGCGACCACTCGGCTGAGCTACCACCATGTGGCGGATCTGCAAGTGCCGATCGGCTGCGCCGGCGTGGCGATCTATCCGGGCGACGTGATCCATGGCGATGGCGACAACATCACCGTCATCCCCGCGCATCTGGCCGAAGAAATGGCGGACCTGTGTGAAAAGCGTGACGACATCGAAGCGTATCTGGCCTTGCGCGTGCAAGCCGGCGAACCGCTGTGGGGCCTGTATCCGCCCAGCGACGCCACGCGCGCGCAATTCAAGCAATGGGTCGCTGACGGCCGCCCCGCGATCCCCGCCGCCAAGCCCGCAGGCAGCCGTTGATCACGCCGCATTCAGGATGCACTCATGAGCAAAACGTTTACCCCCGAAGACCACGCCGCGCTGATCCGCCGCTATTTCGACGCCTGCAATGCCGCCGACTATGACGCGCTGGTTGATTGCTTCACCCCCGACGCCGTCCACTACTTCCCGGCCGGCTTGCCGGAAGTGCCGTGGCGCACCGCCGACACCATCGCCAAGAAATGGGTGTGGTGTGTCGAAACGCTGGGTTCCCAGTGGACCATCGAACGCATCATCGTCAGCCACGACACGCCCGAGGCGATGATCGAATGGACGCATTGGAAGAACAAAAGCGGCACGGCCCTGCGCGGCGCGGAGTGGTACGACTTTGATCCCGAGACGGGAAAAATCTCAGAGATCCGCGCCTACTACGCCTCGCCCGCTGACCTGTCTGCCCGCATCAATGAACTGGTTGCGTTTGACTATGCCGATCGGGGCTATCACCTGCAAAGCGCCACGAAGGCAGCAACATGATCCGGCACATTGTCTTGTTCCGCAGGCGTCCCGGCGTCGAGCGTGATGCGGCGCTTGAAGCGCGCCTGGCCGAGCGCATGAGCGCCTTGGGCGCCGACATTCCGGCGATACGGTTCTGGCGCGTTGCCGCCAACGAACTGACGCGCCCCATCAGCTGGGATTACATCCTGGAGTCCGAAGTCGACAACTCAGCCGAGCTCGATGCCTACCTGTTCCACCCGCTGCATGTCGCATTGGTGGCTGATTTGAAGCCGTACTTCGAATGGGCCGCCGTTGACTACACGGTGTAGGGCAACGCTGAAACCTATGCGAGACCGCAACATGACACTGTCTGGAAGCATGCTCATCGGAGCATCCGACGTAACGGGCGACGAAGGCGTCGCCCACGCCATCAATCCGGCAACCAATCAGGCGATCCCGACTCCCCCGTTCGGCCTGGGCGGCGCCGCGCACGTGGATCGCGCCGCCCGTTTGGCGGCCCAGGCCTTCGACGCCTATCGACGGCAACCCATGGAGACCCGAGCCGCCTTGCTGGAGTCCATCGCCGACAACATCGAGGCGCTGGGCGACACCCTGATTGAACGGGCGCATGCAGAAACGGGCCTGCCCGTTGCTCGGCTGCAAGGAGAACGCGGCCGCACGACCGGACAACTGCGCCTGTTCGCAAGCGTTGTCCGCCAGGGGCATTTCCTGCGCGCCACGCTGGACACGGCGTTGCCGCAGCGGCAGCCGCTGCCCAGTAGCGACCTGCGCATGTCCAAACTGCCGCTGGGTCCCGTCGCCGTCTTTGGCGCCAGCAATTTTCCGCTGGCATTTTCGGTGGCTGGTGGCGACACCGCCAGCGCGCTGGCGGCAGGCTGCCCCGTGATCGTCAAAGCCCACTCGGCGCACTTGGGCACCTCGGAGCTGGTGGGCCGAGCCATTCAACAAGCGGTTGCCAGGCTGGGACTGCACGAGGGGGTGTTCTCTTTGCTGATCGGATCGGGACGCAAGCTGGGAGAATCGTTGGTCGCCCATCCCGCCATCAAGGCGGTCGGCTTCACGGGGTCCCGCCAGGGCGGGCTGGCGTTGCAGCGTATCGCGCAGCAACGCACCGAGCCGATTTCGGTGTACGCAGAGATGAGCAGCATCAACCCCGTGTTTCTGCTTCCAGGCGCCTTGGCCGCCCGTCCCGAAGCACTGGCCAGCGCGTTCGCAGATTCCTTGACGCTGGGCGCCGGCCAGTTCTGCACGAATCCCGGCCTGGTGCTGGCAGTGGACGGGCCCGGCCTGGATGCGTTCGTCGCCGCGGCTGCCCGGGCAGTGGGCAAGAAGCCCGCTCAGACCATGCTGACCCCAGGCATCCACGACGCGTATTGCTCGGGCAAGGCGGCGTGGCAAGCTGCCGATGGGGTATCCACCGTGGCGACAGGTCTCTCATCCGAAGGGCGTCCCAACGCCGCTCAGGCCGCGCTGTTTCTCAGCGATGCCGAGCACCTGTTGGCAGAGACAGCGCTACAGGCCGAAGTCTTCGGGCCCGCTGCGTTGCTCATCCGGGTGCGGGATGAAGACACCCTGCACCGAGTCGCCGAGCATCTTGAGGGCCAACTGACCGCTACCTTGTTGCTGGACGAGTCCGACCATCCGCTGGCGCGCACGCTGCTGCCCGTGCTGGAACGCAAAGCCGGCCGCATCCTGGTCAACGGCTTTCCGACGGGCGTGGAAGTCTGCCACGCGATGGTTCACGGTGGCCCCTACCCAGCCACGACCAACGCGATGTACACCTCGGTGGGTGCGCAAGCCATCGACCGCTTCCTACGCCCTGTTTGCTATCAGGATGTGCCAGAAGCCCTGCTGCCCGCTGAGCTGCTGGCGGACAACCCGCTGAATCTCTGGCGGCTTGTGAATGGTGCGTTCAAACAAGCCTAGCCTACCTAAGAAGGCAAGAAAAAGCGCGTCAGTCCCGAGAGACTGGCGCGCTTTTTACTTGGCCGGCATTGCCGGCCCTTTCGATCGCTACGGACGCTTGCCGAACTCTTCGAAGTCCGCGCGCCAGGCGATTGCCTGTTCGCTCAGCGAGAACCCCAGCCCGGGCCGATCCGACACGTACATGCGGCCATCCTTCAAGTGCATCTGCTCATTAAACATCGGACCCAGCCACTCGAAGTGCTCCAGCCACGGCTCGATGGGATAGGCGGCCGCCAGGTGCAGGTGAATCTCCATGGCGAAATGCGGGGCCAGCTTGCGGCCCTTGAATGCTCCCAACGCCATGATTTCCAGGAACGGGGTGATGCCGCCCACGCGCGGGGCGTCCGGCTGAATGAAATCACTGCCTTCCGCCAGGATCAACTGGGCGTGCTCGCCCGCACTGGTCAGCATTTCGCCCGTAGCAATGGCGGTATCAAAGCGGTTCGCCAGTTGCGCATGGCCCTCGAAGTCATACGCGTCCAAGGGCTCTTCAATCCAGGTCAGATCAAAGTCTTCAAAAGCGCGGCAAGCGCGCGTCGCCTTCTGCCGGTCCCATTGCTGGTTGGCGTCGACCATCAGCGGGAAGTCGTTGCCCAGCAGCTTGCGCACCTCGCCCACGCGCTGGACATCGATCGCCAAGTCAGGCTGGCCCACTTTGAGCTTGATGCCGCCGATGCCGCTTTCGCGCGAAATCTGCACGTTCTTCAACACCTGGTCCAGCGGGGTATGCAGATAACCGCCCGACGTGTTGTAGCACTGCACCGAATCGCGATGCGCGCCCAGCAGCTTGGCCAGCGGCAGACCCGCGCGCTTGGCCTTCAGGTCCCACAGCGCAATGTCGAATGGCGCAATCGCCTGTGTCGTCAGGCCGCTGCGGCCCATGGACGCGCCCGCCCATAGCAACTTGGTGAACAGCTTGGAAATATCGCTGGGGTCTTCCCCCAGCAGGTTGGGCGCGATTTCCTTGGCGTGCGCATACATGCCTGGACCGCCGGCGCGCTTCGAATAGCCGAAGCCGATGCCCTCATGGCCGTCGCGCGTGCGGATCTCGGCAAAGATGAACGCGATCTCGGTCAATGGCTTCTGCCGGCCTGTGAGCACCTTGGCGTCACTGACGGGCGTCGCCAGCGGCAGATACACCAGCGATACCTTGATCCATTCGATACGGTCGCCGCTCTCAGCCGCGGTGCGCACGTTGGCGTCTGCCTTGGCATAAGACACGATGTTGGATTGGACAGCTTTCATTTGATCAATTCCGGATAGAGGACAACGAAAATGTGGGCCTGCTCAATTGAGCTTGATGCCGGCCTTCTGAACCACTTGTTCCCAGCGGGAGATTTCTTGCTGTACGAATCGGCTGTAATCCGCCGACCGGGACGCCACGACCACGAAGCCGCTGGCTTCGAGCTTTGCACGCGCGGCGGGGTCAGAGAACCCCTTGACCATCGCCGCCTCCAGCTTGGCGACGACAGCGGCGGGCGTGCCCTTGGGTGCGGACAACCCTGTCCACGACACGGCACTGAAACCCGGATAGCCGGACTCGGCCACGGTCGGCACATCGGGGTACAGCGGATTACGTTCGATGCTGGTCACGGCCAATGCCCGCAACTTTCCCGCTTTCACATGCGGCAACACCGCATCTTGATTGGTGAACATGCCGGGAATCTGGCCAGCCAGCACATCGTTCAACGCAGGCGCACCCCCCTTATAAGGGATGCCCACCATGTCCAGGCCCGCCACCTGCTTCAGGTATTCGGTCGTCACGTGACCAGATGACGCATTGACCTGGCCGTAGTCGAATTTGCCAGGATGTGCCTTAACCCAGGCAATAAATTCCTGAAAGGTCTTCGCAGAAAACGCGGGGTTCACGACCAGCACATTCGGCCCGGCCGCCAATTGGGAAATATGAACGAAGTCGCTGTTCGAGTCATACGACGGCTTTGGCGTGAAGCCGTGAATAATGGCGTTGCTGCCTATCCCCGACAACAGCAGCGTATAGCCATCGGCCTGCGCTCTTGCCACTTGCTCCGTGCCGATCGCGCCTCCGGCGCCCCCCTTGTTCTCAACGACGAAAGCCTGCTTGAGCTCGCGGCCGAGCACATCGGCAATCAAGCGGCCCATCAGATCGCTGGTGCCGCCAGCGGGAAAGGGCACGACAATTTTCACCGGACGCGACGGATAGTCAGCTTGCGCCCAAGCCGCGCCAGGCAGTGTCACCATGCTGGCCACCAGGCATAGCGCGGTGAATAGAAATCTACGGCTCATGCTTTGTCTCCTGTGCGGTCGTAGCCGCTTTTTATGGATAGAATTATGGAAGCGCTTTCATTTTGAACGCCTGCCCGGATTTCGCAATCCACCCCTTTTATCGACATCGCCTCGCGTCCCACACTTTGGAACTTTCGCCTCACATACCCGGCAATGCCCGCATGAGCGACGTCGCCCGAGAGGCGGGCGTCTCACTCGTCACCGTTTCGCGCGCCTTGAATACCCCCGAAAAGGTGTCTCGCGATACGCTGGCGGCCGTGCGCCGCGCAATCGCCCTGCTGGGCTATGTGCCCAACCTGATGGCGGGCAGTCTGGCCTCCAACCGTTCCCGCATCGTCGCCGCCATCGTCCCAACGATATCCAACCTGGTCTTTGCCGAAACGATCGAAGCGTTGACGCATACGCTGGCCGGAGACGGATATCAATTGTTGCTAGGCCAAAGTGGCTACAGCAAACAGGTGGAAGCAGCGCTTGTGGATACGTTCCTGGGCCGCCGCGTCGACGGCTTGGTGCTGACCGGCTTTTCGCAGCCCAAAGCGCTGCGCCTGAAACTGCAACGCGCGAACGTGCCCGTCGTGCAGACCTGGGGCCTACCGGGCCCGGGGCACACCACGCTGATCGATATGGCCGTCGGGTTTTCGAATGCAGGCGCAGGACGCGCCGCCGCGCGCCATCTGATTGATCGAGGTCATCGCACGCTGGCATTCATTGGCGCCGATGAGGCGCGGTCCCGGCAACGCCTGCAAGGCTTTCGCGCGGAAGCGCTGGCCGCCGACCTGCCTGATATCGAAGCGGCGCTCATCCCGCCTCCGGTTCAGATCGACGCGGCCGGACCCTGTCTGGAACAGATGCTGACACGCCGCCCGGACATCACGGCGGTGTTCTGCAACAACGACCTGCTGGCGGCAGGCTTGCTGTTCACCTGCCGGCAAAACGGCCTGCCGGTCCCCGAGCGGCTTGCCATCATGGGCTTTGGCGATCTGTCGATTTCCCGGGCGGCCTCTCCCGCCTTGTCGACCATCCGGATCCGCCGTGCAGAGATGGGCGAACGGGCCGGAAAGATGTTGATGGCCCGTTTGGGCAACTCCGCGCCCGGCGCGAAATTCGCCGATCTTGGCTTCGAGGTCATTGAACGGAGCAGCACATGACGCACGCCGCAACCCGCGTCCAGATGGCTGACGTCGCCCGCGAAGCCGGCGTCGCGCGGGTGACGGTCTCGCGCGTGATCAATGCGCCGGACAGCGTCGCCCCCAAAACGCGCGCCACTGTCCTGGCCGCGATCGCCCGCCTGGGATTCGTGCCCAATCTGAATGCTGGCACGCTGGCGTCACGCCGTTCACGCATTGTCGGCGCCCTGGTGCCCACCCTATCCAATGCGTGGTTCGCCGACACGATGGACGGTCTGTCGGCCCGCTTGTCGGCAGCAGGTTATCAATTGCTGCTTGGGCAGACCCGATACGACCCGCATGAAGAAGAGCGATTGGTTGACGCCTTTATTGGCCGGCGCGTCGACGCCATCGTCGTAACCGGCACGCAGCATTTGCCTGCCGTGCAAGCGAAGCTGCAACGTTCGGGCATACCGGTGATCGAATGCTGGGATTTGATCGATACGCCGATTGACACCGTGGTGGGCTTTTCCAACGCGGACGCCGGCGCCACAATGGCCCGGCATCTGACAGGCCGCGGCTGCCAGCAGCTGGGATTCATCGGCGCGGATGAACCCCGTTCCGCGCAGCGCTTGCGCGGGTTCCGGGAAGCCGCGACAGCAGCTGGCGTCTCCAGCGTTCATATGCACCTCGTCAAGCCGCCTTCCAGCATCCAGGATGGCGTTCATGGTCTGGAAGCATTGGTGGATGCGCATCCCGGTCTTGACGGTGTGTTTTGCGGCAACGACACCCTGGCGCTAGGCGCGCTGCTGGCGGCCCGAAACCACGGCTGGCGCGTTCCCCAGAACATTGCCGTCGCCGGATTTTCAGACCTGCCGGTCGCCATCGCCAGCGTCCCGGCGCTGACAACCATCAGAATCGATTCCCGCGCGCTGGGTGAGCACGCAGGCGACTTGCTGGCGCGCCGCCTGCGCGGCGCATCCAACGATGGCCAGCGCGTTCACGACCTGGGATTCACGCTTGTCGTGCGCGACAGCGCCTGATCCCCAATACCCCATCACGGGTTTGATGGACGGGCGTGAATCTCGCGCAACGCCGGCGCTCTGCGCTTGGGCTCAAAGCGTTGGATGCGGCCCACCAGCAGCCAGTAACTCGCCACGGCAACTACACCGTGCAAGCCCACAAACACCAAGGCTTGGTGGAACGAACCCGTCGTGCCCAGGATGTACCCAATCACGACGGGCGTAGTGATGCCCGCCGTGTTCCCGACCGCATTGAACACGCCGCCAGTCAAACCGATCATCGACTTGGGCGCAGTATCGGCCACCACCGTCCAGCCCAATGATCCGAAGCCCTTGCCAAAGAAGGCCAGCGACATCAGCGCCACCACGATCCAGTCGGTATCAACGTAGTTGCAGCCGATCATGACCGAGGTCAGCAGCAGGCCGATGGTGATGGGCACCTTGCGCGCAATCGTCAGTGACTGCGTGCGCTTGAGCAGCCAGTCCGACACAAATCCCGTCAGCACGCCACCCACGCAGCCGGCGATGGCCGGCAACGACGCCACAAATCCCGCTGTCAGAATGCTCATGCCGCGCTCTTTCACAAGATAGGTCGGAAACCACGACACGAAGAACCAGGTGATGGCGGTAATGCAATACTGCGCCAGGAAAATGCCCGTCAACATCCTGCTGCGGAATAGATCAAGCAGGTTGGGCGTGCGCTGCACCATGCCGTCCGCATCGGGCTGCACATCGCCGTCCGTGGATGGGGCCACGCCATGGGCCGGCAGATCAACGAGTGCGCCGCCGTTGCGCATCAATTCCAATTCCTGGGCGGTGAGCTTGGGGTGTTCGGTTGGAACCTGATAGGCACGCCACCACAGCAGCGCCAGCAACAAGCCCAGCGCGCCCATGACCGAGAACACATGTTCCCAGCCGAACATATGGTCCAACCAGCCCATCAACGGCGTGAACAGGGCCAACGACAGATACTGCGCACTGTTGAAGATGGCGCCGGCCACGCCGCGCTCCTGCGCGGGAAACCAAGCGGCGATCACACGGCCCGAGGCCGGACCCACCGGGGCCTCGAACGTGCCCAGCAGAAAGCGCAGAACCAGCAACGCGGCGAACGCGGAAGCAAACCATCCGGCGGCGCCCATGAACATCGTGCACGCCGACCACAGCACCAGGCCGCCCAGTACGGTGCGCTTGGCGCCGAGCCTGTCGACCAGCCACCCCGCAGGAACATGTGCCAGCACATAGGCCCATGCGAAAGACGAGAACAACCATCCCATCTGCACAGGAGACAGACCCAGCTCCTTGGACATGCCTGAACCAGCGACAGACAAGGTCGCGCGATCGCCCGTGCTAAAGGCAAGTACGATCGTGATCAAAGCGAGAATGAGAAAGCGCTGGCGCGCACGCAACATGTCTAGGTCTCCAGATTATTTTTGTTGGGGGCAGACCGTGCGCATTGCGGGAAATGCACACCGCGCAGGACCGCGCCCGGTGCTAGGTTCAGAGTGTGTACCGACGCCTCCACGCGCTCAAGGCGGCGCGCGGGCGATCAGGTGCCTTTGTCTCAGACTCTGGAATTGAGCAGGAAGAACTCAAAAAATATCTGGCTCGCCGGCGCATTCGCCGGCCTGCGCCAGCAGCACATCCATGTCGCAGCCTTGATCCGCTTGCAGGATGTGGTCGGTGAACATCTTGCCGTAGCCTCTGCCGAATCGGGCGGGCGGCGCGTGCCATTGCGCACGCCTGCGAGACAATTCGTCGTCGCTGACTTCCAGCCGGATCTGTCGCCCTGGCACATCAATGGCAATGATGTCGCCCGCCTGCACCAGTGCCAGCGGGCCGCCCACATACGCTTCGGGCGCCACATGCAAGACGCATGCGCCATAGCTGGTGCCGCTCATGCGCGCGTCGCTGATGCGCAGCATGTCGCGCACGCCTTGCCTGACCAGCTTCAGGGGCACGGGGATCATGCCCCATTCAGGCATGCCCGGACCGCCCTTCGGGCCTGCATTGCGAAGCACGATCACATGGTTTTCCGTGACGTCCGCGTCCGGATCGTCCAGCATCCGCTTCAGACTGGGGTAGTCGTCGTACACCAACGCCGGGCCGCGATGGTTCAGATACTTCGGACTCATCGCACTGGGCTTGATCACGCATCCATCTGGCGCAAGGTTGCCGCGCAGCACGGACAGCGCGCCCTCCGCATAGACGGGCCGCTCCAGCGGACGAATCACCTCGTCATTGAAGACTTGAGCCGAGGAAAGGTTAACGCGCAGGCTCTGACCTGTGACGGTCAGCGCGTCCAGATCCAGGTGCGCTTGCAGCCGCGACATCAATACGGGCAAGCCGCCTGCAAAGTAAAAATCCGCCATCAGATAGGGGCTGTCGCCGTTGGGGCGGATGTTCGCAATCACGGGTACTTGGCGGCTGATGCGGTCAAAATCATCCAGGCCCACATCCATGTGTCCAGCGCGCCGCGTCCACCGCCGGGATGCAGGACGCGCCGGGTAACGCCATCCCCAAAGCCTCTGCGATCGCGGTCATGGTACTGGCGGTTCCCATCGTCATGCAGGTGCCCGGGCTGCGTGCAATGCCGCTGATAATGCCGTCCCACTCTGCTTCGGTAATAAGTCCGGCACGGCGATCGTCCCAGAACTTGAACGCATCCGATCCCGAGCCTAACGTCTTGCCGCGAGAATGGCCACGCAGCATGGGACCCGCGGGCAGGAACACCGCAGGCACGCCGGCGCTGATGGCGCCAAGCAGCGTCGCCGGCGTCGTTTTGTCGCAACCGCCCATCAGCACCACGGCGTCAACCGGATAGCACCGAATCATTTCTTCGATTTCCATCGCCATCAGATTGCGGTAGAGCAGCGCCGAGGGCTTGACCAGCGCATCATTCAGCGACATGGCGGGCATCTCCAACGGAAAGCCGCCTGCCTGCAAGACCCCCCGTTTGACGTCATCGACGCGCTGCCGAAAGTGCATATGGCAGGGGTTGAACTCCGACCAGCTATTGATAATGGCGACGATCGGTTTGCCTTCCCAATCTTTTCGCTCGAAGCCCATTTGCATGAACCGGCTATGGTGGTTGAAGGTTCGGAAATCATCGTTCGCGAGCCACCGCTGGCTGCGCAACTTTCTGGCTTCGGCCATGGCGATTCAGCGCCCCGGCGGCGACCACACGCCGGCGGCCTGCAACAGGCCGCGCGTGTAGCCCAGCGCGAACGCCATGAAACGTTCCCGCCCTTCATCGATGTCGGAGACGGGCACGTGATCGGGACACAACGGCCCGGCGTACCCTCCGCGTTGGTACGCCTTCACGGCCTCCAGCATGTCGACATCACCCTCGTCAGGAAAGACCTCTTGAAAATCCAGGTAGCCGCCCCGGATATTGCGGAAATGGACCATGAAGATGCGGCCGGTGGAGGCGAACTCTTCGATCACGGGGATCATGTGCCTGGCGGGCTCCTTGAACATCTCGGCAACCGTTCCCTGGCAGAAATTGAGCCCGTGGTTCTTGCTGGGAGACAAGGCCAGGAAGCGGCGCAAGCCGTCGGCCGACCCGACTACATGCTCAACCCCGTTTAGGCCCCCGACCGGGTACGCCGGATCGTGCGGATGGCAGGCCAGCCGCACACCGGCCTTGTCCGCCGCAGGCACCAAGCCTTCAACCAGGAATTCGATGGCGTCCCAGCCAGCCTGCTCGGTCACCGGCGGCACTACACGCGCCATCTTCTGGCCGCACAGCAGCGCCGACTCCGACCCGCCTTCCTCTTGATTGCTGGGATACCCGACGCCCCAGTAGGAGTGCTTGCGTTCGTTTTCTGGCGAGTATTCCCGGTAGACAAATCCGGAGTTCCGGGCGCCGCCGCGCCCGGGCTTCAACCCCGTGCGCGTGATGCCTACCATTTGGACGTTGTACTTAAGACAAGTGATGCCCGCATCCGCCGCCTTCTGGATGTTGTCGGCCAGGGTTGCGCGCTGCCGCTTGGCGCTATCCATGTCGATCATCGAATCCAGAAGAATGGAACCCACATCCAATGCAAAGACATCCAGCTTCAGGCCAAAACCTTCAACCCATTGTCGATAGGCGGCGAGCTTGGCGGCGTCCCATTTGCTGACACCGCCGCGGGCTGACACGAGCTCGGTGCCACGGTTGTCGAGCACGACGCTTTGAACGCCGAGTTGAGTCGATAAGCGCAGTCGGCGCTCATCAGGATTGAGCAGTTGCTCGCTGATATACATGGCGTCTCCAGAATTCCAACCCCGTCCAACACAAAATAGACACGTGTTCATTCTGTGGCGGCAGCGCCTGGGTGATCAAGCAGGGAAGTGTTCGGCGCCCGGCTCATGGGGGCCGGAATCTCAAATGGTGGAACGCGAGTGACAATTGGCGGCCTAGTCTGGCCATCGTCCAGCCGAACCCCGAATATGTAACAGCCGTCCCTCCCCCCTTGAACCCTGCAACATCATCCCTATAATTAGCACTCGACACCGGTGAGTGCTAACAGCCCTCCCGGGGCTAACCGATCATTCACTTTCAATCAAGTAAACAGGAGTTCCTCATGGCCTTGCGTCCCCTGGGCGATCGCGTGATCGTCAAACGCCTCGAAAACGAGCGCAAGACTGCCTCGGGCATCGTCATCCCCGACAGCGCCGCTGAAAAGCCTGATCAGGGCGAAGTCGTGGCCGTCGGCCCCGGCAAGAAGACCGAAGACGGCAAGATCCTGCCGGTCGACCTGAAGGCTGGCGACAAGGTTCTGTTCGGCAAGTACGCCGGCCAGTCCGTGAAGGTTGATGGCGAAGAACTGCTCGTCATCCGCGAGGACGAAATCCTCGCCGTGGTTCAGTAAACCCCGCCTCAAACGAATTTTCGAAGGAAGCTAAGAAATGGCTGCCAAGCAAGTATTGTTCGGTGACGACGCCCGTGTGCGTATCGTCCGCGGCGTGAACGTTCTCGCCAACGCTGTTAAGACCACCCTGGGCCCCAAGGGTCGCAACGTCGTGCTGGAGCGCTCGTTCGGCGCCCCGACCGTGACCAAGGACGGCGTGTCCGTCGCCAAGGAAATCGAACTGAAGGACAAGTTCGAGAACATCGGCGCACAACTGGTCAAGGACGTTGCCTCCAAGACCTCCGACAACGCCGGTGACGGCACCACGACCGCCACCGTGCTGGCTCAAGCCATCGTCATGGAAGGCCTGAAGTACGTTGCCGCCGGTTTCAACCCGATCGACCTGAAGCGCGGCATCGACAAGGCTGTCGCCGCTGCCGTGGCTGAACTGAAGAAGCAATCCAAGCCGGTCACGACCAGCAAGGAAATCGCTCAAGTCGGTTCCATCTCGGCCAACAGCGATGCCTCCATCGGCCAGATCATCGCTGACGCGATGGACAAGGTTGGCAAGGAAGGCGTCATCACCGTCGAAGACGGCAAGTCGCTGGAAAACGAGCTGGACGTCGTCGAAGGCATGCAATTCGACCGCGGCTATCTGTCGCCCTACTTCATCAACAGCCCGGAAAAGCAAGTTGCCGTGCTGGAAGATCCGTTTGTCCTGATTTTCGACAAGAAGATCAGCAACATCCGTGACCTGCTGCCCGTGCTGGAACAAGTTGCCAAGTCGAGCCGTCCCCTGCTGATCATTGCAGAAGACGTCGAAGGCGAAGCGCTGGCCACCCTGGTTGTGAACAACATCCGTGGCATCCTGAAGACCACCGCCGTTAAGGCTCCGGGCTTCGGCGACCGCCGCAAGGCCATGCTGGAAGACATCGCCATCCTGACGGGCGGCACGGTGATCTCCGAAGAAACCGGCATGTCGCTGGAAAAGGCCGGCCTGGCTGAACTGGGCCAAGCCAAGCGCATCGAAGTGGGCAAGGAAAACACGACGATCATCGACGGCGCTGGCGACAGCAAGTCGATCGAGGCTCGCGTCAAGCAAGTCCGTATCCAGATCGAAGAAGCCACGTCCGACTACGACCGTGAAAAGCTGCAAGAACGCGTGGCCAAGCTGGCCGGCGGCGTTGCCGTGATTCGCGTTGGCGCTGCCACCGAAGTCGAAATGAAGGAAAAGAAGGCTCGCGTCGAAGACGCCCTGCACGCTACCCGCGCCGCAGTGGAAGAAGGCGTTGTGGCTGGTGGCGGTGTCGCACTGCTGCGCGCCAAGCAAGCCATTGCTGAACTGAAGGGCGACACGCCTGACCAGAACGCCGGTATCAAGCTGATCCTGCGTGCTGTGGAAGAACCGCTGCGCACCATCGTCACGAACGCCGGCGAAGAAGCCAGCGTCGTGGTCAGCAACGTGCTGAACGGCAAGGGCAACTACGGCTACAACGCTGCAACCGGCGAGTACACCGACCTGGTCGAGCAAGGCGTTCTGGATCCCACCAAGGTGACCCGCACCGCCCTGCAAAACGCTGCCTCCGTCGCCAGCCTGCTGCTGACGGCTGAAGCCGCCGTGGTCGAACTGGCCGAAGACAAGCCCGCTGCCCCGGCCATGCCGGGTGGCATGGGCGGCATGGGCGGCATGGACTTCTAAGTCCCGCTTTCCTTGCACGGCCTCCCCGGCGTCAAAACCGGGGAATGCAGTATCTGAAAAACCCCCGGACCTTCGCCCCGGGGGTTTTTCTTTTTGTGCGTCCATCTTTTTGTGCGCTCCTGCCCGCTACCGACGGCGGATTCGGCGGCCGGCCACCGCACACATTGCCTGTTGTTTCCAACGCACCCGTTATCGCCCGGCGCGAACACGTTTGCGCACAAACTCGCGGTTTCCCCCAGTCGCATGCGTCCCTACAATGAAGATTCCTTCGCCCACGCCGCCCAGCCCTATGCGCCTACCCCAGAGCCTGCGAGCCTTGCGTCCGTCCGAGATCGGCGGGCTGCTGATGGACTCCGCCAACCAGTGGTCAAACCACCGCGCCTCCAGCAAGGGCGCCGCGCTGGCGTTGTACATGGTGTTTTCATTGGCGCCGATGCTGATCCTGGTGATCGCCGTGGCCGGCGCGTTTTATGGCGAAGACGCGGTACGGTCAGAGCTTTTCTTGCAGATGCGCGACCTGACCGGCGAACGCGGCGCGGAAGTCATCCAGACGGTGTTGGCCAGCGCGCATGAATCCGGCGGCGGGTGGATCGCCGCGCTGATTTCCATTTTTGTGCTGATCTTCAGCGCCACCACCGCCTTTGCCGAACTGAAGGCCAGCCTGGACGATTTGTGGGAAGTGCCCGCCAACCAGAAGGGCGGCATCCAGGGCATGGTGCGCAGCCGCATGCTGTCGTTTGGCCTGGTGCTGGTGCTGGCGCTGTTCCTGTTGGTGTCGTTGACGGTGAATGCCGCGCTGGGCGCTGCGCAAAAGCTGTATGGCGACCTGTGGATGGCGTCCACCGTCGCCAGGGTGGTGGATTGGGCATCGACGCTGTTTTCGTTTTCGGTGGTGGTCGCGCTGTTTGCGGTGATCTTCAAGTTGCTGCCCAGCGCAAAGATATCCTGGCGCGACGTGATCCCGGGCGCCATCGTGACGGCCGCACTGTTCCTGGTGGGCAAATGGGGCATCGGGCTGTACCTGAGCCGGGGCGCGGCCGTGTCGGCCTATGGCGCGGCGGGTTCGCTGATCGCCCTGCTGCTGTGGATCTACTATTCCGCGCAGATCTTTTTCTTTGGCGCGGTGTTCACGCGGCAATTCGCGCTGCGCTTCGGCGATGCCGCGAAGCCTGCCGTGTCGGACCCGGCCCCGGCGGCACCCCCGCAACCCTAGACCGGTAGATACAATCGCGTCTACCGCGAGTTCTTCGACGCTGATGGCCCCGCCCGCACACGCGCTGCGGTGCATCCGTTGCCGCACCCGCACTTGCTGATTTCAATCAAGGCGGGCGCCTCCAAGCATGTCGAACTTCCGCATCACGCCCAATGCGCTCAGCCATAAGCTGAAGCTGCATCAATTGCAGATCTTTGAACGCGTGCTGGCGCGCCGGTCGCTGTCGCGCGCGGCCAGCGAACTGCATCTGACCCAGCCCACCGTCACCAAGGCCATCCACGACCTGGAAGCCTTCTTTGGCGCGACCTTGTTCGAACGGTCGAACCGGGGCGTCACGCCCACGGAGCTTGCCCTGGTGCTGGGGCGTCGCGTGCATGCCATGTTGGCCGAGGTGCGCTACATGGCCGACGACATCGACGCGGTACTGGGCGGCGCCAGCGGCCACGTGGTGGTGGGCACGCTGATCGCCGCGTCCGCCAAGCTGCTGCCCGAAGCCATTGCCCGCATGATGACCGACCACCCGGGCATCCAGGTCACCGTGCGCGAAGGGCCGTCGGCCCAGTTGCTGCCCGCGCTGGCCACGGGCGACGTTGA
Organism: Achromobacter sp. 1L-A-4-B-C2; assembly: GCF_057291955.1. Taxonomy (NCBI): domain Bacteria; kingdom Pseudomonadati; phylum Pseudomonadota; class Betaproteobacteria; order Burkholderiales; family Alcaligenaceae; genus Achromobacter; species Achromobacter sp. 1L-A-4-B-C2. The sequence continues at coordinate 666,862 of NZ_JBXAWP010000001.1, forward strand.
CATCGTCGTGGGCAGGTTGCCCGGCGCCGACATGGCGTCGATATCGGGCGTGGCGGTCGACCATCACAAGCTTTATCGCGAAGCGCTGTGCCTGGTGGTCGGCGCGCAGCATCCCATGGCCGCCGCGCAAGAGGTCACGCTGGCGGACCTGGCCGACCACATCTGGATTCTGCCCGCGCCCACCTCGCCCCTGCGCGCTTCGGTTGAGCGCACGTTTTTCGACGCGGGCCTGCGCCTGCCCGCGCGCCACGTGGAATCCCTATCGCTGCTGACCAACATCGGCATCCTGATGCACAGCGACGCGCTGGCGCTGATTCCCTACGACGCGGCAGCGCAGTTCCTGTCCATGGGCTTGCTGGCGCGCCTGCCTACGACGGTGTTCGGAGACTTTGGCGACGTGGGCTATTCCGTGCGCGCCGATCGTCCGATGACGCCCGCTTGCCAGCGGCTGGTGCAGTACCTGCAAGCCATCACGGCGCAGCGCGAACCGGCATCGGCCCGCCGCGAATAACGCGCGAATATCGCGCGAATATCGCGCGGATAACGCGCGCGGGCCAGGCGCGCCCGTTTCCCTACGGGAAACCCCGCGATAGATAAGCCGCATATCCAACCGCGCAATTTCTATTATTCCCTCGGCGCGCTCGCCCCCTAGACTTCATCAAACCAAGCCTCCCCCGGAGATCCTCATGCCCGCCTACGGCCCGCCGTTGAATTTCCAGCGCTGGATCGACGATCACGCGCATCTGCTCAAGCCGCCCGTGGGCAATCAGCAGATCTGGCAAGACGCCGACTTCATCGTCACCGTAGTCGGCGGCCCCAACCACCGCACCGATTATCACGACGACCCGCTGGAAGAATTCTTCTACCAATTTCGCGGCAACGCCTGGTTGTCGCTGTGGGTAGACGGCAAGCCCGAACGCGTGGACTTGAAGGAAGGCGACATCTTCCTGTTGCCGCCGCATGTACGCCATTCGCCGCAACGCCCCGAAGCCGACAGCGCCTGCCTGGTCATTGAACGCCAGCGCCCCGTGGGCCTGCTGGATGGCTTTGAATGGTATTGCCCGCATTGCGGCCACCTGGTGCACCGGGTTCAAGTGCAGTTGAAAAGCATCGTCACCGACCTGCCACCGCTATTCCAGGCGTTCTACGACAGCACCGACAAGCGCACCTGCCCCGGCTGTGGCCAGGTCCATCCCGGCAAAGGCCACGCGCCCGCCGGACAAGCCGTGCCCGCCTAGCACCCCAACTCTTGCGAAGCCGTTATCCATGATTCAGAAAATCGACATGCACGCCCATTTCTTTCCGCCGATCACGCGGCAGGAAGCGGCGGCGCTTGATCCCGTGCACGCGCCCTGGCTGCGCCCGGACGCCGACGGCGCCACCGGCCAGATCATGGCGGGCGATCGCGAGTTCCGACCGGTGGACGCCACGCTGTGGGACCCGGCGCTGCGCATCGAGCAGATGGATCGGCATGGCGTGGACGTGCAGATCCTGTGCGCCACGCCGATCATGTTCGGCTACACCTACCCCGGGCAACTTGCCGCCGAATGGGCGGCCCGCATGAACGACCTGGCGCTGGAACACTGCGCCCATGCGCCCGCGCGCTTGAAAGCGCTGGCGCAGGTGCCGCTGCAAGACCTGGACCTGGCTTGCAAAGAAGCGTCCCGCGCACGCGCCGCCGGCCACCTGGGTGTACAGATCGGCAACCACGTCGGCCCGCGCGACCTGGATGACGACACGCTGGTGCAATTCCTTATCCACTGCGCCAACCACGACATCCCGGTGCTGGTGCACCCGTGGGACATGATGACCGATGGCCGCATGAAGAAATGGATGCTGCCCTGGCTGGTGGCCATGCCCGCCGAAACGCAGCTGGGCATTCTGTCGTTGATTTTGTCCGGCGCCTTCGAACGCATTCCGCGCAGCCTGAAGCTGTGCTTCGCGCACGGCGGCGGCAGCTTCGCGTACCTGCTCGGCCGCGTGGACAACGCCTGGCGGCACCGCGACATCATCCGGCAAGACTGCCCGCGCCTGCCCTCTTCCTATACCGACCGCTTCTACACCGACAGCGCCGTGTTCGACCCGCGTTCGCTGCGCCTGTTGATTGACGTGATGGGCGAAGACCGCGTGCTGCTGGGTTCCGACTACCCCTACCCGCTGGGCGAACAGGAAGTGGGCCGCCTGGTGGCGCACGCGGAACTGGTGCCCGAGGTGCAGCAAAAGATCCTGTTTCGCAACACGATGACGTTTTTTGGATTGCAGCCGTAACCCCTGCGCGGGGCAAGAGACCACGACCGTGACACACGGCAACTCAAGGGAAAAAACATGAAACGCACCACCACACTGGCCGCCGCCGCGGCCCTGGGCCTGGCCCTGTCGGGCGCCGCGATGGCCGACGTGAAGATTGGTTTGTTGACCACATTGACCGGCCCCGGCTCCGTGCTGGGACAGGACCAGCTGGACGGTTTCATGCTGGCCGTGGACCAGGGCGGCGGCAAGCTGGGCGGCGTGCCGGTGCAGGTCATCAAGGAAGACGATCAGTTCAAGCCCGAAGTGGGCGTGCAGGCCGCGCGCAAGCTGGTGCAAAGCGACAAGGTGCCGATCATTACCGGCGTGGTGTATTCCAACGTGATGCTGGCCGTGGTACGGCCCGTCACCAGCGCGGGCGTGTTCCTGGTGGGGTCCAACGCGGGGCCAACCAACCTGGCTGGCAAGGACTGTTCGCCCTATTTCTTTTCCACGTCCTGGAACAACACGCAGCGCCATGAAGGCAGCGGCGAAATGGCCAACCAGATGGGGTTCAAGAAGGTCTACCTGCTTGCCCCCAACTACCAGGCGGGCAAGGACGCGATGGCCGGTTTCAAGCGCTTCTACAAAGGCCAGATTGCCAACGAGGTCTTCACCCAGGTCAACCAGCCCGACTACTCGGTAGAGCTGGCGGCGCTGGCCGACGCCAAGCCGGACGCGGCGTATGTGTTCTTTCCTGGCGGCATGGGCGTGAATTTCATCAAGCAGTACCGGCAGGCCGGGCTGTTCGGCAAGATACCGCTGTTGTCGGTGGACACCATCGACGGGGCCACGCTGCCCGCGCTGCAACAGGATGCGCTGGGCGCCGTGACCAACGTGCCGTATTCGCCGGACCTGGACAACGGCGCCAACAAGGCGTTTGCCGCCGCGTTTCGCCAAAAGTACGGACGCGAACCGTCCAGCTATGCGGCGCAATCGTTCGACGCGGCCCAGCTGATCGGCTCGGCGCTAAAGAAAACGGGCGGCAAGGTCGACGATAAGGACGCGTTGCGCAAGGCGCTGGAAGCGGCCGATTTTGCTTCGGTGCGCGGGGAATTCCGCTATCAGCCCAATCACTTTCCGGTGGCCGGATTTTTCCGCGCCGACGTGCAGGCCGGTGCGGACGGCAAGGTGGCGTTCGTGAACAAGGGCCCCATCTTCGCGGACCTGTCCAAAGTGTCCGACCAGTACGCCGCGCAATGCGTAATGAAGTGATGCGCAGGGCCGCGCCGGCCCCGCGCCAAAGGTGACAACCATGTCCGCGACGCTGCTGCTTGTGCAGGCCTTGAACGGCTTGCAGCTTGGCATCCTGCTGTTTCTGCTGGCCGCCGGCCTGACGCTGGTGTTCGGCATCATGAACTTCATCAACCTGGCGCACGGGTCGCTGTACATGATGGGCGCGTTCATCGCGGCCACCGTGTTCCGCCACACCGGGTCATTTCTGCTGGCCGGCGCCGCCGTCATCGCAGGCATGGCGGCGCTGGGTCTGCTGCTGGACCGCATCGCGCTGGCGCGGCTGTATCCGCGCGACCACCTTGACCAGGTGCTGGCCACCTTCGGCTTCATCCTGTTCTTCAATGAGCTGACCCGCATCATCTGGGGCCCCGCGCCCATCAGCATGGGGCTGCCGTCGTGGCTGTCGGGCACCATCGACATCCTGGGCGTGACCTATCCGCTGTACCGCTTTTTGATCATCGTGATGGGCTTGCTGGTGGCCGGCGGCTGCTACGTGCTGATCCACCGCACGCGGCTGGGCATGTTGATCCGCGCGGGTTCCACCGACCGCATGATGGTGGGCGCGCTGGGCGTGAACATTGCGCGGCTGAACACCTTGCTGTTCGTGCTGGGCGCGGTGCTGGCCGGGCTGGCGGGCTTGATGGCAGGCCCGATCCTGTCGGCGCAGACGGGCATGGGCGAACCCATCCTGATCCTGACGCTGGTGGTGATCGTGATCGGCGGCATCGGCTCGGTGCGCGGCGCGTTTCTGGCGGCGTTGATGGTGGGGCTGATCGACACGCTGGGCCGCGCGCTGCTGCCCACCTTGTTGCGCGCCACGCTGCCGCCCGCCGCGGCCAATGCCGCCGGGCCAGCCATTGCGTCCATGCTGATCTACGTGGTGATGGCGCTGGTGCTGGCCATGCGGCCGCAGGGCCTGTTTCCCGTCAAGCATGGATAAGGGGAATCGCATGCACATTCCGTCCGCGCGCTTTCTGGTTGCCACCGCCTTGCTGGTGCTGCTGGCCTTGGTGCCCGCGTACGCCCACTGGCAGGGCGAACCTTTCCTGCTGGCCTTGTTTGGCCGTGTGCTGGTGTACGGCGTGGCGGCGCTGGCCCTGAACCTGTTGCTGGGCTTTGGCGGCATGGTCAGCTTTGGCCATGCGTTGTACCTGGGCCTGGGCGCGTATTCGGTGGGGGTGATGTCGCACTACGGTATCGAAAGCGGCTGGCTGCATCTGGCCGGAGCGCTGGGCGCGTGCGCCGTGGTGGGCTTGATCAGCGGGTTCGTCGTGATGCGCACCTCGGGCATCGCCTTCATCATGATTACGCTGGCGTTCGCGCAGATGTTCTACTTTCTGGCCACAGGGCTGGACGGCTTTGGCGGCGACGACGGCATGTCCTTGTTTGCGGGCAGTGACTTCGGTGCGTTCCGGCTGGATACGCCGCTGGCGCTGTACTACGCGGCTTTCGGCGTGCTGGTGTTGGTGCTGGCGCTGATGCATCGGCTGATCCACGCGCCGTTCGGCATGGCGTTGCGCGGCTGCCAGGCCAACGAACGGCGCATGCGCGCGCTGGGCTTTCCCACGCTGCGCTACCGGCTGGCCGCTTACGTGTTGTCGGCCATGATCTCCGGCGTGGCGGGCGTGCTGCTGGCCAACCTCACGATGTACGTATCGCCGTCCTATCTGGCATGGACCACGTCGGGCGAATTGATTGTGATGGTGGTGCTGGGCGGCATCGGCACGCTGTTCGGCCCCGTTGTCGGCGCGCTGGCCTTCCTGCTGTTGGAAGAAGGGCTGAAGCTGTTGACCGGGCATTGGATGCTGATCATGGGGCTGTTGATCGTGGGCGTGGTGCTCGTGTCGCGGCGCGGCGTGTATGGCAGCTTGCCCGACACGCCCTGGCGTCGCCACCCCGCCGCGCCGCTGGGCCAGCCTTCCGGAGAACCGCAATGAGCGCGCTGCGTGTTGAAAACCTGGTCAAGCGTTATGGCGGATTAACGGTCACCGACAATTTGTCGCTGGACGTGCAAGCGGGCGAATTGCATGCGGTGATCGGCCCGAACGGCGCGGGCAAGACCACGCTGATCGGCCAACTTAGCGGCGAACTTCGGCCCGATGCCGGGCGCGTGATGCTGGATAACCGCGACATTACCCGCATGCCCGTGCACACGCGGGTGCGCCATGGCCTGGCCCGCTCGTATCAGATCACCTCGGTGTTCAAGCCGTTCACCGCTTTGGATAACGTGGCGATGGCAGTGCAGGCGCGGCGTGGCCACAGTTTTCGCTTCTTCAAGCCCGTGCTGGGCACGCCCGCGCTGACGGAGCCGGCCCTCGACGCGCTGGCGCTGGCCGGCTTATCGGCCCGCGCCAACACCCCGGCAGCCGAGCTTGCACATGGCGAACTGCGGCAACTGGAGCTGGCGATGGTGCTGGCGTGCCAGCCGTCGCTGCTGTTGCTGGACGAGCCCATGGCCGGCATGAGCCAACACGAATCCGAAGCCATGACGCGCCTGCTGTTGCAGCTGCGTGGCCGCTACACGATCTTGCTGGTGGAACACGATATGCAAGCCGTCTTCGCGCTGTCAGACCGCATTACGGTACTGGTCTACGGCAGCGCGCTGGCTTGCGGCACGGCCGACCAGATCCGCAACGACCCGCACGTGCGCGAATGCTATCTGGGCAGCGAACGCGCCAGCGCCCGCCGCAAGCAGGAGGCCGCCGCATGAGCCCCCTGCTATCGCTGCGCGGCGTGACGGCGCACTATGGCGCCAGCCAGGCACTGTTCGGCATCGACCTGGACATTGGGCCGGGCCAATTCGTGACGCTGCTGGGCCGCAACGGCATGGGCAAGTCCACCACCGTGAAAACCGTGATGGGCCTGGCGCGCGCCACCACGGGCAGCATTGTTTTTGATGGCCAGGACATCAGCCGACTGCCGTCCTACAAGGTGGCGCAATGCGGCATCGGACTGGTGCCCGAAGGGCGGCATATCTTCCCTAACTTGTCCGTGCGCGAAAACCTGATTGCCACCGCGCACAACCGCCAGGGCCTGGCGCAACCGTGGTCGTTGGACCGCGTGTACGCGCTGTTTCCGCGCTTGGCCGAACGCGCGCGGCATCTGGGCAGCCATTTGTCCGGCGGCGAACAACAGATGCTGGCAATCGGGCGGGCGCTGTTGACCAACCCGCGCTTGCTGATTCTGGATGAAGCCACCGAAGGGCTGGCGCCCGTGGTGCGCGAAGAAATCTGGCAGGCGCTGGACAGCCTGAAGCAGACCGGGCTGGCCGTGCTGTGCATCGACAAGAACCTGGAGCCGCTGCTGGCCACCGCCGACCATCACGCTATTGTCGAAAAGGGCCGCGTGGCGTGGACGGGATCATCGCAAGCGTTTCTGGATGACGAGCCCCGGCTGTTGCAGTACCTGGGGGTGTAGGTCCGCTTGCTCAGACACGTTGCGCGGGCAGCGGCACGCCCAGGCGCAGGCTCCAATCCTGCATCTGCGCCCACAAGGCGGGCGGCACGGGAATGCCGTCTTGCCGGCGCGCGGCCTCGGCCGCCGCTTCAGGGTCGCCCGGCATGCGCGGCGCGCCCGGTTGCGCCGAGAGTTCCATCGCCATTGCCGCCACCACACCCGCCAGCGCCGCGCCACCCGCGAAGCGCTCCGGATCGATCACGATAAAGAACGCACCCAGCTCGCGCGGGCGCTGCAATTGTTCATACATGGGCGAGATATGCGGGCCGAACGGGTTGCCGTTCAACGGGCCGCACAGCAGCTCGATCATCATCGCCAGGCCGTAGCCCTTGTAGCCGTATTCTTCGCCGCCCAACGGCCGCAGGGCGCGCACGGCGTCTGCGTCCGTGCAATCCCGCCCGGCGGCATCAAGCGCCACCCCGGGCGGCAACGCCACGCCATCGCGGCGCGCGTTCATGACGCGGTTCCACGGAATGGCGGTGGTTGCCATGTCCAGACACAAGGGCTGCGCGCCTGCGCGCGGAAACGCCAGCGATATCGGGTTGGTGCCAAAGAACGGCTGATGGCCGCCATGCGGCGCGGCAATCGAATCCGAATGGGTGAACGCAATGCCGATCAAACCTTGCCGTGCCGCCGCGCGGCTGTACAAGCCGACGGCGCCGCAATGCGAAGAATCGCTGACGCCCACGGCGGCGATGCCCGCTTCGCGCGCCAGCTCAATGGCCAGCGCGTTGGCCCGGTGCGCCACGATGATGCCCTGCCCTTGCCCGCCGTGCAGCTGCGCCGTGCCGGGGCCGGTCCGTTCGATGCGAATGGCGGGGCGCGGCACGATCGAGCCGTGCGCGACGCGGTTCAGGTAGTGCGGCAACCGGGCGATGCCGTGCGAATCAATGCCCCACAGGCTGGTCTGCGCCAGGCTGGCCGCCAGGCTGCGCGCGTCTTCATCGCTGAAACCTTGTGCGTGCAGGCAGGCGCTGCCCCAGCGTTCCCATTCATCGGCATCCACTCGGCTTTGCCCAGACATGCGGCGCTCTCCTCAGGTAGCGGCTTGCACGGCGTACAGCACGCCATGCTGGCGCAGGTTTTCCAGATGCGTGCCTAGCGCGGCCACGAAGTCGGGCACGCGGCCCAGGTTGCCGAACACCGGCTTATAGCCCGCCAGCACCATCGCGCGGCGGTGCGCCGATTGCGCGGGCGCGGACGCGCGGGCGGCGACCTCGGCGCGCGACAGCAGCTTGGCAAGCCGCGCGGCCAGCGGGTCGTCGATGGCGTAGCGCCCGCCTTGCTCGTCCTCGCCGCGCAGATAATGCAGCCACGCGGCCACTGCCAGGGATAGGCGCTGGATGTCGTCGCCCGCGCGCAAGCGGTAGCGTATGGTTTCCAGCAGCCGTTGCGGGATTTTTTGCGAGCCGTCCATCGCCACTTGCGGGATTGGATGCGGCAGCGCGGGGTTGGCGACCCGTTCCAGGAAGCGGCGGCGGTATTCCTCCAGCCCGCCGTCCGGAATGCCCTTCAACGTAGGCGCGATTTCCAGCCGCATCATGGCATCCACGAACGCATGCAGCGCGGGCGTCTGCACGGACTCGCTGACCGTCCGGTGCCCCAGCAGCGCGCCCAGGTAGGCGAAGGCGGAATGCGGGCCGTTCACCATTCGCAGCTTCAAGCGTTCGTAGGGCGCGGCGTTACGCACGAAGGTGGCGCCGCCCTGCGTTTCCCAAGCCGGACGGCCGGCGGCGAACTTGTCTTCGATCACCCAATTCAGATAGGGCTCGCCCACCACGGGCCAGGCGTCTTGCACGCCCAGCTTGTCCGCGATGCGCCGACGGTCATCGTCATCCGTGCCCGGCACGATGCGGTCCACCATGGAGTTGGGAAAGGTGCAGTGCTTGTCGATCCAGCCCGTCAGCGCGACGTCCACGCGCAGCGCAAAGGCCAGCACCAGGTTGCGCAGCAGGTCGCCGTTGCCGCGCAGGTTGTCGCAGGACATCAACGTGACGGGCGGCAAGCCGCGCTCGCGGCGCAGCGCCAGGCCATGGACCAGAATGCCGATGGTGCTGCGCGGACGATGCGGGTTTTCAAGGTCGTGCAGGATGTCGGGGTCATCCCAGCGCAGGTGGCCCGTGGCCGGCTCGTGGCTGTAGCCTTTTTCGGTCACGGTCAGGCTGACGATGCGGGTCTGCGGATACGCAATCCGCTCAAGCACGGCGTTGGGGTCTTCTTCGGCCACCATCACGCGCAGCACCGAGCCCACCACACGCAGCTGCTCGCGCGCCTGGCCGTCGGGGCCGCCGTCGCGCAGGGCCAACGTGTACAAGCCGTCTTGGGGCGTCAGCGCATCGCGCGTGTCGGGTCGGCGCAGCGACACGCCCAGAATGCCCCAGCTAAGATCGCCGCTGGCCTCCATGGCCAGGTCCGTCATCACCGCCTGATGCGCGCGATGAAAGGCGCCCAAGCCCAGATGCACGATGCCGGGCGTGAGCCGGCTGCGGTCATAGATGGGTTTTTCCACGTCTGCGGGCAGACGCGGCAACGACTCCGTATTCAAACGTTCAAGCATGGTTGACCAGGGGCGGAAGGCGCCATGCACCTGTCGGGTGACCGGCCAGTCGGCGCGCGGGTGAGGATATCCCCAGACACAGAATTGTTCGATCCCCGGACAGTGACAAAATGCAACACCCCATCATCATGATCCTCGTCGCCGGTATCCGCGGGCCGTTCGCCTACATCACCGCGCCCAGCTGCCACGGCACGAATTCGTTCTGGCCATAGCCGTGTTCTTCGCTGCGGGTGCGCCGCCCCGAAGCGGTTTGCAGCATCAGCTGGAAGATGCGTTCGCCCATCTGCGCCACGCTTTGCGCGCCGTCCACGACTTCGCCGCAATTGATGTCGATATCGTCGGACTGGCGCTGCCACAACGCGGTGTTGGTCGACAGCTTTAACGACGGCGCGGGCGCGCAGCCATACGCCGAGCCGCGCCCGGTGGTAAAGCAGATCAGGTTGGCGCCGCCCGCGACCTGGCCGGTGGCCGATACGGGGTCATAGCCCGGGGTGTCCATGAACACCAGCCCGCGCGAGCGCACGGGCTCGGCGTATTCGAATACGTCGGTCAGGTTGGTGGTGCCGCTTTTAGCGATGGCGCCCAACGACTTTTCCAGAATGGTCGTCAGCCCGCCCGCCTTGTTGCCGGCCGACGGGTTGTTATCCATCTCGGCATCATTGCGGGCGCAGTAGTCTTCCCACCAGCGCACGCGCGCCAGCAGTTTGTCGGCCACGGCCGGGGTTTGCGCGCGACGCGTGAGCAAGTGTTCGCCCCCGTAGATCTCGGGCGTTTCCGACAGGATGGCGGTGCCGCCGTGGCGCACCAGCAGGTCCACGGCGGCGCCCAGCGCGGGGTTGGCGCTGATGCCCGAATAGCCGTCGGAGCCGCCGCATTGCAGGCCCACCGTCAGATGGCTGGCCGGCACGGGCTGGCGCTGCACCTGGTTGGCCTGCTCCAGCATGCGTTCCACCAGTTCGATGCCGCGCGCCACCGTCTTGCGCGTGCCGCCTGTGTCCTGAATATTGAAGGTGTGCAGCAGGCTGCTTTCACGCAGGCCCTCTTGTTCCATCAAGCCGCCGATCTGGTTGGTTTCGCAGCCCAGCCCCACCACCATCAGCCCGCCGAAGTTGGCATGGCGTGCATAGCCGCCCAGGGTCCTGCGCAGCACCTTCAAGGGTTCGCCCTCGCTGCCGGTCGCGCAGCCGGCGCCGTGCGTCAGCGCCACCACGCCGTCCACGTTCGGACAGGCGGCCAGCGCATCGGGATGGATGTCGCGGCGGAAGTGGTCGGCGATGGCGCGCGCCACCGTGGCCGAACAGTTCACGCTGGTCAGGATGCCGATGTAATTGCGCGTGGCGATGCGGCCGTCGGCGCGCACGATGCCATCGAAGGTGGCGGGTTCGGCCACGTACTCGGTGGGGTGCGCGCCCTGTCCCACGGCGTAGTCGCGCTGGAACGCCGAGAATTCCAGGTTCTGCGTGTGGACGTGCTGCCCGGCCGCAATGGGCTGGCGCGCCACGCCGATGATCTGGTTGTACCGGCGCACCGGCTCGCCCGCCGCGATGGCGCGTACGGCCACCTTGTGGCCGGGCGGCACCAGCCCTTGCACCGTCACCCCTTCGCTTTCCAGCCGCGTGCCGCTGACCAGCTGGCGCCGGGCGATCACCACGTTATCCGCCGGGTGGATGCGTATGACGGCCGTATCGTTGTGGGACATGAAGACTCCGGAAAGAAAGGGGTGCGGGTCGGGCGAGCGATCAGCCGTCGATCAAGGCCGGGTCCCAGGCATGCACGCGCTGGCGCTGCTCGCCCAGGCCGGCGATGCCCAGCTTGATCTCGTCGCCCGCCTTCAGGTACACGGGTGCGGGCTTTTGCCCCATGCCCACGCCGGGCGGCGTACCGGTGCTGATCAGGTCGCCCGGATACAGCGTCATGAAGCGGCTGACATACGCCACCAGCTGCGCCACGCCAAACACCATGGTGCGCGTGCTGCCGTTCTGATAGCGCTTGCCGTTCACTTCCAGCCACATCTCCAGGTCTTGCGGGTTGGGAATGTCGTCGGCGGTGGCCAGCCAGGGGCCGATGGGGCCGAAGGTGTCGCAGCCCTTGCCCTTGTCCCAGGTGCCGCCGCGTTCGATCTGGTATTCGCGTTCGGACACGTCGTTGACCACGCAATAGCCGGCCACGTGCTTCATGGCGTCGGCCTCGCTGACGTAGCGCGCCTTTTCGCCGATGACCACGCCCAGCTCGACTTCCCAATCGGTCTTGACGGAATCCTGCGGCAGCACGACGGGGTCGTTGGGACCGACGACGGCGGACGTGGGCTTCATGAAGATGACGGGCTCGGCCGGCACGGGCAGGCCCGATTCGGCGGCGTGGTCGGCGTAGTTCAGGCCGATGCAGATGAACTTGCCCATGCCGCTCCAGGGCGGCGCGATGCGGCCCGGGTTGGCCACCAGCGGCAGCGTGGACGCGTCCAGCGCGCGCAGTTCGGCCAGGCGCGCGGACGTCAGCGTTTGCGCGGTGATGTCGGGCAATACGGAGGACAGGTCGCGCACCTTGCCCTGGTTGTCGATCAGTCCGGGCTTTTCAGAGCCCTTGGGGCCATGGCGCATCAGTTTCATATCGGTTCCTTGTTGCGGAAATGGAAATAGGAAATAGAAATAGGAAATAGGAAAGAGGAAAGCTTCAGTTCGTCCAGCCGCCGTCGATCACCTGGGTGGTGCCCGTGGTGAAGGCGGATTCGTCGCTGGCAAGATACACCGCCAACGCGGCGATTTCATCCGTACGGCCGATGCGGCCCATGGGTTGGCGGGCGGTGAACGCGGCCTGCACGGCGGCAATCGTCTGCCCGCTAGCCGCGGCCTGCGCTTCAATGCGCTGGTGCAGCGACGGGGATTCGACGGTGCCCGGGCAGATGGCATTGCAGCGGATGCCTTGCGCCACGAAGTCGGCCGCCACCGCCTTGGTCAGCCCGATGACGGCGGCCTTGGTGGCGCCGTACGCACAGCGGTTGGGCGCGCCCTTGATGCTGCCGGCCACCGACGCCATGTTCACGATGGAACCGCCGCCGCGCGCCAGCATGCCCGGCAGGCACGCGCGGATCAGCCGGTACATGGACCGCACGTTCAGGTTGAATGAAAAGTCCCACGCGTCCTCGTCGCAGTCCAGGATGGTGCCGGCGTGCACGAAGCCCGCGCCGTTGAACAACACGTTGACCGGCCCCGCGTCTTGCGCCAGCGCGGTGATGGCGCGCCCGTCGGTCACGTCCACCACTTGCGTGCGGCAGCCCGACAGCGTCTGTAGCGCGGCCGCGTTGATGTCCACGGCCAGCACGTTGGCGCCTTCTCGCACAAACGCCTCGGCCACGGCGCGGCCGATGCCCTGGCCGGCGGCGGTGACGATGGCGGTCTTGCCTTGCAGTCTTTCCGACATGAGTGCGTCCTTTTTTATTTGCCGGCCATGCCCATTGCGGTGGGCAGCCACAGGGTGATCTGGGGGATGTAGGTAATGGCGATCAGCGCCACGAACAGCGGCACCAGCCACGGCAGGATGGCCATGGTGGTGCGTTCAACGGACAGCCGCGCCACGCGCGCCAGCACGAACAGCACCATGCCCATGGGTGGATGCAGCAAGCCGATCATCAGGTTCAGCGTCATGATCAAACCGAAGTGAATCGGGTCGATGCCCAGCTTGAGCACGATGGGCAGCAGGATGGGCACCAGGATCGTGATGGCGGCGATGGTGTCGATGAAGCAGCCCACGATCAGGATCAACACGTTGGCCATCAGCAGGAACACCCACTTGTTCTGCGTCACGCTGAGGATGGCGTCGGTCAGCGCCTGCGCCGCTTGCGTGGTCGTCAGCAACCATGCAAACACCGACGCGGCCGTCACGATGAACAGCACGGATGCCGTGGTCTCGATGGTGTCGAACGTGGCCTTGGCCAGCGTGCGCAGCGTCATCGAGCGGTAGCGCACCAGGCCCAGGAACAGCGCCCAGATCACCGCCGCCACGGCTGCTTCGGTAGGCGTGAACCAGCCCAGCGTCATGCCGCCGATCAGGATCACGGGCGCCATCAACGCCATCACCGCCGAAAAGTTGAAGCGCCAGTCCAGCACCAGCAATGCCACGAATGAAATTCCCGTGGCCACGTTGGGCGACACGCCGGCCAGCGTCATCAGCCAGATCGAAAAAGGAAACGCCAGCACGATCAGCACTTCCAGCCCGGCGCCGGCCAACCGCTTCCAGTTGAAGGCGACGTCGCCGCCCCAGTTGTTGCGGCGCGCGTAGTACGCCACGGTCAGCATCATCAATATCGTCAACACGGCGCCCGGAATCAGGCCCGCCAGGAACAGCGACCCAATCGACACGTTGGCCATCATGCCGTAGATGACAAACGGCAAGGACGGCGGAATGATGGGGCCCAGCGTGGCCGACGCGGCGGTCACGCCCACGGCGAATTCGGTTTCGTAGCCATGGTCTTTCATGGCCTTGATTTCGATGGTGCCCAGGCCCGCCGCGTCGGCGATGGCGGTGCCCGACATGCCGGCGAAGACGACCGAGCCGATGATGTTGACCTGCCCCAACCCGCCGCGCATCCAGCCCACCAGCGCCACCGCGAAGTTGTAGATGCGGCCGGTGATGCCGGCAATGTTCATCAGGTTGCCGGCCAGGATGAAGAACGGCACGGCCAGCAGCGGAAACGACTCCACGCCGGCGATCATGCGCTGCGCCACCACCACGTCGGGCACGCTGCCCGAGATCAGCACGAACAACAGCGACGCGCCCGCCATGGACACCGCCACCGGCAGGCCCAGAATCATCAACAGCAGAAAGGTTCCAATCAATGTGCCCATGGCATGCTCCTGGAAAGGCACTGCAACGTCATAGGGGCCAAGCCCCGGCGTTTCGGATCAATCCTGCGACTCGTAGGCCGCGGGATTTTCCAGGATGGAATAGCCTTGTCGCCAGTTCTGCACGGACACCTGCATCGACCGCACGAACATCATGGCAAAGCCCGCCAGGGCCAGCCAGTACACATAGGACTTGTTCCAGAACAGCGTGGTCATGGGCTCGTCGCCCACCAGCACGATGTAGCGATACGTGAGCCACACGGCATAGCCGAAGAACACGGTGCGCAGGATGTCGATGACGGTGGCCAGCACGCGCCCCACCGGCTTGGGCAAGTAGCGGTAAAGGAAGTCGACCTGAATGTGGCGGCAGGCGCGCACGCACATGGCGGCGCCCAGAAACACCACGCCGATCAGGCAGTACACCGCCAATTCCTCGGTCCACGCGAACGAATCGTTCAACACGTAGCGGGAAAAAAATTGCAGAAAGACCAGGCCGGACATTACCCAGAAAATGCCCAGGCAGATCCAGTCTTCCGGCTGATAGCCTGCCAGGCTGACTTCGTGCTGGTCGGCCTCTTCGAAGCTATGGACGATGTCGTCCACGCTGGTCTGGTGCGGGCCGGAAGATGACGTTGCGTGGCTGTGCGGCGGCGTCGGGCCGTGGCTTACGGCCGCCATCGGCGCCGCTTTCGCGTTGGAGTGCATGACGTTCCCCTGATCGGAATGGGTAAGGTGGGGCGGGCCGGCAAGGCCCGCCCACGCGGGCGCTTACCGGGGGCCTACCCGGACTTACTTCACCGCCTGGATCTTTTCCCAATCCGATTTCTGATAGCCGTACTGCTCGAACGGCACCTTCTCCAGCACGGTCTTGCGGAAGTCGTCGATGTTGACTTCGGCCACGTTCAGACCGCGTTTCTTGAACACTTCAACCATCTTCTTTTCGCTGGCGGCCACTTCGGCCGACGCCTTTTCGGCCGCCTGCTGCGAGACCTCGGCGAAGATCTTCTTGTCTTCGTCGGACAGGCTCTTCCACAGCTTGCCCGAGATCACCGTGTTCAGGTGATCGACGATGTGGCCGGTCAGCACGATGTTCTTCTGCACCTCGTAGAACTTCTTGGCCTCGATGGTGGTCAGCGGGTTCTCCTGTGCTTCCACGGTGCCGTTCTGCAAGGCCAGGTAGACCTCGGCGAATGCAATGGGCGCGGTGTTGGCGCCACAGGCACGCGGCATGGCCAGGTAGGCGGCCACGTCGGGCACGCGGATCTTCATGCCCTTCATTTCAGAGCACTTGGTGAAGGCGCGGTTGGACGTGGTCTGGCGCGTGCCGTAGTAGGTGGTGGCGACGATGTGGTTGCCGCTTTTCTGGTCGTAGCCGCCCGTCAGCTCTTTGTAGATGTCGCTTTTGGTGTAGGCGATCAGGTGCTCGGGGTTGCGGAAGGTGTAGGGGTAGTAGGTGACGCCGATGCGCGGGAAGCTCTTGGCGGCGAAGCTGGAGCCGGAAATGATCATGTCCACCGTGCCCAGGGTGAGGCCCTGGTTGATGTCGTTTTCCTTGCCCAGCTGAGAGGCGGGATAGACGTCGATGTGATAGCGGCCGTTGGTGCGTTTTTCGATTTCCTGAGCCGCCCACACCGACGAGGTATGGAAGGGTTCGGACGTCTCGTACACATGCGCCCATTTCAACTTGGTTTGCGCCAGCGCGCTGCCACTGACGGCCAGCGCGACGGCGGCAAACAGCACTTTGATAGCGTTGCCTTTATTCATGTTGTCTCCTCTCTTTGAGGTAGCGGGCGCGGCGCAGGATGGGGTGGCCGACCCGCCTTATGTTTCACATCGGAATTTCACATACGTGGTGCACCTTGGTACTGCGACTGCGACTGTGAGAACCCCGGTGGCGTCAGGACGCCGCCGGTTCTTTGCTATCGATGCGCATCGTCTCGGCCGCGCCCGGCCAACTGGCGGTCAAGCGGTCGAACGAGCAGGAAAGATGGTGATGCATGGCCGCGCGCGCGGCAGGCTCATCGCCCGCCGCGATGGCGGTGATGACGCGGCGGTGCTCGGTGATGGCGACGGCCCAGCTGTCCGGGTTTTCAAAGTAGTCGCCCAGTTTCACGGACAGGGGGTTGTGGCGTTCGTCGAACAGTTCGCCCACCACGCGCACCAGCACGGCGTTGTTGGCCATTTCGGCCACGCGCAAATGAAACAGCCGGTCGCCGCGGATGGGCACAAAGCCCGCGCGGGCTTCGTCTTCCATGGCGCCCACGGCTTCCAGCAGGCCGTCGACCAGCGCCGGCGTGGGGCTGCGGGCGGCCTGGGCGGCAAGTTCGCCTTCGATAGTCCAGCGGGCGCGGATGGTTTCCAGGGGGCTTTCGGCGGTCAGGCTGACGCGCGGCGAGCCCGACAGGCTTTGCACGTACACGCCCGACCCCATGCGCACTTCCACCCAGCCTTCGACTTCCAGCGCGATCAAGGCCTCGCGCACGGACGGGCGCGACACGCCCAGCTTCAGCGCCAGGTCGCGCTCCGGCGGCAAGCGCGCGCCCACGGGAAATTCGCCCGCTTCGATCAGCAAACGCAGCTGGTCGGCGATCTGGCGGTACAAGCGGCGCGGCTCGATGGTCTGGATCGGCATGGTGGGTGGGGTGAAACCGGACGGGTAAAGTGGCCTTACCAATTGACCAGAATCCTGCGCCTGCCGGCCATGCGTCACAATTAGGGTTTGCCCATAGGTTCGCGCCGCGTCACGCGGGCAACCCATATCTGTTAAAAAGCCGCCACACCCGGCCTTCCTACGCGCACATGACCCACGACCCGCAACACTCGCCCTTCAAAAGCTCCGGCGGCTTGCGCCGCATCCTGAATGCGCTGCGCTACTCGTGGCAGGGCTTGCAGGCGGCCGTCAAATACGAGGCGGCGTTCCGCCAGGAACTGGCCTTGGCCGTGCTGATGATCCCGGCCGCGTTCTTCCTGGGCCGCACCACGGTCGAGGTGTTCTTCCTGGTGGGCACGGTGGTGATGGTGCTGGCGGCAGAGCTGCTTAATTCCGCCATCGAGGCACTGGCCGATGCCTTGTCGGTGGAACGCCACCCGCTGCTGGGCCGCGCCAAGGACCTGGGCAGCGCGGCGGTCATGTTGCTGCTGATTTTTGCAGGCGCCGTCTGGATCGGCGTGGCGATCAGCCGTTTCGTCATGCATTGAAACGGTCAGCATCCCGTGGGGGATGCGGCCGTCTTTATACTGGGAGCCATGATGCCTAATTCGACGTCAACACGCTCTGAACGCATCGTCATCGTCGGCGGCGGTGCGGGTGGCCTTGAACTGGCCGCCAAACTTGGCCGGGTCCACGGCCGCCAGCACATCACGCTGGTCGACAGCCGGCCCTTCCACATCTGGAAGCCGTCGCTGCATGAAGCGGCCGCCGGCACCCTGGATATACACCAGGAAGGCCTGTCCTACCTGATGCTGGCCCACATGAACGGCTTTTCGTTCGCGCAGGGCCGCCTGGTCAGCGTAGACCGCGAGCGCCGCCAGATCGTGGTGGATGCCGTCAACGATACGCAGGGCCTGGAAGTTCTGCCGCGCCGCGAACTCGGGTACGACACCCTGGTGCTGGCCCTGGGCAGCACGTCCAACTTTTTCAACACGCCCGGCGCGGCCGAACACGCCGTCACGCTGGACACCACCGAAAACGCCGAACAGTTCCGCCTGACCATGCTCAAGGCCATGGCGTTGGTGGACCAGGCCAAGGTGCACAACCCGTCCGCCCGGCTGGATTTGGTGATTGTGGGCGGCGGCGCCACCGGCGTGGAATTGGCCGTGGAACTGACGGAAGCCAGCCACGTGGTCAGCGCCTACGGCCTGCCTAATTTCCGTGCCGAACGCGACCTGGCCATTACCTTGGTGGAAGGCGCGCCGCGCATTCTGTCGGCGCTGCCGGAAAAGATTTCAGAGGCCGCCACCCACCGCCTGACCGAACTGGGCATCGGCGTTGAAACCGCCTGCCGCGTGTCGGAAGTGACCGGCCACAGCGTCAAGACGGCCGATGGCCGCGAATTCCCCGCGCAGCTGTGCATGTGGGCCGCCGGCATCAAAGGCCCCGCCTTGCTGGCCGACCTGGGCTTGCCGCTGAACAAGCTGGGGCAGGTGGAAGTGAACGAACGTCTGGAAACGCCGGACCCGAACATCCTGGCCCTGGGCGATTGCTGCTCGGCGCCTTGGCGCGACGGCCGCAGCGTGCCGGCCCGCGCGCAAGCCGCGCACCAGGAAGCCGACTACCTGGCCAAGAAACTGACGGCCCGCCTGCGCCACAAAGCCGAACCCACCGAGCCCTACGTCTACCAGGACCACGGCTCACTGGTGTCGCTGGGGCAGGACGCCGGCGTGGGCAGCCTGATGGGCAAGCTTGCCGGACGGGGACTGTTCGTAAGCGGTACACTGGCGCGCTTGATGTACATGAGCCTGCACCTGATGCACCACAAAGCGGTGTTGGGCATTTCGCGCACGGCCTCCCTTGCCCTGGCTCGCCTGCTGATGCGGCGCACGCGCCCCCGGGTCAAACTGCACTGAACTCCCCATGAATTTCCTGCAAAAACTCGAACACGCCTGGACCACCAGCAACTCGCTTCTGCAAGTGGGCCTGGACCCCGACCCCCAACGCTTTCCGCGCGAATTGCAGGACAAGCCGGATGCCATCTTCCAGTTCTGCCGCGACATCGTCGACGCCACCGCGCCGTACGCTTGCAGCTTCAAGCCGCAGATTGCGTACTTTGCCGCGCACCGCGCCGAAGACCAATTGGAAGCGCTGTGCCAGCACATCCGCGACAAGCATCCCGACCTGCCGATCGTGCTGGACGCCAAGCGTGGCGACATCGGTTCCACCGCCGAGAACTATGCGCGTGAGGCGTACGATCGCTACCAGGCGCACGCGCTGACGGTCAGCCCGTACATGGGGCTGGATTCCGTCGAGCCCTACCTGGCGTGGCGCGACCGTGGCGTGATCGTGTTGTGCCGCACGTCCAACCCGGGCGGTTCGGACCTGCAATTCTTGAAGATGGATAACGGCGAACCGCTGTACCTGCACGTTGCCGGTCTGGTTGCCGACAAGTGGAACGCCAACGGCCAGTGCGGCCTGGTGGTGGGCGCCACGTTCCCGAACGAATTGGCGGCGGTGCGTCAGCGCATTGGCGACGCCCTGCCCCTGCTGGTGCCGGGCATCGGCGCGCAAGGCGGCGACATTACCGCCACGGTGAACGCTGGCGCCAACGCGGCGCGCAGCGGCATGATGATCAACTCATCGCGCGCCATCATCTACGCCAGCGGCGGCGACGACTGGCGCGAAGCCGCCGGCCAAGCTGCGAAGGGCTTGCGGGATGCAATCAACGCAGTGCGTTGATTTCCTGATCAGCCCCCACGAATTCCAGCAAGCCGCGTAACGCAAACTCCACGGCGGCCTGACGCACTTGCGTACGGTCGCCAGGAAACACGTGGGTGGCGGCGCGGCTGGTGATGCCGTCGCCCACCCGCATCGCAAACCCAAACGACACCATGCCCACCGGCTTGCCCGGCGTGGCGCCCCCCGGCCCCGCAATGCCTGTCGTGGACACGGCCACGTGCGCGGCGGGCGCAACCAACAACACGCCGTTGGCCATCTCAAGCGCCACGGGTTCGCTGACCGCGCCAAAGTGATGCAGCGCGTCGGGCGAGACGTCCAGCTCGGTCACTTTGGCATCGTTGCTGTAGGTGACGAAGCCGCGTTCGAACCAATCGCTGGAACCCGCCACCGACGTCATCGCGCCTGCCAACAGCCCACCGGTGCACGATTCCGCCGTGCCCAGCATCCAGCCATGGCGCCGCATTGCGTCGCCCAGCCGCTCGGCCAAGCCGGCCAGTGTGGCTTCCGACAACTGCGCCGCCGACAGATTCGAACGGGTATTTCCTTGCAGTTCGCTCATCCCAAGACTCCTGTGCGCGCGACCAGCACCATGACCAACAGGGCATAGCCCGCCGCGACGATATCGTCCCACATGACGCCAAAGCCACCCTTGATATGGGCGTCGAAGAACTTGATGGGCGGCGGCTTGACGATGTCGAACGTGCGAAACAACGCAAACGCCAACAACTGCGACAACCAACCCGCCGGCGTCAGCCACAGCACCAGCCAAAACGCCACCATCTCGTCCCAGACCATTCCGACATGATCGGCCTGCCCAAGTTCACGGCCTACGCGATGGCAAGCCCAGCACCCATACAGAAAGGCCAACGCCAGGAACACGCCAATCGCCAGGTCGGATGCCGCGGGCGCGGCGGCAACCCAGATGCCCCAAGCAAGTAGCGTGCCCCACGTGCCCGAGGCCGGCCGGATCAGGCCGCTGCCCAGGCCAAAGGCGATCAGGCGGCCAGGGTCACGGCACACCCACCCAAGCGTGGGATACGCAGCCCGCGAGCGTTCGCGCATGGACGGGGAGGACTTATCGGAAGAGGACATGGTGCCTGGGCCGCTTGAAAGAGGAGGAGGAAAACGGAAACCGGAATCGGCTATTCACATTCAAGCCGCCGGAAAATGATCGAAGCCGGCGGGCAGGTCGGCCAGCGGCTGACCTTGCGCATCCAACACGCGCAGCCCGGGTTGGGCCAGTGTGTGGCCAACGCGCGTCACCCGCGCTTGCGCCTGATCGGCGGCCTGTTGCACGGCCTCGCGCCGCGCGGCGGGCGCGGTAAAGCACAGCTGATAGACGTCGCCCCCGCCCAATACGGCGCGGCGACGCGGCGCATCGTCCAGCGCCGCCAAGGCGGCAGCCACCGGCATGCGGGCGTATTCCAGGTTGGCGCCCAGGCGGCTGGCGGCCAGGATGTGCCCCAGGTCTTGCAGCAAGCCGTCCGACAGATCGATGGCCGCGTGGGCAATGCCGCGCAGTGCCAAGCCCAGCGGGACCTGCGGTTGCGGCCATTCCAGCGCGGGGCGGGTTGCGGCCAGCAAGGCGTCGTTGGCGGGATACTGGCCGTCCAGCAATCGGTAGGCCACATCCGCCGCGCCCAGTTCGCCCGACACCCAGATATCGTCGCCCGCCTGCGCGCCGTCACGCCGCAATGCCTGCCCGGCGGGCACCGCACCGAACACCGTCACGCTGATGGCCAGATCGTGCGCGCTGCGGGTGGTGTCGCCACCGATGAGCGGGCAGCCGTGGGCATCGGCCAGTGCATGGAAGCCATCCGCGAAGGCAGCCAGCCAGGGTTCGTCCAGGCGCGGCAAGGCCAGGCCCAGCACGCAGCCGATCGGGCGCGCGCCCATGGCGGCCAGGTCGGACAGGTTCACGGCCAGCGCCTTGTGGCCCAGGGCGCGCGGGTCCACGTTGGAAAAGAAATGCCGGCCTTCCAGCAGCAGGTCGGTGCTGGTGGCGACCTGCTCGCCGGGCGGCACGGGAAACAACGCGCAGTCATCGCCCACGCCCAACAAACCCGCAGGCGCGGTGCGGGTGAAATAGCGCGCGATCAAGTCAAATTCGGACGCCACGGCAACTCCGAGACGCCGGCCGGCGGCCGGCTGGAAAACACATAAGAAAGGGGTCAGGCGCGGACCACGCCTGGCGCACCGTACAACGATGCGCGCAGGGCAGCCCGCGCCTGACCCCTTAAGAGGCCATCAGGCGGGGTCAGCGTCGCTGCTGCGCCGCCGCCTGGACCTCGTTGGCGCGCACGTCGGCAGCCAGTTTGTCGAGCACGCCGTTGACGAACTTGAAGCCGTCGGTACCGCCGAACGACTTTGCCAGTTCAACGGCTTCGTTGATGGCAACCTTGTACGGCACTTCGACATGATGAATCAGTTCGAAGCTGCCGATCAACAGGATGCCGTGCTCAACGGGCGACAACTCGGCCAGCGGGCGGTCGACATAGGGCGTGAAACGCTCGCGCAGCGCCGGGGCTTCGCGCAGGACACCATGCAGCAAGGTCTTGAACCATTGCGCGTCGGCCTCGGAAAAATCCTCGGTGTCGCGCAGATGGGCGTCGATCTCGCCGGCGTCCTGCGTGCCTTCGCCGCCGCGCAGCAGCCACGCGTAAACGCCTTGCAGCGCGAATTCGCGTGCACGGCGGCGTGCGCTGCGCGCGTTGGCGCGGGCTTGCGCCGCGCTATCAGCGCTGGTCGTCGTCTTCTTCGTCGTCAAAATCTTCGTCCTCGTCGTCTTCGTCTTCGTCTTCTTCCTCGGGTTCCAGCGCCGCCACCAGGTTGGCCATTTCAACGGCCACCTGGGCGCAATCGCGGCCCTTGCCGGCGGCGCGGGCTTGCGCCTGCTCGTCGGTGTCGACGGTCAAGACGCCGTTTGCGACGGGGATGCCGGTTTCCAGGGAGATACGGGTGATTGCAGTGGCCGTTTCATTGCTGACCACTTCAAAGTGATAGGTCTCGCCACGGATGACGGCGCCAAGCGCGATCAAAGCGTCGAATTCAAACGTTTCGGCCATGTGGGACAGGGCCACGCCCAGTTCCAGGGCGCCCGGGACGGTGGTGACCATCACGTCGCGTTCGTCCACGCCCAGCTCGGCCAATTCCTTCAGGCACGCTTCGAGTTCGGCCTGACCGATTTCTTCGTTGAAGCGGGCGCGAACGATGCCGATGTGCAGCCCTTCGCCGTTCAGGTCGGGGGTAAGGATGTAAGGGTTCATGTGTCGGCCTTAAGTGTTGCGGGAGTATTCTGCGGGTCGCAATCGTAACCCGTAATGGTCAGGGAAAAGCCCGCCATGCTGGGCATCTTGCGGGGCCGGGCCAGGAGCCTCATCTGGCCCACATTCAGGTCACGCAGGATCTGCGCGCCGATGCCATAAGTGCGCAAGCCGAAGCGGTCGGTGCTGGCGGCGGCGTCGGCCTGGGCCTTGGGGTCGCTCCAGCCGGCAATCTGGCCAAACAGGTGTTCCGTGGACGACTGGCAGTTCATCAGCACCAGCACGCCGGCCGGCGCGGCGGCAATGGCTTCCAGGGCCTTCGCCACGCCCCAGCTATGCGGGCTGGCGCCGGTGTCCAGCACGTCCAGCACGGAAGCCGGTTCATGCACGCGCACCAGCGTTTCGACGTCGGGAGAAACGTTACCATGCACCAGCGCCAAGTGGGCGGAGCCGGTGGCGGCGTCTTCGTAGGCCACGGCCTCGAAGGTGCCCCAGGCCGTCTGCATGGGCCGCTTGCCCACGCGCTTGACGATGGATTCGTGTTCGCTGCGGTACTGGATCAGGTCGGCGATGGTGCCGATCTTCAGGTTGTGCTGGCGGGCAAATTCCACCAGGTCCGGCAAGCGGGCCATGGTGCCGTCGGGCTTCAAGATTTCACAGATGACGGCGGCGGGCGTCAGGCCGGCCATGGCGGTCAGGTCGCACCCGGCTTCGGTGTGGCCGGCGCGCACCAGCACGCCGCCGGGCACCGCGCGCACCGGAAAGATGTGGCCGGGCTGGACCAGGTCGGACGGCTTGGCATCGCGCGCCACCGCCACCTGGATGGTGCGGGCGCGGTCGGCGGCCGAAATACCGGTTTCAACGCCTTCGGCGGCTTCGATGGACTGCGTGAAGTTGGTGCCGTAGCGCGTGCCGTTGCGGGCCGCCATCATGGGCAGCTCCAGTTGGCGGCAGCGTTCTTCGGTCAGGGTCAGGCAGACCAGGCCGCGGCCGTGGGTCACCATGAAGTTGATGGCTTCGGGCGTGACGAATTCGGCGGCCATGACAAGGTCGCCCTCGTTTTCACGGTCTTCTTCGTCAACCAGGATGACGATGCGGCCGGCGCGAAGCTCGGCGATGATCTCGGCAACCGAAGCGATACCGAAAGATTCCGGCTCGGAGCCGGGCAAAGAGGACAACTGGACGGACATGGCGGGCACGCAAACCAGGCGGGAAAGCCCGGATTTTACCGCCCCTGGGCCCAGAACCCCTATTGGTCTGCAAGAAGCCCGTTCGGCGGGGGTCATACGGTTAAACTTTCGCCCGGAGATCCCCCTTAAAACTCGAAGGAAAAACCTCATGCAAGCCCTTGCGGCCATGCCTTTGACCGTGGCGGCGGCGGTTCGCGTCGTCCTGACCGACATCGACGACACGCTGACCACCGAAGGCCGACTGCCGGCCGACGCCTACGCCGCGCTGGAACGCCTGGAGGCGGCTGGTATCCAGGTAGTGCCCATCACCGGCCGCCCGGCCGGCTGGTGTGACCATATCGCGCGCATGTGGCCGGTGCGCGCCGTGGTGGGGGAAAACGGCGCGTTCTACTACGCGTATGACCGCCAGGCCCGCCGCATGACGACCCACTACTGGACGGACGCCGCCTCGCGCCAGGCCAGCCGCAAGCGCCTGGATGCCATCCGCGACCGCGTGCTGACCGAGGTGCCGGGCTGCGCGGTGGCCAGCGACCAGGACTACCGCGTGGCCGACCTGGCCATCGATTTCTGCGAAGACGTGCCCGCCCTGCCCGATTCGGCCGTCAGCAAGATCGTCCAGATCTTCCAGGACGCCGGGGCGCAGGCCAAGGTCAGCTCAATCCACGTGAACGGCTGGTTTGGCGACTACGACAAGCTGACCATGACGCGCACGATGTTCCAGCGGGAATTCGGCCTGGACGTGGCCGACGCGCTGGACAGCACGCTGTTCATCGGCGATTCGCCCAACGACGAGCCCATGTTTGCGTACTTTCCGATTTCGGTGGGCGTGGCGAACATCCAGGCGCAATTGCACCGCTTGAAGGACCGCCCCGCGTTCGTGGCCGCCTATCACGGCGGCGCCGGGTTCGTCGAAATGGCCAACCGACTGTTGGCGGCGCGCCAGCAACCGCAGGCCGCGCAATCATCCCCAGCCCGATCGGCATAAGGGCAGACACACCGTGGCCACCTCCAAGACCCCCGCCGCGCCCGCCAATGATGGCCGCCGCAGCATCCAGTCCATCGAAGTGGGCGTGCCGTTGTTGTCCGCCCTGGTCGACGCCGGCAAGCCGCTGACCCTGCGCGACCTGGCGGCGGGCGCCGGCATGACGTCCGCCAAGGCGCACCCCTATCTGGTCAGCTTCATCCGCGTGGGGCTGGTGCAGCAGGATGCCGTTACCGGCCAGTACGAGCTTGGCCCCTTCGCCTTGCAGATGGGGCTGGTCAGCCTGCAACGGCTGGACCCGGTGCGCATCGCCATGCCGGAGATCGCCAAGCTGCAATCGGACATCGGCCACACGCTGGGCATCGCCGTGCTGGGCTCGCACGGCCCCACGATGATCCACATGACCGAAGCCAGCTACCCGGTGCACGTGAACATGCGCAAGGGCACGGTGATGTCCATGCTGCACACCGCCACGGGGCTGGTGTTCGCGGCGTGGCTGCCGCCCAAGGTCAGCGAACACTACATCGCGCGCGAAGAAGGCGACACCGCCGTCATCGCCAGCGTGCCGCCGCCGCGCAAGGCGTCGCGCGCCAATATCGAAGCCCAGCTGGCCGACATCCGCGTGCACGGCATGGCGCGCGCGCTGGGCAACCCGCTGCCGGGCGTGGATGCGCTGTCGGTGCCGGTGTTCGACAACACCGGCAACATCGTGCTGGCACTGACCAGCCTGGGCCCGACGGGGCTGTTCGATGTGTCGTGGGACGGCACGATTGCCAAACCGCTTCTGGCCTGCGCGCACGAAATCTCGCGCAAGCTGGGCTATCGGGGCTGATCACCCTGCCGGTGTTCGCAAACAAACGAACATAAAGCGAACAATTCGAACAAATCCCGAAAAGAAAGGCAGGGACTTTCCCAGGTGTGCCTGTCCCCTCTTGTGTGTTTGAATTCAGCAAATATTCAAATTCATCCCAAAGAGGAGACAAAACCATGCACGCGATGCGTCTAATGCAAGCGGCCGCCCTGGCCGCGTTCGCCGTTGGCGGCTCGGCCGCCAACGCCGCCGACACCTGCTCGAACCGTGGCGATCTGGACCAGATGTACTGCGACGCCAACAAGGATCTGGTGGCGGACACACCCTCCGACGCCTCCAAGCTGAAGACACCGTCGACCCTGGTGTTCACCTACACCCCGGTGGAAGACCCGGCCGTTTACGAAGACATTTTCAAGCCCTTCACCAAGCACCTGTCCGAATGCACGGGCAAGCGCGTTGTGTTCTATCAGGTGCAAAGCAACGCCGCTGAAATCGAAGCCATGCGCTCGGGTCGCCTGCACGTGGGCGGCTTTTCGACCGGCCCCACCGCCTTCGCCGTGAACATTGCCGGCGCGGTGCCGTTTGCCGTCAAAGGCTATGCCGACGGCTTCCAGGGCTACAACCTGATCGTCATCGTCAAAAAAGACAGCCCCTACCAGAAGCTGACGGACCTGAAGGGCAAGAAGCTGGCGCACACCGCGCCGTCGTCGAACTCGGGCCACATGGCGCCCGTGGCCCTGTTCCCCAAGGAAGGCCTGACGCCGGACAAGGATTACAAGGTGATCTTCTCGGGCAAGCACGACCAGTCCGTCATGGGCGTCAATTCCGGCGACTACGACGCGGCCGCCGTGGCGTCGGACGTGTTCAAGCGCATGGTTGAACGCGGCCAGGTCAAGGAAGCCGACTTCCGCGTCATCTACCGTAGCGAAAAATTCCCGACTTCGTCGTTCGCCTACGCGCATGACCTGGAGCCCAAGTTCCGCGACCAGATGCTCAAGTGCTTCTACGACTACCGCTTCCCCGCGGAAATGTCCAAGGCCTTCGATGGCGCCGACCGCTTCTATCCGGTGACCTACCAGAAGGACTGGGCCATCGTCCGCCAGGTGGCTGAATCGGGTGGCGAAAGCTTCAACCGCGCCGCCTACGACCGCGAATCCGCCAAGAGCAAGAAGTAATCCAGCATGACGACGTCGCTACGCATTTCCGGCCTGGTCAAGGAATACCGGGCCGGCCGGCCGGTTCTCAATGGCATCAACCTTGAAATCGCCGGCCAGGGCCTGACCGCCATCATCGGCCCTTCCGGCACCGGCAAAAGCACGCTTCTGCGTTGCATCAACCGGCTGATCGAACCCACCCAGGGCGAGATCGTGTTGCAGTCCAAGGAAGGCGCCGTGGACCTGGCCCGCGTGCGTGGCGCGTCGCTGCGCCGCGCCCGCCGGCGCATTGGCATGGTGTTCCAGGAATACAACCTGGTCGAACGCCTGACCGTGATGGAAAACCTGCTGACGGGCCGGCTGGGCTATACCTCGGCGCTCAAGGCCTGGATGCGCCGCTTTGAGCCCGAAGACATCGAGCACGCCTACAAGCTGCTCGATACCGTTGGGCTGGCCGGTTTTGCCGACCAGCGCGCCGATGCCCTGTCGGGCGGCCAGCGCCAGCGCGTGGGCATCGCCCGTGCCCTGATGCAGCGCCCGCAGCTGCTGCTGGCCGACGAGCCGACCTCGTCGCTGGACCCGAAGACCTCCGTTGAAATCATGGAGCTGCTGTCCGACCAGGGCAGCGCCACCGGCATCCCCGTCATCGTCAACATCCACGACGTGGAACTGGCGCGCCGCTACGCCACGCGCATCGTCGGCATGTCCGGCGGGCACGTGGTGTATGACGGCGACGGCCAGGGGCTGGACGCCACCATGCTCAAGACCATCTACGGAGGCGAGTCTTGGCTGGAATGACGCACCCCCGGGGCGGCCGCCCCTTTGCCATGTCCGGGCGCGCCAAGGCGGGCCTGGTGTTGCTGGTGATCTACACCCTCTATGCGGGCGCGCAGCTGGATTTCAGCTGGGCGCGCTTTGAAACCGGCATGGGACACGCGTCGACGTTTCTTTCGCGCATGTTTCCGCCCAATTTCGAAAAGCCCGCCACCTTGTGGAAGGGCATCGCCGAAAGTCTGGAAATTGCCGTGCTGGCCTCGGTGCTGGGCATTCTGTTCGCCCTGCCCGTGGGCCTGCTTGGCGCGCGCAACATGATGCCTGCCTGGGTGTCCTGGCCCGCGCGTTCGCTGGTGGCCCTGTGCCGCGCGCTGCACCCGGTCATCGTCGCCATCCTGTTCGTGAAGGCCGTGGGCTTCGGCGCGCTGGCGGGCATCCTGGCGTTGACGGTGGCGTCCATCGGTTTCATCGGCAAGCTGTTCACCGAGGCCATCGAAGAGATCTCGCTCAAGCAGGTGGAAGCGGTGCGCGCCAGCGGCGCGTCGTTCGCCAACGTGATTATCTTTGGCGTGCTGCCGCAGGTGTTCGCGCGCTTTATCGGCTTTGCCACCTACCAGTTCGACTCAAACCTGCGCAACTCCACCATGGTGGGCATCGTGGGCGCGGGCGGCGTGGGCGGCACGCTGTTCTCGGCGTTCCAGCGCTTTGACTACGACTTCGTCAGCGCCATCCTGCTGACCTTGATTGCCATCATCATGCTGGGCGAAATCATCGCGGGCTTCGTGCGCGCCGTATTCCTGGACAACCTGGGGTTCGACCGCATCCTGCAAGGCCGCTTCGCCGGCGCGCGGGGCATCGGCGCCAGCAAGCCGGCAGCCGTCCGCAAGGCGGAGGTGGAAGAATGAACGCCCACGCCTCAAGCCTGAACCCGCCCGGCTCGCCGCGTGTGTGGCAGCGCTACAGCATGGGCCAGCGGCTGCTGCGCTTTGCGCTGTACCTGCTGGTGGTGGCAGCCATCGCGCAGGCCATACGCGGCGTGGAGGTCATACCGGAATTCCTGTATGACGCGCCCGAGCAGATGGCCGACCTGTTCCGCCGCATGTGGCCGATCGACTGGGCCTACTACCCGGACGGCGTGCACAACGCGCTGATCGAAACGCTGCACATCGCCACCCTGGGCACCATCCTGTCCGTCTTCATGGCGGTGCCGGTGGGCCTGCTGGCGGCCAACAACCTGACGCCCAGCAAAACCATCAACATGCTGGCGCGATTGATCCTGGTGTCCAGCCGGTCGGTCAATTCGCTGGTATGGGCGCTGCTGTTCATCGCCATCTTTGGACCCGGT
This sequence comes from Achromobacter sp. 1L-A-4-B-C2, assembly GCF_057291955.1. Lineage (NCBI taxonomy): Bacteria > Pseudomonadati > Pseudomonadota > Betaproteobacteria > Burkholderiales > Alcaligenaceae > Achromobacter > Achromobacter sp. 1L-A-4-B-C2. The sequence continues at coordinate 696,146 of NZ_JBXAWP010000001.1, forward strand.
GCCTTGGCCGGCACGCTGGCGATTGCGTTCCGCTCGATCGGGTTCGTGGGCAAGCTGGTGGGCGAAGCCATCGAAGAAGCGCAGCGCGGGCCGATCGAAGCGGTTACCGCCACGGGGGCCAGCAAGGCGTCCGTGCTTTGGTATGCCTACTGGCCGCAGATCCGCCCGGCGTTCTGGTCCATCGTGCTGCTGCGCTGGGACATCAACGTGCGCGAGTCTGCGGTGCTGGGGCTGGTGGGCGCGGGCGGTATCGGCATGGCGCTGGATACGGCGCTGAACCTGTTCCAGTGGGATCGCGTGGCGCTGGTGCTGGCCGCCATCTTCGTGGTGGTCGTACTGGCCGAAATCATCATCACGCAGGCGCGCAAGCGCATCCTGTAAGCGCTGCTTCCTGATTACGCTTGTCGGTTTCCCCTGACCAGCGCTCCTTGGCGCCGCCCTTGAAAAAAGGCGGCGTTTTTCTTTTGTCCCGGCAACAGTGGCTTGTTGTGCACCGCGAATGGCGACTATGCTCGATGTGACCAAAATATGAACCGTCATCAAATCCGCCCCCTTGCTTGATTAAGATCTCGGCTTTTGCCGTCGGACACCCACCGCCATGTCGGAACAGGAATTGAAACTGCACGTGCCCGCCGCGACGCGCCAGGCCGTCCAGAACGAAGTCAAGCAACGCGACGCCACGCGCATCCGTCTGCACGCCATGTACTTCGACACGCCCGAACGCGAGCTGGCGCGGGCGCGCATTGCCATCCGGCTGCGTCAGGAAGGCCCGGACTGGGTGCAGACCCTGAAGATGCCCGGCATCAACGCCATTACGCGCATCGAACTGAACCACCCCCGCCCCGGCCCCGTGCTGGACCTGTCCGTCTATGCCGGCACCGAAGTCGAAGAGGCGCTGGGCGCAATCAAGGGCGAACTGGGCCTGCGCTATGAAACCGACGTGCTGCGGCTGCTGCGCAAGGTCCGCACCCGTTACGGCACGGTCGAACTGGCCTTTGACACCGGCATCCTGCGCGCGGGCGCGCTGGAGCTGCCGATTTCCGAACTGGAATTCGAGCTGATGTCGGGCCGCCCCGGCGCCATCTTCGCGGTGGCGCGTGGCTGGCAACAGCGCCACAGCCTGGTGCTGGACCCGCGCAGCAAGTCCGAACGCGGCGACGCGCTGGCGCAACTGGCCCACAAGCTTGCCGTTGAAGACGCCAACCCGGGCGACGATCTGGAAGCGCGCCGGGCCCAAGCGATTGCGCAATTCTGGGCACCGCGCGGCGCGGCCCCGGTCAAGCTGCGCGAAGACATGACAGCCCCGCAAGCCCTGGGCCGCATCGCCGCCGAATGCCTGGACCAGATCGCGCGCAACGCCGCCGTGTTGGCCGAAGTCGATACCGAAGGCGTGTACCGCGCCGGCAATTCCGAACACGTGCACCAGCTGCGCGTGGGCGTGCGCCGCCTGCGCTCGGCCTGGAAGCTGTTCGACGGCTGGGTCGCGCCGGTGCCGGACACGCTGCTGCAAGGCGTGCGCACGCACTTTGCCGCCTTTGGCGCCAACCGCGACCAGGACGTGCTGAACGAAACGGTGGCGCCCGCGCTGATCCACGCAGGCATGCCGGTGATTCCGATGGAAGCCGCGCCGCCTGAACAGGACGCGCAGACGATTGCCGCCGGCAAGGCGTTTCAGGCCTGGCTGCTGGAGCTGCTGGAATGGAGCCTGGATGTGCCGCCCGCGTTGCCATCCGGGGGCGCGCAGGCCGTGGCCAATGGCACGCCCAGCGATGCCGCGCCCGAACCGGCCATCCGGCTGGAAGGCGGCCTGGCGGCCACCAGCGTGAAGCCCACCATCATCCCCATGCTGGCGCCCGAACCCGACCCGCACCACCTGCGCAAGCAGCTGGCGCGGCGCCTGCACCGCTGGCACAGCAAGGTGGCGGAACAGGGCACGCAGTTCGCCAAACTGGATATCCCCACGCGCCATGAATTGCGCAAGCGTGGCAAGCGGCTGCGCTACAGCCTGGCGTTTGCCGAATCGCTGCTGCCGGCCGCCAAGCTGCGCGGCTATCGCAAGCTGTTGTCCCGCGTGCAGGACGTGCTGGGCGAAATCAATGACCTGGCCGTCGCCAAGGACTATTACGAGTCGTGCACCGCCACGCATCCGCAAGCCTGGTTCGCGCTGGGCTGGATCAGCGCGCGCCTTGAAGAGCTGGCCGTGGACGCACAAAAGGCCTTCGACGCCCTGGCGAAAAGCAAGCCTTTCTGGCGCTAGGCCAGGCCACGCGCGGCTGCGCCACGCGCGTCGGCGCGGTGGCCCCTGCGTGCGCGAATCGGTTGCGGGGCAGTGCCTGACTGGCGCGTCGGCGCCTTGGCCCGTCTACCGCATCTTCGCGACAAACGCCCGCGCGCCTTGCACCTGGACACGCATCTAGCAAGGCGTTTCAAAAAAGGGGCCAGAGTCAGCAACGGGTCAGCTTGCTGTCAATTTGTCGACATTAACGGCGTCAATACTGGATCGCTGTCGCCCGGCCGCCCTGCGCCGGTCGCATTCGTGGCCCGCAGCATCCCGCCCGACATTCGTCCTGTGTGACGGCACGACGGCCCTTGCGGGCCGTCAGCCCATCCACAACGACCGAACCATGGAAACCCAATCCCCCTTGCTCGCCCATGCAAGACGAGGCCTTGCGGCCTTATGCGCCTTGTCGCTGGTGTTCGCGCTGTCCGCTTGCGGCGGCGACGACAACGACTCTGACGAACCGGCTCCTGCTCCGCCCACCACGACGCCCACCCCGCCCGCGCCCCCTGCCGCGTGCGGGGTGCACTGCGCGCCTTGAGCCCGTTTCCCATCGATCACCAGGACAGACAAGCCAATGACGTTCGACGCATCCAAACGAAAGTTCTTCAAGACCACCGTGGGCGCCACCGCCGCGGTCAGCGCGCTGTCGATGTTTCCGCCCAGCATTCGCCGGGCGCTCGCCATTGAAGCCAGCAACGCCACCGGCACGATTCAGGACGTGAAGCACGTCGTGATGCTGATGCTGGAAAACCGTTCCTTCGACGGCTACTTCGGCACCTTCCCCGGCGTGCGCGGTTTTGGCGACCGCTTTCCCATTCCGCTGGCCAACGGCAAATCGGTATTCCACCAGACGCGCAGCGACGGCACCGAGGAATTGCCCTATCACCTGGACGCCGCGCAGGGCAACGCGCAACGCGCCGGCAGCACGCCGCACTCGTGGCCCAATTGCCAAGCCGCGTGGGACCACGGCCGCATGAACAAGTGGCCCAGCGCCAAGCAGCCGCTGTCCATGGGCTACTACGAAACCGCCGAAGTGCCGTTCCACCGCGCGCTGGCCGACGCCTTCACGCTGTGCGACAACTACCACTGTTCGATGCACGCCGGCACCATCCCGAACCGCCTGTTTTTCTGGACCGGCACCAACGGCCCGTCGGGCGACAACGTGTCGGTGGTGATGAACGAATGGAACGACGGCGCCGACGTGGGCCCGTCCACCGAAGGCTGGACGTGGACCACCTATGCCGACCGCCTGCAAGCGGCCGGCGTCAGCTGGAAGGTCTACCAGAACATCCCCGATAACTTCGGCTGCAACGAGATGATGAGCTTTCGGCACTGGCGCGCCGAGATCGAAAAAATGCCGGCGGACCGCCGCGTCACCAACCAGGGCGGCCCCGCGTACAACCCGGCCATCGACGACCAGTACAGCCCGCTGGCCAAGGGCTTTGGCAACACGATGGCCGACGGCGGCTTCCTGCAAAGCCTGCGCGACGACGTCGCGAACGGCACGCTGCCCGAAGTGTCGTGGATCATTCCGCCGGCCGCCTACAGCGAGCACCCCGGCCCGTCCAGCCCCGCCAAGGGCGCGTGGTACATCCAGGCCGCGCTGGACGCGTTGACACAGTCGCCCGAGGTCTGGAGCAAGACGGTGTTCCTGGTGACCTACGACGAGAACGACGGCTTCTTCGACCACATGCCGACGCCCTCGGCGCCGTCGCGCAACGACGACGGCACGCTGGCTGGCAAGTCCACGCTGACCGACGCGCAAATGGCGTTCGAGTATTTCGACTACCCGCCGGCCACGCCCAAGCAGCTGACCGCCGACGGCAAGCCGTTCGGCCCGGGCATGCGCGTGCCGATGTGGGTGATTTCACCGTGGAGCCGGGGCGGCTGGGTCAATTCGCAAGTGTTTGACCACACCTCCGCGCTGCGTTTTCTGGAACAGCGCTTTGGCGTCGTGGAACCCAACATCAGCGCGTTCCGCCGTGCCGTGTGCGGCGACCTGACCACCACGCTGGACTTCGTGTCGCCCAACAGCGCCCGCCTGCCGACCCTGTCGGGCCGCACGACCAAGACGGACGCCGACGGACTGACGACCTGGCAGGAAGCGCAGCCGGCCATCGCCATCCCCACGCAGCAAACGCTGGCCCCGCAGGCCTCGGGCACCCGCCCGTCGCGCGCACTGCCGTACGAGCTGCACACCAGCGCGCGCGAGCAAGCCCGCGAGAACCGCGTGCAGCTACTGTTCGCCAACGCAAGCGGTGCGCAAACGGCTGCGGTCTTTCATGTGTACGACAAGCTGCACCTGGACCGCATTCCGCGCCGCTACGTGGTCGAAGCGGGCAAATCGCTGGATGACGTCTGGGACGTGTCGGGCGACAGCGGCCAGTACGATCTGTGGGTGCTGGGCCCCAACGGCTACCACCGTTCGTTCTCGGGCGACTTGATGCGCGCGGCCGGCGCACAGCCCGAAATCCAGGTTTGCTACGTGCCGTGCGACGACGCCCAGGTGCAGGTGAAGCTGCACAACAATGGCACGCAGGACTGCGTCTTCACGGTGCAAGCCATGGCCTACCGCAACGATGGCCCGTGGACGGCAACGGTGGCGGCGGGACAGGTCGGCGAACTGAGCTGGCCGGTCACCAGCAGCGGCCAGTGGTACGACTTCACGGTGGGCTGCGACACCTACCCGGCATTCAAGCGGCGCTTTGCGGGCCGCATGGAAACGGGCAAGCACGGCATCAGCGACCCGGCGATGGGGCAGCTGGACAGCTGAAAATAAAACGGGACGGCGCCTTGGGCGTCGTCCCGTTTTGCGGTCCGGCAGGCGAGCGATCGGCTGCCGGATCAGCGCCGTATCAGCGCCGTATCAGCGCCGGGTCAATCCGCCAGCAAGGCGCCCGCGAATTCGTCCGCGACGAAGGGTTGCAGGTCTTCCAGGCTTTCGCCCACACCGATCCAATACACCGGAATCGGACGCACGCCCTGGCTGCCCGCCGCCACGGCGGCCAGCGTGCCGCCCTTGGCGGTGCCGTCCAGCTTGGTCACGACCAGGCCGGTCAGGTTGATGGCGGCATCAAAGGCGCGGATCTGCGCCAAGGCGTTCTGGCCGGTGTTGCCGTCCACCACCAGCAGCACTTCGTGCGGCGCCGATGCATCCGCCTTGCCGATGACGCGGCGGATCTTTTTCAGTTCTTCCATCAGGTGCAGCTGCGTGGGCAGGCGACCCGCCGTGTCCACCATGACCACGCCCATGCCGCGCGCGCGGCCGGCGTTGACGGCGTCAAAGGCCACGGCGGCCGGGTCGCCGCCGTCTTGCGAAATGACGCTGACGTTGTTGCGGCTGCCCCATTCCACCAGTTGCTCGCGCGCGGCCGCGCGGAAGGTGTCGCCCGCTGCCAGCAGCACGCTGGCGCCCTGGCGCTGGAACGTGTGCGCCAACTTGCCGATGGACGTGGTTTTGCCCGCGCCGTTCACGCCGGCGATCATCACCACCAGCGGCTTGGCGCTGGTCAGGTTGAAGCCGCGCTCCAGCGGGCGCAGGTGGTCGGCCAGCAACTGACGCAGTGCGGTCTTGACCTTGGCGGGGTCTTCAATGCGCTCTTTCTTGACCCGCGCACGCAGCGCGGTCAGCAGCTTCTCGGTGGCCTCCAGGCCCGCATCGGCCATAATGAGCGCCGATTCGAGTTCCTCGAACAGGTTTTCATCGACCTTCACGCCGACGAAAATGCCACCAATGCTCTGCCCCGTGCGCGACAAGCCTTGCTTCAGGCGCGACAGCCAGGAGGATTTCTTGGGCGCTTCGGGGGCCGGGGCGGGTGCGGGGGCGGGCGTGGGCGTCGACACGGGCGCCGGTGCAGGCGTTACGATCGGCGCGGGCGGCACAACCGGCGCTGGCGCGGCGGCTGGCACCGCTGCGGGCGCAGGCGCGAATGCCGAAGGGGTCTGAGGCGCGGCAGCCGGTGCAGGCGCGGACGATACCGTCGGCGCCGACATCGGCAACGGGGCACGCACGGATTCGGCGGCGGGCGCGGGCGGTGTAGCCGGTGTAGACGAGACAGCCGGCGCGCTCGGGACGGCCGGCGTTGCCACCGTAGGCGCTGCGGGCGATACCGGGGGCGTAATCTGCGGCGACGGCGCGGCAGGCGCAGGCGCGGTACCCGGAGCGGGAATCGGCGCGGGCGCCGGGCTCACGGGCGCCGGGCTCACGGGCGCCGGGCTCACGGGCGCGGCAACGGGTTCCGTGGGCGCAACCGGGGCGTCCACGACCTCAGGCGGCGGCGCGGGCTGGGCCGGCGCGGCGGGCGGAGGGGTTTTTTTCTTGAAGAAGCGGCTAAACATGGGTCACAAGTATATTCGTATCGTCGGGGGCCAATACAGGCGCACCCCCATCGCCGTTCCCGACGTGGAGACGCTGCGCCCCACGCCCGACCGGGTTCGCGAAACGCTGTTCAACTGGTTGAATCATCTTTGGGCCGGCGAATTCGCCGACAAACAGGTGTTGGACCTGTTCGCCGGCAGCGGCGCCCTGGGCTTCGAGGCGGCGTCTCGCGGCGTGGCGCATGTGCAGATGGTCGAGCGGGACAAGACCGCCGCGTCCGCGCTGCGGACACTGCGCGACAAGCTCAAAGCCGACATGATACGCATCCACGTGGGCGACGCCATGCAGGTCGCCGAACGGATGGATGCGTCCCGCTTTGACCTCATCCTATTGGATCCGCCCTTCGGACAGGGTTGGCTGCCGCGCCTTTGGCCGATTCTGCCCGGTATCCTGAGCCCGCACGGACTCGTCTACGTCGAGGCGGAAACGGCCATCGAAGCTCCCGAAGGTTTCCAGATCTTGCGGCAGGACAAGGCAGGCGCGGTCCACTACCATCTGCTGGAATTTGCTGCATTGCGGAAATAGATCAATAATCCGAGCTTCGGAGGATGGTGTACACCACTAATAACGGTACGGAGCTCGCATGATCATCGCTGTATATCCCGGCACTTTCGACCCGCTGACCCGGGGCCACGAAGACCTGGTCCGCCGTGCGGCCACGCTTTTCGACAAGGTCGTGGTGGGCATCGCCCACAGCCGCAACAAGAAGCCTTTCTTCAGCATCGACGAACGCGTTGAAATCGCGCGCGAAGTGCTGGGCCACTATCCCAACGTGGAAGTGCAAAGCTTTGGCGGCCTGCTGAAGGACTTTGTGCGCGACCAGAACGGGCGCGTCATCGTGCGCGGCCTGCGCGCCGTGTCCGACTTCGAATACGAATTCCAGATGGCCGGCATGAACCGCCACCTGCTGCCCGACGTCGAAACCCTGTTCATGACGCCGTCGGACCAATATCAATTCATCTCGGGCACCATCGTGCGCGAAATCGCCCAGCTGGGCGGCGACGTCAGCAAGTTTGTGTTCCCGTCCGTGGAACGCTGGTTGCAGGAAAAGGCCAAGGAACGCCGCGAGCAATCCTGGCCGGGCTGATCCACCGGCACGGCACCATCCCGAAGGGCGCGATTCGCGCCCTTCTTGCGCTGGGCGGCCGGCAGTACAATGGCAGCCGCCCCCGGCTTTACACCGTTGCCCACCATGGCCTTGCTCATCACCGAAGAATGCATCAATTGCGACGTTTGCGAGCCCCAGTGCCCGAACGACGCGATCTCCATGGGTGATGACTATTACGTCATCGACCCCGACAAATGCACCGAGTGCGTCGGCCATCACGACGAACCGCAGTGCAAGGTGGTGTGCCCGGTAGAGTGCATTGAACTGCACCCTCAGTGGAACGAAGGCCAAGAGCAGCTCATGGCCAAGTACCGCCGCCTGACCGGTGCCGCATGAGCGACGCCACGCAACACGGCATTCCCCTTCCCCCTGGTTCCCACCAAGCCCGCCGCGATGTCTCGGCATCGGCGATTGCCGCCGGCGTGGTCGCGGTGCTGGTCAGCTTCGGCGGCACCGCCGTGCTGATGGTGCAAGCGGGCCACGCAGCCGGGCTGGACGCCGCGCGCATCGGGTCGTGGATCGGCTCTCTAAGCCTGGCATTCGGATTTGGCGGCGCGTTCTACAGCCTGCGCACCGGCCTGCCCATTGTGATGGCGTGGTCCACGCCCGGCGCGGCGCTGCTGGTGACCGCGCTGGTGGGCGTGCCGTTCAATGAAGCCATCGGCGCCTATATCCTGGCGGCCGGCCTAACGCTGGCCTGCGGCCTGTTCGGCTGGATCGACCCCATCCTGCGCCGCATTCCCGGTGAAATCGCCGCCGCCATGCTGGCCGGCGTGCTGCTTAACTTCGGCATGGGCATCTTCAGCAACGTTGCCAACCAGCCCGGCCTGGTGCTGGCGATGTGCGCCACGTACCTGTTGTGCCGACGCTGGGCGCCGCGCTACGCGGTGCTGCTGGTGATGATCGTTGCCATTGCGCTGGCCTTCGCGCTGGACATGATCCGGCTGGACCTGCTGGACTGGAGCCTGACGCAGTTCGTCTGGACCACGCCCGAGTTCAGCGCCCAGGCCGCCGTCAGCCTGGGCATTCCGCTGTTCGTCGTGGCCATGGCATCGCAGAACCTGCCCGGCCTGGCGATTCTGCAAGCGGCGGGCTATCGGCCACCAGCCTCGCGCATCGTGGCCGCCACGGGCTTTCTGGGCCTGCTGGCCGCGCCGTTTGGCGCGCACAGCGTCACCATGGGCGCGATCAGCGCCGCCATCTGCACCGGCCCCGAAGCACATCACGACCCTTCCAAGCGCTACATCGCCGCCGCCACCTACGGCTTGGGCTATGTGGGCCTGAGCGTCGTGGCGGGCGCGGTAGCCGTGTTCTTCCAGGCCCTGCCCGCCGCCCTGCTGGCCGCGTTGGCGGGCTTGGCGCTGTTGGGCACGATCATGGGCGGCATGTCGGCCGCCATGGTCAACCCGCAACGACGCGAAGCCGCGCTCATCACCTTGCTGGCAACGGCGTCTGGCTTCAGTTTCTGGGGTATTGGGTCGGCCTTCTGGGGCCTGGTGGCGGGCCTGCTGGCCCATGCCGCGTTCGAGTTCAAGCGGCGTCAGTAAGGGCGCTGCCCTTCAGTCCGGCCAGGAGGCCACGGGCGTGTCGGGGTGCACCTTCATGATCCGGCAGGGCACCTGCACGAAGTTCGAGATCCAGGCCGCGGCCAGTTCCCCTTCGTCGATCACATCGATGGTCTGGTCGCCCACCTTCATGCTGTAGCGGACGCTGTCGTCGTCTTCGATAACGTCCAGCGGGATGTCCATGCGCAGCATGCCCGGCGCTTTCAACACCAGGTAGCCCAGGCGCAATTCCACCGCAACGTCGGCCAGCCGTGGGCACAGCTCACGATTCAGCCATTGGCCGGAATCGTTGGCGATCAGCCATTGGCGGTGATAGGCCGCAGCAGCCGGCTGGGCCGTGACGCCGCATTGCGCGATGGGTTGAAAGCTATCGGTGCTCATTTACCTAGCAGTCCTTTCAGGGCCTTGTCCACGGCCGCGCCGTTGCCGTTCTTGCCCGTGACGGCGTCGCGCAGCTTGTTTTCCAGGCTGCGCTTCAGGATGGCGCCGATGGCGTCTTTCCACAGCAGCGTGTACGTGGGCTTGTCGAACGGGCCCTTTATATGCACGGGAATCGTCACGTCTTTCAGGTCGATCAGTTCCTGGCCTTCGGGGTTGGCCGCCGGGTTGACGACGCGCGCACGCGCCACCAGGTCCAGCTCGCTCTTGACGAAGTCGATGTTGGCCGGATCGCCCTGCGTCACACGCAGCAGCGGCGACACGATGTTCAGGCGCTTGACGGCCGCCACGCCCTTGGTGAAGGCCAGGTCCGCGTCCATTTCCGAAAACTCGGTTTGCTTACTGGTGTCGGCGGGCACGGTTTCGTCTTGCGATTCCGGCTTGAACGCCGCCTTCAGTTCGCGCAGCGTCTCGGTCAGGTTGATGCCCTTGACCGCGCCATCGCGCAGGCGCACCTGCATCGTGCCGCCCAGCGCACTCTTCATGGCGTAAGCATTGGCGCCGGCCGTCTTCAAGTCCAGCGCCAGGCTGCCCGTGCCGCTGAGCACGTTGCGGTTGGCCAGGTCCATCAACAACGGTTCGATGGCGATACCGGCCAGCGACATCTTGCTGGCCAGCTGGTTGCCTTGCGCCGCATCCACCGACAACGCGCCCGCCAGCTTGCCGCCGTACAGGCCGGCGGTCAGGCTGGAGATTTCCAGCTTGCCTTTGTCCAGCTTGACCACGGCGGCCACTTCATCCGCCTTCAGGCCACGCACCACCAGCTTGCCGACCTTCAACGTGCCGTTGACGCTGGGGCCGATCAGGCCGGAGAGGTCGATGGTGTCGTCCACCGGCGCGGCAGGCGCGGGCGGCGCGGCGGGCTTGGAATCATCCTTCTTGCCATCGGCGGGGGGCTTGGGCGGCGCGGCCACCACGGGCGGCACCAGCTTGTCCAGGTCCAGCGTGTCCACCACCAGCGCGAACTTCACCGCAGGCGTTTGCGACAGCTTGGTGATGTCGGCGCTAAGGTCGAACTTGCCGCCTTCCAGCACGGCGTTGATCTTGCTGCTGGCCTGGTCTTTCAGCAGGTCGGCGTTCAGGCTGCCGATCACCGGAATCTGCAAGCTGCCCTTGGGCAAGCCCGGGTCGGTGATATTGACGTCGCCGCGCAGCGCCGACAAACCGCCGCTACGTTGCAACAGGTTCAAGGTCAGCGGCGATGCAAAATTCAGCTTCACGACGCGGTCGCCATTCTTGGACGTGCTGTCCAGCTTGGCTTCCTTGATGTCGAGTTCGGCGGCGTTGCCGCTGATGCCGTTCAGGCCAAAGCTGGCATCCAGGCCGCTGATGCGCACGCGGCCGGTCAGTGCTTCACCGGTGGCCGACGTGGGCGAAATGTTCAGCGCGGGCGCGTCCACGGCGAATTCAAACGGGCCGTCGGCCGAGCCGCCCTTGGCACGCACGGCGAGTTTTTCGATTTGCAGCTGGCTCTTGTGCGGGTCGATCGCCAGCTTGGGCATGGCCACGCTGGCTTCCACATTGGTGGCGCGCGCGGCCGGGTCGGTGATGTCGCCCTGGAAAACCACTTCCAGGCCCGCCACGTCCAGCGCGGATTTCTGGCCGTTGAAGGCCAGGTTGCCACGCACGGCCAGGCTCTTGGCCTCGGCGCCGGGCAACTTGCCGTCCATGCGCAGGTCCAACTTTTGCGCCGCGTAGCGCTTGGCGGACGGGTCCAGCGTCAACAGGGCCTGCCCCGTCAGGTTGGCGTCCACGCGCGGGTTGCCGCCTTCCACGCGCGCCGTCAGGCGCACATCAAAGGGTTGGTTGAACGTGACGCGGCCGGTATTGGCGTTGATTTTCGTGACCGCCACCGCCATGCCGGAAATCTCGTCCTGCAACTGCACTTCGCCGTCCTTCAAGTCCAGGCCGGCGATATCGATCTGCATGTTGTTGCGGTTGGCCGGCAAGGTGCCGCTGGTGATGGCCTGGGCCGCCGTCTGCGCCGCGCCCACCAGGGCTTCTGCCGGGTTGGATGGCGCGGTGGTGACGGTGGACGCGCCGCCGACCAGATTGCTGAAGTTGAATTGGCCGTCCTTGCCGCGCACCACCCGGGCCTTCAGGCCGCTGATGGCCACGTGGTCGACCACGAAGCTATTGGACAGCAAGGGCCAGACGGCAACCGCCAGGCGCGTGCTTTCAATGGAAGCGAAGGTGTCCGTGCTGTTCGGCTCGGACAGCGACACGCCCTGCACCGACAAGCCGATGCGCGGAAAGAGCGATAGCTCGATCTCGCCGTCGATCGTCAATGTGCGGTGATAGCGTTCTTGCACAAGCTCTTCCAGCTTGTACTTGTACGCGTTGGGGTCGAATGTCAGCAAGAAGATGGCCAGGCCAACGACGGCCACGACAACCAACACAACCAGGCCTATCAAAATGCGCTTGAACCACGTTTTCATTGCTGCCCCGTCGGTACCTCGACTGGAAATTCTTGGATGCCGCCCACCGCGCAACGCGCGGGGATGGTGCTGTAGCGGCGGAAAACCCACGCGCCAGTTGGAGCTGTCTGCCTTTCAGGGCGAGCCCTCGCTCCTGCCGGAAGCTTGTGGCCGCGGCGTTTGGAAAGAGGATCTACCAAGGAAGGCGTGCTGAAGACGTTGGAATCACCAACGTGCAGATTTCGCTATCGTAACAAATCGGGCCGCCTTAAAGCGGCCTTGTCAGACCATGACACCAAAAACGCGATAAGTCATGGATGGAATTAATAGCGGCGTGGGGTCACGAGACCCTTCCGCCCCGCCTTGAAGCTGACAATTTTCTGTCCGGCGGATTGTAGGACTAGAATGATTGATCCATCAATCATTGATATATCCAACAATGCCCGCCCCCACTCCCAGCACCCCGCATTCGCCCGGCCAGGTGCTTCCCTTCCGGCAGACGCTGCTGGCCATGCTGGGCATGTGCTTCGTCATGATGATGGTCGCTATCGACCAGACCGTGGTGGGCACCGCGTTGCCCACCATCGTGGCCGAGCTCAAGGGCTTTGAACTGTATGCGTGGGTTGCCACGTCGTACCTGCTGACCTCGGTGATCACCGTGCCGATCTTCGGCCGCCTGGGCGATTACTACGGCCGCAAGCCCTTCGTGGTGGCGGCCATCATTCTGTTCACGCTGGCATCAGCGCTATGCGGCGCGGCCGACAGCATGCTGACGCTGGTGCTGGCGCGCGCCTTGCAGGGCATCGGCGGCGGCATGCTGGTGGGCACCGCGTTCGCCTCGATCCCCGACCTGTTCCCCGACCCGCACGTGCGCCTGCGCTGGCAGGTCATGCTCAGCTCCGCCTTCGGCATCGCCAACGCGGTCGGCCCCACGCTGGGCGGCGCGCTGACCGAGCACTATGGCTGGCGATCAGTGTTCTACGTGAACCTGCCTATCGGCATCCTGGGCCTGTGGTTCGTATCGCGCTACCTGCCGCACCTGCGCAATCACACGTCCGGCAAAGTGCGGCTGGACTGGCAAGGCGCGCTGCTGATCGCGCTGGCGCTGGGCAGCCTGCAACTGCTGGTCGAGCTGCTGCCCAAGGAAGGCTTCAGCGGCCCCATCGTGCTGCTGGGCGCGGGCAGCATCGCTGCGTTCGGCCTGCTGATCTGGTGGGAAAAGCGTTGCCCGCATCCGCTCTTGCCGCTGGACATGTTCCGCAATCGCGGCCTGGCCACGCTGTTCACGCTGGCGCTGCTGGTGGGCGTGACGATGTATTCGCTGCTGTTCTACGCGCCCTTGCTGCTGCAAGGCGGCTTTGGCCTGTCGCCGCAGGACGCGGGGCTGTTGATTACGCCGATGGTCGTTTTCATCACGGTAGGCAGCATCATCAACGGCCGCATCATCACGCGTATCCGCAACCCCAACCGCATGCTGTATGCGGGCTTTTTGCTGATGGCGCTGTCCTGTATGGGCATTGTCACCACGCACAACTACACGTCGCATGTGCTGATTGGCGCGTACATGCTGATGGCCGGCCTGGGCATGGGGTTCATCATGCCCAACCTGACCGTGTTCGCGCAGCAGACGGCGGGCCGCACGCACCTGGGCATCGCCACGGCGCTGTTGCAGTCGCTGCGCATGATCGGCGGCATGCTGGGCACGGCGGTCGTGGGCACCATGGTCAGCCACAGCTATTTCAGCGGCGTCGAGTCCACGCTGCGCGGCGCATCAGCGCAATGGCTGCCTGAATTGAACGACCCGCAGATGCTGGTGAACCCCGCAGCCCAGACACAGTTCCTGGCACAATTGGCGCATCAAGGCCAGGACGGCACGTCGCTGATCGAGATCGCGCGAGTCGCGCTGGTGGGCGCCATCCATGAAGGCCAGCTCATCGCGCTGGCCGTCGCCATCTTCGCGCTCTGGTGCGTGCGACGCGTGCCGCTGGTGCAACTGGCCCGCCCCACCAAGGCGGAGCCCGCTGGCGTCGGAGAATAGCTTTTGCCCAGACAACAACAAGGCCTGCAAGTCATCCAGCACATGGGGCAGACGTACCGCGTCATGCAAAGCGCATTCAGCAGCAAGGTCGGCCACGCCCTGCCCCGCTGGCGCATCCTGCTGGCGTTGCATGAGAACGGACAGTGTTCGCAGAAGCACCTGGCCGAACGCTGCCGGCTGGACCCGGCATCACTGACCCGGCAATTGCAGGCGATGCAGAAGCTGGGCTGGATTTCGCGCGCGGTGGATGCCCAGGACAACCGGCTGACCAATGCCACGCTGACCGCCACAGGGCAGGCGGTGGTGAACGAAGCGCTGCCTAAACGGGCAGCGTTTTTCGAAGAGGCGTTGAAGGGGTTGTCAGCGGCGGATGTGGACACGCTGAACCGGGTGCTGAGCGTGCTGGAGTCGAATTTCTTGAGGGCGGCGGGGGATAGGGGGTAAGGCGGGGGGGGGGTGATGCGGGACTTGAACTCGGCCGCGCTGCTTATTTATCCGCACCGCCCAGTTCGCGCTCGATCTGCTCGATGCTGGGCAGGCTGGTTTGTAGCTCTTCAGGCAGAGATTCCAACAGCTTGTATTCGGCGATACCCATGGGTGGGGATTTGTCGCCGAGGGCGTATTCAGCGACGACCTTGTTCTTGCTCTTGCACAGCAGCAGGCCAAGTGTCGGGTTGTCTTGATCGCTTTTTACCTGACGGTCAATGGCAGTCAGATAGAAGCCGAGTTGCCCCAGGTGTTCGGGTTTGAACGCACCACCCTTGAGTTCGATAACCACATAGCAACGCAGCTTCAGGTGGTAGAACAGCAGGTCAATGAAGAATTCATCTCCCCCTACATTCAGCAGCACCCGGCGGCCGACAAAGGCGAAGCCCGCGCCCAATTCCATCAAAAAATCCGGTGACGTGGCTGACCAGTGCCCCTTCGATTTCCCGCTCCTGCGCCTCGTCCGTCAGACCCAGAAAGTCGAAACGGTAAGGATCTTTAAGAGATTCGCGGGCACCGCCAGGCGCTGCAAGATGTCGCAACCGATCTGCCTGTACAGCAGTACCAGCTCTCGGTTGACGGCTTGAGCGGCCCGTTGCTGCGCCGTATGAATACGGATCTTCAGCTCACCCAGCCAGTGGTCGTAACCGTCAGGCGTGGGTATCAGGGATGCGGGCTTATCGCTCATGCCGCCGTCGAGCCTCAGACGTCGATCAAACGTTAAACAAGAAATTCATCACATCGCCGTCCTGCACGATGTATTCCTTGCCTTCGGCGCGCATCTTGCCGGCTTCCTTGGCGCCTTGCTCGCCCTTGTACGTGATGAAGTCTTCGTACGCGATCGTCTGCGCGCGGATGAAGCCGCGTTCGAAGTCGGTGTGGATGACGCCGGCCGCTTGCGGGGCGGTTGCGCCGATGGGCACCGTCCAGGCGCGCACTTCCTTCACGCCTGCCGTGAAGTAGGTTTGCAGGCCCAGCAGCTTGAAGGCGGCGCGGATCAGGCGGTTCAGGCCCGGCTCTTCCATGCCCATGTCGGACAGGAAGGCCTGGCGGTCGGCGTCGTCCAGGTCGACGATTTCGGATTCGATGGCGGCGCAGATGGCGACGACCGGTGCGTTGCGCGCGGCGGCGAATTCGGTGAGGCGGTCAAGCAGCGGGTTGTTGGTGAAGCCGTCGTCGGCCACGTTGCCCACGTACATCGCGCGCTTGGCGGTGATGAAGCACAATTGGGCGATGTCGGCCTGTTCTTCGGGGCTGAGGTCCAGCGCGCGAATCGGCTTGGCTTCGTTCAACTGCGCCACGCACTTTTCCAGCACGGCCACGATGCGCTGCGATTCCTTGTCGCCGGAGCGGGCGGTCTTCTGGTGACGCAGCAGCGCTTTTTCAGCGGTTTGCATGTCGGCCAGCGCCAGTTCGGTTTCGATGACTTCGATGTCGGCGATGGGGTCGATCTTGCCCGCCACGTGGATCACGTTGGGGTCTTCGAAGCAGCGCACGACGTTGACGATGGCGTCGGTTTCGCGGATGTGCGACAGGAACTGGTTGCCCAGGCCTTCGCCTTTGCTGGCGCCGGCAACCAGGCCGGCGATGTCCACGAATTCGACGGTGGCCGACAGGATGCGCTCGGGCTTGACGATTTCAGCCAGCTTTTGCAGACGCGGATCCGGCACTTCGACCACACCGACGTTGGGCTCGATGGTGCAGAACGGATAGTTCTCGGCGGCGATGCCGGCGCGGGTCAGAGCATTGAAGAGAGTCGATTTGCCAACGTTGGGCAGGCCGACGATGCCGCATTGCAGAGCCATGGGAATCCTGTGTAAGTACGGTATTGATCGTTAACGTTCTAGTTTACCCCGGGTGCGCCCCGTGGCAGTTTCGCCTGCGCGGCGATGCGACCCCGCTATTGGGCGATGGACGGCGCCCAGCGCATCACGGCCCAGATCATCAAAATGGGGCCGGCGTTGAACGTGGCGTGCAGCAGGATGGCCGCGCCGATGCCGCGACGCACGCGCATCCAGCCCAGCACCAGCCCGGTCAGCCACTGCGGCAGCACCAGCAGCGGCATCAGCCAGTACGGCGTCTTGCTATAGACAAAGTTGGTCAGGTGCACCGCCGCGAACGTCAGCGCGACCAGGTGAAACACCAGGCCAAAGTGCTTCAGGTAATAGCGCCGCCACGTCGTGTCCCACCCCGTCAGCAACGTTGCGCGTTGGCGCACGCCCCAGCATGCCAGGATCACGAAGGCGGCCAGCAGCAGCCCCGTCCACAGCTTCGGGCCATACAGCACGACCGGCATCAGCGCGGGCACCAGCCACAGCACTTGCAACGGTCGGCGCAGACCATAGCGGAACAACATTTCTTCGACCAGCGGCGCCCAGATCACTGCCGTCAACCACGGCAGGTTGGTGGGGTCGATACGGTGGGTGGCGCCGCCCAGGCCGGCGGCCATCACGGCAACGGGGCCCAGTGCGAAAAGATTCAGCGCCCACAGCAGCCCGGCCCAGGCCAACAGGCGCCCGGGGCGTATGCCCGGCCACCAGTCGGCCAGCAAACCACTGCCCGCCGCGCGGCCCGGCACGCGCGACAGCGAGCGTGGGTGCCGGATATACCGCCAGAAATCCGCGACTTCTGTTCGAAAGCGGGTCTTGGCGACGGGCTGGGACGGTGCGGGGTGGCTCATCCCGCGACGTTGCCGCTGTGCAACTGGCGCGTGGCCAGCGCGAAATCGCCCGCCAGCATCGCCGGCACGACGGCGCGGCAGCGGTCGATGACGGCTTCGATTTCCTTTTGCTCGTCGCGGCGCGGCGGGTGCAGCACAAAGTCGGCAACCTGTTGCGCCAAGCCCAGCGTGCGCGGGTGACCGATGCCGATGCGCAGCCGCCAGAAGTTCGGGCTGCCCAGCACGGCCTGGATGTCCTTCAGGCCGTTGTGGCCCGCATGGCCCCCGCCCTGCTTGAGCTTGACCTGCCCAGGCAGCAGATCCAGTTCGTCATGCAACACCAGCACCTGTTCCGGCGCCAGCTTGTAGAAGCGCGCCAAGGCGCCCACAGCCTGGCCCGACTTGTTCATATAAGTGATGGGCTTGAGCAGCAGCACGTTGTCCGCCCCCAGGCGCGACTTGGCGACCATGCCGAAAAAAGATTTTTCAAGCGCAAAAGAAGTGCGCAGATCGTCCGCCAGATGGTCGGCCAGCCAAAAGCCGGCGTTGTGCCGGGTCGTTTCGTAGTCGGGACCGGGGTTACCCAATCCCACAATGAGGCGTACGGGAATAGACATGATGGAGGGTGTTTAAACCAAAAAACCCTGCGCATGCAAATGCACACGCAGGGTTTCGGGCACAAGCCGCGGAAAGCCCGAAGGCTTTCCAGCAGACTTAGGCAGCCGGAGCAGCTTCTTCGGCTTCGTCGGCAGCGGCAGCGCCGCCCTTGACGATGGCGGCAGCCAGCAGCGGGTTGTCTTCACCGCCGTGGGGCACGTACGTCACGCCCATGGGCAGCTTGATGTCGGCCAGGTGGATCGAAGCGCCGGCCAGGATGTTGGTCAGGTCAACTTCGATGAACTGGGGCAGAGCCTTCGGCAGGCAGGTGATTTCCAGTTCGGTCGTCACGTGGCTGATGATGGCGCCGGCCAGCTTCACAGCGGGCGAGATTTCGGCGTTGACAAAGTGCAGCGGCACCTTGGTACGCAGAGCCTGGTTGGCGTCCACGCGCTGGAAGTCCACGTGCAGGACTTGCGGCTTGTAGGCGTGCCATTGAACCGAACGCAACAACACTTGCTCATCCTTCGAGCCTTCGAGCTGCATTTGCAGGATCGATGCGTGGAATTCTTCCTTACGCAGGGCGTGATAGATCTCGTTGTGGTCGAGTTCGATGTTCAGGGGGGCAGCCGTACCACCATAGACAATGGCGGGAACGCGGCCCGCGCGGCGCAGGCGGCGGCTCGCACTCGAACCCTGGACGCTACGCGCAGTGGCGATGAATTTCATGGAAAACTCCAAAAACAAAATAAGGTGAAGAGGCTTCACCAGTTAACGGCACGGCGCGCAACATGCGCGCCGTGTTGATTGCGCCTTGCCGCGACCAGCAAGGTGCAAAAACTAAAGGTAGGCTGTGGCCTGACCGACGCGAATCGCGTCAGTCGACGAACAGCGAGCTGACCGATTCCGCGTTCGAGATACGCAGGATGGTCTCGCCCAGCAGCGCGGCGCACGACAACTGGCGGATCTTGCCGCTGGCCTGGCCTTGCTCGGAGAGCGGGATGGTGTCGGTGACGACCAGTTCGTCCAGTTCCGACGCTTCAATGCGGTCAATGGCGCCGCCCGACAGCACGGGGTGCGTGCAATAGGCGTAAACGGCGCCGGCGCCGCGGTCTTTCAGGGCCTGGGCCGCCTTGCACAGCGTGCCGGCGGTGTCGACCATGTCGTCCATGATGATGCAGGTGCGGCCGTCGACTTCACCGATGATGTTCATCACTTCCGACACGTTGGCGCGCGGACGACGCTTGTCGATGATGGCCAGGTCGGCTTCCAGCTGCTTGGCCAGCGCGCGGGCGCGAACCACGCCGCCGATGTCCGGGGACACCACGACCAGGTTCGAGAAATTGCGGCGCCAGATGTCGCCCAGCAAGATCGGACCGGCGTAGATGTTGTCCACGGGGATGTCGAAGAAACCCTGGATCTGGTCCGCGTGCAGGTCCATTGTCAGGACGCGGTCAACGCCAGCCACTTGCAGCATGTTGGCCACAACCTTGGCCGAGATCGCGACGCGCGCCGAACGCGGGCGGCGGTCTTGGCGGGCATAGCCAAAGTACGGAATCGCGGCGGTGATGCGGCCGGCGGACGCGCGGCGCAGGGCATCGACCATGACCATGATTTCCATCAGGTTGTCATTGGTGGGCGCACAGGTGGGTTGCAGGACGAAGACGTCCTTGCCACGCACGTTCTCGTTGATTTCGACCATCACCTCGCCGTCGGAGAAGCGACCGACGGTCATCTTGCCCAGGGACATATCGAGGTGGTTGACTACGTCCACGGCCAGCCGAGTGTTGGCCGTGCCCGTGAAGATCATGAAGCTATCGTTTGCCATGATGGATGATGCGATGGTCGTTGTAAGACACTAACGAGGTGATGCGGGGTGAAAACACCAGCGAATCCGGAAAATAAAAAAGCTGCTGAACCCGGGCCAGTGTCTTACAGGCGTGTTCAACAGCTTTTTTATGTATTCGGTTGGCTGGGGAGGAAGGATTCGAACCTTCGCATGCCGGAATCAAAATCCGGTGCCTTAACCAGCTTGGCGACTCCCCAACTATCTTGCAATCCAATTCCGCAACGGATGTTCAGTTAAACCAGTACAAGCCTGCACTAACCGAAACCGTGGATGCGTTGTGCTGTTTGTTTTAACAGCGCCGCGCATTATAGCGGATATTTCTGTTTTCGCCAAAACGGCTTCGGAGAGTTCTGAGAATTCGGCGAATAAACATGCGCCTGATCCCGACATGCGTACAGGATAACCCTGTTCTGCAAGCCACCGCGATGCCCTGAATACTTCAGGATAAAGACGGTGAACCACCGGCTCCAAGTCATTTTTCCCGAAGGAAAAAGTTGGCGAAGCAAGAAAGTCCGCTATTGTGATGTAAGAAGAATCCCTTGTCAAATCGGGCGCCGAAAATATGCCAACAGTGGGCACGCTGGTGTCAGGTTGCGCTACCAGATACGCGCGTTCAGGCAGCGTCACAGCGGTCAGTGCTTCGCCCACGCCTTCGGCAAAAGCGGATTGCCCGAACACGAATACCGGCACGTCGGCGCCCAACGGCAAGGCCAGGTCCATCAGCTGGCGCCGCGTGAGGCCGGTGTTCCACAGCTTGTTCAATGCGATCAACACCGAGGCCGCATCGCTGGAACCGCCGCCCAGCCCGCCCCCCTGTGGAATGCGTTTTTCAAGGCCGATCTGCACGCCCTGGCGTGTGCCGGTGGCGCGTTGCAAAGCGTGCGCGGCCCGCAGGGTCAGGTCGTCGGCTTCCGACACGCCGGCAAGCTCGGTGGCGCGGCTGATGACGCCGTCGGCGCGCACGTCGAAATGCAGCGTGTCGCAAAGGTCGATGAAGCGGAAGACCGTTTGCAGCAGGTGGTAGCCGTCAGCGCGGCGGCCCACCACATGCAGGAACAAATTCAGCTTGGCGGGAGCGGGAACGTCGTACAGAGTCACATCAGGCAACCGGTGCGGGACAAGCCCACATTCTAGCTACGCGCGGGGCCCTGCGCCGTGTAGTACGGCACGTTGGCGCGCGGCAGCGGCTCGCGGCCACGCAGGTGGTCGGCCAGCTTTTCAGCCATCATGATGACCGGCGCGTTCAGGTTGCCCGTGACGATGTCCGGCATGATGGACGCATCGATCACGCGCAGGTTTTGCAGCCCGTGCACGCGCCCGTAGCCATCCACCACCGCCATCGGGTCCGACGACGCCCCCATCTTGTTCGAACAAGACGGGTGATACGCGGTCTCGGCTTGCGCGCGCACAAAGGCATCCAGGTCCGCATCGCTTTGCAGGGCAGCGCCCGGCGAAATCTCGCGGCCCGCATATTGCGCCAACGCGGGTTGCGCGAAGAGTTCACGCGTGATGCGCAGCGCCGCGCGAAATTCGCGCCAGTCCTGCGCGTGCGACATGTAGTTGAACAAGATGCTGGGATGGTCATGCGGCGAGCGCGACCGAACGTGCACGCGCCCCCGACTGGGCGAACGCATGGAGCCCACATGCATCTGGAAGCTATGCGCCTTGATCGGGTTGGACCCGTTGTAATTGATGGCCACCGGCAAGAAGTGATATTGCAGGTTCGGCCACGGGAAATCGTCGTGGCTGCGTATGAATCCGCCGGCTTCGAACTGATTGCTGGCGCCGATGCCGGTCCCCATCAACAACCATTCAGCACCGATCGCCGGCTGATTGCGCAACTTGAGCGCGGGGGCCAGCGACACGGGCTGCTTGCATTCAACCTGCACGTAAAGCTCCAGGTGGTCTTGCAGGTTTTCGCCCACGCCCGGCAGCTCATGGCGCACGGCGATGCCCAGGCGGCGCAGCAACTGCCCCGCGCCCACGCCAGACCGTTGCAGGATTTGCGGCGACGCGATGGCGCCCGCGCACAGCAGCACCTCGCGGCGGGCAAAGCTGCGGTGCTGCTGGCCGTGCTGCTCCCACGCCACGCCTTCGGCGCGCTGGCCCGAAAACAGAATCACGTCGATCAACGCCCGCGTCACGATGGTGAGGTTGGCGCGCCCGCGCGCTTGATCCAGATAGCCGCGTGCCGTGCTGGCACGACGCCCGCGCGGGGTCACGGTGCGGTCCATGGGGCCGAAGCCTTCCTGCCGATAACCGTTCATGTCAGGCGTATGCGGATAGCCTGCCTGTGTGCCCGCCGCGACCATGGCATCGAACAACGGGTTGTTGTCCAGCTTGGGCGTGGTGACGCTGACGGGCCCGGCGCCGCCGTGATAATCGCAAGCGCCCACGTCGCGGCTTTCTGCCTTCTTGAAGTACGGCAGGCACGACAGGTAATCCCAATGCGTCAGGCCTTCGACGCGCGCCCAATGGTCGTAGTCCAACGCGTTGCCGCGGATGTAGCACATGCCGTTGATCAATGACGAACCGCCCAGGCCCTTGCCGCGACCGCAGTCCAGCCGGCGCCCGTTCAGGTGCGGCTCGGGGTCGGTTTGATAGCCCCAGTTGTAGCGCCTGCCTTGCAAGGGCATGGCCAGTGCGGCCGGCATCTGCGTGCGGAAATCGAAACGATGATCCTGCCCGCCCGCTTCCAGCAGCAGCACGGTGGTGCCCGGGTCCTCGGTCAGCCGCGTGGCCAGCGTGTTACCCGCTGATCCCGCGCCCACGATGATGTAGTCGTACTCCCGCTTGATCGACATGCCCTTCCCCCCTACACGTACAGAAAGCGGGCGGCCCGGCCTTACGCCCGGCGCCCGGTGCGATGTGCGACGGCCCCGTCAGAACACCGAGGCGAACTCGCCAAGTTCGACCTGGACCGACTTCGTTTGCGTGTATTGAGCCAGCGCCTCCAGGCCGTTTTCGCGGCCCAGGCCCGACTGCTTGTATCCGCCCACCGGCATTTGGGCGGGGGATTCGCCCCACGTGTTGATCCAGCAAATGCCCGCCTGCAAGCGATGCGCGATGCGGTGGGCGGCAGCAAGGTCGCTGCTGACCACGCCCGCCGCCAAGCCGTAGCGGCTGTCGTTGGCGCGCTGCACGACTTCGTCCTGGCTATCGAAAGACAGGATGGTCATGACGGGACCGAAAATTTCTTCCTGCACGATTTCCATGCTGTCGTCGCAGTCGGTGAACACGGTGGGGGCCACGTACGCGCCCTTGGCCAGCACGCCGTCCGTCAAGCGCACGCCGCCGGCCAGCAAGGTGGCGCCTTCGCGCTTGCCGATTTCGATCCAGCTCAGCACGCCGTCCATGTGCGCGGCGCTGACCAGCGGACCGAAGTTGGTGCGGGGGTCGAAGGGGTCGCCAACGCGAATGCGCGCCACGCGCTCCAGCACGGCGGCTTCGAATGCCGCCTTTTGCGATCGGTGCACGAAGACACGCGTGCCGTTTGTGCACACCTGCCCCGAGCTGAAGAAATTGGCCATCATGGCGATGTCAGCGGCGCGTTCAACCGAGGCATCGGGCAACACGATCAGGGCGGACTTGCCGCCCAGTTCCAGTGTCACGCTCTTGAGCGATGCCGCCGCCACGCCCATGACCTGCTTGCCCGTATCCACGCCGCCCGTGAAGGACACTTTTGCGACGCCCGGGTGGCCGGTCAGCCAGTCGCCGATGTCACGGCCACTACCCAGCACCACGTTGAAGACGCCATTGGGCACGCCGGCTTCGGTATAGATTTCGGCCAGCCGCAGCGCCGTCAGGGGCGTGATCTCGGCGGGTTTGAACACCATCGCGTTGCCCGTGGCCAGCGCGGCGGCCGACTTCCACATGGCGATCTGAACCGGATAATTCCACGCGCCGATGCCCGCGATCACGCCCAGCGGTTCACGCCGCGTGTAAAAGAAGCTGGACTCGCGCAGCGGCACCTGGATGCCTTGCACGGCAGCCGCCAACCCCGCGTAGTACTCGATGACGTCCACACCCGTGGCGATATCCACGGTGCGCGTTTCGGACAGCGGCTTGCCGGTATCCAGCGTTTCCAATTCGGCGAGCTCGTCATTGCGTTCGCGCAGCAACTGCGCAGCCCGCAGCAGTACCTGGCCGCGTTGGGCGGGGGACCGCGCCGCCCATGCCTTCTGCCCTTCTTGCGCGCTGGCCACCGCGCGGTCGATATCCTGTCGGGCGGCCACCTGCACTTCCGCCAACACCGCGCCGTTGGCGGGGTTCACCGTGGTGATGGTCTTGCTGCTGATGGCGTTGGTGCGCCGACCGTGGATGTAGAGTTGCTGGATGGGCAAAGGCATGGGAGTCCGTCCTATTGTCAAAGTGAGGGCGGGCCCAAGGCCGGCTGCCCCACGAATTGGCTGCGAGCTAGCAGCAGGTCTACATAGTCGTAAGCGACGGCGCGCGCTTGTTCGCCCGCGAAATCCGCGCCCATCAAACCACCGCGCAACCACAGCCCGTCGATCATGGCGGCCAGGCCGCGCGCGGCTTCTCGCGCTTGGGCAAGCGGCAGCACGCGCTGGAATTGGCAGCACAGGTTGGAATGCAGACGGCGGTCATTGGCGCGTTGCAGGCGGCCCAGGCGCGGCTGGTGCATGCTGGCTGCCCAGAACGTCAGCCACGCGCGCATCGCGCTGCGCGAGACCTGCGTGGGCACGAAGTTGCCGTCGATGATGGCGTGCAGTTGCGCACGGGCGTCTGGCGCGGCGGCGACGCGCGCGCGCGATACGGAATCGCGCAGGTTGCGCAGCAATTCCCGCATGGACGCTTCCAGCAAACCGTCCTTGTCGCCGAAGTAGTGGCTGATGATGCCGGTGGACAGTTTGGCCGCGCGGGCGATGTGCGCGATGGAGCTTTCCGCCAGGCCGACCTGGTCGATGGATTCAAGCGTGGCCTGAATAAGTTGATTGCAACGGATGGGCTGCATTCCGACTTTTGGCATGTTGCGCGGAGTTCCTGGGTGACATGAAGAAAGCGACGAGAAAGCGCCGAGAAAGCGACGAGAACGGCCGACGGCAATGACGGTAACTAGCTGTCGGCGGAGTGCGGTCGAGTCTAATTTATATTGATTGATCGTTCAATATAAAAACGGTAAGGTGCCGCAGACACATCGCCGACGGCCACATCGCTGGCAACACACATCGACGGCAAACACGCGAACAGCACGAACAGCGCGAACAACGACACATCGGTAGCACCAGGCAGCATCACCACACGGGGAGACAGCGGTGCGGCATGAACGGATCACTTCGACGCGGTCATCGGCAAGCGCACCGGTCCGGCGCAGCTGGCTGGCGCATACCAATCCCATCGTTTTCCTCAGCGCGGCCGTCTCGGTGCTGGGGTTCGGCGCCCTGCTCATCTGGCAGCCCGATGCCGCGCAGGCATGGCTGCAAGCCGCGCAGTTGCTGGTGGCATCGCACTTTGGCTGGTACTACATGCTGGCCATGACCGTCAGTGTCGGCTTTGCCCTATGGCTGGCCCTGTCGCGCCACGGCGCGCTGCGCCTGGGCGATGACGACGAGTCCCCGGAATTCAGTTATCTGTCCTGGGTGTCGATGCTGTTTTCATCCGGCATCGGTATCGCGCTGGTCTATTACGGCGTCTACGAGCCCCTGGACCATTTCCTGTTGCCGCCCACCGGCGCGGGTGGCACGCAGGACGCGGCGCGTAACGCGTTGACGCTGACCTTTCTGCACTGGGGCATCCACGGCTGGACGCTTTATGCCCTGACCGCCACCGCGCTTGCCTATTTTGCGTATCGCCACAAGCAGCCGCTGGCGCTGCGTTCGCCCTTGCAGGGGCTGTCGGACAAACCGCTGCCCAAAGCGGTCGGCCATGCGGTGGATGGGTTCGGCGTGCTGGCCACGATCGTCTCCATGGTCACCAATCTGGGCCTGGGCGCCTTGCTGCTGCACGCCGGGCTGACCTACCTGCTGAACGTTCCGAACACCGCTGCCGCCCAGGTGCCCATCGTCATCATCATGATGGTGGTGGCCACCGGCGCGGCCGCGCTGGGCATCAAGCGCGGCATCGCCGTGCTGTCCAACGTCAACACCGCACTGATGTGCCTGCTGTTGCTGTTCGTGTTTCTGGCCGGACCCACCCGCTTGCTGCTGGACGGCATGGTGCAGAACCTGGGCGACTACCTCAACGCGTTCCTGGGCAAGAGCTTCGACCTGTACCTGTACGACATGAAAGCCGTGCGCTGGACCAGTTCCTGGACCATCTTCTATTGGGCCTGGTGGATAGGCTGGGCGCCCTTTGTCGGCATGTTCATCGCGCGTATTTCACGTGGTCGGCGGATACGGGAATTGATCTTCGGGGTGATGCTGGTGCCGCTGGGCTTCACGCTGGCGTGGCTGTCCATCTTCGGCAACACCGCCATCAACCTCGTGATGAACGAGGGCGCGGCGGGGCTGGGCGACATGGCCTTGGCCAACCCGCCCATGGCGTTCTACACGTTGATGGAATACCTGCCGCTGACGCAGTGGGTGGCCGGCGTGGGCGTGGTGATGTCATTCATGCTGTTCTTGACGCCGGTCGATTCCGGCACGCTGATGATCGCCAACCTGTCCGCGCGCAACGCGGACGCCGGGCACGATGCGCCCATCTGGCTGCGGGTATTCTGGGCGTCGCTGACCACGATGCTGGGTGTGGGGCTGCTGCTGGCCGGCAACTTCAACGCAATGCAGACCGCGGTCGTGCTGTGCGGCCTGCCCTTTTCGGTGATCTTGCTGTGCTACATGGCCAGCCTGTACCGGGCGCTGGTCCGAGACAACCCCGAGCCCAGCTCCCAGGCCGTCGCGCGCTGAGTGGCAAGCTCGCAGGCCTGCCGAGCTTCCGGCGTGCCGACTGGCCGACTGGCCTCGTGCAAACAGACCCGGACTCAGGGCTGGTTGACCACCAGCCGAACCATGATGCGGCGACCCGGTTCCTGGCGTTGCAACACCAGCATCTGCGGGCCCAGGTTGTCGTAGCGCGACAGGTTGGCGCGCCAGCCGCCTTGCTCGAAGGCGGTAGGCCGGCCCCGGTCGTCGCGGGTGATGTCCGATGCTTCCGGGTCGGCGGGCAACTTGCCGCGCAGCCAGTCACGCAAGCCCGACACGGGCATGCTGCTGCCCAGGGCTTCTTCGGCCAGGGCATCGGGGTTATCGGCTTCCAGCCGGGTACCGTCGGCCTTGGTCAGGGTGGCCGCGCCGGGCCGCCCTTGCACGCGCGCTTCGGTTGAACCCAGCGGGTTGGTCAGGTCCAGCACATAGCGCTGGCCGTCATCCGACCACGAAAACCCGCCCTGCACGGCGTTTTGCTTGCCGCCTTCTTCGTTGACGGTGATCGCAAAGCGGCCGATGCGCGAGAACGCGTCGGCGCTGGCGCCTTCAATGGGTTTAGGCGTGGTGGTGCAGGCGGCAAGCGCCGTCGCCAGCAACGCCAAGAACGCCAGGCGCAGCCAGGCAACCATGCCAGGCAGGCGTCGCAATGCCAAAGCCATCACAGATTGACTCCCAGCCGCCGGACAACGTCCTGGACGGTCTTGTTCTTGGGGTCTTTCATCAGCGCCACGCGCAGCAGTTCAATAGCCTGATCGCGCTTGCCTTGGCTCCAGAGCACTTCGGCCAAGTGGGCGGCGATGTCGGCCTCGGGGCGCACGCTGTAAGCCCGGCGCAGATACTGCGCGGCGGATTCGGATTCGCCCATGCGGTACTTGACCCAGCCCATGCTGTCCAGAATGAACGGGTCGTTGGGCGACAGTTCAAGCGCCTGGGTGATCAGGTCCAGCGCTTCGGGCAGGCGCTGGTTGTGGTCGGCCAGCGTGTAGCCCAATGCGTTGTAGGCGTGGGCGTGGTCCGGGTCCAGCGCGATGACCTGGCGCAGCATGCGCTCAAGATCGGCCAGGCGGTTCTGGCGTTCGTACAGCATCGCCAGTTCGTATTTGATTTCGACCGTGTCCGGCAGCGCCTGATCGGCGGCTTCCAGGGTGCTGACCGCTTGCGGCACGCGGTCCGCGTCGCGCAGGATCTGCGCCTTGGTCAAGACGCCCAGCGTGCGCTCTTCTTCGTCTTGCGGGCCGGCGGCGTCGATCATGGCCAGCGCATCGTCCACGCGGCCGCTCTTGGCGCGCAACGCGGCTTGACGCATCTGCACGGAATAACGCAGCGTCGGGTCGTCGATGCGGCCCAGTTCGCGGATAGCTTCGTCGTAGTTGCCCTGGTCTTCGGCAATGCGCGACAGCAGCACGTGCGCGTCGGCCGCGGCGGCGCCGGCATCGGTTGCGCCCGGCACCGTGGCGCGCTGGCGCTGCTGCTGCACGTCCAGATACTGTTGCAGCAAGGTCTTGGCTTGCGGCAGTTGGCCCGCCTTGTAGGCCAGTTGCGCCTGCATGAACAGCAGGTCGAAGTCTTCCGGCGACCGGCGCGACATGGCTTGCAGTTCGGACAGCGCGCCGTTGTAGTCACCGCTGTCGGCCAACTGGCCCGCCAGCATCAAGCGCACCTTGCGGGCGTTGGGATTGCGGTTGATATAGGCGCGGGCCTCGGCCTGGGCGCGCTGCGGGTCCACCTTGGAACCGTATTCCAGCAGGCGCTGGGCGGCGGGTTCGGATTTCGGGTCGCCGGCCAGGGCCGCGCGGGATTCCTGCGTGGCGCGTTCGTAGTCGCCAGCGGCCGAGGCCACGTCGGCCAGGGCCAGGTGGGCGGCAGGCAGCTTGCGTACGCTGTCGCTCAGGGATTCGTCAAGAATGCGCAGCGCCAGACGGCGGTCGTTCAGGCGGCTGAGCACGGCCAGCGCCTGGCCAATGGCGGCCGGCTTGTCGCGCGAGGCGTCGATGCGGTTGCGCAGCGCCTGGGCCAGGCCCTTGGTCTGGCCGTTGGCAGCCGCCAGGGCAAGCTCGGTGGAGCTGGCTTCGACGTCGTTGGGAGACAGGCGCGCCCACACGCGGGCGGCGTCCAGCGCACCGGCAAGATTGCCGCCGGCCAACTGGAATTCCAGGCCCCGTCGCGCCAGGCGAGGGTCGCCCGTGTCGCGGGCGAGGCCGACCATGGTGGTGGCCGCCGTGCCGTACATGCCGCGCTGGGCGGCGATTTCTGACGCGAGGACGCGGTAGAAGATGTCGGCGGTCAGCGAGACATAGGGCAACTGACCCGGCCGCAGGCGGATCACCTCGGTTTCCGGCTGGCGGTTCTGCGGGGCCATGCGAGGCCCGGTCGCATCACGCGTCCGGCTGTCGGCCGCCTGGGCCGGCAGCGAAAAACCTGTTGCCAGCGCAAGCGCCAACACGGCGATCCCGATATTCATTTGTTTGAAAGACGACTTCACGCGGCCCGTCCGGTTGATGGCACAATCTTCGTACACGCAATTGATGATCTTACACTGGCTCATGCCGGAACTGCCTGAAGTCGAAACCACGCGTCGAGGAATCGACGCCGTCATCACCGGCCGGACGCTCTTGCGACTGGTCATCCACGAAGCCCGCATGCGCTGGCCTATCCCCGCCGACCTGCCGACGCTGATCGCCGGGCGCGACGTGCTGGAATGCGCCCGCCGGGGCAAGTACCTGCTGCTGCGGTTCGAGCACGGCACCCAGATCGTGCATCTGGGCATGTCCGGATCGCTGCGCAGCGTGGCCCCTGGTGAATTTCTGCGCAAGCACGACCATGTCGAATGGATCTTCCAGGACGCGGTACTGCGCCTGCACGACCCCCGCCGGTTTGGCGCGGTGTTGTGGCACGACCATGCCGACGGCCCCATCGACGCGCATCCGCTGCTGGCCAAGCTGGGCATCGAACCCTTCGACCCGCGCTTTGACGGCGCCTGGCTGCACCGGCATTTCAAGAACCATGGCGCCGCCGTCAAGCAGGTGCTGCTGGCGGGCATGGCGGTGGTGGGCGTGGGCAATATCTACGCATCAGAAAGCCTGTTCCGCGCGCGCATCAACCCCAAGACCCCTGCCAACAAACTGTCATTTGCCCGCTGCGAACGGCTGGCCGACATGGTGCGCGCCACGCTGGCCGACGCCCTGACCTCTGGCGGCAGCACGCTGCGGGACTACGTGGGCGCCACCGGTGAACCCGGTGCGTACTTCGAAATACACGCCGCCGTCTATGAACGCGAAGGCCGCCCCTGCCGCGTGTGCGAAACCCCGATACGGCGGTTCGTCCAAGGCCAACGGGCCACGTACTACTGCCCGAAATGCCAAAGGAATTAGCTCTAAGGCCCTGAAATCCCTGGGGAAATCCCTGCATGCCCTTCGGCCATTTGTTTATAGCAAACGTATTGCACAAACACTAACGCCACGCTATATTCCTTCCACACACTATTCCTATAACAGTGGAAGGAGCCTCCATGAGCAAGCAATTCGCCTCGCACGCCGACATGGACGACAAGGTCGTCTCGTTCGAAAAACTGTCTGACAACGCCTATGCCTACACGGCCGAAGGCGACCCCAACACGGGCGTGATCATCGGCGACGAGGCCGTCATGGTGATCGACACCCAGGCCACCCCGGTCATGGCGCAAGACGTCATCCGCCGCATTCGCGAAGTCACCGACAAGCCGATCAAATACATCCTGCTGTCGCACTATCACGCCGTGCGCGTGTTCGGCGCGTCCGCCTACAACGCCCAGGAAATCCTGGCCAGCCGCGACACCTATGACCTGATCGTCGAACGCGGCGAACAGGACAAGGCCAGCGAAATCGGCCGCTTCCCCCGCCTGTTCCGCAACGCCGAATCGATTCCGCCGGGCCTGGTCTGGCCGACGATGACGTTCAAGGGCGAAATGACCGTCAACCTGGGCAACCTGGAAGTCAAGCTGCTGCAAGTGGGCCGTGGCCACACCAAGGGCGACACCATCGCCTGGCTGCCCGAGCAGAAGATCCTGTTCGCCGGTGACCTGGTCGAATACCAATCCACCCCGTATTGCGGCGACGCCTATTTCCGCGACTGGCCCACCACGCTGGACGCGCTGTCGGGCTTTGAAGCCGAAAAGATGGTGCCCGGCCGCGGCCCCGCGCTCAAGAACGCCACCGAAGTGCGCCAGGGCCTGGCCGGCACCCGCGCGTTCCTGACCGACCTGTACGGCGCCGTGAACCGCGGCGTGGCCGAAGGCAAGGACCTGAAGACGATCTACCGCGAGGTCTACGACTTCATGAAGCCGCGCTACAGCGACTGGGTCATCTTTGACCACTGCATGCCGTTCGACGTGTCGCGCGCCTATGACGAAGCCTCGGGTCACACGCACCCGCGCATCTGGACCGACAAGCGCGACCTGGAAATGTGGGCGCAGCTGGAAGGCTGACCCCGGCGGGCCGGCAGCCCCGGCCCGATTGATTGCAGCAAGAACCGAAGGCGCGCGTCGCAAGGCGGCGCGTGGCTACGCGCATAAAAACAAAATGACCCACACAGGAGACAACCGTGGGAGACATCGACTTTCAGGCGATGGAGTTCGCCTATGAAAAGCACGCCGACCAAAGCGCCGGCACGCCCCCCCGCCATCAGGTAGTGGTGGTGGGCGCCGGCCCGGTCGGCCTGACCACCGCGCTGGACCTGGCGCGCCAGGGCGTGCGCGTGGTGGTGCTGGACGACGATTACCGATTGTCCACCGGGTCGCGCGCGATCTGCTTTTCCAAGCGCACACTGGAAATCTGGGACCGTCTGGGCGTTGGCCAGCGCATGATCGACAAGGGCGTGTCGTGGAACGTGGGCAAGGTGTTCTTCCGTGAACAGGAAGTGTGGCGCTTTGACCTCTTGCCCGAACCCGGCCATCGCCGCCCCGCTTTCATCAACCTTCAGCAGTACTACGCCGAAGGTTATCTGTACGAACAAGCCCGCCAGGAACCGAACATCGACCTGCGCTGGAAAAACAAAGTCGCCGGCGTCACGCAGACGGACGACGGCGTCACCCTGACCATCGACACGCCCGAAGGCACCTACACGCTGCACGCCGACTGGCTGGTCGCCTGCGACGGCGCGCGTTCGCCCGTGCGCAAACTGATCGGCCAGGAAAGCCATGGCCGCATCTTCCGCGACCGCTTCCTGATCGCCGACGTGAAGATGAAAGCCGACTTCCCGACCGAGCGCTGGTTCTGGTTCGATCCGCCCTTTCATCCGAACCAGTCCGTACTGCTGCACCGCCAGCCGGACAACGTCTGGCGCATCGATTTCCAACTGGGCTGGAATGCCGACCCCGTCGAAGCCGTCAAGCCGGAAAACGTGCTGCCACGCATCCGCGCGCTGCTCGGGCCCGATGCGCAATTCGATCTGGAATGGGTCAGCGTCTACACCTTTGCGTGTGAACGCATGGACAAATTCCGCCACGGGCGCGTCGTGTTTGCGGGCGACTCCGCGCACCGTGTCTCGCCCTTCGGCGCGCGCGGCGCCAACAGCGGCGTGCAGGATGCCGAAAACCTGGCCTGGAAACTGAAGCTGGTGCTGGCGGGCCTGGCCCCCGACGCGCTGGTCGACAGCTACAGCGTTGAACGCGAATACGCGGCCGACGAGAACATCCTGAATTCGTCGCGCGCCACGGATTTCATCACCCCCAAGAGCGACATCAGCCGCAGCTTCCGCAATGCCGTATTGAACCTGGCCAAGACGCATCCGTTCGCCCGTTCCCTGGTCAATAGCGGCCGCCTGTCCCTGCCCGCAACGTATGCCGCGTCGCCGCTGAATACGCCCGATACGGACGCATTCGCGGGCCGCATGGTGCCCGGCGCTGTCGCGCTGGATGCGCCGGTCACGCAGCACGGCGACAAGGACTGGTGGTTGGCGCAGCTGGATGGCGGCTTCGTGCTGGCCGTGTTCTGCGGCAACGCGCTGCCGGACGGCGACACGCAGCGCGCGTTGCTGGCGATGCGCATGGGCCCCGTGCCCGTCAAGACGGTTCTGGTGCTGGATGCGCAATGCGATGCCTCGGGCCTGGCTGCCGACCTGCCCGTGGTGACGGACGTGGAAGGTTGCCTGGCCAAGCGTTACGACGCGCAAGCGGGCACGGCTTACCTGATCCGCCCCGATCAGCACATCGCCGCGCGCTGGCGCGCCTTCAACGCCGACGCGGTCGCCGCCGCCGTCAAGCGGGCCACGGGCCACGCGTGAAACAAGAGGTCATCCCATCATGCTGATTACCGAAACCAACCTGAGCTCGCCCGACGACTTCTACGAAGCGCTGATCGAAACGCACCGCGACCTGAGCAACGAGCAAAGCCAGGAGCTGAACGCGGCGCTGATCCTGCTGTTGGCCAACCACCTGGGCGACGTGGCGCTGCTGCGCGAGGCCTTGCAGCAGGCCCGCGCGTCGGTAGTGGAACGCGCGTAGCCGCGCGCCGCCTGCGCGGCGGCGCCCGCCACGTCCCCCCCTACCGCCCGCCGCCCACGCCGAACGTATCCACGATCAGCGCACGCAGCCACTGATTGCCGCTGTCGCGGTCAACGCGGCGTTGCCAATAGAGATTCGTCTGTAGCGCGGGCACTTTCACCGGCGGCGTCATGAAGCGCAGCCCGAACGGCGGCGCGGCGCTGGCGGCCAGTTTTTCGGGCACGGTAGCCAGCAGATCCGTTGCGCTGACGATGTACGGCACCGCCGAAAAATGCGGCACGCTGAAGTGCTCGGCCAGCACGATGCCCGCGCGCTCCATCGACTGGTTCACCTGCCCGTAAGGCGCGGCGCGCGACACGATCAAGTGGCGCTCGGCGCGAAATGCCTTGATGCCCATGCCCGCGTGCGCCGTCGGGTGCGCTTGCCGGAACAAGGTGGCGTAGCCCTGGCGAAACAACATGCGCTGCAATGTGCCCGCGCCCATTTCATCGAACGCGCCAATCGCCAGATCGACACGGCCGGCCTCCATCTCGCGCGGCAGGTCCGGCCCCTGGACCCGCACGGAATCGATGCGCACCTGCGGCGCCACCTGCACGCAGACTTCCATCAGGCGCGGCATGAAGTGGATTTCGCCCACGTCCGTCATCGCCACGCGAAAGCGACGGCTGCTGGTGGCGGCATCGAACACGTCCTGGTCTTGCAATGCCTGCGTCAGCATGGTCAGCGCCTCGCTGACCGGGCCGGCCAGCCGCTGCGCGCGCGGCGTGGGCAGCATGCCCTGGCCGGTACGCACGAACAACTCATCGCCAAAGGCGTCGCGCAAGCGGCGCAGGGCGTTGCTGACGGCGGGCTGCGTCAGGTCCATGCGGCGCGCCACGGCCGACAGGCTGCGGTCTTCCAGCAAGTGCTGAAACAAGATCAGCAGATTCAAATCGACGTTGCGCAGTTCGGCCATGCCGCCCCCCTTTCTACTATTCACAAAATTTATAGTCTGTATTTTTGCATTCCCGTAGCCGTATCGGGGGTTTTTTCCGACAATGACGAATCGCCGCCGGGTTGCACCGCGGCACCCCATACCGAACGCGCGGCCATGCACCGCGCCGCCACAGGAGGATTCCATGGAACTGCAATACCTGACCGGGTTCGGCAACGATTGCGCCACCGAGGCTTTGCCCGGCGCGCTGCCCGTGGGCCGCAATTCGCCCCAGCAATGCCCGTATGGCCTGTATGCCGAACAACTGTCCGGCACCGCCTTCACCGCCCCCCGCAATGAAAATCGCCGTTCGTGGCTGTACCGCATTCGCCCGGGCGCGCAGCACAAACCGTTTGAACCGTTTGCCGGCGCTGCCGGCTGGGAAAGCACGTTCGGCCACAGCCCGGTCACGCCCAACCAGCTGCGCTGGAGCCCGTTGCCGATTCCCGATGCACCCACCGACTTCCTGGAAGGGGTGCAAACCTGGGGCGGCAACGGCGGCCCCGACGAGCAGGGCGGCGTCGCCATCCACCTGTACGCGGCCAACAAGTCCATGCAAGGCCGCTACTTCTACAACGCCGATGGCGAACTGCTGCTGGTGCCGCAACAAGGCCGCCTGCGCCTGGCCACCGAGTTGGGCCTGATCGACCTGGAACCACTGGAAATTGCCGTCATCCCGCGCGGCGTGCGCTTTCGCGTCGAGCTGCTGGACGCCGAGGCGCGCGGCTACATGCTCGAGAACTTCGGCGCGGCGCTGCGCCTGCCCGAGCTTGGCCCGATTGGCTCGAACTGCCTGGCCAACGCCCGAGACTTCAAGACGCCGGTGGCCTGGTACGAAGACATCGAAGGCGACTTCGAACTGATCGCCAAATTCACCGGCGGTTTCTGGCGCGCCCCGATCGACCATTCGCCGCTGGACGTAGTGGCCTGGCACGGCACGCACGCCCCGTACAAGTACGACCTGCGCCACTTCAACGCGATCGGATCGATCAGCTTCGACCATCCGGACCCGTCGATCTTCACGGTGCTGACCGCGCCGTCGGACACTCCGGGCACGGCCAACATGGATTTCGCGATTTTCCCGCCGCGCATCCTGGCCATGGAAGACACCTTCCGCCCGCCCTGGTTCCACCGCAACGTCGCCAGCGAATTCATGGGCTTGATCCAGGGCGTGTACGACGCCAAGGCCGAAGGCTTTGCACCCGGCGGCGCCAGCCTGCACAACTGCATGAGCGGTCACGGCCCCGACGCCGAAACGTTTGAAAAAGCCTCGCACGCCGATACGCACAGCGCGCACTACATCCGCGATACGATGGCGTTCATGTTCGAAACGCGCCGGGTGATCCGTCCGACCGCGCAGGCGCTGGCCTCAGGGCAATTGCAGAACGACTACTACCGCTGCTGGCAGGGCATCGTGAAGCACTTCAACCCGAACAAGGCGTGACGGCGAACCCCCGCTGATCCACGCTCACGGCGATGCGCGCAAGCGCATCGCCGTTTGGTATTTGATTTTGGCATCTGCTTTTGGCGTACACCCGCCGGCGTTCCTCCGGTTTACGGCCATCCACACACACATCAACGAGACACGCAGCCATGACCACCACCATCAACGAAACCCACGACCCGTCCTTGAAAAGCTGGGTTGCCAGCGCCAACACCGGCACGTCCGATTTTCCCGTGCAGAACCTGCCCTATGGCACCTTCCGCCGCAAGGGCACGAACGAATCGTTCCGCCCCGGCGTGGCCATTGGCGACCAAATTCTGGACCTGGCCGCGCTGGCCGCACAGAAGCCGTTTGAAGGCCTGGCCGCCGACGCCCTGGCCGCCTGCAACAGCGACAGCCTGAATGCGTTGATGGCGTTGGGCCACGCCCACTGGAGCGCCCTGCGCCTGGCGCTGTCGCGTGCCTTGCGCGACGGCGCCGCGCTGCGCGCCACCGTCGAACCGCTGCTGGTGCCGCAGGCCGACGCAGAGCACACCACCCCCGCGCGCATCGGCGACTACACCGACTTCTACATCTCGGTGCACCACGCCACCGCCATCGGCAAGCAATTCCGCCCTGACAACCCGCTGCTGCCCAACTACAAGTGGGTGCCCATCGGCTACCACGGCCGCGCATCCAGCATCGGCGTCGACCAGAAGTTTCCGCGCCCCGTGGGCCAGACCCGCCCGACCAACGAAGGCGACACGCCGCAGTTCGGCCCGTGCGCCCGCCTGGACTACGAGCTTGAGCTGGGCATCTTCGTGGGCACCGGCAACACCCAGGGCGACCGCATCGACCTGGCCGACGCCGACCAGCACGTCTTCGGCCTGTGCATCCTGAACGACTGGTCCGCGCGCGACATCCAGGCTTGGGAATACCAGCCGCTGGGCCCCTTCCTGTCAAAGAACTTCGCCTCAACGATTTCGCCGTGGATCGTCACGATGGAAGCGCTGGAGCCCTTCCGCACGCAATACAACCGTGGCCCGGCTGAACCGCAGCCGATGCCGTATCTGGCCTCGGACGCGAACCGCGCCAAGGGCGCCTACGACGTGCAGCTGGAAGTGCTGATGACCACCGCGCAGTCGCGCGAGGCCAAGGCGCCGCCGGTCACGCTGTCGCGCAGCAACTTCCGCGACGCTTACTGGAACGTGGCGCAGCTGATCACGCACCACACGGTGAACGGCTGCAACCTGCAACCGGGCGACATGCTGGGCACGGGCACGCTGTCCGGGCCGCAGCCGTCGGAAGCCGGTTCGCTGCTGGAATTGAGCCAAGGCGGCAAGACGCCGATCGACCTGCCCTGGGGCGAAAAGCGCACGTTCCTGCAAGACGGCGACCAGATCATCATGCGCGCCGCATGCCAGAAGGCGGGCTATCCGAAGATCGGTTTCGGCGAAGCCTCCGGCGTGGTGTTGCCGGCCAAGCTGTAAAGCAAACTCCGACGCAAACCCCGCACGGCGCAAGCGATCACGCGCGCGCTGCGCCGCGCGGGCACATCGTCAAAAACAAGAAAGGCCGCTCCGTTTACCGGGCGGCCTTTCGTTATTTCATGCCGTCGTTGCCCAGGCATCAGGGCTTCAACGCGCCATCAAGGCAGTCGGTATTTTTCCTCGCGGTAAACCCAGCTTGCCCACAGCGCATGCGCCAGCGCTTCTTCAGTCAAGGCCGGGTCCGCGGGCTCGATGGGCGCATAGACTTCGTCCTTGCCCACCGGCGCGGCTTCGTATCGGAATTCGCGCGGCGCTTTCTGTGGCTCCAGCACCAGCAGCTTGTCACCTTGCAAATAGCCGAAGTTGTCGGCGTACTGCATCATTGCGCGGTTCGGATCGCGCTGCGTCAGGTCGGCGCCCAGCATCGGGTTGACGTTGTCCAGCCCGATCAATGACAGCAGCGTGGGCGCCATGTCGATCTGGCTGACCAGGCGCTCGTCCTGGCGCGGCGCAATGCCGGCGCCCAGGAACAGCGCGGGAATCTGGAAGTGGCGTACCGGCACCGGTATCGACCCATACACGCGCGAATCGTGATCGGCTATCACCAGGAACACGGTGTTGTCCCAGTACGGCGCCTGCTTTGCCTTTTCAAAGAACTGCCCCAACGCCCAGTCGGCGTATCGCACCGTGTTATCCACCGTGGCCGGGTCGCCCACCGGCTTGATGCGACCTTCGGGGTATTCCCACGGCGAATGGTTCGACACCGAAAACGCCAGCGTGAAGACCGGCTTGTCGCCATCCGCGCGCAGCAGGCGGTCGACCTGATTGAACATGTCTTCGTCGGACGCGCCCCATGACCCTTCGAACACCGGGTTCACGAACTTGGGCCGGTCCACCACTTCATCAAAGCCGTTGCCCAGGAAGAACGCGCGCATATTGTCAAAGTGCGACTCGCCGCCATACACGAAGCGCGAGTGGTAGCCGTGCTTGCCCAGCACCTGCGCCAGCGTGAAGAAGCCGGTTTGCGAACGTGGCAGCTTGACCACCGCGTCGGCCACGCTGGGCAGGAAGCCCGCCGTTACCGCTTCGATGCCGCGCACCGAGCGCGTGCCCGTGGCGTAGGCGCGATGGAACATCCAGCCTTCCTTGGACAGGCGGTCGATATTGGGTGTCAGGTCGCGCCCGCCCAGGCTGCCCACGTACTGCGCGCCCAGGCTTTCCTGCAAGATGATCACCACGTTCAGCGGCTTGTCGCGCCGCACCGTGGCTTTTTGTTCGTGCAGGCTGGGATAGCGCGCATCCAGCGGCGCCCCGGTCAGGCCGGCTTTCTCGCGCACGATGGCGTTCATCTGGTCCACCGGCATCCGTGGATACATCGCGGCCGACGAGCGTTCGTCGCGCATGCGATAGGCCGCGTCGAACACGCTGTACAGCGAATTCAGCGCCAGGGCATTGACCATGGAATCTGAACTGAACGCCACCTTGGCCGGGTTGATGGGCCGGTGTTCCAGCGTGCCGCGCGCGCCCAGCACCACCAGCGCCAGGATCACGAAGGACGCAATCGGCCGCTTCCACCACGCCATGAATCCATCGCGCGAACGCGTCGGAAACAGCTTGAACGCCAGCCATGCGGCCACCACCAGCACCACAAATGCCGCCAGCAGCACGCCCTTGTAGCCCTGCCACAGCATCGACCCCACTTCCTTGGGATTGAGCAGGTAAATGAAGTAAAGCCGGTTCGGCCGCGTGTCGTATTCCGCGATGAACTGCGGCGTGGACACTTCCAGCAGCACATACAGCATCCACCAGACGCGGAACCACCACGCGGTAATCGCTGCGGCCAGCGGGCGATGCCCAAACCACGGCGACAGCACCGCGGGCAACGCAATCACCATGGACAACAGGCAGACGTCGATGCGCAGCCCGCCCAGCAGCACCGGCCCCAAGCCGCCGGCCGCTTGCACGCGGTCCCACATCCAGAATGACAGCCCCAGCCGCGACAAAGTCAGCAGCACCAGGACGGCCAGGATGAATCGAAGTGTCAGGCGACGCATGCGGCGGCCCTCCGCAAGAGGCGAAGCGCGTTCGCCACCGGTGATGAAAGAATGCCGCTGTTGATGCCGAGCAAAGCCATGCCGTCTCGTAGTCCGAAATGAAAACGGGCAAAGATTAACGCGGTTTTGGGTACACGGCCGGTAGATTCGCAACGGTTCGCGACGGCTGGCAATGGCCGGCAATCGCTTAAACGTTGTACGACATCGTATTTCGCGCTACGTCGCGCGGTCGGCTTCCCGTACGGGCTGGTCGGGTACGTATCTGTCTACTGGGCGCGGCGCAGGCGTTCGCGGCTGTTGCTCAGGTGCGTGCGCATCGCCGCGCGCGCGGCTTCGGCATCCTGGCGCATGATCGCGCTGTAGATGTCTTCGTGTTCCAGGTTGACGCGGGCCAGATAGGCCGCGCGGTCTTCGTGCGCGAACTTGGCCGAATTGATGCGGGTGCGTGGAATGATCGCCGACCCCAGGTGCGACATCAGGTCGGCGAAATAACGGTTGTCGGTGGACTGCGCCACCAGCAGATGGAACTGGAAGTCGGGCGTGATCGTGTCGCCGCCAACGTCCAGCGCGGCTTTGAACAGGTCAAGCGCGCGCCGCATTTCCTGCAACTGCACGTCGCTGCGCCGAATGGCGGCAAGGCCCGCGGCCTCGCTTTCCAGGCAAATACGCAGCTCTAGCAGCACCAGCACATCGCGCACCGTGGCGATGTCGGCCGGGTCCACCCGGAAGTCGACGCTGCCACTGGGCTCCAGCGCATACGTGCCCACGCCATGATGCGTTTCGACCAGGCCCGATGCCTGCAAGCGCGACAGCGCTTCGCGCACAACGGTTCGGCTGACGCCAAACTGACGCATGATCTCTGATTCGGTGGGCAGCTTGTCGCCAGGGCGGATTTCGCCACTGCGTATGCGTTCGGAGATGCTCTCGACCAAGCCTTGAGCCAGATTCCGGGGACGACGCTGCGGCAAGACAGGAGTATCGACAGGAGCGTTCATCAGGGTTAATCCGAAAATGAGTACAAAGGCTTGACGCTGAAATTTGCGGCTAATTATACTTTGCGCAAGTTGTATGACAACGTACCAGATACGTTCCCACTCCGCACCTTCTACCGAGCGTTGCGACATGAGCAGAACCGTCAACCCGCCGCCAGCGACCACCCGCTGCCAGCGTCTATTACTCACCGGCGCCGCCGGGGGCCTGGGACAAGTGCTCCGTCCCCGACTCAAAGCATTCACCGACCTGCTGCGCATATCCGACGTGGCGCCCATGGCCGCCGCGGGCGATGGCGAAGAAGCCGTCCCGTGCGATCTGGCCGACGCCGCCGCCGTGTCGTCGCTGGTGCAGGGCGTGGATGCCATCGTGCACCTGGGCGGTGTATCGGTTGAACGCCCGTTCGAACAGATTCTTCCGGCCAACATCCAGGGCG
This sequence comes from Achromobacter sp. 1L-A-4-B-C2, assembly GCF_057291955.1. Taxonomy (NCBI): domain Bacteria; kingdom Pseudomonadati; phylum Pseudomonadota; class Betaproteobacteria; order Burkholderiales; family Alcaligenaceae; genus Achromobacter; species Achromobacter sp. 1L-A-4-B-C2. The sequence continues at coordinate 736,687 of NZ_JBXAWP010000001.1, forward strand.
TCTACAACCTGTACGAGGCCGCCCGCGTGCACGGCGTGCGCCGCGTGGTGTTCGCCAGCTCGAACCATGTCATCGGCTTTTACGAACAGGGCCAGCAACTGGACGCCAACGTGCCGTTGCGCCCCGACGGCTATTACGGCCTATCCAAAGCCTATGGCGAACATCTGTCGCGCTTTTACTTCGACCGCTACGGCATCGAAACCGTGTGCCTGCGCATCGGTTCGTCGTTCCCCGAGCCCAAAGACCGCCGCATGCTGGTTACCTGGCTCAGCTACGACGACCTGACCGACCTGGTCACGCGCGCGCTGTTCACGCCTGACGTCGGGCACTTGATCGTCTATGGCGCGTCCGCCAACCGAGACCGCTGGTGGCGCGACGACGCCGCAAAGGTGCTGGGCTTTGTGCCCAAGGATTCCTCCGAGGTCTTCCGTGCGCAGGTCGAAGCGCAGCCGCCACTGGCCGCCGACGATCCGGTTGCGCGCTACCAGGGCGGCGCGTTCGTCAAGGCCGGCCCGTTCCCCTTCCCCCCGGTTTCCACCAAGTAGGCGCCCCCATGCCCGCAATCGCCGAACGCGTTGGAGACATGCTGTGCGGCGTCGGAGAAAGCCCGGTCTGGCGCGCCAGCGACCAGACCTACACCTGGACCGACATTCCCAACAAAACGCTGTGGCGCTGGTCGCCCGCCAGCGGTGAATTCGCGCAATGGGCGCTGCCGCGGATGGCGGGCTGCATCGCCATGCGCGGCGCGGGCTGGCTATTGGGAATGGAAGACGGCGTGTACGAATGCGACGCGCTGCTGCCCGATGCACCTTGCCACCCGCGCCTGCTCGCGCCGGTGGCACACGCCGCGCCCGGCATGCGCTTTAACGATGGCCGCAACGATCGGCAAGGCCGCTTCGTGGCGGGCACGATGGTGATGGACATGGGCCGCGCGCTAGCGGCCGGCCGCCTGTATCGCTATAGCGCCAGCCCGCGCGACCTGACCGTGCTGGTGGATGACCTGATCGTGCCCAACGGCCTGGCATTCAGCCCGGACGGCAAGACGATGTACCTGTCCGATTCGCACCCGTCGCGCGCCATGGTGTGGGCGTTTGATTACGACGTGGACAGCGGCACGCCCCACAATCGCCGCCCGTTCATCGCCGCCTTGCCCGCCGGCCGCCCCGACGGCGCCGCGGTCGACGCCGACGGCTGCTACTGGATTTGCGGCAACGACGCCGGCCGCGTCTACCGCTACACGCCCGACGGCCGGCTGGACCAGACCTACACCGTTCCCGCCCGCAAGGTCGCCATGTGCGCCTTTGGCGGCGCGGGCATGGACACCCTTTTCATCACGTCGATACGCCCTGCCGACGCCGCCCCCGGCGCGCTGGACGGCGCCGTGTTTGCCCTGCGCCCCGGCGCGCGGGGCCTGGAGGAAACCGCAAGCGCCGGCTAGCACCCGACCGGGGCGGCATTAACGCGCCCCACGCAACGTAGGTCTGTACACGAAGAGCTTCGAGGCCGTCCTGGCCCATAACGAAACGCCGTACTCCAACCGGAGGTAGACATGCTGCGCCCCACCCTGACCCGCGCCATCCTGGCGGCGGCTGCCTTGCTGACCCTTGTTCCCCTGGCCAACGCGGCCGAGCTGCGATCCGCCGACATCCATCCCGACGACTATCCCACCGTGCAAGCCGTGCGCCAGTTCGGCGAACTGGTCAAGCAACGCACCAACGGCCGCATCACCGTCAAGGTCTATGCGGGTGGCGCGCTGGGCAACGAAGACGACTCGATCGAACAGGTCAAGCTGGGCGCGCTGGCCATGGCGCGCGTGTCCAGCGCCGCCATGCACAACATCTGCCAGACCACGCGCGTGCCGTCGCTGCCGTTCCTGTTCCGTTCAAAAGAACATCTGCACAAGGTGCTGGACAGCGAGATCGGCGATCAGATCCTGCGCGCTTGCGAGGCGGCCGGCTTTGTCGGGCTGGCCTGGTACGACAGCGGCTCGCGTTCGATGTACACGCGCAACAAGCCCGTCAAGACGCTGGCCGACGCCAAGGGCATGAAGATCCGCGTGCAGCAGTCGGACTTGTCCGTCGCCATGGTCGAGGCCATGGGCGCCAACGCCACGCCCATGCCGATGGGCGAGGTCTATACGTCGTTGAAGACGGGTCTGGTGGACGCCGCCGAAAACAACTTCCCCAGCTACGAAAGCGCGCATCACTACGAAGTGGCGAAGTACTACGCGCTGACCGAGCACACCATGACGCCGGAGATCCTGATCTTCTCCAAGCGCCAGTGGGACAAGCTGGCGCCCGAAGACCAGAAGATCCTGCGCGAGGCCGCGCGCGAATCGGTGCCGTTCATGCGCAAGCTGTGGGACGAACGCGAACAGAAGTCGCGCGCCATCGTCGAGAAGGCGGGTTCGCAGATCGTGGACGTGGACAAGGCGTCTTTCCAGGGCGCGATGAAGCCGGTGTACGACCGCTTTGTCACCACGCCAGAAATGAAAGACCTGGTCGCAAAGATCCAGGCTGTCCAGTGAGGGCGACATGTTGGCCACACCCACGAATGAAACCGGTGTAGCAGCGGTGGGCCGGGCGCAAGCCCTGGCCGGCCCGCTGGACGCCTACACGCGCGGCTGCGCCCTGCTGGCGCGAGCCTGCATGTGGACCAGCGTGTTCGGGCTGGTCTGCCTGATCATCGCGGTCAGCTTGCAGATCTTCGGCCGCCACGTGCTCAACAGCACGCCCACCTGGGCCGAAAGCCTGGCGCTGCTGCTGGTGCTGTACGTCACCATGCTGGGCGCGGCGGTTGGCGTGCGCGATGCGGGCCATATCGGCTTCGAGTCGCTGCTGGAAGCGCTGCCCGCGGGCGGGCAGCGGCGCTTGCGCATCTTCATCCACCTGCTGGTGCTGCTGTTCGGCGTACTGATGGCCTGGAACTGCGGCGTGCTGGCGGAATCGGTACACGCCTACAAGATCCCCAACCTGGGCATCTCGAACGCCTGGAAGTACATCCCCGCAACCCTGTCGGGCACCTTGATCGCGCTCTTTTCGCTGGAGCACATCATCGCGATCCTGCGCAACCATAAGGTGGTACCGGCATGGCGCTGACACTGCTTTCGTTTACGTTCATGGGCTTTTTGGTGATCGGCGTGCCGGTGGCCTTCGCCATCGGCCTGTCGTCCATCACCGCGATCATGGTCGAGGACCTGCCGCTGGCCGTGGCGTTCCAGCAGATGACCTCGGGCATGAACGCGTTCTCGTTCCTGGCCATTCCCTTTTTCATCTTCACGGGCGAGCTGATGCTGTATGGCGGCATCGCCGACCGCATCGTCAACTTCGCCAAGTCGCTGGTGGGGCATGTGCGCGGCGGGCTGGGCATGTCCAACGTGGTGGCTTGCACGCTGTTCGGCGGCGTGTCGGGCTCGCCGGTGGCGGACGTGTCGGCCATGGGGTCGGTGATGATCCCGATGATGAAGCGCGAGGGCTATCACGCCGACTACGCGGTCAACGTCACCACGCACGCGGCGCTGGTGGGCGCCCTGATGCCGACCAGCCACAACATCATCATCTACACCTTGGCGGCGGGCGGCAAAGTATCCATTGCCGCGCTGATTGCCGCCGGTGTCGTGCCCGCGTTGATCCTGACGCTGTGCAACCTGGCCGCCGCGTATTTCGTGGCACGCAGCCGGGGCTATCCGGCGGGCACCTTCCCTGGCTGGCACATCGTGTTGCGCTCGCTGGTGGCGGCCACGCCCGGGCTGTTCGTGGTGGTGCTGATCATCACCGGCATTCTCAGCGGCGTGTTCACCGCGACGGAATCGGCCGCGGTGGCGGTGTTGTACGCGTTGGCGCTGACGGTGTTCGTGTATCGCTCGTTGACCTGGGACCAGTTCGTGCGCGCGGCCAGCAAGGCGGTGAAGACGACGGGCGTGGTGTTGCTGCTGATCGGCATTTCGGCCACCTTCGGCTATCTGATCAGCTTTTACGGCGTGGCCGAAAAAACCGGCGAGTTGATGGCCTCGATATCGACCAGCCCGTGGGCCATCTTCCTGATGGTCAACATCATCCTGTTCGTGCTGGGCACGTTCCTGGACATGGCCGCCACCATTCTGATCTGCACGCCCATTTTCCTGCCGATCTGCATGCAGTACGGCATGGGGCCGGTTCAGTTCGGCATCGTCATGTTGCTGAACTGCGCGCTGGGCTTGAACACGCCACCGGTGGGCACCACGCAGTTCGTGGGTTGCGCCATCGGCGGGGTATCGGTGGGGACGGTCATGCGAACGATCTGGCCGTTCTATGGCGCGCTGCTGGCCGCGCTGGCGCTGGTGACCTACGTGCCCGCGTTCTCGCTGTGGCTGCCGGGCGTATTGCTTAACTGATCGCGCGACAAGCGGGACGGGCCGGATGGACCGGGCCGTTCCGCATCGGCCCGGCCGCCGGCATGCCGCCTGACGATCAGCGGCATGAAGAACAGCGCGGCCAGAAACCACAGCAGGGTCGCCGACCACAGCGTCTGGCTCAGGAAATGCGCGCCCTGCAAAATGCGCACCACTGAAAACAGCACGCCGGCCGACACGCCCGTCGCCAGGCCCCACCAACGCCATGCAGGCCGTTTCAGCGCCCAGCCGAAAAAGTACAGGGTCAACATTGAATACCCCGCGCCCGCATGGCCGCTGGGCAAGGCGCCGCCCGCCCTGGCGCGTACCCACGTCCACCAGTGCAGCGGATACGGCGTGTAGCCGCCCAACGTCTCCAGGTCGTAAGGACGCGGCAGCGTCGTGTGGTGCTTGAGTTGATTGACCAGTACCTGTCCGACCAGGCATGTGGCCGCCAGCGCCAGCGCGGCGCCGCGCCACTGTCGCCACGCCGGCACGCGAAAGCTGGCGGCGACCACACCGACAGCGGCCAGGGCCACGCCGATGGGCAGCACCAGCACCAGGCGATGGCCCAGCATTTCCAGCAATCGGTTGGTGTGTAGGGGGAAATCGTTCAGCACCGGGCTGAACAGCGCATGCGCAATGCGCAGATCCAGTCCCGACACGTTGGTCCACCAGGCGGCGGCCGCCAGGGCCAACGTCACGCCGATCAGTTGGCTGCACAAATACCAGGCAAGCGTGGGCGCACGCGCCGGGAACAGCGGTGGGGACGGCATGGTGGCAAGGACCAGGGGACGGTTCGGGGAATCGCTGAGGTTAGCGCCCCGAAGGTCGAATAATCGTCAAATTCAGGTCTGTGTTTGCGGCGCAACAGCGGTGGAATGCGCGTCGAACCGCAGCAGGAACCGGGTGCCGCGCGATGCCGGCTCGCGCGACGATTCCACGGTAAGCAGCCAGCCCTGCATGTCGCAGACGCGCTTGGCGATGGCCAGCCCCAGGCCGCGCGCCGTCTCGTGCTGGCCGGCGGCGACCGTGTCGCGCATGCGGCCGCTGTAATAACGGCGGAACAGGAAAGGCAGGTCGTCCGGCGCGATGCCCTTGCCATCGTCGCTCAGTTCCAGCACGTCAGGCGCGCGAAACGTGGCGGTCAGCGTGGCCGGCGCGGCATGCTCGACGGCGTTGCGCACCAGGTTGCGCAGCACCGTCAACAAGGCGTAGCGATCCAGTGTCAACACATGGCCGGAGGCAATCTGATTGTCGAAACGCAGTTCGGCCAGCGCGCCCTGGGCCTCGTAGCCGCGCCAGGCGTCCTGCATGCATTCGGCGATGTCGACGGGCGCGGGCGGAAGCAGCTGGTCGCGCGCCATGGCGCGGGCGCTTTCCAGGCACACGATCACGTCGTCGACGTTGTCCACCACACGCGTCAGGCGCTCGCGTTGGTCGGCCGTCAACGCCTGGGTCAGCAGCATCAGCTCGCTGTCCGAGCGGATGGCGGCCAGCGGCGTGCGCACTTCGTGGCTGAGGTTGCCGGCGAATTCCCGCTCGCGCGCGATGGACCGGTCGACCTGGTTCTGCACGCGGTTAAAGGCTTCGATCAGGCGGCCGGCCTCGTCATCGCGGGTCACGGCCATGTCTGGCGCACCCGGCGCCCAGGTGGCCAGCCGGTCGGTCAGGTCCAGCAGCGGCCCCACCGCCACCCCCGCCACGCGGCGCGACAAGGCGTAGGCGCCCACGACGCAGATGGCGCCCACGCCCAGCACAATCAAGCCGAAATCATGGACGCGCTCTTCGTTGTCGGTAGCGTCGTATAGCAGGTACACCTTGCCCCGCCCCGTGTCGGCCACCATTACGTGCCAGGTATAGGCTTCGGGTTCGATCAGGTGCAGCCCGTTATCCAGTTCCATCACTTCGTCGGGTATGCCGGCCGGGCGCTGCCCAGCCACGCTCATCCAGGCGCGCATCGACCCGCCAAGCTCGCGCACGCCGTCGCGCGGCAGGAAGTCGTCGCTGCTGCGCGCATGCTGCACCAGGCGGTCCATTTCGGTGTTCAGGATGTCGTTGACCAGGTCGTCTTCCATCTGGTCAAACGTCAGGTAGGCCAGCAGCGCCAGCGCCGTCACGAATAGCGCGACGGTGCCAGTCAGCGCCCACACCACGCGCTGGGTCAATGTGCCGCCCGTGGCGCGCGTCATGGACATATTCCGTTCAGCGTCAGACGCCAGCCAGTGCCGTGCAGCGTTTCGATGCCGTCAAAACCGGCGTCCGCCAACGCGCGGCGCAACAGGTGGACCTGGCTGCGCAACGCGTCCGACGACGGGGGTTCGTTGCCCCACAACAGCGATTCCAGTTCTTCGCGCGCGACCACGCGGCCGGGGTCCCGCATCAGCGCGTCCATGATCAGGCTGGCCTTGCGCGTCAGATGCACGGGCTGGCCGTTGACCAGCACGCCCCGGCTGCGCGTGTCGTACTTGAGCGGACCGAATTCGCGCACCGCGTCCACCGTCGCCCCCTTGGCGCGCTGGATCAGCGCCAGCAGGCGGGCTTCGACTTCAAGCAGCGCGAAGGGCTTGGTCAGGTAATCGTCGGCGCCATGGGAAAACCCCGCCAGCTTGTCTTCCAGGCTGTCGCGCGCGGTCAGCATCAGGACGGGCACGTCGGCGCGCATGTCGGTGCGCAGCGTGTGCAGCACCGCGTTGCCGTCCATGCCCGGCAGGCCGATGTCCAGGATCAGCGCATCGAAGCGCTGCGCCTTCAAGCGTTCCAGAGCAGCGTGGCCGGTGTAGGCCACGTCGGGCAGGAAGCCGCGCGCCTCCAGGAATGAATACAGGTTGCCGGCGATGATGTGATCGTCTTCAACGATCAGCACCCGGTGATTTGCTCCCGCCGCGGGGCTGACTGCCATGTTGTGGGCTCCCTGTTCAGTAGATCGCAAGTGGCGGCGCAAGCGCGCGCTAGGCTTGCAGGACCTTACCCGGATTCATCAGCCCTTGCGGGTCCAGCGCGCGCTTGATGCGGCGCATCAGCGCAAGCTCTACCGGGCTTTTGTAGCGCGGCAATTCGTCGCGCTTGAGCTGCCCCACGCCGTGCTCGGCGCTGATGGAGCCCTGATGCGCATGCACGCTGTCATGCACCACGCCATAGATCTCGCTTTGCAAGGCCAGTAGCTCGGCTTCGGTCTGGCCGGGCGCATTGGCGACGTTGTAATGCAGGTTGCCATCGCCCAAATGGCCGAAGATGACGTGCCGCACGCCGGGAAAGCGCGCTTGCAGCAGCGCGTTGGTCTTGTGCACGAAGCCGGCGATGGACGAGATGGGAATGGACACGTCGTGCTTGACGGACTTGCCCAGCTCGGCTTCGGCCAGCGGGATGCTTTCGCGCAGGTGCCACAGCGCCCGGCTTTGCGCGACGTTGGCGGCAATGGCGGCGTCGTGGATCAAGCCGGCGTCGATGGCCTCGCCCAGCACGGCCTCGAAGCGTTCGCGCGCGTGGGCCTCGCTTTCACTGTCGGACAGTTCAAGCAGCGCGAACCACGGCGATTCGGCGGAGTCGCCTTCGAAGGGCAGGCGCTGTTGCGGGAACAGGTGCACCACGCCTTGCAGGCAGGCGTTGCTCATCAGTTCGAAACCCGTCAGCGCGGCGCCAAAGCCAGCCCGCGCGCGGGACAGCACTTCAACCGCCTGGTCGATCGTGTCCAGGGTCAGCAGCGCGGTGCAGCTGGCAACAGGCCGGGGAAACAGTTTCAACGTGGCGGCGGTGATGATGCCCAGCGTGCCTTCGCTGCCGATGTACAGGTCGCGCAAGTCGTAGCCGGTGTTGTCTTTGCGCAGGCCACGCAGGCCATCCCAGATTTCGCCTTCGGCCGTCACCACTTCCAGGCCCAGCGTCAGGTCGCGCGTATTGCCGTAGCGCAGCACCTGCGTGCCGCCGGCATTGGTGGCCAGGTTGCCGCCGATGGTGCAGCTGCCTTCGGCAGCCAGGCTCAGCGGAAACAGCCGGTTCGCGCCCGCGGCAGCCTCTTGTACGGCTTGCAGGATGCAGCCCGCTTCGACCGTGATGGTGTCGTTGTCGGTATCCACATTGCGCACCGCCGTCAGGCGGGCCGTGGACAGCACGACGGCGCGACCGGTGTCGTCCGGCGTGGCGCCGCCGCACAGGCCGGTGTTGCCGCCCTGGGGCACTACCGGCACGCCGTGGCTCAGGCACAGCTTCACGGCGTCGGCCACTTCCTGAGTGGAGCCGGGCCGGATCACCGCCAGGGCCGACCCGCGATAACGACGGCGCCAGTCCAGCACATAGGACGCGGCGTCCTCGCCGGTCAGCACATTCGTGAAACCCAGCAGGGACTGAAGATCGCTCAACAATGTCATAGGCGCCGCACAAGAAGGGGCCTGGGCGCGCCCAGGCACGGGTCTAGGGATGTGCGGGCTATTGTAGGGGTTCAAGGGCGCGGGCTGAAGCGCCGCGCTAGCCGACGGCCTGATCCAGCCGCGTGCCCGTCAGGCCGGAACAATAGGCGCGCGAGGCGATGCGGTTCATGAGGAAGGCGCGGTCGGTGCCGGCCGGGCCGGGCATTTCAGACAACGCCCGGTAGGCGCGGCGCAATGCCTCGCCCCGCGTGTCGCCGCAGACCAGCAGGCGGGTGCAGGGCAAGCGGCGGTCGACGCAGCCGTCGATACGCATTTCAAGCGCATGCGCGCCAACGGCGTCGGGGCTGGCCACGATGGAGCCGGCATGCGGTTGCGCTTCGGCGCCAATCACGCGGAACACGCCGCTGCGGTCGTCCAGGGAAAATGCCACGGCGCCCATGCCTTGCCAGTTGCGGTCCCGGGCGACGTCGGCGGCAATGGTGCGCAACGCGGTTTCAATCGAAGACGGCAGATGCGGCGCCGGGCATTCGGCGATCAACACGCGGGCCTCGCGCCAGACGCAGCGTTCCCACGCGCGGCCGGCGACCATGTCGCCCGTCTCGGAAACAAATACATGGATATCAAGCCGGCGTTCACGGCCCGCGGCCGGCCCGGCGTAGTCCGTGGGAGGACCGCGCCGGCTGCTGGCGCCCCCCGATGACATCACAGTAGAAACTTTGGCACCCATGGCCTCTCCCGGTCTTTCTGCTTGCAGCGCAAGCGTATCACCTTCCCATGACAAGCAATTTGTGGGCCATGCCGCCGCAGCCCGTAGCAGAGTCGAACCGCCCCCGCCCGCGCACCGGATCAAAGCGGCACGCTACGTGCTACGCACCATTTCAGGGCGGGCGCCACCCTTAAGACGCCCTACTGCTCCCGTCGGATGAGGCGCATGCGCCGATGGGGGATAATTCACTTTTCTTGCTTAACCCGGTCGGGTTTTGATATACGGGTTTACCACTAGGCCCATCAAAACCAGCGCTGCAACCTTCTTCTTCTTCAAGGAATCGTCGTGGGCAACAACAACACGCAATTTCCCGCTTCCGTCTTCAAAGCGTATGACATTCGCGGCACTGTGCCGGACCTGATCGATGCAACGTTCGCCCGCGCGCTAGGCGTGGCGCTGGCCACCCGCGCACGCGAAGAAGGCGTGCAGACCCTGGTGGTGGGCCGCGACGGCCGCCTCAGCAGCGAAATGCTGTCCGACGCCTTGCAGGAAGGCATGCTGGAAGGCGGGGTCGATACGCTGGACGTTGGCATGGTGCCCACGCCGCTGGTCTACTTCGCGGCGAACATCATGCAGACCGGTTCCGGCGTGGCCATCACCGGCAGCCACAACCCGCCCAAGTACAACGGTTTCAAGATGATGATGGGCGGCCGCGCCCTGTATGGCGACGAGGTACAGGCCTTGGGCGCCGCCATGAACGGCGCGGCCTCGGCCCCGGCTGAACGCGCAGGCGTGCGCCGCCAGCTGGACCTGGTCGCCGCCTACATCGCGCGCGTGGCCTCGGGCGTGAAGCTGGCCCGCCCCATGAAAATCGCCATCGACTGCGGCAACGGCGTGGCCGGCGCCGTGGCGCCGCAGCTGTTCCGCGCGCTGGGCTGCGAAGTGACCGAACTGTTCTGCGAGGTGGACGGCACGTTTCCCAACCACCACCCGGACCCGGCCGAACCCAAGAACCTGCAAGACCTGATCAAGTGCGTGGCCGACACCGACTGCGAACTGGGCCTGGCCTTTGACGGTGACGGTGACCGCCTGGGCGTGGTCACAAAATCCGGACAGATCATCTGGCCGGACCGCCAGCTGGTGCTGTTCGCGCGCGACGTGCTGGACCGCAACCCCGGCGCCACCATCATTTACGACGTCAAGTGCAGCCGCCACGTGGGGCTGTCCGTGGAAGCCGCTGGCGGCGTTCCGCTGATGTGGAAGACGGGCCATTCCCTGGTCAAGGCCAAGCTGGCCGAGACCGGCGCGCCGCTGGCCGGCGAGATGAGCGGCCACATCTTCTTCAAGGAACGCTGGTACGGCTTTGACGACGGCCTGTACACCGGCGCCCGCCTGCTTGAAATCGTGTCGCGCCAGGCCGACGCCTGCGCGCCGCTGGAAGCGTTGCCGCAGGACGTATCCACGCCCGAGCTGAAGCTGGAAATGGAAGAAGGCCAGCCCTTCGCCCTGGTCAAGGGTTTGCAGGACCACGGCCAGTTCCCCGACGCCCGCCGCGTGCTCACCATCGACGGAGTGCGCGCGGAATACGCCGACGGCTTCGGCCTGGCCCGCCCGTCCAACACCACGCCCGTTGTCGTGCTGCGTTTCGAGGCGGAAAACGCCGAGGCGCTGGCCCGCATCCAGGCCGACTTCCGACGCGAACTGGGCAAGCTCGCACCGGAAGCGACATTGCCGTTCTGATTGCGTCCATGTCGCTATCCAACAGCCCGGCCTGGCAACAATTCTCGGCAGCCGCCAAGGCCGCGCCCTTGCGCGGCGAGCAGCTCAGGGTCGTCAACGCCCCGGGCCTGCGGCTGGACCTGAGCACCCAGCCGCATTCGCCGGCCTTGCACGCGGCGTCCGAGGCGCTGCTGGCGCAGCAGAACTTCGACGCCGCCCGCGCCTTGTTGTTCGACGGCGGCCACGCCAACTGGACCGAGGGCCGCGCGGCCTGGCATACCGCCCTGCGCGCGCCCAACCCGCCCGCCCCGGTGGCCAAGATGGTGCAGGCCGAACGCGACCGCTTGCGCGAATTTGTACGCGAAGCCGATCGTGCCGACCGCTACGGCTACGTGCTGCACCTGGGCATCGGCGGCAGCGACTGGGGGCCTCGCCTGGTGACGCGTGCCTTGCGCCATGGCGGCGCCCGGCGCGAAGTGCGATTCGCATCGAATGTGGATTCGCATTCCGTCGCCGACGCCATGAGCCGCCTGGACCCGCACGACACGCTGGTCATCGTCGCGTCCAAATCGTTCACCACGACCGAGCCGCTGGCCAACGCCGAAGTGGCCATGAACTGGCTGCGCGAAGCCGGCGTGGCAGACCCGATCAAGCAAGTGGTGGCGATTACCGCCAACGTGGAAGCCGCGCTGAACCTGGGCATCCTGCCCGACCACATCTTTCAGATCTGGGACTGGGTGGGCGGCCGTTATTCGTTGTGGTCCGCCATCGGCCTGCCCATCGCGCTGGCGCTGGGCAACGACGCGTTTGACCAGTTGCTGGCAGGCGCGGCGGCCATGGACGAACATTTCCGCACGGCGCCCCTGGCCGAGAACGCGCCGGTGCAGATGGCGCTGGCGGGCGTCGTCAACCGCAGCGTGCTGGGCTATGACTCGTTGGTGATCGCGCCGTACGATTCACGGCTGTATCACCTGGTGCCGTGGGCGCAGCAGTTGGAAATGGAGTCGCTGGGCAAGGTCGCAACGGCCGACGGCAGCCCCGTCGACGTGCCCGCGGGGCCCGCGATCTGGGGCATGTCGGGCACCGACTGCCAGCACACGTTTTTCCAGTGGATGCACCAGGACGCGATGGGTGCACCCGTGGATTTCATCTTGTGCGAACAGCCGGACCACGCCTACGCCCGCCATCACGAACTGCTGATTGCCAACTGCCTGGCGCAGCGCTCGGCGTTGCTGCGCGGCAAATCCCTTGACGAGGCGCTGGCGGAAACGTCCGCCACCGAAAGCGATCCGGCGCGCGCGCGATGGCTCGCGCAACACCGCGTTCATCCTGGCGGGCGCCCGTCTACGCTGATCGTGTTGCCGCGCCTTGAGGCCTACACGCTGGGCGCGTTGCTGGCGATGTACGAACACAAGGTGTTCACGCAAGGCGTGATCTGGGGCATTAACCCGTTCGACCAGTGGGGTGTGGAATTCGGCAAGGCGCTGGCCAAGGGCATCATGCGCGAGCTGGATTCGCCGCAGCCCAGCCAGCAGGACCCGTCGACTCGCTTCTGGATCGACGCGATCGCGCGGCGGCAGTAGGCGGACAGCGCGGCAGCGCGGGACGCTGCCGGCGCTCGACATGGCACGGGCTGGGATTGCCGGATACTGGCCGCGCGTCGGTGGCGGCCTTGGGCTAGCCGCCAGCCGCGCGCCGCCCCAGCGCGTCGTACAGCTCAACATGCACGCGCGCAACCTGACGGATATCGAACTCGCGTTCGGCCAGCTCGCGCCCCGCCGTGCCCATCGCCTGGCGCAGCACGGCATCGTCCGCCAAACGCGCGATGGCGTCCGCCAGCGATGCGGCATCGCGCACCGGCACCAGCAAGCCGGTCTTGCCGGGGTCGATGGCATCTCGGCAACCGGGCACGTCCGTCGTGACCACCGCGCGCCCGCAGGCCGCGGCTTCGATCAGCGATTTGGGCAGCCCTTCGCGATACGAAGGCAGCACGGCGATATGGCTGGCGGCGTACAAATCAGCGATGTCCGAGCGTTCGCCCAGCGCCTGCACCGCGCCTTCGCGCTGCCAGGCCTCCACCTCTTCTTGCGTGGCTGACGTGGGGTTGCCCGCGTCCACCCCGCCCACCAGCTGCATCGTGACGGGCACGCCGCGCTTGCGCAGCAGCGATGCCGCATCGACGAATTCGCGCACGCCTTTGTCGCGCAACAAGCGCGCCACCATCGTGACCACGACGGGCGGCGACGGCGGTTCGGGCGACGCGCGATAGGCGTCCAGGTCCACCCCCGCGCCACGGATCATGACGACCTGCTCGTCGCGCACCGCGCCCAGGGACTTGAGCAGGTCGCGATCATTGGCGTTCTGAAAAATCACGCGGCTGTTCGGATGGCCCAGCGCCACCCGGTACAGACGCGCCACCACGGCGCGCACCAGGCGCATCTTCAATGAGTTCGACAGGAACACGAAGCCCAGCCCCGAGATCGCCGCCACCATGCCCGGCACGCGGGCCAGCCGCGCGGCAATGCCGCCGTACAGCACCGGCTTGATCGTGACCAGGTGCACCACGTCCGGGCGCACGCGGCGAAACAGGCGCACCAGCGCGCGCAACGTGCCCAGTTCCTGCAAGGGATGCTTGCCGCTGCGCGTCATGGGTATGGCGTGATGCGTCATGCCCAGCGCCTGAATGTCGGCCACCGCCGGGCCATCCATCGTGGCCACGTGCACGTCATAGCCCGCCTGCTGCGCCGCCAGCGCCACCGGCACGCGGTGCGACATGAAAAACGCGGGGTTGTTGACCACAAACATCAGGCGGCGACTCATGCGTTGGCTCCAGAAATACGGCGCCATACGGCGATGTAACGTTGCACCATGCGTGCCAGATCAAAGTTTTCCAGCACGCGCGCGCGGCCGGCTTCCCCGGCGCGGCCCGTGCCTCGCGCGGCGACATCGCACAGCGCGGTTTCGATGCCCCGCGCCAGCGCTTCGGCTTGTTCGGGCGGCACGACGACGCCGGTGTCGGCAACGATGTAGGCGGCGTCGCCCACGTCGGTCACCACGCAATAGACGCCGCACGCCATGGCCTCGGCCACCACATTGGGAAAGCCTTCGGCGCAGCTGGACAGCACATGCAGGTCCAGCCCGTTCATCACGGCGGGCACGTCGTCGCTGGGGCCGGCCAGGATGAGGCGGTCGTGCAGGTTCAGCTTGTCGATCAAGGCAGCCAGTTCGGGGTTGTCGGACGTCATGCCGCGTCCAACCAGCACGCAGCGCAAGCCGCCGTCACGCCCGTCGCGCACCAGCGCGGCCACGGCGCGCAGCAGGTTGGCATGGTCTTTCAACGGGTCCCAGCGGGCCACGCTACCGATCACGGGCGCGTCTTCGGACAAGCCCCATTGCGCGCGCATGCGCGTGCGGGCCTGGGCGTCCGGCGCATAACGCGACAGGTCATAGCCATTGGAAATGACGACCATGCGGTCGCGCCGGTAGCCCTTTTCGGCATGGCGTTCGGCGGCGTTCTGCGCCGCGCACACGATGGCCCGCGGCACGCTGCCGGACAACAACGCGCAAGCGCGCAAGACGATGCGCGCCGACCGGCTGCTGCGTTCCAGGTGTTCGCCGGAATTGCGGATGCCCCAGGCAATGGCGCGCACGCCGGCCAGCCGCGCGGCCAGGCCACCGATCAGGTCGGCGTGATACATCCAGGTCTGCACAACGTCGGGACGCGTGCCGGCGATCAAGCGGCGCAGCACCATGAAACCGCCCAGGCTGACGCGGCCGCGCTTCATGCCCAAGGCATGCACCGCGACGCCGGCATCGCGCAGGCGCTGGCCGTAGATGCCTTCATCGGTCAAGGACACGACGGTGTGCGACACACCCGCTTCCGGGTACGTCGCCAGGCGCAGCAGCACGGATTCCGCGCCGCCCTGGCCCAGGCCGGTGATCACGTGCAGCACATGTAATGCCGGGGTGCTCATCGCCCCTCCCGCACCGCGTCGAACAGTTCGTCCCATTCCGACAGCACGCTGGAAAGCGCATAACGCTGGCGTACGGCGGACGCGCCGCGGTCGCCCAATTGCCGACGCAAGAGCGGGTCGCTCATGATGCGTTGCAAGGCGTCGCGCAAGGCATCGCGGTTGCCGGTGGGCACCAGCAGGGCGTCCTGCCCGTCGCGCGTCATTTCGCGCGGGCCGCTGGGGCAATCGAACGCCACACACGGCAAGCCCAGCGACATGGCTTCCAGCAGCACGTTCGGAAACCCTTCCACCAGCGAGCTAAGCACGAAGGCCTGGCCACGCGCCAGTTCTTCCCACGGAGTTTCGGTACGGCCTGGCAGGCTGACCCGCGCTTGCAGGCCCAGCTTGGCAACCTGCGCTTCCAGCGCCGCGCGTTCCGGGCCTTCGCCCCAAATGCGCAGGTTCCAATCAGGATGCGCTGGCGCCAACTGCCCGAACACGTCGATCAACAGATCGAAGCGCTTGTCGGTCACCAGGCGGCCCATGGCCAGCAGTTCGCGTGGGCCGTCACCGTCGTGCTGCACCACGCGCGGCGCTTCTAGCAAGGGCGCGGGCAAGGGGTTGGGGATGACAGCCAGGCGCTTGATGCCCGGCACCTGGCGCGAGAACGGGCCGGCGGTGTCTTCGGCCTGCACCGTCACCATGTCGGCGCGCGGATACAGCAGCCGGCGCAGCCGGCGCCACACGGTGCCCGTCGTGGTCTCGGCCACGGGGTTGGTACGTTCGCAGACGATCAAGGGCACGCCCAGGCCCCGCGTGGCCAAAATGGCGGCCACGTTCACGTTGGTCAGGAATGACACGACCACATCGGGCTTGGTGTCGCGGATGTGTTTGCGCAGGGCCATCAAGCGCTTGAACGCCGCCATCGCGCCCGAGGCGCGGGTGCCGGCGATATCGGCCAGCCAGGCCAGCTGGACCTTGTCGGACAACGGATAAAAGCACGTGCCCTTGGACGAATAAGTGGGCGTCAACGTGACGGTATCCCCGCGTTCGGCCCATGCATTCACCAGCGTGGCGGCCACCCGTTCGGCGCCGCCCGCGTGCATGGAACTGACCAACATCAGAATTCTCATACGTCAACGACTCCCAATCGTTCCCCCTTGATCCGGTGCTGCACGATAACGATCCAGCCAGGCCTGCATCATCAACACGCCCCACAGGTGGCTGTCCCAGTTGCGATGGCCCGAGGTGTGTTCACGCCATTTGCGCAGGATGGGCTCGGGTTCGAACCAGCCTTCCTGGCGCAGCCGCGTGGGGTCCAGCAACGCATCGGCCCATTCGCGCAAGGGGCCGCGCAACCAGGCGGCCAGCGGCACGGCAAAGCCGCGCTTGGGGCGGTCCACCAGCGCCTGCGGCACATGGCGATGCAGCACCTGGCGCAGCAGCCACTTGCCCGTGTTGCCGCGCACCTTGTATTGATGCGGCAGGCTCCAGGCAAATTCATACACGCGGTGATCGATCAGCGGCACGCGCGTTTCCAGGCTGACGGCCATGGCCGCGCGGTCAACCTTGACCAGGATGTCGTCCGGCAGATACGTGACCGTGTCCAGCTTCATCATGGCTTCGAAGGTCGACCCTTGCATGTCGCGCGCGAATTCCGACACGGGCTCCACGCCGCCCTTGACCACCTGCGACGGCTCCGGCCAGTACGACACGAAGTGGCGATAGAAATCCCCGCGCGAATCGGTGCGCAGCAGCTCGCCCAGCTTGCCGACCTTGCCGCGCCAGGCGCCGCGTCCGGGAAGTTGGGCCGAGGCGGACAGCAGCGCGCCGGCCGGCTTGCGCAGCATTGCGGGCACACGCTCGCATTGTTGCCACCAGTTGTTTACGCGGAAATAGCGCGAGTAGCCGCCGAAGAGCTCGTCGCCGCCGTCGCCGGACAGCGCCACGGTGACGTGCTGGCGCGCCATCTTGGTGACCAGCGACGTCGGGATCTGCGAGGAATCCGCGAACGGTTCGTCGTACATATCGGCCAGCGACGGCACCACCGCCAACGCATCGTCGGCGGTCACGTAAAGCTCGGTGTGATCGGTGCCCAGGTGCGTGGCGACGGCCTTGGCGTGCTGCGCCTCGTCGTAGCCTTTTTCGTGGAAACCGATGGCGAAGGTGCGCACGGGCTTGGCGCTTTGCGCCTGCATCAATGCCACGATGGTCGACGAATCGATGCCGCCCGACAGGAACGCGCCCAGGCTGACGTCTGACAGCATCTGGCCGCCGACCGCCTTGGACAGCACGCCTTCCAGCGCCTCGGCGGCTTCGGCATCGGTGCCGAAGGACAAGGGCGCGCGCGCCGCCGCGTCGGCGGCTTCACGAGCGGACCAGTACACGCGCGGTTCCGGCATGCGGCGGCTGCGAGTGTCGTCGGCGGTGAATTCGATCCACGTTCCCGGGGGCAGCTTATTGATGCCCTGGTAGATGGATTGCGGCGCGGGAATGTAGTTGTGGCGCATGTACGAAGCCAGCGCATTGCGATTCAGGTCGCGGCCGAATCCGGGGATGGGCATCAAGCCCTTCAACTCGGACGCAAACACCAGCTCGGCGCCCGAATAGCCGTAGTACAGCGGCTTTTCGCCCATGCGGTCGCGCGCCAGCATCAGCTTGCGCGATGCGCGATCCCACAGCGCGATGGCGAACATGCCAACCGCCGCTTGCAGCGTGGCTTCGATGCCCAGCGCGGTAAAACCGGCCAGCAGCGTTTCGGTATCGGAATGGCCGCGCCAGGTGGGCGCCAGTGCCGATTGCTCCAGCTGCTTGCGGATGTCCATATGGTTATAGACCTCGCCGTTGAACACCATCACGTAGCGGCCGCAAGCGGACGTCATGGGCTGGTGGCCGGCTTCGGTCAGGTCCAGGATGGCCAGGCGCACATGGCCCAGCGCCACTTCGGCTTCCGGGTCTTCCCAGAAGCCGTTGCTGTCCGGCCCGCGATGGCGGATGCGGCGGCAGCTTTCGGCCAGCAACCGTTCCTTGTTCCCGATGGGGCCCCAAATTCCGACTATTCCACACATGATGAGGTTCTCGTGGTCACCGTAGCAACGGCGTGCCGCAGGGCCTAGCGGCCCGATTCGCGCACGCCGTCAAAAAGTTCTTTCCATTGCTGCAACACGCGCGCGGCCGAGAAACGGTCGCGCACATCGGTTGCCGCTTGCGCCATCCGCTGGCGCCTTGCGTCATTTTCCATGACTTCGGACAGCGCCTTGCACAGCGCCGGCACATCGCCGTTGGGCCGCACCAGCACGCCGTCGATGCCGTCGCGCACAATCTCGCGCGGGCCGGTATCGCAATCGAACGACACCGCCGCCAGGCCGCTGGCCATGGATTCCAGCAAGGTGTTGGACAGGCCTTCAAAGCGCGAAGTCAGCACGTACAGGTCGGCGCTGTCGTACCAGTCGCCCACGTTGCCGGCGCGGCCCGGCATCGAGATGCGCTGGGCCAGGCCCGCCTGGTCGATCTGTGCCTGCAACGCGCCGCGTTCATGGCCTTCGCCCAGGATAACCAGATCCCAGTCCGGATGCGACGGGGCCAGCGTGGCGTAGGCCTGGATCAACAGGTCGAAACCCTTGTCGGCGTGCAGACGGCCCACGGCCAGCAGACGCTTGCGATCAGGCGCCGCGTTGGGCGCCAGCATGGGCTCGGCACGCGGCAGCGGCCAATGCACCGGGTTGGGGATGACGGCCAGGCGCGAGCCCGGCACGTGGTGTTCGATCCAGTCGGCCGTGCCACGGGTCAATGCCACCACACGGGCGGCGCGCGGATAGGTCATGCGGCGCAGGCGCTGCCACAGGCCAGACAGCGTCTGCGACGGCGGATGGGTGTGTTCGGTGGCAATGACGCGGCAGCCCAGCCCCGAGGCGGCCAGCACCGACAGCACGGACGCCGTGGTCATCATGCCCAGCACGATGTCCGGCCGAAATGCCTTGATGACGCGGCGCAACGCGCGCACGCGCTGCACGTTGCTCCAGATGCCGCGCAGCCCGCCGCCCTCGCCCGCCGTGTTCAGCACTTCGCGGCGCACCTTGGGGTGCAGCGCGTAGACGTCGCCATCGGCGTTGGCCTGCGTTACGACCATGACCTCGCGGCCCATGCCGGCCCAGTGCGCGCTCAGGTCGGCGGCAACCCGTTCAGCGCCCCCGCCATGCAGCGAATGGATAAACAGCAGCACGCGCAGCGCGCGGCCGGAGTCGGCTTGCGACATTCAATCGGCCTCCTTGGGTTCAGCCTTGCGCATCGCCACCACCAGGTAGCAGGCGAAGGACAGCACATACATGAGGCTGGTTGCCAGCATGATGCCGGCCGCGCCCATCTTGGGCGCCAGCACGGTGTTCAACACGGCCTTCAGCGCGAAGTTGGCCACGGCGATGGCGGCCATGATGCGGTAGCGATTCTGGCTGGCCAGCAATTGCACCAGGATCAACACGCCAAAATAGAAAGGCAGTTGCAACAGGCCCCAACGCAAGACGTGCGCCACGGCCTCGGTGTTCTCGGCGGTGAAGGCGCCGCGCTGGAACAGCACGGACACGCCCCAGGGCGCCAGCACCCAGCCGATAGCCACGGCCACCGCGCCCGCGCCCACCATCAGCACCGACCATTTCAATGCCATGCTGCGCGCGCGGTCGGTATCGCCGCGCGCCTGCACATCGGCCAGCACGGGCAACGCGGCGCGCCCGACCGACACCGCGCCGATGCCCAGCAGCAACGACAGCAGCCGGCTGGCGTAACCCAGCGTGGCGTTGGCGTTAGCGCCCAGGTTGGCGGCGGCGTATTGGTCCAGCGGGCCGACAAAGCTCATGGCCACCTGGCCGATCAGCATCACGCCGGCCGCGCCCATCAGTTCGGGCCAATGCGGCGAACGCAGCGTCAGGCGCGGCGCGCCCCAGAAGCCGCCATCCGCGCGCGCGGCCAGCCAGGCCAGCCAGACGGTCTGGATGGCGTAGCCCACCAAGGTGCCCCACAGCAGCGGGCCCACGCCGTCGGCGCTGACGGCCAGCATGACCCAGGCCAGCGTGGCCACGGCGGGCACGCTGTCCAGCAAGGTGTTGACGTGGCGTTCGTGCGCGCGCAGGCGCGCGGCACTGATGCCCGCGATCAGCAGCAAGGCGGACACCGGGGCGAAGGCCACCAGCAGGTCGCCCGTCATGCCGCGCACGCGCTCGGGCAAGCCCTTGCCCAAGGCGTCCACAACGTACGGCCAGGCAAACCAGGTGGCTATCGCCAGCGCGACACCGGCCGCGGCAACCCAGCCTTGCAGTTCTTTGATGAATTGGTCGCGCTCGGCATCATCCGCGCGGCGCAGGCGCACCAGCACGGGGATCAGCACCACTGACAGCACGCCCACGATGGTGACCGGCAGCCAGGTGGCCATGGTCATCGTGAATTGGTAGGCGTCCACGGCGTCGCTGACGCCGTAGCGGTACGCCACCGCCATCTCTTTGATGGCGCCGGCGGCCTTGCCCAGCAGAAGGAACACCGCCACCCGGAACGCGCCCTTGAAAATGCGCTGATGGTCCGGGTGGATGTTGCCGAGTTTGCGGACGAGTGCTTTCAAATCAACGCAGGAATTGCGTGTACCAGGGCATGGCCACTTCCAGGCCTTGCAGCACGGTGTGCGACGGCACGTAGCCCAGCAGACGGCCGGCCTTGCTGACGTCGGCCTGCGAATGGCGCACGTCGCCGGCGCGGAAGTCGGCGTAGACCGGCTTCTTGGCGTAGTTCACGTTCTGGTTGCCCAGCGCCGTGACCAGGAAGCCGAACAGGTCGTTCAAGGTGCTGCGGCCGCTGACGGCCACGTTGTAGACCTGGTTGCGCGCTTCGGGCGAGGCCATCGCGCCAAGCAGATTGGCCTGCACGGCGTTGTCGACGAAGCAGAAGTCGCGGCTGGTTTCGCCGTCGCCGTTGATGGTGACGTCTTCGCCCTTGATCATGGCGGCGGTCCACTTCGGGATCACGGCGGCGTACGCGCCGTCGGGGTCCTGGCGCTTGCCGAACACGTTGAAGTAGCGCAGGCCCACGGTCTCGAAGCCGTACGAACGCGCGAACACGTCGGCATACAGTTCGTTCACGTACTTGGTGACGGCGTAGGGCGACAGCGGCTTGCCGATGTTCTCTTCCACCTTCGGCAGGGCCGGATGGTCGCCGTAGGTGGAGCTGGAGGCCGCATAGACGAACGACTTCACGCCCGCGTCGCGCGCGGCGACCAGCATGTTCAGGAAGCCACCGATGTTCACTTCGTTGGTGGTGATCGGGTCTTTCAGCGAACGCGGCACGGAGCCCAAAGCGGCCTGGTGCAGGACGAAATCAACGCCTTCGGTCGCGCGCTGGCAGGCGGCCAGATCGCGGATGTCGCCTTCCACGAAGGAAAAACGCGCCCACTGTTCGGGCGTTACCGAGTCGCGCACTTCATCCAGATTGCGTTGGTGGCCGGTGGCGAAGTTGTCCAGGCCGGTCACGGTCTGGTTCAGCTTGAGCAGCGTTTCCAACAGGTTCGAGCCGATGAAGCCGGCGCAGCCGGTCACCAGCCACTTGCGCGGCTGGGCGGCGAGTTCTTGCTTGATGGTTTCAAATCGCGTGGTCATGGCGGAATCCTTACAGACGCAGGTCGGATTCGGCGGGCGACAGCACGTACTTCAGGTCGTACAGCACGTGTTGCGGCTTGCCCAGCTTGCGGATGCCTTCGGCGCCCATGGCCTTGAACTGGTTGTGCGCCACCGCCAGGATCACGGCGTCGTACTTGCCTTCTTCAAGCTTGGCCACCGGGGTCAAGCCGTATTCGTGCACGGCTTCTTCCGGGTCGACCCACGGGTCGTAGACGTCCACTTCCACGTTGTAGTCGCGCAGTTCGCCAACGATGTCCACGATGCGGGTGTTGCGCAGGTCGGGGCAGTTTTCCTTGAAGGCCAGGCCCATGACCAGCACGCGCGCGCCTTGCACATGGATGCGCTGCTTGGTCATGCACTTGACCAGCTGCGACACCACATAGCCGCCCATCGAATCGTTCAGGCGACGACCGGCAAGGATGATTTCGGGGTGGTAGCCGATGGACTGCGCCTTGTGGGTCAGGTAGTACGGGTCCACGCCGATGCAGTGGCCACCGACCAGGCCCGGACGGAACGGCAGGAAGTTCCACTTGGTGCCGGCCGCTTGCAGCACGGCTTCGGTGTCGATGCCCATCTTGTTGAAGATCAGGGCCAGTTCGTTGATCAGCGCGATATTGACGTCGCGCTGCGTGTTCTCGATCACCTTGGCGGCTTCGGCCACGCGGATGCTGGACGCCTTGTGCGTGCCAGCGGTGATGATCTGCTTGTACAGCTGGTCGACCAGTTCGGCGACTTCGGGCGTCGAGCCGGACGTGACTTTCTTGATGGTGCTGACGCGGTGATCCTTGTCGCCCGGGTTGATGCGTTCGGGGCTGTAGCCGGCGTAGAAGTCCACGTTGAACTTCAGGCCCGACACGCGTTCCAGCACGGGCACGCAGTCTTCTTCGGTGGCGCCGGGGTACACAGTGGATTCGTAGATGACGATGTCGCCGCGCTTGAGCACGGCGCCAATCGTTTCGCTGGCCTTGACCAGCGGGGTCAGGTCGGGCTGCTTGTATTCGTCGATGGGCGTGGGCACGGTCACGATGAACACGTTCGCCTTGCCCAGTTCGGCGCGGTCGGCGGTGTAGGTCAGCTGAGCGGCTTCGGCCAACTCTTCGTCGCTGACTTCCAACGTGTGGTCGTGGCCGGCCTTCAAAGCGTCGATACGGCGCGTATTGATATCGAACCCGATGACCGAGCGCTTCTTGCCGAACTCCACCGCCAGGGGCAGGCCAACATAGCCCAGGCCCACGACGGCAAGTTTCACATCCTGAATTTGCAACATAACTCTCCCTTCACCGTAGAACGTTTACGGCATCTTGAATATGGTCGGGTGATCGATGACTAACGAGCCCCCGGCGGTGATCGCCGGGGCGCTCAACTCTTAATCCGAGGTCTTCAAAACGGACGGCAGCAGCAGCCAGCCGGGGCGGCGCCACGACACCAGGCGCGCATACAGCCAGACATAGACGCTGGCGAACACCAGCAGGCTGGCGCCCAGCGCCCACGCGTTGTCCCACCAGATGGTGGCCGGCACCAGGCCGATCAGCGCCAGCACCCACATGTAGGGCGACGCCATCGCGTTGCACAGCGCCGGCACGGCATGGCGGCGACCACGGCTGAAGGTCACGCGGACCAGGCGGCGGAACACCAGTTGGTGCAAGTGCAGCGCATCCGGCTGGTCGACCGGCACGCCGCGCTTGAAGCGGCGACGCCAGATCGAAAAACCGGTTTCGAAGACGGGGTAGAACAACACGGCCAGCGCGTAGAACGGCGACACCGAGGGGTTGCGCACCACCAGCAGCACGGCCAGCTCGGCCAGCATGAAGCCCAGGAAGTACGCCCCGCCGTCGCCCAGGAAGACGCGGCCGAACGGAAAATTCCAGACCAGGAAACCCAGTGTGGCGGATGCCAATGCGGCGGCGATCATGAAGATGGGCACGTCGCCCACTTGCAAGGCCACCAGGCTGATCGACACCGCCATCAGCGTGGCGACCATGCCGGCCAGGCCGTTCATGCCGTCAACGATGTTCAGCGCATGGGTACAGCCGCCCACGGCAAACATGGTGAACAACAGCGATACGGGCCAGTACGACAGCACGTAGTCCACAGGCGCCATGCCGACACGGCTGACGCCGCCCAGCAGCCACCAGGCAATCGCCGCAGACAGGAAAGCCGCCAGCAAACGCTTGCTGGCGCCGATGTCTTTCGTGATGTCTTCCAGCAGGCCCGCGACGAACACGGGCAGCGCGGCAACGAACAAGGCGGGCCACAGCCACGTCAGGGTCATGTTGGCCGGGCCAAGCACCAGCAGGCCCAGCAGCGTGCCGGCCAGAACGGCCAGGCCGCCAACGCGGGGCGTGGCGCGGGAATGGTTCGCTTGTGGTTTATTGAGGTCGCTGTCGCCGGTGAAGCGGCCATGCCAGCGCTCCGACCACACGATGAGTCCCCCCACCATGAACGCGACCACGCAGATATACAGCCAGGTCACTGGATCACCTTTGGTTGGTCTATCGAGACAGGCCCGCCATTATGGGAGGCAGGTGTAACGCCCATATATGTGAGGGATAAGGAAGTGCAATTCACGGGCACGAAACGTAACGCCCCTGCCGGGGCCGTTCGTGCGCGCAGAAGTACGGATTTCATGCTGGCGATTGTAGAGCTTTCCGCCTTGGCGCATACGAAATATCCAAGGGAAAACACGGACGCGTCCATAGGGAGGATGGCCGGGCTTGCCGCGCGGGCCGGGTCGCAAATGTCAATAAATAGGGACGGATTATTTCCAGGCAAAAAAAAGCCCGAGATCGTGAGATCTCGGGCTAAATCCACCAAAGGAGGAGGGTGGAGGAGACAACCGTGGCATGTTGGGAGCTCGCTTTCTGCTCGCTGCGCTGTCGGGGTTTTGCACCGCGCCGACTGCGTTTCAACATCCGATGAATGAATAGTACCGAGGTTTTTTGTGCGATGCAAGAATTTTTTTGATCTCTTTAAAAGGTCAAATCCGACGTTGCATTTTCGCCGCAAATTTCGCGACCGCCGCCTGGAGAGCCATAGCTGGCAACGACTTGGTCCAAAAAAGGGTTTTTGCCGAACGGGTAAACCCCTTGCGGATTTACCCTTGGCGGTTCCGGGTAATCCCACCCCGCAAACCGCACCAATTCAGTGCACCGCGCACCACGATGCGGCCAAATTGGCGCAGTGCAACATTTCCTTAAAGACCCTTAAAGATCGATTCGGGCCGGCATTCAGATCCAGTACGCCGTGGTGGTCATCACCTTGGACATCGCCCGCATGGCCGTCTTTACAGGCCCCGGCAGCGGTACGCCCCCTGCCCGCTCGGCGCTGGCGCGGTGCTCGGCCTCGTCGTCTTTCATCTTTCGGACGACCTCGCGCGAGCGTTCGTCTTGCACCGGCAAGGTGCGTAAATGTTCGTCCAAATGGGCCTCGACCTGTTTTTCGGTCTCGGCCATGAAGCCTAGATTGCGGGGCACGCCGGCGTAGCTGGCCAACACGCCCAATGCAAAAGAACCGGCATACCAGACCGGGTTCAGCAGGCTGGGCCGGCTGTTCAGCTCGGTCAGCCGTTCGTTGCACCAGACCAGATGGTCGACTTCCTCGGCGGCGGCATTGAGCAGCAGCGCGCGGGGGCCGGGTTCGCGGCAGACCGAGGCCTGGCCACGGTACAGCGCCTGGGCGCAGATTTCGCCCACGTGGTTCACGCGCATCAGGCCGGCGGCGTGGCGTTTGTCCTGCTCGGAAAGCGCGCCCGGCGCGTCGGGCGTCGTGGCCGGATACGGCCGGCCTGCCGTGGCGCTGTTGGACAGCACGCGCAATGCGCGGTCGGCCTCGGCCAGCAAGGCATCCAGCGGGCCGATGCGGCGGCGAATGGAAACGGGTCCGGATTGAGACAAAGCAGTGGACATGGGCGGCTCCTGTGCAAACTGGCGCCACACACCCCTGATGCGGGGCGGGGCTCTCATGCCTGGAATTGTACGCAACAGGTATCATCGACCATTGACTGCGCTCAATGCGGAAGGACACTCAAAATGGAATGCACGATTGACTGGGGCGGCCCCAACGGCATGCTCTTTACCGCCAGCACCGGCAGCGGCCACGTGGCCGTAATGGACGGCGCCGTGGACGGCGGCGGACACAACCTGGCGCCGCGCCCGATGGAAATGCTGCTGGCTGGCACCGGCGGCTGCACGGCGTACGACGTGGTGCTGATCCTGAAGCGCGGCCGCCACGCCGTCACCGGATGCAGCGTCAAGCTTCAGGCCGAACGCGCCGAGTCCGACCCGAAGGTCTTTACCCGCATCCATTTCGCCTTCACCGTCACGGGCCGCAACCTGCCGCAGGCCGCCGTGGAGCGCGCCGTGCAGTTGTCGCACGAAAAATACTGCTCGGCTTCGGCCATGCTTGAAAAGACCGCGGCGCTGACCTTCTCGGTCGACATCGTCGACACCCAGGAAGCGCCGGCCGCCGCCTGAGAACCGCCATGAAACAATATCTAGACCTCGTTCAATCCATCCTGGATACCGGCTCGTGGCAGGAGAACCGAACGGGTATCCGCACGATCAGCATGCCGGGCGCCTCCCTGCGCTTTGACCTGCAACAGGGCTTTCCCGCCGTCACCACCAAGAAACTGGCCTTCAAGTCCGCCATCGGCGAAATGGTCGGCTTTTTGCGCGCCTCGCGCAGCGCGGCCGAATTCCGCGAGCTGGGCTGCAAGGTCTGGGACCAGAACGCCAACGAAAACAGCCAATGGCTGGCCAACCCGTACCGCGAAGGCCCGGACGACCTGGGCCCGGTCTATGGCGTGCAATGGCGCCAGTGGCCCGCCTACAAGCTGCTGGATGCCGGCAACAATGGCCAGCTTGAAGACGCACTGTCCCGCGGCTACACCAAGGTGGCCGACCTGCAGGAAGGCGGCGTGGACAAGGTGCTGCTATATAAAGCAGTCGACCAGCTGCGCCAGTGCCTGGACACCATCCACGAACGTCCGGGCGACCGCCGCATCCTGTTCCACGGCTGGAACTGGGCGCAGATCGAAGAAATGGCGCTGCCGCCCTGCCATCTGCTCTACCAATTCCTGCCCAACGCCACCACCCGCGAGATCGCGCTGTGCCTGTACATTCGGTCCAATGACGTGGGCCTGGGCACGCCGTTCAACCTGACCGAAGGCGCGGCGCTGCTACACCTGGTGGGTCGTCTGACGGGTTACAAGCCGCGCTGGTTCACGTATTTCATTGGCGACGCCCACATCTACGAGAACCACCTGCCGATGCTGCGCGAGCAGCTCACGCGCGAACCCTTTGAATCGCCCCAGCTGGTGTTGTCGGACCGCATTCCCGACTTTGCCGTCACCGGCCGCTACGAACCCGAGTGGTTGGAAAAGGTCGAGCCCGGCGACTTTTCATTGTCCGGCTACACGCATCACGCTCCCCTCACCGCGCCCATGGCCGTGTAGGAAAGCCCCCGGGGCCGCCCCTTCGTCGGCCTCGGGCGCCCGCGATCAGCGGCCATAAGTGAAGATTGGTGAGCTTCTGGAAGCGCGATTTCGGTATAACCCATCCCTTAGCCTCGGACGCGCGTCCGGCACTACGCGCGCATCCAGGAGTTCGACCGGCCCATGCCGCGCCGAGCCCGCCGCCTGTCGCCGATCCCGCGACGCGCCCGGCAGCGCCGACCGCAGGCATTGCTTGCCCCTTCCCCCTTCCCGACAAGAGAGTACGAAAATCGCCAGCGTCGACAGCAGCAATCGTCTTACGACGGAATTGCAACTGTTGACTACTAATTGATTTGATTTGAGGCCGGCGCGACGGCAGTAAAGCGCTTAGGACAGGACCGCACAAATGCTCGTTGGAACTTATAACCCTTCGCTCGTCCTCGTATCTCTAGGGGTCGCCATCCTGGCGTCATACACGGCGCTGGGCATGGCCAACCGTGTGCGGGCCTCGCACGGGCTGCCGGCGGCGCGCTACTGGCTGGCGGGCGGGGCGTTCGCGATGGGGGTGGGCATCTGGTCGATGCACTTCGTGGGCATGCTGGCCTTCAACCTGCCCATCCCGATGGGTTATGACTTGTCATTGACGGTGCTGTCCCTGGCCATCGCCGTCGGCTGTTCGGCGTTCGCCCTGTGGATCGTCTGCAAGGACGAATTGCCGTGGCGCCGCCTGCTTGTCGGGGCGCTGCTGATGGGCGCCGGCATTGCCGCGATGCACTATCTGGGCATGGCCGCCATGCGCATGGCGCCCGGCATCGTCTACGACGCGAAATGGTTCGTGCTGTCCATCGTGATCGCGGTGGCCGCCTCGGGCGCCGCCCTGTGGATCACCTATCGCCTGCGCCATGACGGCCCGCGCGTGGCGTTTTCGCGCCCGCTGGCCTCGGGCGTCATGGGCATCGCCATCGTCGGCATGCACTATTCGGGCATGGAAGCCGCCGGCTTTCCGGCGGGCAGCATCTGCATGGCGGCCGACGGCGGCATCTCGGCGGGCTGGCTGGCCATCGCCGTCACCGCCGTCACGCTCAGCGTGCTGGCGATTGCGCTGGTGGTGGCCGTGCTGGACAACCGGCTTGAAGCCCGCACGTCCGCGCTGGCCTCGTCGCTGGCCGAAGCCAACGAGGAACTTGTGCAATTGGCCTTGCACGACACCCTGACCAAGCTGCCCAACCGCATCCTGCTTGAAGACCGCATGGAGCAGGCCATTGAAAGCGCCAGCCGCCGCAAGGGCTATTTCGCGGTGCTGTTCTTTGACCTGGACGGGTTCAAGGCCGTCAATGACGCCTATGGGCATCACACCGGCGACGCCTTGCTGATCGATCTGGCCCAGCGCATTCGCCAGGCCCTGCGCACCCAGGACACCGTGGCACGCCTGGGCGGCGACGAATTCATCGTGCTCAGCGAAGTCATCGAGCCCACCGACGCCGCCAACGTGGCCGACCGCCTGATCGAAGCCATCGCGCGCCCGGTCATGGTCTATGGCCACGAAGTGCTGGTGACTTCCAGCGTGGGCATCGCCGTCTACCCGAACGATGGCGAAGACACGCACGCCCTGCTGACCAACGCCGACGCCGCGATGTACCACGCCAAACGCCTGGGCGGCACCGGCTACAGCTTCTTCGAGCCGTCCATGAACGCGGACGCGCATGAACAGATCGAGCTGCTGCACGACCTGCGGCTGGCCCAGGAGCGCGACCAGTTCGTGCTGCACTACCAGCCCAAGTACGAAGCACCGGCCGGCCCCATCATGGGCGCCGAGGCGTTGCTGCGCTGGAACCACCCCACGCGCGGGCTGGTCGGCCCGGACCAGTTCATTCCCACGGCGGAGAAGACCGGGCTGATCCTGTCGATCGGCGAATGGGTCATCAACGAAGCCTGCCGCCAGATGCGCGA
This sequence comes from Achromobacter sp. 1L-A-4-B-C2, assembly GCF_057291955.1. Classification (NCBI taxonomy): domain Bacteria; kingdom Pseudomonadati; phylum Pseudomonadota; class Betaproteobacteria; order Burkholderiales; family Alcaligenaceae; genus Achromobacter; species Achromobacter sp. 1L-A-4-B-C2. Next base: position 765,835 of record NZ_JBXAWP010000001.1, read on the forward strand.
ATGGATCAACGCCGGCCAGGGGCACTGGACCATCGCGGTCAATATTTCCGCCTTGCAGTTCGCCCACGCCAGCCTGGTCGAAACGGTGCGTTCCGCGCTTGCCCGGCACGACGTGCCGCCCGCCTGCCTGACGCTGGAAGTGACGGAATCGACCGCCATGCGCGACGCCGAGGCCAGCCTGACCGTGCTCAAGCGCCTGTCGGGCCTGGGCGTCACCATTTCTATCGACGACTTCGGCACCGGCTATTCCAGCCTGCTGTACCTGAAGCGCCTGCCCGCCACGGAATTGAAGATCGACCGCGGCTTCGTCAACCAGCTGGAAAACGACAACGAAGACGCGGCCATCGTGTCGGCGATAGTCGCCTTGGCCCAGCAGTTGAACCTGCGCATCGTGGCCGAGGGCGTGGAGACCGCCGCGCAGCAGAAATTCCTGACGGGGCTGGGTTGCGATTCGCTGCAAGGCTTCCTGCTGGGCCGACCGATGCCCGCCACCGAATTCCTGGAACACGCGGCGACCTGAACGGAAACAAGGCGAAGCGCCAAGGGCCGAACGGCAACAAGGCTGAACGGCAAGATCTGAACGGCGCGGGTCGAACGGAAAAAAGGCTGAACCGCAAACGTCGGCGCTGCCCCAAGCGCCCCTCTTCAGACCAGCGCCCGAATTTGCTACGCTTACGCCGTTCCGCGGGCCGACTTCCGGCCGCGCCTCCACCGTAGCCAGCCCGAATGCCCGCCAGCCTTACCCTGATCGTCGCCTACTCCACCAACCGCGTCATCGGCCGCGACAACACGCTGCCCTGGAAGCTGCCGGGGGACCTGGCGCATTTCAAGCGCAGCACGCTGGGCCATCCCATCATCATGGGCCGCAAGACCTGGGATTCGCTGGGCCGCCCGCTGCCCGGCCGCAGCAACATCGTCATCAGCCGCAACCCTGATTTCACCGCAACCGGCGCCACGGTCGTACCCAGCCTGCAAGCCGCCATCGACGCCTGCGGCGAGGTAGACGAAGCGTTCGTGATCGGCGGCGCACAGATCTACGCCCAGGCGCTGCCGCTGGCGCAACGCGTGCTGGCCACGGAAGTGCACGCCGACGTTGACGGCGACGCGTTCTTTCCGTTGCTGCCCTCGTTCCAGTGGAAGGAAACGGCGCGCGAATCACAGCCCGCTGAAAACGGCTACGACTACGACTTCGTGACGTATCAGCGTCAGGCCTTGCGATAGGGCCTATTCCCGCCCCGCTTCACGCCGCGCCCGCGTTTCTGATGAAGCGCCACAACGCCGGTGCTTCCGAATACGCCACGTTAAAGCGCACCCAGGGCGTGTCGGCTTCGTCCACCTCGAAGTAAGACCCCGGCGCCAGCCAGATACCGTCTTTCAGTGCCAGTTCGGCCAGGCCGTTGGCGCCGCGTTCGCGCCAGGTGCCCGCCACCTTGGCCCACAGGAACAGCCCGCCCTGGGGCCGCCCATGGATTTCAAAACCGTGTTGGCGCATCTGTTCGGCCACCACGACGTGCGCCTGGGCCAGCCGTTCGCGAGTACGGGCGATGTGCGCGCGGTAGCGGCCTTCGCGGATCACCTGGTGCACGATGCGCTCCATGATCTCGGGCGAGGTCAGCCCCACCGCCATCTTGGTGCGCGCAATGTCGCGCACCAGATCGCGGTGCGCCACCACGTAGCCCACCCGCACCGACGGGCTGATGACTTTGGAATAGCCACCCAGGTAGACCACGCGCTGCCCGCCGTCCAGCGCGGCCAGCATGGGCGTGACGCCGGGCGCCAGTTCGCGCGAGATATCGTCTTCGATCACCCATAGCCCATGGCGCTCGGCCGCCTGCAAGATGCGAAAGGCGTTGGCCATGCCGATGCTGGCGCCCGAGGGGTTCTGCAATACGGTGTTGATGAACAGCGCGCGCGGCCGGTGCTGCGCCGCCACCGCTTCCAGCGCCTCGCAATCCAGGCCATCAACCGTGCGCGGCACCGACACCACGCGCAGGCCCGCCAGGCGCAGCAGCTGCAACAGGTTGGCGTAGGCCGGCTGCTCGACGACCACCGTGTCGCCCGGCCGCAGCAAGGTGCGGATCACCATGTCCAGCCCGTGCGTGACGCCCTGCGTCAGCAGCACCTGCGAGGCCTCGACCTCCATGCCTTGCGCGCTGAGGCTGGCCGCGATGGTTTCGCGCAGCGGCGCGTAGCCGTACGGGTGCCCGTAATTGGCGATGCGCATCGCCGGCACGCGGCCCATGTGGCGCAGCGCAACGTGCAGGCCTTCTTCGTTCAGCCATTCGCCGGGCAGCCAGCCGCAGCCGGATTTGATGGGGATGGAGTGGTCGGCAAAGATGTCCGACAGCAACCAACCGGCGTTCAGGCGCGGGGGCTCCCAGGACAGTGGCTCGCCCCGGCGCGCGGGCGCATCCGGCGAGGCCACCCGGTAGCCCGCGCCCGGCCGCGCCGCCAGCCAGCCCAGCGACACCAGCCGGCTATAAGCGCTGGCAACGGTGAAGGTGCTGACGCCGTACTGGCGCGCGAACTCGCGCACCGACGGTAGGGACATACCCGGACGCAGGGTTTGTTCCTCGATGGCGCGCAGGATGGCCGCCACCAGCTGTTCCACCAGAGTGGGCGCCAGTCCGCGAGCGCGGTTGGGCTGGAAATCGATCACGGGGATAACTGTACAGTTGAACCACTCGTGACTATACAGTTAGCGGGCTTTGCGCAGATCGTATATTTTCATTCCTCGTGGGACAGACCAGAATCATTGAATCCCGGCGGCCGCGCTTTCCCTTCTGTTGCGGCGCCGCCGTTTCGTTCTACTGGAGCCGCCATGAACGCCCCCGCCAATTTGCCCGACCTGTCCCATCTCTGGATGCCGTTTACTGCCAACAAGCAGTTCAAGGCTCATCCGCGCATGCTGGCAGCGGCCAAAGGCATGTACTACACGTCGGCCGATGGCCGCCAGATCCTGGACGGCACCGCCGGCCTGTGGTGCGTGAACGCCGGCCACGGCCGCCAGGAAATCGTCGAGGCCATTTCCCGCCAGGCCGGCGTCATGGACTACGCCCCGGGCTTCCAACTGGGCCACCCGCTGGCGTTCGAGGCCGCCACCGCCGTGGCCAGCCTGATGCCGCAGGGCCTGGACCGCGTCTTCTTCACCAACTCGGGTTCGGAATCGGTCGACACGTCCCTGAAAATCGCGCTGGCTTACCACCGCGCGCGCGGCGAAGGCCAGCGCACCCGCCTGATCGGCCGCGAACGCGGTTACCACGGTGTGGGCTTCGGCGGCATTTCGGTGGGCGGTATTTCCACCAACCGCAAGACCTTCTCCGGTGCGCTGCTGCCCGCCGTGGACCATCTGCCGCACACCCACAACCTGGAACAGAACGCCTATTCCAAGGGCCAACCCGCCTGGGGCGCCAACCTGGCCGAGGAACTGGAACGCATCGTGGCGCTGCATGACGCGTCCACCATCGCCGCCGTGATCGTCGAACCCATGGCCGGCTCGACCGGCGTGCTGATCCCGCCCAAGGGCTACCTGGAAAAGCTGCGTGAAATTACTTCCAAGCACGGCATCCTGCTGATTTTTGACGAAGTCATTACCGCCTACGGTCGCCTGGGCGCCGCCACCGCGTCCGAGTTCTTCGGTGTCACGCCCGACATCATCGCCATGGCCAAGGGCGTCAGCAACGCCGCCGTGCCAGCCGGCGCGGTCGCGGTCAAGCGCGACGTGCACGACGCCATCGTCAACGGCCCGGCGGGCGGCATCGAATTCTTCCACGGCTATACGTACTCGGCGCACCCGCTGGCCGCCGCCGCCATTTTGGCGACGCTGGACATCTACCGCCGCGAAGATCTCTTCGGCCGTGCCCGCAAGTTGTCGGGCGCCTTCGAGCAAGCCGCGCACAGCCTGAAGGGCGCGCCGCACGTCATCGACGTGCGCAACCTGGGCCTGGTGGCCGGCATCGAACTGTCGCCACGCTCGGGCGCTCCCGGCGCACGCGCCGGCGAAGTCTTCCAGAAGTGCTTCGACAGTGGACTGATGGTGCGCTATACCGGCGATATCATCGCCGTGTCGCCCCCGCTGATCATCGACGAAGCCCAGATCGGCCAGATCTTCGACCAGATCGGAAAAATCCTGAAAGAAGTCGCCTGACCCTGATGACGACGCAGCCCTCGCGGCCGCGCCGCGCTTGATGTGACACCTCTTGCGGGCGGCCATGTGCCGCCCGCAAGAAGTTTTGAAGAATCCCGCAGAGAAGCCCCCGCACCATGAAGAAGATCCCCCATTTCATCAACGGCCAGCATTTCGATGGCCGCAGCAGCCGCTACGCCGACGGTTTCAACCCCGCCACCGGCGAAATCTGCTCGTCCATTCCGCTGGCGTCCAACGAAGACGTGGCGCTGGCCGTTGCGGCCGCCAAGGCCGCGTTCCCGGCCTGGTCCGAAACCCCCGCGCTCAAGCGCGCCCGCATCCTGTTCAACTTCAAGGCGCTGCTGGATCAGCACCAGGACGAACTGGCCGAGCTCATCACCCGCGAACACGGCAAGGTGTTCTCGGATGCCAAGGGCGAAGTCATGCGCGGCATCGAAATCGTTGAATTCGCCTGCGGCATTCCGCAGTTGCTCAAGGGCCAGTATTCCGACCAGATCGGCGGCGGCATCGACAACTGGAGCATGCGCCAGGCACTGGGCGTGGTGGCCGGCATCACGCCGTTCAACTTCCCGATGATGGTGCCGTGCTGGATGTTCCCCGTGGCCATCGCCTGCGGCAACACCTTCGTGCTCAAGCCCTCCGAACGTGACCCATCCGCGTCCCTGCGCCTGGCCGAACTGCTGACCGAAGCCGGCCTGCCTCCCGGCGTGTTCAACGTGGTGCACGGCGACAAGCTGGCCGTGGACGCGCTGATCAATCACCCGGACGTTGAAGCGCTGTCGTTCGTGGGCTCTACCCCCATCGCCGAATACATCTACGCCGAAGGCACCAAGCGCGGCAAGCGCGTGCAGGCGCTGGGCGGCGCCAAGAACCATCTGGTCGTCATGCCCGACGCCGACCTGGACCAGGTCACCGACGCGCTGATGGGCGCCGCGTATGGTTCGGCCGGCGAACGCTGCATGGCAATCTCGGTTGCCGTGGCGGTGGGCGATGTGGCTGACAAGGTGGTCGAACGCCTGACCCCGCGCGTCAAGGCGCTGATCGTCAAGGACGGCATGAACGCCGACGCCGAAATGGGCCCGCTGGTCACGGCGCAGCACCGCAACAAGGTCATGGGCTACATCGAAGACGGCATCGCGGCCGGCGCCGATCTGGTCGTGGACGGCCGTGGCCTGACAGTGCCCGGCAACGAAAAGGGCTACTTCCTGGGCGGCACGCTGTTCGACAACGTCAAGCCCGCCATGAACATCTATCGCGAAGAGATCTTCGGCCCGGTGCTGTGCATCGTGCGCGTGCCCGACTTCGCCAGCGCCGTTGAACTGATCAACGCGCACGAGTTCGGCAACGGCGTGGCGTGCTTCACATCCGACGGCGGCGTGGCCCGCGCGTTCGCACGCCAGATCAAGGTCGGCATGGTCGGCATCAACGTGCCGATTCCGGTACCGATGGCGTGGCATTCGTTCGGCGGCTGGAAGCGTTCGCTGTTTGGCGACCACCACGCCTACGGCGAAGAAGGCATCCGCTTCTACTCGCGCTACAAGAGCGTGATGCAGCGCTGGCCGGACAGCATCGCCAAGGGCGCCGAATTCACCATGCCCGTGGCGAAATAAACCCGCCCGCTTCACGACTTCAACCCTCCGTTTTCCAGAAGGACGCATTACCCGGCTTTGCAAGGGCGCGGCTTCGGCCGCGCCCGGCCAGTACCACGACACAGCAACATCACATGACACAAGGGGATGCCCGATGCGCATCGGTATAGGCGGCTTTCAGCACGAAACCAATACGTTCGCGCCTTCGCGCGCGACGTGGGAAGATTTTGCCGAGAAAGGCGGCGGCTGGCCCAAGCTGGTCAGCGGCCCCGCAATGTTCCAAGCCGTGGCAGGCGCCAACATTCCCGTGGCGGGCTTCATCGAAGCCATGAGCCAGCACACGCTGGTGCCCACCACCTGGGCCGCGGCCAGCCCGTCCGGCCTGGTCACCAAAGACGCGTTCGAACGCATCAGCGCACTGATCTTGCAAGGCCTGTCCGACGCGCTGCCGCTGGACGGCGTGTACCTGGACCTGCATGGCGCCATGGTCACCGAACACCTGGACGATGGCGAAGGCGAACTGCTCAAGCGCGTGCGCGAGCTGGTCGGCCCCGACGTACCCGTGGTGGCCAGCCTGGACCTGCACGCCAACGTCACGCGCGCCATGGTGCGCCATGCCGACGCGCTGGTCTGCTACCGCACGTATCCCCACATCGACATGGCTGAAACCGGGCAACGCGCCGCCGCGCTGCTGTCCCAGCGGCTGGCCGGCGTGCCGCGCCCCTATGCGTCGTTGCGCGCCTTGCCCTATCTGATTTCGCTGTGCTGGCAATCGACCGACATCGAGCCGTCGCGCAGCCTGTATGCGCTGGTGGGCGAGATCGAAGCGCGCGGCGCCACCAGCCTGTCTTTCGCCACCGGATTCCCTGCTGCCGACTTCCCGGAATGCGCGCCCACCGTATGGGCCTACGGCACCACGCAAGCCGAGGCCGACGCGGCCGCCGCCGAAATGGCGCGCGCCGTGCTCAATGCAGAACGCGACTTTGGCGGCAAGCTCTACACGCCCGACGAAGCCGTGCAGGAAGCGATGCGAATCGCGCACGATGCGGACAAGCCGGTCGTGATCGCGGACGCGCAAGACAACCCCGGCGCGGGCGGCAGCTCGGACACCACCGGCGTGCTGCGCGCGCTGATCCGCCATGACGCGCGCGACACCGCCATCGGCCTGATCGTTGACCCCGCCGCCGCGCTTGCCGCGCACCGCGCGGGCGTCGGAAACAAGGTACGGATTGCACTAGGTGGACACTCGGGTATTCCCGACGACGAGCCGCTGGACACCGAGTTCATCGTCGAGAAAACTTCAGATGGACGCTTCGATACGCACGGCGCTTTCTACCGCGGATTCCACATGGATCTGGGCCCCAGCGCCTGCTTGCGTATTGGTGGCGTGCGCATCATCGTCGCCTCTAACAAGGTGCAGATGGCGGACCAGGAAATGTTCCGGTTCGCGGGCGTCGAACCCACGCGCGCCGCGATTCTGGTGGTGAAGAGTTCCGCGCATTTCCGCGCGGATTTCACATCCATCGCGCAAACGATCCTGGTGTGCGCCGCCCCCGGCTCCATGCTGATGGATGCGGCAAAACAACCATGGACACGGTTGCGTCCCGGCATCAGAATGGCGCCTTGCGGACCAGTGTTTTCGGGCCGGCCCGCAACCGCCTGACCCTCCCACGCCGCCATCGAGCGGCGCGTTAACGACGTAGCGGCCAACCGTGCCGCTCACACCGCTTCAAGGGGAATCTCCATGCTCAAGTTTGTTCGAGCGGCCGCGTTGGCCGGTGCAACGTTGATGATGGCTCACGGCGCTTACGCCGAAACCGTCATCAAGTCCGTCATGCACTCGCCGTTGCGCTTGACCGACCCGCACGCCACCACCGCGTACATCACGACGTGGCACGGCTACATGATCTACGACACCTTGCTGGCCACCGACGCCGACAACAAGATCCAGCCGCAAATGCTTGAGAAGTGGGAAGTCTCGCCGGACGGCAAGACCTACACGATGACCTTGCGCGACGGCCAGAAGTGGCACGACGGCAAGCCCGTCACGTCCGAAGACTGCGTGGCCTCGATCAAGCGCTGGGCCGCCGGCGACGGCATGGGCCGCACGCTGCTCAAGTTCACCGACAAGATCGAAGTCATTGACGACAAGAATTTCCGCATCGTCATGAAAGAACCCACGGACCTGGCGCTGCGCGCGCTGTCCAAGCCGACGGGCACCGCGCCGTTCATGATGCCCAAGCGCATCGCCGAACAGGCCATCGGCCAGCCCATCACCGACATGACCGGCTCCGGTCCGTTCAAGGTGATCGAATTCAAGCCCGGCGTGAAAACGGTGTATGCCAAGAACGCCGACTACGTGCCGCGCAAGGAACCGGCCAGCGGCCTGGCCGGCGGCAAGGTCGTGAACGTGGACAAGGTCGAATGGGACGTCATGCCCGATGCCCTGACCACCGCCAACGCGCTGCTGGGCGGCGAAATCGACTTCGTCGAACAGTTCCCGTATGACCTGTTGCCGATGATCGAAGGCAACAAGGACCTGAAGGAAGAGTCCCTGAGCCCGGTCGGCTACTTCACGATGTACCGCTTCAACTTCAAGTACCCGCCCTTCAACAACAAGAAAATCCGCCAGGCCGCGATGTACGCCATCGGCCAGGAAGACGTGATGAAGGCGCTGGTGGGCAATCCCAAGTACTGGAAGACGTGCGCGTCGCTGTGGGGCTGCGGCACGCCGATGGAAAGCGACATCGGCAAGGAAGTCGTGGTGCCGTCGAACATCGAAAAGGCCAAGGCCTTGCTGAAGGAAGCGGGCTACGACAACACGCCCATCCTGGTCATGCACGCCACCGACGTGGGCACGCTGTCCGCGCAACCGGTGGTGATGGCGCAGGCGTTGCGCAAGGCCGGCTTCAACGTCAACCTGGCGGCCATGGACTGGCAAAGCGTGGCCACGCGCCGCGCCTCCAAGGCCGCACCGGCTGAAGGCGGCTGGAACATCCACAACACCAACTGGTACGCCACTGACGTGATGGACCCGGTGCGTTCCGCGCCCGCCGCCGCCAACGGCGACAACGCCTGGTTTGGCTGGCCCGACATGCCGCAAGTGGAAGAACTGCGCACCAAGTTCGCGCTGACTTCCGACCCGGCCGAGCAAAAGAAAATCGCCGACGAATTGCAGCGCATCGGCATCGACGAAGGTCTGTACGTGCCGCTGGGCCAGATGTCCGTGCCCACCGTCTATTCGACCAAGCTCTCGGGCCTGGTGCATGCACCGGTCTTTGCGTTCTGGAACGTCAAGAAAGCTCCTTAAAGGGGCAAGCAGTTCAGGGGGAAATACATGCTGGCATTTGTCTCACGCCGGCTCCTCGCGACCATCCCCGTTCTGGTGATGGTCGCGGTGGTGGTCTTCGCGATATTGCGTTTCAGCCCGGGCGACCCGGCCATCATCATGGCGGGCGACGGCGCCACGCCTGAGCGTATCGTCCAGATACGGCAGACGATGGGCCTGGACCAACCGGTCATCAAACAATTCTTCATCTGGGGCGGCAAGCTCCTGCAAGGCGATCTGGGCACCTCGCTCATGTCCGGCGTGCCGGTCACCAAACTGATCGCGCAACGCCTGGAACCGTCCATGAGCCTGGCGGTGCTGACCCTGGTCTTCACGCTGCTGGTCGCCATTCCGCTGGGCATCCTGGCGGCATGGCGGCAAGGCCGCCTGCTGGATCGGGCCGTGATGGGCTTTTCGGTGCTGGGCTTTTCAGTGCCGGTGTTCGTCACGGGGTACCTGCTGATCTGGCTGTTCGCCATCAAGCTGGGCTGGTTCAACGTGCAGGGCTATGCGCCGCTGGACAAGGGCTTCTGGCCCTATCTGCACCGGCTCATCCTGCCGTCACTGGCCTTGTCCACGGTCTATGTAGCGTTGATTGCGCGCATCACGCGCACCAGCGTCATCGAGGTCATGGGCGAAGACTTCATCCGCACGGCGCGCTCCAAGGGCCTGGGTGAAACCGGTGTGCTGCTGGGCCACGCGCTGCGCAACGCCGCCGTGCCCATCGCCACCGTCGTGGGCCTGGGCATTGCGCTGCTGATCAGCGGCGTGGTCGTGACTGAATCGGTGTTCAACATCCCCGGCCTGGGCCGGTTGGTGGTGGAAGCCGTGCTGGCGCGCGACTACCCCGTCATCCAGGGGCTGACGCTGTTCTTCGCGTTCGTCTACGTGTTCATCAATCTGGTTGTCGATTGCGCCTACACGGTGTTCGACCCGCGCATCCGCTACTAGGGAAGAGCCATGCACACGCCAACCGATGCCGCCGTGCCGGCGGCCGCCGACCTCCCCGGAGGCGGCAACCCTCAAGTCACCGCCTGGCGCCAAGTGCGCCAGGGCCTGAAAAGCTGGCCGGTCATGCTGGCGCTGGTGGTGCTGGTGACCATCGTCGCCATTGCCGTGTTCGCGCCGCTGCTGGGCACGGTGGACCCTACCTTCATCAACCCGGGCGCGCGCCTGAAGCAGCCCTTTACCGACTACCTGTTCGGCACCGACGCCTTTGGCCGCGACGTCTGGTCGCGCGTGGCCTACGGCGCGCGCATCTCGCTGATCGCGGGCCTGGGCGCCGCCGTCGTCAGCGTGGCCATCGGGCTGGTCATCGGCGTCATTGCTGGCTGGTTCCGTTCGCTGGACGGGCTGATCATGCGCACGATGGACGCCATCATGGCCATTCCCGGCATCCTGCTCGCAATTGCCCTGGTGTCGGTTACCGGCGCCAGTATCACGACCGTGCTTGTCGCCATCACCATCCCGGAAATTCCCCGGGTGGTGCGGCTGGTGCGCGGGCAGATCCTGACGGTGCGCGGCGAACCCTATGTGGAAGCCGCGCTGGCGTTGGGCACGCCCTTGCCGCTGCTGCTGTGGCGGCACATGGTGCCCAGCACCATCGCGCCGCTGACGGTGCAAGGCACCTACGTGTTCGCCTCCGCCATGCTGACCGAAGCCATCCTCAGCTTCCTGGGCGCCGGCATCCCGCCCGAGATCGCGTCGTGGGGCAACATCATGTCCGAAGGCCGCATGTATTTCCGCATGCTGCCCGGCCTGATTCTCTTTCCTGGCCTGCTTCTGTCGCTGACCGTGCTTAGCGTGAACATCCTGGGTGACGCCCTGCGCGATGCGCTGGACCCGAAAATGGTGCGCAGGATCTGATGCCGATGACCTACTCTCCTACTCCCCCCGCGGGCGACACCTCGTCCGCCATCCTGGCCATTCGCAACCTGTCCGTGGAAGTGGCCGGCGCCGGCAACCGCGTCGTGCGCAATCTGAGCCTGGACGTGCATGCCGGCGAAACCGTGTGCGTGGTTGGTGAATCCGGCTCGGGCAAATCGGTCACATCGCTGGCCGTGATGGGCCTGTTGCCGCAAGGCATCCTGTCCATCAGCGCCGGTTCCATTCGCGTGGAAGGTGAAGACGTCGCCACCGCGTCGCAACGCCGCCTGCGCGAGATGCGCGCGACCCGCATGGCCATGGTGTTCCAGGAACCCATGACCGCGCTGAACCCCGTGCATACGGTGGGCAAGCAGGTTGACGAAGTGCTGCGCCTGCACCGCAAGGGCATGAGCGCCGCCGACCGCCGCGCCAAGGTGCTGGACATGTTCCAGTCGGTACACCTGCCCGATGTGGAACGCATCTTCGAGGCGTATCCGCACCAGCTGTCGGGCGGCCAGCGCCAGCGCATCGTGATTGCGATGGCGCTGATCCTTGAACCCAAGCTGCTGATCGCCGACGAACCCACGACCGCGCTGGACGTCACCACGCAAAAGCAGATCCTGGCGCTGATCAAGGAATTGCAGGTCAAGCACAAGACGGCCGTGCTGTTCATCACGCACGACTTTGGCGTGGTGGCCGAGATTTCGGATCGCATCGTGGTGATGAACCGGGGCGACCTGATCGAAAGCGGCACGCGCAACGAAATCCTGGCCGAACCCAAGCAGTCGTACACGCGCCGCCTGGTGTCGTCCGTGCCCAGCCTGGTGCCCAACCGCCGCGACGCGCCGGATGGCCAGCCCGTGTTGCACGTCAAGGGCCTGGGCCGCACCTACGCGGGCAAAAGCTCGATGTTCTCGCGGCGCGCCGCGCAACATGTGGTGGCCGCTACCGACGTCAACCTGACGCTGCGCAAAGGCGAAATCCTGGGCATCGTGGGCGAATCCGGGTCGGGCAAGTCCACGGTGGCGCGCTGCATCGTGCGCCTGATCGAGCCCACCGCCGGGCACATGATGATGGGCGGTGAAGACTTGAGCACCTTGTCAGGCTCGGCGCTGCGGCCGGTGCGCCGCCGCATCCAGATCGTGTTCCAGGACCCGTACCGGTCGCTGAACCCGCGCCGCACCGTGGGCGAATCCATCATCGAAGGCCTGCTTAACTTTGGCATGCCGCGCGATCAGGCGCTGAAGCGCGCCGGCGAAACGCTGACCGTGGTGGGCCTGAGCCCCGACGCCATGCAACGCTACCCGCACCAATTTTCGGGCGGACAGCGCCAGCGCATCTGCATCGCGCGCGCGCTGGTCATGGACCCGGAGATCCTGGTGGCCGACGAAGCCGTATCGGCGCTGGACGTGTCGGTGCAGGCGCAGGTGCTTGAACTGCTGGAGCAAGTGCGCCAGCGCACCGGCGTGGGCGTGCTGTTCATCACGCACGATTTGCGCGTGGCCGCGCAAATTTGCGACACCATCATGGTCATGCAGCGCGGCAAGGTGGTCGAGACCGGTTCGGCCGAAACCGTGCTGACCGAGCCGCGCCACGAATACACCCGCGCGCTGATCGACGCGGCGCCTGGGCGCGACTGGGACTTCCGCAACTTCCAGCCCGTCGCCACGACCTTGGCGCAAGCGGCCGCCGCCGCATCATGATGGGCTGATGTGCCGATGCCCTGAATACCCGAATTGCCTTCCTTTGCAACACAGGAACCCAGATGTCACAACCGCACGAATTGTCCGCCCAGGAACTGCTGCAAGCGTATCGCGACAAGACCTTGTCGCCCGTTGAGGTCACGCGCTCGGTGCTTGACCACATCCAGCGCTGGGAACCGCACCTGAAGGCCACCTACGCGTTGGACCCCGAAGGCGCGCTGGCAATGGCGCGGGCCTCCGAAGCCCGCTGGATGAAGGGCCAGCCGCAATCAGCGGGCGGCTACAGCCTGGATGGCGTGCCCGCCACCATCAAGGAAAACATCGCTACACGCGGCACGCCCGTGCCGCTGGGCACCGCCGCCACCGACCTGACCCCGGCCGCCGCTGACGCGCCGCCCGCCGCCCGCATGCGCGAAGCGGGCGCCGTGCTGCTGGGCAAGACCACCATGCCGGACTTCGGCATGCTGTCATCGGGGCTGTCCAGCTTTCACGAGCTGACGCGCAACCCCTGGGACCTGAGCAAGAACCCGGGCGGTTCCAGCGCCGGCGCGGGCGCGGCGGCGGCGGCGGGTTATGGCCCGCTGCATATCGGCACCGACATCGGCGGTTCAGTTCGCCTGCCGGCCGCCTGGTGCGGCATCGCCACGCTCAAACCCAGCCTGGGCCGCATTCCCATCGACCCGCCTTTCATGGGCCGCTGCGCCGGCCCCATGACGCGCACCATCACCGACACCGCACTGATGATGGGCGTGCTGTCGCAGCCTGACGCGCGCGACCACATGAGCTTGCCTTTCCAGGACTTCGACTGGCTCAACCTGGCGCAAGACGTTAAAGGCCTGCGCATCGGCCTGCTGATGGATGCCGGCTGCGGCCTGCCGCTGGACCCGGAAGTGCGCGACGCCGTGCAGGCGGCCGCGCAAGCCTTCGAAGCCGCCGGCGCCATCGTCACGCCGATGCTGCCCTGGATGACGCCCGACATGCTGGATGGTGTGGACCGTTTCTGGCGCACGCGTTCGGCCATCGACTTGGCCGCGCTGCCCGAGGCACGCCGCGCCAAGATCCTGCCGTTCATTCGCACGTGGGCGGAAAGCGGCGGCGGCCAAAGCGGCGAAGCCGTCTTCAAGAGCTACTACGAAACGCTGAACGTGCGCGCCAAGACCGTGGCCGCCTGCGCGCCATTCGACTACGTGCTGTCGCCCGTGGCGCCCGTGGTGGCCTACAACGCCGAGTGGCCGTCGCCCACCAATGAAGTGGCCACGACCATGCACCACATCGGCTTCACCTTGCCCTTCAACATGAGCGAACAGCCGGCCGCCTCGGTCAATTGCGGCTATACGCGGGCGGGGCTGCCCATTGGGCTGCAAATCGCCGGCGCGCGCTTTGACGACCTGGGCGTGTTGCGCGTGGCGCGCGCGTGGGAGCAGATGCGTCCCGCGCAACACCCGTGGCCGCAGCCGCCCCAGACGAACTGACTTTCCACAGCAACCACAGGAATTCCCATGCGTTGGCTATTGGCAATGATCAAGCACGAGACGAATACCTATTCGCCCGTGCCGACCCCGCTTGAACGCTTTTTCCGAGGCAGCCCCGACATCCTGGCCGGCGATCTTGCCATCAAGGCCTACGAGAACACCGACAGCGGGCTGGGCGGCTATATCGAAGTGGCGCGCCGCGAGGGCGCGGAAATGGTCGTGCCCGTAGCGGCCGAGTCCTGGCCCAGCGGCCCCACCAGCGCCGAGACCCACGAACGCCTGTGCAAGCTGGTGCTGGACCAGGTCAAGCTGGGCGGCTTTGACGCCATCTTGCTGGACCTGCACGGCGCCATGGTGGCCGAAGGCGTGGAAGACGCGGAAGGCGACCTGCTGCGCCGCCTGCGGGAAATCGACCCGACCACGCCCGTGGCCGTCACGCTGGATATGCACGCCAATATCTACGACGACATCGTGCGCAACGCCACCGTCATCAGCGGCTTTCACACGTATCCGCACGTGGATATCCGCGCGGCCGGGGTGCGCGCCGCCAACGTCATCGCGCGCACGCTCAAGGGCGAGATCAAACCCGTCATGACGTGGGCCAACAAGCCCATGCTGCCGCACATCATGTGCCAGGGCACCCATGCCGCACCCAACGGCCCCTTGCAGGAACGCTGCAAGGAACTGGAAGCGGGCGGCGTGCTGGCGGCGTCCGTCTTCGTGGGGTTTCCGCATGCGGACATCCGCGAAGCGGGCCTGAGCGCCGTCGTCTGTACGGACGGCAACCTGCAAGAGGCCGAGAAGCACCGCGACGAACTGCTGGAACGCGCCTGGGCAGGTCGCGCCGATTGGGTGTTCCACCCCGAGCCGCTGGCGCCCACCATCGCGCGCGCCAAGCAGATCGAGCAAGGCCCCGTGGTGCTGCTGGACCACTACGACAACACGGGCTCGGGCGGCACCATGGACACCACGGCCGTGCTGGCCGAAGTGTTGCGCCAGGAATTGGACAACGTGGTGTTCTACGCCATCTGCGACCCTCAGGCAGCAGAACAGGCCGCCGCCGCGGGCGTGGGCAAGACCATCACCCTGACGCTGGGCGGCAAGCTGGCCATGCCGGCTATCAAGGAACCCAGCGAACCGTTGCAGGTGACAGGCCGCGTCAAGCTGGTGTTCGACGGCGTGTACCTGAGCCGGGGCCCGATGTACCGGGGCGTGCGCAACGACACCGGGCTGACGGTGGTGATCGACACCGGCCGGGTCGAAATCGTGGTGGTGTCGCGCCACCAGGAACCCTTCGACATCAACTGCCTGTCGTCCGTGGGCGTTGACCCGTTGCAAAAGCGCTATGTGGTGCTGAAAAGCCGGGTGCACTGGCGCGCGGGCTTTTCCGCCATGGCCACCGAGGTCATCGAGTGCACCGGCGTGGGCGTCACCACGTCCGACTACAGCCAGCTTGAGTTCAAGCACGTGCGCCGGCCGATCTACCCGCTGGACCCGCTGTAACGAAATCGGGTCGCAAAGTTGTCGACAAAACGGCCGGCGCCCTGCGCCGGCCTTTCATTTTGAAATCTTCAGTAACTGGGCGCACGGTCGAGCGTCACAGCGCATCGGTATACTCCGGCGCGGGCCCTTACAGGCCGATGAATACGTGTATGCCGGCAGCCGCGCCTGGGAGACCAGCCGCGACGGCGCAATGCCCTGTCTGCCGGATATAACTCGATAATCAACGAAAAAAGCACAACGATGAAAAAGAGCGTAGCGATCACCCTCGGCGTGGTCATAGTGGGAGCGGGAAGCTGGATAGGCGCCACGTGGTATACCGGCAAACGCATTGAGGAAAGCTCGCAACGCCATCTGGCAGAAGCCAACGAAAAGCTGGCCAAGCTGACGCCGCTGTTCGGCCTGCGCATCGACCAGCTCAAGTACGACCGCAGCCTGTTCTCGACCCAGGCCCGTTATGGCCTGTCGCTGGTCAAGAACGACAAGAGCCCGGACGCCATGCCCGCCGGCATGATCGAATTCGATGCCGTCATCGAACACGGCCCCTTCCCCAAGACCGCGCTGTCGCGCGGCGCGATTGCGCCCAAGCTGGCGTTCGTGCACGCGGAAGTCGCCAAGACCGACAACCTGAAGGAAGTGTTCGCGCTGACCAAAGACATCTCGCCGCTGATCAGCGACGCGATGGTCAGCTACAGCGGCACGACCACCTCCACGGCCAAGATCGCGCCCGTGTCGACCGCGCTGCAAGGCAATTCGATCGACTTCAGCGGCATGGTCATCACCGGCAGCTTCGACCGTACGCTGCAAGGCGTCGTCGCGCATGGCGTGATGGACAAGCTGGCCATCGACGGTTCCAAGAGCAACGACCCCGTCATCATGTCGATCGCCGGCCTGACGATGGACGTGAACAGCCGCATGGGCAAGTTCGGCGTGTCGATAGGCGATTCGGACCTGAAGATCAAGCGCATCGACGTGACCCGCAAGGGCGACGACGTCAAGCTGTCGCTGGATAACTTCGGCTACGGCGTGAAGCTGTCCGAGGACGACAAGTCCATCAACATGCAGGCCGCCTATCAAACCGGCGACATCACCGTCAACGACGTGCCTCTGGGCAATGGCCAGGCCGTGATCAAGCTGGCCAAGCTGGACGGCCAAGCCGTCAAGCAACTGTCGGACACGTACAACCAGCTGCTGCGTCAATACATGGCGCAGACCGAAGACGAGGGCCTGAAGGACGAGCAGTTCCAGGCGATGCTGGACAGCGCCGGCAAGCTGCTGGCGGGCAACCCGTCATTCAGCATCGACCCGATCAGCTGGAAAACCGGCAAGGGCGAAAGCAAGCTGAACTTCACGCTGGACCTGGCCAACCCGCCGGACGTCAAGAACCTGACGCCGCAGGAAATTGCCGCCAAGGCCATCAAGCGCATCGACGCCACGCTGATCATTTCCAAGCCGATGGTGCAGGACCTGGTCGCGCAATACGCCGTCAAAAAAGAAGGGCTGACCCCGGAGAAGGCCGCCGAGGACGCCGACCAGACCGTGCGCCAGATGTCGGGCATGGCTGAAATGTTCAACGTGGGCAAGAACGACGGCGACAACATCGTCGGCAAGTTCACGTTCGCGGACGGCATGGGCAACCTGAACGGCAAGGAAATTCCCGCCGACGAATTGTTCAGCGGCCTGCTTGGCGCCGCCGGCATGAATTCCATGGGCGACGACGAAGAAGAGTCCATGCCCGGCATGAGCGAGCAAGAGCCGGCCGAAGGCGCAACGCCCGCCGTCGGCGTGATGCAGGACTTCAGCCTGGACACCGTCAGCGCCCTGCTGGACGACATGGGCATTACCGCCAACAAGCAGGATGGCGACGAAGGCCCCGTGCTGATCCTGGACCCGGGCACCACCGGCGCCAGCGACCTGCGCCTGGAATTCCTGTGCAACGACTTCACTGAAAAGTGCCTGGACCTGGTCATGACGGCCACGTACAAGACCAAGAAGCCGATGTCGCTGAAGACCATCAACAGCTGGAACCAGGAATACCGCTGGACCCGCGCCTACCTGGACAACAAGAACCAGGCCGTGCTGCAAATGGACATGAACGCGGAAGGCGGGATCGGCAAGGACAACCTGCAAATCCTGTTGAACACGTTCATCAGCATCGCCGAAGACTTCAACGAGGCGGCCCAGGCGGCGCCGGCCAAGTAAGGCGTACGGCTGATACCGATACGGGCAAGCGCCCAACAAAAAGCCTCCATCGCAAGATGGAGGCTTTTTTATCGCCGCTACGCGTAATGCCCTACGCGTACGCTTCGATCGGCAAGCACGCGCAGACCAGGTTGCGGTCGCCGTAGGCGTTGTCCACACGGGCCACGGGCGGCCAGTACTTGGCCTCGCGCAGCGACGCCACCGGGTAGGCGGCCTGCTGGCGCGGGTAGTCGTGCAGCCATTCTTCGGCCAACAGCATCTGCGCGGTGTGCGGCGCGTTCTTCAGGACGTTGTCCTCGCGATCGCGTTCGCCGCGCTCGACCTGGGCGATTTCCTCGCGGATGGAGATCATCGCGTCGATGAAGCGGTCAAGCTCGGCCACGCCTTCGGATTCCGTGGGCTCGACCATCAGCGTGCCGGCCACCGGGAAGCTCATGGTGGGCGCGTGGAAGCCGTAGTCCATCAGGCGCTTGGCGATGTCCTCGGCGCTGATGCCGCTGGTTTCCTTCAACGGGCGCACGTCCAGAATGCACTCGTGCGCCACGCGGCCATTGCGGCCCGCGTACAGCACCGGATAGTGGTCGCGCAGGCGGGTAGCGATGTAGTTGGCGTTCAGGATGGCCACTTCGGTGGCGCGGCGCAGGCCATCAGCACCCATCAGCGCGATGTACACGAACGGAATCGGCAGGATGCCGGCCGAACCGAACGGCGCGGCCGACACCGGGCCGACCTTGGCTTCGCCGGGCAGCTTGCCCTGTTCGTTCACCACGCCCGGCAGGTACGGCGCCAGGTGCGCGCGCACCGCTACGGGACCCACGCCGGGGCCGCCGCCGCCGTGCGGAATGCAGAACGTCTTGTGCAGGTTCAGGTGCGATACGTCGGAGCCGAACTTGCCCGGCTGGGCCACGCCGACCATGGCGTTCATGTTGGCGCCGTCCAGGTACACCTGGCCGCCGGCCTGGTGGACCATGTCGCAGATTTCAGTGACGGCTTCCTCGAACACGCCGTGTGTGGACGGGTAGGTGATCATCAGCGCGGCCAGCTTGTCGCCGACCTGCTCGATTTTGGCGCGCAGGTCGGAAAGATCGACGTTGCCGTTGGAATCGGACGCCACCACCACCACGTCCATGCCGGCCAGCTGCGCCGACGCGGGATTGGTGCCGTGGGCCGAGGCCGGGATCAGGCAGACGTTGCGCTGATGCTGGCCGTTGGCCTGGTGGTAGCCGCGAATGGCCAGCAGGCCGGCGTATTCGCCCTGCGCGCCCGAGTTCGGTTGCAGGCTGATGTTGTCGTAGCCGGTGATTTCGCACAGCGCGGCGGACAGGCGGTCGATCAGTTCGTTGTAACCCTGGCTTTGCGAGGCGGGGGCAAACGGGTGGATCAGCGCGAATTCGGGCCAGGTGATGGGGATCATCTCGGCCGTGGCGTTCAGCTTCATGGTGCACGAACCCAGCGGGATCATCGTGCGGTCCAGCGCCAGGTCCTTGTCGGCCAGCTTGCGCAGGTAGCGCAGCATGTCGGTTTCGGATTGCACGCTGGAGAAGACGGGGTGCTTGAGGATGGCGCTTTCGCGCGCGACCGATGCGGGAATGCCGCCGGCGGCGGCCGCGTCCAGCGCGTCGATGTCCAGTTCGACATCATCGCGTTCCAGGCCGGCGGCAAACACGTTGACCAGCGCTTGCAGGTCGGCGACGGTAACGGTTTCGTCCAGCGACACGGCCAGGCGCGCGCCGTCGACGCGGCGCAGGTTGATGTGCTCGCACTCGGCGGCCGTCAGGATGGCCGGGGTGGCCGCGCCCGTTTCCAGCAGCAGCGTGTCGAAGAACGTGTCGTTCACAACCTTCACGCCCAGCTTGATGAGTTCTGCGCGCAAGATGGCGGTGCTGCGCTGCACGCGCTGGGCAATGCGGCGGATGCCTTCGGGGCCATGCCACACGGCGTACATGCCGGCCATCACGGCCAGCAGCACCTGCGCGGTGCAAATGTTGGACGTGGCCTTCTCGCGGCGGATGTGCTGTTCGCGCGTTTGCAGCGCCAGGCGCATTGCCGGGTTGCCTTGTGCGTCTTTCGACACGCCGACCAAACGGCCGGCCATGTTGCGCTTGAAGGAATCCTTGCAGGCCATGAAGCCGGCGTGCGGGCCGCCAAAACCGAACGGCACGCCAAAGCGTTGCGCCGATCCGATGGCGATGTCCGCGCCCCACTCGCCCGGGGCGGCCAACAGGGCCAGCGCAAGCAGGTCGGTGGCGCAGGCAACCACGGCGCCTTGCGCGTGGGCGGCTTCTGCCAGCTTGCGGTAGTCGGACACCGAGCCGGTGCTGTGCGGGTATTGCAGCAGCACGCCGAAGCATTCCGGCAGGCCCTGGGCTTCGTCGCCCACCGTGATTTCCAGCCCCAGGCCTTCGGCGCGCGTGCGCACGACTTCGATGGTCTGCGGATGCACGTGGCGCGAAATGAAGAACACCGGGCTTGGCGACTTGGCGCCACGGCGGGCCAGCGTCATGGCTTCGGCGGCGGCCGTGCTTTCGTCCAGCAGCGAGGCGTTGGAGATGTCCAGCCCGGTCAGGTCGGCGACCATGGTCTGGTAGTTCAGCAGGGCTTCAAGACGCCCTTGCGAGATCTCCGGCTGATACGGCGTGTAGGCCGTGTACCAGGCGGGGTTCTCAAGAATGTTGCGCAGCACGACGTTGGGGGTCTGCGTGCCGTAGTAGCCCTGCCCGATGTAGTTGCGAAAGACCTTGTTGCGGCCCGCGATCTGCTTCAGTTCGGCCAGCACGTCGGTTTCGCTGCGCGAGGGCGGCAGCGCCAGCGGGGCCTGGCTGCGGATCTTGGCGGGAACGACTTCGTCGATCAGGGCGTCCAGGCTGGCGCTGCCAATCACTTGGAGCATGGCGGCCTGGTCGGCGTCGGACGGGCCGATGTGGCGGGGGATGAAGTCGGTATGGGTGTCTAGGGCGCGCGACATGGGAACTCTCGGGTGGTGGTGCATCAGGCCGGCGCGCCAAGAGGTCGGCGCGCCCGGCTCGAACCGGCTTCTTAGCCGTTGGCGACGGCTTCGTAGCCGGCGGCGTCCAGCAGCTTGTCGGCATCGGCCGCGTTGACCGGCTTGATCTTGAAGATCCAGGTGGTGAAGGCCGATTCGTTGATCAGGCTGGGGTTGTTTTCCAGCTCGTCGTTGAAGGCAACGATTTCACCGTTGACGGGTGCGTAGATGTCCGAGGCGGCCTTGACCGACTCGACCACGCCGGCGGTTTCGCCCGCGTTCAGCTTGGCGCCAACCTTGACGTCGCCAACGAAAACCAGGTCGCCCAATTGGTCCTGGGCGGTATCGGTGATGCCGACGACGAACACGTCGCCTTCAGCTTTGACCCATTCGTGGGACTGGGTGTACTTGCGATCGGTGGGCAGGCTCATGGGAAATCCTCTAGGGAATACGGGTAGATGAATGGTGTTGCGCGCCTCGTGCGAGCGGCGTGTGCGTCAACTGGCAGCGGCCGTTCGCGCGAAGCTTCGAGTTTACGAGTGTTCGACGGCTTTGCCGTTACGCACGAAGGGCAGCTTGCAGACCAGGGCGGGCACCCATTTGCCGCGGATGTCGACTTCGACGGTGTCGCCCGGACGCACGCCTTGCGGCAGGCGGGCAAAGCCGATCGACACGCCCAGCGTGGGCGACATGGTGCCGCTGGTGAGTTCGCCCGTGCCTTGCACGCAGCGCACGGCCATGTGGGCGCGCATCACGCCGCGCTCTTGCAGCTTCAGGCCGACAAAGGCGGCGGGGGTGGCGAATTGTTCCAGCGCGTCGCGGCCGATGAAGCGGCGCTCGGCATTCTTGAGCGACACGGTCCACGTCAGGCCGGCCTGGTCGGGCTGGGTCAGCTCGTCCATGTCCTGGCCATACAGGTTCATGCCGGCTTCCAGGCGCAGCGTGTCGCGCGCGCCCAGGCCCGCCGGGCGCACGCCCTGGGCAGCAAGGTCGCGCCACAGCTGCACGACGTCGGACGCAGGCAGGACGATTTCAAAGCCGTCTTCGCCGGTGTAGCCGGTGCGGGCGACGAGCGTGTCGTCGCCCACGCGGGCGGCAACGAAGGGGGTCAGTGCTTCGGAGGCGGCTTGCCAGGCCGGGCGCGCGGCCCAGACCTTGGCGCGGGCGTTCGGGCCCTGCACGGCCACCATGGCCAGATCGCGGCGCGGGGTGATGGCAACGTCGAAATTGCCGGCCTGCTTCACGCGCTGCATCCAGGCCACGTCTTTGTCGGCGGTGCCGGCGTTGACGACCACGCGCCATTCGTCAGCGGCAAAGAAATAGATGATCAGGTCGTCGATGACGCCGCCCTGCGGGTTCAGCATGCACGAATACAGCGCCTTGCCGGGCACGGTCAGCTTGGCGACGTCGTTGGCGACCAGGCGTTGCAGGAAGGCGTAGGCATCGGGGCCGGCCACATCCACGTTCAGCATGTGCGACACGTCGAACATGCCGGCGTCCTGGCGCACCGCGTGGTGCTCCTCAAGCTGCGAGCCGTAGGCCAAGGGCATGTCCCAGCCGCCGAAATCGACCATTCGGGCGCCGGAGGCGATGTGTTCGTCGGCCAGCGGGGTGCGTTTGAGGGTTGCGGACATGCGCGGAAACTCCGGGACGGCAATGGCTTGCCAGGGTTACGGAATGCCGGTCGTGACAAGCGGATTGCGCCCGCACGGCATCGGCTGAATCTTCCGCCCCTCTGTCCTTTTGCCTGAGAGTTGCCCCGCGCTGGGCGGGTTTGCACCTTCGGCGCCTGGGCTGCTCGCTGTGTCCCGAATTCGGGGCGGCGCCAGGTCTCTCCAGAGTACTGTTTTGCCGCATCCACACGGTAAAAACCGGGACGGGGCAAGCATGTGCGGTATCGGTTACCTGAGCGATTCTGGGCGAATTGCGCCTTCGGCGGCGACCCTGGTGAAAGGGGCGCTCTCTCCCGCAAACATGCGTGACAGCGGCGCCAAGCATACAACGAAAACCAGGCCTGGAAAAGCGCGATTTCCGGGCGCGGCCCGGCCACAAACCGCTGCCGTGGACCGCGCCAAACCGGACACCAACCCCCGGGCTAGCCCAGCGCCGTGTCCAGCAACATCATCAGCACAAAGCCCAGCATCAGCCCGCACGTGGCGTAGACCTCGTGCCCCTTGCGGTGCGATTCGGGAATGATCTCGTGGCTGATGACAAACAGCATGGCGCCCGCCGCAAAGCCCAGCCCCCAGGGCAGCAGCAAGACGGACCAGCCGACGATGGCGGCGCCCAGCACCGCGCCCAACGGTTCGACCAGCCCCGACAACATGCCCAGCGCCACGGCGAAGGCCCGCTTATAGCCGGCGGCCAACAGCGCCACCGCGACAACCATCCCTTCGGGAATGTCCTGGATCGCGATGCCCGTGGCCAACGCGGTGCCCGCCACCGGATCGCCCCCCGCGTAACCCACGCCGATGGCCAGGCCCTCGGGCAGGTTGTGCAGCGTGATGGCGATAACGAACAACCAGGCGCGTCGCATGCGGCGCGCCTCGATGCCTTCGCGGCCCTTGATGAAATGTTCGTGCGGCAGCGTGCGGTCCATGATGAGCAGCACCGCCGCGCCCAGCAGAATGGCCGCCCCCACCGTCAGGCCCGCGCCCCAGCGGCCCATGCCCTGGCTTTCGGCCGCCGCAATGCCGGGCACCACCAGGGAAAACGCGCTGGCCGCCAGCATGACGCCCGCGCCGAACCCGAACATGCTGTCCTGGACCTTTTGCGGGATGGTGCGGGCGAACAGGATGGGCACGGTGCCCAGCGCGGTGGCGCCGGCCGCTACCAGCCCGCCCAGCAGGGCGTCGGCCACGTGCGGCGCGCGCACGTCCAGGTAGGCCCACAGCTGGTGCATCGCCAGGCAGGACACCAGCACGGCCAGGATCCAGACGCTGATGCTGGTGGCCGCGGGACGCACGCGGTGACGGCTGAATGTGTTCATGGGGCCGATGCCTCCATCACAAAGCGGGCTTAACCCTTTGCGGCCGCATAACGGCGCGCCACCTCGGGCCAATTCACGACATTGTAGAAGGCGCCAATGTATTCAGGGCGACGGTTTTGGTACTTGAGGTAATAGGCGTGTTCCCAGACGTCCAGGCCCAGGATCGGCGTATTGCCGTGCATCAGAGGGCTGTCCTGATTAGCGCTGCTTTCCACCACCAGCTTGCCGGCCGGCGTGACCGAGAGCCAGGCCCAGCCGCTGCCAAAGCGGGTCAGGGCCGCTTTGGTGAAGGCCTCGCGGAAGGCGGCCAGGCCACCCAGTTCGGATTCGATAGCGGCCGCCAGCGCGCCATCGGGTTCACCGCCACCCTGGGGCGACATCACCGACCAGAACAAGCTGTGGTTGGCGTGG
Organism: Achromobacter sp. 1L-A-4-B-C2; assembly: GCF_057291955.1. Taxonomy (NCBI): domain Bacteria; kingdom Pseudomonadati; phylum Pseudomonadota; class Betaproteobacteria; order Burkholderiales; family Alcaligenaceae; genus Achromobacter; species Achromobacter sp. 1L-A-4-B-C2. Next base: position 790,025 of record NZ_JBXAWP010000001.1, read on the forward strand.
CCGCCGCCATGGTTGCGCACCGCGCCGCGTATGGCTTGCGGCAATTGGTCCAGCCGCGCGACCAGGGCTTCAACGGGTTCTTCCGTGCTGATGCCGGCGCCATCCAGCGCCGCGTTCAGGCTGGTGACATAGGTTTGATGATGCTTGCTGTAGTGAATCTCCATCGTCATAGCGTCGATGTGAGGCTCGAGGGCGTCATAGGCGTAGGGCAGCGTCGGAAGGGTGTAGGGCATGAGCGTCTCCGTGGAACTGGCCCCTTTTCATCGAAAGCAGCCAGTCGAAATCGAAAACATAAATGATATGTATTTTTATTTGATAAAACAATAACGACATTGTCATAAGTCGCGGAATGGTCGCGTCCTATGATCCCGCAGTCCAAGGGCGCCCACCCCGGACGCCTTAACTTCGAGTATCCGCCGTAAACATGATCGAAATTTCCACCACGAGCATCGCAAGCGCCCTGGTTGCTCTGTTTCCCCTGATCGCATTTGTCATCGTTTCCCTTCGCCGCGTTGTGCCCACCAACATGGTGCACATCGTTCAATCCAGCAAGCAGACCACACCCTACGGGCGCGGCAAGTTGGGGGGCAACACCTACTACCACTGGCCAAGCTGGCTGCCGGTGTGGGGCGTGGCGGTATCCAAGTTTCCTGAAAGCAACTTCCAGGTCGATCTGAAGGACTACGCTGCCTATGACGCCGCACGGCTACCGTTCGAAGTCGACGTCACTGCGTTCTTCCGCATTGAAGACGCCTCGCTTGCTGCCCAGCGGGTGTCGACCTTTGATGTCCTGGTCGACCAGCTTCGCAACGTAGTCCAAGGGTCCGTACGTAGCGTGTTGGCAACGAACAAGCTGGAAGACATCATGCAGGCGCGAAGTACGCTTGCCGACGCGTTTACTGCAGCAGTGGACACTCAACTAGCCGAGTGGGGCGTCAAGACCGTCAAGACCATCGAGTTCATGGACATCCGCGACAGCGCGAACAATAAAGTGATCGACCAGATCATGGCTCGCGAGAAGGCGCGCATAGACCGCCAGAGCCGCGAAGAAGTCGCCGAACACAATCGCGCGGCAACCGAAAAAGAAATCGCCATGAAGCGGGAAATCGACCTTCAACAGCAGAACGCTCGCCAGCAGGTCGGCATGCGCAACGCGGAAACCGAACGCGAGGTTGGCATCGCAGAGGAACAGTCACGCCAGGCGATCGCGTTCGAATCCGTCACCACGGCTCGAAAGGACATGGAGGTCCAGCGCGTGCGCGACGTACAAGCGGCCGAAATTTCGCGTGATGTCGCTGTCGTCAGGGCCGAAGAAAACCGGCAGATAGCCGTGGTTGCCGCACACGCCGAAAAAGAAGCCCAAATTGCCAAGGCGGAAGGCGATCTGATCTCGGCAACCCGGGAAGCCGAGGGTGTAACGGCGCTTGGCGCCGCAAAAGCGTCCGCCGAGCAAGCCATGCAGGTGGCGCCCGTTGAAGCGCAAATCAAGCTGGCGAAAGAAATCGGGGGCAACGCGGGCTACCAGGAATATCTCATCCGCATCGAACAGGTAAGGTCAGGCAAGGATGTCGGCATGGAAATGGCCCGCGCCCTGCAACAAGCGGACTTGAAGGTCATCGCCAATTCGGGCGATATGCAAAATGGCGTCGCCTCACTGGGCGACATGTTCACGCCCAGTGGCGGCACGCGCCTTACGGGCATGTTGGCCGCGCTAGGACAAACGCCGGAAGGCGCGGCCCTGATTGAGAAATTAGGCGTCCCAGTGGTTGCCGGCAAAGCATTAAAAGAAGTTTCCCATAGCGCCACACTTGGCGCGGTGGCAACGGCTGCCATGGCGCACGACACCATCATGGCGCCGCCGCCTGCCGCGACGGCTTCAACCGACGGATCAGTATGGCGGCAGCTCTGATCCCGGCGAGGCCTACAGCGCCTTGCCGCAGGCCACGCCGGAGGCCCAGGCCCATTGGAAGTTGTAGCCGCCCAGCCAGCCGGTCACATCCACCGCTTCGCCGATGAAGTACAGCCCGGGCGTGGTTTTGGCTTGCATGGATTTCTGGTCCAGGCCGCGCGTGTCGACGCCGCCGCGCATCACTTCGGCTTTCTTGTAGCCGGCGGTGCCGCTGGGCACCAGCGTCCATTGATGGATGTCTTGAGCCAGCGCGCGCAGCGTTTTGTCGGGCGCGTCGGCCAGGCGCATCGCGGCCAGGCCGGGCTTGCCGCCCTGCTCTGCCAGATGCAGCCAGCGATCGGCCAGGCGCTTGGGCCACAGGCCCGCCAGCACGGTATGCAGCTGCTGCCGGTTGCCCGACTTGGACGCCAGCAATTCTTCGGCCAGGTCGCGGCCCGGTGCCAGGTCGATCACGATGGGTTCGCCCGGCTTCCAGTAGCTGGAAATTTGCAGGATGCCCGGGCCTGAGAGGCCGCGATGGGTAAACAGCAGGTCTTCCAGGAATTCACCCCGCGCCTTGCCCTGCCCCGTCTGCAGGCCCACTTCCAGCGCCACGCCCGACAGCTCGGACAGCGGCTGCCATTGTGCGGAGTCAAAGGTCAGCGGTACCAACGCGGGTCGCGGCTCGACGACTTTCAAGCCGAATTGGCGCGCGATCTTCAGGCCGAAGTCGGTGGCGCCCAGCTGCGGAATCGCCATGCCGCCCGTGGCCACGACCAGCTTGGCCGCGCGGATCACGCCCTGGCTGGTGCGCAGTTCGAAGCCCTGCTCGCCGTGGCCGATATCGGCCACCGAACAGCCCATGCGCCATTGCACATCGCCCGCGTCGCACTCGGCGCGCAGCATGTTGATGATGGATTCGCTGGAATCGTTGCAGAACAGCTGGCCACGGTGTTTCTCGTGCCAGGCGATATGGTGGCGCTTCATCAGCGCCAGAAAATCCTGCGGCGTGTAAGCCGACAGTGCCGAGCGGCAGAAATGCGGGTTTTCGGACAGAAAATTGGAGGGCCCGGTCCCGATGTTGGTGAAGTTGCAGCGGCCACCGCCGGAGATGCGGATTTTTTCGGCCAGGCGCTCGGCATGGTCGACCAGCACCACGCGCAAGCCGCGCTGCCCGGCCACCGCTGCACACATCATGCCAGCGGCGCCGGCGCCGAGGACGGCTACATCAAACATCAGGACTCCAGACCCGCCGGGTCTTATTCTTCGATCAGGCAATCAACGTAGTAGCGCTTTTCGCCATCCGGACCCAGTTCGTCGGCCAGGCCGTGAATATAGGTTTCGAAGCCGGGGAAGCGCTCGTTGAATTCGCGCGCGAATTGCAGGTACTGCACGATCGTGCGGTTAAAGCGTTCGCCCGGAATCAACAGCGGAATGCCCGGGGGATACGGCGTCAACAGCACGCCCGTGACGCGGCCTTCCAGCTTGTCGATGTCGACACGCTCGACCTCGCGGTGCGCCATGCGCGCAAAGGCGTCCGACGGCTTCAGCGCCGGCACCATGTCGCTCAGGTACATCTCGGTGGTCAGGCGGGCGACGTCGCGCGCGCGGTAGGCTTCGTGGATTTCCTGGCACAGATCGCGCAGGCCCATGCGTTCGTAGCGGCGATGCACACGGCAGAAGTCGGGCAGGATGCGCCACAGCGGCTGGTTGCGATCGTAGTCGTCCTTGAACTGCTGCAACGCGGTCAACAGCGTGTTCCAGCGGCCCTTGGTAATGCCGATGGTGAACAGGATGAAGAACGAATACAGGCCGGTCTTTTCGACCACGACGCCGTGCTCGGTCAGGTACTTGGAGACCAGCGCGGCCGGGATACCCGTTTCGCCGAAGCTGCCCGACATGTCCAGCCCCGGCGTGATGACCGTGGCCTTGATTGGGTCCAGCATGTTGAAGCCTTCGGCCATTTCGCCGAAGCCGTGCCAGTGGTCGTTGGCTTCCAGGATCCATTCGTCGCGGTTGCCGATGCCTTCGGACACCAGGCGGTTGGGGCCCCAGACCTTGAACCACCAGTCGTTCTTGCCGAATTCGGATTCCACCTTGCGCATGGCGCGGCGGAAGTCCAGCGCTTCGCGGATGCTTTCCTCGACCAGCGCGGTGCCTCCGGGCGGCTCCATCATGGCGGCGGCCACGTCGCACGACGCGATGATCGCGTACTGCGGCGAGGTCGACGTGTGCATCAGGTACGCCTCGTTGAAGACGTTGCGGTCCAGCTTGCGGGTCTCGGATTCCTGCACGATGATCTGCGAGGCCTGCGAAATGCCGGCCAGCAGCTTGTGCGTGGAGTGCGTGGCGAAGACCATCGCGTCCTGGCTGCGCGGGCGGTCCTGGCCGATGGCGTGCATGTCCTGGTAGAACTCGTGGAACGAGGCGTGCGGCAGCCAGGCTTCGTCAAAGTGCAGCGTATCGACATAGCTGCCCAGCTGCTCCTTGATCATTTCCACGTTGTAGATAACGCCGTCGTACGTGCTTTGCGTCAGCGTCAGGATGCGCGGATTCTTGTTCACCGCTTCGCGCGCGAAGGGGTTGGCCTCGATCTTCTTGCGGATGTTGTCCGGGTGGAATTCTTCCAGCGGAATCGGGCCGATGATGCCCAGGTGGTTGCGCGTGGGGCGCAGGAACACCGGGATCGCGCCCGTCATCGTGATGGCGTGCAGGATCGACTTGTGGCAGTTGCGGTCCACCACGACCACGTCGCCGGCGGCCACGTTGGCGTGCCACACGACCTTGTTGGACGTGGACGTGCCGTTGGTCACGAAAAAGCAGTGGTCGGCGTGGAAGATGCGGGCGGCGTTCAGTTCGGACTCGGCCACGGGGCCGGTGTGGTCCAGCAGTTGGCCCAGTTCGTCCACGGCGTTGCAGACGTCGGCGCGCAGCATGTTTTCACCGAAGAACTGGTGGAACATGCGGCCCACCGGGCTCTTCAGGAAGGCGACGCCGCCCGAGTGGCCCGGGCAGTGCCACGAATACGAACCGTCTTGCGCGTACTTGACCAGCTCGCGGAAGAACGGCGGCGGCAGCGAATCCACGTAGCTGCGCGCTTCGCGGATGATGTGGCGCGCCACAAATTCGGGGGTGTCCTCGAACATGTGGATGAAGCCGTGCAGTTCACGCAGGATGTCGTTCGGAATGTGTTCCGACGTGCGCGTCTCGCCATACAGATAGATGGGGATGTCGGCGTTGCGAAAGCGCAGTTCGCCGATGAACATGCGCAGGTTCTTGATGGCGCTGGCCACGTCTTCGGGCGAGTCCACGTCGAACTCTTCATCGTCAATCGACAGGATGAAGGCGCTGGCCCGGCTTTGCTGTTGCGCGAACGAACTCAGGTCGCCATAGCTGGTCACCCCGATCACCTCGACGCCCTCGGCCTCGATCGCTTCAGATAAGGCACGAATACCCAAACCGGACGCGTTCTCGGAACGGTAGTCCTCGTCGATGATGAAAATGGGGAAGCGAAATTTCATGCAGGCGCTCCTGGGGGCATGGCGGGTTCGGTCGCATAACGCGGCGCGAGTGTACTGCTAGTAAAAATCCGCCTGATGACAGACGGCGCGAGCCCCCGCCCAACAGGCGGGAATGGCGGAATTGTAGGGCTGTTTTTCTTTCAGTCCTACGGGAAATCCCCAGATAGGCCGAACGGCCGTTGTCATCGCGCCAAAAGCCGGGCTTTCAGCACAGCGACAGCAACGGCGGCACGGAGCAAACCTAGCGGATGGTGCGGGCTTCGCCGGCTTCCAATGCCAAGGTGAACTGCTCGAAGTAGGCGGGGATGGACTCGGTGGCCCCGTCCCGGATCCGGCGTTCTACCTTGGCGATGGCGCCAAAGCAGACTTCGGCCCCGGGTTCGCCACAGACAAGCACGACCGGGTCTTCGTCGTCGCAGACCTCGTACAGCCCGCCGTGCGCCCGGCGTCCAACCTCGTAGAGGTAGGCGGCGGCGCCAACGGTTTGCATGGGGGTAAGCGGCAAGGTGCCCAGGTGGGCGGCTTCCAGCGCGGTATCCAGCGCGTAGATGCTGGACAGGGAGTAGTCCAATATGGCGCCGGTGGATTCGGCGGCTTGTACAAAGTCTTGCGCGGCGTCTGCCACCCGTTCGACAAATGCGTCCTGCACTTCATCAAGGGTGGCTTCCTGGTTTGTCTTGAGGAAACCGAACATCGTTGGCTCCTTTGTGAAAACCGCAAGCGGCAATAGGGCCATTATAGGCAAGCGTGTTACCTATAATCGGCGGGAAACCCCTCAACGTTTCCTATTCCCAACACTTGCCGCCCATGACCGCACCGCTAGTCAGACGCCTGACTGCCCTTGACGCCCCGTCACTGCGACGTTTGCGCCTGGACGCCCTGGTTGAAACGCCGGAATCGTTCGGATCGAGTTACGAAGAGGAACACACGCTGACACTGGACGACATCAAAGGCTGGGTCACCCCGCAGGACGACAGCGCGATGTTCGGGGTGTTCGTGGGTGATGACCTGGTGGGCATCATCGGCGTGGGCCGCCAGCGCAAGTTGAAGATGCGGCACAAGGCGCATATCTGGAGCGTCTACGTGGCGCCCGAACAGCGTGGCCGCGGGCTGGGGCGGTTGCTGTTGCAAGCCGCCATCGCGCATGCCCGCACCATGCGCGGCATTCGTCAGGTGCAGCTAAGCGTCACGTCCAACAACACGTCGGCCGCCGCCTTGTATGCCGGCCTGGGCTTCGTGGAATACGGGCGCGAGCGCGAGGCGCTATGCGTCAATGACCAGCTTTACGACGAAACGCTGATGGCGCTGCCGCTAGCGGAAAAGTAAACGACAAAGCGGGCGGAGCGCCCTACGCCGCCGCCCCGCGCCGCCGCGTGCCGTAGGCGCACACCTGATTGCGGCCACCGTCCTTGGCCTTGTACAGCGCCTGGTCAGCCGCCTTGATGACCGCGTCCGGCGCACGCAGCGCGTCGCCCCGCTCGGCCACGCCGATGCTTACCGTTACCCGCAGCGGACGCGGATTGCGCGCACCGCGCGCACCGCGCCGGCGCTGGCCCAGTTGATCTGCCTTGGGTCGCGCGGGCTTGTCACGCAGGCGCATCTGGTAGGCCTCGATTGCGCGGCGCACCGCTTCCAGGTGCGGCAGGCTTTCCGCCGCCGTCTTGCCCGGAAACACCAACGTGAATTCTTCGCCGCCGTAGCGATACGCCTGCCCACCGCCCGGCACGCGCCGCAGCTGCGACGCCACCATGCGCAGCACCTGGTCGCCCACGTCGTGCCCGTGCGTATCGTTGAATGCCTTGAAATGGTCCACGTCGGCCATCGCCAGCGTGTAGACGCGGCCCATGCGTTGCAGGCGTTCGTTCAGCGCGCGCCGGCCCGGCAAGCCGGTCAGCTCGTCGCGAAACGCCATGTGAAAGCCTTCGTGGGCCAGCGAAATGCACAGCGCCGTCAGCGCGGCGGCGGACATCAGGGCCAGTTCGATTGGATGCTGCGCGCCGCGCGGCAATGCCCACGCCATGCACACAAACCCCAGCCATTGTCCGGCCTGTTGCGGGCGGCCATAGCGCAGCAGCAACAGGGTCAGCGTCAGGCCGGTGCCCAGCAACGCCACCAGCGCCTCGACCGGCACGCCAAGCCGCGCCAGCTTGCCTTGCAGGGCAAGCGTGCCAAACACTTCCACCAGCCCTTCTTTGCCGACCAGCGCAATGCCGGCCATGCCGACGGCAATCAGGCCGATGCGCAGCGCCAGGTCCAACAGCATGCTGGATCGTTCGGCCCACAGCGCGTTGATGGTGTAGGCAATGGCCCACCACGCCAGCGCGGGGCCCAACGCCCATGGCGCCTCGCGCGCCAGCGTCGGCCATACCGCCGTGGCCGCCAGCACGCACAGCATGAGCGCCATGGTTTGCGAACGCTGATACATCAAGCAGATGGCCGCGCCGATCAGCGCCATCACCCACGGCACGAACGGCACGATCAAGGTCAGCGCGGGCGGCCACTCGCGCCACAGCATCAGGCCTACCGCGGCGGCCACTGGCAACGCGGGGTAGAACAACAGGGGCAGCCAGGGGATATGGGGGTAACGCACGGTGGGGGCCTTGCTCGCTTGCAGAGATGACGTCGCCAAATCGGCAAACATATATATCCTTTTTACGGTCGCCGGCGGGGGTTCTTTAGCGCGGTTACCGCTGTGTCGCCGGCCCGTGGCGCGCGTGATATGTTTTCATCCCCCGCCGAAGGAATGCCGCCATGCAGCTGCTTGTGAATATCGATGTGCCCGATCTTGAACACGCCATCGTCTTCTACGAACGCGCCTTCGGGCTGACGCTGCACCGGCGGCTGGGGCCGAAAGCGGCTGAAATGCTGGGCGCCAACGCCCCCATCTATCTGCTGGAAAAGGCCGCTGGCACCACTGCGACGGGTGCGGCGGGTGCGGCAGGCGCGGCGGCGCCATCGCGCGATTACGCCCGCCATTGGACGCCCGTGCACCTGGACGTCGTCGTGCCCGACGTGGACCGGGCCGTCGATCGGGCCGTCGCCGCCGGCGCCATCCTGGAAGGCCACGCTGCCACTCACGCCTGGGGCCGCATCGCACACCTTAGCGACCCGTATGGCCACGGCATCTGCATCCTGCAATTTTTGGGACGCGGCTATGACGAAATCACGGGCGATCAGGTGCGCACCCTGCCCGTCTCGGCATCCGACTTCGATGCGCTGGCCGACATCCGCGTGCAGGCCATGCGCGACAGCCTGGAACGAGCGGGCAGATTCGACCCGGCGCGTGCCCGGGAACGGCTGCGCGCCAATTTCCACCCGGATTGCACCTGGTGGATCGAACATGCCGGAAAACGGGTGGGGTTCTATGCCCTGCGGCCGGACGGCCAGGGCCTGCGGCTGGACCACCTGTACCTGGTGGCCGCCGCGCAGGGACAGGGCCTGGGCGGCCGCGTCCTGCAAAGGATTCTGGATGACGCCGACAGCCAGGGGCTGCCGGTCAGTGTGGGCGCGCTGCGGGGCAGCGATTCGAACCGGTTTTATCGGCGGCACGGGTTTGTGCAGACGGCCGAGTCGGAATGGGATATCGACTACCTGCGCCCGGCGCCGGGGCACGCGGGCTAAGCCGCCAGCGCCCCCCGATCAGGTGCGCGGCAGCGTCACGCCGCGTTGGCCCTGGTATTTGCCGCCACGGTCCGCGTACGAGGTCTCGCACACTTCGTCGCTTTCCAGGAACAGCATCTGCGCGCAGCCTTCGCCGGCGTAGATCTTGGCGGGCAGCGGCGTGGTGTTCGAGAATTCCAGCGTGACGTGGCCTTCCCATTCGGGTTCCAGCGGCGTCACGTTGACGATGATGCCGCAGCGCGCGTAGGTGCTTTTGCCCAGGCAGATGGTCAGGACGCTGCGCGGAATACGGAAGTATTCCACCGTGCGGGCCAGAGCGAAGGAATTCGGCGGGATGATGCAAACATCACCCTTGAAGTCCACGAACGAGCCTTCGTCGAAGTTTTTCGGGTCGACGATGGTGGAATTGATGTTCGTGAAAATCTTGAATTCATCGGCGCAGCGCACGTCGTAGCCGTAGCTGCTGGTGCCGTAGCTGACGATGCGCCCGCCATTGGCCGTGCGGACCTGGCCCGGTTCAAAGGGTTCGATCATGCCGGCGTCGGCCTGGCGGCGGATCCAGCGGTCGCTTTTGATGCTCATGGTGGGAATGGTGCTAAAGGGGTGAAGTGGCCGTCATTTTACTCAGTTCCCCCAGAACGTCCGGTACACCAGCGCGATGCCGTTGACCGACCCGCCCTTCAAGTCCACGGAAAGCCCGCGCGCCAGACGGTAACTGGCCCGGCCCACGGTGTCGCTGCCGGCCAGCGCCTGCTCCACGCTTAGCGTGATGCCGTTGGCGAAAGACTTGCTGGCCACCAGGAACTGGGTTGCCAGCTGGCTGTCACTGTCCCGGTTTACGTCGCCGGCCACCGTGCGGTCGGGCAGGATGCTGCCCGAACTGCCGATATTGCCGGTGCGCACGCTGACATCGTCCAGCCCGAACTGTTTGTAGAACGGCTGGCCGCCGCCCAGCAGCGCGGTGCCCACCGACACCAGCAAGGCCGCGTCGCTGCCGCTTTCGTCGGGTCCGCGCCCCAGCAGCAGCCAGGACAGCTTTTCGACATCGCTGACGTCCGGGTAGGACACCAGGTCGATACGCGGGCGCTGCGCGGTGCCGACCACCTTGACGCCGGCCTCGACCTGTTCGCCCGTGCGCAGGGCTTCGATGTCCAGCAGCGGGTTGTCCAGCCGGCCCTGGAACGTCAGCGTGCCCCGGCTGAGACGCAGCTTCTGGCCATAGGCCTCGATGCCGCCGCCCCGCGTGCGCAACGCGCCCACGCCGGTCAGCCTGCCATCATTAAGCAGAATCTGGATGGAGCCCAGCAGCCCGGCGTCCAGCCCCATGCCCGTAATGTAGAAACGCGGCCCCATGTCGAACTTCAGGTTCATGCTGGTTTGCAGCGGCGTGGACACCGTGGCGCGATCCTGGCCCGGATGAATGACTTTGACGTCGTCATCCAGCGACGGCACGCCCTGCAGGATTTCCAGGCTGAACCACCCGGCGTCAGCCTTGAGGTCGCCCACGATGTCGATGCGCGGCATGGCGGCCGTCAGCGTGACCGTGCCGGAAACCATGGCGTAGCGGTCCGAGCGCTGCAAGGCCGGAAAGCGGTACAGCGTCAGCTTGATGTCGCCACCGCCGTCCATGATGTTCCACTGCCCGCGCGCCTCGGCGTAGCCGCCCTTGGCCTCGGGGTTGGTCGTGATCCATTCCTTGGTGCGCCATTCGGCCGGCATCACGCGCAGCGATGCCGGAAAGCGCAGGCTGTCCAACACCAGCCGCTGGCCATCCAGCCGCGCCGACAGCGTGCCGTCCACCAGGCGCACGCCGTCGTCAATGCGGACCAGGCGCAGCTTGTCGCCCCGGATGTTGCCCGTGGCCGACCATTTTCCGGCCAAGGTGCCTTGCACCTCGACGTTGGCCTTGACGGCGCCGCCCACTTCCATCGAATCGCCCACAAACAGGCCGACCCAGGCCAGATCGGCAATGTCGGCGTCCAGCTTGGCACGCAGCGGCTGGCGCTCGTCCAGCGCCATGCCGCCCTTGGCGTCCACGCGCAGCACGGCGGTGCCGGTGCCGTTCACGGTGCCCATCTTGGCGGTAGCCAGGTCGATTCTGGCGTCCAGGCGGCTGGCGTTGGGCGACGTGGGCGTGGCCGTCAGGTCCAGCACAAGCGCCTTCAATCCCAGGGGGACGGGCGGGTCGCCGGGGATCAGCAGGTCGCCTTCACGGCGGGCAATGCGCGCCTTGCCCGCCAGGCGGCCGTCAAATTTCAAGTCCCAAAGCAGGTCCAGGGCGATGCGGCGCTGGCCCTCGGGCACCATGGCGTTTACGCGCGAGGGGCCCTTGCCCAGCTTGGCGGCGGCCTCGGGGTCCAGCGCGCCGATCACCTGGCGGGCCATGGCGGCCGTGATGACCAGGTTGTCGGCCTGGCCGGCGGTTTCCCAGCGCTTGCCACCGCCGCGCGAGCCTTGGTGCGCCAAGGTCAGGCGTTCCTTGCCCGGCAGCGTCACGCTGAGAACGGTCTGGCCCACCTGCCATTGCCATTGCGGGTGCACGGCCGACGGCAGATAGGCCAAAGAGACCGCCCGGTCAGCCGCCACGACAAACCCGGCGCTATCGGCCGTCAGCTTGGAAAAGGTGCCGCGCCAGCCCACCAGCGCCGCGTCGGGCTGGCCCGCGGGGCCCTTGCCCCAGCCGCCGGCAAAGACGATATTGGCTTTGGCCGGCGCCTCGCCCAGCACGCCCGCGCGGGGCTTGGCGGGGGTGTAACCGGCGTTGAGCTCGCCGCGATGCGCCGCGATATTGCCGGCCAGCTTGCCCTTGAGCTCGGCGCCGCCCGGGATGCCGGGCCAGAAGGCGTCCAGCTGCGGCGCCTGCGCGTCCAAGGTCAGCGCGCCGTCGGTGGCGTCCATCTCGCCCGATGCGCGGATGCGGTTGCGACCCAGCTTCAAGTCCACGTCCAGGCCGTGAATGCGCAGTCCGGACAGCGGGTCGGAGGAGGCGGCGGGTGCGGGTGCGGTCGTTGGCGCCGTTGTGGAGCCCGCCGGTGCGGGTGCCGGTGCGGGTGCCGGTGCGGGTGCCGGTGCGGGTGCCGGTGCGGGTGCCGTTGCGGGTGTCGGTGCAGGTGCCGTTGCGGGTGCCGGTGCGGGTGCCGGCGCCGTCGCTGTTGCCGGTGCCGCGGCCGGTGCCGATCCGGGCTCGGTTGCGGCGATGTCCACTTGCGCTTTCACGCCGCCCGTCAGCGGCTGCTTGTTCCAGCGGGTGCCCTCTTCGAAACGCAGGTCAATGGCGGCATGGCGCAACTGGCTCAGGTTTTCAATGTCGGCCTGCACGTCGCCGCGCACCGTCAGGACTGCCGGGGGCACGTCCTTGCCCAACCACGGCGCCAGATCCAAACGCTGCGCGCTGATCGTGCCGGTGATGCGGTCGCGGCCGGCGACTTGGCCGGCGCCCGATTGCAGGTCGAACTGGGCGGCCAGGGTCGACTTATCCGGCAGCTGCGCGTTGGCGCGGGCGCTGCGCAGGATAAGCGCGGTGCGCGGGGCCAGGTCGGCCACCACGTCCAGCAGCATCCCCGACCCGGCACCGTCCAGCTTGGCCTGGATGCCATCCATCGACCCCGCCGCATCGGCGCGCAGCACGACCTGGCAGGCGGGCGCGGGCGGGCCGGCGATCTCGGAAGTAGCGGCTTTGGAGCCGGCGCTCGCGCCCGGCCCGGCGGCCACATTGGCGTTCCCCGTGGCTTTGGGATTTACCTGTGCGCTTGCTGTGGTCGTCCGCGCATCGGCTTTGTTGCGGCCCTGATTGGCTTTGGAGTTCGCCTGCGCGTCGGCTTTGGAGTTCGCCTGCACGTCGGCTTTGGAGTTCGCCTGCGCATCGGCTTTGGAGCTCGCCTGCACGTTCGCGTCGGACGCCGGCGCATTGGCTTTGGAGTTCGCCTGCGCGTTGCTCGGTGCGCTGCCGCGCGGTTTCGCCGCTGTTCCGGATTGCGGCGCAGTGCGTGCGCCCGGTTGCGCCGTGCGTTCGGCGCTGGCGGCGCGCTTGGCTTGCGACGTCGTGTCCCCTTGCTTGCCCGTCGCGGCCGGACCCGCCGCGAATACGCCCCCTAATCGGTCCGCCTGACACAAGGGAGATTCGGGGCCGGAACCGCGCGCGGTCACATCCAGGCGCGCGGCGAACGGCCAGGGGTCGGCCATGCCTTGCAGCTGCGCTTCGCCCGACACCTGCGCCTCGCCCACCTCGTGGCCAACCCGCAGCGACGCGATGCGCAGCTGCGCGCCTTGCTTGCCGGCCGCGAACGTCGCGCTAAGGTCGCCCAGCGTGACCGGCAACGGCTGGCCGTCCTGCACCAGTTGAAAGTCACCCAGGGCCAGGCGGTCCACGGCAATATCCACGGGCAGGGACGGCAAGGAAAACGGCTCGCTATCGTCCGGCGTGGCGGGCGCCTCGGCTGACGGGGCCAAGGCCACGCGCACCGATTCCGCCGACACGTCGCGCACATGCAGCCGCCGCTGGCCCAGCGCGCGCCAGTCCACATTCAGATGTAGCCGGCTGATATCGACGCGCGTGCCGCCCGCGTCCACGTCCAGCTTGCCCACGGTCACGCCGCGCAACAACGATCCGTTCACGTCCAGCGCCTGGCCGTTCAACTGCTGTGCGGCGGTGGTCAGCAACAGCCGCGTGCCGCTTTGCGACCCCACCAGCCAGAACAGGAAGCCGGCGGCCAGCAACAGCAGCATCGCCAAACCCGGCAGCCACCACACCAGCACCTGCCGCAGGAATTTGCGCAACAGCTTCAAAACGCGATCCCCAACGAAAAGTGCAGACGCAGGTCGCGCTCGCGCTGGCCGTAGGCCACGTCCAGGAACAAGGGGCCGGCGGGGGTGCGCACCCGCGCGCCGACGCCGTAGCCCACCGCCAGGGACATGTCGCCGAAGGACTCGGCGGCATCGCCCGCGTCCACGAACACGCCCATGCCCCAGCGTTCGTTGAAATAGTGGTCGTATTCGACGCTACCTACAACCAGCGTCGGCGCGCCCACCACGGCGTTGTCGCGTTGCACGCCGATGCTTTGATATTTGTAGCCGCGTATGGACCGCGCGCCGCCCGTGCGAAAGCCGAAGTCGTCCGGCACCTGCACCTTGCTGCTGGACCACACGCGGCCGACCTCGCCGCGCACCGTCAAGACGTCCAGCTTGCCGATGGGCCACCATTTCTGCGCACGCAGGCGGGCGCGGGTATAGGGTTCGCCAGTGTCCAGCGTCACGCCCACGCCGCCGCCCACGGCAATCAGGTTGCCTTCGCGCGGGTCATATTTGTTGTCGACGTCGCGGCGCAGCCATTCGGCCGTGGCGGTCAGCGTGGGCAACGTATATTCGTCGCCGCCGTCGATTTTTACGTGGTCCTGTGCCAGCAGCAGGCCCCAACGCGTTTCATATTCGACGCGGCTGTCGCCCGCGCCCTTGCGCTCTTGCAGACGCGTGGCGCCCAGGGCATAGCGGGTTACATCCAGGCCCTGGATGTCGGAATGGTCGGCCAGCACGCCAAACGAATCCTTGTAGCCGCGCTCGGTGGGCGGCAGCAGGAAGTCGGCGTAGGCGCGCTGACGCAGACGGTCCACGCTGAAACCGGTTTCCATGGTGACGGGTTGGCCGAAGACCACGTTCTGGCGGTATAGCGATTCCACGCGTACGCCCGCCTCGTCGTCTACGCCGATCGACGCCGTGAACCGCTTGGGCGGCGCTTCCACCACGCGCACCTGCACGGGCAAGGTCACTTCGCCGTCCGAGTCATAGGCGGGCGGCGGCGGCGGCACCGCGCCCGACACAGTCGGGTCGCCCGCGGGCGTGGCGGCGGCCACATCGGCAGAGCCGGGCGCGCGGGCGCGATCGGATTTCACGTCGGCCGCCTGCGGCGGCGTGCTGCCGGGCGGCTCCAACGACACGAAGGCGCCGCGAAAGAAGGCCGTTGATTGCAGGTCCTGCTGCCAGGTATCCAGTCGGTTCTGATCGTAGGCGGCCCCGACCGAATAGCGCACGTAGCGCTGCACCAGCTTGTCCGGTACGCGTTTCAGGCCTTCGGTGGTCAGTTCGCCCATACGGACCTGCGGCCCGCTGTCCACGGTCACCTGCAAGGCGGCGGTGGCCGTGTCGGCCATGATTTCCGCCTGCGATGCCGTCATGCGCGCCAGCATGAAGTCGCGCGTCGAAATCTCATCCAGCAGGTTCGACTTGGCCCGATTCCAGTCACTATTGATAAATGGCTGTCCGGCCTTGAGCTGCCAGTCGTCGCGCAGCTTTTGCACACGCTGGGCGAATTCCGGACGCGTGATGCGGCCGGTGAACTTCAGGTCCACGGACGAGACGGTCGTGCGCTTGCCCGGCACGATGCCGATATCCCAGGTTTCCCCGCCGATATCGGTGCCGGATTCCAGCGTTACCGTGGGTGAAAAGTAACCCTGCGTGGCCAGCGCGGCCAGCGTGGCGTCGCGCGCACGGCGTCGCAGCCGGTTGATTTCGCCCCCGTCCTGGTCTTCAGCCAGCCGAGCAATGGCATCAACGGCCTCGGTAATGGCCGTCAGCGCGGCCGGCGGCACGCCGCCCGGGTCCACGATGACTTCCGGCCGCTTGGCCAACGCCTCGGCTGAAAACACGCATAGTCCTGCCAGAATGGCGCGGGCTGCCCATTGCATGTGTCAGGTCGGCTGCTGGACGACAATAGACGGAAATTTTC
The DNA here is from genome assembly GCF_057291955.1 of Achromobacter sp. 1L-A-4-B-C2. Taxonomy (NCBI): domain Bacteria; kingdom Pseudomonadati; phylum Pseudomonadota; class Betaproteobacteria; order Burkholderiales; family Alcaligenaceae; genus Achromobacter; species Achromobacter sp. 1L-A-4-B-C2. Next base: position 805,773 of record NZ_JBXAWP010000001.1, read on the forward strand.
CGGCCATATCACGCGGTAGCGCGGCCACCCCGGCGGCCAGCTTGCGGGCAATGGCACGATAAAGCCCGGCGGCTTCGCTACCGGCATCCGACACCACGGTGGGCTTGCCGGCGTCCGTTTGTTCGCGGATGGCAAGCGTCAGCGGCAGGCTGCCCAGCCAGGGCGTTTGATACTGCTCGGCCATGCGCTGGCCGCCGCCTTCACCAAAAATGTGTTCGGCATGACCGCACTGCGAGCAGATGTGAATGGCCATGTTTTCGACCACGCCCAGAATCGGCACTTCAACCTTCTGGAACATGCGCAAGCCCTTGCGGGCGTCCAGCAGCGCGATGTCCTGCGGCGTGGTCACGATGACGGCGCCCACCACCGGCACCTTCTGCGCCAGTGTCAACGCCACATCGCCCGTGCCGGGAGGCATGTCGACGATCAGGTAATCCAGGTCGCGCCAATTGGTCTGGCGCAGCAACTGTTCCAGCGCCTGCGTCACCATCGGGCCGCGCCAGATGGCGGGGGAATCGGCGTCGATCAGGAAGCCGATGGAATTAGCCTGCAAGCCGTGGCCCGTCAGGGGTTCCATGCTTTTGTTGTCCAGGCTTTCCGGGCGGCCCGAAATGCCCAGCATCGTGGGCACGCTGGGGCCATAGATGTCGGCGTCCAGCACGCCGACCTTGGCGCCCTCGGCCGACAAGGCCAGCGCCAGGTTCACGGCGGTGGTGCTCTTGCCCACGCCGCCCTTGCCCGACGCAACGGCAATGATGTTGCGCACGTTGGGCAGCGGCTTCAAGCCCTTCTGCACCGCGTGGGCCGCAACCTTCCAGGTGATGTTGATGCGGGCGTCGGGAACGCCGGCCTGGGCCAGCGCCGCGGCCGCCACGGCGGCCACCTGTTCCCGCACGCCGTCGGCGGGATACCCCAATTCCAGGGTGACAGCCACGCGGCCGCCTGTCAGGTCGATGTCACGATCTTTTACAGAAACGCCCAGGTCCAAACCCGTGTTGGGGTCGCGCGCCGCGCGCAAAGCGGCGCGGATGTTTTCTATCGTTATACTCATGTCACTATGGTTCCGTAGGCAGCGCGGCTTCTGCGGGCCGCCATCCCCTAAAGGATAGCGGATACGCGGGAACCTTTCGCTGCGTTTTGCATCCGACCTTCATGACCAACACACTTATCCGCTTCTTCCGTGCCGTCCTTTTCGCCGCCCTGGCCTTGATCGGTATGGCGATGGCGCTGGTCTTCATGCTGTCCACGGCGCTTGCCGTGGCGATCCTTTACGTGGTCGCCAAGGTGCGCGGCAAACCTTTCGGCGTCCGCGCCTACTGGAGCCAGCGCCAAGGCGCCCGACCGGGACCCTTCCAGACCGCCACCGCCCCCTTCGCCACGCAGCCGCGCGGCGATGTGATCGACGTCGAAGCTCGCGAAGTTCGCTAACGTCGGCATGACGTAAACGCTTGCGCCGCGTGCGGCGCAAGCTTGCCGTTGCCTTTGCCGTCGCCCGGTACGACCGCCCGGACTGCCCGCGCCGGGTACCGCCACCGACTGCCGGCCGCCACCCATTCCAACCCGCCTGAATCGCGCCCGCGCGATCGGCGGGTTGCGTCGTTATCGGGCCGCGCCGGGGCAAGTCCACGCCATTGTCCTAAAATGGCCCGCCAAACCCTTTTTCCCTCCCCCTCTGTCGACAACCATGTCTCGCACCCTATTTGTCACCACAGCGCTGCCCTACGCCAACGGATCCTTCCACATCGGCCACATCATGGAATACATCCAGGCTGATATCTGGGTGCGTTCGATGCGAATGGCGGGCCACACGGTGCATTTCGTGGGTGCCGACGACGCGCACGGCGCGCCGATCATGTTGAAGGCCGAAAAAGAGGGCATCACGCCGCAGGCGCTGGTGGCCCGCTACGCCGCTGAACGCCCGCAGTACCTGAACGGCTTCCACATCCGTTTCGACCACTGGCATTCCACCGATTCGGCGGAAAACGTCGCGCTGTCGCATGACATCTACCGCGCGCTGCGCGAGCAGAACCTGATCGAAACGCGCTCCATCGAACAGTTCTACGACCCGGTCAAGGGCATGTTCCTGGCCGACCGCTACATCAAGGGCGAATGCCCCAAGTGCCACGCCAAGGACCAATACGGCGATTCCTGCGAAGTGTGCGGCGCCGTGTACGCGCCCACCGAACTCATCAACCCGTATTCGGCGCTGACCGGCGCGACGCCGGTGCTGAAGTCGTCCGACCACTTTTTCTTCAAGTTGTCCGATCCCCGTTGCGTGGAATTCCTGCAGCAATGGACCACCGGGTCCAACGCCAACGGCGGCAAGCACTTGCAGCCGGAAATGCTGGCCAAGACGCGGGAATGGCTAGGCGCCGAAGACGGCGAGGCCAAGCTGGGCGACTGGGACATCTCGCGCGATGCCCCCTACTTCGGCATTGAGATCCCCGACGCGCCGGGCAAGTACTTCTACGTGTGGCTGGACGCGCCGGTGGGCTATCTGGCGTCGCTGAAGTCGTACTGCGCGGTCAAGGGCCTGGACTTCGACGCCCTGCTCGACCCCAACGGCACCACCGAACAAGTGCACTTTATTGGCAAGGACATCGTGTATTTCCACGCGCTGTTCTGGCCCGCCATGCTGAAATTCGCCGGGCGCAAGACGCCGGACGCGGTCAATGTGCACGGTTTCATCACCGTCAGCGGTGAAAAAATGTCCAAGAGCCGCGGCACCGGCATTTCGCCGCTGCGCTATCTGGAACTGGGCATGAACGCGGAATGGATGCGCTATTACATCGCCGCCAAGTTGAACGCCCGCGTCGAGGACGTGGACTTCAACCCCGAGGATTTCATCGCGCGCGTCAATAGCGACCTGGTCGGCAAATACGTCAACATCGCCAGCCGCGCCGCCAGCTTCATCACCAAGCACTTTGACGGCGTGCTGGGCTATTCCGGCGACACCGCCGCGTTGTCGGCCGAATACGCCGAACAGGCCGAGTCGATCCGCGCCGCTTTCGAGGCACGCGAATACAACCGCGCCATTCGCGAGATCATGGCTTACGCCGACCGCATCAACCAGGCGTTCGACACCGCGCAGCCGTGGGTGCTGGCCAAGGGCCTGGCCACCGCCGACGACGCGCAAAAGGCCGCGTTGCAAGACATCTGCTCGCGTTCGCTGGCCGGCTTCAAGGCGTTGTCGGTGATGCTGGCGCCGGTGCTGCCGTCGCTGGCCGAGCGCGTCGCGCTGGAGTTGTTTGGCGCCCAAGCGCCGTTCACCTGGGCCGATGCCGCCGTGCTGCCGCAGCGCGTGGCACCGTTCAAGCACCTGATGCAACGCGTGGAACCCCAGATGCTGGAAGACCTGTTCGAACCGCCCGCCGCCCCCGTCGTTGTGCCCGGTGGCGAGCCCGTTGCCGAAACCATTTCCATCGACGATTTCGCCCGCGTGGATCTGCGCATTGCGCAGATCGTCAACTGCGAACACGTCGAAGGCTCGACCAAGCTGCTGCGCCTGACGCTGGACGTGGGCGAAGGCCGCCACCGCAACGTGTTCTCGGGCATCAAGTCGGCCTACAAGCCCGAAGACCTGATCGGCAAGCTGACCGTCATGGTGGCCAACCTGGCGCCGCGCAAGATGAAGTTCGGCGTGTCCGAAGGCATGGTGCTGGCCGCCAGCCACGCGGACGAAGCCGTGGACGCCGGCATCTATGTGCTGGAGCCCTTCCCCGGCGCCAAGCCCGGCATGCGCGTGCGTTGATCGGCGCATCCGCCTGACGCAAAAAAGGCCCGCCGGTAATGGCGGGCTTTTCTTTGGCAGACGGCCCGGGCCAGGGCTACGGCTGGGTGGGCGCCAGCTCCGGGTCCAGCGAATGGCGTTCGTCGAAGACGAAGCATTTGCCGTCATACCCGACGCCGCCGGTTTCCTCGAAATACTTCAGGATGCCGCCGTCCAGCTGATACACGTTGGGAATGCCCGCCTCGTTCATGTAAATGGCGGCTTTTTCGCAGCGGATGCCGCCCGTGCAGAAGCTGACCACCGTCTTGCCTTCCAGTTCGGCGCGGTGCGCCTGTACGGCGGCCGGAAACTGCGTGAAGCGTTCGATGCGCCAATCGATGGCGTTCTTGAACGTGCCTTCATCGACTTCAAAGGCGTTGCGCGTGTCCAGCATGACGACGGGGCGGCCGGCATCGTCGGCGCCCTGCTCTAGCCAGCGCGCCAGCGTCTTGGCGTCCACCCCCGGCGCACGGCCCGCTTCAGGGCGGATGGTGGGGTGGTCCATGCGAATGATTTCGCGCTTGATCTTGACCAGCAGCTTGCGAAACGGCACGCCTTCGCTATGGCTGAATTTCACTTCCAGGTCTACAAAGCGCGCATCGGCGCGCAGCGTTTGCAGGAAGCTGTCGATGCCCTGGGCGGAACCCGCCAGGAACAGGTTGATGCCTTCTTCGGCCAGCAGGATGGTGCCCTTGAGCCCGCAGTCGCCAGCCACGGTCAACAGGTGGGCGCGCAGGTCGGGCAGGAGATCCAGCGAAACGAATTTGTAGGCGGCGATATTGACGACGGCAGTCATGGCAAAGCAATGCAAAGCGGTGGGCGAAGGCCGTAATAGTAAACGCTGGGCGGATCGCCCCGCAGGCGCGAGCGCCGGGCACGCCCCGCCGCCCAGCGCCCGGCTTGATCCGTATCAACGGCTGACGATTTCCTGCTCGATCACCGCGTCCAGCACCCAGCGCGTGGTTGAAGCGCCCGGCGGCGGGTTCGGGTCGGTCACTTCAACCACGCGCAGCCGGTAACGGATGCCCGGCTGAAACTGAAAGCCCGTGATGTCGCCATACCAGTACTGCCACGGCTGCGAGGCGCTGTCGCGCACCTGATAGCACAGCGCGCGACCGGCGCCCCCGTTGCAGGGCACGCGCTCGGCATTCACATAGACCAGCTTGGTCGGCCCGGCTTGCCCGCCCGCCACCGGGTCCACGCGGCGGCCAAAGTCCAGCGTATCGCCGCTGGCAAGCACCCACGTCATGCGCTGAGGGTTGTTGGTGTTGTCCAGCGACGTCGCGGTGATGCGCGTCAGCCCAGTCAGGAAGTCCTGCTCAAGCTGCATGTTCTGCGGCGCGCACGCCATCATCGTGGCGACCGGATTCGCTTGCACGATCAGTTGGCCGTTAGCCACGGTATAGGGCGCGTTGTATTGGTTGCAACCCGCAAAGCCCGATACCCGCGGCGCACCTTGCACATGGACGAAGCTGACAGTCAGGGGACGCGAATTCGACGAGGGATGCGGAATCGTCCGCAAGCCGCCGCCCGGCGAGGTCCAGCGCGCCAGGTCCCAGCTGGTCTGGGCCAGGATGTCGGAGGCGGAAGCGGGTTGGAAGCGGCGGTCTTGCCCATCGGCGGCGCGATGGGACGGGCCGGCGCAAGCGGCCAGGGCAACGGCTAGCGCGCATGGCGCCAGCCAGCGCAGGATAGCGGTAAAGGGCATGGGCGGTCTCCGCACGTGAGCACGTCAGCAGGTCAGCAAGTCGGGCCGCGCCACGGCGCGATGCCGGGCGCGGAAAGGCGACATTATCGCGCTGCCAAGGGCTTACGGCGTGGGCGGGTCCTGACGGCGTTCAAATTCCAGCACGTCGCCGCCGCGCAAGTTGAACGTCAGGTGCCGGGGCGCGCCACCGCTGTCCAACGTGAAGGTGTCGATGGCGGTCAGGCCGCGCAGGTAGTCGGCTTCAAGCTTGGCGCGTTCGGGCGGCACGCAGGCCATGCGCGTGGTGGCCGGGGCGTCGATAAACAACTTGCCGCTTTGCAGCTTGTACGACCCCATATAGCGGTTGCAGCCGGAAAAGCCGTTGACGCGGTACTGCTTGCCTTGCGCCAGAAAGGTCAGCTGCACCGGCTCGCCGTTATCACCGTGGGGGATGTCGCGCTGGGCGCCGCCCGTCTGGGTCCAGCGCACCAGTTCCCAACTTGTCTGGGCCAGGGAATCTGCACTGGTGGCGGCATTGGCCGCGGCGGCGCCTTGCGGGCGCGCGCCTCCGGTGGACCCCGCGCAACCCGCCAATGCCAGGGTCAGCAGGCTCAGGCACAGCAGCCGGCAACGCGAAGACAGAGGGGTAGGCATGAATAGGTCTCCTAAAGGTTTCATAGCCCCGACTGTAACCGGCACAGGCCTGTAACGTCCTGCTCTCTAAACCCTACAGCCGTATCCAAAAGCAGCACGATGGCCCGATTCCATCACGCCGAAGATGCAGGGTGCTGCATCGAATGCCGCATGGCGGCGCCTGTGTCCGACGCGCAGAATCATTCCAGACCACGCATCTGGCCACCCTGGCAGCACAGGGCAAACAAGCCGATCGCAACGTAACGAACGACGCATGCGTCGGCCGCTTCTGGCCGGCCATAAAAGATTACCGGGAGACACGGCGATGGGCTTCTTGAGAACTCTACTGGCGCTATCAGTGGTGCTGGACCACCTGGGCGGCGGCTACGCCGATCACCTTGTCGGCGGGCGGCTGGCGGTGCAACTGTTTTATGTGATTTCGGGCTTTCTGATTTCATATGTGCTGACCGCCACGGACAACTACCAGGGCGCCACGGGCAAGTTCTACGCCAATCGTTTCCTGCGCCTGTTCCCCATCTATCTGACGGTGGCGGGCCTGACCCTGCTGGCGCATGTTTTAAGCGGCGGCGCGTTCTTCCGCTTCTATGCAGCCCTGCCCTTCTCGGCCGATCTTTTCCTGGTGCTGTCCAACCTGTTCATCTTCGGACAGGACTGGTTGATGTTCTTCGGCATCGAACACTCGGCGCTGGCATTCACGGGCAGCTTCGCCAATAGCGAAGTGCCGCTCTACCAGGGATTGCTGGTGCCGCAGGCCTGGACGCTCGGTGTCGAAATGAGCTTCTACCTGGTCGCGCCTTTTGTTCTGGGATCGCCGCGCAGATTGTTGGCCCTGCTGGCCGCATCGTTGGCGCTGCGCGGCGTCTTGATCGTGACCGGCGTCGGCGTGACGGATCCCTGGACCTATCGGTTCTTTCCCACCGAACTGGCGTTGTTCCTGATCGGTTCGCTATCGCACCAGGTACTGCTGCCGCGCTTCAAGGCCTGGACGCGCCGGTTTCACCGGCTGCCTGAAGCGGGCACCGTGGCGCTGTTCATCTACACGCTGCTGCACTTTTCCATCGGCATCAATCCGACGGTGCGTGATGGGTTGGCGGTGCTGCTGTTTGCCGCGCTGTTGCCGCTGGCTTTTCTGTTTCAGTCGCGCCACCGCCTGGACAAGGCCATCGGAGAACTCAGCTACCCGATCTATATCTGTCATTCGCTGGTGATCCTGTTCTTCAGCTGGTTGCTCAACGACGTTGAAATGCACCAGCCCATGTTGTTCGCGGCATTGGTGATCGCGGGTTGCATCGGGTTTTCGGCGCTATTGAACGGCTTGGTGGCGGACCCCGTGGAACGCTTGCGCAGCCGCCTGCGCCGCAAGCCGCAGCCGGGCGAATTCATGCCCGCGCCGGACCCGCATCGCCGGCCGCAAAGCGCGGTGCCGCCCAGCCCGGCTCAACCCATGGGGCCTATTCGCCGCGTGCCTTGATGTAGGCGGCAAGCACGAGTTCGATCTGCCGCTTTTCCTGCGAGCTCAAGCGTGAATAGGTGGCGTAGGACACCGATTCGAAGGGCCACGCCGGTGGGGCCGGCAGGTCGCCGGGATTGGCGTTGGCCGCGGTCGGCTCGGCATAGCCGGAGCTAAGCATCGGCCCTTCTCCGGTACTGAGCCACATCGGGCTGACCCGCAGAGCGCGGGTCAATTTGATAAGCGCATCGCTGGAGGGCTGCTGGCGCTGCCCGCTTTCGTAGTTGCCGATAGCGCTTTGCGACAGGTTGCTTGCGACCGCCAAGTCCTTTTGAGTCCATCCCTGAAGCATTCTTGCGTTGCGCAGACGATGGCTAAACGTGTCCAATCGATCAACCTGAGACATTAATATGAAATTATTTATTTGATTAAAACATCTCAACACTGGCGCCAAATAAACGGATTGCGCCCCAATTTCAGGGTTAATCCGTAAATCGCAATATTCGCGTGCTTGCGTGTCGCATGAGCCCCGCCGGCACGGCTTTATCGAGCGGGTCACACCGACGAAAACCCAAGCCGGCCAGCCACTTACCGCAATAATGCAGCGTGCGCGGAAAGGGTAGTCGCACCGGGGTACAACCCGCAAGCCCGACGTTAAAGCCGCACGAGTTTATGAGCAATTCCGTATGCAAAATAGAAAATAATGTATCGGTAATACTTAATAATCCGCTGAGGCAGGGGCGCAAAGCCCGAGGCGGCGCGGTGCTTTCCGCTACTGTTCCGTGACGCCACGGTTACCATCAGAAACTACAGAAACGTATCTTCACAAAAAAACACGCCCGTGTTTAAATGAAACACGGGCGTGACTTCAAGGCGGCATAGTCCTCGCCGCTGGTGGCCAGCATCGGACAGGAAGCCGGCCGAAGCCCGTGCCCACATTCAAAAAAACACCGCCAGACGGTCTCGTCATGGCGCGACGCTCCGTGCCGCGCCGGCTCATTGGAAGCATCAATGAATAACACGCTGGATGTCATTTTCCTTGGCAATGACGATGCCAAGCACGCCAGGCTTGTGGATGCCTTGTCTCATCTGGGTTTCTGCGTACGCCGTTGCCATGACCTGATCGACGTCTACGACCGCTATTCCCGCCGCCCCAGTCCGCTGGTCGTGCTGGACGCGCCGCTTTCCGATATCCACAACGCCGCCGTACGCTTGCGCGCGGTCGATCGGGGCCTGGGCATTGTCGCCATCGCCGCCTTTGCAGACGCCGAAAGCCGGATCCGCACGCTGCTGTGCGGTGCGGACGCCTGCCTGCCTCCCGATGTGACGGGGCTGGAATTGGCCGCGGCATTGCAGGCGCTGGTGCGCCGAGCGGTGGGGCTTGACGGCATGGAAGCCGCGGCGGACACGCACGCCGAAGAACCGGCGCAGGAAACCTGGCGCCTGGCCAACAAGGGGTGGACACTGATCAGCCCCGCCGGCCGCACACTGGGGCTGACCACCGGCGAACGCGATTTTCTGTCGCGGCTGGTGACGGCGCCCGATCGCAAGATCAGCCGTGACGCGTTCTACGCCGATGGGGCCGACGATGCAGACAGCGGCATCACGCGCCGGCGCTTCGTCGACGTCATGATCAGCCGCTTGCGGCGCAAGGCCACCGCCAACCAGATGACATTGCCGATCCGGGCTGTGCACGGCTGGGGCTATATGTTCGCGGCGGATATCGCGCTGGACCCGGACTATCGAGCTTCAGGGGAGGACAGCCGGCAGGACGGGCTGGAAGAATGGGGCCGCGAAACCGAAGACGCCGGCGCGGCAAACTGATCTGGGCGCAAAGCCCATGGCGCGTTCAGATTGAACGGGCGAAAAAAACGCGGCGCTGCCCCCGAGAGGTAAGACGCCGCGCTAAAACAACACGTGAACCCGGAGTCATCAGCCGGCACTGATGCCTTCTACCTGGATCACGCGATTCCAACATTCGTGCCTCATACTGCTCACGCACGGTCCGACCGTGAACTTCTGCGCGGTCTCTAGTCCGCGCACAAGCTGCAACGTGATCAACGCCTGGGTGCTGGCCGGCCCCGACTACTGGCTGACTTCCACCCGTATCAGCGGTTTTCCACTTGGATAGCCGCGTGATGAACGAAGTTTATGACTTGGCACCCGAATCCAGTAATTCTTTGTTGATAGCCTTCTATACCTATTTGATATAGCAGAGCCCTTTGAGTCATCGTCCTAAAATGCGGACTAAAGGACAGGTCCAATGCCGCTAACCTCTGTGTCGCTGATGCGCCTGCACAAGAAAGTGCTGGCGGTGTTTCCCCCCAACTGGTGCCTGGCCATCCTGGTTGCGCTGGACGGCTACGCATTCATGCACCCCGTGCTGCGCGAAGTGCGCGCGCGCGAATATTCGTTCTGGCTGGCGCTGGACAATTGGCATGAAGTGATGCGCGTGGTGGGCCTGTTGGAAATCCCGCGCCTGGTGCTGGGTGTGGGGCTACAGGTGATTGCCATCGGCCTGATCTTGAAGGCGCGCATCGCCTGGGCGTTCTCGCTGGTGCTGCTGATCGGCATCGGCACCTTCGCGATTCTTGGCGACAGCGGCCGCGCGGGGCTGGGCATCTACACGATGGTGCTGGTGATTGCGCTGGGGGTGTATTGGCGCCGCTTTGACCGCGCAAGCGTGACGGCGGGTTCGCTGTTCGCGCTGGTCAGCGTGATGTCCCTGTTGATCTACGCCGTCTTCGGCACCCTCTACCTGGGCGAAGAATTCAACCCGCCGGTCAAGGACGCGGGCACCGCGTTCTACTTTTCCATCGTGTCGATGTCGACCGTGGGCTATGGCGACATCACGCCGCACAGCACCACCGCCAGGCTCTTTACCGCGTCGATTATCATCCTGGGCATTACCGTGTTCGCCACGTCCATCAGCGCCATCGCCGGCCCGGTGATCGGCGGCAACTTGAAACGGCTGGTCAAAGGCAAGTTTTCAACCGCCATGAGAAAAAACCACATCATCATCGCGGGCGCGACGCCGCTGGCGCTTAGCGTCTACGCTGGATTGCGCCGGCGCGGCGACGAGGTCACGGTAATCGTGCCGCCCGGCATGCCGCATGAATACCCCGCCGCCACCGATTTGATCGAAGGCGACCCGTCCAGCGTAGACGTGTTGCACAACGCCGGCGTGACGCGTGCGCGCTATGTGCTGGCGCTTCGCGACGACGACGCCGAAAACGCATTCATCGTGCTGGCCGCCAAAGAGGCCACGGCGCAGGGCGGCGCCAAGACGGTGGCGCTGGTCAACACCAGCAAGCATCTGGAAAAGATCCGGCGCGTGCATCCGGACCTGGTGTTCTCGGTGCAACTGCTGGGCGCCGAGTTGCTGGCGCGTGCCATCAACGGCGAACCGATGGACGGCCAGGCCATCACCGACTTGTTCTTCGCCAAGGCCGAACCGCAGGCCAAGGCGTCCTGATCGCTACGCCGCTGTCGCGCCCGGCGGCGTAGCTTGCGCCAGCGCGCCCGTCGTCGCGCCACCCGACGATGGCGGCACCGCGCCTGGCGGCGAGTGCTTTGCGTACCAGGGGATGAATTCGGCCGACGGCATCGGCCGCGCAAACAAATAGCCCTGGATGAACGCCACGCCGCGCGCCGTCAGGTAGTCAAACTGGACCTGCGTTTCAACGCCCTCGGCCACCACCGCCAGATTCAGCCGGTGCGACAAGGTGATGATCACGTCCAGCACCGGCGCCTCTTCACCGGTCGGCAGAATGGACTGCACGAAGCCCTTGTCGATCTTCAGGTAGTCCACCGGAAACTTCTGCAGGTACGACAGCGAACAATGCCCCGTGCCGAAATCGTCGATCGCCACACGCACGCCCGCCGCCCGCAACGCCTCGATGTTGCGGCGCGCCTGGCCGCTGTCCTGGATCAGGCTGCGCTCGGTAATTTCCAGCACCAGCAGCGGCCGCCGCGCGGCCACGTTGGCCAGAAACGCCTGCATGTCGGGCACCAGCAGGTTGCTCGACAGATGCTCGGGCGCGATGTTCACGCCGATGTGAAAGTCAGGCGGGGTGCGCCACGTTTGCAAATCGCGTTCGATCAGCCGCAGCAGGTGCTGGGTCAAGGCAATGATCATGCCCTCGGCTTCGGCGGCCGCAATGAAGATGTCCGGCCGCACGAAACCCACGCCGGGCCGGTTCCATCGCATCAGCGCTTCCACGCCTTCGCACTGCCCGGTCAGTTGCCCATACACCGGTTGGTAATGCACCTGGAATTCATTGGCCAGCATGGCGCGGCGCAACTGCTCTTTGAATGACAGGCGGTTCAGTTGCAGGCGATACGCCGCAAACGCCAGGCCCGCGCCAATCAATAAGGTGGCGGGCAGGTAGCTCAGCAACAGCTGCTTCCAGGCGTGCATCATGCTTGCCGTGGGCGCCCTCACGTTGATCGCCAACGCGACCCGCCCGTTGTTGCGCGTGATTTCGTCGTACACGGGCTGGATGCCGGCGTCGTCGTCGCTCCAGGAATCGCTGTGTATGGGCGCGCCCTTGCCCACGATCAGTTCAATGCGATAGTCGCCCAACGTGCCCACGGCGTTCAGCAGGTCCAGCACGTAGCGGCCGTCCAGCGCGACGGCGCCGCTAAAGCCCGGGGCGCCCGGCTTGCCCAGCAGAATTGCCGGGCGGTCCGGCGCCAGCGGCGTGCCCGCCACTGAAAACAGCCAGCGGTCGGGCGTGCCGTCGATGGGCCATTTGCGGAAATCGCCCAATTCGGAATCCACTTCGCCGACGATCGAAGAACAATAAATGTGGCGATCGTTGGCCAGCACCAAGGCGCGGAAATACGGGTTGAGCGTGCCCCAGCGACGCAGCTGCGGCAACACCTGAGCACAGGGCTGCGGCGTCAGCTCGGCCACCTGATCCAGCACCGGCCACGCCTGCGCAAGCATGTTCTCGATTTGCACGCGCACGATCTGCGCGGCGGCTTCGGCTTCGGTCCTTTGCTGCTTTTTGGCGTGGATCCAGGTCCCCGCCAGGCACAGCAGCGCGGGTAGCACCAACGCCAGCGCCACCGGCAGGTACCGCCAGGACGGCACGCGAACCGTTATTCCCGATGTGGCCACAACTGCCTCGCTGAATAGTCCGTGCAGCCCAAGTGCCGCTTCGACGCATGACACACCATGGCCGAGGTAACGTCAAGTTACTTTGCGGGCACAAAAGCGCGGCGCGCACGGGCTGGCATTGCGGGGGGACGCTGGGCTATTGTTGACCCACGCCGTGCGCTAGGCGCAGCCGCCCTGACCCAGACGGCTTCCAGGACTGATTCGTTGCCCCTTACCACTACGACAAGGACGGATGATGAAGAAACCTACTGCCTCCATGCCCCAGGGAATTGCCGGCGCCAACGCCGCCTATTACCAACGACTGACCCAACTAGCCCAGGAAAGCCAGCAGCGCTGGATGGAACTGGGCCGCCGGCTGGCCGACCAACACACAACCAACACGCTGTCCACGCTAAGCCCGCTGCAACACACCGGCGACTGGCAATCCATTGCACCGGCGCTGGGCGAGATGACGCGCAAGCAATGGCAGGCGCAATTGGAAGCCAGCCAGGCCATCACCCATGCCGCGCTGCAAGAGCAGGCCGCGCTGACGGCCGGGCTGGGCGAAGCCATGAGCGGCTGGTTCAAGCTGGCCACCGGCGGCGGCATCGCCCCCGCGCCCTTCCCCATGACACAGATCTGGACGGCGATGTCGGACCAGATGGCCGCCGCGTGCGCCGCCATGCGCGATGCCAACCAACCCGGAGATCGCCATGACGGATAAACGCACCGCGCTGGTGACGGGTGGCTCGGGCGGCCTGGGCCGCGCCATCGCGCTGGCGCTGCACGATGCCGGCCACGACGTGATCGCCACCTACCACTCCAACGAAGGCGCCGCGCACGCCTGGGCCGAAGAAGAAGCCTCGCGCGGACGCCGCTTCGCGCTGTACTCCGTGGACGTGGGCGACTACGCGTCATGCCAGACGCTGATGCGCCGGCTGGACCACGACGGGCGCATTATCGACATCCTGGTCAACAACGCCGGCATCACGCGCGATGCGCGCTTGCGAAAAATGAGCCTGGAATTTTGGAACGAGGTCATGCACAGCAACCTGGATTCCATGTTCCACATGACACAGCCGCTATGTGGCGGCATGGCGGACCGCGGATGGGGCCGCATCGTGAACATTTCGTCCGTCAACGGCAGCAAGGGCGCGTTTGGCCAGACGAACTACGCGGCGTCCAAGGCGGGCATCCACGGCTTCACCAAGGCGCTGGCGCTGGAACTGGCCGGCAAGGGCGTCACCGTCAACACCGTGTCGCCCGGCTACCTGGACACGCGCATGGTGCAGGCGGTGCCCGAAGATGTGCTGAAGGAAAAGATCCTGCCGCAGATCCCGGTCGGCCGCTTGGGCCAACCCGAAGAAGTCGCGGCGCTGGTGGCATTTCTGTGCGGCCCGCACGCAGGATTCATGACCGGGGCCAACGTCGCCATCAACGGCGGCCAGCATATGTACTGAAGTACTGACCGTAGTACTGAAGTCCTGACCGTAACGCGGCCACGCTGACCGGCCGGCCCTCGTTTCTCAGGCAACAACATCGCGCCCGCCGACGGCTCCGTCGGCGGGCGCGATGCGTTGCGGCATATCGACACGCGGTGCAACCCGGTGGATAAAACGGTGTTTGAAACACCAGGTAACGGGTTAACCCCATATTGTTGAGACCCGAGCTGCCTCGTATATTTGCATCCACTTGAGCAGGATTGGATGCAATTTCTATTTTTAGTATCCACATCTGCCCTCGTTTCGCGCCTTGGGTAATGCCCAGGGCCACCACACACCGCCGGCCCCTTCGCGCATCAGACGCGGACCCGGCACGCTTCGAGGGGAAACCACCATGCAATTGTTCGTCCGCCCGTTGCTGGGCGCCACCTGCCTGATGTTGTCGCTGGCCGGCGCCGGCGCCCACGCACAGGAAACCGTAAAGATGGGCGCCGTGCTGTCGTTGACCGGCGCCAACGCCACTGTGGGCGAGGACGTGCGCCGCGCCGTGGACCTGGCCGTGGAAAAGGTCAACGCCGACGGCGGCGTGATGGGCAAGAAATTTGCCGTGGTGGTCGAGGATTCGGGCGGCAACCCCACCACTGCGTTGAATGCCGCGCGCAAGCTGGTCAGCGTCGACAAGGTGCCGGTCGTCATCGGCGAATACTCGTCGGGCATTTCCATTCCGCTGGGCCAGTACCTGGTCAAGGAAGGCGTGACGCACATCAACATCGCCAGCACCAGCGTCAAGATCCGCGACCTGGGCGCCACGTCGTTCAACCTGATCGGCCTGGAAGACAAGGGCAACCGCTTTTCCGCCAAGGACACCTGGGATCAGGGCTACCGCAACGTGGCCATCATTGCGCCCAACAACGCCTACGGCCAAGGCGTGGCGCACGGCTACAAGGAAGAGTTTGAAAAGCTGGGCGGCAAGATCGTGACCGAAGTGCTGTACACCGCCGGCCAGTCCACCTACCGCCGCGAATTGCAGCAGATGTCGCGCAGCAACCCGGACGCCTACATCTACACCGCCTACGGCCAGGAATCGGCCGTGATCAACCGCGAGGCCTTTGAACTGGGCCTGCGCAAGACGCCGTGGTACGGCATCTTGCTGAGCATGTGCCTGAGCGACACGCCGGCCGACATCGCGCAAGGCCAGATCGGCATGGAAGTGGGATCGGTGCTGGGCCCCAAGGGCCGCGAATACGCCGAAGCCTTCAAGGCCCGCTACAAGGACGGCTTCAAGACGTCCTACACCGGCTACGCCTATGACGCGGTGCTGTTGACGGCCGCCGCCATGAACCTGGCCAAGTCCACCGCCCCCGCCGACGTGCAGGCCGCCCTGACCCAACTGGGCCAGAAGGGCTATGAAGGCGTCACCGGCTTCATCAAGTTCGACAGCGACCGCCAGCGCGTGGACCCGCCCTACGCCAAGCTCAAATCCGACCAAGGCAAGATCGTCGCACGTTGATGGGCCCGGGCCGGCGGCTGCCACGCAGCCCCGGCCTTGTCTTCAGGCGTTTTCTTTTTTGCTGTCTTACGAGTCAACAAGATGATCCAGATTCTCGTCGACACGCTGCTACGCTGCTCGGACCTGGCGCTGATCGCGCTGGGCCTGAGCATGGTGTATGGGCTGGTCAAATTTCCAAACATCGCGCACGTGCAATACGCCATGCTGGGCGCGTACGCGACCTATGCGTGCAGCGTGCTCGGCCTGCCCCTGCCCCTGGCGCTACTGGCCGCAAGCCTGCTGACCGGGGCGCTGGCGCTGGTGTTTCACCTGCTGGTGTTTCGTCGGCTGCTGCGCGCGGGTCCGGCCATCACCATGATCGGCTCGCTGGCGCTGTCCATGTTGCTGATCGCTTTTTGCCAGGGCGTCGCGGGTTCGTTCCCGCTGATGTTCAAGCTGCCGCTGGCCACGCCAATACGCCTGGGTGACGCCAGCGTCACCGTCATGCAGATCGCCGCCGTATCCACCACGGCGGTACTGCTTGCGGCCTTTGCGCTGCTGCTTTTCACTACGCGCACGGGTCGCGCCATGCGCGCGCTGTCCTGCAACCCGGCCCTGGCCGACGCCAGCGGGTTGAACGCCTCGCGCATTACCTGCCAGGTGGCGTTCGCCAGCGGCGCGCTGGCAGGTCTGGGTGGTGGGCTGCTGGCCCTGTCCACGGGCGCGCACATCAACCTGGGTTCGGATCTGTTGTTGCCGGTGTTCGCCGCCGCCATCCTGGGCGGCCTGGGCAACCCACTGGGCGCGGTCGCTGGCGCATTCCTGATCGCCTTCACCGAAACGCTGGTGACTAACCTGAACTTCGGCTGGCTCTACAACAAGCCGGTGGCCTTCCTGCCGGTGGCGTACATCAGCGCGGCATCGTTCCTGATCCTGTTGCTGGCGCTGCTGTTCAAGCCCTACGGCCTGTTCGATCGCGAGGTGCGCCGTGTTTGATTTCCTGATTTCATCGCTGACCTTCGGCGCGATCTTTGCCTTGATGGCGCTGGGCCTGAACCTGCAAGCCGGCTTGGCGGGCTTGCTGAATTTTGGCCACATCGCGTTCGCGGGCATCGGCGCATACGGCACCGGCATCGCCGTGCATATCGGCTGGCACCCGGGCCTGGGCGCCGCTGCCGGCGTTGCGGTGGCCATGGCGCTGGGCTGGTGCGTTGCACGCTTGGGCAAGCAGCTGGCCGCCGATTATTGGGGCATAGCCACCCTGGCCATCGCCGAGATCATCCGCACCGTCGCCACCAACGAACTGTGGCTGACCAATGGCGCGCAAGGCATCAGCGGCATCCCCGCGTTGTTCGGCGGCCTGGACGGCAAGAGCGGCGCGCTGGCATTCCTGGGCCTGGTGCTGGTGTTGACGGCCGCCGCCGCCGTGCTGTTGCGCCGTCTGGCCTACAGCCGCTTCGGGCGCGCGCTGCGCGTGATGCGCGAAGAACCCAAGCTGGCGGCCTGCATGGGCTATGACCTGATGCGGCTGAAATCGCGGGCGGTAATGGCCGGCGCGGCAGCGACCGCGCTGGCGGGCTCGCTGTACGCGCACTACATGAGCTTTGTCGGCCCCGATTATCTGCTTGCCTCCGAGACATTCCTGTTGTGGACCATGCTGATGATCGGCGGCATCGGCAACGTATCGGGCGTGCTGCTGGGCGTGGTGCTGGTGCAGACCGCCTACACGCTGGTGCCCTTCGCCAAGGACGCGTTCGGCTTCGGCTCCGACGTGGCCGGCGCGCTGCGGTTGGGCTTGATCGGCTTCATTTTGTTGGGATGCCTGTTGTGGCGCAGCGAAGGGCTGCTGCCGGAAAAGATGAGGAAGATGCCATGACCACCCCTTATGCATTGCAAGTCGATTCGGTGGCCAAGGCGTTTGGCGGCAACCGCGTGCTGGAGAAGGTCGGCTTTTCGATCCGACCAGGCGAAATCGTCGGGCTGCTCGGCCCGAACGGATCGGGCAAAAGCACCTTGCTGAACACCATCACCGGCTTTGAATCCATCGACGCCGGCACCGTGCAGTTCGAAGGCCGACGCATCGACTCCTTGAACGCGCACCGCATCGTGCAGGCCGGCATCGCGCGCACCTTCCAGTTGCCGTCGATGCCACGCAAGATGTCCGTGGCCGAGGTCGCCATGGCGGCATCGACCGAGCATCACGGCGTGTGGGAAAACCTGTTCGGCTCGCGCGCGGCGGGGCTGGCCGAGACACGCGCGCGGGCGCGTGCCGGCGCGTTAATGGACCAATTGCTGCTGACGCCGGTGCGCGATTTGTCGGCAGCGGCGATCTCGGGCGGGCAAAAGAAATTGCTGGGCATCGTCTGCGCGCTGATGGCCCAGCCGCGCATGCTGATGCTGGACGAGCCCACGGCCGGCGTGCACCCAAACCTGCGCAGCGACATTGTCCGTGCGTTGCAGCGCCTGAATGATGCAGGTATGACGATTGTGATTGTCGAGCACGACATGCATTTCATCCGCGAAGTCTGCCATCGCTGCATCGTGCTGGACCGTGGCCACATCGTGGCCGATTGCCGGCCGGATGAACTGGCGTCCAATGAACGGGTGTTGCAGGCGTATCTGGGCGGCGCGGCGGCCAAGCCCGCCGGCGGCGCCACCGCCACGCCGGTACTGCGCATGGGAGCTGCCTGATGAGCGAAAAAATGATCGACGTGCAAAACGTTGTTGCCGGCTACACCCGCGACGTGGACATTCTGCGCGGCTTGTCGCTGCATGCAGGCCAATCTGAAATCGTGACGCTGCTGGGACCCAACGGTTGCGGCAAATCGACCTTGCTGAAAACCATCGCCGGCTACCTCAAGCCGCGCGAAGGCCAGGTCGTGCTGAAAGGCAAAGACATCTCGCGCTTTCCCGTGCACGAGAAAATTCTGCGTCACGGCCTGGGCTTCGTACCGCAAACCGAGAACGTGTTCACGGCGTTGTCGGTGCGCGAAAACCTGCTGGTGGGCGGCAATGCGCTGGACAAGGCGCAGTGCCTGGCGCGCGTGCGCACCTTGTGCGAACACTACCCCGTGCTGCAACGCAAGCTGGATGCGCCCGCCGCGTCGTTATCCGGCGGCGAACGGCAAATCCTGGCGCTGGCGCGCGCGCTGATGCCTTCGCCGGGCCTGTTGCTGCTGGACGAGCCATCGGCCGGGCTGTCACCCAAGACGCTGGGCGAAGTGTTCGAAGCCATCCAGCGCATCCGCGCCAAGGAAGGCGTGACGATACTGATGGTGGAGCAAAACGCCATGGAAGCGTTGCGCATTTCCGACCGCGCGTACGTGCTATCGATGGGCACGGTGGCCATCACCGGGCAGGCCGAGGCCTTGATGAACGACGCAAAGGTGCGCGAACTGTACCTGGGCGGCCGCGCGGCGTAGGCCCGTTCAGCCGTCTTCCCGCATGCGGTGCATGGCGACCAGGTTTTTCTTGGTTTCGATAATGTGCGCTTCCACCAGGCGCGCGGCCAACGCGCCGTCCTGCGCACGACAGGCTTCCAGGATGCGGTAGTGATCCGCCTGCGGCCCTTCCTTGCCGGTCGCCTGCGACATCATCTCGTGCGTGTAGCGGTCCGTGTTCAGGCCGTATTCCTCGATCAGCCGTCGCAGCCGCGTGTTGTTTGCCGGCGCGCAAAGCGCCAGGTGAAAACGGCGGTTCAGCTCGGCCCACTCCGACACCGAATCGGCCTCGTCGTAGGCCTTCAGGATGGCTTCCAAGGTGTCCAGGTCAGCCCGCGCCATGTTGGGCACGGCCGCGCGCACCGCGTAGCCTTCCAGCGCGATGCGGATGTCCAGCAGCTCACAAATCTGGTCCACGTCCATGCGGATGACGACCGCGCCCCGGTTCAGGTGATACGCCACCAGCCCTTCGGTTTCCAGCTGGCGCAACGCTTCGCGCACCGGAATGCGGCTGGCCTGAAAGCGCGTGGCCAGGGCGTCCTGCTTTAGCGGCGTGCCCGCGGGCAAGGCGCCCGTCAGGATCTCATAGCGCAACTGGTCGCGGATGCGGTGCGGCAAGGCCTGGGCTTTACTGGACGTGCCCTTCGTTTTGGTGATGCTCATGACTCTCGGGTATCTATGGGGCGAAGGACGGCGGCCTGCGGCAAACGTCGATGAAAGTGGATCCAACGGCGGGCTCCCATCGTAGCCGAACGAACCGGGATCGGGAACCGCCGCCGTCCACGCAGGGCATGGCAAGCGTCTGCGCCGTTTTTCAGGGACACCATCATGACGCGGGCCTGATCCGGGTACAGCGCCAGAGCCGGCGTCCCGCCTGGCTTTACGCGTCCGACCGCCCAAACTGATCCGCTTTTTTATTCCATTTCTGAATCTGTACTGCATCGCGCTGCGGATCTACCGTTCGACGGGTAGGACACCCGTTTATCAGGAAGACCGCTATGCATGGCGACGCGCTATTGCTTGCCCGAATACAGTTTGGGTTCACCATTTCATTTCACATCGTTTTTCCCGCCATCACGATCGGCCTGGCCAGCTATCTGGCGGTGCTGGAAGGCTTCTGGCTGCGCACGGGCAAAACCGTCTATCGCGACCTGTATCACTTCTGGACCAAGATCTTTGCCGTCAACTTCGGCATGGGCGTGGTGTCCGGCCTGGTGATGGCGTACCAGTTCGGCACCAACTGGAGTTTTTTCTCGGACTTCGCAGGCAGCGTGACGGGGCCGCTGCTGGCGTACGAAGTGCTGACCGCCTTTTTCCTGGAAGCCGGCTTCCTGGGCGTGATGCTGTTCGGCTGGACGCGCGTCGGCCCGGGCCTGCACTTTTTCTCGACCATCATGGTGGCGCTGGGCACGCTGGTGTCGGCCACGTGGATCCTGGCGTCAAACAGCTGGATGCAAACGCCGGCCGGCTACGAGGTCCTGGACGGGCGCGTCGTGCCCACCGACTGGCTGGCCGTGATCTTCAACCCCTCGTTTCCGTATCGCCTGGCGCACATGGGCATCGCCGCCTTCCTGGCGACCGCGTTGATGGTGGGCGCGTCCGGCGCGTGGCACTTGCTGCGCGGCGACCGCAGCCCCGCCGTGAAGAAGATGTTCGCCATGGCCATGGGCATGCTGCTGCTGGTGGCGCCGCTGCAAGCGGTGGTGGGCGACTTTCATGGCCTCAATACCCTGAAGCACCAACCCGCGAAGATCGCCGCCATTGAAGGCCACTGGGACAACGAACCCGGCGTGGGCGTGCCGCTGACGCTGTTCGGCATTCCCGACATGGCACGCGAAGAAACGCGCTTTGCGCTTAACGTGCCGCGCTTGGGCAGCCTGATCCTGACGCATAGCTGGGACGGCCAGTTCCCGGGGCTGAAGTCCTATCCGCCCGAAGACCGCCCCAATGCCACCGTGGTGTTCTGGTCGTTTCGCATCATGGCCGGGCTGGGCATGCTGATGATTCTGCTGGCCGGCTGGGCGCTGTGGACGCGCTGGCGCGGGCGGCTGTACGAGTCGCGCGCGCTGCAACGCTTTGCGCTGTGGATGGGGCCGTCCGGCATTGTCGCCATGCTGGCCGGCTGGTACGTCACCGAGATCGGCCGTCAACCATGGATCGTCTACGGCGTGATGCGTACGGCCGACGCGGCCACGCCGCATGGCGTTGGCGAACTGACGTTGACGCTGGGCCTGTTCGTGGCGGTCTACCTGCTGGTGTTCGGCGCCGGCGTGTCGTACATGCTGCGCTTGATCCGCATGGGGCCCAGCCCCGCGCCCGGCCACGCGCCGCTGTCGGGTGGCCCGGGTGAAGCGCGCCAGCCGTCACGCCCGCTGTCCGCCGCCTCCACGCTGGCGGGGGTGGAACCCGCGCCGCACAACCGTTCCGGAGTCTGACGCCATGGGCATCGACCTTGCATTGATATGGGCCGTCATCATTTTGTTCGGCGTGATGATGTACGTGGTGATGGACGGCTTCGACCTGGGCATCGGCATTCTGTTTCCGCTGATCCGCAGCCGCGATGAACGCGACGTCATGGTCAACACCGTGGCCCCCGTCTGGGACGGCAACGAGACCTGGCTGGTGCTGGGAGGGGCGGGGCTGATGGCGGCGTTTCCGTTGGCGTATGCGGTGATCCTCAGCGCGCTGCACCTGCCGCTGGTGTTCATGCTGCTGGGCCTGGTGTTTCGCGGCGTGGCGTTCGAATTCCGCTTCAAGGCCGACGAACATCATCGCCGTTATTGGGACATGGCCTTTGTCTTTGGCTCGGTCACCGCCACGTTCTTCCAGGGCGTGACGCTGGGCGCCTACATTGAAGGGATTCCGGTGGTGGGCCGCGCCTTTCACGGCGGCGCGTGGGACTGGATCAGCCCGTTCTCGCTGTTCACCGGCGTGGGGCTGGTGGTGGGCTATGCCTTGCTGGGCTGCACCTGGCTGATCATGAAAACCGAAGGTCGGCTGCATCGCCACATGTGCGATATCGCCCGGCCGCTGACGTTGACGCTGCTGGCCGTGATCGCGGTGCTTAGCGTGTGGACGCCGCTGGCGCAGCCGCAGATTGCGCAGCGCTGGTTCAGCCTGCCCAATATGTTCTGGTTTTTCCCGGTGCCGGTGCTGGTGGCCGCCGCCGGCTTCGAGCTGATCCGGCGCGTGCGCGCCACGCCCGCCGCCGGGCCGTTCATGCTGTCGCTGGCGCTGGTGTTTCTAGCCTACACGGGCCTGGGCATCAGCATCTGGCCCGCCATCATTCCGCCTGACGTCTCCATCTGGACGGCCTCCGCGCCGCCGCAAAGCCAGGGCTTCGCGCTGGTCGGCGCGTTGCTGATCATTCCGATTATCCTGGCCTACACGGCGTGGTCGTACTACGTGTTTCGCGGCAAGGTCCGCACCGGCGAGGAGTTCCATTGATGCGTGTCTGGACAACATCTGCCTGGCCGCGCCGCCTGCTGTGGCTGGCGCTGCTGTGGGCCGCCAGCGTCGCCACCTTGGGCGTGGCGGCCTACGCGCTGCGGCTTCTGATGCGCGCCATCGGCATGTCGACATGACGGCGCACCGTCACACCCGCGTACCGCCCCGCCCCTCTTTTTCCCTTTTTGAAACGACACCGCCATGAAGCGCTATGAACGGTTGACCGAAGACATCACCGCCTCCATCAGTTCCGGCTTGCTGCAAGTCGGCGACCGCCTGCCCTCGGTGCGGCAGACCAGCACCAGCCGGGGCGTCAGCCCGTCAACGGTGTTCAAGGCCTATTACCTGCTGGAAGCGCGGGGCCTGATCCGCGCGCGCGATCGGTCCGGCTACTACGTGCTGCGCGCCCCGCACGCCGTGCTACCGGAACCCGACGCCCTGTCCAGCGCCACCGCCGGGCGTCACCCGGTGGACGTCAGCGACAACGTGCTGCAAGTGCTTAACGCCACGCTGCGTCGCGACATGGTGCCGTTTGGCTCGGCCTTTCCCAGCCCGTCGCTGCTGCCCTACGCGCGGCTGGGCAAGTTCATGGCGTCGGCGGCGCAGCGGCTGGATCCGTGGGGTTCCATTGACGACCTCAGCCCGGGCGACGCGGCGCTGCGCCGCGCCATTGCATTGCGCTATCTGGCCGATGGCCTGTCGGTGCCGGTGGACGACATCATCATCACCAACGGCGCGCTGGACGCGCTGAACCTAAGCCTGGCGGCGGTGACCCGGCCGGGCGATGCGGTCATCGTCGAATCCCCCACCTTCTATGCCGCGCTGCAATCGTTGGAGCGCAACCAGCTGCACGCCATCGAAGTGGCCACGCATCCGCGTGAAGGCATCGACCTGCAAGCGCTGGAACGCGCCATCGTGCAGCACCGTCCGCGCGCCTGCTGGCTGATGACCACGTTTCAGAACCCGCTGGGCAGCCTGATGCCCGACAGCAAGAAAGAAGCGCTGGTCAAGCTGCTGACGCGCCACGGCGTGGCGCTGATTGAAGACGACGTTTACGGCGAGCTGTACTTTGGCGAACAACGGCCGCGCCCGGCCAAGGCGTTCGACAAGGAGGGCATCGTGATGCATTGCTCGTCGTTCTCGAAGACGCTGGCGCCGGGTTATCGCGTGGGCTGGGTGGCGGGGGGACGCTACACCCGGCAGATCATGCGCAACAAGCTGACCACCAGCCTGGCCACCGCCGCGCCCACCCAGGCCGCCATCGCCGCCTATCTGGAAAAAGGCGGCTACGACCGCCACCTGCGCCAGTTCCGGCAGGCGCTGGCATTGCAGCAGGGCGAACTATTGCAGGCCGTGGCGCGCTACTTTCCCAAAGGCACGCGCGCCACGCGCCCGGCCGGCGGCTACTTCGTGTGGGTGGAGCTGCCCGAGCATATCGACACGCTGAAGGTGCATCGGGCGGCATTGGATCACGGCATCAGCATTGCACCAGGGCCGTTGTTTTCGTCATCGGGCGCGTTCGGAAATTTCATGCGTCTTAACCACGGGCACCCCTGGAGCGTCGACATGGAACAAGGCATGGTGACGTTGGGCAAGCTGATGGCTGGAGGGTAATGCGGCGTGCCGGTTGAGAACGACCGGCAGGCGCTCAGCGCCGCGTGTCGGCGCCCGCGCGCGCGGCTTCCACGTCCTGCATCAGGCTGGCTGCTTCGTGACGCAAAGGCATCACCACCCGGCCTTGGCGGTCGATAGCGCCCCATTGGCCGCCCGCCATGTAGTAGTGCTCGCCCCCGGCGGCAGGCACCTTGCGGCAGCCCTGGCACACCACGGCCAGCCCGCCTTCAAAACGGTCGACCCAATCGTAAGGCGTCGTGATGACGCGATTGAGTTGGGCGTCGTAATACGCCATGCCGCCTGACCACGGCCCGCGCGTCAGCCCGTCTTCAAAGTCGTCGGCGAAATTGTCGTACGTGACCACGGCCACGGACTTGCCGTCGGGCCGTACCCATCGCCATGACCCGTGCGTGTATGCCGGCGACAAGCCGTCTGCGTTGAAATCCATGCGCCCCAGCGCCTGGGCAGCGAAGGTCAGCGTGTCGCCGTCGACACGCGCGCAATGGTCCTCGGATTCCAGCGAGCCGCCCTCGTGCTTGGCGGGGTACAGGCATTGCAGGGGATAGGACGAAGCCGGGGCGGCGGCCGGGGCGGCGGGCGCGGCAGCCAGCAGGGCAAGCAACAGGGTCGTCAACATGGCGGCGATCCTAGCATGCTGGCCGGGGCCCGCAAGCCCCGGTGTACGGCGCCCCGGGAAGGCAAGGCTGTCATTCGCGGGTGCGACCGGCGGCCCGGCGGCCACTATTCGCCCCCGGTGCGTCAGTTCGCCGTCGCGCCCGAATCCTTCACCGCTTTCGCCCAGGACGCGATCTCGCTCTGGATGAACGTGCCGAACGCGGCGGTGTTCAGGGTGGACGCGGCCGCGCCTTCTTCCATCAGGCGCTGCTTGACCGCGGGCGCGGCCAGCGCACCGCTTAGCGCCGCGTTCAGCTTGTTGACCACCTCCGGCGGCGTGCCGGCCGGCGCAACCACGCCGTGCCACGACACCGCCTGGAAGCCGGGCAGGCCGGACTCGGCCATCGTCGGCACGTCGGGCATGGCCGGCGAACGCTCGGGCGAGGTCACCGCCAGCGCGCGCAGCGTGCCTGCCTTCACGTGCGGCAACACGCCCGGAATGGTGGTGAACATGAAGTCGATCTGACCGCCGATCAAATCCGTGATGGCCGGGCTGCCACCCTTGTACGGCACGTGCGTGAATTGCAGCTTGGCCGCGCTCTTGAACATCTCGCCTGCCAGATGGCCAGGCGTGCCGGCGCCCGCCGAGCCCATGTTCGTCTTGTCGCCCTGCCCGCGCAGGTAGGCAATCAATTCCTGCACGCTGGCCGCCTTGACGTTGGGCCCGATGACCAGCACGTTGGGCACCGTGGCCAACAGCGTGACGGGTGTGAAGTCCTTCACCGCGTCATACGAAATGCGCGAGTACAACGACGGGTTGATGCCATGCGTGCTGGCGGTAGCCAGCAGCAGCGTGTAGCCGTCCGGCGCGGACGAGGCCACCTGCTTGGCCGCGATGGTGCCGTTGGCGCCGCCCTTGTTGTCGATGACGATGGTCTGGCCCAGCGTCTGGGCCGCTTGCGCCGCAACCGTGCGCGCCAGGATGTCGGACGTGCCCCCGGCGGAATGCGGCACCACCAGCGTGATGGGCTTGGTCGGGAAAGTTTGCGCGTGCGCCACCGGCAACGCCGGCAGCAAACAGGCGGCCAGCGCAACGCGCGCCAGCAGTCGGGTTTGGATCATTGAAGTCTCCTCGTTTGTCATTGGATGCGGCGCCCTCGCCGGGGCGCCGTCATGCCCGCGTGGCGCGGGTGGGGTCGGGTCAGATCAATCGGAGCCCAGTTGCAGCTTGTTCGGCTGGCGCTTTTCGATAGACCACTTCAGCAGCGCCGCCGAACGGTAGATACCGTGCGCGAACTTGCCGTAGGGCAGCGTCAGGAACAGGGCCATCACCACGCCCAGGTGTATGGCCAACAACAGCGCCATCGCGCCGCCATCGCGCCCGGCAAGCAAGGCCAGCCCCGTGGCGCTGGTCAGGAACAGCAGCACGATGAAGCCGCGATCCATCGGCTTCTGTGCCGCGTCGCCCTGTTGCGGATGGCGCTTGATGTTCAACCACAGCAAACCGGCCGGCCCGATCAGCAAGCCGATGCCCCCGGCCGTACCCAGCAACACCGGCGCGCTCAGCAACGGATACGGCGCCTGCTGATTCAGCAGATAGTGGTACAGCGTGGCCACGCAGGTGGCGGCAAAACACAGCATGAAGCCGTAAAAGGTGAAGTGATGAAAACGCCGGCGCCACAAGGTGAACGCATCGTCGGCGTTGTTGCAGCCCTTGCCGTGGCCGCCGTCCAGATAGCGCAGGCGCAGCGCGTCGTGCGCAGCCTCGGCCACCGCCGCGCCGGATGCCGCCCCCGGGCTGACGTTGCGCCAGAAGCGCGTGACGCCCACGCCCAAGGCCAACATCGAAAAACCAAACACCACGCCGAACATCAGCGCCAGCGTGTTGTGCGGGAACACGGCGTAGAAATTGCCGGCCATGGGTTCATCAAACAAGCCGCCCGCCATCAACACGGCCAGCACCAGGAACAGCGCCAGACCCGCGGCGGTGGCCAGCGACAAGGCCAGGCCGTTGCGCTTGTACAGCGAGCCCAGCGCGGCCGGCCAGGCGTAATCGGTGTAGGTCTGCACCCGCACCTTGGCCATGGCCTGCGGCACGTTCACCGCGAATTCATGTGGCGGCGCGTACTGGCACGCGTGCAGACAGGCGCCGCAGTTATGGCAGAGGTTGGCCAGGTAGTTCAGGTCGGCCTTGCCGAATTCCAGGCGGCGCGTCATGGCGGGAAACACCGCGCAAAAGCCTTCGCAATAGCGGCAGGCGTTGCAGATCTGCATAACGCGCGCCACTTCGGTTTCGTCTTCGGTCAATGCGTCCGCTTGCGGCTTGGCGTTCTTGCCGCGCCACTGGACGGGGTGTTCGACCATGGCGGCGGGCATCGCGGGTTGCTCGGCCACGGCGGGGCTGCCGGGCGTCGAAGCATGCGGGGTGGAAAACGACTGGGCCTCGCGGGCCAGGGCTTCAAGCTGCTTCATGTCGCGCTCTTTGCAAGGGTCTGGGCGCGCGCGGCGGCAGCGGCCCGGGTGCCGGCAATGCGGCCGAACGCCGTGCCGATGGACATGCCCACGCCGGCCGTATAGCCCTTGCCCAGCACGTTGCCGGCCATCATCTCGCCGGCCACGAACAGGTTGTCGCTGGGCACGTCGTTAAAGCGCACGGCGGCGGTGTCGTCCACCTTCAAGCCCAGATAGGTAAAGGTGATGCCGGGGCGCAGCGCGTAGCCGTAGAACGGCGCGGTGTCGATGGGCCGTGCCCAATGCGTCTTGGCGGGCGCGATGCCTTCTGTGTGGCAGTCGTCCAGCGCGGTGTGGTCAAAGGTACCGACACGGCACGCGGCGTTGTAGTCGCGCAAGGTCTGTGCAAAGGTGGCCGGGTCCAGCCCCAGCTTGTCGGCCAGTTCGGGCAGCGTGTCCGCCTTCACGCCCGGAAACACGGGCGGCATGAAGCGGCCGATGGCCTTGGCGTCGATGATGGAATAGGCGATCTGCCCGGGCTGCATGGCGGTCAGCCGGCCCCAGATGGCATAGCGCTTGGGCCAGAAGTCTTCGCCTTCGTCGTAAAAGCGCACGGCGTCGCGGTTGACCACCACGCCCAGCGACACGCAGTCGATGCGCGTACAGATGCCGCCGTCGTACAGCGGCGCGCGCGCGTCGATTGCCACGCAGTGCGATTGCGAGGGGTCGCCGATGCCGTCCGCCCCCGCGTCCAGCATGAATTTCAGCAGCACGCCCATGTTGAAGCGCGTGCCACGGATCAGGAAATTGTCGGCCGGCCATTCGCCGCGTTCGTTCTGGCCCCAGGCCTCGCGCAGCCATTCGCGGTTGGACTCGAAGCCACCCGCCGCCAGCACACAGGCGCGCGCCTCGATGCGTTCGTCGCCGATGCGGGCGGCCTTGAAACGGCCGTCTTCCAGCTCCAGCGCATCGACCGGCGCGTTGTAGCGGATCTGCACGCCCAGCGCTTCGGCACTGCGGTAATACGCGTTCACCAGCGCTTTGCCGCCACCCATGAAAAAGGCGTTGGTGCGCGCCACATGCAGCGCGCCCGACAGCGGCGGCTGGAAGTTCACGCCATGGCGGCGCATCCAGTCGCGGCACGTGGACGATTCGCGGATGACCAGGCGCGCCAGATGTTCGTTGGTCTGTCCGCCTGTGACTTTCAGCAGGTCTTGCCAGTATTCCTCTTCGGGATAGGCGTCGATCAACACGTCTTGCGGCGCATCGTGCATGCAGCGCAGATTGCGCGTGTGCTGCGAATTGCCGCCGCGCCATTCGCGCGGCGCGGCTTCCAGCAGCATCACACTGGCGCCGGCCTCGCGCGCCATCAGGGCCGCGCACAGCGCCGCGTTGCCCCCTCCCACCACCAAGACGTCCACCATGCCATCGTCCCCAATTCAATGGGCTGACTGTACTGACGGGGCGGCGTCCGCGATATCAGGCGGGCGTCAACGGGTCTTCACGAATCGTGAAGGGCCACGACGGCCCATTTGCCCTGTTGCGCCAGCGTGCGCGAGACGTCGGCCAGCACCAGGCGCGCGGCCAGCGCGGCGGGCGACAGTTCGTCGTCGGACAGGCTGACCAGCAGATTGGGGCGGAACAAGTGGGCGTCGTCGATGCGGGCCATGTGCAACTGCCCGGGCGCAATACGCGCCGTGGCGGAGCTGGGCTGGATGGTGGCGGCGCTGCCCAGCTGCACCACGTCCATCAACAGCGACAAGCCATCCACCTCGGCCACCACGCGCGGCGTCTGGCCCAGTTGCAGGAAGGCGTTGTTCACCAGCGCGCGCAAGCCATGGCGGCCGCTGGGCAGCACCAAGGGCAGATGCGCAATGTCGGCCAGCCGCGTCGTGTCGCCGCCCGGCACCCCGGGCATGTCGCGACGCGCGCACAGGAACAGCGGCTCGTCCAGCAACGGCATGATGCTCCAACGGCGCGCGGATTCGGCCTGGAACACGATGGCCAGGTCCAGCAACCGGCCGTTGAGCATGTCGGCCAGATGGCCCGACAGCGCCTCGACCAGATGCAGCCGGATGTCCGGGTAGCGTTCGTTCATGGCTTGCAGGAACGGCGCGCCCAAAATGGCGGCGGTGGTTGATGACAGGCCCACGCTGACTTGGCCGGCCAGCCGCGCCTGTTGCGCGGCCTGCACGGCGTCATCCGCGTGGCGCAAGGCCAACTGCGCCTGCCGAAAAAACGCCAGCCCGGCATCGGTCGGCACCACGCCGCTGGCGCTGCGCTGCAACAGCCGCGTCGACAGTTCGCCCTCTAACCGGCTGATCTGCTGGCTGAGGGCCGACGTGACCATGCCGATGGACATCGCCGCGCGGCCGATGCTGCCGGCCTCGACCACGCGCACGAAGTAACGCAGCTGGCGCAGTTCCATGCCTAGCTCGGAATGGTCAGGCCCCGCACCACGGCCGGGCGCGCGACAAACGTTTCCAGCACGCGGGCCACGTTCGCAAATTGCGGGAAGCCGACCAGCTCGCCCGCTTCATAGAAGCCGACCAGGTTGCGTACCCACGGGAAGATGGCGATGTCGGCAATGGTGTATTCCTCGCCCATGACCCAGTCGCGGCCTTCCAGGCGCTGGTCCAGCACGCCCAGAAGGCGCTTGGCCTCGGCCACGTAGCGGTCGCGCGGGCGCTTGTCTTCGTAGTCCTTGCCAGCGAATTTATGAAAGAACCCCAGCTGGCCGAACATGGGGCCGATGCCGCCCATCTGGAACATCAGCCATTGCAGCGTCTCGTAGCGTTCGGCCGTGTCCGTCGGGATGAACTGGCCGGTCTTGCTGGCCAGGTAGATCAGGATGGCGCCCGACTCGAACAGCGCCAGCGGCTTGCCGCCCGGGCCGTTGGGATCAAGGATGGCCGGGATCTTGTTGTTGGGGCTAAGGGACAGGAATTCCGGAGAAAACTGGTCTTGCTTGTCGAAAGCCACCCGATGGGGCTCGTAGGGCAGGCCGATTTCTTCCAGCAGGATCGACACCTTCACGCCGTTGGGCGTGGGCAGCGAATAGAGCTGGATGCGGTCGGGATGCTGGGCGGGCCACTTCTTGGTGATGGCGAACGAATCTAGGGAGGTCATGCGGGGTTTCTCCAGAGGAGGCGGACATCGGGTTGGGGAATTGCGCCGACAATCCTAGCGCATACGGGTGGAAATCCGCCTGAAAATTACCGGCGGACGGGGTGGGCGGGGCGGGCGCATCTGCCTGCCGGGGCGGGGCCTGCGCCTAGCGCGCCCCGAGCTTGGACACGCGCAGCAAGGCCCAACGCACCGCCGTCGTCGCCAGGGCAATGGGCAGCACCAAGGGCCATTGCGCCAGAAACAGTTCACGCGTGGCCTCGCCCCACGCCCAGGTGTTGCCGAACACGATCGGCGCGGGCGGCGCCAGGTAAAGCGCCAGCAGCGCCGCCGCAAACGTCGCCGAAAGCCCCGCGACCGCGCGGCCCGCCACGGTCAGGCGGGCACCGGCCAGGCGCTCGGCAAGGGTCAACAGCAGCAGCCCGGCCAGCCCCGCCAGCACGGCGTCGGCGTAGAAATCGCGGGGTCCGTAGAGGTAAGGCGCGTCGGGCACCGCCCAGCCGTAGGCGCCCGTGGTCAACAGCGACGTCAGGCAAGCGCCAAAGAGCGCGGCGGCGCCGGCCAACAGCAGGAAATCGCAGAGTCGGGGTAGAAGTTTGAGCATGAAGGCTGGGGTGGGATCGGAGGGAAAACGGCGAACGGGCGCAGCATGCCACAGGTGGTGGCGGATGCGGCGGCGCGGGGATGAGGACGTGGCGTGGCGGGTCGGGTCAGTCGCGACGGTCGGGTCGGCTTCGCGGTGGGACGGTCGGCGGCGACATCTGCAACTGCGCTACATTGATCGGCGTTCCGCCTTCGCCACGTCCCATCCATGCGCGCGCCCCGCTTGCTGTTGACCTTGTTGCTGGCCACCGCCCTGCCCTGGCCGGGCATGACCGTTTCGTACGCCGCCCCGATAGCCACCGCCTCGACGTTTCCGGCAGCCGTGCTGGCCGATCAGCGCTACGGCCCCGACCCCGCCCAGATCGCCGATGTCTATCTGCCCGATGCATCGACACAGCACGGCCGACCCGCCCCCGTGCTGGTCGTGGTGCACGGCGGCTCATGGAAAGGCGGCGACAAGGCCACGCCCGACGTCGTGCAGGACAAGCTTGCCTACTGGCTGCCCCGGGGCTACGCCGTGGTCTCGGTCAACACGCGGCTGATGCCGCAAGCCCGCCCGGCCGCGCAGGCCGAAGACCTGGGGCGGGCCATCGCGTGGATCGGCCAGCAGGCCGCCCGCTGGCACGCCGACCCGGACAACCTGTTCGTCATGGGCCATTCCTCAGGCGGCCACCTGTTGACCTTGCTGGCCGCCGACGCCGCGATGCGCCAGCGCACGGGCGCCCCCTTGTGGCGGGCCAGCATCATCCTGGACGGGGCGGGCTTCGATCTGCTGGACGTCATGCCGCGCCCGCACGCCCCGTTTTACGACGAGGCCTTCGGCGCGGACCCCGCCGAATGGGCGCAGGCGTCGCCCGCCGCGCAACTGACCGGGCCACAGCCGCCCGCGCTGTTCGTCTGTTCCACATTGCGGCCCGACCCGTGCCGACGGGCGCAGCGCTACGCCGACCTGTTGACGGCACAAGGCGGCCAAGCCGCGCTGTTCGGCGTTGCCCGCAACCACGCGCAGGTCAACGCCGACGTCGGTGCCGACAACGAGGCCACCCGCGCAATCAACGCCTTCATCACCGCACGACTACAGCGGTAGAAGCCGTCAGCGCGATAGGACGCAGGTGGAACCGATCGGCTGCGATCGGTGGCGATCAAAAACGGTCGCCAGCAATCGGGACCGACAAGCAGCAACAGGCCGCGCGTTCGTGACACAATCTGGCCCGCCTCAATGACGGGCGGGCCGCCCTCGTGCCCGCCACCTCCATGCCCCAGTTCACCCTGCACCGCCTGACCTCGCTGATCCTGACCGCCGCCGGCCTGCTGGCCTTGCCGGGCGCTCACGCCGAACCCGCGACGGTGGGCGATATGCCGCCCCCTATGGCGCCCGCCGAGACGCCCGCCGTGCTGCCCCCTGTGCTGCCCAGCGATTCTCAAGCTGCCACACCCGCCGCGCCTTCCGCTGCCGCCCTTACCGAGCCCCCGCCCGGCATGGCCCAGTACGGCCGGGGCACCCATGGCCAGACCCTGACCCTGACACTGCTCAGCGACCACACCAGTGCGCTCGCTCCGCACACGCCGTATCGCCTGTTCCTGACGGGCAAGAAAGAGTTCATTGAAGACACGCCCAGCCAGGACGGCATCCTGCACGGCGTCACCGACGACCAGGGCCGTACCGCCTGGGTCTGGACCGACAAGCCACACGACCCCGACGACTTCACGCTGATCCGACGCGTCGGCGACGGCGCGTGGGGCCACTTCTTCCAGCTGCATTCCAGCAGCAGCACCAAAGAACCGGTACCCGCGTGGCCCTACATCCTGACCATGCGCCAGCGC
Source organism: Achromobacter sp. 1L-A-4-B-C2 (assembly GCF_057291955.1). Lineage (NCBI taxonomy): Bacteria > Pseudomonadati > Pseudomonadota > Betaproteobacteria > Burkholderiales > Alcaligenaceae > Achromobacter > Achromobacter sp. 1L-A-4-B-C2. The sequence goes on from NZ_JBXAWP010000001.1 coordinate 838,488, forward strand.
TGGGGCGAGCAATGGGTAGACCTGGGCTACACCACGCGCCAAGGCGCCACGGCCTACTTCAGCCACGACACGCCGGCCGTGCCCATATCCTTGTCCATCGAGTCGCCCGTCACCGACAACCACGCCTGCTTCGACGAACTGGACGCCATCAACCGCAAGTTCAGCCAGGGCGACGTCGACGGCGCACATGCCCTGATCGGCGCGATGCACTGCGCCGCCACCCCGCAACAACAGTTGAACCTGGCGCAATTGCTGTTGATGGTCGGTCGGCAGGACGATGCCCGCCACTGGCTGATGCGGGCACGCGAATGGCGGTTTCCGCAATCCCTGAAACCCGTCGACACCGATTTGCTAAGCGACCGGCTGGACGTAGAGCGGCTGCTGGGCATGCCCGACCTGGCGCTGGCCGATGCCCAAACGCTGCAACAGCGTCAAGCCAAGCTCGCCCGCGCAGGGCGCGCCAGCGACACGGACTGGGCCAACAACATCGCTTATTTTCTGGCGGACTTTCCGGACTACCTGCCCCAAGCCGAAGCCCAGGCGCGGCAATCGATCCGCGAGATGGGGCCGAACGCGTTCAACCAAGGCACCCTGGGCTGGATCCTGAGCCTGCAAGGCCACAGCGAAGAAGGGCTGCGCCTGCTGCATGTGGCGTATCGGGAGCTGTCCCGCAATGAAGAGCTGGTGGCCGACTATGGCCTGGCGCTATGGCAACACGACCGCCCTGAGCAGGCGGTGCGCCTGTGGGACGAGGCGCAGGCGCAATGCGTCTGGGGCCGGCGCCTGCACGACGCCATGCGCCAGGCGCAGTACCCGCACCCCTATTTCCAGCCGGCGGACTCCGACGCGGTCAAGGCGTATCGGCAGCGCTGCGACGCGCCTCGGACCAAACGCACCCACCGGCAACCGGTCGCCGCCCTATAATTTCTTCTCGCCTTGCCCCGGGGCAGCCGCAGGAGACCACCATGAAATCGACGTTGATTGCCTTGCTGACCACGCTTGCCATCTCTGTCTTGGTAAGCGCTTGCACCAACAGCCCCGGCGGCCCGCCGCACCCCGGCGCCGTCAATCCCTACAGCAGCGGCGGCTTTAACGACGCCGGCCCGAATTACCCCGACACGGGCCGCTGACAAGTCCCCGGCTTTTCCTTGCCCGCGTTGTTGCCATTGCACGCGGGTCGGTGCGCCAAACGCATAACAGCTTTGTGCCTCGGGTGCATCCCGCCGCAAGCCGGAAATCCTAGACTACCTGCACATCACAGGAGTCAAGGAGAAGGCTTTGCAGCCGCTGTTATCAAACGTGAAAGTGCTGGACCTGAGCCGCATTCTGGCCGGCCCCTGGGCCAGCCAGATCCTGGCCGATCTGGGCGCGGACGTCATCAAGGTCGAGCGGCCGGGCCTGGGCGACGACACCCGGTCCTGGGGCCCGCCTTTCCTGAAAGACGAGCACGGCCAGGACACTACCGACGGCGCCTACTTCATCGCCACCAACCGGGGCAAGCGGTCCATCACGCTGGACTTGCAGACGCCTGAAGGGCAGGCGCTGGTCAAGGACCTGTGCCGCGACGCGGACGTGGTGCTGGAGAACTACAAGGTTGGCACCCTGGCGCGCATGGGGCTGGACTATGACTCGCTGGCCAAGATCAATCCGCGCCTGGTGTATTGCTCGGTCACCGGCTTCGGGCAGACCGGCCCGCGCGCCGCCGAGCCCGCGTACGACTTCCTGATCCAGGCCATGGGTGGCCTGATGAGCGTCACGGGCGAACGCGACGACAAGCCCGGCGGCGGCCCGCAAAAGGTGGGCGTGCCCATCGTGGACCTGACCACCGGCGTCTACGCCGCGCTGGGCATCGTGGCCGCGCTGCTGCGGCGCTCGCAGACGGGCCAGGGCGAGTACATCGACGTCGCCATGCTGGACGTGCAGGTCGGCCTGTTGGCCAACCAGGCCATGAACTTCCTGCTGGGCAACCGCGTGCCGCGCCGCACCGGCACCGCGCATCCGAACATCCAACCGCAACGCACCTTTGTCTGCGCCGATGGCGACATCGTCATCGTCGTGGGCAACGACGCGCAATTTGCCGCGTTGTGCCGCCTGCTGGGCAAGCCCGAGCTGGCGCAAGACCCCCGCTACATCACCAACAGCCAGCGCGTGACGAATCAGGACACGCTGGACCCGATCCTGGACGCCATCTTTCTTACGCGGCCGCGCGCGCACTGGCTGGCAGCGCTAAAAAGCGCCGGCGTGCCGGCCGGGTCGATCAACACCGTGCCTGAAGTGTTCGACGACCCGCAGGTGGCGCACCGCGCCATGTTGCGCCGCCTGCCGCACCCCACCGCCAAGAGCGTGCCGCAAGTGATGAACCCCTTGCGCTTCGCCACGGCGGACCTGCGCGCCGACCGCGCACCGCCCCTGCTGGGGCAACACACCGCCGAAGTGCTTGAAGAACTGGGCATGAGCGCGCAGCAGATTGCCGACCTGCGCCAGCGCAAGATCATTTGAACAAGACGGAGACACGGACATGACCATGCCCGACAACTTGACCGGCCCCTACACCGCGCTGCACGTCACACTTGAAGACGGCGTGGCCGTCATCCTGCTGGCCAACCCGCCGGTGAATGCGCTTAGCACCGACATGATGAACGAGCTGTCCTGGGTGCTGGACCGCATCTCGGAAACGCCCGAGGTGCGCGCCGTGGTGTTGTCCGGACAGGGCAAGACGTTTTGCGCGGGCGCGGACTTGAAGAACCGCGCCGCCACCATCAAGGGTCCCGGCGACCTGCCGCAGCACTCGCGCCGCACCCGCGAGTGCTTTCATGCCATTCGCGAATGCGCCAAGCCCGTCATCGGCGCCATCAACGGCGCTGCGCTGGGCGCGGGGCTGGCCATCGTGGCCTCGTGCGACATCTTGCTGGCGGCATCGACGGCCGTGGTCGGCCTGCCTGAAATCAACGTCGGCCTGCTGGGCGGTGGACGCCATGGCATGCGGCTGTTCGGCCATTCCCGCTTGCGCCGCATGATGCTGACGGGCTTGCGCGTGGACGGCGACGAGCTCTATCGCCTGGGCATCGTCGAAGCCTCCGTGCCCGCCGACGCCTTGATGGATCGCGCCCTGGAATTGGCGCGCGAGCTGGCGTCCAAGAGCCCCTTGGCCACCGTGCTGGCCAAGCAGACGCTGAACGCCATCGAAGACATGAGCCTGCGCGACGGCTACCGCTACGAACAGGACATGACCGCCGCTATCGGCAAGACCGAAGACGCCCAGGAAGCGCGCCGCGCCTTTCTGGAAAAGCGGGCACCGGTGTTCCAGGGCAAATAAGGGGAAGACCGATGAGCCGAGCATTAGAGGGCGTCAAAGTCCTGGATTTAAGCCGCGTGTTCTCCGGGCCGTGGGCCGCGCAGATGCTGGCCGACTTTGGCGCCGAGGTCATCAAGGTCGAACGCCCGGGCCGGGGCGACGACGTCCGGCACCAGGGCTATCCGATGCCGGATCGCCATGGCGAACCCAGTCGGCAAACCTCGTCGTTTGTGGCGATGAACCGGGGCAAGAAATCCCTGACCATCGATATCTCCAAGCCCGACGGCCAGGCGCTGGTTCGCCGGCTTGCCGAGCGCGCCGACATCGTCATCGAGAACTTCAAGGCGGGCGACCTGCGCCGCTACGGGCTGGATCACGACGCGCTGTCCAAGGTCAACCCCCGGCTGGTGATTTGCTCGATCACCGGCTTCGGGCAGTCCGGCCCGTACAGCCATCTGCCCGGCTACGACCCGATCTTTCAATCCATGAGCGGGCTGATGAGCGTGACCGGGGTGCCCGATGGCGAACCCGGCGCGGGGCCGGTCAAGGCGGGGTATTCCGTGTCGGACATCACGGCGGGCTTTTACGCGGTGGCGGCCATACTGGCGGCGCTGCACCATCGGGACCAGATCTCTGGCGCAGGCCAGCATATCGACCTGGCCTTGCTGGACGCGCAGATTGCCGCCATGTCGCACATCGGCATGAACTATCTGGCAAGCGGCCAGGTGCCGGCGCGCATGGGGTCGGCCTCGCAGATAACCGCGCCGTTTCGCGCGTTTGCCTGCCGCGATGGACACCTGATGGTGGCGGTGGGCAACGACACGCAGTTTCGCGCCTTCTGCGCGGTGATCGGGCTACCCGCGCTGGCCGACGACGCGCGTTTTACCAGCAACCCCAAACGCGCCGCCGCGCAAGCCGAGTTGTCGCGCCTGATCGAGCCGGCCATGCAGGCGCGCACCGCCGGCGAATGGAACGACGCGCTGGCTGCGGCCAACGTGCCCTGCGGCCCGATCTACACGATGGACCAGGTGTTTGAGGACCCGCAGGTACGGCACCGCCAGGTGCTGGGCCGCGTCGCGCATCCTGAACTGGGCGACATGCCCGTCATCAACAACCCCATCCATTTTTCCAAGACGCCGATAGCGCCGGGCCTGCCGCCGCCCCTGCTGGGCGAACATACGGCCGAGGTCCTGCGCGCCGAACTGGGGCTGTCCGACGACGAGATCGCGCGCCTGCACGCCGAGGGCATCGTATGAGCAGCGTGGACCCTGCCTTGATCGAAGAAATACGCGACAGCGCGCGTGATTTTCTGTCGCGCCGCGACCAGCGCCAGCGCAAGCGCTCGGCAAGCGGCGCCGATCGCGCCTATTGGCGCCAGATCGCCGACGCCGGCTGGCTCGGCATGAGCGTGCCGGAAGCCATGGGCGGGCTGGGCCTGGGCTGGCACGCGATGGCCGCCGTCATCGAAGAAGCCGGACGCGCGCAATTGCCCGAGCCGCTGGTGGGCGCGGGCGTATTGGGCGCAACCCTGCTCACGACAATCACACCCCTGCCGGACTCCCCCTTGCGCGACACCCTGCTCCAAGCGGTGTGCGATGGGACGCGGATGATGGCGCTGGCCTGGCAAGAAACCGAAGGGCAGCTGGAAGCCGGCGAGGCCGCGGGCGTGTTCGGCGTCAGCGCCACCCCGCGCGAAGGCGCCTATGTCTTGAACGGCGAAAAGCGCCATGTCATTGCCGACGCCGCCGTGGACGGCTGGCTGGTAATGGCCGATAGCGAACCAGGCACCCTGTTGTTCTACCTGGCCGCCGGCACGCCCGGCGTTACCGTGCGCCCCCATGCGCGCGCGGACGGCACGCCCGCCTGCCACCTGAGCATCGAATCGGCCATCGTGCCGGCCGACGCGCTGCTGTCCCAGGACGCTGTGCTGGACGCCGTGGACCATGCCCTGGATTACGGCCGCCTGATGCAATCGGCCGAATTGATCGGCGTGGCGCGGCAGGTGCTGGCCGATACGGCGGTCTACCTGAACACGCGCCAGCAATTCGGCAAGCCGTTGTCATCGTTCCAGGCACTGCAACACCGGCTGGTGGACGCGGCGCTACAGGTGGAGTTGGCGGCCAGCAGTTTGCAGGACGCGTTAACGACATTGGCCGACGCCACGGACCCGGACGTCGCCACCGCTCGCAAGGTTGCCGCCAGCCGGGTGAAGGCCCGCGCGGCGCGCGCCGGGCTGGACGCCACGCGCCTGGCGATTCAGTTGCACGGCGCCATCGGCTACACCGAGGAATGCGACGTCAGCCTGTATTTTCGCAGCGCCTTGCACCTGGCCGCGTGGCTGGGCAACGCCGCCGCGCATCGCCAACGCTACGGCGCACTGGCTGATGCGCCCGCGCCCCCTGCCGACGACACCGCCACGCCGTCATCGCCGGGGGAATTTCCCCGCGACGCCGACTGGAACGGCATGCCCGAAGCCGACTTCCGTGCGCTGTTGCGCCGCTTTTTTCACGCGCATTATCCCCAGCACCTGCGGCATGTGCCGTGGCGGCTGCATTGGGATGAGATCAAGCCGTGGTACTTCACGCTGTCGCGCCAGGGCTGGATTGCACCATCGTGGCCGCGCGAGCATGGCGGCATGGCCTTGTCGCCCGCGCGGCAGATCGCCTTCATCGAAGAGGCCGAGCGCCATGGCGTGGCGCGCGCACCCGACCAGGGCCTGGTCATGCTGGGCCCCATCCTGATCCGCTACGGCACCGAGGCACAACGCGCACGCTTCCTGCCGGGCATCCTGTCGGGCAAGGCCGTGTGGGCGCAGGGCTATTCCGAACCCAACGCGGGTTCGGACCTGGCGGCGTTGCGATGCGAAGCCGTGATCGACGGCGACGACCTGATCGTGACCGGGCAAAAGACATGGTCGACGCTGGCGCAGGACGCCACGCACATGTTCATGCTGGTGCGTACCGACAAGACGGTGAAGAAGCAGGCGGGCATCAGCTTCCTGCTGGTGGACCTGGCCAGCCCCGGCATCAGCCGCCGCCCCATCCGCACGCTGTCCGGCCACGAAGAGTTTTGCGAAGTGTTCTTCGATCAGGTGCGTGTGCCGCGCGCCAACCTGGTGGGTGAACTGAACGCCGGCTGGGGTATCGCCAAGGCACTGCTGGGCTTCGAACGCTTGTTTTCCGGCAGCCCGAAGCACGCGAGCCATGCGCTGCAACAGATCTTCAGCATCGCGCGACAACGCGGCCTGTTGGCCGACCCCGCCTTTACGGACCGCCTGGCTGAACTGCGGATGGACAGCGCCGACCTGACCGCCATGTACCGCGTGTTTGCCGATATGGCCCGGGCCGGTCGACCGTTGCCGCCGACGTTGTCGCTACTGAAAATCTGGGCCACCGAAACGCATGAACGACTGGGCGCGCTGCTGATCCAGATTGCCGAGGAATACGGCGGCGCCGACATGCGGCTGGGCTACGGCGATGGGGATCGGGATGGGAATGGCGGCGTGCAGGCGCTGGCGCCCTACCTCAACGCACTGGCCGCCACCATCTTCAGCGGCACCAACGAGATTCAACGCAACATCTACGCCAAACAGGTCCTGGGCCTGGACGGCGCATAACAACATCGCGCCGACACGACTGGGCGCCATCAGGAGAGAGACAATGAAAAAAGCACCCGCATTGACGGTGGCCTCGGTATTGCTGGCCGCAACGATGGCGCCCGTGGCGCAGGCCGCGCAGCCCTGGCCCAGCCAGCCCATCCGCTTGATCGTGCCCTACCCGCCGGGCGGCTCGGTGGACAACCTGGCCCGCCTGCTGGCACCCGCGCTGGGCAAGCGGCTGGGCCAAACCATCGTCATCGAGAACAAGGCGGGCGCCAGCGGCACCATCGGCGTGGACGCCACCGTGCGCGCCGAGCCGGACGGCAACACGTTCGGCTTCGGCGTGCCGGGCGCCATCACCGGCCTGCCGCACGTCATGAAGGTGCCTTACAACGTCAGCACCATTCAGTATGTGTCGCTGGTGGCGCGCATTCCGCAAGTGGTCATGGTGAACCCGTCGCTGCCCGACACCACGCTGGCCGCCTTCGTTGCCAGCGCCAAGCAGCATCCGGGCAAATACAACTACGGCTCGGCCGGCAACGTGACCACGCCCCATCTGGGCGGCGAACTGCTGAAGCAGCAAACGGGCATCGACATCATGCACGTGCCGTACAAGGGCGCCGCGCCCGCCGTGACGGCCTTGCTGTCCAACGAAGTGCAGATGTTCCCGGGTGACGCGTCGGCAGCCTTGGGCTTCATCAAGGCAGGCAAGCTGCGCGCGCTGGCGGTGGCCAGCCCCGAACGCTTCGAGGGCCTGCCCGACGTGCCCACCACCCGCGAGGCGGGCTTTCCCGGCGTGATCGTGGAATCGAACTACGGCATCATCGCGCCCACCGGCACGCCCAAGGACATCGTCGACAAGATGGCGGCGGCCATCGCCCAGTCCCTGGCGGAACCCGAACTGCGCCAGAAGATGATCGACCAGGGCGCCATTCCGGCGGCAAGCACGCCGGACCAGTACCGCACGCTGATGGAAACCGAATCCAAGAAATGGGGCGACGTGATCCGACGCGGCAAGCTTGGGCTGGAATGACCCGTTGCCACGCGCTTTGCCGTACGCTTATGCCGTTCCTTCTGCCTGCGACCCCGCCCCGCCATCATGCCTTTCGCCAAAGCCACCGGGCTAAGCCTGGACCTGACTGCCGACCTGAACAAATGGAGGGCGTTCCTGGCGATTGCGGAGTTGGGCAGCATCACGCGCGCCGCGCTCTACCTGGACCAGGACCAATCCGTTCTCAGCCGCCGCATCAACGCACTGGAACGCGAGTGCAACGCGCGGCTGTTCAACCGCACCGGTCGCGGCGTGAATTTGTCCGAGGTGGGCCAGCGGCTGTTTCCCTTGGTGCAAACGCTGCTGGGCGACGCCGAACGGCTGGAACTTGAGCTTAACGGCCAGGCGCGCGAGCCCGCGGGCGAAGTCACGCTGGGGCTGTTGCCGTCCACCGCGCATCCGCTGATCCGCCGCTTGTTTTCGCGCCTGCGCAAGCACTTCCCGAAGGTGCACCTGAAGATTCTTGAAGGCTCCAGCGGCCAGATCGAAGAGTGGCTGACGGACAGCCGCGTGGACATCGCCATCCTGTACCGCTATGGCGACAAGTGCCCGCCGGGCGAGCAGGCGCTGGCCTACGTGGATTCCTATCTGGTGGGCGCGGCGGGCGATACGCGCACCGCATCGGGCGAAGTCACGTTCGACCAGCTTAACGGCCTGCCCTTTATCCTGCCGGGCGCGCCGAATGGTTTGCGCAATGCGCTGGACGGCCTGGCGCGAGCGCGCAAGATCACCATTGCCCCGTTGATCGAAGCGGATTCGTTGCCGCTGATGAAGTCGATTGTGGAGCACGAGAACATGTACACCGTGCTGCCGCTACATGCCGTCTGGCAAGAGGTGCAGGAAGGCCGGCTAAGCATCGCGGCGCTGCGCGACCCGACGATGGGCCGAATCATTTCCATGGCATTTTCCAGGTCCAAGGGACCGGGCCGCACCGTCATGGAAGTGGCGGCGCAGATTGAAACGCTGGTGCGGGAAATCGGCGGCGAAGGCGTGTGGCATGCGGAACCTTGAGGGGCAAGGAATCGCCTGCCGCAGGACCGCCTGCCGCAGGTCCGCCTGCCGCGCTCAACCGAACCCGTACAGGCGCGCCGGGTTGTCGACCCATACCTTCTTGCGCAAGCCGTCGTTGCCCAGCCATTCATAGGCCACGTCCACCAGCGCATCGGCCGATGGCGCGGACGCGCCCATGCGCACGAACGGCCAGTCCGATCCCCACAGCACCTGATCGGGGTTGGCGGCCGTGAAGGCGTCGTGGATGTAGCGGGCATTTTCATAGTCGGGCGCGGCGCCCACGCGGCACAACGTCAGCTTCATCCAGATTCGCCCGTCGGCCAGCAAGCCGCGCAGCAGCTGAAAGGCCGCATCCTGTTCGCCACGCGCAGGCACCAGGCTGCCCAGATGGTCGATCACAATCGGCACGTCCAGCGCAGCCAACGCCGGCAGATGCTGCACATACGCATCGCAAGGCGCCCATAGCTGGGCATGCAGGCCAAACTGCTTCATGCGCGGCGCCATCGCGGCAATCTGCCCAAAGCCCACGCTGCCGGGGAACAAATTGCCCGCCGGGTCGCGCGCTTCCAGAAAGCGCAGACCGCGCACGCCGCCATCCACCAGCGCCTGCAACTGCGCATCGGTCACCGACGGGTCGGCCACCGCGATGCCGCGCAGCCGCTCACCGCCTTGCGCCAAAGCGTCCAACAACGCCGCCGGGTCCACGCCATAGGGCGCGGGCTGCACCAACACCCCGCGCGCCGCGCCCAGCGTATCCAGCATGCGCAGGTAGCGCGGCGCAGGCGCGTCCGGCGCGGCATAGGACGAGGCGTGTTGCAGGGGAAAGCGGTCATACGGGCCGAACACATGGCAATGTGCATCGCAGGCCAAGGCGGGTAGCGCGTGCCTGGGGGTGACGGGCATGCGCGGTATCTCGGGCGTCATGGCTGCTCCTTGCGCGGCAGCGCCGCCAATGGGCTCAAGGCCGGCGCGCCGCCTTGCGTCGGAATATCCAGCGGCGCGGGCGCGTCGTCCGGCATCGGGATGTCGTGTGCGTTCAACGTCATGGACACCATGGTGTAATAGCCGATCACCGCCGTCAGCTCCACCACGCCCACCGCCTGCCATCGCGCTACCGCTTCGGCATAGAGGTCGGGATCGACCTGGCCGGTTTCCTGCAACTGGCGCGAGAACTCGTAGACGACTTCATCGTCGCGCGTGTCGAACCGCGGCATCTCCCGCGCCTGGATGGCGTCCAGCACGGCGTCTGCAATGCCGGCCGCGCGCGCTGCCTGCGCGTGGATATGCCATTCGATCTGGCTGTTCCAACGGCGCGCCGTCACCACAATGGCCAACTCGCTGACACGCGGCGGCAGGCTGGTGCCAAAGCGCAGCAGGGCGCCCAACGCCTGCCAGCGTTCGGCAAGTTCGGGGCTGTGCAGCGCCGCGCGCAGCGGGCCCACAAGGCGCCCGCGCGGGCCCGAGACGATCTTCTCGTACACGCGTTTCTGGTCCTCGGTCATGCTGTCGGGGGAAGGCAGCGGGATACGGCTCATCATCATCCTCGGTTCAGTTTGTGGCGCGGCGCCAAGTCGGACGCGCCGCGCGCATCGACGCACGCAATGACGCCGGCAACGATGCACGCGACGACCCGCGCATCATCGGGCCACGTTCGATACGGCGCGTTCACGGCGTTTCATCCGGCTGGCTGCGCGCCACCGACGGGCGCGCGCAAAAGCCTTGATGCCAGGCGGCAAGCTTGGGGTGGCCACTGCGCCAATCGATATCCGGAAAACGATAATCCATGTACGACAGCGCGCAACCGATGGCAATCACCCCCAGGTCGAAGCCGGTGGCCGACAACGCGGGCGTCTCGGCTTCCAGCGCGGCCAGCACGGCACGCACCTTCAGCGCAAACGCGTCCAGCCAAGCCGCCGTCTGCTTTTCCACAGGCTTGTTGCGCTCTTGGCGGTACAGCAACAACGCGTCCAGAAACCCATCGCCCAGCGCCTGCCGGCGCTCGGCCACGAGCCGCGCCGTGGCATCGCCAGGCATCAGCCGACCGCCCGTCAGCCCATCCAGATACGCACAGATGACGCGCGAGTCGTACAAGGCCGTGCCATCTTCCAACACCAACGTGGGCAGCTTGATCAGCGGATTGTCCGCCACCAGATCCAGATTGGGCTTGTCCATTGCGACGGGCGTGCGCACCAACTGCACGCGGTCTTCAATACCACCTTCGTATAAAACGATCATCACCTTGCGCACAAACGGCGACCTGGGCGACCAATGCAACTTCATCGTGGTTCTCCTTGGGGTTGCGCGACGGGGCGCGCATCAATGCCCTTGCGCGGGCAGCACCGACGGGTCGTTGGCCGCGGTGGGCGCCAGCATCTGGAACAAATCACTTGTGTGCGCATACCAACCCGCGCCATGCATGCGGCCCAGCAAGCCCAACGCGGGCGTGTCCACATGAAAGCGATCGCGGTTCAGCAACGCGTCGTCGCGCAGATACATGCCCACCACGCGCGCCAACACGATCACACGATGCGGCGCGGCCTCGATCACCTGCCACACCTTGCATTCCAGCGCTGCCGGGCTTTGCGCGATGCGCGGCGGCGCGACCAGCGTCGATGGCTGCGTGGACAGCCCCACGCGGGCCAGCTCGTCAACGCTGGCGTCGTAATCCAGGCTGGTCTGGTTCATCTGCCGGGCCAATTCCCTGGACACCACGTTGATCACGAATTCACCCGTGTCCATGATGTTGCGCGACGAATCCTTCCACTGCCCGGCGCGCGGGCCGATGCCCAGCGCCACGATGGGCGGGTCACTGCTGACGACGTTGAAAAACGAAAACGGCGCGGCGTTCAGATCGCCGCGCGCGGACTGGGTCACCACCCAGGCAATAGGCCGTGGCACGACCACGCTGGACAGCAGCTTGAACGCATCGGCGGACGCCAGTTGGCTGAAATCAAAATTCATGGCGGCATCGCCCTGCGGCGGCGTTACGAAGGTTTTTCATTTTGCCAGCAGCCCCAACGAGCCCAGCAACCGCTGCATGTCGGCGCGATCACGGCGCACGTAGGCGTCGGCCTCGGCGGGCGATAAGGACATCAGTTCTATCGCCTGCTCTTGCATCACGCGCCGGTATTCCGGGTCGTCGTTCACGGCCTGCACGGCGCTGCTCAGGCGCTGCACGATGTCGGGCGGCGTGCCGGCGGGCGCGGCCAGGCTGTACCACGTAGCGGCCTCGGCGCCCGCCACGCCGGCTTCGGCCAGCGTGGGCACGTTGGGCAGCAGCGGGGAACGCTTGTCGGCTGCGTACGCCAACGCCACCAGCCGCCCTTGGCGGATGAATGGCAGGCTGGCCGACAGGTTCAGCATGGCCAGGTCGATCTGGCCGCCCACCACATCGTTGATGGCGGGCGATGCGCCGGCGTAGGGAATGTGATTGAGCTGCACGTGCGCAGCCTGCTGGAACTGTTCCGCGCCCAGATGCGTGGCGCCGCCCACGCCGGCCGACCCGTAGCTGAGCTTGCCCGGTTCGGCCTTGGCGCGTTCCACCAATTGCGCAACCGTGGTGATGCCACGCGCCGGGTTCACCACCAGCATGATGGGCTGCACGGCCACCACCGAACAGAACGCGAAGCCGTCCACCCCGTCGTAGGGCGTCTTTTGCATCAACGGCGTCACCACGTGGCCGGCGGACGTGCCCAGCAGCAAGGTGTAGCCGTCCGGCTTGGCGCGGGCCACAAAGCCCGTGCCGATGGACGCGCCGCCACCCGGTTTGTTTTCCACCACCACCGGTTGGCCCAGCCGCTTTTCCAGTGCGCGGCCCAGGCTGCGCGCCACCACATCGGCCGGGCCGCCCGCCGCGTACGGATTCACCAGCGTCAAGGGGCGGTCAGGATAAGACGCGGCGTGGGCGGCCGGCATCAGCAGTGCAGCCAGCGCCGCCACCATGGCCGCTTTGGCCAAGCGAAACGGATTCATCGATGTCATGGAATTTCCCGTTGAAGGGCGATCAAGCGCGCGCCCATGGCCGTCTCGCAATCAGTCCGACTTGGCGCCGGACTGCTCGATCACTTTGGCCCACTTCGCCGTGTCCGTCTTGATCTGCGCGGCAAACGCTTCGGGCGTGCTGTGCGTGGTCTGAATGCCGTAGGCCGCCATGCGCTCGACCATTTGCGGTGACGTCATCACCGCCGCGATGTCCTGGTTCAGCTTGTCGATCACCGCGCGCGGCGTACCGGCAGGCGCCAGCACACCTGACCACAGGCTGACTTCGTACGACTCAAAGCCCGGCGTTTCTGAAATCGACGGCACATCGGGCAGCACCGGCAAGCGCTGGCGGCTGGTCACGCCCAGCGCGCGCACCTTGCCCAGCTTGACCTGTTCGATGAAGTTCGATGACGTGTCGATCATCATCGATATCCGGCCCGCCAGGAAATCGTTGATGGCGCCCGACGTGCCCTTGTACGGGATATGGCGGATGTCCACACCCGCCGTGGACTTGAACATTTCGCCGGCCAGATGGCTGGTCGTGCCGTTGCCCGATGAGCTGAACGTCAGTTCGCCCGGCCGCGCCTTCGCCAGCGCCGCCAGTTCCGCCACGGAATTCACTTTCAGATCGGAATTGACCACCAGCAGATTCGACGTCAGGTTGGTCATCGAGATCGGCGCGAAGCTCTTTTGCGGGTCGTAGCGCAGCTTGGGGTACAGCGACGGGTTGATGGTCAGCACGCCCATCGTCGAGTACAGCAGCGTGTAGCCGTCGGGCGCCGCGCTGGCCACGGCTTCCGCGCCAATCGTGCCCCCAGCGCCACCCCGGTTTTCCACCACGATGGCTTGGCCCAGCTTGTCACCCAGCCCTTGCGCCAGCGCGCGCGCCATCAAATCGGTTGCGCCCCCCGCCGGAAACGGCACCACCATCCGGATGGAGTGGTCAGGATAGGCGCCCGCCACGGCCGGCCCCATCATCCCGACGGCGGATACCGCCGCCCCCACCCGCAGCCACAGGCCGACCGAGGTCAGCGCCCTTGCGATCTTCATACCGTCTCCAAACCTTGTGATTTTTGTGTTTGAAGCATGGTATGCGGCGGGCCGGGCCGGCGCTATGCGCGGTATCGCATATCTGCTTTGCGCAGGGCTACGCCACGTAACCCAATGCCGCGCTGGCGGCCGCGGCTTCTTTTTTTACCGCCGCCACCACCTTGCCGTTGGGCGACACATCAAAGCCACCCGTCGCGCCCAGCGCCGTCAACACCGCGCAGGGCCGGCCCGTGTGGTCATACAAGGGCGCCGACACGGCGCTGATGCCGCGCAGGTTCGTATCCTTGACCGTGGCGCAGCCGGCCGCTTGCACCTGACGCCGCAGCCCACCGATGGGATCGTCGCGGTCCAGCAAGGCGCGCAAATCGTCGGGCGCCTCGGCCAGTTCCGCCAGGGCCATCCGCTGGATCGGGGCTTCGTCCAAAGCGCCCAGAAACGCGCGTCCGGTCGCGGACCACAGCATCGACAGTACCGAGCCCACGCGCACGTTCACCGTGACGGGCAGCGCCGGTTCCTCGAAGCGCACGATGGTCGGGCCCTTGTTGCCCATCACGGCGATGAAGCACGTCACCGCCAGGCTTTCGCGCAGCCGGATCAACACGGGTTCGCTGATGCGCAACGGGTCCGCCTGGCGCATGGCGGCCACGCCCACCATCAGCGTTTCCAGGCCAAGGTGGTACTGCTGCGTGGCCACTTCCTGGTCCACCAGGCCCTCGGCGATCAGGCTCATCAGATAGCGATGCACCTTGGCGGGGCTTTCGTCCACGTGCGCGGCCAGCGCGGTCAGGCTGGCGCGCCCGCCCATTCGGGCCAGGCCTTTCAACACCACCATGCCGGTCTCGGCAGCCTGCACGCGCTGGCGCCTTTCGAGCGGGCGGGTGTCCCTTTCCGGATTCACATCCGCATTCGTGGATGCCTTGGTGGATGCCTTGGTGGATGCCTTCGTGGACGCCTTTGTCGACGCCTTGGGGGCAACCTCGTCGGACGTCCGGGCGGACTTGGCGGGCATCTTCTTGGACGGCTTGGATGGGGTCATATCAGCGGTGATTCCTGGCGAATGCGGGCGCGCGGGGCGGCTGGGGGCCTGCCGGCGCGGATCCAAGGTTAACCCTTCTTGAAAAATTACGCATTGCGTATATGATTTACGCAAAAGAAGGGATGCCATCAGGTCATCCCAATACGGAGACAGCCTATGCGCGCCCTGAAACACCCCCTGCTTGCCGGCCTTTTGGCCTTGCCCCTGCTGGCCTGTGCCAGCGCGTTTGCCCAAACCGCACCGGCCAACTACCCGTCCAAACCCGTGCGCTGGGTGGTGCCGTACGCGGCGGGCGGCGGGTCCGACTTCCTGGCCCGCAGCATCGGCCAGGGCCTGACCGGCCGCCTGGGCCAACCCGTCGTCATCGAGAACAAACCCGGTGGCAACACCGCGATTGCCGCCTCGGAAACCGCGCGCGCCCCGGCCGACGGCTACACCATGCTGTCCGCCGACAACGGCACGCTGGTGTTCAACCCGGCGCTGTACAAGAAGCTGTCGTATGACCCGGTCAAGGACCTGGCGCCCGTCACGCTGATGGGCCGCTTTCCCATGATCCTGGTGGTGGGCCCGTCCATGAAGGTCAACACCGTTCAGGAATTTTTGGCCGAGGCCAAGTCACGCAAGGAAGGCCTGGACTACGGTTCCGCTGGCGCGGGCAGCCCGCACCACCTGGCCATGGAACTGCTGAAAGTCGAAAGCGGCCTGACCATGACCCACGTGCCGTATCGCGGCGCATCGCCCGCGCTGGCTGACGTGGCGGGCGGCCAGATCCCCGCCATGATGGTCGACCTGGCGGCCGGCGCGGGCTTCATCAACGGCGGCAAAGTGCGCGCGCTGGCCGTTGCCAACCCCACGCGCCTGCCGCAATTGCCCAACGTGCCGACGTTTGCCGAGATCGGCCTGAAGAACGTCGAGGCCGCCGCGCAGGTGGGCGTCGTGGTGCCGGCGGGTACGCCGCCCGCCGTCATCGACGCGCTGAACAAGCAGGTGGTCGCCACCATCAACGACCCGGCCACGCGCCAGCGCCTGGTGGAATTCGGCATCGAGCCGGTCGGCAACACGCCCGCCGAATACGCCGACATGCTGAAAGCCGAACGCGCCCGCTGGCAAAAGCTGATCAGCGATCTGAAGATCACGCTGGACTAAGCGCTGCCATCACCACCCGCGGCCTGCCGCCCACGCGGCAGGCCGATGCATCACGAATACACGGAAAGCATCATGAGCCAATCGCCCTCTCCCTCGCGCCCGTCGGGCTGTCCCATCGATCACGCGGCGCTTGCCGCGATGCAAAGCCCAACCGGCTGCCCCGTCAGCCCGCGCGCGGCCGAGTTCGACCCCTTTGGCGATGGCTATCAGCAAGACCCGCCTGAATACGTGCGCTGGGCGCGCGAGCAGGAACCCGTGTTCTACAGCCCCAAGCTGGGCTACTGGGTGGTGACCCGCTACGAAGACATCAAGGCCATCTTTCGCGACAACATCACCTTCAGCCCGTCCATCGCGCTGGAAAAAATCACCCCCACCGGGCCCGAGGCCAACGCCGTGCTGGCGTCGTACGGCTACGCCATGAACCGCACGCTGGTCAACGAAGACGAGCCCGCCCACATGCCGCGCCGCCGCGTGCTGATGGACCCGTTCACGCCCGAAGAACTCAAGCACCACGAGCCCATGGTCCGCCGCCTGACCCGCGAATACGTCGACCGCTTCATCAACGACGGCCGCGCCGATCTCGTCGACCAGATGCTGTGGGAAGTGCCGCTGACCGTGGCGCTGCATTTCCTTGGCGTGCCCGAAGAAGACATGGAGCTGCTGCGCCAATATTCCATCGCGCACACGGTCAACACCTGGGGCCGCCCCAAGCCTGAAGAACAAGTGGCCGTGGCGCATGCCGTGGGCAATTTCTGGCAGTTGGCCGGCAAGATCCTGGACAAGATGCGCCAGGACCCGTCCGGCCCCGGTTGGATGCAATACGGCCTGCGCAAGCAGCAGACGCATCCGGAAGTCGTCACCGATTCCTACCTGCATTCCATGATGATGGCCGGCATCGTCGCCGCCCACGAAACCACCGCCAACGCATCGGCCAACGCCATCAAGCTGCTGCTGCAACACCCCGACGCCTGGCGCGAGATCTGTGAAGACCCCGACCTGATTCCCAACGCCGTCGAAGAATGCCTGCGCCATAACGGCTCGGTCGCGGCATGGCGCCGCCTGGCCACGCGCGACGTCGAAATCGCCGGTGTGCCGATTCCGGCAGGCTCCAAGCTGCTGATCGTCACGTCGTCCGCCAACCACGACGAAGGCCAATTCAACGACGCCGACCTCTTCGACATCCGCCGCGAAAACGCCAGCGACCAACTCACATTCGGCTACGGCTCGCACCAATGCATGGGCAAGAACCTGGCCCGCATGGAAATGCAGATCTTCCTGGAAGAACTCACGCGCCGCCTGCCGCATATGAAGCTGTCGGAGCAGTCGTTTACCTATGTGCCCAATACCTCGTTTCGCGGGCCGGAGCACTTGTGGGTGGAGTGGGACCCGAAGCAGAACCCGGAACTCGCGTCGCCGGCATTGCTGAATGATCAGCACCCCGTGCGCATCGGCGAGCCCTCGTCGCACGCCATCACGCGGCCCGTCGTCGTGCAAAGCGCGGTCGAAGCCGCTGACGGCATCCTGCGCCTGCGTTTGGTGTCGCCCGATGGCAAGCCGCTGCCGCGCTGGACGCCGGGCTCGCACATCGACGTGGAATGCGGCGACACGGACTTGTCGCGCCAATATTCCTTGTGCGGCGATCCTTCGGAGACCGGTGTATTTGAAATTGCCGTGTTGAAGGAAACGGAAGGCCGAGGCGGCTCCGCATGGATGCACGCGAACGCGGTGGTCGGCACACGCTTGCGCATCCGGGGGCCGCGCAATCACTTCCGCATGAATGAAGCGGCCGACAAGCTGATCTTGATTGCCGGCGGCATCGGCATCACCCCCATCAGCGCCATGGCGCGGCGCGCCAAGGAACTGGGCCTGGATTACCAACTGCATTACAGCGGGCGGTCACGCAGCTGCATGGCGATGCTGGACGAACTTGTCGCGTTGCACGGCGACCGCCTGCATGCCCACGTCAAAGACGAAGGCACGCGCGCGGATTACGCGGCGCTGTTGTCCCAGCCGGATTTCGGCACGCAGATTTATGCGTGCGGCCCGCAAGGCTTGCTGGATGGCTTGGCGGCGTGCTGCGCCGCGTGGCCGGAAGATGCGCTGCGCGTGGAACACTTCCATTCCACCCTGGGCACGCTGGATCCGTCCAAGGAACAGCCATTTGAAGTCGTGCTGAAGGACTCGGGCATCGTCATCAACGTGCCCGCGGATCAGACCCTGCTGACCGCGCTGCGCGGCGCCAATATCGACGTGCAAAGCGACTGCGAGGAAGGCCTGTGCGGATCGTGCGAGGTGCGCGTGCTGGAGGGGCAGATTGACCACCGCGACGTCGTGCTCACGCGCGCTGAACGCGACGCGAACAACAAGATGATGGCGTGCTGCTCGCGCTCGTGTGGCGGTGGGAAGGTGGTGTTGGAGTTGTGACGGTGGACTGACCGACCCGGCTACCAACCTCGCCAATCGTGGATACCATCCGCCTGTACGGCGGATGGCTACGCATTCATTAGTTCGTTTATCCCCCCTTCCCGCCCCGCCTGCGCCCAAGCGCCCGCGCAGGCGTTTTTGCGTCCGCCACCCCTAGTAAAAAAAGCGGTGTACATGCCGCCAGCAGGGAAACCACGCGGGCGGCAAACGGGTAACCCGCGTGATAGCGTGCCTCACGCGGGCGTCATCCCAGCCAGCAGCAGATGTATCGCAAGACTCGATCTGTGGAGAGCCGAGCATGCAGAAGAATCTGGCCATCTTCTTTGACGGTACGTGGAACGAACCCAACGACCGCACCAACGCCTACGAGCTTTACAAAGCCGCGCCCGAAACCAGCACGCAGGAAACCCTGTATATCGAAGGCGTCGGCACCCAAGGCCAAGGCCTGTGGGCCGCCATCGATAAATTCCTGGGCGGCGCATTCGGCGCCGGCCTGTCCGCCAATATCCGCCAGGGCTACCGATGGCTGTGCCAACGCCAAGAACCTGGGGACCACATTTTCCTGTTCGGCTTCAGCCGTGGCGCGTACTCGGCACGCAGCCTGGCCGGCATGGTCCGCAAATGTGGCCTGCTCAAAAACCCCACCGACGACAACGTCGCCGAAGCGTACGCGCTTTACCGCGATGAGTGCCTGCCCTCGTCCATCGACGCCATTTCGTTTCGCGCTCAGTTCTCGCGCGACACCGACCTGCATTTCGTCGGCGTCTGGGACACGGTGGGCAGCCTGGGCATACCCGTCGGCGGCATTTCGTTTCCCGGGTTTTCAAAGTTCTATAACTTTCACGACACCGAACTGAGCAACCACGTCCGCAACGCCTATCACGCCATCGCAACGAACGAATACCGCGAGCCGTATTTCCCAACGCTATGGACAAGGCTGGCAACATCCGAACCGCGCCCGCCGGACAGGCCGGTTGAACAGCGCTGGTTCATCGGCGCGCACTCGGATATCGGCGGAGGATATCGCGACGGGAGTTTGCAGACACTACCGGCAGCGTGGATCCAGGAAAAGGCGCGGCAGGCGGGGTTGGAAGCCGGCACCGCGCAGCGCATCTCCACCGACTATGACCAGTGCAATCCGCACGACTCGTACAAGGAGTTCACCGAGAAGGTGCTGATTCATGTGAAGAAGCAAGCGCGGGTTTGGGACGGCGAGACCGTGTTGAATCTGACGGTGGATGAAAGAGTGGTGAGGCGGGTGGAAGGGAGTGTGGAGTATTTGAAGGAGTTTCCGGATTTCAGGGAGGCGGTGGCGGCCTTGCCGGTGGGGCGGGGGTAGCCCAGACGCTTGCCTCGCACATCCAAATTATTAAACCTATCCAAGACTGGCTAGGTCCCGAAGTGATAGTTCGAGGCGCATTCGCGCAGCGCCGGAGCCACTTCCGGCGGCTCGTTCGGACCCGGAAGATCACGCTTCCAACCGGCGCAGGGAGGATTGAGCATCGATCTGGGCATTACGCTTCCTCCGTCACGCTGATGCGGGCATAGCCGGTAAGGTCATCCACGTCAGGCACAATCGTGATTGATCTCATCACCGCCCTTCTCCCCTGCCCTCCAACCCACGCGAATATTCGCTAGATCGCGACTCCCAATCCATCGCCTCCGGCCACTCCACCCGAGGCGCCCACCGCAATGCCAGGTTGTACGCCGGCACATCGTTCGCATCGCGCGGTTCGATGTCGCACGGCGGCAAGGCTTGCGGGCCTTGCTGCATATAGGTGCAGACGTAGGCCCAGAGGTTGTCCAGGTCGTGGTTGTAGGTGCTGAGGTGGAAGCGTTCGATGACGTCGTTGGTACCGGGTTTGACGATGGCGAGGGACACGCCCCACTTGATCATCAAGCCCCCGCCGGAGGTGACGCCCCATTGCTCCCAGAGTTCGGCGCGCACGTCGTCCCAGGGGTAGCTGGCGGTGGTGACGTACCAGCGGGTGAACGGGTTCCACCAGACCATGTGGAAGCCGTAGACGTAGATGCGGCGGCGGGCGCGGTTGAAGCGGATGGGGAGGTCACGTGGGGGGGAGACGTCGGCCAGATACAGAAATGCGGTCATCCAGACACCAATTGCCAAAACGAACACAGCGATCCACAGCGTCGACCAATCGCTCGTAGTGAACGCTCTGGGGTGATCCACCAGCAAACTCCAAATGACGCCGGGTACTCCGATGATCGTCGCATAGAGCATAAATGGGATAAACAGCAACAACACCCCACGTATGCGGGATGATCGACGAGACAGTTCCATGTAGACATCATCAACATGATTGGGCGCGTTTTCACGCAAGCTAGGAATTGCATCGGGACGGTCATTTGGGCCGGGCAAGTCGCGTTTCCATCCCAAGCAGGCCGGGCTGAGTTTGGGTTGAACCATTACGCGTCCTCGGTCATGCTGATGCGGGCGTAACCGGTAAGGTCATCCCTGTCAGGCCAGAACGTGATCTCGATCGTGGCGCTCTTGATACTGTGCATGGGTCCGAGCCAGTATCGACAACTCAAGACGGGAGATTCTCGGGTTGGCAAACCCTGATCTTCTGGCAGCAAGTATTTATACGAATCCAATCCAGGGGCCCACCGCATGCTGTTGTGGTGCATTGCCGCAAGCACGCCCTCTGACAGTTTTGGACCTCGGCGTCCGCTTCTTTCCACGCCAAAGCTCTCTAAAAGCAGCCTGAATTCGAAGCGCGATATCGTGGGGTCGAACCCTGGCAACACGATCCGATAGGCCAGTTCAATTCCCGATTCGACCCCGCCCGTTGCCTGGATCTGCAGAATGTCTGACGTTAGAAGCAAATCGGTATCCATTACCCGCTTGGCGGAATGAAAGCCCAGGGTTGCATCCATTCCTATGACCGCAGCGTTCAACGCCGAAATCGCCGCGTCCATTTGGTCAGCCCCCTCCCAACGACGTTCTTGTTCTGCTTTGCCAAAGTAGGACCGACGGGCCCACATTTCCAGACTGTCCGACTCAAGAGACTTGGCGTTTTTTCCGACAACGAAAGCGGCCAGTCCAAGCACGATTCCAAGGCCCAGTGGCCCTAACAAGGCTCCGTCTACCAAGATGCCAAAGATGCTCGCGGCAGCACCGAAGAGTGAAATGAAGCCACTCAACTTGTACTGTTTTCCCGCGTCGACATCTCCCAATAAATCCGTCCGAACTTCCGCCGCGAAACTCCCCACCCCATCCGCCACCCCGCCCAACGCCGCGATTACCCCTCCCGCCTTGATCTGCGTCTTCCCCATCCCGATCGCCCGCGTCACAGCACCGCCCTCCGCTGCCGCCACCCGTCGCATGAACGGCTGCACACATTCCGCGCCAATTCTCAGCGTCAACCCACCCGCCTCCACACCCGCCCCCAGCAGCCCCACCCCTGCCCCATACAACGCGGCCATCGCTTCCGGATGCCTTGCACCGACAGTCTCCCGCGCCGCATCCAGGCTGGTACGCACGCTGTCATGCAGGAAATACAAGCTGACCAGTGACAGCGCGCCATAACCCGACCCGACAGACAATCGCTTTAGACTCGTCAGCCCATTCTTCGCGAACTCCTGCGCGTGGGCCGCGCTTAACTCCAAACCCTTTAGCAGTTGCGCCGCCGGGGCTTCCAGGTTCTTCATGCCGACCGAGATCTTTCGCATCGCGCCATGCGACGCCTTGCGCGCCGCATCTTCCGCTTGACGGACCACACCTTCCACCTGGCGCGCCACATTTTCTACTGGATCGCCGGCTACTTTCTCAAAGGCGTTGATTCGCTTCCGGATCTCTTCCGCGCTGCCTTCCATCCACAGCGTCACGTCAATCAGCGTATTGCGCACCGCCGGGTCCGGGATGCTGATCAAGCCGGCGAACACAAACGCGCGCACGCGCCGGCTGGCGTCTTGTTGCAGGGGCTCGCCGACGCGTTGCAGCTCTTCGGCGCAGATGGACAGCAGTTCCCCCACCGTGAGTTGAACCACCACCTGCGTCATCTGCGCCTTGCGGTACAGCCACGCGCCGCCCACGTGAACCGCATCGACGGCGGCTTTGGAGCCGGCGCTCAAGTGTTGATTCAGGCGCTCGCTGGCGCCGTGCATGGCGGTCAGCAGTTGGTCGGCGGCGTCTGCCGCTCGGCCTTCTCGCCATGCACCGATTTCTTTGCTGCTGATGATGCTCTTGACGGCGTCGAAGTATTTTTTCCCGGCGTCGTTGGCAACCGCCCCGGCGCCGAACAGCGGGATAAAGGTGGTTTGCAAAAAGGTTTGATGGCCGTTCAAGGCCAGATAGGCGGCGCTGTTGGGATCACTTAGCAACGACTGCCACGCGGTGCCGGTAGGCCCCAGCGTTTCAGGCTCCGCCGACGCGGCATCAGGCGCAGGCATCGCATCGGTAATCCCGCCGTCCAAACACGCACCAACCGTAATCAAGCGCAGCAGACGCGATCGTTCATCGGTATCGGAATAGTCCATTGCCACGATGCGCTTCCACGCCGCGCTACCCAGTACCTGCGCCCAATCCTTGCCATACGCATCGATATCTTTTTCAAACCGCTTGATGTCGCGGTCATACCGGGACTGAAAGCTCGCCCGGCCATGGCGGCGCGGTTCGGCGGGGGGATTGGTTTCCCAGTAGCGTTCTTTCAATCGTTCAACGCGATCGGTGATCTTGGCCTGCACCCGCTCTTGCCGTTCACGCGCGGGGTCCCAGAACACGGGTGGCGTGCCGGACTCGCTGGGCATGATGTCGAGCAAGGGTGTCGGGCTATCCATCGTCTCGGCGTCGGTCTGCACGGCGTACATCTGTTGAATTGCCAGCAGGCATTGCGAGGTCAGGTAGGCATAGCGGCGAGTCGGCTCTTCGGACCACAAGCGCTTCTGCGTATAGGCGGCCAGGCGGACGTTGTTGAGTTCTTCGGCCATGCCGATCGGGTCGGGCAGAATCAGCCCGGTCACGCCTTGCGGCAAGCGGTGCTGCCGTTCCATCAGCGTCAGGTAGTTACGCATGCCCGTGGCTTGCGTCACGCGCGATGACCAGCCGTGAACACTGCCGAAGTCGTCGACACCGCTGACATACTCCGCCACGTGTTTGTTCACCGGATGCGCATGTTCCAGCGCCAGCGCGGTGCTACCCGCCGTGGGATCGTCCCGCAACTTGGGCAGATCCACGATGACAAACCGTAGCGGGTAATTGGCATTCAAACCGTCGCCTGACTTGTACGCATCCAGCACCGCCGTCGGCCAAGGGTCTTGCGAATACGCGATCCAGGCCAGTTTGTACTTATCAATGTCGATACCGATGAACGACGCGGGCAAGTCGTGGGCGGCCTGAACGCAGCGCTCGGCCAGCGGAGCAGGCTCGTCGCGCGCCATCTCGTAGGGATCGAAATGCCGCATATGGCCCGCATCGGTCACTTGATAGGCATGCCATACCCTGCGGTCCAGCAGCACATACACATAGCCCTTGCGCATGATGCGCAGCGATTCTTGCAGACCAGGATGCGACAGCGCACCGCGCGCATGTAAGAACGGGCTCTTGGCCACCACCGCCGGGCGCAGCAGCAGAATCGGCACGCCGTTGCGTTCGCAGGCGTTGCAACTGCCGGGTGGCAGCGGCAGGGTTTCTTCGACGATGTCGATAAGCGATTGGCTGAGCGTCATGCGAACACTCGAAGGCCAAGGCTCTTGCTGGCAATGCAAAACGTTGCGGGGGTAGGCATGACGGGCTCCGTCGTCGTGTCGGCCATGGCGGCCGGGGGGCTTCCGAAGGAAGCGCTAGCCGGACTCATGCAACATCCATGCCGAGCGTCACGTCCTGTCAATAAGCTCCATGAAATCAATGGCTTGCCATGCGGCTAAGACACTTACGACGGAGCTCTCTGACCGGAATCCCTACGAAACCGCCGTTTTCCCCCAGAAAACGGGCCAGTTCTGACCCGATAAAAAAATATCGCTATTGAATCAATGGCTTGTAGCGGGTCAAAATTGGCCCGATCAGGTCAAATCTGGCCCACGCTGTGAAGAATGACCGCACGCCACTCTTCCCTAAGGATGCGAACCATGGCTCTTGGTCTGTCATCGCACTATGTTTTGCTGAATAAAAAATGCAGTCTGACACCTTAAAAAAACCAAAAAAAAACCCCGACGATTGCTCGCCGGGGGAGTCCCTGCACACACAACACAGCTTGCTCAGTTCGAATACACCCTGATCTGGTCGCTTTTCAAGACATCCGGGGTCAGGTTCTTTTCAATCCAGCCCATCGACGTGTCTTCCACTCCCGGCGTCACCAGTTCGGCCGGCACGATCGTAATGTCGGCCAGCACCTTGAATGGGTACTTGTCGCTCTTCTTGGTCACGCCGAACAATTGCGCTTCCAGGCCCTGGCCGTCAGCACGGTGCATTTTGACTTCGCGGCCGTAGCCCTTGAAGGACACGTCGTGCATGGCGGCGGCCACTTGTTCCGGGGTGGGCCAGGCGCCGTTGTTGTCCTTGATGGCTTTCTCGTAGCCTGCTTTCAGGCCCTGGATGGCTTGCACCATGTGGTAGACCGAGTAGATCGGGTACGCGCCGGTCTTGTCGTGGAATTTCTTCACGAAGGCCTGGTGCTGCGGGTCGTCCTTGGTTTCCGGGTGCAGGAAGTAGTGATCGCCGCGTGCGCCGACGTAGACGCCTTCGGGCAAGGCGTTGCCCAGGCGTTCCAGCGAGCTTTCGGCCAGCGACAGCACGAAGGTAGAGTTCTTGAACAGGTTGCGCTGCGAAGCCTGGCGCACGAAGTTGTCCAGGTCGCCGCCCCATGACGTGGACACGATGACGTCGGGTCGCAGTGCTTGCAGGCGGCTGATTTCCGTGGAGAAGTCGGCGGCACCGAACTTGGGGAACATCTCGGCCACGACCTTTACGTCGGGCTTGAACTTCTTCAGCGCGGCCAGGAAAATGTCGCGCGAGTCGCGGCCCCAGGCGTAGTCCTGGTTGACGATGGCGATGGTCTTGAAGTCGGGCTTGACCTTCATCAGGTACAGCACCTGCGCGACCATTTCGGTGGTGGCGTTGGCTTGCGTGCGCACCACGTACTTGTACTTCTTGCCTTCCAGCGCCTTTTCCGTGCCGCAGTCCCACAGCACGTTCAGCACCTTCAGGTCTTCGGCTACGGGGGCCACGATGTTGCAGTGGCCGCTTGAAATGGCCGACAGCATCACGCGCGTGCCGCCTTCGGCCAGGCGGCGGTATTCGGACAACAGTTTTTCGCCGCCGCCGCCTTCGTCGATGTAGCTGGGCACAAGCTTGACGCCGTCGATGCCGCCTGCCGCGTTGATGTCCTGGATCAGGATTTCAGCGGCGTCGCGCGCCGGCACGCCGAACACCGATGCCGAGCCCGACAGGAAGGTCGAGATGCCGATGTTCAGTTCTTTGGGCTTGTCGGCGGCGCCGGCCAGCGCCGCGAAGCCGGACAGCAGGGTGGCGCCTAACAGCGCGGCCAGTCTTGAGGTTTTCATGGTTGTCTCTCCAGTGTTGTAGTCGGGTCTATGCCCTTAGAAAACGATGGCGTCGCGCAGGCTGCCGCCGGTGGCGAGGTGATCGAACCCCTCGTTGATCTGGTCCAGCGAAAATGATTTACCCATCATCCGGTCCACCGGCAGGCGGCCCGCCTTGTACAGGTCGATATAGCGGCCGATGTCGATGGCGGGTACGCCGGAACCCAGGTAGCTGCCCCGTATGTCGCGCTCTTCGCCGACCATCTGCGAGAGCGATAGCGGGAAGCTGAACTTGGGGTTGGGCAGGCCCGAGGTAACAGTCGCGCCGCCGCGCCGGGTCAGCTTGTAGGCGGTTTCAAAGGCGGGCACGGCGCCCGCCATGTCAAAGCCGTAGTCCACGCGGCCGCCGGCCAGATCGAACAAGTCATCGTCCGTCTTGACCTGCTTGGGGTTGACGACATGGGTGGCGCCCAGCTCCTTGGCCAGCGCCAGTTTTTCGTCGCTAAGGTCGATGGCCACCACGCGGCGCGCACCGGCCGCAACCGCAGCCAGCAAGGCTGACAGGCCCACGCCGCCCAGCCCGACGATGGCGGCGGTGTCGCCTGCCTTGATGCGTGCGCGGTTCAGCACCGCGCCCGCGCCCGTCAACACGGCGCAGCCGAACAGCGCGGCTTCGCGATGGCTGAGTTCAACGTTGACCTTCACGCAGGACCGGCGCGACACCACGGCGTATTGCGCGAAGCAGGACACGCCGGTGTGGTGGTTCAGGTATTCCTCGCCGATGTGCAGGCGGCGGTCGCCACCCAGCAAAGTGCCTTGCGTGTTGGCGGCCGCACCGGGTTCGCGCAGTGCGGGGCGGCCTTCCATGCAGGGGTTGCAGCAGCCGCAGCTGGGCACGAACACCATGGCCACGTGGTCGCCGGGTTTCAAGTCGGTGACGCCGGGGCCGGTCTCGACCACTTCGCCGGACGACTCGTGCCCCAACACGATGGGCACGCCGCGCGGGCGGTCGCCGTTGATGACCGACAGGTCGGAATGGCACAGCCCGGCCGCCTTGATGCGCACCAGCACCTCGCCCGTGCCGGGCGGGTCCAGGTCGACCTCGGTGATGGTCAGGGGCCGGGTCTGGGCATAAGGGCCGGGCACCCCTACGTTACGCAACAACGCCGCTTTGATTTTCATGCGCTGACATCCAAGTAGAAGCAATACGGGCTAGAAGCAATACGGGCTAGAAGCGATGCGGACCGAAAGCAATACGGACCACTAGCAATGCCGACCGGCAACCGGCCGGCAGGCACCGCCCCGATCACAGCCTTACACCGTGCGTCCGCCGTCCACCGGGAACTCCACGCCAGTGATGAATTCCGCCGCGTCGCTGGCCAGGAACAAGGCCGCCGCCGCCACGTCCGATGGCTGGCAGAAGCGGCCAAGCGGAATGGTGGACACGAACTTGGCGCGGTTCTCGGGCGTGTCGGGCAGACCCATGAACAGTTCGAACATCCCGGTGATGCCCATCACCGGGCAGATGGCGTTGACGCGGATGCCGTCGGGGCCCAGCTCCACGGCCATCGATTTGGACAGCACGTTGACCGCGCCCTTGGACGCGTTGTACCAACTGAGGCCGGGGCGCGGGCGGATGCCGGCGGTGGACCCGACGTTCAGGATCACACCGCGCTTTTGCTTGCGCATCACGGGCACCACGGCCTGCGCCATGTGGTAGATGGACTTCACGTTGATCTCGAACATGCGGTCGAACATGGCCTCGTCCACGTCCAGCATGGGCTGGTTCTTGTGGGTGATGGCGGCGTTGTTGACCACGATGTCGACGGAACCGAATTTTTCTTGGCAGACGCGCACGACGTTGTCGATGTCGGCGCGGCTGGACACGTCGGCCTTGACCGCCAGCGCGGCGGCGCCCACTTCGGCGGCCACGCGGTCGGCGGCTTCCTTGTTGATGTCGGCGATGACGACTTTGGCGCCCTCTTTCGCATACAGCTTGACGATGCCTTCGCCGAAACCGCTGCCACCGCCCGTGACGATGGCGACCTTACCCTGCAACTGACTCATGACTTGACTCCGATATGCGTGGCGATCATTCGCCGTAGAACTGGATCAGCGTTTTGGTCGTGCTCATTTCTTCCAGCGCGATGAAGCCCTTCTCGCGCCCGTGGCCGCTTTTCTTGACGCCGCCAAACGGCAGTTCCACGCCGCCGCCCGCGCCAAAGCCGTTGATGTAGACCTGACCGCACTTGATGCCGCGCGCCACGCGCTGCTGGCGTCCGCCGTTCTCGGTCCAGACCGCGCCCAGCAGGCCGTAGTCGGTGGCGTTGGCCAGCCGGATGGCGTCGGCTTCGGTGTCAAAGGGCAGCGCCACCAGCACCGGCCCGAAGATTTCTTCGGTCAGCAAGGTGCTGTCGTGCGAGGGCGCGGAAAACAGTGTCGGCTTCACGAAGTAGCCGCCAGAAGGCACGCCGTCGGCAATGGCGCCTTCGGCCGCCACGGTCAGCCCATCGGCCAGGCCCTTGGCGATGTAGCGGTTGACGCGGTCGAACTGCGCCTTGTTGACGACCGGGCCGCAGGTCAGGTCCATGTCGGGCGTGCCGGCGCGCACCTTGGAAAACTCGGCGGCCAGCGCCTTCATGAAATCGGCATACACGCCGCGCTGCACCAGCAGGCGGCTGCCCGCCGTGCAGGTCTGCCCGGTGTTGTGGACGATGCCTTTGACGATGGCGGGAATGGCCAGTTTGTAGTTGGCGTCGTCGAACACAATGTGGGCCGACTTGCCGCCCAGTTCCAGCACGCACTTGACCGCGTTGACGGCGGCGGCCTGCTGGATCAGCACGCCCACTTCGTTCGAGCCGGTGAAGGTGATGAAGTTGATGTCGGGGTGACGCGACAGGCTGGCGCCCGCCTCTTCGCCCAGGCCCGTCACGATGTTCAGCGCACCCGGCGGAAAGCCCACTTCCAAAGCCAGTTCGGCCACGCAGATGATGGACAGGCAGGCGTCTTCGGCCGGCTTGACGACGCTGGCGTTGCCCATGGCCAGCGCCGGGGCCACGCTGCGGCCGAACATCTGCGCGGGGTAATTCCAAGGAATGATGTGGGCGGTCACGCCCAGCGGCTCGCGGATCAGCTGGACGGAATAGTCCTTCTGAAAAGGAATGGTCTGGCCGTGCACCTTGTCGGCCGCGCCACCGTAAAACTCGAAGTAGCGCGCCAGCACCGTGATGTCGCCGCGCGCGGTGGACATGGGCTTGCCGGTGTCGCGCGATTCCAGCCGCGCCAGCTCTTCGTGATGCGCCAGCACGGATTCACCCAGGCGCAGCAGCAGGCGGCCGCGTTCCAGCGCCGTCATGCGGCCCCAATCGCCTTCCAGCGCGGCGCGGGCGGCGCCGACAGCAGCATCCACGTCGGCCTGCTGACCGCGCGGAATGGTGGTGAATACGTCGCCGTCCACCGGCGACACCACGTCTATGGTGCGCCCGTCATGGGCATCGACCTGGCGGCCGTTGATAATCATCTGCGTCATGCAATGTCTCCGGAAGTTCAATTCAAGGTGATCGAGCCGCGCTCGATCGTCCAGATCTGGTCAGGAATGTCGCCCAGCAGCTTCACGTTGGATTCCGTGATGACGACGCATAGGTCGGGCTGCAATTCCTTCAGGCGCCCCAACGCTTCGGTGTAGTCGCGCGCAAGCTTGGGGGCCAGGCCCTGAAAGGGTTCGTCCAACATCAACAGCCGCGTGCCGACCATGATGGCGCGCGCCAGCGCCACCATCTTTCCCTGCCCGCCCGACAGCGCCGAACCAGACCGGCCCAGCATGGGTTCCAGCTGCGGCACCACCTTCAGCACGGTCTGGATGCGGGCGGCGATTTCAGTCTTGGACTGGCCTTGCACTTCGCACGGCAGGTTCAGGTTTTCAGCGACGGTCATGGTCGGGAAGATCACGCGATCTTCAGGCGCGTAGCCCACTTTCAAGGCCGCGCGCTTGTGGCCGGGCATGGCTGTCAGGTCGGCCCCGTCGAACGCGATCTTGCCGGACTTGATCTTGGTCAGGCCCATGATGGTGCGCAGCAAGGTGGTCTTGCCCGCGCCGTTGCGCCCCACAATCCCGATGGTTTTGGATGATTCAAAACTGGCGTTGACGTCGCGCAGGATGCGGTTGCCTGCCAGGTCTACGTTAATGGCCGATAGGTTCAGCATGGTTCAGGCCCCCAGCACTTCGCTTTTGATCTGCGGGTTATTCAAGACTTCGTCCGGCGTGCCGTCGGCGGCCACCTTGCCCGCGATCCAGGCGGCCACGCGCGTGGCGTAGCGCGACACGATGTCCACGTCGTGCTCGACAAACCAGCTCGTCACGCGGCGCTCGTCCAGCGCGTGCATCACGGTTTCCATCAAGGCGAATTTGTCTTCGGACGCCACCCCGCTGGTGGGCTCGTCCATGATGAGCAGCTTGGGCCGCAGCGCCAGCGCCATGGCCACATCCAGCAGCTTGCGTTTGCCCTCGGGCAACTCGATGGAAGCCTCGTCGGCTTCGGGCAACAGGCCCACCAGGTCCAGCGTGGCGTCCACTTCTTTTTCGTCGATGGTGCTTTCCAGCGAACGGAACCAGCTCAGTTCCTTGTTGCGGCGCGCGGCGGCGATCTGCACGCATTGGCGCACCGTGTGTTCGGTGAACAGCTGCGGCAACTGAAACGAACGGCCCAGCCCCAGACGCACGATCTTGCGCGGCGCCATGGCGGTGACGTCGCGCCCATCGAAAATCACGCGGCCCTTGGACGGCGCCAGGTAGCCCGTGCAGATGTTGATGAAGGTGGTCTTGCCCGCGCCGTTCTGGCCGATGACGGCCAGGCGTTCGCCTTCATGCAATTCGAAGTTGATGTTGTCGGCCGCGATCACGCCGCCGAAGGCCAGGTAAAGATCTGTGGTTTGAATAAGCGGTTTCATCATCAGTTCCTCACCGGCGCGTGCGTGTTGGCGGAAACGCGCGCCTGCAAGGTGGCGTTGGCGCGGGCGCGGGCCCGGGCCTCATCGCGCTTTCGCGTGGCGATGCGCTTCATGACCTGGCCGACAAAGCCGGTGGGGAACATGAAGATCACCAGGATCAGCGTCAGGCCCAGCAAGAACTGCCACAGGCCGGGGAAGTAAGCGGCCGACACCAGCTTCACCGTTTCAAAACCGACGGCGCCCAGGAACGCACCGGCCGCATGGCCCGCGCCGCCCAGAATGGTGATGAAGACGAATTCGCCCGAGCGCAGCCACGAGCCGATTTCGGGGGTGACCAGGCCCTGCATCAAGGCCAGGATCGCGCCCGAGAAGCCGACGACGACAGCCGACAGCAGGTAGCCCTTCCACATGATGAAGTACGCGGAAAACCCCAGGTACTCAATGCGCGTTTCGTTGGTCTTGATGGCGGACAACGCCTGCCCGCTGCCCGAACGGAAGTAGCGCTGCACCCACCAGGCCAGCACCAGTGACAACACCAGCGTCAGCACCAGCAACGCGCGTTCGAAGGACTCGCGTTCCATCAGCACGCCGGCCATTGTCGGGCGCACGATGCGCATCCCGTCCGAGCCGCCGGTCAGCGTGTACAGCTTGCCCAGCAACGCGAACAGCACCATGCTCAACGCCAGGTTCAGCATCCCGAAGAAGATGCCGCGATAGCGCACCACGAACAGGCCGATCACGATGGCCGCCAGGAAGCTGGCAACGACGCCCGCCATAATCAGCAGCAGCGCGTCGGTGCCCGGCATGGCGCGCGCCAGGAACGCGACCGTGTAGGCCGAGATGCAGGAATACATGGCATGGCCAAACGAGATCTGGCCAGCCCGCGCCATCACCGACACGCCCAGCGCCGCGATGGCGTAGGTCAGGCCGATGACGATGGGGGTGATTGTCCAGGAAAGGCTATAGCCAAGAGCTAGCGTGGCCATCGCGGCCACGAGGCTGAGTACGACGACTTTCATCAGATCCTCCGGGCTTGGGCGACGGTGAACAAGCCATGCGGCCGGATGATCAGCACCAACACCATGATGATGTACGGCACCGCCACTTCCAGTTCGGGCGCGGCGTAGACGGCAATGGAACGCATGACGCCAATCAACAGCGCCGCGATCAGCGCACCGGTGATCTGGCCCAGCCCCGCCGTGGCAACCACCGCAAACGACAGCACCGTCATGTCGGTACCGGCGCCCGGCACCAGCGACGTGGTGGGCGCGGCCAGCGCGCCGCCCAATGCGCCCAGGATGGTGGCGATCACGAAGGTGACGTAGCCGATCTTCTTGGCGTTGATGCCCAACGACGTGGCCACTTCACGGTTGTGCGTCGTGGCCACCGTCTGCTTGCCCAGCTTGGTGTGGCGCAGGAAATACTCCAGGCACACGTAGGCCAGCACGGCGGTCACGGGCACCACCACCAGCTGGTAGGTGGTGTAGGTGATGTCGCCGATTTCGATATTGCCCAGACGGTTCACGACTTCGCTGGCGCTGTAGGGCTGCGCGCCCCACAGCAGGCGCTGGACGTCTTCCAGCATCAGGAAGCCGCCAAAGGTGATCAGCAGTTTCAGGATGGGGTCGTAGTTCTGCGCGCGGCGGATCAGCACGAATTCCATGATGCTGCCCAACGCCAGGCCGATGGCGATGGCGGCCACGAACAACGCGGCGAACAGCAGGAATGGGGAATCGGTTTTGGGCGCCAGAAACATGACGAGACTGGCCGCGGCATAACCGCCGAAGGCGTAGAAGGCGCCATGGGCAACGTTCAAGATGCCCATCACGCCAAACACCAGGGTTAACCCCATCGACACCAGGAACAGCAGACTGGCGTACGCCACGCCATCCACCAAGGCGAGAGGCAGTAGATCCAAGGTCAAGCGTCTTCTCCCAATACGCTAAACACCTGCCCCGTCCGCGATGCGTTGCCGGGGCAACGGGCATCGCCGGCAAGGCGGCGTGGGCACATGGCCCGGGCGTGCGCGTGGCGCGCCCTTGTCTCGTTATCAACCTTGCCGCCTTGACTTCGAACGCGAATCGAAGCGGAACGGAAGGCACTTTTATGGACCGGCGCGATCACTGGCAAGCGCCACTTTTCGTACTAGTCCGATGTGCAGCGAAGTATAGGGACGCCCCTTTTGAGCGGCTATTTATCTTTGCGCAAGCCGGGTTTCACAAGCAATAGAGAGGCCGTGGTCGCCATGCCGGGCGCATGCGGGTTTACCTGAATCGTCGCGGCCATCGGCGCGCGCGTCTGGTAATCGGGGATGATGCGCAGGTGCGGTTCATCGGGCAATTGCACATAACGGCCTAGTCCATCCGGCGTGAGCGCGCCGACGTCCATCCGGGCCAGCGTGGCGCCTTTATCGTCATCGATGGCGATGCGTAGCGCGGGCGGATTCAGGCCATATGATTCGCCGGGGTGCGGGGCCAGCACGCGGTCACTGCGGGCTTGCGAAAACAGCGGCAGGAAGTCGTCTGCGTCGAAGGCGGGGGGTGCGGTGGAGGTTGCACTGCCCGGCATCGCGGCCCAACCCTGAGCGGCGCGTGTGTACGTCGTCGTGGATGCTGGCGTGGACAGCGTGATACGCGCCGCCTGCGCGGCGTTCCACGCGTACAGCCGCGCCGGCTTGCCGGTGTCGTCATGCAGGTGCGTGTGCCCACTGTGGGTGGCGGGCGATTCCATGGCCTCGTGCCATTGCCAGGCGGACAGCGCAACGCCCGCCGCCAGCAACATCAGCCAGCCACGCCCCGCGTTCATCGCCGCCTCCACCACAGCAGCAGGCCCGTCATCAAGGCCAGCAATGGCAAGGCCACGGTACTGGTCCAGAACACGGTGCGCATCTGGCGATTGGTCAGCTCGACACGACGGTTTTCGTAATGGCGCGGGCGTATCGTCAACAAGGCGTCTTCACCGGCCAGCAGCGTGACGGCGCTGGTAAAAAGTGCGCCGTTGCCCAGCGTGGCGAAATGGCGGTTGGTGGCGAAATCGCTATCGCCCGCAACCAGCAGCGTGGGCCGCGCCGACCCGTCCGCGCTGGCGGTCTGCGCGTTGCGCGTGGCCAGCGCCATCAAGGTGTAGCGCCCCGCCGACTGCCCCGGCAACTGCGCCTGTGCCGACGTCTGCGCCAGCGGCGTGACCGTCACGCCTTGCGGCAGCGCCTCTCCGGCGGGTTCCAGGCCTGCCGCGCCGGGAAAGAAACTTAACGGCAGGCCGCGCGTCATCTTGTGCCGCGTGTAGTCGCTGACGGCTGGGCTGCCGGGGTCGTTGCGGTAATGGCTGCCGGGGTCGACCAGCGCGCCCATCGGCCGCGCGATACCGAAGTCGGCCAGCAACGCATCCAGCCCGTGGCGCGTGTCCGGTTCCAGCAGCAACAGGGTCTTGCCGCCGTCGGCCGTCCAGCGGCGCAGCGCCTCTGCGTCGTCGCTACCGAACGGCGCGCGCGGCCCCGCCGCCACCACCACGGCGCAGGCCGGCAAGGCTTGCGCCAGGCTGCCCGCGTTGATACCGCGCGTGGCAAAGCCCAAGGTCTGCAAGGCATTGCGCGCCATCGCCATGCCGTGCTGCTCGTGCACCTCGACGCGCGCCACCAGGTTTTCATCGTCGCCGTGGTCTTCCAGATCATCCAGCGACGTCAGGCTGTCCAGCACGGCTTCGCGATGGCCCTGCGTAAAGCACACCGTTTGCGCGCCACGCTGGCTGATGCGGATCAGCGCGTTGGTGAAGTCGGTTTCGGTGCCGCCATTGATCGTCATCTTGCGCGTGTCGGCGGCCAGCACCGCGCTGCCGGCGAACTGGATGCCCGCTTCGCGCGCCTCGGCCGGACGCAGTGCCGGGTCCACGCCGCGCACACGGATCAGCGGGTTGGTATGTTCGTACTGGCGCAGCAGCTCCAGCGCGTCCACCATGCTTTTGTTGCGCAGATCGTAGAACCACGTCACGTCCACGGCTTGCTTGATCTGGCGGGCTACCTCAACGCTTTCGGGCGACAGGCTGTACAGGCGCTGCGCCGTCAGGTCCAGGCGGCCCAGATGGCGCGAGGCCCACAGGTTCAGCGCCAGCAGCAAGGCGGCAACGGCCAGCACCGGCAACCACAGCAACAGGCGCCGGCCCGTGCGCAGCATGCGAGGGTTTGCGTTCATCGCAGCCTCCAGCGCTTGAGGTTGACGGCGGCCACCATCAAGGCCAGCACCGCCACGCTGGCCAGCGTGACCGTGGCCGGACCGGGCAACACGCCCCGAATAAAGTCCACGTGTTGCGCCGACAAAGACAGCGCCTGAAAGAACGGCGACAACGCGGGAAAGGCGTCCAGCGCGGCCGGGTAATCAATGAACCAGAGCAGCACCAGGATGCCCCACGTGGCGCTGGCCGCCACGATCTGGTTGGTGCAGGCGCTGGACACGGCAATGCCGATCGCCAGGAACAGCGCGCCGTACAGGAACACGCCGACGTAACCGCCCACGATCGGCCCGTAGTCCGGCTGCCCGTACCACGCCAGCGGCAGCACGGCGGCGGTCGTGCCCGCCAGCATCAAGGCCAGGACCGTCAACCCGGCCGCGTACTTGGCCGCCACCAGCGTCGCGTCGGACAGCGGCAAGGTCAGCAGCATCTCCAGCGTGCCCTGGCGCGCTTCTTCGGCAAAGGCGCGCATGCTGACCAGGGGCATCACCAGGATCAGCAGGATGGTCATGTTGTGAAACGCGGTGACCATCTGCCCCGTGCTGACAAAGAACAGGTTGAAGCTGAACAGGTAGCCGGACAAGGCCCAGAACACGGCCACCACCACCAGCGCCACGGGCGAGCCGAAATCGGTGCGCAGCTCTTTTCGGTACAACGCCAAAAAGCCTTTCATGCCCGCCTCCGCATCACCGGGTCGTTAGGCGCCAGCGCGGCAAGCAGGCGCGCTTCCACGGCGTCATGCAGCGACAGCACCGCGCGCACCTGGGCGTGCGCCAACACGATGCGCAGCACGCGGTCGCACATCGCGCCTGAAGGATCGCCCGCGCCGGCCGTGTCCCAGCTGATGCGCCACTTGCTCAGCTCGGCATCCTGTACGGTAGCGTCCACGCCGCGTATCCCGTCGCAGGCCGACAGCGCGGCGCGCAAGGCGGCGTGGCCGGCCGTTGGCAAGGCCAGCTGTAATTGCAGCGCGGCCTGCGCCTGCCCCAGCACCGCGTCTTCCACCAGCCGCCCCTGCTGCAAGATGACGATGCGCGTGCACAAGGCTTCCACCTCTTGCATAAGGTGGCTGCTGAACACCACCGCGCGGCCTTGTGCGCAACGGCGGATCATGGCGCGGGCCTCGACGATCTGGACGGGGTCCAGGCCATTGGTGGCTTCGTCCAGCAACAGCACGGGCGGATCGTTCAGCACCGCTTGCGCCAGGCCGACGCGCTGGCGCTGGCCCTTGGACAAACGGCCGATTGCGCTGCGGGCCACGGCTTGCAGGTCGAAGCCGTCGATGGCGCGTTCGATGGCAAGACGACGCGCGCCCGCCCCGCCCGCCACCTTCACCCCCGCGCCAAATTGCAGGTATTGCATGACCGTCAGCGCGTCATACAGCGGCGCGCGTTCGGGCAGGTAACCGATGTCGGCGTTGCCCCGGCCCGGCGCGGGCGGCCGGCCGCACACGGTGACGCGGCCGCTGTCGGGCGTGTAGAACCCGGCCATCAGGCGCAGGGTGGTGGTCTTGCCACTGCCGTTCGGCCCCAGCAGGCCCACGATTTCCCCGGGCGCCACGGACAGGCTCAGGGAATGCAGGACCTGACGGGGTCCAAACGACTTGCAGACCTGGTGCAAAGCAACGGCCGGCTGCATGGGGCGCCTTCGGTCAGACTTGCGTTAGTCGAGGTCGATCGACGGGGAATGCGGCATCCAGCAACGCGTTAATCGAACACTTTGGTCTTGGCGTTTTGCGCGTGCTGCTCGGCGTCGTGGCTGTACCAAAGCTGGCCCTGGCGCGCATCGCGGATCTGCTTAAGACGGTCAATCGCCAGCATGGACGCCGCGGTGTTCCATGTGATGCCCGGGATGACGCCCGCCTCGTTCTCGGCGGTGTAGATGGCGTCGGCCGCCAGCAGCACGGTGCCGGTGTTCTTCAGCTTGACCTGCAAGGACTGGTGGCCCTGCGTGTGGCCCTTGGTGTCCAGCAGCACGATGGTGCCATCGCCGAACAGGTCGAAGTCGCCTTCCACCTGGATGAAGTCGTAGTCCCGCGTGGTGTCGAAGTCCTTCATGACATAGGCGGCGCGCTGGAATTTTTCGGGCCACCAGGCGGCGCGCAGTTCGGCCTTTTGCACGACGTGCTTGGCCTTGGGAAACATCTTGATGTTGCCGGCGTGGTCCAGGTGAAAGTGCGAATACACCACGTACTTCACGTCGCTGACGTCAAAGCCGGCGGCCTTGAGCTGGCGGTCGACGACCTCGTCGCGGCCCTGGATGGAATTGAACGCGCCGCACAGGCCCTGGCCCCAATAGTTGGCGCAGTTGCCGTCGGCGGTGGCCTGGTTCATGCCGGTGTCGAACAGGACCAGCCCGCGCGGGTGCTGGATGACATAGGCGGGCACCGGGATCTTGATCTTGGTGCCCACGTCGACCATGGCGGTCATGAAGCCCTTGTCCAGCTCGATCTTGCCGACCGACAGCTGCATCAGCTTGATGTCGGGCGGCGCGTCGGCGGCCTGCGCGCCCGCCCCCGCCAAGACCGCCACCGCGCCCACCGCCCCTGCAAACCTCTTCCAGCTCTTGCTCATTGTCGTCTCCTCGGACCCACGGGTAACCGCCGCCAGATGGCGACGGTCGATAGCAAGCCACCCGGTATGCCCCGGGTTTTCATTCGATAGGGTTCTGCTGTGCGGGGGGATGGCGCGGCGGATCGGTTCGCCGGCCCGGACGGCATCTGACGGCCGTTTTCTCTGTTGCGCACTCTGACGCAGCGCCGGGAGGCTGCCAATTAAGGATTTATTAAGCTGGGCTTCACGCCGGCCGAAGTAGTGACAACCCTAGGCCGAAGGCGGGTAAGGCAGCCGGGCGTTACACCAGCGCTGCGCCCTTGCGGCGCGTGAACTGCGCCAGCGACCGCAAGGCCAGCGCGTGCATGGCCGCCACCGATGGCAACAAGGTTTCTTCCTTGCGGGTCAGCACGCCCACGATGCGCTCGACGGTGGGCTCGCCCAGCGGCACGAAGGCCAAGCCACTGCTGACGGCGGGTCGCGCCAGCACCGGCAGCACTGTCACGCCCAGGCCGCTGACCACGCTGGCCAGCAACGACGCGCGGTTCGACACCACCATGGCCGGGTCGTCGATGGCGCTGCCCAGTTGCCGGTTCTTGAGCGTGTCGAAGGTGGCGTTGCCGATCAGGCGTTCGCCTTCCAGCGCCGCCCACGGCACGGCTCCGCGCCGCCGCGCCAGCGGATGCGATTTGCGGCACACCAGCCCGAAGGCATCTCGCGCCACGGGGGTGAACGCGACCTCGGCCGTGCGCGGCACCTGGCCGGCAACGCCCACCTGCACTTCGCCCGTCAGCACCAGCCGGTGCACGTCCTGCGACGATTCATCCACGGCGCGGATGCGGATGTCGGGATGGCTGCGCGCGTAGCGTTCCAGCAGGCGAGGCAGCCATTCGTCGGCCAACGACGGCATCACCGCCAGCGACACCGGCCCCGTATTGCCCATGCCCAACTGCCGCGCCGCCTCCAGCACGCGGTCATGCGTGGCCAGCAATTCGCGCAGCAGCGGCGCGACCGCCAGGCCCAGTGGCGTCAGCTGCGCCCGCTTGCCGGCTTCGAACAGCGGCGCGCCCAATTGCTGTTCCAGGTCCTGCATGGCGGCGGACACGGCGGCTTGCGAGCGGTGCGTGCCTTCGGCCGCCAGCCGAAAGCTGCCGTGGTCGGCCGCCAACAGGAATTGGCGCAGGTGCTGGATCTTCAAGGGTGCGGGCATGGCGGGCATCGATTGACTTCAGGTTTTCCGAAATTAACTTGAGTTAATTTGGATTGTCAAAATTCCGGCATGGCTTGAACAATAGGTCCATCGTCAGCCCTTATGCACTGGAGCAATCGAATGGCCCTGCAAGTCCGAAAGATCATCAGCTATGTGGAAAAGACCTGCATCGAAGGCGGCAAGCCGGCCGAGCGGCCGCTGATCATGATCGTTGCCGCCGCCGTGATCCGCAACCCGTGGGCGGGCCTGCCGTTCCAGGAAGACCTGCGCCCGCGGATCCTGGAAAACGCGCCGCCCCTGGGCGAACTGCTGGTGGCCGAAATACTGCGGCAGGCGGGGTCGGCAGACCAGATCGAAGCCTATGGCAAGGCCGCCGTGGTGGGCACGTCGGGCGAGGTCGAGCACGCGTCCGCACTGATCCACACGCTGCGCTTTGGCAACGCCTATCGCAACGCCGTGGGCGGCACCAGCTACCTGGCCTTTACCAACACGCGCGGCGGCCCGGGTTGCGTGATTTCCGTGCCCTTGATGCACAAGGAAGACGAAGGCTTGCGTTCGCACTACCTGACCGTGCAGACCAATATCAACGACGCCCCCGCGCCCGACGAAATCGTTATTGCGCTGGGCGCGGCAACGTCCGGCCGGCCGCACCACCGCATCGGCAACCGCTATTCCGATTTGCAGGAACTGGCGCAAGA
Source organism: Achromobacter sp. 1L-A-4-B-C2 (assembly GCF_057291955.1). Taxonomy (NCBI): domain Bacteria; kingdom Pseudomonadati; phylum Pseudomonadota; class Betaproteobacteria; order Burkholderiales; family Alcaligenaceae; genus Achromobacter; species Achromobacter sp. 1L-A-4-B-C2. The sequence goes on from NZ_JBXAWP010000001.1 coordinate 878,211, forward strand.
GGCGCAATCGAAATGAGCACGCCACGTCGACGTTCCGGTCGTGGCGCGCCGCTGGTGTTGCTGCACGGCGTGGGGCTGGACCACACGCTTTGGGATGATCTGGCGCCGCTGCTGGAACCCCGCTTCGACGTGCTGCGTTACGACCTGCTGGGCCATGGCGCGGCGCCCGGCATCCAGGGTGCCGCGAACATCGGGCAATTTATCGAGCAGCTGGATGCCGAGCTGGATGCGGCGGGTTGGGGCGAAGCCAACGTGCTGGGCTATTCGATGGGCGGTTTGATCGCGGGCGCCTACGCCGCCGCGCGGCCCTGCCGCGTGACCCGGCTGGTGCTGCTCAGCACGGTGTTCCAGCGCACGCCCGACGAGGTGCAGGCCGTGAAGGCGCGTCTGGTGGCGGCTGCCACGCAGGACGTGGCGACGTCGGCGGCGGTCTCGCTGCAACGCTGGTTCACGCCCGCGTTCGAGGCCGCCCGCCCCGAACGCGTCGCTGCCATCGGCCACCGCTTGATAAAAAACAACCGCGCCAACTTCCTGGCGGCCTATCGTCTGTTCGCGCATGGCGACGCGCTGCTGGCGCAAGCCGCGCCGGATATCGCCTGCCCCACGCTGGTGATGACAGGCGGGGATGACGTCGGGTCCACGCCTCGCATGACGCGCGCGTTGGGGCGGGCACTGCCGGACGCCCGAGTGCGCGTGCTGGATGGACAACGGCATATGCTGCCGGTGGAAGCGCCCGAGGCGCTGGCCTCGGCGTTGCACGGCTTTTTATTGCCGGGCGGGCAATCGGATGCGCGACCGGACGGTATGCCCGACCGGACGAATGACCCGGCGGCCCAGCCACTGCGGGGCCCGTCATCAAGCCCGTTTCCTGGCCCTGGGATGTAGGAAACCCAGGCCCAACGCCGGCCGCCACGCCCACACCGCCGACCACGCAGACCCGCGCTGAATCGCCCGCCCAACAGAGGCGATCGGCCAACGCTCTGAAGACTGAGCGCAGATGGAGACAAATGCATGAATCGCAGAACCGTTTTGAAGCACCTGGCCCTGGGCGCAACGACGCCGCTGGCCGCATCGCTGGGCTTGTCGTTGGGTTTGTCGCTAAGCCGTAATGCCGCCGCGCGCGAGGCGCCGCTGCGCGTCATCGTGCCGTTTCCGCCGGGTGGCGGCACCGACGTGCTGGGCCGCGTCATCGCCGCCACCCTGGAAGGCGCGCTGGACCGCCCGGTCGTCGTGGAAAACAAGCCCGGCGCCAGCGGCATGCTGGGCGCCGACTACACCGCCAACGGCGCCAAGGACGGCAGCATGCTGCTGTTTGCCGGGCTGGTGCCGTCCGTGCGCTACTACGCGCGTCCGCCCGAAGAGGTGCTCAAGCAACTGGCGCCCGTCTGCCCCATCGCGCGTTCTCCGTACATGGTGGCCGTCAATGCCGACCTGCCCGCCAAGACGCTGGCCGACCTGGTGGCCCAGGCCAAGCGCGATCCCAAAGGCTTGACGTTCGGGTCGCCCGGCAACGCCACGCCGCAGCACCTGGCCACCGAACTGCTGCAAGCGGCGTGCGGCATCGACCTGCTGCATGTGCCGTATCGCGGCACGGGCCCGATGATGACCGACCTGCTGGGCGGCCAGATCCAGTTGGTGGTAGCCACGGTCGCCGCCGTTGAACCGTATATGAAGGGCGGACGTCTGCGCGTGCTGGGCGTTACCAGCCGTGAGCGGCTGCCCAAGTATCCCGACATCCCCACGGTTGCGGAAAGCGGCTACGCCGGGTTCGACGCGCAGATCCAGTTCGGCACGTATTGCGCGGCCGGCACGCCCGACGCGATGATCGCTGCGTTGAACCAGGGCATCAACCGCGCACTGCAAACCGAGGCCGTGCGCAGCAAGCTGGCCGAACAGGGCTTTGCGCCGACGGGCGGCACGCCCGCGCAGTTGCAACAGTCGCTGCTGGCCGAGATCCGCAACGTGGCCGGGCTGGTGCAGGCGGGCAAGGTCCGGGTGGACCTGTAGCGATCGTTGCCGCGTCGGTACAAGCGGCAACGTCCGGGTCGAGCTGTAGCGATCTGTAGCGGGCGGTAGCGAAGGGGCGCGCAGCCGCCCCAAGGCCTGATTAGAATTCGGACTTCTTCCTTTCCGCCCGCCCGCCATGTTCCGTCCCTATTCGCGTCTGCCCGCCGCCGCCCTGCTTCTATCCGCCGTGGTGACCTGCGGCGCGGCGCAAGCGGCCAGCGGGCCTTGCCCGGAAGCGGCCGGCATCGTGCGCACCGTCTACAACAATACCGACAAGCCCGACGCCCAAGGCCGCATCCGCTTGAAGGAAGGGCACGCCATCGTCACGCTTTCCGACGCGGACGTGGGCGCGCCGTTTGCCGTGGCATGCAAGGCATGGCCCGCCAATCCGGACCTGTTGCTGGTGGCGGTGCCCCTGATGCAGGACACCCCCGACCCCGAGAACGGCCACGTCGGCGATCTGGACGTGCTGGTGCTGGACAAGCAAACGTTGCAAGTGCGCCAACGGCGGCGCCTGGTGGGCCTGATGTCGGACGATGCGGTGCGCATCGCCGGGCTGGCGTTCGACACCGCGCGCTACGACGTGGCAACCGACAAGCGCGCCTTCGGCATCCGCATCGAACGCGAAGGCGCATCGCGCGCCAACCCGTTCGATGAAACCAGCTTGCGGTTATTCACCGTGCACGACAACGAGTTGCGCCTGGTGCTCGACGGCATGTCCGTCAACCGCTCGTCGGGCGTGTGGGACACCACGTGCGCGGGCGAATTCTCGGAAAGCGCCGTCAGCTTGGCAATAGGCGACACGCAACGCCGCGGCTACCGTGACCTGATCGCCACCGAATCCCACTCGGCCAGCCGCGCTTCGGTGCAGCAAGGCGACTGCAAGGAAAAGACCGTCAAGCAAGGCAAAACCCGCCACACGCTGACATTCGACGGCAAGCGCTACCGCATCCCGGCCGCGCTACGGTCCATGGATCGCGATAGCGCTGGATAAGCCAAATTTGCCGCAGCGCAATGAACAACCCAGCAGGCGGCAACAGCGCCGGTGGCCGGCCAGACCGCTATCAGGCCGGCCCGCTTGATCCCCGCCCCGCTTCGGGATTCGGATATTTCCAAGTTGTCCCCGTCAGTATTCTTAGTCGTCCTATAGCCATACGCTGACTCGCTGTCCAAGATGTGCCGCATGACGCATTCAAAGGGGGCATCGTGAGTCACAAACATGACTTCCGATTTAGCTTTAGCATCGTAGGCGGCATGGATTTTGAAGTGGTCGAGTTCACGCTCGACGAGGGCTTGTCCGAGCCGTTTCGCCTGGAACTGGATCTGGCCAGCCACGAATCGTCGGTGGACTTCGGCCTGGTGCTGGACCAGGCGGCGCTGCTGACCGTCTGGTATCAAGGCGCCCCGGTACGCTACGTGCACGGCGTGGTCTCGCGCTTCGAGCAAGGCGCCACCGGCTTTCGCCGCACCCGCTACCGCGCCACCGTTGAACCGCTATTGGCGCGCGCCGGCCTGTCTTCCGATTGGCGCATCTTCCAGCAGTTGTCCGTACCCGAAATCCTGCAAGCGGTGCTTAAAGAGCACGGCGTCCTGGACTACGAACAGACGGTGACGCACGAACACCTGCCCCGCGAATACTGCGTGCAGGCCGGCGACACCGATCTGTACTTCATGGAACGGCTGGCCCGCGAAGAAGGCTTCTTCCATGCGTTTCATCACCACGCCAAAGGCCACCGTCTGGTCCACAGCGACCGCTTGCACATACACGGCAACATCGATGGTGGCCCGGTGCGCTATCTTCCCGCCCCGGGCGGGGACCAACCCGAGCCCGCGCTACGCCGCTTTTCCTACGCCGAACAGGTGCGCACGGCCCGCCAGACCCAGCGCGACTACACCTACACGCACCCGCAATACACACAGGAACACAGCCGCGACGGTGTCGACCTGCACCACCAGCACCGTCACTACGAACGGTACGACTACCCGGGACGCTACAAGCGCGACGAAGCGGGCATTCCGTTTACCGAGAACCGCCTGCGCGGGCTGCGACGGGATGCCCGGATCGCCACGGTGGAAGGAGACGACCCTCGTTTGGTCCCCGGGCTGTCGTTCGAACTGGCAGGCCATCCACGCGGCGACCTGAATCAAGGCTGGCGCCCCATACGCATGCGTCACCACGGCGTGCAGCACAGCAGCCTACAGGAAGACAGCGCCGACGCGCAGCAAGGCACCCGTTATGGCTATACGGCGGAGCTGGTCTCCAAGCACACGGAATGGCGACCCGAACCGCTGCCCAAGCCTCGCATCGATGGCCCGCAGATTGCCACGGTGACCGGGCCAAAAGGGGAAGAGATCTATTGCGACAGCTACGGGCGCGTCAAGGTGCAGTTCCCTTGGGACCGCCTGGGCAGCCATGACGAACACAGCTCGTGCTGGATCCGCGTGTCGCAAAACTGGGCGGGCGCCATGTGGGGGCATATGGCCATACCGCGCATCGGGCAGGAAGTCATCGTGAATTTCCTGGACGGCGACGTGGACCAGGCTGTCATCACGGGCCGCACCCACATGGCGCTGCAACTACCGCCTTACGAACTGCCACGCCACAAGACGCGCATGACGATAAAAAGCCAGACGCACAAAGGCGAGGGCTATAACGAGCTGCGCTTTGAAGACGAGCGCGATCAGGAAGAGATTTTCGTGCATGCGCAGCGCGATCAGAACATCCACGTCAATCACGACGAGACCACGTTCGTGGGACACGACCGCAGCGAAAAGATCGAGAACGACGAGACGATTGCCATCGGCCGCAACCGCCGCGAAACCGTGGCTACCGACGAGCAGGTCGATATCGGCCAAGACCGCCGCCACAGCACCGGGCAAGACGATTTTCTGAACGTGGGGCGTAACCACACCGTCCATACGGCCAAGGACCGCACGGAAGAGGTCGGCAACAGCCGGCGTGACAAGACAGCCGCCAACCACTGGACCGACATCGGCGGTTATGCCGAAACAAGAATCGAAGGCTATGACCTGCTGGAAGTCGGCCAGAAGATACATCGCAAAACCACCGTCTACGAACTACAGACCGGCGAGAAGGTGGTCTTTAAGGGCCCTGGCGGCACCATCACCATCGACGGCTCGGGCATCACGCTGGATGGCGTCGAAATCAAGATCAAGGGGCCATTGAGCCAAAGCAGCGCGGGCGCAGGCAGCGCGCTACAGATTGCGGGCGTACCCGCCGTGTCGCGCGACGTAGACCCTGCGGATATTCCGTTATCCGAGTAGGCAACGCGCGCGGCTATCCATCGGAGTTCCAACCTGGGAGCAAGGCCTCATGTTGATCAGCGCACCCTTCCTGCGCGCGGTGCTGCAAGCCGACGATGCGGAAAGCAATGCCTACTGGAGCCTGGGTGAGAAGACAGGCAAAGGCGCCTTTCCCGTCAGCCACCAGTTCGGCTGGCATGGCGGCGTGCACCTGGTGGCACCGGGGTCTCCACAGAAGCCCGAACCGGTGCGGGCAATTGCAGATGGTGTCGTCGTGTATGCCAGGGCCAGCGACTCACCCAAGCGCGGGGTCGATGCCACCACGCCCGCCGACGACCCGTTGATGTACTACAAGGGCTGGACCAGTAACGGCGTCCTGGTGCTGAAGCACGACACCGAGATCGGCGAAGACGTCAGCGTCACGTTCTATTCCATCTACCAGCATCTGCACGCCCTGGAAAAGCACACGGGCACAAAACTCGCGTTGAACACGGGCGACAAGGTGTACCGCAAAGAGGCGATTGCCCGCGCGGGCTACCTCTACGGCGAACCCGACCGCATTCATTTCGAAATAGTGGCCGACAGGGCCAACGTCGAGCGATTGCTGGGCCGCAGCGCCGGCGCTCTGAAAGCCAAGGAGGGCCGCCGCGATTGCGTGTGGGGCGATATTCACTTTGTATTGCCCGCCAATACGCCGCTGTATGACATGAATCCGCGTGAGGTTCGAAGCACCTACCTGATACGCCACTTTCAAACCGGGCAGCCCGGCAGCGCGGAACGCCCCGCCGCCCTTGCCTCGCAGTTCGGCACCACCCCTGACCGGCTATGGCAGATGAATCGCAAGTCGCCGAGCGGTGCGGATCGGGAAGGCGATGAGAAGACGTGGTTGAACTGGGTGAACGGCGCGCATCAGAGCATGTTCGATCTACCTACCCCTAGCGCAACGGAAAGAACAATCTATGTGCCGGGGGTTTACGGCGCGCTCGTTGACCGCTTTCCTTCCGGTTCGAATCCCGATCACTGGGCAAACTGGCAGGTGCCGGTAGCCGCGCGGACCACGGCGGAGCTGATTATCAGCATCAGCGAACTGCGGGGTGCCTTTACGGTCACCGCGCGAACTCGGCAAGGCGAGATCATTGGCGTCCTGCAAGGCGCTGCCGAGAAAACCGAAAGTTCGTACGAGCTATACAACACGGCGGTCAAGCAGTATCCAGGCTGCCCCAGCGCGGGGTTTGAAATGCTGCGCTTTGGTCGTGTGCTGGGTCCTGATGCGCCGGCACAAAGCGATTTGTATCACGGCCGACTGCCCCACATCCGCAGAGTCCGGCTGTCTGACGACAGCATCTTCTTCGTTGACCTGAATGCACCCGACGTCCAGGTCTACAGCGATGCAGATTTTCCGCATTGGCAAGGTTGGACGTTTATTGACGACGATCTGGACGGCAATAGCCGATGCGACTCGGGCACGCTGCTGAACCTGATAGAACCGTTGAAACCCACTGCGCATCCAGCGCCGACGCTGACGGGAGTCTTGGGAGACACGCTTCACAAAATGGCCACTGGCGTACACGCCTTGATGCAATACCAAGACCGCCTGGCACGCGCCACCGCCAAGATCCGCACCGCGCAAGTATCCAAGGCATTGCGCCGCTGTGTGGTGAAGATCCCCACGGAATGGTCACGGGATGATTTTGACAAGCGATGGGGTTGGCTGAAGGTGGACGACCCCGACCAACGCCCGGCGAATGTGCTGAGGACAAGCGAATGCCTTAGTGATGAGGCCTATGGCCGGCTGAAGCGGCATCACGAGGCGTTGGCGTTCTGGGAAGACGCGCAGGCGCAAGGACTGGCACTGGATAAGGTGCATTACCACTTTCATCCGTTGCAGTTTATTGAGGAGTTCAGGAAGTGTGGGTGGCTCTCCAAAGGTGACCTGCGGCGAATCTATCCAGACGCCTTGTACAACAAAAAAGAAACCCCCGATCCGGAGATGCTCAGGGAAAAATATCGTGCCTCTGTAAATAAGGCAATGCGAAAGTACTTCATCGTCACGCCAACACAGATGGCTCACTTCCTCGGCCAGGCAGCAGTAGAGTCCTATAGCTTCGCGCGAATGATGGAAGCGTCATCCACCCATTTCACAGCCAGCCTGCAACCAGAGCGAGGAGGCTACTACAACAACCCGCAAGACGAGCACTTCAACTATCTGGATAACAAGCTGGGAAACGTAGACAGCGGAGATGGACGAAAATATCGCGGCCGCGGAATAAAGCACCTGACCGGTAGAGAGAACTACGCCAAATACTGGGTTTACAGGGGATGGCTTGAAAGTTCGTCGTTCAATCGAGCGTGGTGGACATCTTCGCAAAAGAAGCGTCCAACAATTGAAAGGCCTCATGCCCTGAGTGAGGATGCATATAACTGCGCCGACGCAGGTGGCTGGTATTGGACGGCGGGGGCAGCGTCCAACCGATTCCTCACCATAAACTCGAAAATAGTCGAGCTTGACGTATCGGACAGCGCCATATTCGCAGTCTCGGCCGCGATAAACGGAATCGGCGCGTCGGGAGAGCCCAACGGTCTACCGGAACGCACCGCCCAGACCAGGAGGATATCGAAAATAATTTTGGACACCCCATGAACACCATACGGTATGCCTTGGGCTCCATTGCAGCCTCGTTGTTATTCTCGGGCATGGCTGCGGCGGACTCTATATCCTTCCACGATGGATTAGAAGTCCTGGTACCCGCCCACAGCGCAGACACCCACTCCGTCAATGGTGGCACATGTATTGATGCGTCCAGACACTCGTTCGCGTTGAGAATCTGCCTGTACAGAAGATCTTTCGAGGACATGGCGGCTTCCAACATGTTCTTTGAATATCGATCTTTAAGCGATGATGAAAAAGAGCTAGCAGGCCCTTTACCCGAAGATTCGTACGTCGTCAGCGCGGGAAACTGGCTACATCCAACGTCAAAAAAGGTCAGCACACACTTTCAGTACTACGAGGCAGTGGGCGTCTTATGTAATCTGGGAGCCAACTTGCCAGAGCCTACCTATCGAGACTGCTACTTTGCAGGGATGAAGCCCCTTCTGAACTTGGCCACCCCATTGAGCATTTTCGTCTCGTCCGGCTACCCCGTGACCGAGTCCAAGAAACTTCAGACCCAGAAAATAAGAGAAGCGATTAACTCCATCCAGATACTTAAGCCATCTGCACTCATTAATTCACAACAGGAAAAATAACAGGACTGCGGGAAACCGCGCCCACACGTCTTGCGTCCTTGAATCCGGCGTTGTCTGCACCCCGCCCCCCCCCGCCGCAATCCCCCCCCCACCGCTGGATAACCACCATTTACAAGCCGATTCGTCTCTGTGCATGCTGCCGTGTTGATCCGGCACAGATCGGGCGCAACATGGAGACGACATGCCTAGTCAGGAATCCCCGCATACCGCCCACATTCGCGAGATCGAACAGGTGGGCCAAGGCCGGCCTACGCAGCGCGATGCGCATGTGGTGCGCAGTTGGCTGCGCTGCCTGGATCAGTACCAGCTCGATCCGGCGCAGGCTTGTGAAGCCTATATCGTGCCGGATGGCCGGTTGCGAGAACATCGGCAGCAATCCGAAGCGCTGATCCGCATTGCGCGCAGCGGGCTGGATCATCTGTTCCGGCAGGTGGCGGGGCAAAACTATGTGTTGTTGCTGGCCGACCGGCAAGGCGTCACCGTGGAATTCCTGGGAGACCCCGCGCAGACATCCAAGCTGCGCAAGGCGGGTCTGTACCTGGGATCGGAATGGTCCGAGCCGCGTGCCGGCACCTGCGCGGTGGGCGCCTGCCTGGAGACGGGCGAGGCGCTGACCATTCACCAGACCGACCACTTCGACAATACGCACACGCCGCTGTCCTGCACCGCCGCGCCAATCTATAACGCCGACGGGGAACTGGCCGCCGTGCTGGATATTTCCCTGCTCAGTTCGCCCAGCCTGAAGACCAGCCAGAACCTCGCGCTGCATCTGGTCAACAGCACGACGCGCCGCATTGAACTGGCTAACCTGATGGCGCGCACGCGCAATGAATGGGTGCTGCGCTTTGCGCGGTCGCCCGAGTTCTTGGATGTAGACCCGGAAGCGGCCATCTCGCTGGACGGCGCGGGCCGCATCCTGGGCATGACGCATTCGGGCGCCAAGCTGCTGGCGCGGGCGGCCGGGCTGGACTGGCGCCAACCGGCCGGCCTGATCGGACTACCTGTCACGCGTTTTTTCGACGTGCAGTTGGACGACCTGCCGCGGTACACGCGCGGCCATGCGCCGCAAGACCGCCTGATCGTCGCGCGCGACGGCAACGCCCTGTTCGCCCACGCCATCGAACCGAACCGCAGCACGCGCGGCGGCGCCGTGGCCGTGCGCGGCACGCCATCCGCACTGCGCGGGCTGGACGGCGGCGATGCCAGGATGGCGGCGTTGCAGAGCCGCGCCGCCAAGCTTGCGCGGCAAGGCCTGCCTATCCTGCTGCACGGGGAAACGGGGGTGGGCAAGGAATATCTGGCGCGCGCGATTCACGAAGACAGCCGGCGGCCGGGCCGCTTCGTGGCGGTGAACTGCGCGGCCATTCCTGAATCCTTGATTGAAAGCGAGCTGTTCGGCTACCTGCCGGGCGCTTACACCGGCGCGGCGCCCAAGGGTCGCAAAGGGCTGATCGAAGAGGCGGATGGCGGCACGCTGTTTCTGGACGAAATCGGCGATATGCCGCTGGCGCTGCAAAGCCGGCTGCTGCGCGTGCTGGCGGAATCCGAAGTCACGCCCATCGGCGCCAATGCGCCGCGTGCGCTGCGTCTCGCGTTGGTGTCGGCTTCGCACCGCGAGCTGGGCGCGCTGGTGCGCGAGGGGCGTTTTCGTGAAGACCTTTACTACCGTATCAACGCCGCCACGCTGACGGTGCCGGCGCTGCGCGAACGCCAGGATCTGGACTGGCTGATCGCGCGCATGCTGGCGCGTCACCAGGATGAGTCCGGTGCGCCCGTCCTGTCGCCTGGCGCCTTGCTGGCGTTGAAGGCGCACACGTGGCCCGGCAATATTCGCGAACTGGCCAACGTGATCGCCGTGGCCGCCGCACTGTGCGAACACGGCGTCATCGAGCCGGGCGACCTGCCCGACGCGCTGGCCCCGGGCGGCGTGGCGGTGTCGGCCGAGGAAGCGGCGCTGCGGTCCACGCTGGCCAGTTGCGCGGGCAATGTGTCGGAAGCCGCGCGGCGGCTGGGCCTGGACCGTTCCACCGTGCACCGCCAGATGCGGCGCTACGGGCTGGGCGCTCGCGGGCGGCGCTAGGGCTTTCTGCACTGCGGTTCCTGGCGCGACTTTCCTCGATCAGGCCGTAACTTGCCGCGCCGCCGCCAGTTAGCGCGCCTGGCCGCAACTTGCCGCGCCTCGCCCGACTTGCCCCCTGCCCGCGACCCAGCCCCCCACGGCGCCACACCCCCGCGCCACAGGTGTGGCGTCGCGCCACGGTGGGTCGGCAGCGTATCCGCCCGTTCCCCCCGTGCCACGGGCGCGCGGCGTTGTCGGCGAGCTGGCACAGCATTTGCATGGAAGGGGTTGGGCAGCCACCGGCCGGTACAGGCCGGGACCGCTCGCGGGCGTACGCGTCCGCCCCCCAACCACGCCCGCCATGGGCAAGGAGACAAGCTATGCAGACCGCCCCCGCCGACGCCGCTTTGGACGCCGTGCTTGCCCGTCTGAACACCGCGCTGGGAAACAAGGACATGGCCGCCATCGCCGACCTGTTCCAGGAAGAATGCTATTGGCGCGACCTGGTGCTGTTCAGCTGGAACCTGCGCACGTTCGAAGGCCATGCGCAGATCCGCGACATGCTCACGCAACAACTGTCGCAAGTTGAACCGGTGCGCTTCACGCGCGACGATCGTGAAGCGACAAGCGACGACGACGGCCTCTTGCAGGGCTGGCTGCACATCGATACGAACCTGGCGCGCGGCTACGGCCACATCCGCGTGAAGGACGGCAAGATCTGGACGCTGCTGACCACCATGTCCGAGCTCAAGGGCCACGAGGAACCCAGCGGCACGCGCCGCCCCCTGGGCGCCGAACACGGCAGCCGCCGCGAACGCCAGACCTGGCTGGAAAAGCGCGAGCAGGAAGCCGCGGAACTCGGCTACAAGACGCAGCCCTACGTGCTGATCATCGGCGGCGGGCAAGGCGGCATTGCGCTGGGCGCGCGGCTGCGTCAACTGAACGTGCCAACCATCATCATCGAAAAGAACGAGCGCGCGGGCGACAGCTGGAGAAAGCGGTACAAGTCGCTGTGCCTGCACGACCCGGTCTGGTACGACCACCTGCCCTACATCCCCTTTCCGGAAAACTGGCCCGTGTTCGCGCCCAAGGACAAGGTGGGCGACTGGCTGGAGATGTACACGAAGGTGATGGAGCTTAACTACTGGACGTCCAGCGTCTGCGAATCGGCGCGCTATGACGAGGCGAAGAAAGAATGGGAAGTCACCGTGCTGCGCGACGGCAAGCCCGTCGTGCTGCGGCCCAAGCAACTGGTGCTGGCCACCGGCATGTCGGGCAAGCCGAACGTGCCGCGCTTTCCCGGGCAGGACGAGTTCCAGGGCGAACAGCAGCATTCTTCGCAACATCCCGGGCCGGACGCCTATCGCGGCAAGAATGTGGTGGTGATCGGCGCCAACAATTCGGCGCACGACATCTGCGCGGCGCTGTGGGAAGGCGGCGCCAACGTGACGATGGTGCAGCGCTCGTCTACGCACATCGTGCGGTCGGACACCTTGATGGACATCGGGCTGGGCGGGCTGTATTCCGAAAAAGCGCTGGCCAGCGGCATGACCACGCGCAAGGCCGACCTGACGTTTGCGTCGCTGCCCTACAAGATCATGGCGCAGTTCCAGATCCCGCTTTACAACCAGATGCGCGAACGCGATGCCGAGTTCTACAGCAAGCTGGAGAAGGCCGGCTTCATGCTGGACTGGGGTGACGACGGCTCGGGCCTTTTCATGAAATACCTGCGGCGCGGCTCGGGTTATTACATCGACGTGGGCGCTTGCGACCTGATCATCGACGGCAGTGTGAAGCTGCAATCCAATACCGACGTCAGCCACCTGGCGCGCGATGCCGTCGTGTTGAAGAACGGCGTGACCTTGCCCGCGGACCTGGTCGTGTATGCCACCGGCTACGGCTCGATGAACGGCTGGGCCGCCGACCTGATCAGCCCGGAAGTTGCCGACAAGGTAGGCAAGTGCTGGGGCCTGGGATCGGACACCACCAAGGACCCCGGCCCGTGGGAAGGCGAACAGCGCAACATGTGGAAGCCGACTCAGCAGGAAGGGCTGTGGTTCCATGGCGGCAACCTGCATCAGTCGCGGCACTATTCGCAGTATCTGTCGCTGCAATTGAAGGCGCGCCACGTGGGCTTGCCGGTGCGGGTGTACGGCATGCAGGCGGTGCACCACAAGCGCTAGCCTGGCGTTGATGTGCCTGTCGCAAGCGGCCCCCGGCCGCTTGCACCCCCTTTACCCCGGCTTGCGCCTCGCCCCACCGCGGGGTAAATTGTTGACAATTCAGCGTCCACACAACGCTTTATCCCGATATTCACCCCGCAATTCGGACATATTGTTGACACTATGAGCAAAGTGCTGACGCTGCCAGGCGCGGCGCCCGGGGACGGCGAGACGCTGTCGGATCACATCTTCAAGAAGATCCAGGCGGCCATCGTCAAGGGCGAGATCGCCCCGGGCAGCAAGATTTCCGAACCCGAACTTGCGCGTATCCATGGCGTCAGCCGTGGGCCGCTGCGTGAAGCGCTGCATCGCCTGGAAGGCCAGAAGCTGCTGGTGCGCGTGCCGCATGCGGGCGCGCGGGTGGTCTCCTTGTCGCAGCAGGAATTGTCCGAGCTGTATGAGATTCGCGAATCGCTGGAAGGCACCGCATGCCGGCTGGCCGCCGAACGCATGCCGCCGTCTGAAATCGCCGAGCTGCGCGAGGTACTGCACGCCCACGAACGCGATGCCGCTTTTCAAGCCGGCGTGGGTTACTACCAGCAGGAAGGCGATTACGATTTCCACTACCGCATCGTCAAGGGCAGCGGCAACCAGATGCTGTTTCGCATGCTGTGCGACGAGCTCTACCAACTGGCGCGCATGTACCGCATCCAGTATTCGACCACGCCCAACCGCCCCCGGCAGGCCTATGCCGAACACCACCGCATTCTTGACGCCATCGCAGACCGCGACGGCGAGCTGGCTGAAATCCTGATGCGCCGCCATATCCGCGCGTCACGTATCAACATCGAACAACAGATCGCGCAAAGCACGCTGACGCGCACGGAGGCATGATGAACCATTCGTACCGCAAGACCCTGCCCGGCACCCGCCTGGATTATTTCGATGCGCGCGCCGCCGTTGAAGCCATTGCGCCCGGCGCCTACGCTGGCCTGCCGTACACGTCGCGCGTGCTGGCCGAAAACCTGGTGCGCCGCTGTGACCCGGCGATGTTGACGGATGCGCTCAAGCAACTGATCGAGCGTCGCCGCGACTTGGACTTTCCGTGGTTTCCCGCGCGTGTGGTGTGCCATGACATCCTGGGCCAGACCGCGCTGGTGGACCTGGCGGGCCTGCGCGACGCCATCGCTGAAAAAGGCGGCGACCCGGCCAAGGTCAACCCGGTGGTGCCGGTGCAGTTGATCGTGGACCACTCGCTGGCGGTGGAATTTGACGGCACCGACCCCGACGCCTTTGCCCGCAACCGCGCGGTGGAAGACCGCCGCAACGAAGACCGCTTCCATTTCATCGACTGGACCAAGCAGGCCTTTCGCAACATCGAAGTGGTGCCGCCGGGCAACGGCATCATGCACCAGATCAACCTGGAACGGATGTCGCCCGTTATCTACACGCAGGACGGCGTGGCGTTCCCGGACACGCTGGTGGGCACCGACAGCCACACGCCGCACGTGGATGCGTTGGGCGTGATCGCCATCGGCGTGGGCGGGCTGGAAGCCGAAAACGTGATGCTGGGCCGCGCCTCGTGGATGCGCCTGCCGGACATCATCGGCGTGGAACTTACCGGCCGCGCGCAGCCGGGCATCACCGCCACCGACGTGGTGCTGACGCTGACCGAGTTCCTGCGCAAAGAAAAAGTGGTGGGCGCATATCTGGAGTTCTTCGGCGAAGGCGCCGCCAGCCTGACCTTGGGCGACCGCGCCACCATTTCGAACATGGCTCCTGAATACGGCGCCACCGCCGCCATGTTCTCGATTGATCAGCAGACCATCGACTACCTGCGCCTGACCGGCCGCGAAGACGAACAGATTGCGCTGGTGGAAACCTACGCCAAGACGGCGGGCCTGTGGTCCGACAGCCTGGCGACCGCCGAATACGAACGCGTGCTGCGCTTTGACCTGTCGACGGTCGTGCGCACGCTGGCCGGCCCGTCCAATCCGCACCGCCGCCTGCCCGTCTCGGACCTGGCCGAACGTGGTATTTCCGGCGTGGTCGAAAACGCACCGGGCTTGATGCCCGACGGCGCCGTCATCATTGCCGCCATCACCAGCTGCACCAACACCAGCAACCCGCGCAACGTGATTGCCGCCGGCCTGTTGGCACGCAATGCGCGCCGCGCCGGCCTTGCCCGCAAGCCGTGGGTGAAGAGCTCGCTGGCGCCCGGCTCCAAGGCGGTGCAGCTGTACCTTGAGGAAGCCGGGCTGTTGCCGGATCTGGAAGCGCTGGGCTTCGGCGTCGTCGCCTTCGCCTGTACCACGTGCAACGGCATGTCGGGCGCGTTGGACCCGGTCATCCAGCAAGAAATCATCGACCGCGATCTGTATTCCACAGCCGTGCTGTCCGGCAACCGCAACTTCGACGGCCGCATCCATCCGTACGCCAAGCAAGCGTTCCTGGCGTCGCCTCCGCTGGTGGTGGCCTATGCGATTGCCGGCACCATCCGCTTTGATATCGAACGCGATGTGCTGGGCGTGGATGGCAACGGCAAGGAGATTCGCCTGAAAGACATCTGGCCCAGCGACGAAGAGATCGACGCCATGGTCAAGACGGCGGTCAAGCCCGAGCAGTTCCGCAAGGTGTACGCGCCGATGTTCGGCATTCAGGAAGACCGTAAAGCGGGCGTCAGCCCCTTGTACGATTGGCGCCCGCAAAGTACCTACATTCGCCGTCCGCCGTACTGGGAAGGCGCGCTGGCCGGCGAGCGCACGCTGCGCGGCATGCTGCCGCTGGCGCTGCTGGGCGACAACATCACCACCGACCACCTGTCGCCGTCCAACGCCATCCTGATGGACAGCGCGGCCGGCGAATACCTGCACAAGATGGGCCTGCCCGAAGAGGACTTCAACTCTTACGCCACCCATCGCGGCGACCACCTGACCGCGCAGCGCGCCACCTTCGCCAACCCCAAGCTCTTTAACGAGATGGTGACCAACGAAGACGGCACGGTGAAGCAGGGATCGCTGGCGCGCGTAGAGCCCGAAGGCCGCGAGATGCGCATGTGGGAAGCCATCGAAACGTACATGCATCGCAAGCAGCCGCTGATCATCGTGGCGGGTGCCGATTACGGCCAGGGCTCGTCGCGCGACTGGGCGGCCAAGGGCGTGCGGCTGGCGGGCGTGGAAGCCATCGTGGCCGAAGGCTTTGAACGCATCCACCGCACCAACCTGATCGGCATGGGCGTCTTGCCGCTGGAATTCAAGCCGGGCGTGAACCGCAAGACCTTGGCGCTGGACGGCACCGAAAGCTATGACGTGATCGGCGAACGCCAACCGCGGGCGGACCTGACGCTGGTGATCCATCGCCGCGATGGCCAGACCGTGCAGGTGCCGGTGACGTGCCGTCTGGACACCGCGGAAGAAGTGTCCATCTACGAAGCCGGCGGCGTGCTGCAACGCTTTGCGCAGGACTTCCTGGAAGCCGAATCCGTTGCGGGCGACACCAAGAAGGCCGGCTAAACCGGGCTGCGCACCGCCGCCCTGACCCTCACAGACACCAGGACATCCCCATGGCTCATGCTCCTCAGACCAAAATTACCGCCACCTACATGCGCGGTGGCACCAGCAAAGGCGTGTTCTTCAAGCTTGACGACCTGCCCGAATCCGCGCGCGTGCCCGGCCCGGCGCGCGACGCGTTGCTGCTACGCGTGATCGGCAGCCCCGACCCCTACGGCAAGCAGATCGACGGCATGGGTGCGGCCACCTCCAGCACCAGCAAGACCGTCATCGTCGGCAAAAGCACGCAGCCGGATCACGACGTGGACTACCTGTTCGGCCAGGTCTCCATTGACCAGCCGTTCGTGGACTGGAGCGGCAACTGCGGCAACCTGTCGGCGGCCGTCGGCCCCTTCGCCATCACCAACGGCCTGGTCGACCCGGCGCGCGTGCCGGACAACGGCGTGGCGGTGGTGCGCATCTGGCAGGCCAACATCAAGAAAACCATCATCGCTCACGTGCCCATGACGGACGGCGCGGTGCAGGAAACCGGCGACTTCGAACTGGACGGCGTGACCTTTCCCGCCGCCGAACTGCGCCTGGAATTCATGGACCCGGCCGAAGACGGCGACGGCGGCTCGATGTTCCCCACGGGCAATCTGGTGGACGACCTGGAAGTGCCGGGCGTGGGCACGTTCAAGGCCACGATGATCAATTCCGGCATCCCGACCATCTTCCTGGAAGCGGCTGCGCTGGGCTATACCGGCACGGAATTGCAAGACGACATCAACAGCGACGCGGCCGCCCTGGCCCGCTTCGAAACCATTCGCGCGCATGGGGCGCTGCGCATGGGCCTGATCGAAAAACTGGAAGAGGCCGCCAGCCGCCAGCACACGCCGAAGGTCGCATTCGTGGCGCCGCCCAAGGCCTACGTCTCATCCAGCGGCAAGCAGATCGAGGCCGACAAGATCGACGTGCTGGTGCGCGCGCTGTCCATGGGCAAGCTGCACCACGCGATGATGGGCACGGCATCCGTCGCCATCGCAACGGCCGCGGCGGTACCCGGCACGCTGGTCAACCTGGCCGCCGGCGGCACCGAACGCGACAACGTCAACTTCGGCCACCCCTCCGGCACGCTGCGCGTAGGCGCACAAGCGCAGTTGGTTGACGGCGAATGGAAGGTCACCAAGGCCATCATGAGTCGCAGCGCGCGCGTGCTGATGGAAGGCCGCGTGCACGTGCCGCGAATCGGGTTCTAAGGCGGGGCGGCGCAATCAGGCAGGCGCGGGCTTCGCGCCTGGGCCTGGGTCCAGCACTTTCAACACCGCCGCCCCCGTCGCCAGCACCTGCCCGGCGACGCTTAGCTCCCCCCGCATGAACACCAGGCTGGACGTGGCGCGCAGGACGTCTCCGCGCACTTCCAGGAACTGTCCCGCGCGTGCCGCCGCCAGGAAGTGCGTGTCCAGTTGCACCGTGACGCACGCGCGGCGGTCCAGGGCTTGCCAGGCGATGGCGCTTAAGCCGTGGTCCAGCAGCGCGGTCAACAAGCCGCCGTGTACGACGCCTGCCGGGTTCAGGTGGTTCTCGGTGGCCAAGAGTCCGTAGGCCCACGCCTGCCCTTCCTTGCGCACCCACAAGGGGCCGATCAGTCCGGCGAAGCCGGGTAGTGATTTGCGGTGCCAGCCATCGGCGGCAAGGGATTCGGGATTGGCGGGGTGCGACATGGCGTCAGCTCCGTGTGGACAGCAGTTGCGACAGCGTGTGCGCTTCCGCTTGCAATTCCTTGGCCAGCGCGTGCGCGCGGGCGTCGTCCAGTTGTTCGGCCAGGCCCGCGGCCACCAGGGAATGCGTCATGCGCTTGTGGCTGTCGAGCACGGGCACGGCGATGACGACGACGCCGTTGATGTAGTGGTTGCGATCCAGGCTATAGCCCTCGCGCCGCACCGCGTCGATGTCGGCTTTCCACTCCGCATAGGCGGGCGCCTGATCCCAGCGCAACGCCTTGAATCGGCGTTCCAGTTCTTTGTCCGAGAGGTCTGAAAACGCGGCCACCAAACGGCCCGTTGCGCTGATCAGCGCGGGGAAGCGGCTGCCCACGTCCACGTGCAGACGGAAGGGCGCGGTCGAGCGCGACAGCGCCAGCACCACCATGTGTTCGCTGCCCGCCACTTCGACGCCGATGGCCGTGACGTTCGCGCTGCTGGACAGCTTGTCCAGCACCGGCTGCACCAACGCCGGGAAGGGGCTGCTTTCGATCACGCTGCGCGCCAGGGTCAACATGCCCACGCCCAGGCTGTAGCGCTTGGTGCCGGTGTCGACCTTCACCAAGCCTTCTTCCACCAGCACACGAAGTATGTGCAGGCAGGTGCTGGTGACCATGCCCAGCTCCTGCGAGATGGCCTTCAAGGTCATGGCCTCGCCGCCACGGCCCAGCAATCGCAAGATGGCGATTGACCGCGTTACCGCCGGCACGGGGCGCACGCGCGGCCCCGCTGCGGCGGTGGATTCCTGGGAACTGGCTTCACTCATCGGGCTCTCCGGTTTTTATTGCGGCAAGCATACCTTGCGCGGGACAAAACGCGTCCCTTAATTGCCGCCCGTAATTGTCTATATACAATCGAT
Source organism: Achromobacter sp. 1L-A-4-B-C2 (assembly GCF_057291955.1). Lineage (NCBI taxonomy): Bacteria > Pseudomonadati > Pseudomonadota > Betaproteobacteria > Burkholderiales > Alcaligenaceae > Achromobacter > Achromobacter sp. 1L-A-4-B-C2. The sequence goes on from NZ_JBXAWP010000001.1 coordinate 897,059, forward strand.
AAACGTCATTGACAATTTAAAAGCCCGCGCGCATAGTCGCTTCAACGGCTTGCCAGACCCACACAGGTACGACGACATGACGATGCTGACGCAGACCACCTCATACGCCGACGCGCAGGCGCTTTGCACTTCCGAGAAGCTTTGGGAGTTGTTCGATGGCAACCGCGACCGCATGAACATTGCGCACGAATGCATCGACCGGCACGCGCACAAGGACCAGCCCGCGATCATCCTGGTGCGTGCAACCGGCGCTGATGAAACCTTCAGCTTCCAACAGATCGCCCAGGCGTCCTCGCGCTTTGCGCACTACCTGGCGGATCAGGGCATCGGCGCCGGCGACCGCGTGGCCGTCATGCTGGAACCGTCGCTGGCGTTCTATGTGGCCATGTTCGGCGCCATGAAACGCGGCGCGATCGCGGTGCCGCTGTTCACCCTGTTTGGGCCGGACGGCATCCGGCTGCGCGTGCAGGATTGCCAGCCGCGCATGCTGGTCACCAACGCCGACAAGGCGCCGATGGTGCCGGCCGCCGACGACATGCGCGTGGTGATCGCGGACGACGCATTCCTGGCATCGCTGGACCGCTTCCCCGCGCAATACGACTGCAACACGCAAGCCGATGACCTGGCCATCTTCCAGTACACATCGGGCACCACCCGCGAACTGCCCGACGCCGTGCGCCACACGCATCGCGCGCTGGTCACGTTGATGCTGGCCGCGCTGTACGGCACCGGCGTGCGCCCCGGCGACCGCTACATGTGCCCGTCATCGCCGGCGTGGGGGCATGGCCTGTGGCACGGCACGCTCGCGCCCCTGGCGATGGGCGTGACCATCGGCGCCTATGCCGGCAAGTTCAACGCCGAACGCCTGCTGCAAGCCTTGCAGGACCACGCGTTCAACAACATCTCGGCGGCCGCCACGCATTACCGGATGATGCGCAACTCTGGCGCGGCGGGCCAATATCGCTACCAGATAGACAAGGTGTCTTTTACCGGCGAACCCATCGACAGCGAGACCTCTGCCTTTGTCCTGGCAACCTTTGGACGCCCGGTGTGCAGCATGTACGGCACGACGGAAATCGGCGTGTGCCTGGTGAACTACCCGGGCGCGCCAGACTTCACCGTCAAGGCGGGATCGCTGGGCAAGCCCGTGCCCGGCCTGCGCGTCCAGGTGCAGGATGCCAACGGCGCGCCCTGCCCGCCCGGGGTGACGGGCGAACTGAAACTGTGGCGACGCGACGCCTGGGTAGCCACCAAGGACTTGGGCCGCGTCGACGAAGACGGCTATTTCTGGCATGGCGGCCGCGCCGACGACGTCATCATTTCCGCCGGGTGGACGATGAGCGCCGTTGAAATCGAAGACGCCATCCTGAAACACCGCGACGTCACCGAAGCCGCCGCCATCGGCGTGCCCGACGCGCTGCGCGGCCAGGTCGTCAAGGCGTTCGTGGTGTCGGCCCGGCCGGGTGACGACGCCTTCGTGGAAGAAATCCAGAACACCGTGCGCAGCCAATTGGCGCAACACGAATATCCGCGCCAGGTGGTGTTTGTGCCTGAGCTGCCCAAGACGCCAGCCGGGAAGATTCATCGCCGCAAACTGCGCGAACAGGAACTTGCCGCGCCCTCCGCGAACATCAACGCCGCCACCTCCCCTGACACCCCTACCGACGGCTCCACCAACACCCCCACCAACAAAACACCCGCCGCGCCCGCCGCGCACGTATGACCCATCCCCAGGAGACATCATGCTGACCGAAACCAAACCGCAAGTGCAGCCCCAAGCCCAGGCCCCCACGAAGACCGAACGCAGCTTCCCGAAGATCACCGAGCGCGGCCTGGACGAACTGCGCGCGCGGATCGGCGTGAAGATCGGCGCCACCGCCGAACCGTGGTGCTACGAAGCCACGCGCGACAACATCCGCCACTACGCGCACGGCATCGGCGATGACAACCCGTTGTGGTCGGACCCCGACTACGCCGCCAAGACGCAGCATGGCGGCATCATCGCTTTGCCCAGCTTTTTGTTTTCCACCAGCCGCATCGTGTCGGGCTACGTGGGTGGCCTGCCCGGCGTGCACGCCATGTGGTCAGGGGCCGACTGGACCTGGCACAAGACCGTCAAGCGCAACGACGTGATCTCGACCGAAGCGCACCTCAAAGACCTGGTTGAACACCAGACGCGCTTTGCCGGCCGCGCCGTGCAACAGATCTATCACGTGGACTTCTTCAACCAGGACGGCGACAAGGTGGCCGAGGCCGACAGCTGGTGCTTTCGCACCGAACGCGACCACGCCCGCGAACAAGGCAGCAAGTACAAGGAAGTGCGCGCCCGCGAACCGCGCCGCTACAGCCCTGAAGAAATCAAGGAAGCGTACAAGCTGTACGCGCAGGAAGCAGTGCGCGGCGCCACGCCCCGTTACTGGGAAGACGTGAAGGAAGGCGAAGAACTGCCCGTGATGTTCAAGGGCCCCATGACGGTGACCGGCTTCATTGCCTACGCGCAAGGCTGGGGCGGCCTGTACATCCGCGCCAACAAGCTGGCCTGGCAACTGATTGACGCGCACCCGGGCGTGGGCATCACCAACCGCTTCGGCATTCCCGACGTGCCGGAACGCGTGCACTGGGAAGAGGAATTCGCGCTGGAAGTGGGCGCGCCGGGCGCCTACGACTACGGTCCCGAACGCAATTCGTGGTTGACGCATCACCTGACGAACTGGATGGGCGATGACGGCTTCCTGCGCAAGTCCACGTGCAAGATTCGCCGCCACAACCCCGAGGGCGACATGCTGTTCTTCAAGGGCCGCGTCAAGCGCAAGTACTTGGAAGACGGCCGGCACCTGGTGGAAATCGAACAGGAAGCGCGCAACCAGGACGATGAGTTGTCCGTGCTGGGCTCGGGCGTGGTTGAATTGCCCACCCGTGCGTAAGCCGTATCGCGCACATGGCCCTCATGACTGCATGATGCATGGGCGGCGCGGGCGCAGCGCGCGCCCCGCCGCCTGATTTCCGACGGCTGACCGGCCGCCGCTGCTTACCATGATCGCGCGCGGGTTTGCCGCCCGCGCGTCCGACATGACCAAACCGAGGTCAATGATGTCTGGTTCATCGGAGCATGCTGCACACGCCCCGCCCGCCCGCGCCGCTGGCGCGCTGGAAGGCATTCGGGTCATCGATCTATCCAGGGTGCTGGCCGGGCCGCTCTGCACGCAGATGTTGTCCGACCAGGGCGCCAGCGTCATCAAGGTCGAGCCGCCAGGCGGCGACGAAACCCGAGCGCTAGGCCCGCCCGTCAACGCGGACGGCGACGCGGCCTACTTCACCGCCGTCAACCGAGGCAAGCGCGCCATTGGCCTGGACTTGTCCTTACCTGGCGGTCGCGACGTGCTGCTGCGCCTGCTGCAAGAGGCCGATGTGCTGGTCGAAAATTTCTTGCCCGGCACCATGGCCAAGTGGGGCCTGGATTACGAAACAGATTTGAAGCCGCGCTTTCCCCAGCTGATCTATTGCGCCATTTCAGGCTTTGGCGAAGACGGCCCGCTGGGCGGCATGCCCGGCTACGACGCCATCCTGCAAGCCATGTGCGGCTTGATGAGCGTGAACGGTGACGCGGCCGGCGGCCCGACGCGCATCGGCATCCCCATCGTCGACCACCTGACCGGCTACACCGCGCAGTCGGGCATCTTGCTGGCGCTGTACCACCGCGCACGCACGGGCCAGGGCCAGCGCGTGGACGTGACCTTGTTCGACACCGCGTTAAGCCTGCTGGTGCCGCACGCGGCCAACTGGATGCACACGGGCCAGACGCCCGCGTTGATGGGCAGCGCGCATCCGAATATCGCGCCATACGACCGGTTTGCATGCCGCGACGGCGAGATTTTTCTGGGTGTGGTGAACGACCGCCAGTTCCGCAAATTCTGCGATTACGCCGGGTTGGGCGCCTTGCTGGAAGACGCGCGCTTTGCCACCAACCGCCAGCGGCTGGACCACCGCGACGCCTTGCGCGCCGCCATCGAGCAAGCGCTGGCCCACCGCACGCGTGCCGATTTCTGCCACGACCTGATGCGGCTGGGCGTGCCGGCCGGCCCCATCAACAGCGTGCCCGAAGCGTTTGAACAGGCGCACGCGGTGCATCGCGGCATGCGCGTGTCGCGCGACGGCTATCAAGGCATTGGTCCGGCCACGCGCTTGTCCGAAGCGCCCACGCGCATCGGCCGCCCCCCGCCCGGCTTTGGGCAACACACCGATGAAGTCTTGCGGCAAGCGGGGTATGACGACACGCACATCGCCGGCTTGCGGGAAGACGGCGTCTTGCCGCTCGGACCCGCGCGCAAGCGATAGCAGGCAACAGCAACGACGGCAGCAGCAGCAGCAGCAGCAGCAGCAGCAGCAGCAGCAGCACCGCGGCAACGGCAGCAGCCGCGTCCGCGGCATCACGACCCTATAAAAAAATCCAGGAGACCACCATGAAACCCTTACGCATGATCGCCGCGCTGGCGGCATCCGTTCTGTTCACACAGCCGGTGTCGGCCGCGGACAGCTATCCCTCAAAGCCGGTGCGCATCATCGTGCCCTACCAGGCGGGACAGGGCACCGACGTGGCCGCCCGGTATCTAGGCGAGTATCTGGCGCGCAGCATGGGCCAGCCGTTCATCGTCGAAAACCGGCCGGGCGCGGGCGGCAACATCGGCGCGTCCGAAGCGGCTCGCGCCGCCCCCGACGGCTACACCTTGCTGATGGGCACCAACGGCACGCACGTGCTGAATCAGTACATCTATGCGTCCACCAATTTCGACCCCGCGAAAGACTTCGCGCCCATCATGCTGGTCAGCTCGTTTCCGATGGTGTTGCTGACCGCGCCCGGCTCGCCCTACAACAGCCTGTCCGACCTGCAAGACGCCGCGAAGTCCAAGGCCGACAGCATCAATGTCGGCATGCCCAGCACCACGGCGCGGCTGGTGTTCGAATTGCTCAAGCAACAAGGCGTGGCCAGCATCCGAGGCATTCCGTACAAGGGTTCGGCAACCGCCACCACGGACCTGATGGGCGGCCAGGTGCAGCTGGGCATCGACACCGTCAGCGCCGCGCGCTCGTTCATTACCAGCGGCAAGCTGCGCGCGTTGGCCGTCACGTCGCTGAAGGAATCCGCCTTGTTGCCGGGCGTAAAGCCGGTGTCGGCGCAGGGCCTGCCCGACTTCCAGGTGATTGCGTGGAACGGCCTGTACGCCCCCAAGGGCACGCCGCCCGCCGTGGTGCAGAAGTTGAACGCGGAACTTGCCAAGGCGTTGGCGCAGCCCGAGGTGCGCCAACGCCTGCTGGAACTTGGCCACGAGCCCGGCGGCGGCACGCCCGCTGAACTGGAAGCCTTTGCGCGTAGCGAACGGCTGAAGTGGCAACCGCTGATCATCCAGGCCGGACTGAAAGCGGAATAGCCGCTCACCGCATTTGCTTTGACCCCCACGCCCGGGCCTCGCGCCCGGGCGTTTTGCATGGGGCTCGCATCCAGGGTTAACCCCAGCAGAATAAATACCTATAACCTCAGAGAATATAACTATCGCTAGCCCACCCGTCAGCCAATGTGCTGGCCCACCCGCTAGAAAACCCAAACCAGAACAACCCTCCGGGAGACAAACCATGGCGCTGCCCACCCTCAAGCATTTCATCAACGGCCAGTACGCCGAATCCACGGGCTCTGAATACTTCGACCTGATCAGCCCGGTCACCGCCCAGCCTATCGCCCGCTCTCCCAACGCCAACGCCGCCGACGTCGATGCCGCCTACGCCGCCGCCAGCGCAGCCTTCAAGATCTGGGGCCGCAGCACACCGTCCGCGCGCCAGCAGGCGTTATTGAAATTGGCCGACGCCGTCCAGGCCAACAGCGACCGCCTGGTCGAGGCCCAAAGCCGCAACACCGGCCAGCTCAAGCACCTGATCGCCTCTGAAGAAGTCGCGGTCTGCGTCGACCAGATCCGTTTCTTTGCCGGCGCCGCGCGCTTTCTGGAGGGCAAGGCCACGGGCGAATACATGGAAGGTTTGACGTCCAGCATCCGCCGCGAACCGCTGGGCGTGGTGGGCCAGGTCACCCCCTGGAACTATCCCCTGATGATGGCCGTCTGGAAGATCGCGCCGGCCCTGGCAGCGGGTAACACGGTGGTGCTCAAGCCCAGCGACACCACGCCCGAAAGCACCTTGCTGCTGGCCGAACTGGCCGCGCCGTTCTTCCCCGCCGGCGCGTTCAACGTGGTGCTGGGCAATGCCGCCACGGGCGCCAAGGTGGTGTCGCACAAGACCCCCGCGCTGGTGTCCATCACCGGTTCAGTGCGAGCCGGCCTGCAAGTGGCCGCGTCCGCCGCCGCCAACCTGACCCGCGCACATCTGGAACTAGGCGGCAAGGCGCCGGTCGTCGTCTTTGAAGACACCGACCTGGATCGCGCCGCGCAACACATTGCGCTGACGGGCTTCTTCAATGCGGGGCAGGATTGCACCGCCGCCACCCGCGTCATCGTGGCTGAATCCGTGCACGACGCGTTCGTCACCAAGCTGGTGGCCGCGGCTATCGACACCCGCTTTGGCGACCCCGACGATCAGGAGGCGCTGTACGGTCCGCTGAACAATGCCGCGCAGCTGGAACGCGTGCAGGGCTTCATCACCCGCCTGCCTGCCCACGCCCGCGTTGAAACCGGCGGCCGCCAGGCCGCGCGCGCCGGGTACTACTTCGAACCCACCGTCATCACCGGCCTGCAACAGCAGGACGAAGCCATCCAGACCGAAGTCTTCGGCCCCGTCATTACGGTGCAGAAGTTTGCTGGCGAAGAGCAGGCCATCGCCATGGCCAACGACGTGGAATACGGCCTGGCCGCCAGCGTCTGGACACGCGATCACGGCCGTGCGCAGCGCCTGTCGCGCGAGCTGGACTTCGGCACGGTATGGATCAACACGCACATTCCGCTGACCGCCGAAGCCCCGCACGGCGGCTTCAAGCGGTCGGGCTATGGCAAGGACTTGTCCGCCTATGGCTTCGAGGAATACACGCGCGTCAAGCACGTGATGAGCGCGCACGACTGACCGGGGAAACATCATGAGCACCCAACACACGCCCACCACCCAAGCCGATGCGCTGCGCGAACGCGTTGCCCGCGCGCACCATGAATTGTTCACGCTGCGCGACACCGGCGCGCTGGAACGCTATTTCTCGCCGCGCTTCATCGAGCATTCCCCCTTGGTCAAAAACGGGCTGGACGGCCTGTTCATGCTGGTCCAGGAACATCCCGACCTGAAGCACGAGGCCCACCGCGTGCTGGTGGACGGCGACCTGGTCGCCATCCACGGCCGCTACACCGGCCTGGGCGAACAGCCGCTGGTCGGCTTTGACATCTATCGCGTGGCCGACAACCGCATCGTCGAGCATTGGGATGGCCTGGTGCCCGAAGCGCCGCCCAACGCCAGTGGCCGCACCCAGCTGGACGGCCCGACGCAACCGCGCGCCGACCAGGACGTCGATGAAAACCGAGCGCTGGTGCTGGGCTTTTTCACGCGCGCCCTGATCGAAGGCGACTATCAAGCGTTCATCGACAACTGCAACGGCGAAGCCTTCCACCAGCACAGCCCGGACATTGCCGACGGCACGGCAGCCGTCATCGGCTTTCTGAACCAGCTGCGCGAATCCGGCCAGGGCCTGCAATACAGCCGCATCCATCGCTGCGTGGCCGAAGGCGACTTCGTGCTGACGCATTCCGAGGGCAGCATCGCCGACCAGCGCCACGCCTACTTTGAACTGTGGCGCGTGCAAGACGGCAAGGTCGTCGAACTCTGGGATGCCATCGCGCCCGTGCCCGACGACAGCCAGGCGCTGCATCGCCACGGCATCTTCTAGCGCCGTGGCATGATGCACGTTTTCCATTCGCGCCGGAGCCCCCCATGACCGCCCACGCCATCGTCTATGCACCGATTGGCCAAGGCACGCGCTCGGAGCAGGTCGTCGAACGCCTCAGCAACGCGATCGTCGCCGGCCTGCTGCATCCCGACGAGCAGCTGCCCAACGAGAACGAGTTGTCGCGCCTGATGGGCGTGTCGCCCGTAACCGTGCGCGAGGCCCTGAACACCTTGCGCGCGCGCCAGCTGATCGACACCCGGCGCGGGCGCAATGGGGGCAGCTTCGTGTGCCCCGTGCCGGCGCAGATGATGCACGACCGCCATCCGCTGCGCCTGGCCACGCCGGGCGATCTGGCCGACCTGGGCGAGCTGCATTGCGCCGTGATCGGCCACAGCGCCAAGCTGGCCGCGCGGCGTTCAACGGCTGACGATCACCGGCGCCTGGCGCAAGAGATCGACCAGTTCGAAGCGGCTAAGGCGGCGCAGGCGCGCGCGCAGGCGGACATGCGTTGCCTGCTGCTGCTGGCCACGCACGCGCAGTCGGCGCGGCTGGCCAACCAAGAGCTTGAAATCCAGGCGGAATGGGCGCCGCTGGTTGCCGCGTTGTATCCGCACGGGTCGGTGCACGCCGAGATGGTGGCGGCATATCGCCGGCTGCAAGCGGCGCTGCAAGCGGGCGACGATCTTGCCGGCAGCGCGCTTGCCCTGGACATGATCAGCACGCAGACGGACCACCTGCTTGAACACAAACTGCGGTTGGACGCCACGGCGCCGCCGCCACAACAGACCTAGGGCCGCTGAACGCCGGCGGCAACCTTGGCTACAGGAGACGGCAGATGAACGAAGACGCGCATATCGACCGGGCCCACGGCATTCTGGACTGCGTCGTGAACGACGCCCGGAACACCGCCGCCGCGCTGGCCGAGGCCGCCGCGCAGATTCTGTCGGGCCAGACCCCGACGCCCGGTAGCGGCCTGCGGCTGTCGGCGGACCATCGCCGCGCGCTGCAAACCCACATCCAGGTGGCGCTGCAACTGAACCCCTGGTGCAACGGCGCGGGCTTCGCCAGCTTTGAAGCGCATGCCGACACCGATGACGGCTACTGGACGCTGGAATGGTGGCAGCAAGAGGGGCGCTCCCTGCAACACGTGCCCCTGGAACGCAATCAGGAAACCCGGCGGCGGCTGGATTTTCGCGCGTTCGCCTGGTTCGACCAGCCCGCGCGCCGCCATCTTCCCGTTATCGAAGGCCCCTACGTGGACTACATCTGCAACGGCGCCTACACCATCACCGCCGCGCACCCCGTGCTGGTCCGCCAGGCGTTCGCCGGCGTGGCCGCCGTGGATGTTCTGGTCTCCACGCTGGACCGCATGCTGCTGCCCGCGTTGCGGCGCATCGGCAAGCCCGCGTTGGTGCTGAACGCGGATTCGCGCGTGGTCATGTCCACCGCCCACCGCATTCGCACCGGCAGCCTGTGGCAGCCGCAACACGGTGACCGCCTTATCGGCGCCCGCGGCGCGCTACGCCTGGCGGTGCTGCCCGCCCCGCCATCACACGCGGCGGGCGGCCACGCCGGCCAGCCCAGCCTGCCCGGACTGGCGCACAGCCCCGGCAGCTGAGGGGTCCGACGCGCCGGCACGACGCCCGCCCGCGCCCACGCCCCTTCCCTTAATTCTTTTCAATCCCTTGGCGCCCCCGCGCGCCGATGGCGCCGCCCGCGCTCACGCCCGGCGCGGATGGCGCACATCTTTACAAACCAGGAGACCCCCCATGAAGTGGTATCTGCAAGCCCTCAAACACTACGCCGTCTTCCAAGGCCGCGCACGGCGTCGCGAATATTGGTACTTCGTGCTGTTCCAGCTGATGGCCGTGTTGGCGATCTCGGCGGTGGAACGCGCGCTGGCCATCGCCAACCCTGAAATCCTGTTTGGCTGGTACACGGCGGGCTTTCTGCTGCTGACGCTGCTGCCCGCGCTGGCCGTCACCATCCGCCGCCTGCACGACACGGGCCGCAGCGGCTGGTGGGGCTTGCTGCATGCCGTGCCCGTCATCGGCACGCTGCTGTTGCAGCCCTTCATGCTGCCCGCCGGCGCCCCCGGCCGCAACCGCTTCGGCCCGGCCCCCACGGCCTGAGCCCTTTTCCGATTCCAGGAACATCGACATGACATTGAATCGACGCGAATTCATCCTCAAGACAGCGGCGGCCACAACGACGGCCACCGCCGTCGGCGCACTGGGCTTGTGGCCCGCGACCTCGCACGCCTTGACCACCGCCTACGCCAGTGTGCCGCCCCGCGACACCATGCTGCCGCCCGCCCAATTGCTGCACGATGCCCAGCCGATACCCACTCGGCTGGGCATTGATCCGCGCATCTGGAACTGGCGGCACGACGCCAAACCCACCGACCCCATGCCCGCCAACTACTACGAGGCCTCGCTGTCCGAGTGGCCCGCCTTCGGCCCGCTGCCGGGCGATGTGGACTGCGAAGTGGTCGTCATCGGAGGCGGCCTGCTGGGCGCGTCCACCGCCTTGCACCTGGCCGAAGCCGGCGTCGACGTGGTGCTGATCGAAAAAGACCATATCGGTTCGGGCGCATCGGGCCGTAACGGCGGCCAGATGACACCGGGCCTGGCGCGCTGGGAAGCGGGCACGATGCTGGACAACCTGCCGTTGGACGACGCGCGGCGGCTGTGGCGCTTTGCCTCGGTCGAAGCCATGGAAACGGTGGACGGCCTGCGCGAGCGCTACGGCTTCGACTGCGACCGCAAGCGCGGCCACGTCACGGCGGCGGTGCATGCGGGCCATATGGGCGCGCTGGTTGAAAATGCCGACGCGCGTCGGCGGCTGGGCGACGACGCCGTCAAGATCATCGGCCGGCATGAACTGAAAGAACAGTACGTGAAGTCCGACATCTATTTCGGCGCGGCCATCGACAGCGGCGGCGGCCAGGTGCAGCCCTTGGCGCTGCTGCGAGGTCTGATCCACGCCTTCGTCAAACTGGGCGGCCGCGTCTACGACAACACCGCCGCGCAAGCCATCGACGAATCGCCGGGCAATACGCGCGTGACCACGGCGCAAGGCGCCATCAAGGCACGCCGCGCCGTGGTGCTGGCGGTGCACAGCGCCACCTTCCAGTTCATGCCGGGTAGCTCAACCACCGTGCCGTTCTTCACCTACGTGGCCGTTACCCCGCCGCTGGGCGATACGCTGAACGCGCTGATCCCGTCCGGCCTGCCCATCTACGACACGCAGCTGCAAATCGACTACTACCGGCCGGTGCGCAACAACCGGCTGCTGTTCGGAGGCCAGGGCACCGGTAACTCGTGGTCGCCGCGCGACGTCAACAACTACCTGCTGGATCGCATCAAGACCGTGTTCCCGCAATTGGAAAACCCGGCGCTGGAATATTCCTGGAGCGGCATCAGCGACCTGACGCTGAACGGCGCGACCGACAGCCGCAAGAGCGCGGGCGATGTGCCCGTGTACATGGTGCACGGCTGGAGCGGCCACGGCGTGGCGCAAACGGTGCGCATCGGCCGCGCCATCAGCGATGACGTCACCGGCCGCAACACCGACTACGCCATGCTGACGCGCTTTGACCATGCGGGCATCCCGCTGGGACGCCACTTGTCGCCCGTGGCCATCCCGCTGATCAAGGGTGCGCTGGGTGTGATGGGCATCCTGAACCCGGCCGACATGGTGTCGTTCTAGCCGCGCGTCCTGGCGCCTGCCGATCAGGCCCCGGTCCAGGCGGCAGACCGCGCGCGGTCGCGGCCCATGATCGCTACCGTTACCGCCACCCACAGCAGCACCACGGCCAGCGCATAGGTCCACCGCATGCCCGCCGCCAACGCGGCGGGCGACGCGAACCGCAGGTCGACACTGCCGGCGCCCCACGCAAACACGGCGCCCATCAACGACGCGCCCGTAATGAACCCCAGGTTGCGCGACAAGTTCAAGACGCCCGACACCGCCCCGCGCTGATCCGCCTGCGCGCTGCCCATGACGGCGCTGCTGTTGGCGGCCTGAAACAGCGCATAGCCGCTGGTGATCACGGCCAGCGGCGCCACGTACCCCGCAATGCCAAAGGCGGCCGGCACCCACGGCAGCACCGCCGCGCCGGCGGTCATCGCCACCAAGCCGGCCAGCATCACGCGTTGCGCGCCAAACCGATCCACCGCCCGCCCGGCCGGCACCCCCACCAGCGCCGCGACGACAGGGCCGCACGACATCACCAGGCCTACCCCCGCGGTGCCCAGGCCCAACGCGCCGCCCAGGTAGAACGGCCCCACGACCAGCGTCGTCATCATCACGGTAGACACCAACCCGTTCGTCGCCACGCCCGCGCTTAACGCGGGTTGGCGAAACAGCGACAGTTGGATAAGCGGGGACGCTGCCCGAGCTTGACGCCACACGAACGCCCCGCCGGCCATGGCCGCCGCAGCAAGCAGCGCGGCATTGGCGGCCCCGAAGCCGCCACCGGCGGTCATCGCCAATGCGTAGGCGGCGATGCCGCACGCCAACAGCGCCGAGCCGGGCACATCGAAGCGTGCTCTTGAAGGCACGGCGTGCGGCGAGCGCATCGGGCCGCCTTGCGCGCCGTCTTTGGGCAAATGAACCCACGCCAGCCCGAATGCCAACACGCCCAGCGGCACGTTGATCAGAAAAATCCAAGGCCAGCCAAACGCCCCGATCAACAGCCCGCCCAACGTCGGCCCCAAGGCGGTACCGATGGCCGACATCGTCCCCATCAGCCCCATGACGCTACCCGTCTTCTCTTTGGCCACGGACGCGCTGGCGAACGCCATGGTCAGCGCCATCATGATCGCCGCACCCAGGCCCTGCACCGCGCGCGCCGCAATCAATCCGCCCAAGCCGAGCGACGCGCCGCAGGCCAGCGACCCCACGGTGAACAGCCCGATTCCCGCCAACATCAACCGCCGCCGTCCCAGCAGATCTCCCAGCCGCCCCACGCTGACAATCAGCGTGGTGATGGCCAGCAGGTAGGCCAGCACAATCCACTGCACGTCCTGAAAGCGCGCATCCAACGCCACTGACAGCGTCGGCAAGGCCACGTTGGCAATGCTGGCGCCCAGCGCGGGCAGCAACATGCATAAGGACAGGCACGCCAACAACCGGGGGGCAGGTCGGGGCGGCACAGGGACTGCGGGAGGAGTGGTGGGCATGATCGGGCCTGCAAGAAAGGCGGGACGCCAACACGGCGCCCTTACGCACATCCTAGGCGTGCGCCACACCAAGCGGAAGACGCAGCATTTGCACTGAATACCTGCACCGGACGCCATGTCAAAACTCCCGCAGCACCCGGCGGCATGCTACGTTTGCCGCATGGCCCATCCCGATCTGAATCTGCTTATCACGCTGGACGTGCTGCTGGACGAAGGCAGCGTGGCGCGCGCGGCGCGGCGCCTGCGTCTGAGCCCGTCCGCCATGAGCCGCGCCCTGGCGCGGCTACGCGACACCACCGGCGACCCGCTGCTGGTGCGTGCCGGACGCGGGCTGGTGCCCACGCCGCGCGCCCTGGAACTGCGCGGCCATGTTCATGGGCTGGTGCAGGCGGTGGAAGCGGTGCTGCGTCCCGCCGCGCAGCCTGACCTGGCGCGGCTGACGCGCACCTTTACGCTGCGCGCAAGCGACGGTTTCGTCGAAAATTTCGGGGCGCGCCTGCTCGCGCGCACCGCGCATGAAGCCCCTGGCGTGCGGCTGCGCTTTGTACAGAAAACCGACAAGGACAGCGCCCCACTGCGCGAAGGCAACGTCGACCTGGAAACCGGCGTGGTCGGCGACGCGGCCAGCCCCGAACTGCGCACACGCGCCTTGTTTCAAGATCGATTCGTTGGCGTGGTGCGCAAGGGCCATCCGCTGGCAGCCAGCAAGATCACACTGGCCCGCTATGCCAAGGCGCGCCACATTCAGATATCCCGGCGCAACCGGGACAGCGGGCCGGTGGACGCCGCATTGGCCACCGCAGGGCGGGAACGCAGCATCGCCACCAGCGCGAGCGGCTTTTCGGCCGCGCTGGCGCTGGCGCGCGGGTCAGACCTGATCGCAACCGTACCCGAGCGGCACACGGGCAGCCTGCGCAGCGGCATGCACACTTTCGCGCTGCCCTTCGCGATGCCACCCTTCACCGTGTCCATGCTGTGGCATCCGCGCATGGATGCGGATGCCGCTCACCGCTGGCTGCGGAGCTGCCTGCTGGACGCCGTCCAGCAGGACACCGCGGGATAGCGCGCCTACTTGCCCGCGCTGGCCGCCAGCGCGTCAAACGCCTTGTCCAAGCTGGCTAGCGACTGGTTGATGTGATCGCGGCGGTCCTTGATCCATTTTCCTTGCGCCGCCAGCTGTTCGCGCGCGGCCTTCACCATGCGTTCCATTTCCGCCGGCTGCGGGCCGCCGATGGTCGCGCGGTTTTTCACAATGGCCACGGGGTCCAGCGTGGCGCGGAACTCGGCTTCGCTCATGGGCAGCTCGTTGCCGTATTTGGAATCCTTCATCGCGTCGGCGTAAATGCGGCGCGCCTGGTCATACGGAAAGTCCAAGGGCTTGATGTTGTTGGCCTTGGCGTAGCTGACCACTTCGGACGCAAAGTGATGGCCGTCGCGGAACGGCAGCTTGTACTTGCGCATCAGCACGTCGGCCAATTCCTGCGACGCCGTCCAATCGCTGTTCAACTCTTCCAGCGCGCGGTCGGGGCTGATGACCATGGCGCGCAGCACGCGGTCCCAGCGCTTCAGCGCCGAAATGCCGCTATCGACCATCGCTGAATTCTGCTTCACGTCTTTCGGGTCGCTCATGCCGGGCGTGATGTTGTGCGTCTGGATCACGGGGCCCATCGCCAGCGTGATGGCGGTGGACGCATCGCTGCGCGTGTCGTTCAGCAACCCGGGGTTGCGCTTTTGCGGCATGGCGCTGGACACGTAGGTGTTGCCGCCGCCCTCTTCCAGCAGGATCCAAGGCCGCGACTGCGCGTACTGCGTCATGACGTCTTCAACAAAGTTACCGGTACGCAGCGCGATGCTGGTCACAATCGACGCCACTTCCACCGGCTGGTCCATCGACGAAATCTGCGAGGCGTCGTACGCGTTATCCACCAGCGCTTCAAAGCCCAGGTATTGCGCCATGCGCTTGCGGTCCAGCGGCCAGCTGGTGCCGTTCAGCACCGTGGTGCCCATCGGCGACCGGTCGATGCGGGCATAGGCCTCGCGTATGCGCTGCGCATCGCGCGCCAGCCCGGCCGCCTGGCCCAGCAGGTAGTGCCCATAGCTGTTGGGCTGCGCGGCAACGCCATTGGTGTAGTTCGGCACGACGGTGCCGGCATGCTTGGCCGCCAGCTCCACCAGCGTGGTCGATGTCTTGTTCAACTGGTCCGCCAGGTCCAGCAGCTTGTCACGCAGGATGGCGCTGCGGTAGGTAGCGTGCATGTCCTGGCTGGAGCGGCCGGCGTGCAGCAAGGTGATGTCTTCGCCGGCCGCCTTGATCAGCAGCGGTTCGAACGTGATGACGGTAGCGGGACGCTTGGCGCCCGGCTGGTTGCCGTCGTTGATGACCTTGGCCACGCCTGCCGCCAGGCGCGGCGCCATGGCCTTGTCCAACAAGCCTTCATCGGTGTTGATGACGGTGGTGGCCTTGTTGATCTCTCCCAACCAGAAGAAGGGGTCGCGCGGCGTCGGGGCGGCGACGGCTGGGGCGGACGCCGTGGCAGGCGCGGCGCCACCGGCGGCCGGGGCTGCTTGCGCCAGCGCGGCCTGCGCGCACACTGAAAGGACCAGGGCGGCGCCCAGGGTGGGAAGACTCTGTCTCATGGCGTTCTCGTTATGGGGTGGGCCGGTCAGTTTATGGAAAACCCCGGCGCTGGAAAACCCGCGATTTCACGGATAGGCGCGGCGGCCCCAAAAAAAATGCCCCTGCCATGGATCAGGCAGGGGCATGGCAGGCGCCGGCGCAGGCGGCATCATTGCGCCGCCCGCGCCGCTCCATCAGACGGCAGGGTCCAGACGCACCTGCACGCTGTCGGCGTTGTAGATCGCCGTGGCCTTGAAGCCCTTGACGGTCACGCCGTCGAACGTGCCGTGTACCTTGCCCGCGCGCAGCACCGTCAGCGTCGTACCCGCCTGCGGCGTGTAGCCCGGGCGGAAGTCGACGTTCAATTGCCCGG
Source organism: Achromobacter sp. 1L-A-4-B-C2 (assembly GCF_057291955.1). NCBI lineage: Bacteria > Pseudomonadati > Pseudomonadota > Betaproteobacteria > Burkholderiales > Alcaligenaceae > Achromobacter > Achromobacter sp. 1L-A-4-B-C2. The sequence goes on from NZ_JBXAWP010000001.1 coordinate 913,102, forward strand.
CCAAGGCCGCATCGGCCGTCACCGCGATCTGGCCGGCGTCAGCGTCGCCGATCCAGGTTTGCAGCGTGCCCGCCGACGTCTGCGTGTAGGGGCCTTGCACCTGCACGGCCTCGGTGGCGTTGAGGGCCAACGCGCCGCCACCCACATAGACCGCGCCTTGGCCCAAGGCCTGGGCGGCGTCGGCGCGCAAAACGCCCCCCGCCACCTGCGTGCCGCCCGTGTAGGTGTTGGCGCCCGCCAGCCCCAACGTTCCGGTGCCGCTCTTGGTGAGCTTGCCCGCGCCGCCGATATCGTTGCGCCACACGTCCAGCGCATGGAAGCCGCCTCGGCTGGCCGTCATGGTGACGTCCACGTCGCCGTTGAACGCGCCGTAGCCGTCGCCGGCCGCAAACAGGTTCAGCCGGCCGAAGCCCTCGGCGTCGTCAATGACGGGATAGCCCGACGGCAAGGCCGTGGTCTTGAGCACCACGCGGCGTTGCTCGGCGCTCAGGTAAGGCAAGCGCGTCTCCAGCATGACTTCCGCGCCCTTGGGCACGACGGCCGGCTTGCCGGTGTCGCCAATCTGCGTAAAGCTGAATGTCAGGCGACGGCGGTACTCGGCCTTGTTGGCCGCATGATCCGCGAAGCGGTCCTGGCTGACGTCCTGAGAGTGGGCGAACGCCAGGAACTGCTCGGGCGTGCTGGCGCCCACTGCGGCCATCAGCGTCTGGTGCGCCTGCGCATAAGCGACCGACCGCGTGCCTTCGCTGGCGGCATAGATGTTGCCCAGCGCGGACGCCTGGCCCAACACGCGCCCGCTGATCACATCCAGCGGCGAATGCATGCCGGCAATGATGCGGCTTTCGCCCAGTTCCAGGCCGCGCGCCAGCAGTTCGTGGAAGCGTTCCGGCACCAGGTAGGCCATGCCGATTGCATTGCGCACGGACTCGGCGGTATGGCCGCTGGGGTAGCCGCCGTCGGTGGGCGCGGACGTGCTCTTGGCCGGTTCCAGCGCCGGCACGACCTGCACGCTGGCGCTCCAGCGCCACGGGCGCGCGTACTTGTAGAAGCGCTTGCTGGGTTCAGTGGACGCATTGCCGCCCATGCTGTTCACAAAGTCGATGACATCGCCGAAGGCCGGGTTGGCCGCGCCGCCCACCCCCGTGTTGTTGCCGGTGTCGTCGTACTTGACGGTGGTGGCGTCGGGCGCCACGTCGTTGATGCTGGTGGTCTGCTGCGCCGCCGTGCGCCATGCCGCCGTCAGCGGCCCCAGGCCATCCGTCACGCTGTAGTTCTTGCCACGACGATCGTCCAGGTAGGCCGCCTTGGCCTGCTCGGGCGTGCGCTTGGCGGTGGTGCGCACCACAAAGTCGATGTTCTCGTCGTGCACGGCTTTGTTCTTCACGCGGCCATCGGTGGCGTCGCCCGGTATGCCCGTCCAGTCCGACGCGATGATGCCCGGGAAGCCGTCGGCGCCGGCGGCGGTGACGCCCGCGTCCACCAGGCGCGTGCGCGGTTCCCAGATGTCCAGGAAGCCGCTCAGCACGCGCACCCCGGCATTGGATTCCAACGTGGCGTAACGCGGATCGCCGCGCTGGTTCGTGGCGGCAAAATCCACGAACGCGGGCGCATCCGGAACGGGTGCGGTATCGACGCGACCCAGGCCGGCAGGAGGTGCCGGCACCACGTAGGCAACGTCGTCATTCTGTTGCGGGGCGTCGGTGTCGTTATCGTCGTCGCCGCCGCAGGCGGACAGGGCAAGGATAACGGCCAGGGACGTGGCGCGCAGGGCATAGGCGGGAAGCCCCCTGCGCGAGGGTCGTGCTTGGATCATGAGCGTTCAGCCAACGGTTTGCAGAACGCCGCATGGTAGGTAGCTATTGTTTACGCGCGATGACAGGCGGCGCGGCGCTTGTCATCGCGCGTGGAGCCGTGCGTTGGTATATGCCTGCCTGCACGGCGCGCCGTCAGCCCGGGTCTGCCGGGGCCATGCCCGAGATATACGGGTCAAAAAAACTGGCCGCGCTCATGCCGGGTATGTATTGATCCGAGATATACGCGCGGCACCGCTGCATGAACGCCTGCGTCAGCCGCGACGGCTTCATGGGCTTGTAGGTGGCCAGCCCAAGCAGCATCGGACGGTGCTCGCCGGCCAGGCGCAGGCGTACCAGGCGCTTGCCGTCCAGCGATTGCGTCGACCTGGGGCGCACGTTGAACAGCGCATACCCGATGCCGTTGGCCACCATCGACCGCACCACGTCTTCAGACCGCGAGCGCGCCACGATATTGGGTTCCAGCCCCGACTTGGAAAACAGCGACAGGAAATATTCGCGGCTCATGGGCAGGTCCAGCAAGACCATGGGCAGTTGCGCCAGCTCGTCCAGCGTGACCGCAATTTGCTGCGCCAAGGGATGCAATTCGCTGACCAGCACGTGCGGGGGCATATGGGCCAGCGTTTCAAAGCTGATCTCTTCGCCCAGTTGCAGGTCATACGTGATAGCCACGTCGACGTCCAACGTATGCAGCTTGTTGATGAGCTCTTGCTGGTCGCCCTCTGCCATATGCAGTTCGACTTTCTCGAACGCGCGTGAAAAACCGAAGATGACTTCGGGCGCGATCATGGCCGCCAGCGGCTGAAAACAGCCCACGCGCAGCACGCCCTGCATCATGTCGTTCGAATTGGAGGCAATCTCGTACAGCTTGGTCGCGCGTTCCAGCAGGTCTTCGCATTCCTGCATGACCTGCATGCCCAACGGCGTCAGCGCCAGGCCCTTGGACGGATGCCGCACGAACAGCTGCACGCCCAGTTCGGTCTCGATGTGGGCGATGGCCGCCGAAATGGATGGCGGTGAAATATGGATCTGGGCCGACGCCGCCGCGATACTGCCGTGCTTGGCAGTCGCCACGAGGTATTCCATCTGGCGCAAGGAAATGCGATTGAGCATGGTCCAACTTGAGCAAACAAAGAATGTTGCACAGTATCCGGTCTACCCGTGGCGGCGGGCAACAGTTTCCTCGGTGGGCCATGGCAGCCGGGATGGCCGCCGCCGGTTCACAGGTCCCCGGGCACGCCGAAGCTGGGCGCGTCGCGCGGGTCACGTGCGCGGGTGACGTAAGCGGCAACCTGGGGCTGGTAGATCTTCCAGGCGTCGTACAGGGCCTGCACCGGGTCGGATTCCACCCAGTCCAGTCGCAAGTCGACGATGGGCCAGTCCAGATCCTGATAGACCAGCACGCCGGCGGAATGCACGGGCCCCGCTTCGCCGCCGGCGGCCTGGCCGGCCAGCAAGGCCTGCATCAATCGCTCGGCCAGCTCGCCCTGCGCTTGCTCGAAGGCGGCGAGCATGGCGTGCGGCACGTCGGTGCTGGCCAGCATATTGCCCGCGCAGGCGGCATGTTCGCCCGCCGCGCTGGCCAGGACGCCCAAGGCGCTGGCGCCGGTGTAGATGGCAGGCGGATGCGAGGCGTCGATGGCCATCAATTGGCGATACGCAATAAAGGGACGCGCCTGCATATCTTCAAGCGCCTGTTGCGGGCTGCGCCCCGCCGCCATCCGGTCCAAGGTCAGCGGCCCCAGGGCGGGGTCGGTGATGTTCTGGCTGACGGCGGCGCCCACGCCCGCGCGAGCCCGAATGCAGCGCGACGCCACGGCCGGCGAAGACGAGGAAACGGCCGCGCCGAACTGGCCGGTAGCAGGGCAACGGGCAATGATGGAAAAGGTCATGTCGATGAGTTCGGGTCGATGAGTTCGGGTCGATGAGGTCAGGTCGAGGAAGTCATAGCGTAGGGATGGCGTCGATGCCGTGGCGTCGACACCGTCGCGGCTGCCTGCCCGGTATCCATCAATCCGGGATCACGGCGGTGGCGTCGATCTCGACCAGCCATTCCGGCCGGGCCAAGGCCGACACCACAATGCCGGTGGACACCGGGTAAACCCCCTTCAGCCAGCGTCCCACCACGCGGTAGACGGCCTCGCGATAGCGCGGGTCGATCAGGTAAATCGTGATCTTGCAGATGTCTTGGATCTCGCCGCCCGCTTCCTTGAGCAGCATGGCGATGTTCGCCATGGCCTGCTCGGCCTGGCCGGCGGCGTCGCCAATGCTCACGCTTTCAGAGGTGTCCAGGTTCTGGCCGATCTGTCCCCGCAGGAACACGGTGCTGCCCCGGGCCACCACGGCCTGGCACAGGTCGTTATCCAGGTTCTGCTCCGGGTACGTGATCTTGGTATTGAAGGTGCGAATGCGCGTGTGTTTCATGGCGGCAAGAAGGGTGAAGGAGGCTGGTATCGGGAACGTGGCGCCGCAAGCGTGCAGCGCGTTGCATGGCATCCATGGTCAGACTCGGGCCGCCCCGACGCCTATTTGTTTTTTCCTTTGCCCTCTCTCGGAATTTCCGACTTGGCCCCTGCCATGCCCTCTTCCATCATCTGGCTTCCAGTCGGAAGCGCTCGGCGGAACCAACACAGACAAGGGGAATTCAATGATTCGCAAACTTACGGTAGCCGGGCTTCTTGCCAGCGCGCTGGTCGCCAACGTGGCCGTGGCCGAGGACGCGCTGGTGGTCAGCACCTGGGGCGGCAGCTTCCGCGACCTGATCGACGAGAACATCGGCAAGGAATTCACGCGCCAGACGGGCGTGCCGGTCAAATACATTACCGGCGGCACGATCGACCGCTTGAACAAGGCCAAGCTGACCAAGACGCCCGAAAGCGACGTCACGTTCACCACGTCGCACATCGGCTGGCTGTACGTGGACAGCGGCCTGTTCGAAAAGCTGGACACCGCCAAACTGCCCAACTACGCCAACCTGGTGGACCGCGCCAAGGTCAGTCCCTTTCATGTGGGCAGCTGGGCCTATGTGTACACGATCGGCTATCGGCCTGACCTGACCCCCAAGGACATCAAGTTCGACAGCTGGAACGACCTGTGGAACCCCGCGCTAAAGGGCAAGCTGTCGGCGCCGGATTTCGACCCCAGCCACATCATCGACGTGTCGGCCATGCTGTCCGGCGGTGACGCCAAGACCTGGGAAAAAGGCCAGGACAAGCTGCGCGCGCTGAAGCCCAACTTCAAGGCGTTCTACACCAACGACGCCAATAGCCAGCAGCTGATCGCCACCGGTGAAACGCCCGTGCAGATCCTGCTGTCAATGAATGCTTACTACATGATCGGCCAGGGCGTTCCCATCAAGGTCGTCATGCCCAAGGAAGGCGCCGTGCTGGGCATCGACACCATGGGCATCATGAAGGGCAGCGCCAAGGCGGACCTGGCCTACAAGTTCATGAACATTGCGCTGTCGCCCGAGGTGCAGTCCAAGATCGTGGCCTACAAGAAGGCCAGCCCGGTCGTCACCAACGCCAAGGTATCGGCCGAGGACGCGGCGCTGCCCGGCGTCTTCACCACCAAGGAACAGTGGGACAAGCAGGCCATCGTCATCGACGACAAGCTGCGCGCCGAGAAGACGGCGCAATGGCGCAAGTGGTTCACCGAAAACATCATGAACTGAAACGCGCGCCGTCGCGCCGCCCGTGTCCCGGCCACGCCTGTGGCGGGACACGGGCATTTCCACACCGCATCCCCGCACTTGGAAGTGACCACGACCTATGAATACGCGTTCCAGTTTGCGAGGCTGGTTGATCTCGCCCGCCGGCCTTGTGGCGGTTTGCATCTGTGTGTCGATGGCGGCGGTGCTGCAATTCAGCGTGCGCGCCTTCATCCCCGGCTCGTTGGACGTGGGCGGGCTGACGCTGGAGAACTTCACCGGCCTGGGCAAGTCGGTCTACCTGTCCGCCTTCGCCAACACGCTGCTACTTAGTATCGAAACCACGATCTGCTCTTTGCTGGTGGCGTACCCGCTGGCCTACGCAATGGTGCGGGTGCGTCAGCGGGTGCTGAAGTCGTTCATCCTGATCGTGTCGATCACGCCGCTGTTCCTGGGTGAAATCGTGCGCACGTATTCGTGGATCATCGTGCTGGGCAATAACGGGTTCATCAACACGGTGCTGCGCAAGATCGGGCTGATCGACCTGCCGCTGAACCTGATGTTCACGCACCTGGGTGTGCTGATCGCGCTGGTGCACGTGACGATACCGGTCGTGGTGCTGATGCTGGCCACCGCCATTTCGCACATCAATCGCGATTTTGAAAAGGCCGCGCAAAGCCTGGGCGCCGGCCCCGTGCGCACGTTCGTCACGGTGACGTTGCCGCTGTCCATGCCGGGCATCACCGCCAGCATCACCACGTCGTTCGCGTGGACGTTCAGCGCGTTCGCCACGCCGCAGATGATCGGCGGCGGTCGCGTGCCCACGGTATCGACACTGGTTTACCAGCTGGGCTTTTCGTCGATGAATTTCCCCCTGGCCGCGAGCCTGAGCGTTGCCGGCCTGACCTTGACGGTTGTGTCGCTGATGCTGCTCGGCCGGGCAACCAAGCGGCTCAACGCAATGGGAGCGCACTAGCATGGCCATCAAACATTCCCTGCCCTTGCCGCTGCGCATCGGCGCCCCGTTGCTCGTTACGCTGATCCTGGCGTTTGTGTTGCTGCCCGTGGTGGTGGTCACGGTGGCGTCCTTCAATGACAAGGCGCTGCTGACGTTTCCCCCTGAAACCTGGTCGCTGCGCTGGTTCGAACGCGTGTTCACCTATCCAGACTTCCAGCAGGGTTTCCGTGCCAGCCTGATCGTGATGTTCTGGGCCTCGTTGCTGGCGCTGTTCATCGGCACCGCGCTGGCTATCGCGGTCAAGCGCATGGGGTTTCCGGGCAAGGACATGCTGCAAGCGGTGTTGCTGTCGCCGCTGGTGATTCCGCATTTCACCTTGGGGCTGGGGCTGCTGATCCTGGTGGCCCAATTTGATATGGACCGTGGCTACGGCTTGGTGATTCTGTGCCACGTGATGCTGGTGCTGCCGTTCGTGATGCGCAGCGTCTACGTTTCCATGGAGAACATCGACGAACGTCTGGAGCAGGCGGCGGCCAGCCTGGGCGCGTCGCCCTTGAAGGTGATGTTCACGGTGACGGTGCCCTTGCTGGCGCCAGGCCTGTTCGGCGGCTGGCTGTTCGCAGCCATCATGTCGTTTGGAGAGTTCACCGCGTCGCTGTTCGTCACGACACAGTTGACGCAGACGCTGCCGGTGTCGATGTACAACTACGTGCGCGAATTTGCCGACCCGACCCTGGCGGCGTTATCGGTGGTCTACATCGTGGTGACGGCGACCCTGCTGGCCGTGGCCAATGCCTTTCTGGGCCTGGGCAAGATCCTGAATATCGAAGACGCCGACTAGGCGTTCAATACCCGCGCGCCGGGTCGATCTGATTTGCCGGGGCATCGCCATGCGATACACGGGCGATGTTCTCGGCGATCTGCGCCGCCGCCGATGCCGGGATGGCAACCGACGCCAGATGCGGGGTGATCAGCACATTGTCCATGCGCCACAGCGGGTCGTCACCGGGCAAGGGTTCGCGTTCGAAGACGTCCAGCGTTGCCGCGCCGATATGGCCGCTTTGCAGCAGCGCCGTCATGGCTGCCTGGTCCACCAGGGCGCCGCGCGCTACGTTGATCAACGCGGCGCCACGCGGCAGCTTTTCCAGCCGCGCTCGGTTCAGCAGGCCTCGCGTTTGCGGCGTCAGCGGCAGCATGACGACCAGAATGTCCGCCTGCGAAATGACCGCGTCCAGCGTCTCCATGCCCGCATGGCATTGCACGCCGGCTATCTGGCGCGGGCTGCGCGACCAACCCAGCACGGTAAGCCCCTGGCGTTGCAGTTCGTGCGCGGCGCAGGCGCCCAGCTCGCCCAGGCCCAGCACCGCCACGCGCGTGTCCTCCGGCGAACGGGGATGCCGATACGCCCATTCGCCACGGCGCTGGGCTTGTTCAAACCACGGAATGTCGCGCGCGTGGCGCAGCGTGGCGAACAGCACGTAGCCGGCCATCATGCGCGCCATCCGCGGATCGGTGATGCGTGTGATGGGAACGCCGGCGGGCAGATCGGTGCGGCCCACCAGCGAATCCACGCCCGCCCCCAGGTTGACGATCAGGCGCAGGTTGGGCATGCGGTCGAAGAAGCCCGCGGGCGGCTTCCAGGCCAGCGCGTAATGGATGTCGGCGGGGTCGTCGATGTCGTCGGCGTGCAGCACGCGCAAATGCGGCATGCGCGCTTGCAGTGCCTGTTTCCAGGCCGAGAAGTCATCGAACTGGCTGTAGAAAACCATCGCGCCCGAGGGCGTCGTATTGCTGGCGTTCATGGAAATGGCCTTATCAAGCGGTGCGCGCGATCAGGCGCGCCATGGCGTCGATGGCCAGCTCGTAACCCTCGCCGCCCAGGCCCGCGATGACGCCGTCGGCCGCCTTGGAAATATAGGAATGATGGCGAAACGCTTCGCGCCGCCAGATGTTGCTCATGTGGACTTCAATAATGCGGCCGGGAAACGACAGCAGCGCATCCAGGATAGGGATCGACGAATACGTCAGCCCGGCGGCGTTGATGATGATGCCCTGGGCGTCGCCGCGCGCTTCTTGAATCCAATCGATCAGCTGGCCTTCATGGTTCGATTGCACGAAATTCAGCGTCAGGCCCAGGCTGGCCGCCTTGCGCTCGCAACGCTCGCGCAACGCGGGAAAGCTCTCGGTGCCGTAGGTCTTGTTGGCGTCCAGCCCGTACAGATTGGCGTTGGGCCCGTTCAGAAACCAGACGGTGGCGGCGGTTGGCATAGCGGCGGTGGGTTCGGTCATGGTGGTACGGTTTTAGGCTTCATGGGGAAGGGTTGCCTGCATGGCGGGCAACGTACGAAACGCGGCTTCCCATTCCGCGGCGCCGGGATGGCGGGCGCGCCAATCGATTTCAGGAAAGCGAAAATCCAGGTAACCCAGCGCGCAGCCCAAGGTCACCTCGCCGATGGTGGGCGCCTGGGTTGCCAGCGCGGGCGCCTGTTGCTCGATCTGATCCAGGCAGGCAGCTACCTTCACCAGTTGCGCGTCGCGCCAGGCGGCGTATTGATATTCGGACGGCCGCGCCGTGTGCTCGTAGCGTGCCAGCAAGGCCGCGTCCAAGAGGCCATCGCCCAGCGCCTGTTGCGCCAGGGCAAGCCAGCGGCGCGGCCCGATGTCGGGAAACAGACCGGCCTGGGGCGCCAGGTGGGCCAGGTATTCGCAGATGACGCGGCTGTCGTAAAGCGCATGGCCATCGGCCAGGATCAGCGTCGGCACCTTGGCCAAGGGGTTGTGGGCCGCGATGCGATCGTCGCGTCGGATGGGGTTTGCCGCGCTGTCCAGCCACTGGATCTGGTCCGCCACGCCCGCCAGGTGGGCGCAGACCATCACTTTGCGGACGTAGGGCGACGTGGGCGCGTAAAGCAGCTTGAACATACAAGACCATGCCTTTGTCGCGCGTGCGACAGGAACCAGGGATCCAGGGAATCAAGGACGCAGCACGACCTTGCCGAACACGTCGCCCGCCTCCAGCATGCGGTGCGCGTGCGCCGCCTGGGACAGCGGCAGGCTTGCATGGACGCGCGGCGTGATGCGCCGGTCCGCCAGCAGCGGCAGCACATGGCGCGCGATGGCCTGCCCCATTCGGGTTTTCTCGGCCGCGCTTTGCGGCCGCAGCGTCGACGAATGCAGGCTCAGTTGTTTTTGCATCAGGGTCAGCAGGTCCAGCGTCACCACCGACCCTTGCAGGAAGGACAGGCTGACGTGGCGACCGCCAAACGCCAGCGCCTGAAGGTTGCGTTGCACGTAGTCGCCCCCCACCATATCCAGCACTACGTCCACACCGCGCCCCTGCGTGGCGTCCAGACAGGCCTGCACGAAATCCGTATCGCGATAGCAGACCGCCCGTGCCGCGCCCATCTCGCGCAGCGCCGGCAAGCGATCCACGCGGCCCGCCGTGGCGATGACGGTGGCGCCCGCCGTATACGCCATGCGGACGGCCAGCGTGCCGATGCCGCCGGCCGCGCCGTGCACCAGCACCGTCTGGCCCATGCGAAGGCGTCCCAGCTCAAACAGGTTGTGCCACACGGTGTACAGGCCTTCGGGCAAGGCGGCCGCCGCGTCGTCGTCCAGGCCGTCCGGCACGGCCAGCGAATGGTCGACTCGCGCTACGCACCAGGGCGCGTAGCCGCCGCCGGGCAACAGGCTCATCAACCGTTGCCCCAGCAGCGCCGTCGGCACACCCGGCCCTGTCGCGGCCACGTCGCCGCACGCCTCCAGGCCCAGCACATCGGTGACGCCGTCGGCGGGTTTGACCAGCCCTTGCCGCTGCATGATGTCGGGCCGGTTCACGCCCGCCGCGCGCACGCGCAACAGCACTTCGCCCGGGCCGGGGGTCGGCACCGGCCGGGTTGCCAGCGTCAGCACGCCGGCATCGCCGGGCTCGCGGGCGACGATGGCCTGCATGGTGGTGGGGATAGCGGTCATGGCCGGCGTTACGACACGTTGAAGACGCTGATGCCCTGGCCGGGCAGCGCCAGCCCGGTCACCGCACCCACCGGCCATTGCCGCAAGGCGTCCAGGCCCGCGCTGCGCACCATGACGCGCTGATGCCCGGCCACCGGGATGTCCACGTCGATGTAGGAATCGATGTGATCGCCCTGGAACACATGGTTCACGACCGTGCCGCTCAAGACTGATTCACTATGCAGGTTTTCCAGCCGGATCTGTTCGGGCCGCACGTAGATGTCCAGCCGCCGGCCTTCGTGCGAACCGCCCACCAGCCGGTCTCGCGCCACGCGGATCAAGCCCGCGCCCAGGCGCAGCAAGAGGCCGTCGGGGTCCGAGCCGTGATAGTGCGCGGGCAGAATATTCACATCGCCCAGGAACGAGGCCACGAACGGGTCCTGCGGATTGCGGTAAAGCTCGTCAGGCGTGGCGATCTGGCGGATGACGCCGCTGGACATCACCGCGATGCGATCCGACATGGCCAGCGCCTCGCCCTGGTCATGGGTGACAAACACCGTCGTCACGCCCAGCTTGCGCTGGATCTCCCGGATCTCGACCTGCATGGCGCCGCGCAGCCCCTTGTCCAGCGCCGAGAACGGCTCGTCCAGCAACAACACCTTGGGGCGAATCACCAAGGCGCGCGCCAAGGCCACGCGTTGCTGTTGGCCGCCGGACAATTCGCGCGGGCGGCGTTCGCCCAGGCCGTCCAGCTTGACCAGCGCCATCGCCTCCTGCACACGCTGGGCGATCTCGTCGGCCGGCATCCGGCGCATGCGCAGGCCGTAGCCGATGTTGCGCGCCACCGTCATGTGCGGAAACAGCGCGTAGTTCTGGAACACCATGCCGATCTGCCGCTGATACGGAGGCGTGTCCGTCACCAGCTGGTCTTCGATGAAGATCTCGCCGTTGTCCGCTTGCGCAAAACCGGCGATCAGGTTCAACAGCGTGGTCTTGCCGCAGCCTGAAGGCCCCAGCAAAGTCAGGAATTCTCCCCGCCGGATTTTCAGCGACAGCTCCTGCAACACCGTTTGCTGGCGGTATTTCTTGACCACTCCTTCCAGGCTTACCGCGCTGGACGATTTTGGGGGCATGGGGCTGTTCTGCATGGCGGCTCTGTGTGTTGCGCGATGCTTTGCAGAATACGCCGAAGGGGGTGCGCCGGCCGTTTGTGGATATTGATGCGGTCCATCGGAAAAAACGAAACGAGGCGCCGGCCCGGCCCCGTCCAAGTGATTTGCTTTTTCCTAAGCCCAGCGTCCAAAAAACCAAGTTATCAAGCCCCGGTATCTGGCTCACACTGCGCCGCATCGAAGCATGAACGTGGTCTTGAACCTACTTAGGAAACGCAATGTCAGTGGAAAAAACCAATACCTTGGTGATCGGCGCGGGCCAGGCCGGCATCGCGATGAGTGAGCACCTGGGCGCGATGGGCATTGACCACATCGTGCTGGAACGCAAACGCATCGCCGAGCGTTGGCGTTCTGAACGCTGGGACTCGCTGGTCGCCAACGGCCCCGCCTGGCATGACCGCTTTCCCAGCCTGAAGTTCGACGATATCGGCGCGGATGTGTTTCCACCGAAGGAACGCATGGCGCAGTATTTCGAGGACTACGCCAGGATGATCCACGCCCCCGTGCGCACCGGCGTCGAGGTGCTGCGCGTGACGCGCAACCAGAAGCGCCCGGGCTTTACCGTCACCACGTCGGACGGGGTGTTCGAAGCGTTGCACGTCGTCACCGCCACCGGCGCGTTCCAGATCCCCAGCTACCCGGCCATCGTTCCCGAGGATGCCGGCATTCAGCAAGTGCATTCGTCCGCCTACAAAAACCCGGGCCAGTTGGTGGACGGCGCGGTGCTGGTGGTGGGCGCGGGCGCTTCCGGTTCGCAGATTGCCGAAGAACTGCGACGCGCCGGGCGCACGGTGTACCTGTCGGTGGGCGAACACTACCGCCCGCCCCGCTCGTATCGCGAACGCGATTACTGCTGGTGGCTGGGCGCGCTGGGCATGTGGGACGAGGTCAAGAAAAAACCCAAGCGCGAGCACGTTGCCTTTGCGGTCAGCGGCTACGACAACGGCAAGACCATCGACTTTCGGCGGCTGGCGCACGCGGGCATCCAGCTGGTCGGCATCACCCAACGCTTTGACAATGGCGTGATGACGTTTGAAGAAGGGCTGGCCAGGAACATCGCGCAAGGCGACGCGGACTACTTCGAGGTGCTGCGCGAAGCCGACGCCTACATCGAACAAAATGGCCTGGACCTGCCGCCCGAACCCGACGCCTGGCAGTTGCTGGACGACCCCGAGTGCTTGACGCACCCCATTCTTAGCCTGGACCTGGCGCAAGCCGGCATCAAGAGCATCGTCTGGGCAACCGGCTTCAAGGTGGACTACCGCTGGATGGAAGTGGACGTCTTCGACGACAACGGCTATCCCGTGCACAAGCGCGGCATCACCGGTGAAAAAGGCATCTATTTTCTGGGCCTGCCAAACCAGTCAAACCGGTCTTCATCGTTCATCTGGGGCGTGTGGCACGACGCGAAGTACATCGCGGACCATATCGGAATACACCTGGATTATCTGGCGTATGAGAAAAACGGGGGCATGCCCGGGCGGTGAATCCGTTTGGCCCGGGCATGGGTCCTGTGATCTTGCGACCACAGATCCGATCACACCGAAAACTCGGGCCGGATACCGCTTTGCAGGGGCAGCCCCAGGATCTCGCGCGCTTCGGCGGGCGTGGCGGGTTCCATGTCCATTTCGCGGATGATGCGCACGATGCGCTCGGTCAGTTGCACGTTGGTGGCCAGCTCGCCGTGGCGGTAGTACAGGTTGTCTTCCAGGCCCACGCGTGCATGGCCGCCCAGCAGCAAGGCGCTGATGTTGGCTTCCAGTTGCGACGGGCCGATGCCGCTGACGCAAAAGATGCTGTTCTTGGGCAGCAGGTCCACCATCATCTGTAAATGGCGCGGCGAGAACGGCATCGCATTCTGAAAATTGCGGTGCACGTTCATGACCAGGTTGATGAAATGCGGCCCTTCGTCCAGGCCTTCATCGATCAACGTGGTGGCGTCTTGCAGGATGTGCGTGGGGCTGAAGACTTCCCATTCGGGCTTGATGCCGCGCGCCTTCATGCCGGCCGCCAGTTCGCGCGCCTTGGTCAGCGGCGTGTTCATCAGATATTCGCGATCGCCAAACGCCAGGTTCAGCGTGGTGGCGTCCAGCGTGCACATTTCGGCGCCGGCATCCATGCCTTTCAGGCGTTCTTCCCACAGGATTTCCCAGGTGCCCGGCGACGTTTCCTTGACCATGTCGCCATGCACGCCGCCGCCGGTGGAGTTGTTCAGCACGATGTCACAGCGCTCGCGGATGCGCTGGTTCATGTCGCGATAGATCGCCGCATCGCACGTCGCCTGGTCGTCGGGCCGGCGCGCATGCAGCGCCACCACGCTGGCGCCCGCGTTGTAGCAGCGGTAGACGTCCTCGGCGATCTCTGCCGGCTGCGTGGGCAGATGCGGGTTCTGGGTCTTGAATGCCATGCCCCCGGTTGGGGCGATGGTTACGATGACTTTGCGTTTGGCCATGGCGGTCTCCGGTTCATTTCCACAGCGTGCAGCGGCTTTCCGACTGCTTGGTGAAGGCCTCGTTGCCGTCGATGGTTTGCAGCACCTTGAAGTAATCCCAAGGCTGCTTGGACTCGTCCGGCGTCTTCACTTGCAGCAGGTACATGTCGTGCACGACACGGCCGTCGGGGCGCACCACGCCGTCCTTGATGTAGATGTCGTTCAGCTTGTTCTGGCGCAGATACGCCAGCACGCGGTCGGCGTCGTCGGTGCCGGTGGCCTTGACGGCGCGCAGGTATTGCAGCGCGGCGGAATAATCGGCGGCTTGCAGCGACGACGGCATGGCGTTGCGGCGTTCGAAAAACTTCTGAGCCCAGGCGCGCGTGGCGTCCGATGCATTCCAGTACCAGCTGTCGGTCAGGTACATGCCTTGCGTGGCCGGCAGGCCCATGGCGTGGATGTCGTTGATGAACATGATCATGCCCGCCAGCCGCATCGTCTTGGTCACGCCGAATTCATTGGCGGCCTTGATCGCATTCGTGGCGTCCGCGCCGGCATTGGCCAAGGCAAGAATGTCCGCCTTGCTGCCCTGCGCCTGCAACAAAAACGATGAAAAATCGCTGGCCGACAAGGGGTGCTTGACCGCGCCCACCACCTTGCCGCCGCCCGCCTCGACCACCTTCGTCGTATCGGCTTGCAGCGCATTCCCAAAGGCGTAATCGGCCGTCAGGAAGTACCAGCTTTTACCGCCCGCCTTGACCACGGCGGCGCCCGTGCCCCGCGCCTGCGCGACGGTGTCGTACGCGTAGTTCAGCGTGTAGGGCGTGCATTGCTCGTTGGTCAGCGCGGGCGCGCCGGCACCCACCACGATGATGGGTTTCTTCTTGTCGGCCGCCACCTGAGACATGGCCAGCGCGGTGCTGGAATTGGTGCCGCCGATCAGCATGTCCAGGCCGCGCTGATCGAACCATTCACGCGCCTTGGCCGAGGCGATGTCCGCCTTGTTCTGGTGGTCCGCCGTCAACAGTTCGATTTTCTTTCCGTTGATCTCGCCGCCCATTTCTTCGATGGCCATCTTGATGGCTTCGGCGCCACCGGGGCCGTCGGGGCCCGAGTACACGCCGGACAGGTCGGTGATGAATCCGATTCGAATGACATCGTCCGAAATCTGGGCGTGGGCGGCGCCGGCGTGCAGCAGCGACACGGCGACGCCGCAGGCGAGCGCGCCGCCGGACATGATGCGTGGCATTGACAACATACCTGTCTCCTCTTATGTTTTTTGGCTCTTGATGCCTCAACTATTCTGGGACCGCCCCCTGGCCCGTACAGTCATCATGGTGACAAAGCGGCCTAGGGTTTACCTGAGCGCCTTTCCCCTTTTGGTTTAACGGAGTAACCATGCGTGCATCCACCGCCAGCGCAGGCAGCCAGACCGGTGCTCCCGGGCGCCAGCCGGCCGCATGTCCGGTGGACAGGATGTTGAGCGTTGTGCCCTGGTACAACGGCTTGCCCGAACTTGAACGCAATCTGGTCCGCTCGGAATTGCGCACGGTGTCGCTGGCCACCGGCGAATATCTTTTTCGCGCGGGGTCGAAGTCGCTGGGGTGGTACGGCGTGGTCGAAGGGCTGGTGAAATGGACGTCGCCGGGTGCGAACGGCAAGTGCCTGTCGCTGGCCGGTTTCAGCATCGGCAGCTGGTTCGGCGAAGCCACGATGCTGCGCCGCGAGCGCTTCGAATATGAGGTCGTGGCGCTGCGCCCCAGCCGCATCGTGATCCTGCCGCGCGACACCTGCGAACGGCTGTGGAACCACAACATCGAATTCACCAAGGCCGTGACGATGCATTTGGCGCAGCGCGTCAATTGGCTGATGGCCTGCTACACCGGCAACGTATTGCTGGATGTCGACACCACCGTAGCCCGCGCCGTGGCGGCGCAATTCGATGCCGAACGCCATGCCGATACGCAGGGGCGTTTGAAGATATCCCAGGAAGAAATCGCCAGCCTGTGCGGCGTGTCCCGCCAACGCTGCAACGCCGCCCTGACCAGGCTGGCACGCGCGGGCGTGCTACGAACGCACTACGGCGGCATGACGATATTGGATAAGGATGCGCTGTATCGGCGGGCGATGATCGAGGATGATGCCGGCAATCGATAGCAGCCTGCCGAGGCTGGGCAATGCCTTCATAGAAATGCGGGCTCAAAATCCGTCAAGCCGGAGCGTTGCATGCCCAGCCCCTTTGCCACCTCGCGCCAGCTATCCACCGCCTGACCCACCTCTGTCCAGATTGCAGCTGCTTTCTGCGCATCCAGCCTGAAATAGGCGGCACCCTCCATCAGCATGGCGCGGCTGTCGATTGGCCCCGAATCCTCGGTCAGCCATGTCTTGCTCTCGCGACGGTCGCCAGGCATCGGATTCAAGTCAAACGCCGGCGACAATCGCCATCCATGGTTGCGCGCGTCGTACAGCAGACCCGTATTCCGCAAATGATCATCGGTATTGCAGATCAGAAAATTGAAAGCCAGGCGTCGCCACAACTGGTGGATATCGGCAATAGGGTTGGCGCCGCTCTGCAACAGAACATCCACCAATTCGGTATACGCATGCACCGTATCCCGGCCATCGGATTGCAGCATTGTCGCGGCGGACACGTAGGGGATGCGCCCGCCATTGTCGGTACGGTCAAAACGCCGAATAATGGCCACCGCCGTTCTGTCAACAACCGCCACACGCGCAACTGCCGTATTGACGCCAGCCTTGCTGGCAAGATGCATTGCCATCACTTCGCCACGGATAATGTCGCGCTGATCCGCCTGGCTAGGAAACTTGCCCAAGGCTAAACGTCCATCGTGGTCTAACACCGTCGATTTGGGCCGGGCTCCGCCAAGCGAGGTGCCCTGCCCCAGCAGGTATTGCAGGTCCTGCTCGCTCTCCGTTCCGGCCTCTAGCGCTCGGGCGGCTCGCACAACGTTATCCAGCTTCAGCAATGGCGGCACTTTTCCATGCGTGTCGTCGGCGCGCAGATAGATTTGAGCGGAAGGGTCAAACAAACGCAGCGCCCCGACACGGGCCTCGTCGTCAACCCATAGCAAGAAGTCGACAGGCTCGAGCGCAGGCGTGTCCCGGTCTTTCTGCCGGAACCTCGCATGCGCGCGCCGGATTACACGCTCGCCCCAGGAGTCGGGCGCAGTGTCTTCCAGCGCGCGAAAAAACGTCTGTTCAGGATGTTGGATGCCCGAGACGGGCAACAGGTCGGGCGATAGCGTGAAAAAACGCGGGCTTTGCAGCCAACGCTCGTCGTACTGGAACGCGCTGCGCTTGCCGTTACCCAAATACAGCCGTCCTACCACTTGCCCGCTGGAACCCAGATGAACCTCCAGGTCTCCACGCCGGATCACCTTCGGCGCCATCAGAAACCCTCCAGCTCTTCGTTGTCATTCGTCGATTGGGTTTGCCCGGGCTGAGAATCGGACATGCCCAATTTTCGGCCACGCGATGTGCGAACCCGCTGCGGCAAATTTTCACGCATCAGCGCCATGCCAAGCGCGTCCTTTTCCATGGCCAAAACCTCGGCCACGGCGTCCAGGCGCCCAAGCACATGCAACGCGCGCAGGAAGGTGTGCAGGGCGGTGCCGGGATAGCCGTCTTCCATGCGCCTGACGGTACTTAGTGAGGTTCCAATGCGCTCGGCCAAGTCTTCCTGACTTAGCCGGCGCATACGGCGAGCGGACGAGATGTCCTGTCCCAGGCGATGCAGTGCGCGCTCGACGGGGCGCGGCATGGCGACACGGTGCTCGGCAGATTTTGGGGTGGAAGGCATGGGTTGCTTGGTCAAATATGAAGGCAAATTGCCCATAGACGGTCATATATGAACATATCGCGATTTGCCAGACAAGCAAGTCCCGTTAACTATTCAAATATGAGGTTTAAATTGATTCATAGGTTCATATTTGGCTACTGCGCGTGCGACGGTGGTTTGGCGATATGACAACTACGCCTTCAACGTGCCGCCGGACGCAAGGGGCGGGCACGAGCGTCGACGGGCGTCAAACAGACGGGATCGATCGTCGCGCGAATAGCGTGCAAGCCTGGGAGTTGGAGCGGGTGAAGGGAATCGAACCCTCGTATGAAGCTTGGGAAGCTGCCGTTCTACCATTGAACTACACCCGCTCGGGTGTCGTGCCAGGGCGCGGGTCCCTGGCAGAGTCGGCGATTATAGCGCGGCTTTTTTTGGATTCGGGCAGGAATTTTGGCTTGCCGCCGCGCTTGCGGGTCGGGGCGGATTAATGCGTCCCTTATTTAGTGCATCCGACCGACTCCGCCGGCCGGCACCTGCCACTACAATTCGGGGCTATGAATACGAACAACCCCGCGGACAAGCCCGCGACGCCCCCCGTGAACACCTCCGACACGACCGCCGATTCCTCTGCTTCGGCGTCCACCGCCGCCCCTGTTTCCGCCGAGACGCAGGCTGCGCTGGCCAGCACCGCGCATGCGCCGAACAGCCCCGGCGCGACGCATATCCGCAGCTTTGTGCACCGCCGTGGCCACATCACCCAAGGTCAGTTGGCCGCGCTGGAACGGTTGATGGGCGAATGGTCCATTCCGTACGCGCCCCGCCGCCTGGACCCCGCCGCCGCGTTTGGCCGACAAGCGCCGACGGTGCTGGAGATTGGTTTCGGCATGGGCGAGACCACCGAGAAGATCGCGCTGGCGCGTCCGGACGACAACTTCCTGGGCGTGGAAGTGTTCAACGCCGGCGTCGGCTCGCTGCTGCGCCGCATTGAAGATTCCAAGATTCAGAACCTGCGCATCATCCAGCACGACGCGGTCGAGGTCGTGCGCGACATGATCGCGCCGGATTCGCTGGCCGGCGTGCACGTGTACTTTCCGGACCCGTGGCCCAAGAAGCGCCATCACAAGCGCCGCTTGCTGCAACCGGCGTTCGTGTCGCTGCTGGCCAGCCGCATCGCGCCGGGCGGCTACATCCATTGCGCCACCGACTGGGAAGACTACGCGGTGCAGATGCTGGAAGTGCTTAGCGGCGAACCGCTGTTGGCCAATACGGTCGACGGCTACGCGCCGCGCCCCGATTACCGCCCCCTGACCAAATTCGAGACACGCGGCCTGCGCCTGGGCCACGGCGTCTGGGACCTGATCTTCAAGCGAGTCGCCTGATGCTCTATCCGCCGATCGAACCCTACCGCCACGGCATGCTGGATACCGGAGACGGACACCAGATCTATTGGGAAATGTCGGGCAATCCGAACGGCAAGCCCGCCGTGTTCCTGCATGGCGGGCCGGGCAGCGGTTGTTCGCCCGTGCATCGCCAGCTGTTCGATCCGCAGCGCTACAACGTGCTGCTGTTCGATCAGCGTGGTTGCGGAAGGTCCAAGCCGCATGCCAGCCTGGACAACAACACGACGTGGCATCTGGTGTCCGACATCGAGCGCCTGCGCACCGAAATCATGGGCGCGGAAAAGTGGCTGGTGTTTGGCGGATCGTGGGGTTCGACGTTGGCGCTGGCGTATGCGCAGACGCACCCGTCGCACGCCAGCGAGCTGGTCGTGCGCGGCATCTTCGGTTTGCGGCGCGCGGAAATCCAGTGGTTCTACCAGGAAGGCGCGTCGTGGCTGTTTCCGGATCGGTGGGAAGAATATCTGGCGCCCATTCCCCAAGCCGAGCGCGGCGACCTGGTCGCGGCGTATCACAAGCGGCTGACGGGCGATGATCCGGCCGAGCAGTTGCGCGCGGCCAAGGCGTGGAGCAAATGGGAAGACAGCACCATCACGCTGCTGCCCAGCCCGCGCCATCAGCAAAGCCACGCTGCCGACCGCGCCGCGCTGGCGTTTGCCCGCATCGAAAACCATTACTTCGTGAACGCGGGCTTCATGGAAGAAGGCCAGCTGATTCGCGACGCGCACAAGCTGCGCGGCATACCGGGCACCATCGTGCAGGGCCGCTACGACGTCTGCACGCCCGCGCGTACGGCCTGGGACCTGCATCGCGCCTGGCCGGAAGCGGACTTCCACCTGGTGCCCGACGCGGGCCACGCCTTTGATGAACCCGGCACGCTGGCGCGCCTGATCGCCGCCACCGACGCTTACGCAAAACAGTGAGGACACCCTGACATGCACATCACCCTGAATGGCGACGCGCGCGAATTCCCGTTGGACACGACCGTGATCGAACTGCTGCAAACGCTGGGCTACGCCGGCAAGCGCGTGGCGGTGGAACGCAATGGCGAAATCGTGCCCAAGAGCCAGCACGAGCAAACCACGCTGACGGACGGCGACCAGATCGAGATCGTGGTCGCGGTGGGCGGAGGCTGAACGTCCGCCACGCATTGACCTGCTTGCAACGACGAAGGGCCGCTGATGATCAGCGGCCCTTTGCGTTGGGACGCATGTTTGGCGCGGGGGTGGCGTCAACGTGATGCCGACACCTTTCTTCATTGCACGGCTTGTCCGATGGGGTTTGCGCCAAGCGCGCGAGTCACCGTGCAAAGTGACGAGCATTGTTGCGTAGTCTGGCGAGCGACTAGCAACCTGTTACACGATAACCCCTCGTCTGGCGGCAATTGTGCGAGTAATAATCGTTGCTGTTGGCTCGTTACGCGGCAAATTGCGGGTCAAGCGGGGGGCTTTGCGTCACCCGCCCTCTGCGGCATTCCAGGGCATGTTGCCCACCGCGCGCGCTCGCCAGGGACTTGGTTTTCTCACCGCAGCACAGATAAAGGAAACACTATGGGTCTGCTCAATTTCATCAAGGACGTAGGCGAAAAGCTTTTCGGCGCCAGCGAGGCCAAGGCCGCGACGGCTGACGAACTGAAGAAAGAGCTGGATAAGCACGGCCTGAACGCCGACGGCCTACAGATCACCGTGGACGGCGACAAAGTCACGGTAGCCGGCGAGGCGCTCAGTACCGAAGACGCCGAGAAGATTTCACTGGCGTTGGGCAACACGGTGGGCGTGGCGGCGGTGGACAACCAGTTGAAGGTCAAGCAGGCCACGCCGGAAGCCAAGATGTACACGGTGCAAAAGGGCGACAACCTGTGGAAGATCGCTGAAGCGCAATACGGCAAGGGCCAGGGCGCCAAGAACACGCTGATCTTCGAAGCCAACAAACCCATGCTGACCAGCCCGGACAAGATCTACCCGGGCCAGGTGCTGCGCATTCCGCCGCTGTCGTAAGCGGCCACTGAACTCGACAAGCCGGAGAACACCCATGCGTTTTCCGGATTGTGTCGCGGCACGGCGCCCCCTGCCTGCCGCGACTGCTTGGCCAGACGCAATGTCTGGCCATTTTTTTGCCTACTTCATGCCGAAGCGGCCCAGCCCTTTCATGCCGCCCATGGCGCGCATCATCTTGGCCATGCCGCCCTTCTTCATCTGCTTCATCATCCCCTGCATCTGCTCGAACTGAGCCAGCAGGCGGTTGACTTCCTGGACCGGCACGCCGGAGCCGGTGGCGATGCGGCGCTTGCGGGACGCCTTGATCAGTTCAGGCTTGGCGCGTTCGGCGGCCGTCATGGAATTCAGAATGCCTTCGGTACGGCGCAGCTGCTTTTCCGCCTGGCCGCCTTGCAGCTGACCGGCTGCCTGCTGGAACTGGGCCGGCAGCTTTTCAAGCAGCGACCCCATGTCGCCCAGCTTTTTCACCTGGCCAAGCTGATCGCGGAAATCGTTCAGGTCGAACTTGTTGCCCGACTTGATCTTGGCCGCCAGCTTTTGCGCATCGGCGATGTCGATGTTCTTTTGAGCCTGCTCGACCAGCGAAACGATATCGCCCATGCCCAGCACGCGTTGCGCCATGCGGTCAGGGTAGAAAGGTTCCAGGCCGTCCAGCTTTTCGGACACGCCGACAAACTTCAGCGGCTTGCCGGTGACGTGGCGCACCGACAGGGCCGCGCCGCCACGGGCGTCGCCGTCCAGCTTGGTCAGCACCACGCCAGTCAGGGGCAGCGCGTCCGCAAAGGCGCGCGCGGTGTTGACCGCGTCCTGGCCTTGCATGGCGTCCACGACGAACAGCGTTTCCACCGGCTTGACCAGATCATGCAGTGCGCGGATTTCGCGCATCATGGCTTCGTCGATGCCCAGGCGGCCGGCCGTATCCAGGATCAGGACGTCGTAGTGGTGACGACGCGCATGGTCCACCGCGCCGCGCGCGATGTCTTCAGGCTTCTGGCTGGGGTCGGACGGCAGGAAATCGACACCGACCTGAGCGGCCACGCTTTTCAGCTGGTCGATAGCGGCCGGGCGATACACGTCGGCGGACACCACCAGCACTTTCTTCTTGCCGGTCTTGCGGCCGTGCTGCGTGTGCTGCCCTTCGGACAGCCAGCGGGCCAGCTTACCGGTGGTGGTGGTTTTACCCGCGCCTTGCAGGCCGGCCATCAGGATGACGGCGGGCGGCTGCACGGCCAGCGACAGTTCGTTGGAATCGGCGCCCAGGTCGCCGCCCATCAAGGCGGTCAGTTCCTTGTGGACGACGCCGACCAGGGCTTGGCCCGGGCTGAGGCTGGCGGCCACTTCCTCGCCCAGCGCTTTTTCTTTCACGCGGGCGACAAATTCACGCACGACGGGCAGCGCCACGTCGGCTTCCAGCAGCGCCATGCGCACTTCGCGCAGCATCTCCTGGGTGTTGGCCTCGGTCAGGCGGGCTTCACCGCGCAGCGTCTTGACGACACGCGATAGGCGTTGAGTTAGGTTATCGAGCATGAGAGGCGTTTCCGCTTAAACTAGTTGATTGAACGGTGGCCGCAGGCGCGGATTCTGCGCTTTCGGGTGGCACGCACCCCAAGGCCCCATCCAGACAACGGTTTCTATGTCACTCGGCATTGTATTTCACACAGCGGCTGCCTTGGCGTACGCAGTGCTAGGGGGGTCACTTTGGCTCCGCCTGGCCGGCGCCGGGGAAGTTGAGCAGACGGGCAAAATCGGCCGTCTGTGCCTGCTGGGGGCCCTGATTCTTCAAGGGATCGGCCTGCAACAAGCGATGCTGGGCGCCCAGCATCTGTTCATTGGGTGGGCACTGGCCCTGTCCGCCGCCATCTGGCTGGGCATGGTGGTGTTCTGGCTGGAAAGCCTGCTGGTGCGCATCGACGGCCTGCAATTGCTGCTGCTGCCCGCCGCCGCCCTGGCCAGCGCCCTGGCCGCCCTTTTTCCGCAAGGCCAGTTCGTGCCGCACGCCGACGACGCCTGGCTGCGCGTGCACCTTTTGATTGCGCTGGCCGCCTATGGCCTGATCACCATCGCCGCGCTGCACGCCATGATGATGGCGCTGCTTGACCGCCACCTGCACCGCCCGCTGGACGCCCCCGCCGAACGCAGCATCATCGGCCGCGTGCTGGACTCGCAGCCGCCGCTGCTGGTGCAGGAACAACTGCTGTTCCGTATTATCTGGATCGGTTTCATCGTGCTGACCCTGGCCGTGGGCTCGGGGTCGGTGGCGTCCATGAAACTGACGGGCAAGATCCTGCCGTTTGACCACAAGACCGTCTTCACGCTGCTGTCCTGGCTGACATTTGGCGTGTTGCTGGTTGGCCGCCATGTATGGGGCTGGCGTGGCCGCGTGGCGCTGCGCTGGACGCTGACGGGTTTTGGTTTTTTGATTCTGGCGTACACCGGCAGCCGGTTCGTGCTGGAAATGATTCTGCATCGAGGCTGACGTGGGCAAGTTGTTGTTCTGGATTGTTCTGATCATCGCGGTGCTGTTCGTGGCCCGCATCGCCGCCCGCATGGCGGCCGCCCGCCAGGCCGGCGAGCCCACCCAGGGGCGCGGCAAGGCGACACGCTCGGCGCCCGCGCCGGCCGCCCCCGAATCCATGGTGCGTTGCGCGCATTGCGGCATCCACCTGCCCCGCTCCGAGGCCGTGCTGCTGAACGGCATGACCTGGTGCAGCACCGAACATTCCACGCTGGGCCCCGCCAGGAAGTAAGCGGAAAGCGGGGCGGGGGAACCGGGCGCCCGCGACGGCGCATGGGCTGCGTTTTACGCACGCCCCTCGGCAAAAACGCCAATTTGGGAGGCGGCGGCGACCACGGCATAATGCCCGTTGGCTTCAACACGCATGTTCTCTCTTATGGCTCTGCTTCTGGATCGACATGGCTGGCTGGCGCCGGCCCCCGGCGTCACCCTGCTGCCTTCGCCCAACTGCGACGCGCGCCCCGACGGCGCGCAGGTCTCTTTGCTGGTGCTGCACAACATCAGCCTGCCGCCCGGCCAATTCGGCGGCCCGGAAGTTGCCGGGCTGTTCACGAACACGCTGGACTATTCGTCGCACCCCCGGCTGGAACGCCTGCGCGGCCTGCGCGTGTCGGCCCACTTCTTTATTCGCCGCGATGGGCGCATCATGCAGTTCGTGTCCACCGACCAGCGCGCGTGGCACGCCGGCGTGTCGCGCTTTGGCCGGCGCGAACGCTGCAATGACTTTTCCATCGGCATCGAACTTGAAGGCACGGATACCCTGCCGTACGCCGACGAGCAGTACCTGGCGCTGCGCAAGCTGACGCCGGTGTTGCGCGCGCGTTATCCGCTGGCTGCGGCCTGGGGCCACGAACACATTGCCCCGGGGCGCAAGACCGACCCCGGGCCCGCTTTCAACTGGACGCGTTTTTCGCGCGACAGCGGCTTTGCGCGGCGGCAGTTGCCGCCCGTCTGACACTACTCAAGGACTGGTTATGTTGAAGATCTGGGGACGTCTTACGTCCGTCAACGTGCAGAAGGTAATGCTGGCCGTGCGCGAACTGGCCCTGCCGCACACCTTTACCCAGGCAGGCGGACCGTTCGGCGTGGTGGATACGCCGGAATTCGCCAAGCTGAACCCGAACCGCACCGTGCCGGTGATCGATGACGGCGGCTTTGTGCTGTGGGAATCGAACGCCATCGTGCGTTACCTGGCCGCGCGCTACGGCGCGGGCACCTTGTGGCCGGAAGACGCGTGCATGCGCGCCGACGCCGACCGCTGGATGGACTGGCAGACCACCGAATGGCAAGCCGCGATGGGCCCCGCATTTCTGGGGCTGATTCGCACGCCGGAAGCCAAGCGCGACCAGGCCGCGATTGAAAATTCGGTCAAGCGCTCCAACGTCCGCGCGCAGATCCTGGACCAGGCGTTGCAAGGCCGTGAGTTCATTGCAGGCCGTCACCTGACCATGGGCGACATTGCGCTGGTCAGCTCGGCGCACCGCTGGCTGGCCCTGCCCATCGAACGCCCCGATACCCCGGCGCTGTCCGCCTGGTATCGCCGCGTGATGATGCGCCCCGCCCCGCAAGGCGTGCTGACGCTGCCGCTGGAATAAGGCGTGCCGGACCGCGTCAGCCGCGGTCCACCTTCCAGCCCATTTCCGCCGAAATACCGGCGGCGGCTTCCTGCACCACCGGCACCATGTCGCGCATGCGGTCCAGGGACATATACGGCACGGTGCTGGACACGCTGATTGCCGCGACGATGCCGCTTGAGGCATCGCGCACCGGCGCCGCCACACAGCGGATCGACGGCTCGTTGTCTTCCAGGTCAAACGCATAGCCCTGCGCCGCATAGTCACGCATGCGGTCGCGAAACGCTTCCCAGCTCTGCTGGCCACCCGGTGCGCGCGAGGACACCGGCGCGCCGATGCAATGTAGCGCCTTCCATTGCGGTTCTTCGGTATCCAGCAGCAGCGCCTTGCCCACGCCCGTTGCCGCCAGCGGCATCCGATGGCCCACGCGCGAGCGCATTTCCAGCCCCTTCTTGCCAGGAATCTTTTCCAGGTACAGCACTTCGTCGTTGTCGCGCACGGCCAGATGAATGGTATCGCCCGTCTGCGCGGCCAACGCATCCAGGTAGGGCCGCGCCAGCGTCGCCATGGGAAACGCTTCACGCGCCTGGAATCCCAGTTCGATCAGCTTGGGCCCCAGCACATAACCCACCCCCGGCAAAGCGCGCAAATAGCGCTCTTGCACCAGGCAGCTGGCAAGCCGGTGCGTGGTGCTGCGCGCCACGCCGATGCGGGCGCAGATTTCCTTCAGGTCGCGCGCGCCGTCGGCCACCGCCTGCACAACGGCCAGACCGCGCATCAGCGTCTGCGTGCCGGCCGGCGCGGCGGCGTCGGGGTCCAGGGAGGGAATGGGATTTGCGGGCAAGGGGAAGGTCATGAAACGGGGATGAAACGGGGAGGCAATGGCGGAAACGGGGCAAGCATACCCGGGATGGCAAGGGCCAGGGCGCGACACAGGGCAACCGGCCATCCGATTCGGGCACCGTCCAAAGCGCGCCTTCTACCGTGCCACATTCCCTGTATGTGGGATTTAATTCTATATTTTGAGATTTTTCAAGCTCTGATCTAGAATTTTTTCCAGCGCGCGCCACGCTTTGCACAAGCCCGGTGCGCACCGACACAACAAGGTTTCCCCGCCCCGCCCGCCTGACGCATCCCCGCGCCGGACGGGCGCACCAGGCAGGGCAGCCAACGATGAGACACATCAGATGACACCCGCAACGCCCGCCCGCGCGGCGCTTATCGCGCTGGATTG
Source organism: Achromobacter sp. 1L-A-4-B-C2 (assembly GCF_057291955.1). Taxonomy (NCBI): domain Bacteria; kingdom Pseudomonadati; phylum Pseudomonadota; class Betaproteobacteria; order Burkholderiales; family Alcaligenaceae; genus Achromobacter; species Achromobacter sp. 1L-A-4-B-C2. The sequence continues at coordinate 939,590 of NZ_JBXAWP010000001.1, forward strand.
GGGCACCTCTTCGCTACGCGCGTATCGGCTGGACGGCACGGGCCGCACGCTGGATACGCGGCATCTGCCCTGGGGCATCATGCGCCTGCCGCAACCTTTGCAGGATGGCGCGGCCAGCACCGCCTTGTCTGGTTTCGACCTGGCGTTTGACCAGGCTTGTGGCGACTGGCTGCGCGCGGAACCGAGCTTGCCCGTCATCGCCTGCGGCATGGTTGGCAGCGCGCAAGGCTGGCGCGAAGCGGCCTACCTGGACGTGCCCGTCGACCTGGCGCGCATCGGCACCCTGCTGACGGTGGTGGAACGCACCAGCGCCGGACCCGACGCCACCCCGCTGCATATCGTGCCCGGCCTGATCCAGCGTCACGGCCTGCCCAACGTCATGCGCGGCGAAGAAACGCAGGTCTTCGGTGTGATGTTCGACCAGGCCGAAAAATCCGGCGCCAATGCCGCCGACAGCGTGCTGATCGGCTTGCCCGGCACGCATTCCAAATGGGTCACCGCCCGCCGAGGCCGCGTCACCCACTTCGACACCTTCATGACCGGCGAGGTCTACGCCGCGCTGCGTGGCCACACCATCCTGGGCCGCACGATGAGCGACGCGCCGGCCGCCGACATGGCCGCCTTCGAGCGAGGCGTGAAGGTAGCCGGCGCACCGGCCGGACGCGCCGGCGTGTTGTCCACCATCTTCAGCACGCGCGCACTGGGCCTGACCGGCGAACTGGCGGCCACGTCGCAAGCCGACTATCTGTCCGGCCTGCTGATCGGCCACGAAATCGCCGCACTGGCCCAGATGCTGCACGAGCAAGGCGAGCGGCCCCGCATCGTGCTTTGCGGCGACCCGGCGCTGTGCCAACGCTACATCCTGGCCATGCAGCACTACGGCCTGGGCACGCCCGAACAAGCGCAGAACGCCACCGAACGCGGCTTGTGGCACCTGGCCGTCTGCGCCGGGCTGGTCAAGGCCGAATCGGGCGCGGCCGGGCAGCGCTACGCCACCCCCACCCCTTCGGCATCCGTCCAGGAACCCACATGAACCACACCGGACTGCAAACCGCCATGGCCCACTGCGGCCTGATCGCCATCCTGCGCGGCATCCAGCCGCACGAAGCCGAAGACATCGGCAACGAACTGTACGCGGCGGGCTTTCGCCTGATCGAAGTGCCGCTGAATTCGCCGGACCCCTTAGCCAGCATCCGCGCCATGCGCGCCGCGCTGCCAACTGATTGCCTGATCGGCGCCGGCACCGTGCTTGACCCCGACGACTGCGCGCGCGTGCAGGATGCGGGCGGCGAATTGATCGTCATGCCGCACAGCGACGCCGCCGTCATCCGCGCGGCCAAGACGCTGGGCATGGCGTCCTGCCCCGGCGTTGCCACGCCCACCGAGGCATTCGCCGCGCTGGCAGCCGGCGCCGACGTGCTGAAGATGTTTCCCGCCGAACAGCTGGGCCCCAACGTGCTGCGCGCATGGCGCGCCGTGATGCGCCCGCCAATCGCGCTGGTGCCCGTGGGCGGCATCACGCCCGACAACCTTTCCGACTTTGCCCGGGCCGGAGCCAGCGGCTTCGGCTTGGGCTCCGCCTTGTACAAACCCGGCCTGACGGCCACCGAAGTCGGCCAGAACGCGCGCGCATTCGTCGCCGCCTGGCAACGCGCCTATTCCGCCCAGGAGACCCAAGCATGAAGATCACCAAGCTCACCACCTACATCGTGCCGCCCCGGTGGTGCTTCCTGAAAATCGAGACGGACGAAGGCATCGTCGGCTGGGGCGAGCCCGTCGTGGAGGGCCGCGCGCATTCGGTGGCCGCTGCCGTTGAAGAGCTGTCCGATTACCTGGTCGGCAAAGACCCGCGCAACATCGAAGACCACTGGACGGTGCTGTACCGGGGCGGCTTTTATCGCGGCGGCGCCATCCACATGAGCGCGCTGGCCGGTATCGACCAGGCACTGTGGGACATCAAGGGCAAGCACCTGGGCGTGCCGGTGTCGCAACTGTTGGGTGGCAACGTGCGCGACCGCATCCGCGTGTATTCGTGGATCGGCGGCGACCGCCCTGCCGATACCGCCGCCGCCGCCAAAAGCGCGGTGGACCGCGGCTTTACCGCCGTGAAGATGAACGGCACGGAAGAACTGCAATTCATCGATTCGTTCGACAAGGTTGAAAAGTGCCTGGAGAACGTGGCCGCCGTGCGCGATGCCGTCGGCCCCAACGTGGGCATCGGCGTGGACTTCCACGGCCGCGTGCACAAGCCCATGGCCAAGGTCCTGATGAAAGAGCTGGACCCGTTCAAGCTGATGTTCATCGAAGAACCCGTCTTGAGCGAACACTACGAAGCCTTGAAGGAACTGGCGCCGCTGACGTCCACCCCCATCGCGCTGGGCGAACGCCTGTTCTCGCGCTGGGACTTCAAGCGCGTGCTGTCCGAAGGCTATGTGGACATCATCCAGCCGGACCCGTCCCACGCGGGCGGCATCACCGAAACGCGCAAGATCGCGGCAATGGCCGAGGCCTATGACGTGGCGCTGGCGCTGCATTGCCCGCTGGGTCCCATCGCCCTGGCCACCTGCTTGCAGATCGATGCGGGTTGCTACAACGCCTTCATCCAGGAACAAAGCCTGGGCATCCACTACAACGCCGCCAACGACCTGCTGGACTACGTCAGCAACCGCGAAGTCTTCCAGTACGAAGACGGCATGGTCGCCATTCCGCAAGGCCCGGGCCTGGGCATCGAGGTCAACGAGGAATACGTAAAGGAGCGCGCCGCCGTGGGCCACCGCTGGCGCAACCCGATCTGGCGCCACGCCGACGGCAGCTTCGCCGAATGGTAAAGCCAGCCCGATCACGCTGACTGACCGCCATGCGGCGCCTCTTGCTTCTGTCACGAGCGCCGCTTTTTTCTTCTTTATATCGATAACCCATCGGCATCCAAGCCGATGGCCCCGCCCCTAGCAGGGCGCACGAGGAGACAATCCGTGTCAACCGCCACCCACGCCGGCTTGCAACACACCCAGCGCCCCACGCGCAGCCGGTACATCATCATGGTGATGTTGTTTATCACCGTCGTCATCAACTACCTGGACCGCAGCAACCTGTCCATCGCCGCGCCCGCGCTGAAAGACGAGTTTGGCCTGGACACCTGGCATGAAGGCCTGATCCTGTCCGCCTTCGGCTGGACCTACGCCGCCATGCAGATCCCCGGCGGCTGGCTGGTGGACCGCGTATCGCCCCGCGTGCTGTATGCCGTGGCGCTGATCCTGTGGTCGGCGGCAACCTTCTTCATGGGCTTTGCCAGCAGCTTCATCATTCTGTTCGTGTTGCGCCTGGCGGTAGGCGCGTTGGAAGCGCCCGCCTACCCCATCAACAACCGTGTCGTCACCACTTGGTTTCCGGAAAAAGAACGCGCCACCGCCATCGGCTTCTACACGTCGGGCCAGTTCGTGGGCCTGGCCTTTCTGACGCCCGTGCTGGCCTGGCTGCAACACCATTACGGCTGGCACATGGTGTTTGTCAGCACCGGCTTACTGGGCATCGTCTGGGGCGTGCTGTGGTACCTGATCTACCGCGAGCCGCGCCAGTTCAAGGGCGCCAACGCCGCCGAGATCGAACTGATCCAGCAAGGCGGCGGCGTGGTCGACCTGGACCGCAACGCGCGCGCCAAGAAGGCGCCGTTCAACTGGAATGACCTGGGGCTGGTCATGTCCAAGCGCAAGCTGTGGGGCGTGTACCTGGGCCAGTTCTGCCTGACGTCCACGCTGTGGTTCTTCCTGACGTGGTTTCCGACTTACCTGGTGAAGTACCGCGGCATGGACTTCATCAAGTCGGGCTTCCTGGCATCCGTGCCCTTCCTGGCCGCGTTCGTGGGCGTGTTGTGCTCGGGCGTGCTGTCCGACTTCCTGGTGCGACGCGGCGCCACCGTGGGCCTGGCGCGCAAGCTGCCCATCATCCTGGGCCTGCTGATTTCCACATCGATGATCGGCGCGAACTTCACCGATTCCACGCCCTGGGTCATCTTCTTCCTGGCGCTGGCCTTCTTCGGCAACGGCCTGGCATCCATCACGTGGTCGCTGGTGTCAACGCTGGCGCCGGTGCGGCTCTTGGGCCTGACGGGCGGCGTGTTCAATTTCGTGGGCAACCTGTCATCCATCTGCACACCCATCGTCATCGGCCTCCTGGTGTCCAAAGACAACTTCGCCCCTGCCATCGTCTACGTTTCGTCGCTAGCCCTGCTGGGCGCGCTGTCGTACATCCTGCTGGTCGGCAAGGTGGAACGGATAGAGGCGTGATTGATGTGTGTGGGTGAGATGAAGGGTGCCGGATGAACGGCACCCTTTTTTTGTGCGCGATATGCAGCCCGAGAGCACAGAGCAAGGGCTAAAAGCGTCACTTCCACGTTTTCGCTTTTGCAGCGGATCAAGGACCATCACGCCATGTGAGTCACATCCGCCGATGACGAGACGGCACGGACAAGCAACTTGACTAATTTTCGTCGATAAACGAATATGGCCATGTTTGAAATTGAACACTACGTGACCGCCGATGCCGGGATCGACCTTTATGTGGCGTGGTTGAAAAGCCTGCGTGACAACCGCGCAAGAGTGGCGATCATCCGCCGAGTCTTTCGCATCCACCAAGGCAACTTCGGCGATCACAAGTTCTGCCGCGAAGGAGTCTGGGAACTACGAATAGATATCGGCCCGGGATATCGCGTGTATTACGGGCTAGCCGGACGGCGTGTGGTGCTGTTGCTTTCCGGCGGCGACAAACGTTCGCAAACTGACGACATCGAGCGCGCGGTATGCGCATGGCAACATTGGAACCAGAGAACACCATGAAAAGCAGACCCCACGATGAAGCGATGGCCGAGCTGTACCGTGATGACCCCGCATTGGCCGTTGACCTGATCAACAGCGTGCTGGAAGACGGGACCCAGGCAGAGCTCTTGATCGCGCTGCGGCAACTGACGCAGGCTTTTGGTGGCGTGCAGGCCGTGGCGGCGCAGGCGCACCTGAATCCCACCCAGCTCTACCGCACGCTGTCACCCAAGGGCAACCCCGCGCTGAGCAGCCTGACGGCAATCCTGAAAGCCTTGGGCCTGCGGCTGGCGGTACAACCGCTGACACCCGTGGGCGCCAGATAATGCGAATGGGCGGGTTGGGGGACAACGCCCAACCCGCCCAGCTAATGCTAATGTTCGACGCGCCACTCAGCAGCCCTGCATCGCCAGCTTGCGGCGGCGCACGTTGCCGGCGCGTTGCACCAGCACCAGGGCCAGGCCGGCGGTGGCGATGACGGCGCCGGCGATGGGTACGGCGGCGTAGCCCAGCCCGGCCGAAATCACCGCGCCGCCCGCTGCCGCGCCTACCGCGTTGCCCAGGTTGAACGCGCCCACGTTGACCGACGATGCCAGCCCCGGGGCCTCCGTCGCCGCGCGCATCACGCCCATCTGCAAAGGCGGCACCACGGCAAAGGTGGCGATGCCGAAGATCAGCAGGGAAATCGCCGCGCCGATCTGGGTGGAGGCGATCCACGGGAACGCCAGCAAGTCGATGATGACGATCACCAGGAAGGTGATCAGCGTGCCGTCCAGCGAACGGTCGGCCATGCGGCCACCCAGGCCGTTGCCCAGCGTGAAGCCCAGGCCAATCAACACCAGCATGCCGGTAATGAAGCCGGGCGACGCGCCGGTGATCTCGGCCAGCGTGGGCGCAATGTAGGTGTACAGCGTGAACATCGCGCCCGCGCCCACCACCGTGGTCAACAGCGCCAACAGCACGACGGGGCTTTTCAGCACGGCCAGTTCATGGCGCACGTCGGGGCGGCGTCCGGCTTCGCCCGCGGGCAAGGCGAACCACAGCGACAACATCGCAATCAAGCCCAGCACGGCGGTGGCGGCGAACGACATGCGCCAACCGATCACCTGCCCCAGCCACGTCGCGGCCGGCACCCCGCCCACGTTGGCGATGGTCAGCCCCATGAACATGGTGGCCACCGCGCTGGCCTGCTTGTGGCGCGGCACCACGCTGGCGGCTACCAGCGAGCCCAGCCCGAAGAACGCGCCGTGGTTCAGGGCGGTGACCAGCCGCGCCAGCAGCAGCGTCGTGTAATTGGGTGACAGGGCCGACAGCACGTTGCCGATGGTGAAGATCAACATCAACAAAATCAGCGCCTTGCGCCGCGACCAGCGCGAAAACACCAGCGTCATCAGCGGCGCGCCCACCATCACGCCGATGGCGTAGGCGCTGATCAGCATGCCGGCGCTGGGAATGGACACGCCCACGCCATCGGCGATGACGGGCAAAAGACCCATCGGTGAAAACTCGGTCACGCCAATGCCAAACGCACCGACGGCCAGCGCCAGTAGCGGCAGCCCGGATTTGACCGGTTGATTATCTTGCGGGTTCATGCGAATTCCTTAGAGCACGTCGGAAAGACAGGCGTGCAGTATGACGGCGCCATCCTTGCGGAAAAAGCCGTCTGGCGGGCAAACACTTTTGACTTGGGGTCACAAATCGGTTCCCGGTGTCGGGATCAGGGATGCACAGCCCCGCGCTAGGTCAGCCCCAACAGGCGCTCCGTCTCGCGCGCCAGCGCCACCAGCCGGGGCCCGATATCGGCGGCGCGCTCGCGAAAGGGTCCGTCCCCGGAAGGCACGCCACAGTTGAAAACGTACGTCAGTGACTGGTACGGCCGCCACAACGGGGCCGCAAACCCATACGCGTCGGGACGCCACTGCACGTTGTTGCCGCAATACCCCTTGCGCTCCAGGTCGCGTGCCGCCGCCGCCAGGCTGGGAAAATGCTCGGCGTAATGGCGCGCGTCGGCCACACGTAGCTGGTTCAGCACCACCGCCCGCTCGGCATCCGGCACGCGGCACAACCACGCCTTGCCCGCCGCGCTGGACAGCAGCGGCAGCGACGCGCCGATATCGGGCCGGGTTTGCAAGGCGTCGTTCGAGCGAGCGGTTTCCACGTACACCATTTGCAGGCGGTCGCGCACCACCAGCGACACCGCGCCGCGTGCGTGGTCGGCCAGCTGCTTCATCAGCGGCCGCGCCAGCTGGCGGATCTGCATGCTGGCCAGCAAGGGGTAGCTCAACGCCAGCACCGCCGCGCCCAGCCGGTAGCGGGCGGGCGAGCCCACGCGTTGCAAGAAGCCCAGCTCGACCAGCGTATGCGTCAAGCGCGCCACGGCGCTTTTCGACAGGCCCGTCTGCTGCGCGAAGTCCTTGTTGGCCAGCTCGGGCCGGTCCGCCCGAAAGCAGCCCAGGATATCGATGCCGTGCGCCAGCGTGGTGGCGAAGTCGCGGTCGCGGGCGGGGTCGACGCCGTCCCGGTGTTGGCTGCCGTCCCGATGTGCGGAGCCGTCCCGGTGTTGGCTGCCGTCCCGACGTGCGGAGCCGTCCCGATGTTGGGAGCCGTCCTGATGTTGGCCGCCGTCCCCATGGGGGTCGCGCTTGCGGTCACGGCGGGGCTCGTGGCCACCGTTAAGTTCAACCGGCATCCGAACGCTCCAGCATTTTTTCCACGCGCGCCACCAGCGTCAGCAGACGGGGTGCGATGCGCCGCCGCAGATCGCCCGCGCGCAATCGCCGCGTGGGAACCCCGCAATTGAAAACGAATACCTGGCCATCCACGCGGCGCCGCATCGGCACCGCCACCGCGTGCACGTCCGCGTGCCACTCACCCTCGGCCACGCAATAGCCATGCGCGGCGTAATCCCGCTGCGCCTCTGCCCAGCCGGGTGCATGCCGTTGCCATGCAGCGGGGTCTTGTTCGCGCAGCTGACGCAACAGCGCTTGCGCCTCGGCCGGGTCCGCCTGCGCCAGCCACGCGCGGCCCATCGCAGACGCCAGCAACGGCAGCATGGCGCCGATGTCCGGCCGAAACGCCACCGCGTCATGGCCCCGGCACGTTTCCACATAGACCATGTGCGTGCCGTGATGCATGCCTAATGACGCCGACCCGCCCGCCGCGTTGGCCAGCCGCGTCATCAGCGGACGCGCCATCTGCCGCAGCTTGATGCTGGCCAGCAAGGGATAACTTAGCGACAGCAGCGCCGTGCCCAGTCGATAGCGGCGCAGGCCGGCGTCATAACGCAGCAGCCCACGCTGCACCAGCGTGTACGTCAGCCGCGAAATCGTGGCTTTGGACAGCCCGGTGCGGTCGGCAAGCTCGCGGTTGCTTAGCGCCGGCTCGCCATGGCGAAAAGTTTGCAGCACCGACAGGCCGTGGGCCAGCGTGGTGGCGAAATCAGGGTCGGGGTGGCGGCCGCCCAAGGGCGTGGTCATGGTCGCATTCCGGGTGGGACGGCGCGCGGACAGGCGCCGGGCAGTGAGGTCGATGATAGTGCAGGCGCCCCCTGCACCGCAGCCCGCGCGCTCATAAAGCGTTCAAGATATCAAAACACTTGTCTCGCATTTCGCGCTGCTTTGCTACCTTGGATTCCGCGCCGCCCGGTGTGAAATATCGGCCCGGCCCACAAAAAAACAATCGGAGACAGGCCATGATCAGGGACCCGGAAGGCTATGCCGCCTTCATCGATTCGCTACGGCGCTTTGTACGGCAGCAATTGGTTCCACGCGAAGCCGAGGTTGCGCGCCTGGATGCCGTGCCCGACGACTTGGTGCGCGCCATGGCCGCCCAGGGCATGTTCGGCTATTCCATCCCCGAAGCCTACGGCGGCGCGGGCATGAGCACCGAAGAATTGATCCGGGCGGCCATCGAGTTGTCGCAATGCTCGGTCGCGTTTCGCGCCCGAGTCGGCACCAACACCGGCATCGGCTCCGAGGGCCTGGTCGCCGACGGCACCGAACAGCAGAAAGACCGTTACCTGCCCCGCCTGGCGTCCGGTGAATTGACCGGCTGCTTCGCGCTGACCGAGCCGCAAGCGGGCTCGGACGCCACCGCCTTGCGCACCACCGCCGTGCGCGACGGCGACAGCTACGTGCTGAACGGCGAAAAGTGCTTCATCACCAACGCGCCCATTGCCGGCCTGTTTACCGTCATGGCGCGCACGGACCCCGACGCGCCGGGCGCCAAGGGCATCTCGGCCTTCATCGTCGAGCGGGGCACCCCCGGCCTGACCACCGGCCAGCCTTACGACAAGATGGGTCAGGCGGGCTCGCCCGTGTCCGCCGTGTACTTCAACGACTGCCGCGTGCCCGCCGCCAACCTGATCGGCGGCCAGGAAGGCATGGGTTTCAAGACCGCCATGAAGGTGCTGAACAAGCAGCGCATTCACCTGGCTGCCTTGTGCATCGGCCCGGCGATTCGCATGCTGGACGACACCCTGCGCTTCGTGGCCGAACGCCAGCAGTTTGGCAAAGCGCTGATGGACTTCCAGCTGATCCAGGCCATGATCGCCGACTGCCAGACCGACATCCAGGCGGCGCTGGCGCTGGTGCTGCAAACCGCGCGCGAGCGCGACGCCGGCCACGACGTGACCATGAACGCGTCGATCTGCAAATACTTCGCGTCGGAAATGTGCGGCCGCGTCGCTGACCGCTGCGTGCAGATGCATGGCGGCTATGGCTACATCGCGGAACAGGGCATTGAACGCTTCTACCGCGACGTGCGGCTGTTTCGCCTGTACGAAGGCACCAGCCAGATCCATCAACTGACCATCGCGCGGCACACGCTGGCGCAGGCCGGCTACACGCCCGGCCGTTAGGTCCGAGCGTTTTCGGGACCGCCGCCACAAGAAGCGCGCGGCCCACAACCCCAAGGAGACTGACATGCTGCACAAGCACCTGCCGAAGTGGATCGGCGCCCTGGCGGCCGCGTTTGCCTGCGCTGCCCTGCCGCCCCAAGCGGCCGCCGCCTACCCCGACAAGCCGATTCGGCTGATCGTGCCGTTCGCCCCCGGCGGATCCACCGACATCCTGGGCCGCCTGCTGGCCGAAGCGCTGCACCCCATCCTGGGCCAGCCGGTCATCGTGGAAAACAAGCCGGGCGCCGGCGGCAATATCGGCGGCGACTTCGTGGCGCGCGCCGCGCCCGACGGCTACACGCTGCTGCTGGCGGCGGCAGGCCCCACCGTCATCAACCCCAGCCTGTACGCCAACATGCCGTTCGACCCCGCCCGGGACCTGACGGCCATCACCTGCATCGAACGCGAACACAACCTGATGGTGGTGACCAAGTCGATGCCCGTCACCACCTTGCAGGAATTTCTGACATACGCCCGCAACCACCCCGGCAAGCTGTCCTTTGGCTCGCCCGGCAACGGGTCGCCCGCGCAACTGGCGGGCGAATTGCTCAAGCAGAAGGCCGGGCTGCAAGCCGAACACGTGCCCTACAAGGGCTCCGGCCCTGCCATCACCGACCTGGTCGCTGGCCACATCGATTTCATGATCGACAACATGCCCGCGCTGCTGCCACAGGTCAAAGCCGGCACGCTGCGCGCGCTGGCCGTACCCAGCGACGCGCGCGCCACCGCCTCGCCGGACGTGCCCACCTTTACCGAAGCGGGCATGCCGGGCTTTGAAGTGATGGCATGGAAGGGCTTGATGTCGCCCGCCAACACCCCACCCGCCGTGATCGACCGCCTGCATGCCGCCGTCGTAAAGGCGCTGCAAGACCCGCAATTGCGCGCGCGCTTTCAGGAGCTGGGCGCTGAACCGCTGGGCAGCACACCGGCGGAATTCGCCAAGCAGATCGCCGACGAAACCGTGTGGTGGGGCAAGTTGGTGAAGTCCACCAACACGCGTATCCAGTAAGGCGCTACCAAGGTGCCTGCGTGACGATGCCTGCGTGAGGGTGCCCTCACATGCTCGCCTTCACATGCATGCCTTCACATGCTCGCCGTTATTCGCAAGCCACTGCCAAGAGACACAGCCCATGCCCGCCCAGCCCTACGACGACGCCGCGATCCAAGACCTGTGCGAGCGGGTCCGCCGCTTCATCGATGACATCGCCATCCCCGAAGAATCGCCCGCCATCGCCCGCAACGTGGCGTCTCTGGACCAATGCGTGGCGCGCTTGCGCCTCAAGGCGCGGGATGCCGGCCTGTACGCGCCGCAACTGCCCGTCGAATTTGGCGGGCTGGGTCTGGGTTGGCGCGCGCTGGCCCAGGTGTTGGAAGCGGCCGGGCGCGGCTTCTTAGGGCCGGCTGCCCTGAACTGCGCCGCCCCCGACCAACCCAACATGCTGACGCTGCTGCGGCTGGCCACGCCCGCGCAGCGCGAGCGCTATCTGCTGCCGCTGGTGCGCGCCGAACAACGCGCCTGCTTCGCCATGACAGAACCCGCACCCGGTGCGGGGTCCGACCCGTCGATGCTGCGCACCCGCGCCGCGCGGCGGGGTCAAGGCTGGGTATTGAACGGCCACAAGCAATACATCAGCGGCGGCGTCGGCGCGCACTTCGCGTTGCTGCTGGCGCAGACCGATGCCGGCGCCACGCTTTTCATCGTGCCCGCCGACACCAAGGGCTACCGCGTCATCCGCGACATCGGCATGGTCACCGGCTACCAGATCGGTGGCCACGCCGAGATCGAGTTGCAGGACTGTGAAGTCGGTGACGAGGCCGTGCTGGGGGAACCCGGACGCGGTCTGGAATACGCGCAGCTGCGGCTGGAACCAGCGCGCCTGTCCCACTGCATGCGCTACATCGGCCGCGCCCGCCGCGCGTTGGACACCGCGCAAGCCTACGTCACGCAGCGCGAGTCTTTCGGCGCGCGCCTGGCCGACCTGCAACAGATTCAAGCCATGGTCGCCGATTCGCACATCGACCTGCACGCCAGCCGTCTGATGACGCTGGACTGCGCAGCCCGCATGGACGCAGGGCTGTCCGTCAAACAGCACAGTGCGATGACGAAGGTGTTCGTGTCGGAAGCCGTCAACCGCGTGGCGGACCGGGCCGTGCAGATGATGGGGGCTGCGGGGCTGTCGGACGACACACCCGTGGCCATGATCTGGCAGGAGATGCGGCCGTTTCGTATCTATGACGGCGCCAATGAACTGCACCGCGCAACACTGGCTCGGCGATTGCTGGCGCCACGATGATTGTTGTGCAGGACCGGTTGCGGATCGACGTTGCCGGTCTGAGAACCCGCCATGTCGACACGCGTTGTCGACCCGTTTTGGAGACTTGCATGCCCATCTCGACATTCCAGGCGTACCGCTTGCACGCCGGCCCCGACGGGGCCTCGCCGCAGGGGCGATTCGACACGCTGTCCGAAGGCGAATTATCGCCCGGCGACACGCTCATCAAGGTCGCGTACGCCGGCCTGAACTACAAGGACGCGCTGGCGCAAGCCGGACGCGGCAACATCGTCCGCGACTATCCCCGCATCGGCGGCATCGACCTGAGCGGCACCGTGGTGCACTCGGCCGACCCTGCGCTAGTGCCCGGCCAGCAAGTTGTCGTGCACGGCTTTGGCATCGGCGTGGATTGCGACGGCGGCTACGCGGAATATGCGCGCGTGCCGCACGACTGGGTCCTGCCCCTGCCCGACGGCATCACCCTGCGCGATGCCGCCGTGCTGGGCGCCGCCGGCTTCACCGCCGCACTGTCGCTGCACTGGATGGAACACTGCGGGCTGACGCCGGAGCAAGGCGACGTGCTGGTCACCGGCGCGACCGGCGGCGTGGCCGGCATCGCCATCGACATCCTGAGCCAACGCGGCTATCGCGTGTGCGCCATGTCCGGCAAGGTGCAGGCGGCGGATTACCTGCGATCCCTGGGCGCGGCCGACGTCATCGCCCCACCCGACTTGTCCGCGCCCATCAAACCCTTGATGAGCGCGCGCTGGGCCGGCGTCATTGATACCGTGGGCGGACCCTTGCTGGCGCATGCGCTGGCCGGCTTGCGCCCCGACGGCGTGGCCGCCGCCTTCGGCAACGCGGGCGGCGCGGACCTGCCCACATCCGTCATCCCCTTCATCTTGCGTGGCGTGAAGCTGTTGGGCATCAACGCCAACAGCCCGATGCCGCTGCGCCGCGCGCTATGGGAAAGGCTAGCCACCGATTACCACCCGACGCGGCTGGACCTGACATCACGCGAGATCGCCTTGGCGGACCTGCCACGCGCCCTGACCGCGATGCTGGAACGCGGCAGCACCGGCCGCACCGTCGTGCGCTTTTCTTGAACGCAACCTCGGCTGCGCGCGGCTACACACGAGCGCGCGCGAGTGCGCCCGAGTGCGCCCGAATGCGAACAGCATGCGCGCTTCGCTTCGTTTGAAGCGGCGCGCCGTCCTCACCAAACCTGAATCCGTCGCCACCATGACCCTGCAATCCGACTCCTCGCTGACGCGCCTGTTTACCCCTCGCAGCATCGCCATCGTGGGCGCGTCCGCCACGCCCGGCAAGATCGGCGCCATGCCCGTCAGCCTGCTGCGTCAGCATGGTTACGACGGCCGCATCCTGCCCATCAACCCGCGCGCCGATAGCATCCAGGGCTTGCCCGCCGCGCCCGATCTGGCCGCGCTGGATACCGACGTGGACCTGGTCATCCTGGCCGTGCCCGCCGCGCATGCCGCCCAGGCGCTACAAAGCGCGCGCCCTGGTCAGGTTGGCGGCGCGGTCGTATTCACGTCAGGCTTTTCGGAAACGGGCGCGGAAGGCGTCGCCATGCAAGAGGCGCTATGCGCCATCGCGCGCGAGCGCGGCATCCGCCTGCTGGGACCCAACTGCCTGGGCTACATGAACGTGCGCCACAAGGTCTACGCCACGTTCTCGCCCGCGCCCGCCAACGGCGCCGTGGCGTTGGGCGGCATCGGCATGGTGTCGCAAAGCGGCGCGTTCGGCGCCTATGCCTATTGCATGGCGCGCGAACGCGGACTCGGCCTGTCGCACTGGATCAGCACCGGCAACGAAGCCGACATCGACGTGGCCGACTGCATCAACTGGCTGGCGCACGACGCCGACACGCGGGTCATCATGGCTTACATGGAAGGCTGCCGCGACGGCGCCAAGCTGCGCGGTGCACTGGCCGCCGCGCGCGACGCCGGCAAGCCCGTGGTCGTCACCAAGATCGGCCGCACCCAGGCCGGCGCGCAGGCCGCTGCGTCACACACCGCCGCGCTGGCGGGCGATGACGCCGTCTACGACGCGCTGTTTCGCCAATACGGCGCGCTGCGCGCGCGCAGCATCGAAGACTTCTTCAACCTGGGCTATGCGCTGGACACCTGGCAGCAACGCCCCCAAGGCAAGCGCCTGGGCATCTTCACGATATCCGGCGGCGTTGGCGCCTTGATGGCGGACGAGGCCGAGGAAGCCGGCCTGTCGCTACCCGAACCCGACGCGGCCGCGCAAGCCCGGCTGCTGGAACGCGTGCCCTTCGCTGGCCCGCGCAACCCGGTCGACGTCACCGGCCAGGTGGTGTCCGAGCCCGGCCTTCTGCTGGCCACCGCCGACGACATGCTGGCCGACGGCCGCTACGATGCGCTGGCGGTCTTCCTGGCCGCCGCCGGGTCGTCGGAAGCTTTGTGGCCCACCTTCGAGACCTTTGCCCGCGAGATGCGCGCCCGCCACCCCGACGTGCCACTGGCCTTCTGCGCGCTGTTCCCGCCTGAGCGCCGCCGCGAGCTTGAACGGCTGGGCACGCTGGTGTTCGAAGACCCCAGCGCCGCGATACGGACGATAGGCGCGGTGGCGGGCTTGGCTGCGGCGTCGGGGGCCACGTTGGATGCCGCGTCGAATGCTGTATCGAATGGCAGCACGGATGGCATCTCCAAGGCCGCGTCGGAGGCCTCCACCCACACCTCAATGCCGCCAGTTGCAGCAAGCATCGAGCCGCTGCGCGACACCTACAACGAAGTGCAGGCGATGGACGTCCTGCGCCAAGCCGGCCTGCCCGTGCCCGACTGCACGCTTGCCACCGACGCCGACACCGCCGTGGCCGCCGCTGCCCGCGCGGCCGGCCCCGTGGTCTTGAAAGTGGTGTCGCCCGACATCCTGCACAAAAGCGATGTAGGCGGCGTGAAGCTGAACCTGTCGGGCGAAGACGCCGTGCGCCACGGCCACGCCGCCATCCTGGACAGCGTACGCACGCACTGCCCCACTGCCCGCATCGACGGCGTGCTGGTCGCGCCCATGGCGCCCAAAGGCGTGGAGTGCATCGTGGGCGTGCACAGCGACCCGGTCTTCGGCCCCGTCGTCATGTTCGGCCTGGGCGGCGTCTTCGTCGAAGTACTGAAAGACGTCAGCTTCCGCCTGGCGCCCTTTGGCCATGCTCAGGCTTTGTCGATGATCCGCGAAATCAAGGGCTACGCGCTCCTGCAAGGCGCACGCGGCGCACCGCCTTGCGACATCAATGCGTTGGCAAATGCCTTGGTGGCGCTGTCGCGTTTCGCGGATGCGCGCCGGGAAGATTTCAGTTCCGTGGAGATCAACCCCTTGTTGGCGCTGCCGGATGGGCAGGGGGTGCTGGCCTTGGATGCGGTGCTTATTCCCAGCGCTGGGCGGTCATGACAATCTTGGGCGCTTGGGCACGACCTGCACTTCCAGCCCAAGCAGACATGAAGGCCTCCAAAATTACCGATCGGGAATATTCACTTCCCTCGCAGCCTCGCGCAATAAAAAAGAGGGCGCCTTACGTTCAGGCGCCCTCTCATCCCACCACCCCGCCGCTTACTTCAGCAGCAAGGCATTCAAGCGCTTCACAAACGCGGCCGGGTCGGCAATTTGTGCACCTTCAGCCAGCAGGGCCTGATCCAGCAGCAGACGCGCCCACTGATCAAATTCACCATCTTCAGCCGCACGAATGCGTGCCAGCAGCGGGTGTTCCGGGTTGATTTCCAGCACCGGCTTCACGTTCGGCGCTTCCTGACCCGCGGCCTTCAGCATGCGCAGCAGGTGCGGGCTGAGTTCATTCTGGCCCACCACCACGCACGCCGGCGAATCCACCAGACGCAGCGTGACGCGCACTTCCTTCACCTGATCTTCCAGCGTCTTTTGCAGGCGCTCGACCAAGGACTTGAAGTCTTCAGCCACTTCGGCTTGATGCTTCTTTTCTTCTTCGTCGGCCAGCTCGGCCAGGTCCAGGCCGCCCTTGGCGACCGACACCAGCGACTTGCCGTCGAATTCGCGCAAGTAAGACAGCATCCATTCGTCAACGCGGTCCGACAGCAGCAGCACTTCGATGCCCTTCTTGCGGAAGATTTCCAGATGCGGGCTGTTGCTGGCGGCGGCGAACGTGTCGGCCGTGACGTAGTAGATCTTGTCCTGGCCTTCCTTCATGCGCGACACGTAGTCAGCAAACGACACCGTCTGCGCCTGGTCGCCCGAATGCGTGGACGCAAAGCGCATCAGCTTGGCGATGCGTTCCAGGTTGGCGGAATCTTCGCCCGCGCCTTCCTTCAGCACCTGACCAAATTCCGTCCAGAACGTGGCGTAGTCTTCCGGCTTGTTCTCGGCCAGGTCTTCCAGCAGCGACAGAATGCGCTTGGCCGAGCCTTCGCGAATGGCGCGCACATCGCGGCTTTCTTGCAGGATTTCGCGCGACACGTTCAGGGGCAAATCGGCCGAATCAATCACGCCGCGCACAAAGCGCAGGTACGACGGCAGCAGCTGGTCAGCGTCATCCATGATGAACACGCGCTTGACGTACAGCTTCACGCCGTGGCGGCCGTCGCGGTCCCACATGTCCATGGGCGCGTGCTTGGGCACATACAGCAGCTGCGTGTATTCGCTGCGGCCTTCCACGCGGTTGTGCGTCCAGGCCAACGGGTCGTCGTAGTCGTGCGACACCGTCTTGTAGAACTCGCGGTACTGCTCTTCAGTAACTTCCGACTTGCTGCGGGCCCACAGCGCATTGGCCTGGTTCACCGTTTCCAGTTCTTCGGTCTTGACCTGCTCGCCCTTTTCCTGGTCCCACTCTTCCTTGGCCATGCGGATCGGCAAGGAGATGTGGTCGGAATAGCGGCGCAAGATTTCGCGCAGCTTCCAGCCGTTCAGGAATTCATCTTCGTCGGCGCGCAGGTGCAAGGTCACGTCGGTGCCGCGCGTGGCCTTCTCGGCGGCGGCAATCGTGAATTCGCCCTGGCCGTCGGATTCCCACTGGATTGCGTCCGTGGCGCCGGCGCGGCGGCTGACCACGGTGACCTTGTCGGCCACGATGAACGACGAGTAAAAGCCCACGCCGAATTGGCCGATCAGCTGCGCGTCTTTTTGCTTGTCGCCCGTCAACTGGGAAAAGAATTCCCGCGTGCCGGAGCGCGCGATGGTGCCCAGGTTCGCCACGGCTTCTTCGCGCGACAGGCCAATCCCGTTATCCGAGATGGTGATGGTGCGGGCAGCCTTGTCGTAGCTGACCGTGATGGCCAGCTCGCCATTGCCTTCCAGCAATTCGGGCTGGTCGATGGCTTCAAAACGCAGCTTGTCGCAGGCGTCCGAGGCGTTCGACACCAGCTCGCGCAGGAAAATTTCCTTGTTGCTGTACAGCGAATGGATCATCAGGTGCAGCAGTTGCTTCACCTCGGCCTGGAACCCCAGGGTTTCGGACGTGGAAGACGTGGCGGTTTGGCTCATGGTTCTACGTGAAGTAAAAAAATTAGGGACAAATAAAAAGGGACCGCAAATACCGGGATCCCGGGGCGAGGAGCCCGCGCGGAATCCGGGAAACCCTACTGAGGTGGGGGCTATCGGGAACTTTTCAAGGCCCCGTCGCGGCAGCGGCGCGATCCCCGCTAAAATCCCGCACTTTCTCTCCTACCCCCGGCCGGCCTTCCGCCCATGCAACCCGCCTCCCTTTCGCAACCCGCCCCCCACGCCGCCGACGACGCGCCCAGCCACGACCTGGTCTACGGCCCCGCCGACCGCCCCGCGCCGCCCGTCGCCTTCGTCGCCGCGTTGCAGCACCTGCTGGCCATCCTGGTCCCCATCGTCACCCCCGGCCTGTTGATCTGCCAGGCGCTGGGCGTCAGCAGCCGCGACACCACGCTGATCGTGTCCATGTCGCTGGTCATCTCCGGCATCGCCACCTACGTGCAGTGCAAACGCTTCGGCCCGCTGGGCGCCGGCTTGCTTATCGTGCAGGGCACCAGTTTCAACTTCGTGGGCCCGCTGATCGCAGGCGGGTCGGTCATGGTCAAGCAAGGCACGCCGGTCGAAGCCGTGATGGCCGCGATCTTCGGCGTGGTCATCGCCGGTTCGTTCGTGGAAATGGGCATCAGCCGCATCCTGCCCTTCGTCAAACGCCTGATTACCCCGCTGGTAACCGGCATCGTCGTGCTGCTGATTGGCCTGACCTTGATCAAGGTCGGCCTGATCAGCATGGGCGGAGGTTTCGGCGCCATGGCCAACGGCACCTTCGCCAGCGCCGAGAACCTGACGCTGTCCGGCCTGGTGCTGGGCACGATCATCCTGCTGAACCGCGTGCCGGTCGTCTGGATCCGCAGCACGGCGCTGGTGCTGGCGCTGGCCGTCGGCTACATCGCCGCCGCGTCCATGGGCCGCCTGGACTTCACCGGCGCACGCGAAGCCGCCCTGTTCCAGATCCCCGTGCCGCTGCACTTCGGCCTGGGCTTCTCGTGGGCGCTGTTCGTGCCGATGCTGATCATCTACCTGGTCACGTCGCTGGAAGCCATCGGCGACGTCACCGCCACCAGCAAGGTGTCCAAGCAGCCGGTCGAAGGCCCGCTGTGGATGCAGCGCATCAAGGGCGGCGTGCTGGTCAACGGCGCGAATTCGCTCCTGGCTGGCGTGTTCAACACCTTCCCCAGCTCGGTCTTTGCGCAGAACAACGGCGTAATCCAGCTGACCGGCATCGCCAGCCGCCACGTCGGCGTCTGGATCGCCGGCATGCTGATCCTGCTGGGCCTGTTCCCCAGCGTGGCCGGCGTGCTGCAAGCCGTGCCCGAACCCGTCCTGGGCGGCGCCGCCATGGTGATGTTCGGCGCGGTGGCCGCGTCCGGCATCAACATCCTGGCGGGCATCCAGCTGGACCGTCGTGCGCTGTTGATCATCGCGGTATCGCTGGCCTTGGGGCTGGGCGTGTCGCAAGTGCCTGAAATTCTGTCGCACCTGCCGCACGCGGTAAAAAGCGTGCTGGAATCGGGCGTCGCCACCGGCGGGATCTGCGCCTTGGTCATGAACTGGTTCTTGCCGGAAAAGAAGTAGATAGTGCTTGAGGGCTGGGTCCGTTTTCGGCTGGATGGCCGGGCGGATCCGGCCTTGATCAGGGGCTGGATTTGAGGCCGCCTGACAATTTTTGAAAGTACGCATATAATCGCTGTCTTCGTTCTCCCGCAGCCGTCATCTGGACGTGTTCGCGACCCCCTTGCCCGGGTGGTGAAATTGGTAGACGCAGGGGACTCAAAATCCCCCGCCGCAAGGCGTGCCGGTTCGATTCCGGCCCCGGGCACCACATAAAAATCAAGCACTTACGTAATGCGTACCGCCATACAGCGCGGTAGTGTTCCGCATTCGTTCCGCCCCCCGTTCCGCAACTTGATCAAATCCGATCACATAGCCATCACATTGCGATCAGGGCGCCGATCGGCAATTTCCTCTGTGAAATCATCGCTCTAGATATTTCGTGCTGGGCGCATAGGCGGTCTAGCGATCAAGTGGATCACATAGCCATCACATAGAGATCACATAGGAATTCCCAAGAAACATGGGGAACGGGCGCGATCTCTTGTCCGTTAAGCCCAGAAGGGCCAGTAGGAAGCATGGCGCTTCGACTCGCTATCGGGATTTGACTTTCGAATCAAGCCAGCCTCCAAGGTCTCTTTAATGATCCGCGAGGCCATCGCGTGATTCTGATCTTCAATATTGAAGCGCTTGCGGACGGTCGCATTAGTCGCTGTCTTATTGCTTACATACATCAGACAGGCATGTTGGTAGCAAGCGCGTATGCGATCTTTCGGCTGCATCGCGGTCAGCTTTTGTGGGGCGTAAAGAATCGCGACCGTGTTGTCCCCAACAATCCGAAATTCAGGCGGTGGCAACTGATAAAGCTCGGCCTCAAACACCACCTTGTCAATGCCGCTTCCACGCTCTTCGCACATCCCGAAACGACGCAGCAGAGAGGCAAGGCGCTCATTCCTGGAACGAGGCGGGGTATCCATCAGCCGATCAATTTCCACCAAGGGCGTTCCGGGGTTCGAAATCTCCATGCGGTCGTCGAAAATCTCGATAAGAGGACCCGCTCCGCCCACTCTGAAATCCTGATGGATTAGGGCGTTCGCGGCAAGCTCGCGGACGGTAAGTGTGGGATACATCGGTACGCTTTTCCGCAGTGCTGTTCCCATCACCTCGTTGTTGGGCACAAGGTTATTGATGAAGGAAATGAGGTTTTCAAAACCTGCAGCGTACCCTCGTACACCGCCTTGCTCGCGCTTTGTTATGACGCGATTATCTCCTTCATACAACACAACGCGCACAGCCTTGCGCGCGAGCTTGGGAAACGACGTCAAGTCTCGCG
The DNA here is from genome assembly GCF_057291955.1 of Achromobacter sp. 1L-A-4-B-C2. NCBI lineage: Bacteria > Pseudomonadati > Pseudomonadota > Betaproteobacteria > Burkholderiales > Alcaligenaceae > Achromobacter > Achromobacter sp. 1L-A-4-B-C2. The sequence continues at coordinate 959,960 of NZ_JBXAWP010000001.1, forward strand.
CGAATAGAATTGCACCCAGGTTGGTCACGCCATAGTCCCCCGCCTCTTCTTCAACGATCAACTGCTCACTCAGCAATTGGCGGAGGATCTGTGCCCGGCCCTCAGGCAGAGGAATTTCAGACAGCTGAAAGTACGCTGGATAGTCGAGCAACGAGATCGCTTCCGATTCCGAAAGCCCGGATGCAGCCAGCTCTCCTTCATACTGCGTCTGCTCAAAGATCCGCCAAAGCTCCGCCTCCAGCTCAGGAGCAGATTTGAGCGATTTCTTCGTAGACCCCACGCGTATGAACTCTTGTCCTTCGAACTGCGTTGGCTGTCGATGCGCCCGATCTACCGCCATCATGACAAGGTCATGACCATCAACGACCACAGGGAAAAATTCGAATTTCGTTTTGGGTGTGACTAGCCTCTGAAGCCACGGGATCAAGTCTTCATTTCCGATTTTGCTGAAGAACGGATCGAACTTGGTTCCCACCACGCGGCGTGTTTGATCTTCGACGCCCCAAATCAGATATCCATGGTGCTTGCTGGCAAGCGCCGCAGAGTTGGAGAGGGCGGAAATGTAGCTACCAATTTCCTTTGGATCTGCATTGTTCACCTTGAACTCAAGCCAACCACATTCATGGGCATCTTCTATGAGTTTTCGGGCGAGCTTCGCTCGTTTATCAAAACTTTGATCCATACACCGCCTGCGTTAAACATCTTGGCCGCCATCCCTTGTGCAGCCTACGCGGCTAGACTACCAGATAGCGCAATCTCTGCCGACTTTGAGTGAGAGTCTGGTGGTCCTAAGAACAACTCCCATCGGTGCCAGCGACTGGCCGACCTTATGTGGGGCGGGGGAACTATGTGTAGCCACTACCAGACCTTGAAAGACGCCGAGCTGCTGCTCAAGAAATTCGGAGTTCGCCAAAAGCCGGCCGCCATCGGCAAGTACGACATGTGGCCCAGGTATCAAGGCGTATTCGTGCGCCGCCCCGTGGAGCATGACGCGGGAGACGACGCTGTGCCGGAACGGGAAGCAGTGGCCGGCCGCTGGGGTCTCATCAGCGCCATGACCGAGCTCGATGGGCTGGACAAAGCTGGCAAGCTCTCTACGTTCAACGCCCGCAGCGAGACCGCGTCCAAGTCCTTCACCTTTGGCAACGCATGGCGTCGCGCCCAACACTGCATCATCCCGGCGGATGCCATCTTCGAACCCGACTGGCGGTCCGGGTCTGCCGTGCCCACGCGGTTCACACGGGTTGACGGCGCGCCGCTCGGCATCGCGGGCCTTTGGGACCGGTGGCGCGATGCTGCCGGCCAGTGGCAAGAGAGCTACACCATGCTGACCATCAATGCGGACGATGACCCGCTGTTCCGTGACTACCACCAGGCGGGCAAGGAAAAGCGCATGGTCGTCATCCTGCCGGAAGGCGCGTACGGCGACTGGCTGACCGCGCCGGCCGCTGCCACCTGGGATTTTATCCTCCCCTTCCCCTCGGACAAGCTCGTCGCCACGCCGATGAAGTGACCCCTTTTTTTGCTGCAATATACTGTATTTTTATCCAGTCTTTAGGCAGCAACCTATGCTCTGCACCGTCACCCGCACCCACTGCCTGGGCGAAAAGCGCCCTGACCGCGATCCCGGCCCGACTATCACAGGCACAGTGCGCATGTACTCGATCATGCGCGATGACTTGAAGCGGTACGTCAGGATCATGACGATGGACAGCCTCCAGACGTTCGGCGCATCGCAGAAAGGCACGATTCCGGATTTAGTCCAACCCGAGCTTTTGACCTTCGGATCTGATCGCGGCATGATGGTCTGCGGCTTTGAAGAAATCGATGGAAAGCGCTACTACCAGGGATGGTGGATGCAATGGATCGACGGCTGATCCTTCCGTACTCGGCCGGTAGTGCCGCAACACTATTGCAAGCGACGCACGGGCGAAGGCAAACTGGCCTCCCATTCACCATACTTTTGGAGGGTTCAGCAATGCACTGCGATCACATCCAGAAGCTCGGCGCGAAAGCCGCCCGCGAGGGGTTGACCCTGTGGGACTGCCCGTACTTACGCGCTGCCGAAATGCCTGGACATACCGGAGAACGGATCTCGGATTGGGTATTGAAGATCGAGGCATGGGAAGCAGGGTTCCGAAAGCATGTGCGGGCTCGGTCACCCACGGTGCGAGGCCGAGTTCGCGCTCTAGTCGCCGCGAACCGAAGTTCTGCGGTAGTCCTCCGCACGGGCTAGCGTACGGTAGAACATGGAGCCCACATTGACGAGCCCGGTGCACTCATCAACGCTCAGCCTGTCGCTGATTTCCACAAGGCAGTTGGCGTATTCGGTAAGCACTTCCGCCCAATCATCGAAATTTTGACCGGGGGCAGCGTGGGAGATCATTTTCGCGAGAAGTTCATCACGTAGCATGGCGGGGCCTTTGAATTGCGAGCCGATGCGTTGCAGCAATCGGTATGCCCACCCGTCATTCAGCGCCCCTCTACGGGGCGCTTTCTATTGCCTGGAGTTCCGCGGCCCTTGTCCATAGGCAGATTGGGGGATAGGGCCTGCCCTTCCCTGCATGCTACGAATGAAGTGCCACGGGAAAGCGCTGACCGCCGGCACATTAGATCGATCCCGATGCGGACGCGCAGGCTACAGGAGGGGCAATTTATGGCTTCCGGCTCCCGATTGTCCGACGTTATCGTCAAACTGCCTGACCGATCCACATGTCGAGTGGAACGACGCCTGATCATAAAACGCAGCCCTGATGCCGCACCAGTTCACCAGTATGTGTGCACTCTAACCACTGGCGAGGCGGTCGTCTGGCTGGGAGCCGGCAAATACCGGTTGCCGAGCGGCGCCATCGCCATCGCCGTCGCCCACAAAAAACCGTAGGGGGGGTGGCCGACTAGGGAACGCGCACAGGCATAAACGGTTCATAATTGTCCGCACCTATCAACGCAGGGGCAATCATGGCCTTCTATGCTCAAGAACGAGTGTCCACTTGCGATATAGCGGGCGCCGTGGCCCGCGCGGCACTCGAAGACATACGCATCAATTCGTTCGCATGTCCGGGGTTACCTGAAATTCGAGTGTTCGAAGCAAGCAAGACCAAGTTCGAAATCACCCTACGGTTGCGCGCGGAAAGTGACACGCTGATCGAGGCATTCGCACTGGGCCGCCAGGAAGCGTTATCCGCCGCGCGAGGGTTTTTGGATGACACGCTTACACCGGAAGCCTTATTGGCCCAGGTCCAAGGAGCAATGGCCTCTTTGGAAAGACAATACAAAGAAGCCGCGCGGGACGCGTAGGCTAGCGCAATCGCGCCTGGCAAGCCTCCAGCTGCGCGGTCACTCTTTGGATCCCAGCCTGGAGGGCGAAATAATTCGGTTGACCCGCAAGAGCAAGTTCGGCGCGGACTCCATCGCCCGCACCGAGGCCTACACGAGGGAATGCCGGGCCAGCAGCGGCAACTCACCGCCGCGGGCCACACGCTTCTATATCAGGGCGCGATGGTCTTCTGATACCAGTAGATGTCCCACAGGTTCGGATCAGGACGGCCGCTGCCTTGCGAGGTCGCGCCGCCGAAGTAAAGCTGATAAGCCGGGAACCAAGGATTGATGAAGCCGTAGGGATCACGCAGGAAGGCGGCGAAAGCATTCCAGCTCTTTCCAGTGTCCGCTGATGTTACGTTGTCCACAGCCTCCCACGTGCCGGCAGCCATCGCACTCCACGGCGTCCGGTAGACGTCCAGCCGCCCCTCATCGTTAAGCCTATTCGTCACCATATACACATTGCTGGTGGTGGCATCAAAGCCGAAGTCGGCGGCCGTAATAAATCCTCCATAGACTCCCTGTTCGGAGATCTGGTGCTGGTAGTCCAAATTCAGGCCATTGGGCGAATGGAACAGATGATAGTGCTGCGCGCCGCCCACGGTTTCTTGACGTAGGACGAACAGCCATACCGCAGGTCCGCCCGTGCCGTTGATAGCCACCTGATGACCAATGCCGTAGGCTTGACCATAGTTTTCGCGATAGATAGGCGTGGGGTGTTTAACCCAGTTGATCTTGTCATTTGAGAAGGCGACACCGATACCGTTATTGACGCCCCCATTCGATCCGTCATTCGTGCCCGTGTAATACATGGCGTACTGGTAATGCGTCGAGCTGCCCAACGGGTAAACAAAATCGCCTTTGACCACACTCGGGTCGCACGTGTGCGCAGAATCCCAACCGTTGCTTCCTTGATTGCTGGGCTGCAACACGTTGTGGATCGGACCATACGTCGGCCCGGAGACATCAATGTTGCGGTAGTAGATGTTGTCGGCGTTGTTGCCAGAGCCGCACCACCAAATGTCCATCGAATTTCCATCTCTCATGACGGCCGGAGCGTAGTCGTATCCAGCGCGCTGAAACAGAAGCCCCGATTGCGACGGCGGTTGCGCGTGGGTGGCCAAGGCAGGGGCGAGCAGCAGTACGCCTGCCAGTACTTTTTTGAAAGAGTTCATGCTGTGATCCTCATGTCACTTTGATAATCAATGCGAAGTCGAAATGCGGGTTAGGGCTGTCACTTCATAGGCGTCTCCGGTGAATGGATCGTCGGCTTCGGCCACGCATCAACTAAGGCGCGCTGCCTCGCGGCGCACTCCCCGTAATGCACTGCCAGCACCATGTAGCTGCGTGCAAAGTCGTCCCAGCTATCGCTCGTCACTGCCGGCACCTGCGGGCATGGCTGCGCCAGGTTGACTGGCAGTATTGGCCACGCGGCCGGCTTCGTTGATGTGCTGCAGCCGCTCAGCGTCGATGCGGCAGCCAGCAGGCAGAGGGCTTTGAACTTCGACACGGGTGTACCTCTCTATGGTCTTGGGTTGGGCATCGCGAAGCGCCACCAGTGCCCCCTCCAGGCTTACCGATACATCTGCCAAGCGCGCTGTCTGACTCTTAAACTCGTTGAGCTGGGCAAGAGTGTGATCGGCGGTGGCCTTGTCAACCCCAGCCTGGTATTGACTTGCACCGTACCAGCGCACGCCAAACACGGCGGCTACCACCAGAGCGGCGCCGACCAGATAGGGCAGCGCTGCCCGCAGCACCGGGTTCATGAAACAACCTCGGCGACCGCCTGGCGATAGAGGTCTGGCCAAGTTTCAGGATGCGGCTTACCGGGGCGCCACGTGCGCAGATAAAGCGCCCATGCGCCTTCCGCGTCACCAAGCGAAGGCAGACGCTGAAAGTCGGTCCACAACAGCAGGCGGGCAAAGGCAGCGGCCAGAACATCGTCGTGTTCCAGCGTGTTGTACACATCGCGCGCGGTCGCAGCGACTTCGCGCTCATCGCACACCGAATAAGCAAGGTCACGACTGAACGGATGCATCAGAACCCCGCGCACCCCGCCCCCCTGCTCGAACTGCCAGAAACCCCGCGCCGGCCCTCCGATCTGGCGCCTATGCAGAAAGCGACTTTCCTGCAAACCAATGGCAAGAAGCATCACGCGTGCTTCGCGGGTATCGCGGTTCGCGGGCAAGAGCGCAAGCGCAGGTGCGATTGCGGTGTCGATAACAGTCTTCAAATCCACAATCACCCCTCCCCACCAGGCCGCACGCCCAGAATCTTCGCGCGGACCTCGGCCACCCATTCAAGCAGCCCCTTCTGGCGCATGCTTGCCATCCATCGCATGTACGCCCCCAATACCCACCATGCCGGAAGCCCAGCGAGCAGCATGCTCGGCCCCAACACGTAGAACTTCGCCAGCAGCGCGTCATCACTGCCCGCGCCGTGCTGCGCCAGCCAGATCATGGCGTCCATCAGCCCCGGTTTCCACGCGATCACCGCGCCGGCCAACGCCGGCCCAAACATGAACGAGCATGCGACGGTCGAAATCGTTCGGACGGTGAACTCCCGCGCCGACCGTGGCGGCATGATCAGCAGGCCAAGCATGGCCGCCAACGCCGCCGGCACGCCATACGCCATTGCGACCTTCAAGGCAGCGAGGCCTCCCAGCCCCGTAGTACCTGGTTCCATAGTTGCACTGCTCCTGTAGACGGTGCGCATGATTGCCTCCCGTATGGACGAAAAAAAACCCGCCGAAGCGGGTGGTTTCAGTTAGCTCTTACAATCCGAGCCAGATCAAAAATACTCATAGGAAAATGTCAAACCTCAAGTACCGCCCAGAGATAGACGGGCTGCGCGCGATATCCGTTTTGGCCGTGGTTCTGTTCCACCTCGGCGTCCCGGGCATTAGCGGCGGATTCGCGGGCGTGGATGTTTTCTTTGTCATATCCGGGTTCTTGATTACGACCATCCTGAAGTCAGAACTGGATGACAGCACGTTCTCGCTGCTCTCCTTCTACGATCGTCGCATCCGGCGCATTCTTCCCGCGCTCCTGACTATGCTGCTGGCGTCGCTCGCTGCAGGGTATTGGCTGCTAGCACCTGGCGATTACGCCACTATGGCGCGTAGTGCAGTAGCCGCATCAGCTTCCGGAAGCAATATCTTCTTTTTTCTATATACCGGCTACTTCGATGCGTCATCTTCCATGATGCCGCTGCTTCATACTTGGTCGCTGGCCATCGAAGAGCAGTTTTACTTCGTCCTGCCACTAGCTCTGGTGGCCATCTATAGGGTCGGCCTCGGGAGGCATGCTCCTGCCGTCCTGGTCTGTATTCTTGGCTTAAGCTTCGCTGCTTCCATCCTGGCCCTGGCGGATGGCCCGAAAGCCGCGTTCTACCTTCCTCAGTACCGCGCCTGGGAACTCGCCGCCGGTTCTATGCTGGCCATTCTACCGGCCGCCAAGCACGCGAGGTTTGGCGCGCCCATCGGAATTTTCTGCGTTCTCCTAGCGGTTCTTTCCCTAGACAAATCCACACCATTCCCTGGTTTCGCCGCAATGCTGCCCGTGACCGGAGCGGCTTTATTACTGCGCTACGGGGCACAACCCGGTCAAGTCCGATCCCTTCTATCCCTCCCTCCGATGGTTTTCATCGGGAGGATCTCATATTCGCTGTATCTCTGGCATTGGCCGGTAATCGTGTTCTGGAAGCACTACACCAGTAATGCGCCCCTGCGAATACAGGACCAAATCGTCCTCGCCGCAATCTCTCTGATGCTAGGCTGGCTGTCGTGGCGCTGGGTTGAACAACCTTTCCGCAAGCGGAGCCTGAGCGAACATCGGACCATCGGTGCCGGCATTGGAGCATCTGTGCTGATATCCGGGGTCGCCATGGCGGTGGTATTCGCCCAAGGCTTCCCAACAAGAATCCCTCCCGAACTAGGCAACCTGGGCGACCGCGATGCTATGTGGTCATGGTCATGCCCGGCAGATGTGCCAACCGGGCCGTGGAAAGGGCTTTGTCAAGTTGGCGTACCCTGGAACGAGGCTAAGGCCCGTCTTGTCCTGACGGGAGATAGCCACGCTGAACACTTCATGCCATACATCCATGAGGCCGCCAAGGCTGACGGACTTGCTGTGGTGCTGTTCCGCGCGTGCCCCCCGATCTTCACGGACACGGGGACAAAACGATTTGTTCGCGTCGGCCCAGACTACACTGCTGGTTGCACCAAGACCCACGACCAACTGCTAGCCCAGCTCGCCGCCTCCCCCGACGTTTCTGGTTTGATCATCGCGTCTGCCTGGGCGGGACATGCGCTCTGGTCATTTAGAGGACACACGCCACCGGAATCAATCGGCACTCCGGATGCCAGAGACAACGGGCTCCAGGCTATTCAAGACGGGATGAACGAGCTGCTACCCGCTTTGGACCGACTGGGAAAGCGTGTAATCGTCATCAGCGACATGCCCTCGTTCGACTACGACCCTATCCACTGCGCCATAGGTGATTCTTCGGGGTTGATCCGCAGGCCGTGTGCGCCAGGCTCAACAAAGATATCGGCCACGACCTTCAGTACGTGGCAAGCCAATTCCCAGCGAATGCTGCAATCGGTTCACGCGGGTAATCCGGGGACGATATTTGTGTTTCCTGGGCAGTACATGTGCAATGAGTCCGGCTGCGATGCGACTCAAGACGGTACTTTCCTGTATCGAGACACTGACCATTTGCGCCGAGATCTACCGCCGCTTGTTAACCGGCACCTGGCTGACCGGATTGGCCTAACCAACGCTCTGAGGTCGGTCATTCCTCCTGGGGGATAGGTGGCCTCTCATCTTCTGGAGCTAGCGGTGTATTCCCTGCGTCCTGCCAAGCCAGGAAAGCCAGATAGTCAGAGCTGGTTTCGTCGATTGGTATGAACGCCCCGTCTTCCAACCGCAGGATGCTTCCAATTTTGAGTAGTTGGTACATGTCAAAGCTCCGCTGCGATGATGATGAAGGCTGCCGTGCTGTTGTTACCCTGGACGATGCACGCATTTCCAGCCGTCAGTAGAGCGGAACTGGCAGTAAGGGACAACGCCGCGGAATCAACCCCGATCTGACCGAACACCATGGCAATGTTGCCGATATTCCCGCCGGCTGCCGTAGTTACGGAAAAGTCAGAGTTTGATGTGTATGAGATCGTGGGCGCAGCGCGCTTTCGCCGATAGGAAAAGATGGTTTGTGCCTGATTCGTCGAGATTGCTTGTGCGATCGCGAACTGAGTAAACGGAGTAAGGCTGCGGCGTACTTCGGTGTACCAGATGCAAAGGTCCATCTCTGCCGTTTGGGGACGATTTTCAAACGATGTGGGGTTCAATCCAGCTTCAAATTGAGGCAACGTGAGAGTGCCCATACCGAATTCGATGTTGGTACTGATCCCGCCGGTAATCGCGCCCCTGACGGGGCTGGTGGCGAAGCCCCCCGCGCCAATACGTCCCGTAGAGGTTCCGGTCCACGATAGAACGTGATCACCCGTACGCAGATTGTTCCCTTCGACTACCTGCACGAGCGTACCGGCCGTGATGGTGATCGTGGTAACTCCTGCCGACGTGGAAAAGGTGTAAGTGCAGCCTCCGCTGCCAGCCTTCCAGCGGTCATGGCCGTAGGCCCCTGCCGCCAGTGTGACAGTGCCAGACACCGCTCGTTGGTTGATGTTGAACTTGCCGTTAATGAGCAGGTTCTTGAAGCCGCCAGTCGGGATGACCCCACTCACAGTATCAGCCGTGTATGCCACGCCGGCCCAGTTCATCACGCCGATGCCGGGAACATAAATTGGACCAATGTTGGCCGTCGGAATAGAGTCGGCAGCCACGACCGGCAAGCCCATCCCCTGGGCGGCGAGCTGCGCGTAGTGCTTGGCGGAGAATTCGCCGCCGCTTACTGGCGCACCGGTCTTGGCTGCCCACTCCGCTGCCAGCGCGGCGCTGCTTGCGGCTACGGCAGCGGTTTGCGCGGCCGCATCGGCCGATGATGCGGCGTCCGCTGCCTTTTCGCCTGCAAGATTGCGGCTGGTTGCTGCGTCCTGGGCACTGCTGCCCGCAGCGGCGGCATTTTCTTCCGCAGCCAGGGCCGCATCATTGACCTGCTCCTGGAGCAAATTCGCTTCCTGAGCGAAGCTCGGCAGCGCGGCCATGAATGCGTCTGCCCTTTCAGGAAAGTTAGCCGGGTCGCTTCGGCTCGGCGGGTTGGGTAACGCTGTGATCGCCATATCAGGTAAGTCCTTCAATTTCTAAGCTGCAATAGGAAACCAGCGGGTAAGCGATTTCCAATGAAAAGTCTCGGTAAAAACCAAATATTGTGAGCGGGCCGTAGCCCTCCGCGTCCGAGCCAATCCAGACGCAAGGCGTAGCGCGAAGACCAGACAGCAGGCGATAGACCGCGTTGAAGCGAGCCGAATCGACCCACAGCCGATGCGACATCCGCCGCGAGAAGCGACGACGCCGAAACGTCGTTACCCCTGTTGCCGACGTCTCTTTGCGGCTGTAGTCGATGATGCCGGCGCTGCCGCCATACTCGACTTCACCGACCTCATAGGCACTGCCGCAGATCATGGCTCCGCATGCCGCATCTGCCCCCGGCGCGCTGATGGTCACCTCAAGATGCAGGCTCCCGTATGCGGGGATATCCGTGAGAACCACCTCGGATAGCGGTATGAACGGCTCAAAGAAGTACTCAAACCAGTTCGAAACAATCGAACCCTCTAACTGCCGCGAATGCTCGTAGATGATTGGGCCTGCGGGGCCGTCCCTGCCCACCACCGACAGGTGCGAACCGCCAAGTTCCAGCAGCGCCAGGCTGTTCGTGATCCCAGGCTTGACTACAACCGCCAAGGGGCTGGGCGCGACCGTCTGCGTGCTGACCTCGCTATCGAACATGAGCCATTTGTTGGTCGGCCCAGCCGCCGCCCAATAGAGCGGCGATTGGTCCGGTTGATGACCTTTGTTCGGCGCCTGGACGCACTCGTAGATGATCGATTCATAGAGGACTTGCGCCCCCACCGGATAGTCGTTTGCCGGATCGTATGCAGGCAGATCGCTGTCCGGCACACTCGAAGAGACGAGCTGTGCCGGACCTATCACCACAGGTTTGATTACTTTCATGTGCTTTCCACCTGAAGAGGTGCGCCGGACTCGGTACGAACCAGCATCCCGTCCATTTCGAGCCGGTCAAGCTGGCGCGCGGTTTTGCCGGTATTGCTGGCCGTCGCGCGCGCCTCGATACGCAGGCTGGCAACTTCTGCCCGAAGTGCCTCGTTCGATTGGCGCAACGCCCGCAATTCTGCAAGCAGCAACTCTTGATTGCCGCCCCCGGAAAGGATTGCCTGCGTGCGTTCCGCGCTGAAGATTCGCGAAGGACCAGTTACCTCCAGTTCCGGCCCGCGCTCGCCCACCAGGCGCAACCCGCCGGCATGGTCGCCGCCCTTCGCAAACGCCGCCACAGCCCGGCCGCTCAACGCATTGACCACTTGGCGCAATCCGTTCACCGTTGCGTCACGGCTGGCGTTGATCGCGTTCGCAACCACCTGCTCACCGCTGAGCGCCGACGATTCCAAGGCGGCCAAGGTGGCATCAATTTGCGCAAGCAGATCCAGGCTTTCCTTGGCGTAGTCCTTCGGTGCCACGGAATCCAGCCGGCCTGCGACCGCCTCGGCCCGAGCCAGCGCCGTCGCGACGAATGCCTGATAGGCGGCATCGGACGAGAACGAATCCTTGGCCGCCTCAAGCATCGGTTGCATGAGCGCGTTTAGCTTGTCGGCGTAGCCGGCCAGCGCCTCCCCGTCCGAACCCATCGCGCTGGCGTATGCCTTCGCATAGTCGCCCTGCAATGAAGAAAACTGATCCTCGGGGGAAAGCTGGCTGTAGCGGTAGTCTGAAACCGATTTACGAAGCCCCGCCGCGCTTTCCGCCATCAAGCCAGCAAGCGCCTTCTGGGCCTCGTAGTACCGCACAGTTTCCGCACGCAGCTCTCCCAGCCGCGAAACGGACTTCGTTGCATCCAGCGCGAACTTCTGCAGCGCATCTGCGTATGCCGTTTGCTGGTTCTTGGCGTTTGTCGCCGCCTCGGTTGCCGCGGCCTGTGCGCTCGCGGCCGCCGTCACCGACGCCGCATATTCGGCTTGCAAGCGGGCGACGTCTGCGAGCGCTGGTGCGCCTGCCGCTGCCGCCTGTGCTGCCCGCAATGCCGCTTGCGCCTGTTCCCAGGCTGCTTGCGCAGCCGGCATCTGCGACTGCGCTACGCTCCGCGCCGCGTCTAGCTCCGACCAGTTCTTCTTTTTGTATGGGACCGTCTTAGGCGCGTAGATATCCCAGTTCAGCTTATCCAGCAGTGCCTGGGCTTCGGTCGCCCGTTGCTGAGCGGCGGCAAGCCCTGAAGTTGCGTTGTCATAGCCGCCCTTTACCGCGTTGTATGCGTCCTCCCGCTGTTTACGTTCCGCCACCCGCTGTGCCGCCATGGCATCAGCGGCGTTCAGGCGGCCAGAGGCTGCTATCAGCCCCGCGTTGCTCGGGCCCACGGTGTTGACCCCGGCGATTTGCTTCGCGATGGCCTGCGGCGTCATGACCTTGGCGTCAATGATTCCGCGCGCAGCGTCACGCACTGCCACCCGCTCGGCATTGATGCCGTTCATCAACCCGGCGAAGCGGCTGGCCAGATTTTGGAATGCCAGCGCCATCGTCGCCACAAAAGTATCGGTATCGACCGCGGCCAGTGCGGCGCCCAAACCCGCAAAGTCGATGATCGCACCCCCGGCCTGCGCCCGCAGATCGGCGATTTGATCGCCCAACAATGCGGACGCCTCCTGGCCAGCGGTCATTTCTGCAGAAACGCTGGTCAGATTGCCATTGAACTGGATAAGTCCGGAGTCCAGAATCAGGAACAGGCGCGAGATATACCCAACTGCCGCTGTAGCCCCCGAGGCGCTATCCGACACGTCATCAAACGCGAGTGCCGCACCAGACAATGCAGGCAACGATGCCCCGCGCCCGCCAAATGGCTCGAACAACGCTGCAGCCGCTTCCTGCACCGCCCGTTCCGAAGCTTCTATCGCCGTGGCGAACGCCGGCCCGAGAGAAATCAAGGTGGCATAGGCCGCCCGTCCCGAATCAGTCGTTAGATCCAGGGCCAGAGCAACCTTGTTCAGCTCCTTCATGGTGTTGGGCATATCGATGCCGACCGATTGGAGCGCATCACCGATCGACGCCAAGCTGAACTTGGCGCGTTCGCCTTCGGTGTATGCCACCTCGTAGAACGCTTGGCTGGCATTCGTCAGGCTCTCCAAACCGCCGAAGGCCGCCGCGACTTTAGTCGCCGTTTCCGCACCCATCAGGGACACGTCCAGAAGGTCATGGCGAAGCAGCTTCAAGGAAGAATTGACGTTCGCCAAGCTGTCACTCAACCGCGCAAGTGTCTGACCGGCAGATTCACCCTCGGCCGCCAACCGGTCTATGTCGGGAATCAGCGCGCGCACCATGTTCTCGCCGACGTTTGCCAGCATCGTGTCGATGAGCTTCTGGTTCTCTTCGGCGTCCTTCGTCAGCGTGACCTTGATGCGCTCGCTGTAGGTGTCCAACGTCTTGGAAGACACCCCAATAGAATCCGCAAGCGCGCCGACGCCCATCTTCATCAATTCAAAGGAGGCCGTCATGGACTCCATGAATTCGCTGTCCAGCGAACCGTATTGCACCCCCTTCTTATTGCTGCGGAACACCCCACCCTTTTGAGTCCAGGGTGTTTCGTTGTGGCCCATGAAACCGAGCGTGCCGAACTCGCCAGCAATCGACGTGTCGCCGTACTTTTTCGGCTGCATTCCGAACAGCCTCGCGATGGGGGATGAGCCGGACAGCATCGACGCCCATTCGCCCTTGACGCCAACCGCCCGCAGAATCTTGTCGGTCCACAGCGACGGCCCGGTGATCGGGTTGTACTTGGCAATCGGCGCCATCGTGCCATTGCCCGCATCCCATCCCTGTTTGTAGAGCGAACGAGAGGCCATCATGCCGGCAGCAATCCAGCCCACCACCGGGATTGCGCCAGCGGCCATCGAACCAGCGCTGGCCGCCGCGCTTCCCGCAGTCGTCGGGCCTGCCAAGCCAGCGGCCAGCGTGGCACCCTGCCCTGTCATGCCCAACGCAAACTGCGTGGCCGCCGTTGACCCGATAGCGCTGCCAATGGCGGACACGCCAGAAGCGAGGGACGCAGTGATCCCACCCGTCAGGGCGCCGTATGCGGTCTTGGCAACGCTCAGTACGTTCATCAGGCCCAGGCCCCCAAACGAACCGCTTTGCCCCGCCGCACCGGACAGAGACGCCACGGCACCGCCCGCAGAGGACGTGCCGCCCATGATGCCCGCCAGATTGGCGACCATGTTCACAACAATGGGCTGCGCAAACATTTTGTACAGCTGGTCCGCGACCGTCGTCTTAAATGTCGTGGTTAGCGACTTGGTGAACGACTTCCAGCCCTCCTTGCCGTTGTTCAGCATGTCGGCAAAGCCGATCCGGAACACGTCGCCGTACTTATCCACGCTGCGCTCCCAATCACGCGCTGCGTCGTCCGCGATCTTCTTCTGGGCGTCCTTCACGTCCTTGGCGCTGATCGCGGCAGAAAGCCGCTCCCGGGCCTCGATTTCCTGTTCAATGAGATCAACTTCGCGCGCCGACCCTTCGAACCCGGCCAGCGTTGCCTTGCGGTCATACAAGCGCGCGATAGTCAGACGCTCCAGCGCCGCCTTGCTCAGCCCGTAAGTGGCAACCTGATCTTCGATTGCGGCGGCCTCCAGGCTGATCTTTCCGACGCCCTCTTCCAGCTCCTGCATGTACTTCGCGCGCGACTCCAGGAACGCTGCCGTTTCCTTGTTAGTGCGCGCCAGGGCGCCTGCCTCGGCGGCTAGCGCCTGTGTGCGCTCCAGGCCGGCGCGCGCGGCTCCCTTCAAATTGCCTTGAAGCAACTCGCCAATCTCAGCGGCGCGCCGCTCATGTTCGTTGAGTTTGCTGGTTTGCAGACCACGTTCGGCCAGCTCCACAGCCAGCGCCTTTTCCTCCGCAATGCGCGCCCGCAGCCTGGCCGCTTCGTTCTCCGTCGCACTCGGCCCCTTGCCCGCCCCCTTGTCTTCAAACCGCTTCTCGATATCGGCCAAGGCCGCCTGGTGCGCGGCGTACACCTTGCGATACTCTTCGGTCCCCGCGGCAAGACCTGCAATCGCCTTGCGATACGCATTCGATTCGGCCTCGATCGCCTTTGCGCGCTGCTGCGGCTTCGTACTCCGGTTGGGGTCATCGACATACTCGGCCCGACTGCGCGCGGCAGCCAGATCCTCGACAGCCTTCTTTTCGGCTTGTGCCGCAGCAACGGCGGCCGCAGATTTCGCCAGCATTGCGCCCAATTCGGCCTGAGCGCCGTCAAGGCCGCTAAATTCCTTCGCCGAGACCGTGGAGCCGCCCTGTTGCGCCAGCCTGATGTTTTCCTGTCGCTGCCGCACCTCGCGTTCCATCTTCGCGATGGCATCCTCGGCGGTAGAGGGACGGCCAATGTCCAGCATGGCATCCCATGCCCCCTTGGCTGCACCCTGCACGCCGGCCCATGCACGCTCCAGCGTGCCCAGATTGTTCGTAATCTTTGGGGCGCGGTCGTTCAGCGCATCCGCGTATGCCTTCTGCGCCACGGCCGCCGCTTCGCTTGATCGCCCTTGCAGATCCAAGGCGCGAATTTGCTCATAGGTGCTGGCCGTCAGGTAGTTCATGCCTTCGTTCAGCTTGAGCGATGCCTCCAGCGGGGCCTTACCCAAATCTTCGAACGCCTTGGCCGTATCGGTCACGGCCGTGCCGGTCGCCTTCTCCCAGCGAATCGCCGCTGCGGTAAACGCCTCCAGATTCTGCGCGCCCACTTTCGCTGTGCCCGCGAAGACGTTCAGCGCCGCCGCCGCTTGGCCCTGCGTTCCCACCGTGGAGCCGATCCGCTCAGACATTAGCTGCAATTGACCCGCGGTCACGCCCGCAGCATTGCCCGTCTTGATGAGCGTCTGGACGTATGCCGAGGTTTCCTGTGACCCCTTGTAGTAGGCGATGCCCAAGCCCGCGACGGCGCCGGCTGCCAGCGTCATGGGGCTGATGAGCCCACGGATATAGGTGCCCATTGCCCGTGCAGCGGGTCCGATCCCACCAAACATATCCTTAAGCTGCCCGCCCTGCTGGAGCATCACCGTCATCGGCCGCTGCCCGCCCTGAAGCGACGTGATGATATCCGTGAACTGCGCCGGCACGCCGCGCATAGCCGCCGCCGTAGCCTTCGCCGACATGCCCAACTGCTGCATCGCCGGTGCCGTTGCAGATATGGCCACCTTGGCCTGAGTATGCTTTGCCGTGACCGCGTTCAACTGGTCCAGGTAGGGCTTGAGCTGGTTCGTGTCAATGCCGCGCTGCTTGGCGATTTCCTGAAAGTAGGCCGCCGTGCCACGCGCGCCCGCCTCGGTCACAGCGATTTGGCGTTCAATTTGCCCGATCAGACTCTGCGTGGAGCGCTCAATCTTCTTGGTGGCCTGGCTGCTGCTATCGGCCGCTTTGTTGAGACTGGTCGACGCACCGCGCCCCAGACTGTCCAGCGACTTCTTCGCCTTGCCAGTTTCCTGTGCAACGTCCGCCATCGCGGCAGTCAGGCCGGACGTGTCGCCTGTGACCGCAACGACGCCTTCCGCAATAACTTTCGACATGGTCAGCCCAAATGAAAAATGCCCGCTCGCGGCGGACTACTTCCGGTTTATCTCTTCCAGGGCGGCGAACTCAAGGACGCGCACCTGCTCTTCCAGTTCTTCGTACTGCCCTGGCGTGAGGTCCATGCGATCCATCTTGTGGAACAGGGCGCAGTAGTCCATTCCTGTCGCACCTGCCATACCGATGCGCCATTGCGAACGCAACGCGAAGAACAGCATGAACGCGGCTTCGTTCTCCGGCCATATCTCGACTGGATCGCCCGCTACGTCGTCCGACGTAAGCCCGAATGCGGCCAGCTCGCGCGGGTCGGGCGCCTTCTCGTAGAGAGCGGCGCCCAGCGCCTTTAGTTTCCCAGGCGCGCCTTGCTGAGTTCGTCGATGTAGGCGCCCAGCACGGCACGCGCGGAACCGACGTAGCCCTGGACCAGGCGTTCGATGTTGTCCTGGTCAAACGCATCATCCAGTTCCCAGCCGCACGCGATGTCCAGCAGGAGATGGACGTCATCGGCGCGTTCCGCCAGCCCCTCGGCGAATTGCTTGAACTCTTCCTTGGTGCGATGCTTGAAAGTGAATTCCACTTCTTCAAAGCCCGCACCAGGGACGGGCAACGGCACCTTCTTCTTGAACGTGGGGGCCGGATTGAGGGTGAATTTCGTCTTTGCCATGATTGGATGTACTCCGAGAGGGTGCTTGGGTTGCAATGCCGCCCAACACGGGCGACAGGTTCGTGATTGACTTATGCGGCGGCGTAGCGCACGGGGCGCGAAAGCAACGAGAATGTGGCCTGCACGCCCATCACTTCGCCCTTGGTCATGGTCGGCGTCTCGTTGAACGACACGTAGCCGTTGTAGAGAATCATCGAACCATTGGGGAACGTGATGCGCAGGGCGCGCACCTCACGGGTTTCCGCAGCCGCTTGCAGCGCCTTGTACCCGGCCAGCGTCGGATCGTCCGCGATGGTCAGCGCCAAGGACTGCGCGCTGGCCTGGGTCGGGATCTGCGCTTCGAAGTCGTTTTCGAGGAAGCTGTAGGTGGCGAACTGCATTTCGCCGCCGGACGTGCTGGTTTCCAGGATCTGCGTGATCTGCGTAAACGCCGTGATTTCACGCACCGAGCCGGCGCCAGTGCCGGCAGGGAATTGCACCAGGGACGAGGTATTCATGCCTTCCAGGGAGAAGGCGCCGGCGGCAGCATCAGCGACACGCATGATGCGCTCGTTGATCTTCTGCCATCCAGACTTCACTTCGATGAGCGCGCCGTTGGCGATACCGTGGGCGGCGCTGGTCGCAACGGCCGGATTGGCATTGGTCAGAGCGGTGATGTTCTTCGACGCGCCATATGCGGTCGCCAGCGCGATGATCACGCCATTGGGGAGGGATACTGACATTGTGGGCTTCCTATCTCGGGACGAAAAAAAACCCGCTTTAGGCGGGTTGTGTGGTGTTGCCCCACAAAGGGGCGGTCTCGGCCCAGCGGGCCATCAAAGGGGATTACGGCGGCTCAAATATCGGGCTGTCGATTTCGAGCGATACGCTGGTGACAGCGATATCGGTCCCGCCACCGATGCCCAACATTCGGCTAGAGGCGCGGGCGGTGAAATAGTGATGCCCGAAACCCGGAACCATGACGCGAAAGCTGAAGCTGGATTCAGAATCAAGCGCTGCGCGCAGCAAGGCCTGACCCGGATCGACCAGGCGGTACATCTCCAGCGGTAGCGAGGCGGCGGCCTGGGCAACACGTCGCTGATAAGGAACTGCTGCGCCAATGGGGTGAAAGGGAACGTTCTGATACGACTTGCCCAGGCTGCTCAGCACCCGGACGCCACGGACAGGCGTATAGGCCAATGCGTCGAACGCCGAGCGCGTCAACGTGGACGGAAGGACGGCGCTGACACCGACCGTAGAGCCGGTGGATACATGAGGTGTCGTCATAGCGTGTCGTGCCAGATCATGAAATCCTGCGTGGCGCCCTTGAACCCGGTGATCGGGTCCGTGACGGACACCGGTCCACCCTCGGGCCGAGCAAACGTCGGCGCCCCGCACAGGATCGCCCTGGCAGCCGCAATCAGGCCGGATGCGTTCAGGCGGGACTTCGCCCAGACATTGATCTGGACGCGAGCGCCCTGCTTGTCCGCCGTTTCCCCGTCCACAAACACGACATCGCGCCCCCCGACCTGTTGGTACGTCATGAACGGCATGGGCGTGTCGCCGGCTGCGGTATCGGGAAATACGCGGCCCTCCACAAGAGGGGCAAGGACCGCAACAATCATCGGTTCAAGCATTCATAATCTCCCCGATTTTTTCGGCCATTCGCAGCCGTCCTGCCTCGACCGCCGCCGCGATTTTTGCGTCCACCGATACTCGTAGATACGGCTGCGCCGGTTCGAATATCGGCGTTTTCAATGGCTTATCCTTGAGGGTGACGTACGCCCCGTCCGGTAGCCTCAGCACAGCGTGGCGGCGCCAGTGGCCATGCTCAACGAGCCACCAATGTGGCGCCTTGCTCTTATTCACGCCGACCTGATATGTCTTGCGGTCTGCGTCAGATTCTGACGCGTCGAACCACCGATAAATGGCTCCCTGAAGCTTGCCCATATGGAAGGGAACTCGCGCTCGCATTTCGTCGTAGAGAACCACCGCCATGGCATGCGCCGCAGGGCGGACCGCTTCCTCGCGCACCCTCTCCACAAACGTCGCAATTTGGCCGGCGATATCCCCCTCGAAGGAGAAGGATACGGATCGACTCGTGTGCGTCCTTCGCAGGCTCATGCGGCAACCTCGATAGGTGATAGGAGTCTGCAAACGAGATCGACATGATCCCGATTCACTTCATCCGCCAGGACCGCCTCAATTTCGTAGAAGTCTTCACGATGTTGAACACGCATCCCCGCGACAACGTCTAGCCGAAATCTGAGCCTGATGCTCGCTTTGACAATTTGACGCTCCGCACCGGCCTTGATTGCCTGAATCCCCGACGTGTGCCGTATCGACGCCCAGTTCGGCGGGCCATAGCGAACCCACTTGTTGGTTAGCTCGTTCGCCGCGTCACGTTCCTCTGCATTTTTAAGGAGTTCAATGCGGCTGTTCAGCGATCCGGCTCTCATGGCAACACCCGACCATAGGGGAAGACCAGTCGCGCAAATCCAGGATTCTCATGGAGCATCTTTTCACCCGCTGCCTCGGGGTTGTTCAGCATGTCGCCTACCAACATCACAATCGCTAATTTCAGCGGCTCTGGAGCGGGCCCCGGTCGGGATGTGAAAAGCACTGGATACGCTCCTGGCTCCCCGTCCAGATCGGCCGGCCAGAGGGGCAATGGGGCCGTCCGGCCGCCGACGGGAGTCCATTCGTAGGACGCTGCGGCGAGCGCAAAGCCCGTTCTTCGCTCGACCAATTCGCGGGCCGCGGTTATCAGCCCTGGGATATCCTCATCCAGGGCATCGTGATCAATACGTAGAAGCCGCTTCACCCGGTCCACGCTGATGGGCTCGCTAATCGCGGGAGTGATCAGGCGCAGCATGTTCAGCCTCCGGCCGATTCCACCGCCTTCGGGTGGGGATCGATATATCCGGCGCCTTTAAGCGCGGGAACATGTTCGGCGTCGAACTCGCGCACTTCGCCGCACTTGCCATAGATGCTGTCGTGCAGCACCAGAGCCTTAACCCACTTTCGGTCGTCCGGTTCGGGGGTCGGCGCCAGCGATTCGGTCAGGCCCGGCATTGTCGCCGCCTGGGCGGTAGCGCCGACCTCCCCAGCAGCAGCAGCAGCAGCGGCTGCCTGGTCAGGCAAAGCGGGCGTGCCCAGGGGCTCGCCACTCGGCGCGGTCTGGGCCGTCGTTTTTCGTGCCATGGATTTCTCCTTTAAAGAGCCGACCAGTGGTATGTGCCCGCCGGCCAGCGATCACCCGGATGCCGCTTAGGCCGCGGCGCCGTGCTGGAACAGCTTCACCGCGCCGCCCACGTCGACCAGATTGCCGCCCGAACGCATCCAGGCCAAGAAGCCAACCTGGCCCTTTTTGACGTAGGCAGAATCGTTGAAGCGGAACAGCGTGATCGCCATCACGTCGCGGATCTTGTACAAGCTGAAGTCGCCGAACGCGATGGACTTGGCGGCGGCCGCCGGCACCGGCATGTGCTGGTTGATCTGGATGTCACGATTCAGCAGGCGATCCGGCGCGCCGCCGGGGTTTCCCTGCTCGTAGCCGGGAACGAAGATCGGGCGGCCCTGATCGTCCTTGATCTTGCGCACCATCTTGAGCATGTCGTCGTGGAACATCCACTTGGCGCCCAGGCGATAGGCCGGGTCCACGCTGTGCTCGATGTCCACCAGATCGTCGTAGGTGATCAGAGGAATTGCCGAGACGGCGCCGATCTTGCCGACGCCGGCGGCGGTAACCACGCCCATGGGGCCGGACGTGCCGGCCCCGACCGTGTAGTGGCGATTGGTGACGCGACCGAGGCGGGTATTGAGACGCTGGGTGATAAAGCCCTCGATGTCGGACGAGCTATCTTGCAGCAGCTCCCAGGGCACGGTCACCACCTTGGAGCTGAACTTGTAGACCTGCAGGCCCTTCGTGCCGAAGCTTACGTCCTGGTCCGTCGCCGACTGGTTTTCCGCGACGATCTCGCCCTCTTCGTTCGTGCCGTCGCTGGTGGGGTACTGCATGGGCTCGCCGCCCGCGGTGCGAAGGATTTGGGCGACCTGCCGCATGCCGCCGAACGTCTTCAACGCGTCCAGGATCGAACTGGCCACCGTGGTGGGCACCGTGTAGCCGCCCTGCTCGGGATTCACGGCCGGGTTACCGCTCATGGCGCCACGGATATGGTTCCAGTCCTCGGCGCTCAGCGCGTTGTCGCCGCCACGGCACCACTTATCGAACAGGGCGACATCCGCCGGTCGGGCGCCTTTGGCGCCGGGGCGCGCATCGTGCTCACGCACGCCCGCGTCGTGAAGGTCGTTTTCAGCCGTCAGGTCCATCATTTTCTGATGGCGTGCGATGGCACCGTCGATGCGCTCGATTTCCGCCGTGTTGTCGTCGTACTTCTTCTGGTGGTCGGCGTTCCAGTTGGCGCCGGGGTTGTTATCCAGCAGAGCGCGGGTTTCCTTGGCCAGCGCGTTGCGGCGCTCCCGCTCGGCTTGAAGATTGAAAGCCATAACTTAGGTTCCTTCAGTCGTAAAAAAACCGCCCGAAGGCGGTGGGTTGTCCTGCGAGCGGGAGCCGCTTATGCAGGGGTAGCCTCGATCAGCGAAAACCGCCGCTCAAGATCATTTCGTAGGGCTTGGACCTGGGCGTCATCGACATCGGACGGTTTCGGCTCGGTCAGCGCCTTGGGTGCGTTCTGGTAGGCCGCCAGATTCCATGCGTTGGAGGTGGTCGGCTTCTTCGCTGCGGCGTCAACGATGCGATCGACAAAGCCATGCTCCAGCGCCTCGTCGGCGCTGAACCATGTCTCCGCGTCCATCCAGGCCTCGACCTGATCCGCCGACTGGCCGGAGCGGGCCACATAGTCGGCGGTGATCGCGCCGTCCACCTTTTCAAGCAGATCGGCCGTTTCCCGCATGTCGGCCTTGTTGCCGATGGCAACCGTCCAGGCGTTGTGGATCATGAAGAATGCCCCCTGCGAGATCTCGACCTCGTCGCAGGCCATGCAAACGTCCGTCGCCGCGGAAGCGGCCAACCCGTCCACGTGAGCAACCACCTTCGCCGAATGCTGCCGGATCGCGGTCATTATCGCGCGAGCGTCGAACACGTCGCCCCCGGGCGAGTTAATGCGCAGATGGATCGTGTCGGCCTTGACGCTGGAAAGAGCCTTGGCGAAGTCGGTAGCGTCTATATCGCCCCACCACCCGCCGATCACCCCATGCAGGTAGATCGTATGCTCGCCATTGCTCGCCTCAGCGCGCAGCGGCTTCGATCCAGAGGCGTTATCACGCGCCAGCTGAAGAAGCTTCGGAATTTTCATTCTCGGTTTCCTTGTCTTGATCGTTATCGTCCTCGCGTGCGGGTTGCGCTTGTGTGCCCGCCCGCGTCGGTCGGTCAAAATCCCCGCCCAAGGGTTGGAGGTTCTTCACGCGGCGCACCTCGTCCACGCTCATCCAGCCCTGCGCACCAGGGCCGCCCAGCGCCTTGGCGAAGTAGTCCGCCTGAGCCTTGGAATCGCCCGCCATGAGCCCATCCGTGTTGTGCTCGGTGAAATACCGCGCGGTGCGGAATAGCTTTCGGTTCAACTCGCCCTTGATGCGCTTTAAGTGCGGGGCCAATGTGTATTTCACAAAGCCGATACCCATCTGCTCGATGCCGCTCCCCCAGCTGCTGGACTTGGTCATTTCGCCGATCATGTGCGGTGGAACGCCGAAGGCTCGCGCCATGTCGATCACCTGCCATTGCCGAGACTCCAGCAATTGCTGGTCCACCGCCGACATTGTCAGTTCCTTGATATCCAACCCTTCGGTCAGAATCAGCGGTATGCGGCGGTTGCCCTGAATGCCGCCATACTTCGCAATCCAAGCGGCGCGAAAATCCTCTTGCATGTCCGGGGACATGGCTGCCGGCGCCTTGATCGCTACCTCGGGCTTGCCTCCTTCGCTGAAGAACTTCCCGGCATGTTCGTCGCCCTGAATGGCAATGCCAATGCCGTTTCGCGCCCCCCACTGAATCACCGACATCGAGCTGATGCCGTTGAACCCGAAGCCGGGGATGTGAATCACGTCATCCTGATCGACCGTAAAGAAGCCCTTATCGTCATAGAACGTGTACTGCAATCGCCGTAGTTCGCGCGGGCTTTCGCGCTCCTGTTCGCGGATCTCCACACGGGAGCGGGGCCAGGGGATCAGGCTCGTCATTGCGCCGGCACGGTTGCGAACGATGTACGCAATTCCATCGCCCCGCAACAGCATCTGCGTGATCAAAAATTCCCACGCAGCAGAAGCTACCCAAGTGGGGCAAAACTGTTCGTTGAGTGTCCACCAGTACGCGTGGTCCACCTGCTGCCGCGCCCCGTCCACGCGCTCGAAGATGGGCAGAGGCAACTGCGCGATGGATCCAGCGATCAGCGAAACACAGGCGTAGACCGCCGATACCCGCATAGCAGTTTGGTCATTGACCACCGCACCTGCCGCGGTCCGAGGATCGCCGAAGATCTCGTACATGCGGATGTCGGACGAGGAGACCGTCCCGCCGTCGGCGATGTTGCCAATTGCTGGCTCTTGTCGGCTGTCTGGCTGTGCCGCCTGGCCGTCCGAGCCGAAAAATCTGGAAAGTAGTCCCATCACATCACCACGAATCCCTGTTGAATTTTCTGGACGCCTGCCGATGGGTTAAGCGACATCAGTTGCGCCGCGTCGAAGAGGGCCATGAGCGGGTCAATCTTCGCCGTGCCGCTGGCCTGCTTCGTGATCACTATTCCATTTGCTCGCACTTCGATACGGGCATTGCCCACACTCCAGGCCATCAGGGGCTGATCGCCGTGCAGAAACGTCCCTTCGGCCAGCTTGCGCTCTACCGTCTTGATGATCCCGCCCAGGCGCCAGCCCTGCGACACCCCCACGATCAAGTCTTCGGGGATCTCCGCTTCCAGCAGTGCGTCGTTGAAAGTCACGCCGTTCTGATCGGCGCCGATGGCGTTTTTCTCAGGCAGCAGACCCGCCTCGAACACCTGGCGCACAATGGCGGCAAGTTCGGCTGTGTCTTCGCCGATCTGGTTCACGATGACCAGGTCGCCGGCCTTCTCGAAGTCTTGCAGCCGCGGGGCGATGTCCTTGCGCCGCTCAAGGACGGAGGGATGCGCCCAAGCGCGCCCCCAGTGCAGCCAGTTCCCCGTTCCACGCTCTCGACCAATGAGCCCGAAGCCGAGCAAGTCGTCCAGCCCGCCCCCGTCAATGCCGACGGTCACCACCTCGGAACGTTCGAGCAGCGCGGGAAGCGTCAAAACTCTATTGCCGCGCGCCAACCAATGGTCCGCGCCCGCCCACCGGTCCGAACGCAGATTGAGGCCGATCTCGACGTTTCCGTACTTCGCCAGGAAGCCCTTAAGTGACTCTTTCCCTTCGTCAGCCGCCTTTCGGTACTCTCGCGCCAGGAATTCTTCGTCCACCGAATACCCCATATTGGGGTTGACCATCGGTAGGTTCTCCAAGAGCAAGCATTCTTCGGTCTTCACCATTTCTGGTGGATGCTCGAAGAGGATCGGCATGAATTGCGGATCGTGGATCTCCCCGTCTCGTACCTTGCGCGCGTAGTCGAGCTTTTCCTTGAACACCCCCGCCGGTGGATCGTCACTCTGGGTTGTGATGTAGATCACAAACCCCTCAGGCCGGGACGCCAGGCCGCCGGACGCCTCGCGGAGCATGTCTTTGGCGTTTGCCTCTTTGCCAAAGAGCCACAACTCTTCGACCAAAATCCCAACGGACTTTTTCCCCGCAGTCGTACTCGCGTCAGCTGCGATCACCTTGAGCTTGGCGTTCTTCTCGCGGTGCGTGAGGGTCTTCACGTGCTCTTGCACATGGATAAGATCCGCGAGCTCGCTGTACTCCTCGCCGTCCTCATCCTCCTCCAGGAAGTTCACCATGTCCTTGGCAGGACCAAAACTGTTGTCCGCCACTTCCTTTGTCGGAGCGAGAATCGTGAACTCGGCCGACCGCCGCCAGTTCCGGATCAGGCAAGTCAGCATGATCGACGCCGCCAGGCCAGACTTGAAGTTCTTCTTCGGCAACATCACGAACCATTCTTTGATGAGCCTGCGCCCGCTCTGCGAGTCATAGGCTCCAAAAATGGTTGCGGCCAGGTCAAACACCCATTGACCGCACGCATCCGCCATGTGCGGACTGCCAGGCGCGTCCACGATCCGTAAATCGCGCATCACAGCAAGCCCGGCTTCGGCCTCATCGGGGAAGATGGGCGGCGGGATGATCGACTTGCCGGCGCGCAGCCGTTCCGCCCAGTCAGGGCAAGACGTAGTCCATTTCGGCATTGCGTTCCTCGCGGCAAACACCGCCGCGCTGGCGGGTCATTTCGGATTAGGAGTTGTTGACGACAAGCCGGGGTGGTGCTGCGGCCGGGGCGTACTTCCCGGCGCTGGCTTTTCTCGCGGCTGCATCCTTTTCGCCCTTCTTCCCGCCTTCGCCCTTCTTGGCGTGCGTGTACTGAACTGCGGCGATCGCGGCGCGCACCTGTAGCGCGGTCGCCTCCACCTGTCCGAGGGCAACTTTCTGAAGGAGGTCCAACATGTTGTCCGCCTCGATCAGCGGAGGCGGCGCCTTGGGCGTGTCGTCTACCTTTTTCCGTGGCCGGCCGGCGCCAGAACGAGCGCCGCCGCTGCGTCCTTTGACTCCAGCCATTTGAATTCCAATTTGAAAAGGGGAAATTTTCTGCGCGTGAGGGAACAGGTGGTTTCCAATCCGGCAACCCGCCAGACTTTCGACCCGCCCCCCCTCTGCCATGGCCTCTACCGCCCGCGCACAGGGCCGCCAGGGCGCGACGACGGAGCAGCCGCGCGCGCACCATCACCAAGACCGTGCGGCCCGCTAAGGCCTTCTGGTGACGCAGACGGACAGGCCACGCCCGATCCAGCGCGTCACCTTGCCCGCGTCTGGCGTTGCACCGGTGATCTGCGCGGCCAATGCCACGCCGGATAGATACCAGCGCACCCACCACGCGACGCGAACCGAGATCGTGACTGCGTGCGGTGCCATTACGTGCGGCCCCTGTATCCCATGTCCTGCCGTGTCTTGGCGTCATGGCATCCGACCTTACGCCCGAGCGCATCGCGCGAGACGCACAGCACCTGCGTGTTTCCGTCGACGTCTTCGCCGCCATCGAACAGACTTACCTTGTGGTCAAGCTCGAAGCCGTGCGGGTACAGGGTCAACGATCCACAATGCGCGCAGTGCGGATTAGCGGACCATACTTGCAACCTGCGGTCTTGCAGCTTGCGGCCTGTCATCCGTTTTGCGCTTGGCGTCGGCGCGGCCGAAAGCCTGGGGCCGACCGTAGCCAAACGCGGCTTCAGTGTCGTGAGTTTCAT
Source organism: Achromobacter sp. 1L-A-4-B-C2 (assembly GCF_057291955.1). NCBI lineage: Bacteria > Pseudomonadati > Pseudomonadota > Betaproteobacteria > Burkholderiales > Alcaligenaceae > Achromobacter > Achromobacter sp. 1L-A-4-B-C2. The sequence continues at coordinate 986,035 of NZ_JBXAWP010000001.1, forward strand.
GGTTAAGCCTTTGGATTGTGCCGGGCGTCAGCACTGGCACGTTGCCCGATGCGCCGCGCCTGCCGCCGCTAACCAGGCCCCCGCGCGGCCCTCAGCGGTCCTCGGGGGCGGACGGGCGCGCCAAGACGTGCCAACTCGGAACCGGCGCGCGGCCTCGCTATGTACAACCCGCAGGTTGACCGCCTACTGGATCGGGCGCACAGTTCAAAGCTGGAAGCGATGGGGCGACATATCGCGAACGGGGCCGCCGCCGGGACATTTCAGTCGGATAAATCGGGGGGCCTTCATGCGCGTTCTAATCGTTGACGATGATGCGGCCACAGCCGAGCTGACAGCAGAGTGCTTGATGATGGATAGCGAAATCATCGTCCAGATCGCCCCCGACGATGAGGCCGCTCTACGTGCGACAGTTGACTTTGCGCCCGATGCGATTCTGCTCGATGTACAGCTTGCCGGCACGTCTGGCCTAGATTTGGCCGTTGACCTAAAAGTCCTGTCCCGAGGTCGCGCCCGCATCATTGTCTTTAGCGGGACGGTCAGCGAATACGAATCGGGGCCTTTGCCTCCGGGGGTAGACGCATGGCTTTCCAAGCCCGCGCACCTCGACGAGCTGCACGCGTGCATTTCGGCAAAGCCCTGATCCACTCAGACTTTTAAGTTCCCACGCACGGCGAAAGAAACTGGTTCCCGGCCTATGAGCGAAGCTCCATCCCGCACTACAGAATTTCTAGTTGCACTGGTTGGCGATCTGGAGACGGTCACAGCCATATGTTCTAGATGCCCCGAAGAAATTTCCCTTGAAGAAAGCTTCACAGGGTGGGAGCCACGTCCGAAGGGACCAATCCAGGTTTTGCTTGTGGCGCATCAAGATATGGCTGCGAATGGCGCAGCGCTACAGTTTGCCCTAATTCTAGAGGACATACTGAATCAGCCGCCGCGAGGGGATAGATTTATGCGGATGAGGATAACGGTTGGCAGTGACGTCAACCGCTCACATATCGAAGACCACTTCCGCTCGTCTCCGACTGCGCTTGGGCACAACTTCAATACACATCCGCGCCAGGGCCTGTCATTCCCATCAGCACCACAAATATGTCCGCGCTTTTAAAGCGCGCAGCAACGGCCAGTCGCCGCACTGGTCAATAAAGTCCTGTGGCTTGCTCGCGGATGTGGAGGCAGTGGAAGACGCAGGCGCCGCTGCCCTGTGTCCGGGTTCAGTATCTTAGCCGCAAAGGTCCGGTGCGACGTCGCGCGCCTAATGTTGCGTTGGCTGTTCGACGATAAAGTGCCGGCGATCGCGGCCCTCTGATTCGGCGGCAGCGAGCCAACGTGGAATGACACCTCGCCCGGTCCATGTTTGTCCCGTCTCCGGGTCTCGGTACTTTGGCGCGACTCGAGATCGTCCATCGAAGCGCGGTACCGGAGCAGTCGAGGAATCCGACGAAAGCTGAAATGCGGCCGTTATGTCATCCGGCTCGATTTGCGACTGACGCATCAAACGAACAATTTCGCGAACAGCCAGGGCTCTTCTCTTTGCACGCAGCGCGTTTACGCGATGCTCCAACAGACCGATTGCGGCAGATATGCCTTTCAGTGCGTTTGGTGGCTTCATGGCGGCTCCCGTTGACCGACTTAAGCACTTTATTCCTCCCACAATTATGTAGGGAGCCGGGCTTACCCTCACCATGTAGCGCAAACCTCGCGATGATAGGAGTAACCCTGATTAGCGCCGGTGTTTGCATCGGATGTGGGCTAAAGCTGTATTGACCCCCCAAGACGACAGTGACCCAATGACATCTGGGAACAGACCCTAAAGTAAACGGAGGGGCGTCATGGAGGCACACTACACAAAACGGCCTATGGAGCTTGTCGCAGTTGACCGCGACGGGGTGACGTACATCATCGAACGGAGATGCCGATCACTGCCGTGCGACGATGGCCAACAGGCCTTTTTCTATTGCTGCTTGCGGGACGGGCAGCCCGTTTCGTGGCACGGCGAGAACAATTACCAATTGTCTGACGGGACGGCGCTTCTCGCGGTTGCCTGCCGTCTGACGCAGCCGGACGTAGCAGGGATAGAAAGGGCTCGGACTGATCCGGCCTAGCTGGCTTGGAACGCAGTACCGGGCGATTCAGAGGCTAGGCAGCCCGGCGCATGTTCACTATTCCCCACAGGTGGGCTGAGTGCTAATGTGAAAGTCCGCGGGGTTCACTCCGGAGCTACATCATGATTGATAATCCGGAAGCGAACATCGCCCGCGCCGTCAGCTTTGAAGTGGGGGCACTGGAAGGGGAACTCAACGCCGTGATCATGCGCGTCGAACATATTCCCTTGGCGGATTCCACCGCAGAGGAGACGCCTGGCTCATTTGTTTTCATTCTTGACAGGGAGCAAGCCGCAGACCTCAAGCGACAGCTGCTGAATGCCTTGGGATGGTTTGGCCCTGGCCCCCCACAAGTGGCCCATTAGTCCTCACGCATCGCCGCGAACAAACAAAATAGCCCGCCATTTCGCTGGCGGGCTTTTCATGGACGCAGTAATACACCGTATCCGTTCTGCGCCTATATTGGGGGAAAAAACACCACCGGTCAACGACTTTTTTTTTTAGGCGTCTACCGGATCGATCAAACCTGACGCCTGGAGACATTCAGAAAACGCTCGACTCGCCTGTTGATGCACGCCTGGCGCTGCGCCGGCGCCCCCGAAAAGCCATCGCTTCAGCTTCGCGCTGTGCGCCCCCGCAGTTTTCTCATCGACATCGTGCCGCGCGGCTAGGTCGGCCAAAGTTGCTTTAGCACCCAGCAACCGCTGAATCAACGCGGATCGCAATCGGCCGTTCGACACGCAACCCGCCAGTGCTCCCGCCGCAGCCGCCGTGGTTACCTCGCTCATAGCGTCCTGCCATTCCGGGTTCACCTTTCGACCAATGCAACAAGCGGCCTTGCAATCGCACGGGAATTCGGCCTGTGCGGTGCTGGCGATCAGGACGGCGCGGTACAAGGGCGGCAGGCGATTCAGTTGCGCGCGTATCATGCCCGCCTGCCCTGCGCCATCAATGCCCGAGAGGCCTTTGCCTTCGCCTTCCGGCTTGCCGGACATCGCCTTGTTCATCAACGGCCGGTCATATTGCTGCATCGAGTAATTCAACGCGTACACCAGCGCAGCATGGGCACTACGGAAAAGCGCCTCGGGCTTTTCTTTCACGGCCGGGGCCGAAGGTACGCGAGAAAGCGTATAGGTCGTCATCAATAAATTCCCGGGGAAAAAGTCACTTTCGCGGGAAGCATTTCCCGCATCCATTGCATTGCCGCTTCCCACCCCAGCGTGACGGTGTACCGCCCCCGGACAGGAAAAATCTTTGGGTTCACGTCGTGGGCATCGACCATCACCGATTCGCCACGCGCGCCCGTCTGTCTGTAGATCAGCACCGGTACGCCCTGCTCCCCGGCCTGCTCCTGCGCCTGGCGCCACCATGCGGGTAGACAAAGCGTGTTGGCGTGCTTGCATTCGATGCTGATCCGCGCGAATGCAGGATCGTCCGCAACCACGTCGCTATCGCCGACCGCGTTGCGCACGCGCCGCCGCCACACCTTGCCAGTTGCCTCGGTCAGCATGTTGGCAACCTTGCGCTCATACGACGCGCCTTTGTTGCGTGCCATTGCGCTCATGCTCGCGCCCCCTGGTCCGGGTAGGCGTCCATCGCGGCTTGCGCCATGGCGATCACCGTGGGCGAGTACTGCGCGCCGCCCTTCTTCACGGCGTCCAAAATGCGCTTGGCGCCTCGGCGGGGGTCGCGCCCGGCTTCGTTCAGGATTGCACCCGCCCCCATCGCCTTCAGTGCCTTCGCCGCCTCTTCCGGCGTCGCTTGGGTCGCACCGGGCGAGGGCAATGCAGGCGCAGGCGTGGGGACCGGATGCCATTGGCCGCGCGCCATTTCGTCGCCGAATGCGCGTTCCCACCGCGACTTCAACACCGCATAGCCGCAGTTCAGCAAATCATGCGTGCCGACTGCCACCGCTGCCCAGTAAATCGCCGGATGCGCCCAGTTCCCAATTTCGCCACGGCGGCGCGCGGTCATCCCCGTCACCGCGTCATGGAAAGCAACCTCGGGCGTCATCCAGGGGCGGCACAGGCGGATGAACTCGGGCAGCGTGGGCGGCCAGTCACGGCTCAAGCAAGCAACGATGCCCACGCGGGCCTCGGCTTCGGTAAAGCCGGCCAGCATCTGATTCCACGCCTCTTTGACCTCGCGTGGCGTGAGCCCTTCCCATGCCTGAGCAAACTTGGTCCCGTACATCAGGCGCAGTTCCTTCATTACCAGGTCGCCAATGCCTTGGACGGCGGACGGGTTAGTGAGTTGTGACATCGATGATCCCCATGTCGATTTCGGTTTGTGGCACGCCTTGCGAAAGCGACGCGCCCATTTCTTCGTTCCAAGACGCCCGGCGTTGGGCCGCACTCTGCGGGCGGCTGGGCCGTGCCGCACCGGAGCGCAGGACACGTTGCAGGTAGGCAACCGGTTCAATGGCCTGGTCGTCCACGCATTGCTGGATGGCCCGCACGATGTCCGCGTCGTCGTGGCCCTTGCGGAACATGCCCAGCATGGAGCGCGCTTGCTTCTCGGGCTGGCCGGCAGCGATCAGCAAAGGCAGGCCCAAGGCGAAAATCTTCTCGACGGCCGATGGCGGCTGCGGCGGCGTGCCGCCCGTTCCGCTAGGAACGGAATATTGGTTCTTGGTTATTGGTTCTTGGTTAGGGTTACGACTGGGTTCTTTCTGGCCCCCGACTGGGTTTGCTTTCGCATCCGTTTGGGTTTCTTCTGGCAACCCATCAGAAACCGACTGGGTTTCGTTGGGTTTCTTCTTGGGCCTTCCGCCTGCCTTCCCGTTATCCCGGTTGGTTTTCGCCTTCTGCTGGTACGCGGCGATTTCGCTATCCGCTCGCTTATTGCGCCATGCCCCGTCCACAAGCTCGAAGAACTCTTGCAGGATCATCGGCACGGCCGCGCGCTCTTCCTCGGTGCGCGCCCCCACCCAACGGCAGACCTGTTGCAGATCGTCTTTGATCGGCTGTTCCTCGGCGTAGTAGCGGCGCAGCAAGCGGCTATAGATGGCGTCTTCGATCAGGCTCAAGTGCATCGTGGCCTGGGCGTAGTCGCCGATGTTGTGGCTGTAGTAGTTCATTCGGTGACTCCATAGAGCGCTTGAAAGCCGCGCTCCGCTTCCTCGGGCCACTTGCCCAGGTCAATGATTCGCTGGCGCGTGAGGCGCAAGGCGGGGATGAAATAGCTAAGCTTCATCGCGCGCGGTGCTTTGGACTGATCCAGGAAGAAATGGCAGCCGCCGCAGGCAAACGCGATGCACCAGTCATGCGCCTTGATGCCCTTGCCTTTACCGTCGCGCGTCCGATTCGAATGGGCCGATACCGTGCTTTCAATCCCGCCCCAGCAGTAGCTGGGTACGCGTGTAAGACATTCCTCGTCCTTGGCAAGCGCCAACAGCGCGGGATTGCGATAGACGGTCTTTGTCTTCCTCTTGCCCTTCTTGCGCGCACTGATGGCTGCGCGTGGGGGCGGCATAGGGGTGGTCCGCATCGGCGCTGCACGCATCATCGGCGTGGCGCTGCGCTTCATGGGGGTCTTGTTCTTGAGGGGCGTGCGGCGCGTCAGCGACATACCGCCTCCGGCTTCGTCTTGACTCGCCACCAGTACGGGAATTTCCAGGCGTTTGCGCGACGTTTGATCAGGCCAGCGCGGGCAGCATCGAACAGAAACGAATCAACGGCACGGGCGGCAGCATCAGCGCGCGGCGTGCTGGGCCAAGGGTCCACCGCCACCAAGGCGGGCAGCACAATGGCCCGTAGTGCCACTACATCAACGCGGCGCGGAGTATCGATGATGGCTTGCTTGACGGCTTCGACCGTCTTGGGCGGCACCCGGTAGCCCCGGAACATGTGGAGGCAGTCAGCCATAGACGCCGCTCCAGTCTAAAAAGGGCTTGCGGACGGCCTCATGAAAGAGTGTTGCCGCCTTGGCGTTGTGATCCAGCTCAGCGCGGCTGGCGATGCCGCATGCATCCCGGACGAACCGCGCTGCGTGTTGCTGGCCTGACACGCCCTCGGGGGCGGCGCCAACGCGGGATTCAACCCACTGTTGAAACTTCGCGCCGTTGCACATCATTGCAGCCGCGCGCGACAGCGCCGCCCCCTTACGCTCCGTGGACGCGATACGCGCCCGCACGGGTACACCAGAAGTTCCTCGGTGCATCATTCTTCGGCCATCCCTTCCAGGCGCGTGTTGATTTCACCCACCGCCGACATGACGCCCGCGCCGGCCTCGCGGATCCGGGTCAGTTCCTGGCGGTCCACGCCGCCATCCGCCAGTGCCTTGTGAATCTCCTGCCCGTAAACACCGCTCGCCACCATGAAGCCCACCACCTGCTCAAGCACCGACATGTCGCTTTCGGCCTGGCAATGGCTCGGAGCCTTCACCAGCAGAAAGCCGTGCGAGTGCGCCAGCGCCGAGAGAATGCGGAAATCCGCTGTCATACGCATCAGGCGATCAGCCTCGGCAAGCGTCAGGTGATGCGTGGTGTTGTTCGGGTTGACCTTGTTGCGCAGCACAGCCGCGGATATGCCGACCAGCGGCCCCAGCGACTCGCTGCCGCCCTTGTATTCGTGCACCGTCAGATCGGCCGCAGTGGTGATGTTCATTTCGAGCATTCCTGAACGTATCTATTGCGAAGCAGCGGCTTTACGATGCGCTGCATGGGGAACGAACTTCAAACGTCCAGCGGACCAATCTGCACGCGGTCATCCTGCTGTGGGACGGGCGCAACCGGCGGTACTGGTTTTGGGGGTGTGTCAGTGGTGTGCATATGCGGCCTCCTTGAGTTCGGGCCATATCCGGTCCCAGCCATCAGGCCAAAGATCGCGGCGGCTGACGACGCCACCGGTCTCTTTCTCGATTGCCACGCAGCGTTCCGGCGAGATGGGCGATTGCCCGGATGCCATCTGCGATAGATAAGAAGGCGAGACGCCAATTGCCTTAGCTAAGCTCGCCGCCGTGCCACGTGGGCTAGTGCTGATATAGGTCTTAAGGTCCATCCGCCAAGTTTAGTGAGAACTAAACCGTAAGGTCAAGTGTTTACTAATTTAGTGTCCTATAAACTTTCGCCATGACCATCCAAGACATTCGACGGGCGAATCTTCGCGGCTGGGTGCAGCAGAACGGTGCGCCCAGCAAGGAGAAAAGCTACTTCTCGCAAGTCCTATCCGGCACGTCTCCTATCGGGGAACGTGCCGCGCGTCGGCTTGAGCGCGATTACCGAATGGGTGAAGGCTTTTTGGATACACCGCTGGACACCAGCGCCAAAGCAGCGCCGCAACCACCCGCGCCCTCTCCCTGGCCTTTCGCGTCTATAGCGGAGGCGGACGTGCGGGCTTTGCCTGCCGGCCAACTGAGCGCCTTAGAGGGAGCGATAGCGCTCGCCATCGCTCAGCTGAAACTCGGAATTACGGTGGCCCCGCCACCCTCCGTGCGGCCAGCGCAATCAGCCCGGGGCGAACTGGTGGACATGGATGCTGCCGACGACGCATTCCCGATGCGCGTCGGCGGCCTACCGCCCGCGCCGGGGGAAGACGGAAAGACCAGTCAACAAGCAGAACGCGAGCGCAAAGTTCGGGTTAGCACCAAAGCCGGTGTAATAGCCAATGTCGGACCAGGCGAGCCGCACGCGGCGAATGACAAGTTCGAAAAGGTGCCAGAAATGGCAGACGTGCGCCTGGCTGCGGGAGACGGCATTGAGAATTTGGCAGAGGAAGAAACCGGCACCGTTCAATTCCGGCGGTCCTTCCTGCGATCTGTCGGCGCCGGTTCGGGTAAAGCCCGCGTCGTATATGCGAAGGGCGATAGCATGGCACCGATCATTCGGGATGGTGCTGCCTTGCTCGTCGTTCCTAATGAAAGCCTCGCCGTGCAAGATGTGGCTGCGGGCGGAGTCTACGCCATCAATTACGACGGCAAGATGATTGTGAAGACCATCACGCGGGACCGCCTGACAAAACGATGGGTTGCTCGCTCGTTTAACCCCGCATACCCGGATATTTCGCTTGAGAACGGCGCGTCCGTTCGCGTGCTTGGCCAGGTTGTTTGGGCCGGATCTCGTCTGAGCGACAGTGAATCCGGTCAATGGACGCGCGCATAAGAAGCTCCCCTCACTAATAGCACCAGCCACCTTCGGGTGGCTTTTTTTCGCCGCGCACTAAGTCGCACGGCCCAAAGTCACGTCCCAGAGTTTAGTTTTTACTTGACGATAAGTTTAGTGTTTACTAATATCTGCTCTACCGCAGCTTTGCGCTGCAAACGGTACCCCACGGACCCGCAGGCAGTAGTCAGGCCATCGCCTCAAGCGGGAGACGTCACCGCCACAAAGTCGGACTGGGGAAGGCGAGAACCGCTCTTTAACAACTTAGGCCGCCCGCCCCCGAGAGGGAGGAAGGGCGAAACAGGACAACCAGGCGCCAGCGCGCCCCCGGACCCTGTGTGCATGGGCCACCGCGCCCAGGCAACGCCCAGCCGGGCGTGGCGACGATAACCCCGGCATGAAATCCGATTCCGCTGAAAAGCGGGTTTCGGCCAGCGCTGCGGGTCAGCGCTTACCGAAGCCCACCCCGTAGGAAATCCCACCATGAACAAAGACCGCCGTAAGCAGCTGGACGCCCTGCGCCAGCGCATCGAAACCCTGAAGTCCGAAGCGGAAAGCCTCAAGGACGATCTGGAAAGCGGCCCGCTCAGCGACGAGCAAGACGCCTTCGACAACATGCCGGAATCGCTTCAGGACGGCGAGAAAGGCACGAAGGCACAAGAGGCGCTGGACTCCATGCAAGAAGCCATCGACTCCCTGGACGAAGTTTGCAGCGCGCTCGACGAAGCAACCCAGGCTCTGGAAAAGGCTGCTGAATAGCCACCCTCATGCCCACTATCGACACACAAGACCACGTAGGCGGCTGCTACATGGACGAAACGCCCGGCGGCGTCTTCGGCAACCGCTGGTACTACGACCGCCGCTACTGGTGCGCCTGGGAAAGCCTCAGTGACTCTTACCAGGGCGCGCCATTGCTTTCCAACGCGGTGATGGACGACTTCGGCACTCTTGTGCCCGTCCCGCGCCCTCCCCGTCAACCCCAGCACTGAGGAAATGACCATGCAATGCGAGTGCATTTCGCGTGTCGAAGAAGAAGCCAGGGCGCACCTTCAACCGCAAATTAAGGGCCCAATCAACAGCGTCAAGATGGGCAATGTCGCCTTTGTCATCGACGGCAGTTCAATGGACGCCCGGCTCTACATCCCTCTCCAAGTGAAAGCGGATGCCCCCGGCTACCGCAGCCAGGACGGCAAAGCGGTGCCACTGCATGTGACCTTCTGCCCCTTCTGCGGGGTGCCTGCAAAGGCCGAGCAGGTCGCGGCCTGACAGCCCCGGCTCATGCCCCGCGTGCGGGGTATCGGCAGGCGCTGTGCCTGGACACCATGGAGATTGACCATGTTTGGCAGTGACGATCCTGAAAGCACCATCTTCAACCCGAAGCGCAAGCGGGGCCTCGGCCCCAGCTAGACCGCCTCGGCTTAATCCCTGAGTACGCGGGCGCAGAAAGCCGGGCGATATCGGCATGGGTCAAAAGTTGCCCGATGGCTGGAGGAGCACCCACCCTCTGTACGCCAGATGACGGCGCAATACGCTAAGTGGCTGTACCTAACCTGCGCCGGGTAAGCGCGCAGGACCATCATCAATCACCCGCAACCGCAACCCAGTCAACGGAGCATCCCATGGTCGCCGTGATCATCCGCTTCCTCGAAGAACTCATCGACGCCTTCAACTTCGGCAGCAGCATCAACAAGTAATGCCGCGCCTGCCCCGCCTCACCGGGGCGGCTTTGGAGAGTGGGCCGGCGTCGCAACGTCACCGACGCTGAAAGTGACTTTCAGGGATTAACCGGGCCTCCAGCCTGCTCTCCAAAGCCCATCACCGCGCGTTCGCGCACATCCCCATGCCCTCAACCATCCCCGCCATCTGGTGGGGCCTGGCCCTGCTCGCCTTGGCGGCGGTGGCCCTGGTCCCCGCCTGCGAATACCTCAACCGCCGCTATGTTGCGGCCGACCCCTGGAATCGAAATGACCAACGACAAAGCACGCCATCGGATGCTTAAGCTCCTGGCCCTCGCCCGTCGCGGCGAAGGCGGCGAACGAGACAACGCCCAGCGCTTTTTGGAATCCATGCTCAAGAAGCACGGCATGACCCTTGCAGATCTGGATGAAGATTGCCAGGAAGCCGAATGGAAGTGCTTTCCCATCAAGACTGCCCAGGACCGCCGCTTACTCGTCCAGGTCGCCGGCATGGTCCTGAAATCCAACTCATTGGACCTGCGGCAGCAGCGCGGGAAAAAGAATGTCTGGATCGAAGTCACGAAGGCCCAGCATCTGGAAATCGAACTTCACTATCGAGCATTCAATCGCGATCTGAAGAAGGTCCAAGAACAGGCCTTCATCGCATTTATCGGCCGCAATGACATTTTCAGTGGCGTGCGTGATGATGATGACGCGCCGCCCAAGTACTCCGCCGCAGACCTCGCCGCCATCGCCGCGATGATGGAGGGTATGTCGCGTACCGCCGTACACCGCCCCCTCGAATACACCGTGGGGGTCGCCCGATGAACACGGCAGCCCGTAACGCGATAAGCGCGTCCGTCCCCCGCCGCATTGTCGCCACCAAGCTGACAACGCCGGCCATCACTACCCGCCGCCTCGCTGACATGGTTGCTCCCCGCGACCACGCCGGGAAAGGCGCGTGGAATCACAACGCCTCCATCCCCGCAATTGCGTGGGTCTATGCGGCCCTGTTCGCCTTCGCCTTTCTGGTGGTGCTGCCGTGGCTGGGACGTGGAGCAGGCTTCTGACCATGAACGGTATCGAATTCATTTTGCGTGATCGGTCGGGCTGGAGTCCGACGCTCCCACGCCCCCGAAGCCGGTTTCGTTGGGTTGATTCGAAGCCCAAGCCGCTCACCCGCTTTGAAATTGCTTTCATCCGCTCTGCAAGGGGAACCGTCAACAGCGCCGACCTGGCGAGGTGCTATGGGGTCACGGCGCAGACGATCCGCAACATCTGGGAAGGCCGCCGCCATCCTCTCCAACCATCCGGAAAGCGGCCTGGCCGCCGCCCCAAGTCCCTCAAGGTGCCAGCATGACCGATTCCAGCGCCCCCGTGTCGTTCCGACAAAAGATCCTCAATAAAGAAATCAAGCGCGCCCACGCAATGCAGGTCCGGTATGAGGATCTGCACGTGGAACCCGGATTCAATCTCCGCGCCCCCATAGAACGCCTGGGCGGCAAGCTGCGCCAGCAGGCAGAAGCGGCCGAGGAAAGCTTGTTCCGGCACATCATGGCCGGGGGGCAGTACCCCGCACTTGAGGTTCGCCCCCGCGCCGAGGGTGGCGTGTGGATCGTTGACGGCCACCGCAGACACAGGAACATCGGGCGGGCAATCGCTGCCGGCGCTCCGCTCCAGGACAAGGCCGGCTTCGTCATGGTCGACGTCGTTGCGTTCGAAGGAAACGACGTCGAGCGGACGAAGCGCGTTATTTCCAGCTCGAAAGGCCAGGGCCTGCTCACGCTGGAAACCGCCTTCGGGTATGCACGCTTGGCGCGATTCAAGTGGGACTGCGAACGCATCGCCGCCGAGGAAGGCGTCACTTCAGTTTGGGTCGGCAAGCTCTTGACCCTGGCAAACGCAAATACCGACGTTCATGACCTCATCCTGGCAGACCTGGTCAAGCCCACCGTAGCAATTGCCGCTGTCGAAAAGTATGGCGAGGCTGCTGGAGAGTTTCTGCGCAATCGGGGAAAAACCACTGTCAGCGACATCAAGGGCCGGCCGCTGCCCCGCAAGGTTGTCTCCCCGCTCATCAGCGGCGTGGACGCCTTTATCAAGGGCCTGGACGCCAACCAGCGCGCAACCCTTGTGGACATCAAGGAAGGCCGCGTAGCCAGCGAGACGATCACCATTCCGACCGCCGCGCTTATCGATCTGTTTGAGGCACACGGTGCCGTCGAAACCGTCCGAGCCAAGCAAGCCGAAAAGCAGCGCTTCCAGGCCGAAGCCGCAGCAGCTGCCGGCCAGGCCGAAATCCCCACCGAACAGGAAGCCACCGCATGAGCGCCCCCGAGAATGCGCCCCCGGTCGAATTGGTCGATGCAGCTGTAAATGCGTGGTTCGCCGAAACCCCGCGCGCTGCGTTGATCCCCGACCCGCACGAACACTTCCGCGAACGAATGCGCGCCGCCCTTGTTGCGGCGGGCTGGACGGCCACAGCCGCCGCCGCTGCGCGGGATGCTGCCCGTCAGCAACGCTTGATTGATGAACTGAGCAAGATCGTTCACAACATGGTTGTTGCCGACCAAGCTGCCTGGATCGAATGGAGGCACGGCAAGGGCGCAGAAGCGGCCATGCAGTGGATCGGCAACGGCCTGTTGGGGCCAGACCACATCCCCGCAGAGGACGAGCCTTACAGCACCGAGGCCCAAGCGTGGTACGACGCCAACCGCGCCGACGCCTTTCCGGCCTGCCAGTGCGGCCGACCGTCCAACATCCTGCACATGGGGAAAGGGTATTGCTCTACGGAGCATTACGACGCCGCCATTGCCGCCCAGCAGGGCAAAGGGAGTGAAGCATGACAAACGGCCTCGATGTCCTCAACGAGTTCACGAAGGAAGAAATCATCGCCTTCGTGCGTGAAAAGGGGATCTTCCTGAGCATCCGTCGCCGAGATCTGCTTTTCATCCGCTGGAAGACTGCTAGCAAGAAGCTGATGGCCGACTTTGACGCGGAGCTTGCCCGCTGGGATGCGGAAAAGCCCGATTTCAAAAAGCGGGATGCCTTGGCTATCCAATGCAATGCCAGCAAAGACATCCACGAAAGGCTTCGTCTATTGCGCGAGATCGAACCATACGACAAGGCTCTGCAAGATCACATTTCGCGCACGCGGAAGCTGGACGCCCGGCAGAAGACCGTTGACCGCATGTATCGCGACATCGAAAGGGAGGCAGCATGAGCAATTGGAACAAAGCCGCCATTGCCCAACAGTCCCAGCGGAAGGAGGCGTGATGAAGCGATTCATCCAGCAGCCCTACGTCGAGACTCGCGCCACCATAGAACTGTCTGAGGTCGAAATGCGCGCCTTGGAAGCCCTGATCGGCTATGGCGTCCAGCCGTTCTTGGACGTGTTCTACCAGCACATGGGCAAGCACTACCTGCGGCCGCATGAGGCGGGTATCCGCTCCCTGTTCAAAACCATTGGCAGCGATATCCCTGATGTCCTGCGACGCGCTGATGCAGCACGCCAAGCGTTTGCCCTGGATGAGCCGGTCATTCGTTCCAAGAAAGAGCATGACGAACTGATCGCCCGGTTGATCGCAAAGGCCACCACCAAGGAAAGGACATGACCAACTTTATCTGGCGCCTGCGCGCCGCACTCGCTTACCGCCGCATGGCCGCCCTGAACTTTCCCATGGCCTGGGGCTGCGCGGGCGCGCTGCTTGAGAACCGCGATTCCTTCGACGGCCCGGTAGACGCCGTGCGCGAAGACCTCACCTATTGGGGCGAGTGATGACACACCAGAAAAGCGCCTTCATTTCTAGCTATCACGGGAGGGCCACCTTGCGCGCGCTGATGTGCATCGTGTTAGCCGCCATGCTGACGGCCTGCTCAAAAGAGCCTGTCTCGGTGTCCGGCACTGACAACAAAGACATCGCGGTCGCCGAACTGTTCACCCACAAAGGCGTCACCGTCTACAGGTTCTACGACGCAAACCGCTGGGTCTACTTCACCAGCACGGACAGCGACATCACATCAACCCACCAGGAATACTGCGGAAAGGGCTGCACCCACGCCGTAACCGTGGAAACGTAGGGTGATGCCGGGTATACGCCCCGAGGCAGGTGACCATAGGCCCGCCCCAGGCTTACAAGGACCGCTCGTGAATTTATCGACGCCCGCAGCATTGCGGGCTTTGTTTTGGAGGCTCCATGGACCCAATTCTGTCCGAAGCCGCCCTGGCGCGGCTGACTGGCTACGTTCACGCCGCTGCGCAACAGCGCGTACTGAATGAATACGGCATCCCTTACAAGGTCGTCCGCCGGGAAATCATCGTTCTGGTCGCCCACGTGACGGCTTGGGTCGAGGGCCGCCCCGTACCGCGCCATTCCGCGCCCAATCTATCCGCAGTGTCATGACGAACAAGTTTCCTAACCTGCGCACTCACACGCGCAAGCGCAAAGGTGGCCGTGTGGTCACCTACTATTTCTATGATCGCCGGAAAGAGGGCGAACCCGATATTCCACTCGGCACAGACTACGACCGAGCCATCGAATTGTGGAACGAGATCCGCCTGGGAGCCCCCCGAATTGTCGGAACGCTCGAACAAGCTTTTGCAGCATGGGAACTGGACAAGGAAACGGGGCTTCTGTCTTACGCCAACTCGGAAACCCGGGACGGCTACAAGAAATGCCTGAACAAGCTGCGCCCTGTATTCGGTGCAGCAACTTGGGAATCCGTGGAGTTCGTCCACCTCACCGGCTACTTGCGTCGTCGCAGCGCCAAGACTCGCGGAAATCGCGAAATGGCCGTCCTACAGATCATTTGGAACTGGGCGCGCAAAGAGGGCCTGACTGCGGTTCATTGGCCCGCCGCCGGCATGGAGCGATCACGCTGGAAAAACCCCGAGAACGCACGGGAATTCGAAGTCACGGACGACCTGTTCGAAGCCGTGTATCAAGCTGGCGATCAGGTGTTGCAAGACGCCATGGATATCGCCAGCGCGACGGGGATGCGGATCAAGGACACCATACAGGTGCCCCTCCCCGAAGACGACCTGCTGCGCCTCACGGCAAACAAGACGGGGAAAAAAGCTGATTTCGACGTGTCTCTGTCCGAGGTTCTTCCGGGCTTGATCAAGCGCCGTCGTGCGGTTCGGGCACATCATCAAATGCTGCTGAGCACGCCAACTGGGCGGCCCGTGACGTACACCATGTTGCGAAATCGCTGGGAGTTTGCCCGCGAATGGGCCGCCCTGAATGCGGCAGCTGCAGGCGAAATGGATCTTGCCACCGAAATTCGCGCAATGATCCTACGGGACATGCGGAAGCGCGCCGGGGATCTTTCGGAAAGCGATGAAGCGGCCAGTCAGCTACTACAACATAGCAGTGTGACCCTGACCAAACGTCACTACCGGACAAGAGTTACACGGCTAAAGCCAGTCCGCTAAAATCCGTTCCGCATTTGCATGCCTTCCCTGCGGACAAAAGGCGAACAAAATGCGGAACGGATCGCCTTGAAACCCTCGCTAACACTGGAAATCCATACAGGACTCAAAATCCCCCGCCGCAAGGCGTGCCGGTTCGATTCCGGCCCCGGGCACCAGAATTCCTCATGTGACGCGCGTTAAACACGCTTCGTCCAGCATCGCATCATCCCCTCCGAGCATTGCCCTCCTCGGGCTTAGACGGCCATACCCCCCGGGCTAATGCCCCGCGCGAGGGGCATAGGTACGCACTGCAATGCAGTGCAGTGCTCACGCACCCAGCTAAAAAAGAGCGCCATTAAATAGCGCACCTACTTTTTATCTCCGGTCAGAGCCATGTAGCAGCCCGCGTAGCCCAAGTTCTCGAACTCATCTACAGCTTTCGATTTCCGTTCGGCCGACTCGTAGGACGGAACCCGGAACGCCTGCTCAATGAAGAGCATTTTGATGCCCTTCATGTACTCGTCCTCTGTTCTGGATGCGTCTTCCATAAGCTGCCTCATGGAAGCGCCATGCTGACGCTTTTCCATAATTCCTCGCGCAATAGATGATGAGATTGCGCACTCCTTCATGATCTCGTCAGACGAGGGAGCCGCGACAGCGTTCGAAGATAAAGCAACCGCACACGCGAGCTGGGCGAAGAACCAATTATTTATTTTGACCATTGATCGCCTCTCCTTGTGAGGCGTCGAGTTTACTAGTCGCAACCTGCTAAACGAAAACCCCTTACGGAGACCCCACTCAAAGCTTCGCTCTGCTTTTTAGCCACTAAAACCGCTGTTGCGATAAGCTTGCCTCCACTCGCCCACCGCACCGTGGACATTCATTTTGACAAGCACCGGGGGCTCTCCGATGGCAATCAAAGCCGTAGCGTTTGACGTGTTTGGGACATTGGTCCATATCCAGCGGCCTACTCGCCCGTTTCGAAAGTTGGTCCGTCTGCTGCATGAAGCCGGTCGTCGGCGGCAGCGTGACGACGGGGTTCGGGCGATGAGCAATGTGTTGGACCTCAGGCAAGCGGCAAGCTTGTTTGGCGGGATGGTTAGTGAAGAAGATTTGTGTGGGTTGGAGGCCGAGTTGCATGAGGAGATCCAGTCGATCTCACTCTTTGACGATGCCATTCCCACCCTGACTGCTCTGAAAGACCGAGGCATCAAAGTAGCGCTCTGCTCAAACCTTGCCGCGCCGTATGGGCCGCCGGTGCTGAAACTGTTGCCCGTCCAGCCGGACTTTTGCGCCTGGTCGTACGAAGCTAGCGCGGTGAAGCCGCAGCCGAAGATCTATCAATACCTTTGTGAGGGTATTGGCTGCCGGCCGAATGAGGTCTTGATGATTGGTGACACCGTCGATGCAGATATGATCGGCCCGCGAAAATTCGGTATGCAGGGATACCATTTGAATCGGCAGGCAGCCACGCCGGCTAACAGCGATTCTCTGCGTTCGCTAAGTGAAGTGCTGAATATTGTTTAACTGATTCTTTTCAACTGATCGGCCGCATCCCCTCCCAATGACCACCACCCCCTACCGGGATTACCTCTTCGGCCTGATCATCTCGATTGCCCTGGCCGGGTGGCTGGCATTCCTTGGCCTTACCGCCGCGTTAACTCCCGACCTGGGCTGGGGCATCGTCGCCCTTCTTACTGCCGCAATCTGGGTGGGCGGGCCACTGGCCATCCTGCTGATCATCGTCTGGCTCTACTACCTTTCTCGCGATCGGGGCCGTGTGCCGGGCCGGGTCCATGCCTGGTTGTTCTTGCCTACGCTGATCACCATGCTGATTTACCCGGCCAGCGAATCGTTCGAAAAATCCAAACGCGAGCGCTTTAGCGATGCGCATCCCTATATTGCGGAAACGCACGTCAACCTTAGCGGCAAAGATCTGTGGATCGACACCACGCCTTACGCCACCACGTCGTCGGGTGCTGGGCCAAGAATGCCGTTTGCGGCCGCTGAATCGCAGCAGTTCATGGTGTTCAATCGATATCCCAGCCCGGCCGCGACCCAGCCTTTTCCGTATGACGGCACGCGCTTGCGCGAGGATATCGCGCAGTACAGATATCTTTCTGCGTCGGGCGATGCTGTCGCCGCATCGTTGCCGTTGACGCGTCTTGCTTACCCGGACGTGGCGCGCTTTTCATCCGCGTTGAATAAGCCGGATAGATCGATGTTGCGGTATCTGTATTTTCATTATCCCGACCGTGTCGAGGTTGCCCCTGTGCTGAACCGTTTGGCGGGGATGACGGAGCAGCGTCTTGATCGAAAGGGGCAGCACGGGCTGGTGTTGCTCAGTGCGGTCAATTACACCAGCAGCGCTATCGCTCGGCTTGAAGTGAATGGTCAGACGCTGGATATCGGCGACCGCGCGCTTGTTTCCGTCGCGCCGTTGCCGGCCGCCTGCCATGATTTTGCGCGGCCCATCGGTGCGGCGTTTATTATGCTTAGCCGGCCACTGGCGCTGCGGTGGCAAACGACTGGCGCGCCGGGAACGCCGGGAACGCCGGGAACGCCGGGAACGCCGGAAGCGCCTGAACCCAGCAGCACTGCCAACGCCGCCCACCCCTGGCACACCGCAACGCTGCACGCGCCCGCATTTCGGCATCCTGAACCCGTTGACGGAGAAACCACGCTGATGCGTCTACAGCTGTATTTCCTGCCTGACGGCACGGTCGAAGTGGAACGCTTTGTGCAGGTACATTTTCCGAAAGACAAACTAGGCATGCGCGCCACCGGCGTACCCGCACGCGCGGCCCCTTATGCAAGCTGCGGCGGCGCATACAGTACCTACAACCCGCAAACCGTCCCGCTGCTGGCAAACTAGACATACCGTCAACCTGCACACCGTTGATAAAGATCATCATGACCCATGCATTGCTTCGGATAGGCTTATGCGCAATATGAAAGGCAAGTCCTCGTCCACCACGGAAGGCTATTTGTTTTCTGATCAGATAGGTCACCTGCTGCGGCGTGTCTATCAGCGTCACACCGCTTTGTTTCAGCACTACATCCCCGACTCTCAGCTCACCGCCGCGCAGTTTGTCGTGCTGTGTTCGGTGCGGGATAACGGTGCAAGTTCACTGGCGGACCTGGTCAAGGCGACGGTCATTGACCAAGCTACGGTGCGCGGCGTGGTGGACAGGTTGAAGCAGCGCGAATTGGTGCAGGTGGATCACGACCCGGTTGACCGGCGCAAAGTGGTTATCAACCTGACACCCGTCGGGCAAGCGCTGGTTCAAGAGATGGAACCGTTTGCCAAGCAGATCACGGAAAGCACCTACGGCAATCTGAACCCGGCCGAGCGCGTGGCGCTGCATTTTCTGCTGACCAAAATGTTGAACGGCGACGAACAGGCCTGAGCTGTTCGTCGCCGTTCCTGGCAGCACGCCGGCGCTATTCACGCCGGCGGCACCCTCGATTTACACCACCATCAATCCAGCGCGCGGTTGCGCGACTCCACGTCTACCGACCAGATCGACACGGCGCCTGCCAGCAACATGCTGGACAGCACGACCAGCGACAGCGTGAAGTGGCTGGTCATGATGGGCGCGATGATGGCCGGGGCGAACAGCCCGCCAAAACGCGCCACCGCGCCCGCCATGCCCATGCCGCTGGCGCGCAAGTCCGTTGGGTAGACCTCGGGCGTGAACGCATACAGCGCGCCCCACGTGCCCAGCAGCGAAAAGCTCATCAGCAAGGTGGAACCGATCACCACGGCGGGGTCGGTGCCCAGGCTGTACAGCATGCAGCCTACCGCGCTCAAAATCAGGAAGCCGACCAGCGTGGGCTTGCGGCCCCAGCGTTCGACGCCATAGGCAGACAGCGCAAAGCCGGGCAATTGCACCAACGCCAGCAGCACCAGGAATTCCTGGCCGCGCATGAAGGCAAAGCCGGCGGTGCTGAGCTTGATGGGCAGGTACACGAAGACGCCGTAGTACGCGATGGAGATCAGCGCCCATGCCAGAAGCAACCCGATGCTGCGGCGGCGGTAGCTGGGCGAGAACAAGGCGAACATGGATTTGTTGACGGGCGTTTCCGGTTGCAGCGCGGGCACTTCGATGTTGCGCTGGTTGACGCGCGCGACGCGTTCCAGCACTTTGCGCGCCTGGTCGGATTTGCCGTTGCGGTTCAGGTACATCGGCGATTCCGGGATGTAGAACCGCAGCACCACGCCGATCAGTGCGGGCAGGCCCGTAACGAAGAAGATCACGCGCCAGGCGTCATCGCCCCACGACACCGCCGCCAGCGCCAGCAGCGCCAGGAAGATGGTGCCCACGGCCCAGAACGATTCCAGCAGCACCAGCCAGCGGCCACGGCGATCGCTGGGCAGGAACTCGGCCATCATCGTGTAGTCCACCGGCAACGTGCCGCCCACGCCGATGCCCGTCAGGAAACGCAAGAGCAGCAGCCACGTGAACTCAGGCGCGAAGGCCGAAGCCACGCCCGCGCAGGCGTCGATGACCACCGCGATCATCAGGACGGGTCGCCGGCCGATGCGGTCGGCCATCCGGCCGAAGACGAACGCGCCGATCAACATGCCGATGAAAAAGAACGTGCCGCTTTGCAGCGCTTGGGGCACGGTGATGCCAAAGGTCTTGGCGATGGACGGCGCGGAAAAGCCGATGGACAGCACCTGCATGGCGTCGGCCATCCAGACCAGGCCAAATATCACAAAGAGCCGATACTGGAACTTGCCGACGCCGGCCACCTGAATGGCCTTGTCCACGGATACCAATGAAGCTGACATAGATGAAACCCCTTGATGTGATCATCACTAAAGCCGCACGCGTTATGGCCGCGTTTTCCTTAATTCAGCTCCGCATGGTTGCGTAGCTGTTTAATCGTCGTGCCGGGATCGGCCCAGGCCTCTTTGTCCGGCGCAAAACGTTCCCGCAAATAGCCCAGCAGGTCGGCGACCTGCCTGTCGTCAAGACTGTCCTTGAAGCCCGGCATGTACCCCAGCGCGTCGTCGGCGGGTTCCTGGATGCCGTGCAAGATCACCTGGATCAGGTTGTCGGGCGTGTCGGCGTGCAGGTTGGTGTTGGCGCTTAGCAAGGGCTTGGCGCCGAACAGCGTGGGCCCGCTTCCGGCCTCGTGGCAGACCGCGCAGGCGTTCTGATAGATGCGTTCACCGTTGGCGCGCCGGCCTTGCAGGGATTGGATCGTTGCAGCGGCGGGCGTGGTGGCGGAGGCAGACGCAGAGGAAGTCTTGGGCGCAGCCGCGGTGTCGGTTGTGGTGTCGGTGGTGGTCTCGGTCGTGGTCTCGGTCTTGGACGATGGCGAGGACAACGAGGGCGAGGGCGAGGGCGACGGTGTCGCAGAAGCCGATGCAGAAGCGGATGCCGAAGCCGATGCCGAAGCCGATGCCGATGCCGATGCCGCCGACGCAGCATATTCGGCATTGCCGTCGCCCTGCCGCTTCGGCAAGTCCAGCAAATACGCGGTGATGGCCTTGAGGTCGTTGTCCGGCAATTCTGCCAAGCCGTGGATCACGGGCGCCATCGGCCCGGCCGCCACGCCGTGGCTGGGGGAATAGCCCGTGCGCAGATACTGGAACAGTTCATCACCCGACCAGGCGCGTGGTCCGCTGGCCAGTTGGTTCAAGGCGGGTGCGGTCCAGCCTTCTGCCTCGCCCCCTGCCAGGTAATGCACGCCCTTCTTCTCCGCGCCCAGGCGGTTGCGCGGTGAATGACAAGCGGCGCAGTGGCCAACGCCCTCGACCAGATACGCACCACGCAGCCACTGCGCGCTGCGCGACGGGTCCGGCGTGAAGGGCGTGGCGTCGTGAAACAGCGCATTCCAGCCGGCCAAGAGCGGGCGCATATTGAAGGGGAAGGCCAACTGCGTCTTCGGCGGCTCGGACTTAACGGCGGGTTGCGACATCAGGTAGCCATACAACGCCTGCATGTCCGCTTCGCTCAATTTGGCATAGGCCGTGTAGGGAAACGCGGGATACAGCTGACGGCCGTCCTGGTGCACGCCTTGGCGCATGGCGCGTTCGAACGCGGGGTAGGACCAGCGGCCGATGCCGGTGTCGTTGTCGGGCGTGATGTTGGTGGAATAGATCGTGCCGAAGGGGGTGTCCAGCGCCAGACCGCCCGCGTTGGCTTGGCCACCGGGCGCGGTGTGGCAGGCGATGCAATCCCCGGCAGCGGCGACCAGGCGGCCCCGTTCGATGGCCCGCATGGAATACAGGGAAACGTCGGGGCCAGCCGTCAAAGGCAACGCAGGCTTGATGGGCCACAGCGCGGCGACCATGCCGGCCAGACCGGCGACGCCGGCCGCGAGCCACACGCCGGCTCGCGCCAGACGACCCCGCGCCGACGTGCCCCAGCTTGGTCGCCCATGGTCTTGCAACGCCAAGCGCAACGCCTCGGTGTCGAACGGCGCTTGCCGCAGCCGCACGCCGGTTGCGTTATGGATGGCGTTGGCGATGGCGGCGGCGGCGGGCAAGGTGACCACGCCGTCCATGGCCAGACGACCTTGTGTGACGTTGCCGTCCGCGACGTCTCCCGCTGGGCGGGGCAGCATCGCGCCGTCGCTCCCTTCGTAGGGGCGTACGGCCGGGAGTGGCGCGTCATCCTTGAACGACGGGCTGACCCAATCGTCAAACGCCGGCGGCCCCGCCAGCAGACGGCGCGCGTTATCCAGCAGCCATGGCGTTTGCTGTTCGATATGGGCGTGTACGGGCGCGCCTTGCGCCGGTTGCAGGCGCTGGCTGTCGTGGCCGGCGACCACGCGGGTGACTTCCACCTGACCGGTCTGGGCGCGCACGGATACCTCGGCCACCCAGGCGCTCCACACCATGCGGGTGGCGCCGTCGTCATCCACGCATTGCACCTGTGCGGTGGCGAAGCCCGTGCCATGCAGCAGGCCCGCGGTGGGCGCTGGGGCGGCGTCGGTGTCGGCGTTGGCGTTTGCGTTTGCGCCTGCGCCTGCGTTTGCGTTTGCGTCTTCGCCTGCGCCTGCGTTTGCGCCCGCGCCTGCGTCTGCGTCTGCGCCTGCTCCGGCGCCGGTGTTTAATCTTGCGCGACTCACGACTTGGCGCGCCAGCTCGCGGCCCTTGCCTTCGGGCAGGTTTTCCACGCGCCACGCGATGGGATCTTTGCCGTGGGCCAGCGCGGCTTCATGCCATTGGCTTTCTTGCGCAAAGACTTGCGCGGCGTTCAATTCATCCACACTGGCGCGCAACGGGGGCAGCGCGCGCCGGGGCGACGTTACGGGCGCGCCGCATACCGTCGCCTGTGCCGACGCGCCTGCCAGCGCGGGCTGGCTCAACAGCCGCGCCAGGCTCGGGCGCACCGCCCAGGGTGCATCGGACCGCAACGACGCGGCGCCGGCAGCGGCGAGCGAGTCGGGTTGCGGCGCGAAGGTAGTGGCGTTGGTGGCCGAGGCGTTAGAGGCAGAGGCGTTGGAGGCCGAGGCGTTGGAGGTGTCGGCGTTTGAAGCCCATGCATTCAAAGCAGCAGCATTCGGAACGGCAGCATTCGAAGCACCTGCATTCGAAGCACCTGCATTCGAAGCACCTGCGTTCAAAGCAGCAGCGTCCCAACCCGCCGAGGCGAACGTCGCATCATCGACCGGCAGACGCAGCACCAACTCTTCAGCAACACCCGACCGGCAGGCCACGCACACCGGCCGGCCCACTGCTTGCGACAGCAGCGCGGCGTCGGCGGCGGCGTCCATCAAGTCCAGGGGATGCCCCGCATCGTGGCCTTCGGAGACCGCCCCGTCGATCGTCGCATGCACCGTGACGCGGATCGTCTCTTGCGCTTGTTGCAGCAGCGCCGCCAGCTCGCGGCGTATCTGAGCTTGCGTGCCGGGCGTGCAGGGCGGCAGCCACACGCCGGCATGTCCGTTCAGCGCCCATACCGTCGCCCGAGCACCGGCTGGCGCTTCAAAAGACGGCAGGCACAGGCCATAGCGAATTTCGTCCGAATCCGCGACATCATCACGTGGCGTCTGGACTGAATCCGGCGCTTGCCATACGGGCGCCAAGGCCATGGCCGCCTGCCTGGCATGAACGGGCGACACGGCGACGACGCCCGCGAAGTGTGTGTGCCGAACCACCGTCACAACGCCAGACAGCGCGCGCGCCTGATCCCACTGCGCCTGCTGCAAGACGCTGCCGCGATACCGCGCGCCATCCCACAGCACGGCAGGCGGACGCAAGGCCACGCCGTGCAGCAGGTCCGCGGGCAGGCCCAGGTGGTGCAGCGGTGACCCCAGCGCGTCCTGGCTCATCGCGTGGATCCGCCATCCGCAAGGTCAACACCGCCCGCAACATCCGCGACACCCGCAACACCCACAACACCCACAACACCCACAACACCCACAACACCAACACTTTTCGCCCGCAACTGAACCGCCCGCAGCGCCGCCTGCATGATTTCCACATGCGTGCCGCAGCGGCACAGGTTGTGATGCAGTTCGCTGCGCAGCGCGTCTTGCGTGGGCTCAGGATTGCGGCGCAGCAGCGCTTCCACCGTCATGATCATGCCGTTCAGGCAGTACCCGCACTGCGCTGCCTGGCAATCGATAAATGCTTGCTGCGTCGTGCCCGGTTGCTGACGTGTGCCCAAACCTTCCAGCGTGACCACCGCCCTGCCCTGCGCGGCCCGCACCGGGATCACGCACGACCGCGCGGCCACGCCGTCGATCAACACCGTGCACGCGCCGCACTCGCCCAGGCCACAGCCATACTTCGGCCCGTTCAGCGCCAGGTCGTTGCGCAGCACGTGCAGCAGCGCCGTGTCGGGCGCGGCCGGCACGGTGCACTCGACGCCGTTGACGTTCAAGCGGATCGGCTGAGTAGCGCGGCAGGAATTGACGGTGGGTCCCATAAGGCGTGGCGCGTGGTCGCAGTTCGAAAAGTACGAAGGTTGCCGCGACACGGGCCCAGGGGCAAGCCCCCTGGCACGCGCGGCGGACAGATCCTCAGGCCGCGGCCCGCGTCTTGGGGTCTACCAGCGGTTCGTTGAACACGTCATAGCCAAAGCACCACGACGGATCTTCATTCGTGCGCAACCAGGTGTTGTCGTGCGAAATGCGCTGCACCTTGCTGGCGCGTTCGGCGCGGTTGGCTTCGTACAGCGCAAAGGCCAGCTCGTGGTTCTGCACGCCCACTTCCTGGAAGCAGCGCGCCAGCATGGCGCCATCTTCAATGGCCATGGCCGCGCCTTGCGCCATGTGCGGCTTCATGGGGTGGCAGGCATCGCCCAGCAACACCAGGCGGCCACGGCTCCAGAGCGGCAGCGGGTCACGTTCCAGCAGCGACCACTTGGTGACGTCCACCGTGGCGTCGATCAGCGCCTGCACGGTGGGGTGCCAACCGCTGAAGGCTTCGCGCATTTCATCCTTGCTGCTGGGCAGCCAGCGGTCGTTCAAGTCCCAGTGCTCCACCGGCACGCCGGTGACGTAGTAGAGCTCGTCGGCCTTGCTGGTAACGAAGTACACCATCATGTGGCGATCATCGCTCCACCATTTGACGCAGGAATCGAAGGGCAGCATGCCGGCCTTGGTCCGCGGCGTGGGGAACACGGCGCGGTGCGCCAGATAGCCCGCGTACTTGGGCAGCTCTGGCCCCAGCAGTTCTTCGCGAATGCGGGAATTGACGCCATCGGCGCCGATCACGATGTCCGCCTCTTCCGAGGTGCCGTCGGCAAAGTGCATCAGCACCACGTCGCCGCGATCTTCCACGCGAGTCAGGCTCTTGTCGTACGCCACCACGTGCTTGGGCAAGGCGTCGACCAGCAAGGCATGGAAGTCGCCCCGGTGCACGGTCAGATACGACGCGCCGTATTCCTTGACGGCGTAATCGCCCAGCGGAATCTGCGCCAGGATGTCGCCGGTTTCCCAATGGCGGCTGTACCAGAAGTCCGGGTGCGAGCCCTGCGCGTTCAGCGCATCTTCGATACCGATGCGGCGCAGGATCTTCATGACGTTCGGCCCCACGTGGATACCGGCCCCCAATCGCGAAAAGCCGGGCGCCTGCTCGTAGACGCGAACGTTAAGCCCTTGCTTGAGCAGCAGCGCGGCGGTGGCGGCGCCGCCCAGGCCCGCGCCGACGATGGCGATACGAGGGGATGTAGACACGGAACTTCTCCTTGCTGGATGGTGAAAGACTGCTGAAGCCAATTCAGGAAATTATGGAGTACACGCTTAATTTATGGATACATAAAAAGATGACCCGCGCGTAAACCCGAAGGGGAATCACCAAAATAGTGCATTACTCGCGCACACTTAGGTGAAAACCACTACAACAAGCGGGCTGGTCATCTGCGCTGCTCTTTGCAAGAATAGAGCGTATACGCTTCTTTTGAATTTATCGAAAACCCTAGGCCCGCCCTTTTTCCAAGGCTTCTCCATGACGAAGACATTCCGTATCGGCCAGATCGTTCCCAGTTCCAACACCACGATGGAAACCGAGGTGCCCGCCATGTTGCAGGCGCATTCGTCGCTGCGCCCCAACGATCGCTTCACGTTTCATTCCAGCCGCATGCGCATGAAGAAAGTGCAGAAGGAAGAGCTGGCCGCCATGGACGCCGAAAGCGACCGCTGCGCGCTTGAACTTAGCGATGCGCGCGTCGACGTGCTGGGCTACGCCTGCCTGGTGGCCATCATGGCCATGGGGCGCGGTTACCACCGCGTGTCTCAGAAACGGCTGACCGAGCGCACCGCCGAAAACGGCGCCTCCGCGCCCGTCATCACCAGCGCGGGCGCGCTGGTCGAGGCGCTGCATGCGATGGGCGCCAAGAAAATCGCGCTGGTCGCGCCCTACATGATTCCGCTGACCGAACTGGTCATGGACTACATCGCCGCCGAAGGATTCGAAATCGTGGATTGGCGCGCGCTGGAAATTCCCGACAACCTGGACGTGGGCCGCCATGACCCGGCCAAGCTGCCGGGCATCGTCGCCGGCATGAATGTGGCCGACGCCGATGTGATCGTGCTGTCCGCCTGCGTGCAAATGCCGTCGCTGCCCGCCGTCTCGCAAGTGGAGGCGGAAACCGGCAAACCCGTTCTCACGGCGTCCATCGCCACCACCTACGCCATCCTCAAAGAACTGGGCATGGACCCAGTGGTACCCGGCGCCGGCGCCCTGCTATCGGGCGCTTACCCCTACTCCCGGAGCGCACAATGACCCAAGCCCAAGCCAATAGCACTTTTCTGTACGGCGCCAACGTCCACGCCAACGGCATCCGCCAGCACTACCTGCGTTACGGCGGCACGGCGGGCGAACGCGCCGGCCGCCCCGCCGTCATCCTGATTCCCGGCATCACCAGCCCGGCCGTCACCTGGGGCTTTGTGGCTGAACACCTGGGCCGCCAGTTCGACACCTATGTGCTGGACGTGCGTGGACGGGGCCTGTCGGCGTCCGGCCCCGGGCTGGACTACGGCCTGGACGCGCAAGCGGCTGACGTCAATGCGTTTGCCCAGGCGCTGCAACTGGCCCACTACGCGCTGGTCGGCCATTCCATGGGCGGCCGCATCGCCGTGCGCGCCGCGCGCAGCCAACCCCAGGCGCTGACTCGCCTGGTCCTCGTGGACCCCCCGGTATCCGGCCCGGGCCGCCGCCCGTACCCGGCCAATCTGCCGTGGTACGTGGACTCCATTCGCCAGGCCACGCACGGCATGAGCGCCGAGGACATGCTGGCCTTCTGCCCCACCTGGACCGAAGCCCAGCGCCAACTGCGCGCGCAATGGCTGCACACCTGCTTTGAACCGGCGATTGTGCAGAGCTTTGAAGACTTTGGCCGTGACGACATCCACGCGGACCTGCCCGCCATCAAGATCCCGATGCTGCTGGTTACCGCCGAAAAGGGCGGCGTCGTCGGCGATGACGATGTGGCCGAATGGCAGGGGCTGGCGCCGCAGACGCAGCACGTGCGCGTACCCCGCGCTGGCCACATGATTCCGTGGGACAACGAAGCCGGCTTCTACGCCGCCTTCGGCGATTTTCTTGGCAGCAAGATCGACTGATCCGCCCTTTTCCCAATCCGCTGATTCAAGGAGCCCGCCATGTCCGTCAGCG
This sequence comes from Achromobacter sp. 1L-A-4-B-C2, assembly GCF_057291955.1. NCBI lineage: Bacteria > Pseudomonadati > Pseudomonadota > Betaproteobacteria > Burkholderiales > Alcaligenaceae > Achromobacter > Achromobacter sp. 1L-A-4-B-C2. Next base: position 1,013,414 of record NZ_JBXAWP010000001.1, read on the forward strand.
ATATCGATTTGATCCACGCCTGGAAGCAGGTGCTGACGTTGTCGCGGCTTGAAGCCGGACAGATCGTCACCGTGCTGACCGGCGCCGACACGCACCCGCAAACCTTGCGCTGCGCGATCGCCGCCGCCACCGACCTGGGCGCCCGCGTCAACCGCCTGGACCTGCCGCCCGTCAACGCGGAAAAGTCCATCAGCCGCGACGCGCTGGCGTATCTGGGCGCCACGCCGCTGACGGGCAACCCGGCCGCCATCGCGGCGCTGAACGCCAGCGACCTGGTGCTGGACCTGATGACGCTGCTGTTCTCGCCCGAGCAGCATGACATCCTGCAGACCGGCACCAAGATCCTGCTGGCCATCGAACCGCCCGAAGTGCTGTGCCGCCTGGTCCCCACCGATGCCGACCGCGCGCGCGTGCAGGCCGCCGCGCGTCGCATCGAAGCCGCCAAGCAAATGCACATCACGTCCGACGCCGGCACCGACCTGCGCTGCGAACTGGGCGAGTTTCCCGCGATATCGGAATACGGCTTCGTGGACGAACCCGGCCGCTGGGACCACTGGCCCAGCGGCTTCGTCCTGACGTGGCCCAACGAAGGGCAAAGCCAAGGCCGCGTGGTATTGGACCGTGGCGACATCCTCTTGCCCATGAAGGACTACGTGACCGATCCGATTGAACTGGTCATCGAGAACGGCTACGTCACCCGCATCAACGGCGGGCTTCAGGCAGACATCCTGAAGGAATACATGGCGGCGTATGAAGACCCGGAAGCGTATGCCGTGTCGCATATCGGCTGGGGCCTGCAACCGCGCGCGCAGTGGTCCATGCTGGCGCACTACAACAAGGAAGCGCACATCGGCATGGACGCGCGCGCCTTCGAGGGCAATTTCCTGTGGTCCATGGGCCCCAACAATGAAGCAGGCGGCAGCCGCACCACCGCCTGCCATATCGACATCCCCATGCGCCATTGCAGCGTGGCGCTGGACGGCCAGCCGATGGTGACGCGCGGCGTGGTGCAAGACGAACCCGGCCTGGCGCACGCCGCCCGCCGCAAGGACAACAAATGAATGCTTCCACCCAAACCATTCCCGCCGACGCCGTCGCGGGTGACATCTCGGCCTACTCGCGGCAAGGCTTCGGCACGCCGTTGCCGCTGAAGGCGCCCTTTGGCCTGCTGATCGTGGACTTCGTCAACGGCTTTGCCGACCCGGCCGTGCTGGGCGGCGGCAACATTGCGCCGGCCATTGCGCAGACGCGGCACCTGCTGGCCCACGCGCGTGAACGCGGCTGGCCGGTCGCGCACAGCCGCATCGTGTTCTCGGACGACGATGCCGACAGCAACATTTTTTGCTTGAAGGTGCCCGCGATGTTGGCCCTGAAAGAACATAGCCACAACAGCGCCATCGTGCCCGAGCTTGCCCCGGCGCCCGGCGAATACGTGGTGCGCAAAAGCACGCCGTCTGCATTCTTTGGCACCATGCTGGCGCCGTGGCTGGCGCAGCGCGGCGTGCAGACCTTGCTGGTGGCCGGCTGCGTGACCAGCGGCTGCGTGCGCGCCAGCGTGGTGGATGCCATGCAGGCGGGCTTTCGGCCGCTGGTGGTGTCCGACTGCTGCGGCGACCGCGCGCTGGGGCCGCACGAAGCCAACCTGTTCGACATGGCGCAGAAGTACGCGGCTGTCATGCCCTTGGACCACGCGCTGGCCGAGACGCGCGCGTTGGTGGATGCCCCACTGCCGGCCGCGCGCTAAGCGCGACATAATCGTCAACCGGCCCGGCCCCTCCCCTTCGCTGCCCTCATGCCCCTGCCCCAGCCCCACCTACTGCCTGGCGCGCTGCTTGCCCACCCCGACGCCTTGCTGGTGGTGCGCGAGCCGTCGGCGCCGCCCAAACCCGCGCCGGGTCAGCCGGGCTCCGCCACCGAATACGTCCAGCCCACGCCCGAAATATTCGTGGCCATCGTGCGCGATGCCGGCCTGGTCGCGGGCGACACGCCGTCGCCCGGTTGGCGCGTGCTGGCATTCAACGGGCATGTGGACCTGGGCACCGGTATCCGCACGTCACTGGCGCAGATCGTTGCCGAAGAACTGGACGTGCCCCTGTCACGGCTGGACATGGTGCTGGGCCACACCAGCGCCGCGCCCAACCAGGGGCCGACCATCGCCAGCGCCAGCATCCAGATTTCCGCCGTGCCATTGCGCCGCGCCGCCGCGCAAGCGCGCGAACATCTGCTGATGCTGGCGGCGCAGCGGCTGGGCGTGCCGCGTGACGCGCTGTGCGTGCGTGATGGCGTGGTGCAGGTGCGGGACCAGCAAGATCGCCGGCCACGCCAAGGTCGGCACGACGACGGCGATACGACGCATCACAACAATGCCGCGCCACACTTGCCGCAAGCGCTCAGCTATGGCGATCTGCTTGCCGGCCAGCACATCCGCTTGACGCTGGCCGCGCCCGACGCCCCCGTCCGCCTCAAACCCGCCAGCGAATATCGCATCGTCGGCCAGGGCGTCGCCCGCGTGGACATCCCCGCCAAGGCCACGGGCGAACTGAGCTTCGTGCACGACGTGCGCGTGCCGGGCATGCGGCATGGCCGCGTCGTGCGCCCGCCGCACCCCGGGCGCGATGCCGGCGACTTCATCGGCCAATGCCTGATCGATGTGGACCGCGCCTCCGTGGCCCATTTGCCGGGCAATGTGCAGGTGGTGGTGCAAGGCGATTTCATCGGCGTCGTGGCCGACCGCGAAGAACAGGCCATTGCCGCCATGCGCGCCCTGAAGGTCCGGTGGAAGCCCATTCCGCCCGCGCCCGACCTGAGCGACGTGGCTGCCGCCATCCACGCCAACCCGGCCCGCGCGCGGCCGCTGATCGAAGACGGCGACGTGGACGCCGCGTGCGCCCAGGCCGCCACGCACCTGCGCCGCCGCTACGTCTGGCCGTATCAGATGCACGCGTCCATCGGCCCATCCTGCGCCGTGGCGGATTTTCGTGACGGGCGATTGACGATGTGGACGGGCACGCAAAACCCCCACATGCTGCGCACCGATCTGGACCGGCTGCTGAACCTGGGCGAAGGCCAGATCGACCTGATCCGCCTGGAAGCCGCCGGGTGCTACGGGCGCAATTGCGCGGACGACGTCTGCGCCGACGCAGCGCTGCTGTCGATGGCGGTGGGCGCGCCGGTGCGCGTGCAGCTGACGCGTGAACAAGAACACCAATGGGAGCCCAAGGGCACCGGCCAGTTGATGGACGTGGGCGCCGCCATCGACGCGCAAGGCAATCTGCTGGCGGTCGACTTCGCCGTGCGCTACCCCTCCAACGATGCGCCACTGCTGGCCTTGCTGTTGACCGGCGCCGTCTCGGGCGACCCGCGCACACTGGAAATGGGCGACCGCACCGCCGCGCCGCCCTATCGCTACGCGGCGCGGCGCGTCGTCTGCCACGACATGCCGCCGATCGTGCGTTCGTCTTGGTTGCGCGGCGTATCGGCCCTGCCCAATTCCTTTGCGCATGACTGCATGATCGACGAGCTGGCCGAGGCCGCTGGCGCCGACCCGGTCGAATACCGCTTGCGCAACCTGGACGACGCGCGCGCCGTCGCGCTGATCGATGCCACGGCCAGGCAGGCCGGATGGCAAGCGCGCGCCGCCGGCAGCCGGGGCCAGCCGGACGCCGACGGCTTACTGCGCGGGCGGGGCATTGCCTATGCGCGCTATGTGCACAGCAAGTTCCCCGGCTTCGGCGCCGCGTGGGCGGCCTGGGTCATCGACCTGTGCGTGGACCCGGCCACGGGGCGCGTGCGCGTCGAGCGCATTGTCGTCGGCCAGGACACGGGCATGATCGTCAACCCGGCCGGCGTGCGCCATCAAGTCCATGGCAACGTGATCCAGACGCTTAGCCGCTGTCTGATTGAAAAGGTGTCGTTTGACGACGCCGGCGTGGCCAGCCGCGAATGGGGTGGCTACCCCATCATCGGCTTCAAGGACGTACCCGCCATTGACGTCTTGCTGATGCCGCGCCAGGACGAACCGCCGATGGGCGCGGGCGAATCCGCATCCGTGCCCGGCCCCGCCGCCATTGCCAACGCCTTGTTCGACGCCACCGGGAAGCGCTTTTACGAAGCGCCATTCACGCCCGACGCCGTGCTGGCGGTGTTGGCGGCCTGACCCACGCAACAACGCCACACATCAACGCCACGCAAGCATCAGCCCCATGACGGACATCAACATCCTGGTATTACGCCAAGCCTTGGCCTGGCAACAAGCCGGCATCCCGGCCTGGCTGTTCACCGTGGTCCGTACGTGGGGGTCGTCGCCCCGGCCCGCCGGGTCGATCATGGCGATGAACGCGCAAGGCGCGGTGGTGGGGTCGGTGTCTGGTGGCTGCATTGAAGACGACTTGGCCGATCGCGTTCGCGCCCTGGGCGATGACGCGCACTTGCCGGTGCTGATGCGCTACGGCGTGCTGGCGGACGATGCACGCCGCTTCGGCATCCCTTGCGGCGGCACGGTGCAATTGTTGATGGAACGCATCGGCGCGCACAGCCTGCTGCCAGAACTGCTGCAAGCCTGCGTGGAGCGGCGCTGCGTCACGCGTACCGTCGATCTGTCATCCGGGCACACGCGATTGCAGGGCGCACAGCCCGACATCGCGCCGCAATTGACTGACGCGACGTTGACGGTGGGCTTTGGTCCCACGGCGCGCCTCATCGTGATTGGCGCGGGTGACACCAGCCGATATCTCTGCCAGATCGCGCTGACCTTGGGCTTTGAAATCATCGTTTGCGACCCGCGTGAATCGCATCAGGGCGATTGGGCGCAGGACGGCATAACTTTCACGCGCGAGATGCCGGACGACGTCATCCTGCGCGTGCAGCCCGACGCACGAACCGCCGTGGTCGCCTTGACGCATGACCCCAAGCTGGATGACCTGGCGCTGATCGATGCGCTGCAATCCAACGCTTTCTATGTCGGCGCCATCGGCTCACGCAAGAACAGCGAGCAGCGCCGCGCGCGGCTGCGCGAGTACTTTGATCTGACCGACGCCGACCTGCACAAGCTGCGCGGCCCGGCCGGCGTATTCATCGGCAGCAAGACTCCCGCCGAGATCGCGTTGTCGATCATGGCGGAAGTGGTGGCGGCAAAGAACGGAGTGAGCTTCCTTGCCGCCGCCGCGCTCACACGCTGTCCAGCCCCGATCGATCAACCGCCGCCGCCGCCGCTTGCGCAGCCTGCATTTCCTCAATGAAGACCGGCGCGCACATGCCCGCGATCACCGCCGCCAGATCCCGGTCGGCAAGATCGTAGGCTTTGCGACCGGCCAGCAGGTTCAGCGACCCGATCACCCGGCCCTGGTAGCGCACCGGAATATTGAACGCGGAATGCAGGCCGCGCTCGATCAGCATCGGCGCTTCGGAAAACACCGACCGCACGTCGTCTTCATCGCTGGCCACATACAGCAGGCCTTGCTCCAGCACATGACGCGACCACGGCCCGTTGCCCGTGGCCTTGAAACCGCCCAGCGGGCTGATGCTTTCATCCGACGTGTACAAGCGCTTCATCAGCCGATGCTCTGGCAGATACAGCAGCGCGGTGAACAGCTGATGCCCGAAGGCGTCCGCCAGCAAGGCCGACACTACTTGCCACTGCGCCGCGCGGTCTTCTGCCTGAGCCAGGGCCCGCGCATGCGCCGCCCACGGCGCCAAGGTTGATGTCTGTGTCATCAGTGAATCGCCTCCAGCACCACGCCACGCGTGTTCTTGCCAAAGAACAGGATGCCCAGCCCGCCCACCAGCAAGATCGCCGTCATCATGGCGAACACGCCGGCAAAGCCCAGTACGGGATACGCCACGCCGACGATGGTGGGCGATGCAATCGAGCCGATGCGCGCAAAGGCCGATGCCGCGCCCATGCCGGTTGCCCTGATCGACGTCGGATAGATCTCGGCGGTGTAGGTGTACTGACCGGCAATCACGCCATTCATGCCGAACGACAGCAACATGCTCAACATGATGATCTGCTGTTCACCACTGGCCAAAGCCAGGCCCAGCGCCGACAGGCACGACAGCAGCATGTACGCCAGAATCGTGTACTTGCGGCCGATCTTGTCGTTGAAATACGCGGCGGAAAAATAGCCGGGAATCTGCGACAGATAGATCAGGATGGTGTACGAAAAGCTCTTGGTGATGGTGAAACCGCGCTCGACCAGCAAGCTGGGAATCCACACCAGGAAGGCGTAGTAGCAGAACAGCACCGTGATCCAGAACACCCACACCAGCACCGTCGTGCCCAGGTAGGTTTTCGAGAACAGGGACGTCAGTTTGTCCATCGCGCTTTGCGGATTTTCGGCGGCGGTGGCGGCGCGCCGCGTCGCAACGGGCGTGGGCAGCGGACGGCCCAGCTTTTGCTGCACTTCGGCTTCGATGGCCGAGCAGATGCGGTCGGCTTCGGCGGTCTGGCCGGTGTGTTCAAGCCAGCGCGGCGACTCGAACAGCGACTTGCGCCACCACAGCAAAAACACTACCGGCACGGAAGCAATCACCATGATCCAGCGCCAACCGTCGTCGCTCATCGGCACGATGAAATAGCCCAGCAACGCCGACAGCACGAAGCCGAACGAGAAGAAACCCGCCAGCGCGCCCGTGAAGCGTCCACGGTATTTGCTGCTGACAAATTCCGCCAGATACGGCGCGATGATGGCGCCTTCCGCGCCCATGCCGATGCCGGCAATCATGCGCAGGATGTAGAACTCGTGATAGTTGCGCGCAAACGCGTTGATGAACGTGGCCACGCAGAACAGCAGCAAGGCCCACATCATGATTTTCTTGCGGCCGTAGCGGTCACCCAGGATGCCCGAGAACAGCGCGCCCACCAGAAAGCCGACGTACGTGCTGCTGGCGATCCAGCCGATCTGGCCGGTGGATAAGCCCCACTGCGTGCGCAGCGAGGGGATGATGAAGGCAATGATGCCGGCGTCCAGTGCTTCAAACGCAAGCCCCAGGCCGCCGATCATCAGCAACCTGAAATGGAAGCTGGAAAACGGTAGCCGTTCCAGGCGGTCCGATACGGAATACATGGTGAAGATTTCCGGAAGTAAGGGTGAAAGAACGTCACCAGGCGTTCTTGTGCAGCAAGCCGCGGTTCATGATGAGCTTGATGGAATCGGGCTGCGTCAGCAGGGCGATGTCGTCCAGCGGGTTGCCGTCGACCAGCAACAGGTCGGCATGCGCGCCTTCGCGGACTTCACCCAGCAAGCCTTCCTGGTTCAAGATCTCGGCGCCGATCAACGTCGCTTGCTGGATCACCTTGGCGTTGCCCAGCACGCGCGCGCGCAAGGGCAGTTCGTCGGCTTGCATGTAGTGGGTTTCGCCCAGCAGGTCGCTGCCGTAGCCCATCTTCACGCCGACTTCGTCCAGGATTTCCAACGCCTTCAAGCCCTGGGTGCGCACGGTGGCGATTTTCTTGACCGAGTCCGCCGGCAGGCCATAGCGCTCGCCGTCGTTGGCCAGGCCTTCGTAGGTGATCAGCGTGGGCACCATGTAGGCGCCATGTTCTTTCATCACCTCGGCCGCCTCGCGGTCCACCAGGTTGCCGTGTTCGATGGTGCGCACGCCGCAGCGCACGGCACGCGTGATGGCGCGCGGCGTGTAAGCGTGGGCCATCACATAGGTGTTGGCGTTGCTGGCTTCTTCAACGATGGCGATCAGTTCTGATTCAGAAAACCCCAGGTTCTGGATCGGGTCGTTCGGCGACGCCACACCGCCCGAGGCCATGACCTTGATTTGCGTGGCGCCTTTCAGGATTTCCTCACGCACCGCCAGGCGGCAGTTGTCCACCCCGTCGACCACGCGGCCGATGTTGCCGATCTTGACCGAGCACGGGCACGGGTCCAGCTCGTCGTTGCGCGGCCGGAAGTCGCCATGGCCGCCCGTCTGCGACAGGGCTTTGCCCGAGCAGAACAGGCGCGGGCCATCGACCACGCCGTCCAGCACGGCTTGCGCCAAGGCCCAATCCGCGCCGCCGGCATCGCGCACCGAGGTAAAGCCCCGGTCCAGCATGCCTTGCATGATGGGCAAGGCGCGCAGCAGTGCCAGCGCGTTGGGCAAGGCGGCCACGCGGCCCAGGTTGAACGACGAGGCCACCACGTGCACGTGGCAGTCGATCATGCCCGGCATCAAGGTCATGCCCTTGGCGTCAACCACCTCGGCGTCGGGCGCCGTCAGCGCGTCGGCGCTGATGCGGGAGATCATTCCGTCTTCGATCAATACGTTGGCCGCGTCTTCGAGGACCATCGATCGGGTATTCAAGATCTTGCAATTCTTAACAACAACCGGCTTCATAAATAAATCACGCTATCTGTTCAACATGCAGGAAATTCAGCATGGCGAACTCTACCGGTACAATCCAAACGTCCGATACCGGGTCTCCCCTTAGGCGTTCGACACAAAATAGAACAGCCTTATGAGCTTTACTCATACCCCTCTTCGGGAATGCTCCGCGCCGGTTTTGAGCCACATTTCTTATCCGCGATTCATAGCCGGATTGCGCACACCACCATGAGACGTCGCTGCCCCACCCTCTCAGAGTTGAACGCGTTCACCGCGGCGGCGCGTCACTTGTCGTTCTCCAAGGCGGGCAAGGAACTGTTCGTGACGCAAAGCGCGATCAGCCGGCATATCGCCACGCTGGAAAGCTATCTGGGCCACACCCTGTTCATTCGCGCCACCAATGGCTTGCAGCTGACCCGCATGGGCGCGACCTACCTGAGCCTGATCCGGCCGGCCCTGCACACGCTGGAAAGCGCCACATCGCAGGTCATGGCCACGCAGCAGTCGGCCAAGTCGTTGAACGTATCCGCCGCGCCCACCTTCGCGGCGCAATGGTTGTTTCCCCGCTTGAAGACGTTTCGCGCCTTCAACCCGGATATCTCGGTCAACTTCGTGCGCTACAGCGTGGCGGATTACAAAAGCACCGAACTGGATTTCGATGCATCCATCCAGTATGGCTATGGGGATTGGCACGATGGCGACGCCAAGTACCTGACCGGGCGCGAAACCCGCCTGGTGTGCTCGCCCGATTATCTGGAACAGCACCCCATCAACAGCCTGGAAGACATCAAGCAGTGCACGCTGCTACAGCACATCGAGATTCCGCTGTCGTGGGAATACTGGTTTTCCACGTATATCGGCGATTATGATCGCGCGCGTTTCGGCCCGGGGTTCAATCTGTTTTCAATGATTATCCAGGCGGCCTCATCCGGCTTCGGCGTGGCCTTGATGCCGCATTGCCTGATCGAAAAGGAACTGACGACGGGGCAGCTGGTGGACGTGTTCGACCGCGCGTTTGAAAGCCCGCTGGGTTATTACCTGTGCGCGCCGAACTGGCGCAGCAATATGGAAAGCTATGACCGCCTGAGCCAGTGGCTGTCGCATGAATGTTTGCATGGCGCGGCCGTGGAAGGCGCCATGGTGCAAACCGCCAAGCCGGATGCCGATTGCCCCTATTGCGCGGCGGGTCTGGCACCCACGGGCGGATAACGACAAAAAAAGGAATATGGGCAAGAGCCGGCATCCGCCCCCCCTGCCCACGTAATCAACTCACCCGATTCGGCAGCACCGCGCGCATCCACCGGCTTAATCGCGGCCGTATGCGTTGGTTATGCAGCAGCACCGCGCCCAGCACCCCGATGAACGCGCCGATGACTGTATCCACAAACCGCGCTTCAATGACGTCGGCCGGATAGCCCTGGCCTAGATGGGGCGCTTCGGCCAGGAATATGGTCAGCGGCGTAATCAGCGCCACCGCGCTGGCATAGTGGCGGACCACCAGCGTTTCAATACCGAACGACAGCGCCATCATCACCAGGCTAAGCGTCCACACATTCAACGGCAGGCTCAACAACGCCCACGCCACGCACAAACCCAGCGCCGTTCCCAATATCCGATGCAGCTGGCGGTTCCAGGCCGCCCACAGGCTGGCGCCCTGGATAATCGCCAGGCAACTGACCGGCACCCAATACGGGCGCGGCAGTTGCAGTAATTCGGCCACCAACAAGGAAATGCCCACGAACAGGCCGATGATGACCGAGTCGTACACCACAAAATCAAAGGTCGGTTTGGGCGGCGCGGCTTCGGGCGGCGGCGGCGCCACGCGCGTCATGTGCAGGGAATACGCAAACGCCACCAGGCAGGCCACCAGGCAACCCAGCGCCACCATGCCAACGCGCATCGGCACATCTTCAATATGGCCAGGCGTATACGCGGCAATCGCGGTGGCCATAATGAAGAACAGGCTGCCCGGCGGCCCCAGCCGATAGCAGCGGCACACCATGTTCACCAGGATGGCAATAACGGTCAGTGCGGCAATCATCGCCGTGGGCCAGAACTGCGTCAGCGCGCCGATGGCGTAGCAGGCGACCATGCCGAACGCGGCCGCCAGCAGCATCATCATGCGTTGGGCAAGTGAAGTATTGGGCAGGCTTAGAAACACCATGCCGCCCAAACTGGACATCAGGCCATAGTCCATGCGGCCAAAATACGCGCCCACCATTAATGGCAAGCCGGAAGACAGCGCGGCGGCCAGCGGCATTTCCCAGCGCCGGTCGCTGGTATTGACGCGGATCAGTTCACGCCACGTGCCCTGCACCTGCTGCTTGACGAAACCACGCCCCGGGCGGCGCCGGGCGTGGCCGCCGTCGTCGGCACCTTCGGGTGGATCTTTCTGATTCATTTATCGCCCCTGTGTCGGCCCGGCAAGAATTATCCCCGTAAATTCCGCCCAGTGGATTTAACGGGAATTCCCTGATATTCCCGCCCAGGCGGCGTGGCTACCATTCCGCGCACCTCGGCCCACGGCCGACAGAATACCAATGCGCCCAGCGCGCGGAGACACCATGAAAGCACTCAAACACGTTGCGGCAGGCACCGCCTTATTTCTTTCGTCCTGGGCCGCCACGGCGGGCGTGACTTTCGACAGCGTCAAGAACAAGGGCTTTGTCCAATGCGGCGTCTCGACCGGCGTGGCCGGCTTTTCGGTCAATGACAGCAAGGGCGGCTGGGTCGGCCTGGACGTGGACCTGTGCCGCGCGCTGGCCATCACCATGTTTGGCGACCCCGCCAAATCCAAGATCATGGCCGTCAGCGCCGTGCAGCGTTTTACCGCGCTGCAATCCGGCGAAGTGGACGTCCTGCCGCGCAACACCACGCTATCACTCACGCGTGACACCACGTTGGGGTTGATCGGCGTGGGCGTGAACTACTACGACAGCCAGGGCATCATGGTGAACAAGTCCCTGAACGTGAAAAGCGCCAAGGAACTGGACGGCGCCACCGTGTGCGTGCAACCGGGCACGACCACCGAACTGAACCTGGCGGACTGGTTCCGCTCGCAGAACATCGCGTTTAAACCGGTGGTGGTGGAACGCCTGGACGAGATCATCCGCGCCTTCGCGGTGGGCCGCTGCGACGCGTTCACCGGCGACAAGTCGCAACTGGCCGCGGCGCGCAGCAACCTGGAAAACCCCGGCCAATACGACATCCTGCCCGAGAACTTCTCGAAGGAACCGCTGGGCCCCATGGTGCGCCAGGGCGACGAGCAGTGGTTCAACGTCGTGCGCTGGACCATGTTCGCCATGCTGGAAGCCGAGGAATACGGCGTCACGTCCAAGAACGTGGACGAGATGCTGAAAAGCACCAACCCCAACGTGCAACGCCTGCTGGGCGTGACGCCCGGCATGGGCAAGAACCTGGGCGTGGACGACAAGTGGGCCTACAACATCATCAAGCACATCGGCAACTACGGCGAGAGCTTCGAAAAGAACCTGGGCCCCAGCAGCCCGCTGAAGCTGTCGCGCGGCCTGAACGCGTCTTACCGTGACGGCGGCCTGATGTACGGGTGGCCGGTGCGCTGATCGCGGCGCGTCCGCTTTCCACATCTGCTTTCCCGTAGTCAGGACCTGAATGGCCGGCAGGCGCGCCTAGCGCCCGCCGGCCATTTGCGTTGCGGAGCCCATTTTTGGAATCGTTACACTGGCGTCTTCCGCTGCGACATTCTGCTCGCGCCTTTTTTGCCTAGATGACCACAAACTCCCCTGCCCCCCAGTTCTTCCCGTCCGGATTCGTGCCCACTGAAGAACAGGCCCGGATCCAGACCTCGCGCAGCCGGACCAGCCTGGTCATCGCCAACGCGGGCGCCGCCAAGACCACCACGCTGGCCCTGCGCATCGGCGAAGCGCTGACGCGCGGCCTGCCGCCTGAAGACATCCTGGCGCTGACGTTCACGGATGAAGCGCGCCAGGTGCTGCAAACGCGCCTGGTCGACGTCGGTATCGCCTACAACACGGCGCGGCGCGTCCCTGTGCAAACGGTTGAAGAGTATGCGCAGCGGGTATTGGCCAAGATCGAAGACGGCAAGCCCGAGGTGTTGCCGTCCACGCGCGAACAACAGGCCTACGCCTTGTACGCTCTGGAAAGCGTGGCGGCCAATAACCCGCAATATGCCGAGCTGCTGGATATCCGTACGCACAACACGGCCGTCAGCCAGTTTCTGGATAACCTGCTGAAGCTGAAAGCCACGATGCAGATCGCGCCGAATGACGAGGCCGATGCCGTGTCCATCGCCGAAAGCGCGGGCGTGACAATCACCGATTATCTGTGGGCCGTTGAATACGAAAAACAGCGCGTTGATGTGTTCGGTTATGTAGACGCCCGGGGTTTTTTTGACGCCACGTACGATCTGGCCCGCCTGCTGCGCTCTTCTTCCGACCCGCGCGACGTGCTGGCCCCTTACAGGCTGGTGTTGTGTGACGAGCTGCACGACATCAACGAAGCGTCGTTCTGCATTATCGAAGCGCTGCTGAATGTGGACGTTACGTATTTTGTAGGCGTGGGCGATAAAGACCAGGTGATTTATTCACACCTGGGCGCGGATGAATCGTTCCTGCAAACTCGCATCCGTGCCAGCTTCCCGGATTGCGCAAACTACCCGCTGACGATGACGTACCGCCACGGCCCGCATCTGGCCTACGCGATGGAAGCGTTCAAGCAAAAACCGGTGGATTCAAACCTGCCGCTGCGCACTGACATTCACGAGGCCGCGTACGCCGACACGCCGGGTGCGTGTGGCGACCAGGTCGTCAAGGCGATCCTGCAATGGAAGCAGGACCGCAAACCGCTGGACCAATGCTGCGTCCTGCTGCGCGACGCGCATCAATCCATCGAAATCGAAAACGCCTTGATGAACGCCGGCCTGCCCTACCGCACGCTGACGATGAAGAGCTACCTGCTGCGCGAAGAAATCCTGTTCCTGCGCGGCATGCTCGCCATTGCGCTTGACGACTTCCACCACGTGGCCGCACCCGCCACGCGCGAGGCCATCGTCGACGCGCTGACCACCTTTGCCGAAGTGCCGCTGACGCCGCAGGAACTGCGCGAAGCCCAGACCACGCTGGCCAACGAGCCGTCCGCGCTGAAGCACTTTTTCAGCGGCCAGATACAGCGCGTGGGCAGCCCCGCCGCCCGCGCCCGCATCACGGACGCGGTGGAACACCTGCGCGCCTTGCCCACCGACACCCCCGCCTACCTGGCGCTGGAGTCCGTGCGCGACGGCATGGACATGGAAAAACTGGCCAGGCGCCTGTACGTGCACCCCTACGAGGCGTCCGTCGTCACGCGGTCGATCAACGGTTTCATCGCATCGGCCAAGGCGTCGGCCAAGACGCTGCGCGAGTTCTCGGAATGGATCGGCGCGGCGGAAGCCTTTGTCGGCGCGCGGCCCGGCAAGAACACGGTGCAGATGGATTGCATCGTCAACGTCAAGGGCAAGGAATTCGAACACGTCGTCCTGCCCTTCATGGACGCCGACGCATTCCCCGACCCGCTGCGTCAACGCCGCGAAGAAGAGAACCTGTTTTACGTCGCGGCAACACGAACCAAGTCGCGCCTGACCTTGATATCGACGCAAGACGCCACGCGCCGCAGCGCGTTCATCGACCAGATGCAACTGGCCGCCACGCAAAAGCGCGCGGACACCGCGCTACGCCGAAACATGGCCGCGCCGGTGCAAGCGGTGGGCCACCGGGATCTGAAAGTGGCCTACGCGAACCGGGACGTGGTCAAGGCGCTGGGCGCGCAATGGGACAAGACCCGCAAGGTTTGGTATGTGCCCAGCGGGATGGACTTGGGGCCGTTTCGGGAATGGCTGGCGTAACGTCGGGTTAATAACCGCAACAGGGCCGCCACGAAAGCCAGTTTATGATGGCACCGTAGTGAGCACGCCCAAATGCGTTACTCTCCCCTCCCCAATCTATTCCGCAAGGAGCCTCCACATGGCACAAGCCTCCGCCCGTCACATCCTCGTTTCCACCGAAGACAAGTGCAACGAACTCAAGACCGCCATTGAAAACGGCGCTGACTTTGCTCAAGTCGCCAAGGAAAACTCCAGCTGCCCGTCGAGCCGTGACGGTGGCAACCTGGGCACGTTTGGCCCGGGCCAGATGGTCAAGGAATTCGATACCGTCGTGTTCAGCGCCCCGGTCGGCGTGGTGCAAGGTCCGGTGAAGACGCAGTTCGGTTATCACCTGGTTGAAGTGACCAGCCGCCAGGACTAAGTCCCGCCGCTGCACGATAAAAGGCCGCCGCCAGGGGAAACCCGGCGGCGGCTTTTTTTATGCGTCAGGCGCAAATGCGGGCACGCCCGCCAGAATCAATCTTTACCCGTCATCACCCGATGCGCCAGGGCGTCGGCGTCCAGGCCGGCGATGTCGCGTTCGATCACTTTGACGCCACCTTTCAAAATGGCGACACGATCGGCCAGCGCGACCACGTCGGCCATGTTGTGACTGATCAGGATTACCGTGCGCCCTTCTTCGCGCAGCTTGCGCACCAGGTTCAGGACCAAGGCGGTTTCCTTGACGCCCAGGGCGGCGGTGGGCTCGTCCATGATGACGACGCGCGCGTCCCAGCGCAGGGCGCGGGCGATGGCGACGGCCTGGCGTTGGCCGCCCGACATGCGTTCAACGGGGCGCTCCATGTCGTCGATGGGCACCGACAGGCGCTGGAGATAGCCGCGCGCCTGCTCGGCCATGCGGCGCTTGTCCAGCACGCGCAGCGGGCCGACGCGGCGGACCAGCTCGGCCCCCATGAAGACGTTTTCCCAGATGGACAGGCGCGGCGCCAGGGCCAGGTCCTGGTAGATGGTGGCGATGCCCTGGACCAACGCATCGTGCGGCGAGCGGAAGGCGACGGCGCGGCCGTTCAGGCTGAGTTCGCCGCCCGTGGGTTCCTGCGCACCCGAGATGATGCGGATCAGCGTGGATTTGCCCGCGCCGTTGTCGCCGCAAATGGCCATGACCTTGCCTTCGGGTACGTCCAGGTCCACGCCTTTCAGGGCCTCGACCGCGCCGTACGATTTGCGGATCTGGCGTAGCGACAAGGCGGCGGTGATGGGGGGCATGCTGGCTGGGGTCATCGGGGTCATGCTGACTGGGATTACACGCTGGCCCGCATTCACTTCGCGGCGGGTTGCAGGAACTTCTGCACGTTGGACGCATCGACCAACACCGAATCCATGAACAGGTACGGCCCCGAGGCCACCGTTTCCTTGGGCTCTTTCTTGACCACGATGCGGTCGATGGATTCGATGGCGCTGGTGCCCAGCTGTTCGAACGGAATCATCATCGTGGCGGTGATCAGGCTGTTGGGGTCGGCGATGCGGCGATAGGTTTCGGGCCCGCCGTCCACCGACACCAGCGTGATGTCGCCCTTCTTCATGCCTTGCGATTGCAGCAGGTCGTCGATGACGTAGGCTTGCCCGTCAAACGATGCCCACACGCCCTTGAACTGACCTTGATGGCGCAGGAACAGCGCCTGCATGCCGTTGCGCACATCGTCGCGCCAGCTTTGCGTGCGGGCCATGCTGAACTTGGCCAGATCCTTGACGGCGGTGTTCTCCGTCAGCACCGCGTCCAGCATCTTGCCGCGAATGCGCGTGCCCGAGTTGCCATCAAAGCGCGCCGACAAAATGTTGCCCTGATAGCCCATCTTGCCCAGCAGGTACAAGACCGACTGCGCGCCCGTAGCGTATTCGTTGACTTCCACGTCGAACAGCATGTGCGGGCTGGCGCCGGACATCACGCCCACCACCGGAATGCCTTTCTCTTTGGCGGCCTGCAACTGCGCGTCGGTTTCCACCGGCTTGCCCATCGCCACGACGATGGCATCGACCTTCTTGTTGACCAGCGTGTCCAGCTGTTCGGCCAGCTTGGGCAACGAGCCCTCGGCGTTCAGTTGCGTGACCGTCCAGCCCTTGGCGCGCGCGGCCTGGGCGGCGGCGTTGGCCACGCGGGCGTGCGTCTCGGACGACATCTGGAACGCGACGATGCCGACGTCAAAGGCGTGGGCGGCGCTGGCGGCCAACGCTTGCGCGGCGAAGGCGCCCGCCAGCAACGTGCGCTTGATCAATGTCTTCATGATGGTTTCCCCTTCGGATCAGAATTTGAAAGCCGCTTTCTTCAGCACGGCCGATGACACCGCGACGGATGCAATCATGATGAATCCCAGCACGATGTCCTGCACGTAGTACGGCGCGCCCATCAGCACCAGGCCGTTGCCCAGCACCTTCAGGATCAACGCGGCCACCAGCGTGCCGCCGATGTTGGCATGGCCGGGGTTGAACATCGTCATGCCCAGCAGCACGGCGGCGATGGCATACAGGAAGTAGTCGCCGGCCATGTTGGGCGCGGCGGACGACAGGCTGGATGTCAGCAGCACGGCGGCGACGCCGGCGCACAGGCCGGACAACGCCAGCCCGATGCTTTTCATGGCGCGGATGTTGATGCCGGCCAGGCGCGCGGATTCGCCGGCCTCGCCCGTGGCCGTCATGCGCGCGCCGGTGCGCGTCCACTTGATAAGGAAATACGCGACCAGCACGATGCCCAGCATCCACAGCACCAGCGCCGGGATGCCGAAGGGCTTGGCGCGAGCCAGGTCGGTAAAGGCAGTGGGCCAGCGGCCTACGTAGGACACGCCGTCGGTCAGCATGAAGGCGAAGCCGCGCGCCATGGCGGCCATGCCCAGCGTGGCGATCAGCGATGGCACGCGCAGCAGCGTCACCGCGATGCCGTTGGCCAGGCCGCACAGCAGGCCGACGCCCAGGCCCGCCGCAATCGCGACGATCACCGGTTGGCCGGTATGGACCAGCGCACCGGTGACGACGGCGGCCAGGCTGGCGACGTCGGCCACCGACAAGTCCAGTTCTGCCGTCACCAGCGCCAGCGTGAAGCCGATGGCGATGATGGCCAGGAAGCTGGTTTCCTTGGCGATGTTCAACAGGTTGTTAGGCGCCGCGAAATTAGGGGCGGCGATTGCGAAGAAGCCCACCAGGACCAATCCCGCGATTGCCGTGCCGTACTTTTCCAGGATGCCGCGCATCGACTCAACCCTTGCTGCGTTGGTATTTGTTGTAGTGCAAGGGTTATCCACCGCCTGCCGGGCGTACGCGCCCTGATGGCGTAGCAGTTTATACCCGGGCAGCCCCGCGCAGGGCGGCTTTGCGGCGTCGTCGCACTTAGGGTTTTTACGGCAGGCGCAGTGAGGCCAAGGCGTGCGAGACCGGCGTCAAGGCGGCTTCGGCAGCGCGAAATTGCGCATACAACCGGTGATAGGCGTTGCGTCGGGTGGCGTCGGGATCGTAGCGGTGCGCGGGGCGTGCCAGGGTGGCCTGGGCTTGCGCGAAGCTGCCGTAGCGGCCAAGCGCGGCCCAGGCGGCAGCCGCCGCGCCGATGACGCCCGGCTGGTCCGCCTGCCCCACCACGACGGGGCGTTCGCAGATATCGGCCTTGACCTGGCACCAGTGCGGGTTGGACGCCGCGCCGCCACCGAAGCGGATTTCTGCAACCGGCTTACCCAGTGCGGCTTCGGCGCGTTGCAACACCGTGCGGTTCAAGAAGGCCACGCCTTCCAGCACCGCCCATGCCAGGTCGCCGGGGCCGTGCCGGCGGTTCAGGCCGATGAAGGCGCCGCGCAATTGGGGGTCCCAGTAAGGCACGCGCTCGCCTTGAAGGTAGGGCAGGAACAGTGCGGGCTGCGGGTCGCGCGGCGCGTTAAGCAAGGCGTTCATGGCGTGGCTGACGGCGGACATGTCGCCGGCCCGCGAGTCGCCAAACCGGGCCACCCCGCCCAGCAAGGGCAACAGCCAGGCGATGGTGTCGGCGCCGTTCTGGCCCGGTCCGCCGATCTGGTGGTTGCCGTTGCCCCAGTTCACCGTCATCAGCCCCTCGGCCAGCACCGGCTCGGCGCCGACCGCGCCAAAGACTTCGGTAGTGCCCGAGATGTTGTAAGCGTAGCCGGGCCGCAACGCCCCCAACCCGGCCACGGCGGCCCAGGTGTCGTTCGAGCAGGCGACCACGCTGCGGCCGGCCAGACGGGCCAGCGAACCCGGCAGGCCGGGTTGCACCGGGCCGACGATGGCAAGGGGGTCGAGCAAAGGCGGCACCCAGCCGGGATCGGCGCCGACCGCAGTCAGCAGGTCGGGGGCCGGGCCTTGCGGCCGCCCCGCCGCCGCCAGTCTGGCCATGGACACGGTGTCGCTGGCGGCATGGCCGGTCAGGCGGAAGTTCAGGTAGTCCTTCGGTTCCAGCACGACACGCACGCGTGCGGCGTGTTGCGGTTCGACGCGCAGCAGCCAGACCACGCGCGCCCACGGGTGAAACGCGTTGATCTGCGCGGCCTCGGGGTGGTCGGCGGGCATCGCGGCCAGCCATTGCGCCACGTCCCCCGCCGTGCGCGTGTCGCGCCATGTGATGGCGGGACGCACGGGCGCGCCCTGGGCATCCACGAATACCTGCGTGCGGGTGACGCCGCAGATCGCGAGGGCGGCGATGGCGTCAAAGTCGGCGCCCGCCTGCCGCGCCAGGGTGTCGGACAGCACTTGCAGCCCGCGCCACCACTCGTCGGCATCGATCTCGTCCCAGCCGGCTTGGATGCCGGTGGCCGCCGGGCTGTCGATGGCGCAGGCGTGGGCGATGCCTCCCGCCTCATCCACCAGCGCGGCCCGGAAGCGGGTGCCGCCCAGGTCCACGGCAAGAACGTAGCGCGGGCCGGCAGGGCCGGAAGATTGGGGGTCGGTCGGTGGGCGGCGGGACATAGCGGCAGATTGTATTTCAGGGGGGTCGCGCCTGACCGCGTGGATGACACCAAGATCACGCTGCGCCGCAGCACCGGAAACCGTATCAGTTGATAATTTCTGTTCACGTGACAAGGCCGGATCCGTGCGACAGAATGGGCCGCACCCGGCGGAGACAGCCGGGGCCACGATAGAACAGTACACGTCCAAGCCCCATGAAAAAATCCAGGGACAACGTCGCATTCTGACGACGGCACGGCATCCAAACCAAAACCCCAAGGCGGGAGACAAATCATGAAAAGAACCTTGAACGCGGCGGTAGCCTCGGCACTGCTGGCCTTTGGCGGCGCGGCCGTGGCCGATGACGGCGTGATCCGCATCGGCTTCATCACCGATATGTCGGGCCTGTCGGCCGATGCCGACGGCCCGGGCGGGGCCGAAGCCATCAAGATGGCGGTGGCGGACATGGGCGGCGAAGTGGCCGGCAAGAAGATCGAAGTGCTGGTTGCCGACCATCAAAACCGGGCCGACATTGCGTCGTCTCGCGCGCGCGAATGGCTGGATCAGAAAGGCGTGGACATGCTGATCGCGGGCGCCAATTCCGCCGCCGCGCTGGCCATGGCAAAGGTGGCCGAAGAAAAGAAGACGCCGTTTTTCGTGGTCAGCGCGGGCGCCTCGGAACTGACCAATGCGCAATGCACGCCGTACACGGTGCACTACGTTTACGACACGGTGTCGCTGTCGCGCGGCACGGCGCGCGCGATGCTTAAAGAAGGCAACAAGGACTGGTACTTCCTGACGGTGGACCACGCCTTTGGCCACGCGCTGGAGCGCGATGCGTCGGCCGTGGTGCAGGCAAACGGCGGCCAGGTAAAGGGCCGTGTGCGCCATCCGCTGAACACATCGGATTTCTCTTCCTACATCTTGCAGGCGCAGGCGTCGGGCGCCACGGTGCTGGGCCTGGCCAACTCGGCTGCCGACACCAGCAACGCCGTGAAGGCGGCCGCCGAATTCGGCCTGACGCCGAAGATGAAAATTGCCGGCCTGCTGGTGCTGATCACCGACATCCACGCGCTGGGCCTGGCCGCCGGGCAAGACATGTACCTGACCACCGCCTGGTACTGGGACCAGGACGACGCATCCCGCAAATGGGCCGCGCGCTTTGAAGAGCGCATGAAGAAGAAGCCGTCGATGCTGCAAGCGGGCGATTACTCGGTCACCACCACCTACTTGAACGCGGTGAAAGCCACCGGCACGACGGACGGCGAAGCCATCATGAAGTGGGTCAAGAGCAACCCGGTAAACGATTTCTTCGTGAAGAACGCGACGGTGCGCGCTGACGGCCTGCTGGTGCACGACATGTATTTGATGCAGGTGAAAAAGCCGGCCGAATCGAAGGGGCCTTGGGACTATTACAAGCTGGTCGCGAAGATTCCGGGTGATGAGATCTATACCTCGCCGAAGGAATCCAAGTGCCGCTTGATGACGCAATGATCCGATGACGCAATGACGCAACGACGCATACGGGCAAACCCATAACGCCTTCCAGGGAAAACGCTTGACCCCGCAAGACTTGACCGCCCTGCCCGTGGACCTGAGCGGTGCCTTTGCGCACGCCCTATGCCGCGTCCAAATGGGGCGTGGTCGGGTTGACGCGATCGCTGACGGTGGAGTTGGGCAGTTACGGCATCTGCGCCGGCGTGGCCGATCGCCGGCTGCGTCAGGCTCATGACCTGCGCGGCCTGGCGCGTCGAGCCGTCATGACAACCGTGTAGAAGATGCGCAGATCGTGGATGTTGAAGTTGCGCTTCATGCCGCTAGCGCGCCACGCGTTCGATTTCCGGTGTGACCCACTTGCCGTCCAACAGCGCCGGCTTGGGCCAGTAATAGCGCATCGTCACCATGAACGGGCCGTCCGGCGCCGGCAGCCAGTTTGATTCGCGGCCCTTGCCTGGGGACTGCGCCTGGATGTGAATGGTGACCCCGCCATCCGCGTCTTTTTTCAGCGACGGCAGCATGGAGGAATTGATCAGGTAGCGGCCCAGCGGATTGGGCGCCAGCAATTGCTCGGGCAGGCGATACAGGGTCATGGACCAGAATGCGTTAACGGGCGGCAGGCTGCGCGGCGCGAAGCGCATGGTGTAGGCGTACCTGCCGTCCAGCTCTTGCCCACGGCTGTCTTTTTCAAGCACGGGGTACAGCGCTTCTTCGCGGCTATTGGCGCCGATGCCGATCTGCGTGCCGGTGGCGCGCGACAGGTAATCGTTCTTGAGCTTGGCGCGATCGCCAAACAGCGTATCGGTCTTGCCGGCCAGCGCCGCGCGGTTCTTGTCGATGTCGTTCTGCGCGGTGTGCATGCCCTCTTGCAGGGCGCGGCGCAGGCGCGGGTCCAGCTTGTCGACCGGGTACGGCTGACCCGGCTTGATACCGATGCTTGCCAGGCGTTCGCGCAACCATTTTTCGGTGGGATGCGTGGGGGCAAACTGAAGCAGGAAGGCCAGCTGGTGATAGAACTCAAGCGAGGTGCGCATCTCGTGTGGCGGCACGGGAGCAATCCAGTCGATCGGGGCCGGCGCGGGCGGCGGCGCGGTGCGCGTGTACGCGGACAGCGGCTGCACCTTGTAGCGCGCCTGGATGCGCTTGACGTTGTCCAGGTCGGCCGGGTTGAACAGCTGCGTGCGCCCCACCAGGTTGACCAGTTCCGTTTCTGACTTGATGACCCGCGTGATGCCCTTGGGCGTCTTGCCCTGCCAGCGCGGCCCCGCCACCAGGAAGTGACCGCCGCCGTTGCCGGTCTCGCGGCTGCCGATATAGGCGAAGTTATACGTGTACAGGTCCATCAATTGCAGGACGAAGTACCGCCGCTTCTCCATGGGCGGCACGCTGATGACCACGGGTTCGGCGCGCAGGTCCAGCATCGCGAAGGAATACGGCGTATCGGAATTCGGCGTGACGAACGCGGTGTCTTCGGGCGTGAAGACGCGCGCGATGTTGATGATGGTGTTGGGCGGCCCCTTGTACTGGGGGTTGGTCTTGTCCAGGTTGAAGGCGTACAGGGTCTGGTAGCTGGCGACCATGGGTGTGCCGTACAGATACGCTTCGCTGGCGATGCTGCGCGCCTGCTGCGCGGTGACGCCGTGAATGCCGACGGACTGCGAACCCGTTGCCTCGTCCGGAGACGTGAAGCTGCACCCGGCTACGCCAGCGGCCAGCATCAAGATGGCAAGTCCGCCCAAAACGGGGTGCCGGGCCGGAGACGTCAGGCCGGTGCTACTCTGGCGATCACGCATACATTTGCTCCAACACATTCTGATGTTGGCAACGCCCTGTTGGCGGCAGCGTCGCGGGCAAGGACTGCAATTCCCGGGGGATTCTGGCATATTTCCCGTCAATCAAGAAGGCTCGGCCAACCGCGGCCACAGCGCGGTCAGCCCCCACCCACACCGCAACAACCATCCCTTGCATGCCCACCACCCCGACACACCCCGACGCCCTCTTGCCCATTGACGCCAACGTGCGCGCATCGTCGTACTTCGTTCTGCGGGCAACGCACGCCTGCCGCCACTGCCGGCACGCCACCCCGGTTTACGCGCTGGCGTTGCCGCCGGGGCACGAAAGTACAGAGGCCGAGACGGAGTTGGACGACGATGGCGACAGCCGGGGCCTGGACCCGGGCGCGTTTCACGATTGGCTGTTCAGCCCGCCAACCTGGCAATGCGTACCCGGCCCGGCGCTGATCTCGCAAGTGGGAATATTGGCGGCGGACGTGGCGGCGCACTTGCGCCAGGCGGCCCCGGCGCTACGCGCGGACCCGGACGGCCAGGGTCAATGGACCAATTTTTGCGAGCATTGCGGCCACGCGATATGGGAGGGCGATTTGTACCCAACCGTGGGCCAGGCCTTTTGCCCGAAGGACGATGCCGCTGCCACACAGGTCTTGGTACAGACCGTGCACGCGCCCTTCGCGGCTTACGCGTCGATGATCTGGTCGGACGGCTATCGCAACAAATGGCCGCTGTTCAAGCGGCTGGGCGTAGCGTGCGGCGAGGCGGATTGAATCAGCGTCGGGCCGCGCAGGTCGGGCCGCGTCAGGTCGCGCCGGCCGACCTTCAGCGCTCAGGCATCCACGGCCTGCTCGCGTTCCGCCACGTCTTCAAGCTGATGCGTGGCAATTGCCACGATGGCGCTTTCGGTCGCGCGGGCATCGGTGCTCAGGTGCTGGATCAGGTCCAGCGTAGTGGACCGGCGCGTCAGCATCAGGCAGGTCACCTCGGCATCGACCACGCGGGTTGCATGCCAGCAGCCCGGCCGCATGCAGATGCCCTGCCCTTGCGGCACAAGAAAGGCGGCCAGCGTCGTCAGGTCGGGGCTGCCGTCGGCATTGCTGCTGGCCACCACCTGGATGATCGTGCCGGTCAGCGGCACGATGGCCTGTTGCGTCAGCAGGTGCTTTTCCAGGCTGGCGATGTCGGTCGCGCGGCTTCGGTAATTTACCCACAGCACTTCGGCGTCGCCGCCCGCGCCCGTGTTGAAGACATGTTCCTGCCAGAAGTCCGTGGCGGCGTTCGAGAACAGCGGCACCCCGTTGCCGTCCGGAATCGGCTTGCCCAGCATCCAGCCATAAGGCGTGAACGCTTGCGGCGTCAGGTCGTTGACTTCCAACTGCGTGTTGCTTGTCATGCGGAACCCTGTGTTGGCTTGGGCGGCGTGCCGCGTTTAGGAAATTCAGCGGCGTAATCGAAATCGCCGCGCGCGATGGCTTCGATGATCGTGGCGCGCCGGTCGGCGGCGCGTTTCAGGTTGGCGGCCGTGGGCTTGACGCGGATGCGTTCCACGCAATGCCGGCCGTCGTAGTAGAAGCCGATCTCGATGGACGATTCCGACGCGGGCCGGACGCCTTCGAACCCCTGGCTCATCGCCTTTCCCGTGATGGTTGCTGTTGGGCCACATGATAAACGCTACGCGATGACGAAAAAAAGGCGCAGCGCGCCTTCAGTGAAACCAAGCCGCGATGACGCACCGGTGCGCCGATGCGCCGGTGCGCCGATGCGCCGGTGCGCCGGTGCTCCGGTGCGCCATCGCGGCGACCTGCTTAGCTTTCCAGCGGTTTGCGCCAGTCGTCCGACGCTTCGGTGCCGGCAATTTCGTGCGTCCACGTGATCTTGCGGTACGCCATGGCTACCTTGATCAACTGCGTGAAGTCCGATTTGCTGGGGTCTTGCGCGTGCGGCAGCACACTCGTGATGTCCACGATGGTGGCGTCTTCCAGCGCCGTCGTGAAGAAGTGTTCCTGCTTGCCGTCGATGGACGTGCGATACCACTTCACTTCAACTTCGGGCAGCATTTCGCCCGAGGCCAGCGCGTGATACAGCAAGGGCGTGGCCTTGTTCAGCGCGCTGGTGAAGATGAACGGCTTGTGCACGCGCTGGCCCGAAGGCTGGCCGCTTTGCGGGTCGGTCGGGGTGTTGACGCGGTGTTCGATTTCCTGGACCAGGATCTGGTCTTCGTGGCCTTCGACGTACACGTTGCCGACCGAATCCGCGGTGAAGGCGCCTTCGGTGATGTTGCCCTGGGTTTTGCCGGAAATGCTGATATAGGCGGGAGTAGGCATGTCGATTCCTAAGTCGTCGTAGTGGGTGGCCATGGTGGCCGGATGCCTCCCGAAGGAGGCGCTACGTAGGGCTAATGCAACATCCATGCCAAGGCGTGAATTAAAAAACTATTCGCAATGGAATCAAAGACTTGGGATGGATTTACGATAAGTACGACGCGCCGCTTCCCCCTTGTTGCCCGTGGTTTCTCGGCTTTTCCGGGGCGATACGGGCCAGAACTGGCTCGCCAGAAAATAAAGGCTTATAGATCAACGCGTTGCAGCGGGTCAGATTTGGCCTGATCGAGCCAGATCTGGCCCAGCTCGGTACCATGGCCGATCAACGCTGTTTTGCACTACCTTGTCTTCCTGCCCCGCCCCGCTACCAAGGACGCCCCACATGACTACCAATTTGTCATCGCATTACGTCTTGCTGGATGCCGCCGGCACCGCGACAACCGTGAACGGCGGCGACGCGTTCTGGTCGCAGTCGCCTGACGAGCTGGACCGTTTCGGCCGTGGCTGGCTGGTGTCGGAATACACCTTCACCAAGGACTGGCCGCAATGGGAGATGCACCCCGAAGCCGACGAGATCGTCCGCCTGATGGCGGGCGCGGCCGAGCTGCATCTGGAATGGCCCACCGGCGTGCAAGTGGTAAAGATGCTGGCCGACGATGCCTATGTCATACCGAAGGGCGCCTGGCACACCGTTAAGGTGATGGAACCCTGTCGCATGTTGCACATCACCATGGGCGCGGGCACACAGCACCGGCCGGTCTAGCGCAGGTCTAGCGCACAACCCTACAACCGGGAAATCAAGGCCAAGGCGAACCGCCGCCGACACGGCACCGACTTGCCACCGAATGGCCATGGGATTGCCACCCGTTAACGCTTCGTTTTCTATCGTTACATTTACCCCTTCATTGCCTGCTACTGCTGGTTACAGTGCTGCCTTCGCATATTTTGGCAAGGCACCCCGACCATGTGGCACGTCCGGCTTGGCTTCCCCTTTTTCGCGGCGCTTGTCCGCGCCTTCGCATGATGCGCGCCGCGATCAAGCCGCTGTCCCTGGCCCTGGCCTTGGCCCTGCCGGCACTGCCCGTGACCGCGCGCGCGGAGTCCTGGCTGGACCAGTGCACCACCTCTTACTACGGACAGGGCTCGGACCCGGTCTGCCATCAGCCTTTCAGCGAAGGGCTGGCGGCCGTGCTGACGGGATCGCGCAGCGATGAGGCCGGCGCCTGGGGCTATATCGACAAGCAAGGACGCATGGCCATCGCGCCTGCCTATCGGTACGTCATGCCGTTCCAGAACGGCGTGGCTGCCGCCAGCCAAGGCGAACTGTGGGGCTATATCGACCCCAAGGGCCAGTGGGTTATCAAGCCGCGCTATACCAACGCCACGGGGTTCAATGCCGAAGGCACCGCGCTGGTTGAAGAAGACGAGCGGGACGTCCTGATCGACCGTCAGGGCAAGGTCGTCAAGACCTTTCCACTGGGCACGCGCACATGGGGTTTCATGCCCGGCCAGAAGCTGGCATCGATAGAAATGCCCACGCCGCCGCGCCTGATCAACACCACGACGGGCGCGGCGGCCGAGCTGCCCGAAGGCGTGATGATGCTGGCCGCGCCGTCGGCCGGTTACCTGCCCGCGCAGGTACGAGGGTCGCGCTATTCCGGATGGTGGGGCCTGCTGGACGCGCAGGGCCGCTGGGCCGTGACGCCGCAGGTGCTGCGTTCGCGCGAAGCACCCATGCGCGACGGCGACGTCGTAGCCGTACGCCGCGATGAAAAGTGGACGTTCGTGGACCCGCGCGGTGAAGCCATTTCGTCCGCCGCCTACGAACGCGTGCAATGGCTCGCGCCCGGCGTGTGGCTGGTGGCCACCGAAGACGGCAAGTCGACGTTGCTGGACGGCCGCCTCAAGCCGACGCATGCGTTCACCACGTCGTACATGGGTGTGCAGCAGCGCGATGGCTGGCGCTATCTGTCCGACGCATCGACCACGCTGTTGATCAGCCCGGCCGGAACGATGCAGAAGCTGGCGATACGCGACGGCCGCGTCGACATCGTGCAAGGCCGCGCGTGGGTCTATGGCATGCCGGCCGATGGCGCGCCGCGCGCGGATGGCGCCGGCGACGCCGCAGCGGGCGACGCAGCAGCAAGCGACGCCGCAAAGGAAGCCGCGCCCGTTGCCGTGGAAGCCTCGGACGGTAACGTCGATATCGCGGCCGACGCAGTAGCGGTGGATGCGGCGGACAATGCGGCCGCCGCTGCGGCAGGAGCCTCCGACGCGTCCAAGCCCGGCGCGGACGCGGTGGCGGCTCCTGCCGCAGCGGTCGATACCGCGGCGGTCGACACCACCGCAGCCGACACCGCCACCGTCGTCACCGACGTCGCGGAAACCGTTGGCGCGGATCAAGCCGCGGCCGGGGCCGAAGTGGCCGACACCATCAGCTCGGACGACGCCGCCTCGTACTCGGCTACGGTCGCCAGCGCCGACGGGTCGCTGGTGCAGGTCTACGCGGCCGACGGCAAACCTTTGCTGGATTCAGACACTGCCCAGCGCCTGCGCGGCTATGACGTCAGCGAGTTTTCACCTCGCAAGACCGCCCCGCGCACGCCAGGCAACGCGACCATGCCGCTGGCGCTGCTGCGCGCCCTCAACGGCGACCGGCCGCTGGCCATCCTGACCGCCACCGGCAAGATCGTGTCGAACCCGCAATGGGAAAACATCGACACCTATAACGTGACGATGCCGCTGGTGGTGCGCGCCAAGGGCGACAAGGTGGGCGCCATCGACGGCCAGGGCAAATGGGCGGTGCCCCCGGAATACAGCGAATTGCGGCCGTTCAACGGCCCCTACACCTGGGCACGCACGCCCGACATGCTGCGCCGCGACGCCATCCTGATCGATGCGCGGGGCAAACCCACGCGCGTGCCGGACGAGGTGGGCGCGGCAGCCTCCGACCTGGACGGCGATCTGCTGGTCTACCGCGCCGCCGACGATAACCGCGAGCGCCGCTGGGGCCTGTGGAACGTGCGCTTGAACGCGCCCGCCCTGAAGCCCGACTACGAACGCATCGAGGAATTCGACGACGACTGGGTCCGCGTGCAGGACAAGGACCGATGGGGCGTCGTCAACCGCCAGGGCCAGTGGGTCGTACCGGCCAAGCACGACAGTGCCTACGGCATGGAATATCTGGGCAACGGCGTCATGCTGGTGAGCGAACCCGAAGGCAAGGGCCTGGCCGGCCGCTACGGCGACAGCCCGTACCGCATGGTCAACCTGCGCACCGGCAAGCACAGCGACATCATCTACGGCAAGCCCGACAAGCTGGCCGAAGGCCGCTACATCGGTCAACTGGCCGACGGCAGCGCCGTGCTGTTTGACGCGCAAGGCCGTGCCACCAAGATTTCCGACGGCCGTCCCGAAAGCAAAGAGCAGCACGGTGAATGGCTGATCGTGCGCCAGGACGAACGCGAAGGCGCCATCGACGCGCGCGGCAACCTGCAAGTGCCCGCGCTGTATGGCGAATTCAACCCCTTCTTCGTGCAGCCCGAGGGCCTGGCGCGCGTCAACCAGGGGTCCGGCTATCGCGTCATCGACCAGCAGGGCAAGACCGTGCTGGAAAAGCGCGGCGACGGCTTCCCGCTGGCGTCCATGCGGCGCGTGCTGTTCACCGACGACAGCTCGTCCACCACGGTGTTGACGGACCTGCAAGGCCGCGAAGTGGCGCGCCTGTCCGGCCGCTATCCGGTCGAATACCGCCACGCCAGCGAAGGCGTGGTGCCGTACAGCGAGAACTACGGCAAGTACGGCTTCCTGGACGCGGCGGGCAAGCGCGTCGTGGGCGCGCACTTCAGCGTGCTGGGCCCGTTGAAACACGGCCTGGCACGGGCGCAACGCCTGGACCGCACCGGCAAGCTGTATGGGTTCATCGACCTGAGCGGCCGCTACGCCATCCCGCCCGCCTACAACTGGGCGCAAGACTTCCAGGACGAACGCGCGATGGTGTTTCACGACCACCTGGTCGAATTCATCGACCCGCGCGGCAAGACCACCACCACCTTTGGGGTGTTGTGCGACCAGATCGTGATTTTTGACGCGGAAGAAAACCAGAGCTGGCCGCGCGAAGCCCTGACCTGCTCCGATGCCAAGCGCATCGATCCCCCCGCCCTAGACTCCGCCAAAGCAGAATGACCATGACGTCACGCGTGATCCGCACCACCCGTATCGCCTTCGCGCTGGCCGCGCTGGGCGCATCCCTGTCCGCGCAGGCGCAGACGGGCCATGTGTTCTGCGTCGACGAAGCCCGCGCGCGCAACGACGCCGCCGTCGATGACATTTCCAATCACACGCCCTACACCAACGGCTGCATCCGCAATATGGCGGACGGACGCGCCGCCGTGCTGCTGCCGTCGGCGCTGGAACCCATGCGCCGCGTGCCGTCGGACGAGTCCCTGCGCCGCCATGCCTGGGGCTTTCTGGACCAGAACGGCCGGCTGGCGATCCGCCCGATTTTTGAATCCGTGCGCGACTTCCGCCACGGCCTGGCCGCCGTAAAGTGGCAGGGCAAATGGGGCTTCATCAACCCGCAAGGCCGCATGGCCGTGGCGCCGCGCTACGACAGCGTGGGCGACTTTGCCCAAATCGGCCTGGCCGTGGCCACGCTGGACGGCCGGCACCTGTTCATCAACCGCCAAGGCGAACCGGTCGGCGATCCGCTGGACGCGGGCATCGACAGCCTGGAGCTGGCTGACGGCCTGCCCGCGCGCGCGGCCGTGGCCTTCAAGCCGGAATACCGCTCGCCCACCGGCGAACGCCGCTTCGCCGCGCCCGGCGTGGCGGTCAAGCAAGCCTATGGCCCGGACCTGTACATCGCCACCGACGGCGAGTATCGCCAGGGCCTGGTGGACCGCGATTGGAACTGGGTGGTCGAGCCCGTGTACCACGACATTTCCACCGACCGCGACGGCAGGCTGGCCGTGGCCGATGGCCCCGACGGCGTGGTGCTGCTGGGTACGGACGGCAAGGTGATCGGCGCGGACCAGCACTACGAATCGATGGGCCCCGTGGGGCGCAAATTCTGGAGCGCGCAGCTGGCCGGTCGCAAGGGCTATGCGCTGCTGGACGCCGCCGGCCAGCTGGTCGCCACCCTGACCTCGGAGCAAGCGCATGCCTCGCAGCGCTTTCACGACACGATCGTGTACCCCTCGGGCGAGACGCTCATGGCGCTGGTGCCAGGCCAGGACAAGCCGCTGACGCTGGGCGCGGGCCTGTCGCCCAGCATCAATGAAGAAGGCTTCGTGCTGTTCAGAGGCGAGACGGGTGTGGGCCTGCTGACGCCCAAGGGCGCGTGGCTGCACGGCGAATCGGCGCCCGCATGGCTGGCGGATGCCGGCGACATGGAAGTCCGCCAGGGCCGCCTGTGGATCAAGAGCCAGGAACGCGCGCTGCTCAATATCGTGGACGCCGACGGACACGCGTTACTCAAGCCCGAAGCCGTAGAAGCCACGCAGAACATGGAATTGAAGGCACTGTCCGTCAACGTGCCGGGCGCGCCGTTGGGCATGCTGGGCCAGTCGCATTGCCAGTGCGGCCCGGCAGGCGCCGGCTTGCTGCTGGCCGACGGCAGCCTCGTCACCGATGCCGCGTGGACGAGCCTGACACCGCTGGACGCAGACGACGAGCGGGGCGGCGATGCGCCGCTCTTGGACGAGGGCCTCAAGGCAGATCAACTGCGCTACGCCGCGACCACCGCGGACGGCATCCGTCTGCTGGACGCGCAGGGGCGCGTGATGGACCTGCCGCCCCAGCAACACATCGGCGCCTTCAACAACGGCTACGCGCTGGTGTACGCCAAGGGCGTGAACAAGATGATCGATCGCGCGGGCAAGCAGTACGACCTGCCCGCCGGCGTGTTCGATTCACAGGTGGTGGCGCCGGGCGTCATGCGCTATGTGAAGACCGCCAGCGCCGATGCTCCGTGGGGCCTGTACGACTTTGTGGCGGGCAAGGAATTGGCCGCGCCGGCGTTCCAGGAGATCGGCGTGTTCCAGCACGGACAGGCCGGCGCGTCGCTGGGCGCGGGCCGCGTGGGCGTGATCGACCTGCAAGGCAAGTGGATCGTGCCCGCGCGTCATCATGGCGTCGAGCGCGTCAACGACAAGCTGTGGAAGGTGATGCAGGCCGGCGGCCAGGACGAGGACTACGCCCGTCCCGTTGCGCTGTTCAACGACCAGGGCCGCGCGCTGACGCCCTTTATCAGCCGGCTGCAAATCGGCCGTGCGCAAGACGGCAGCGTGACGGCCGACAGCGATCAGCGCCGCTGGGTTTTTTCAGCCGATGGCACCCATGCGCTGGACCTGGAAGACGCGCTGTACACCCGGCTTGGCGACTGGCTGGAAATTCGCCGCGCGCCCCGCTATGGCTATCTGAACGATCAAGGCCAATGGCAGATCGCGCCTCGCGCCGGCGTCACGTCGATCTTCCAGGGCGCGCCCGCGCGCGCGCTGGCCGCCGATGACAGCGGCACCCGGCTGATCGATACAGCGGGCAAGACGGTGGCGACACTGCCCGCCGGCGAATGGGATTGGCCGCAAGGCTCGCCGCTTTTGCTGCGGCACTACGAGGTCAATGGCCGGTTGCGCACCGACTATGTCGAACCCGGCGGCAAGACGCGGTTGACGGCCGAAGGCGCAACGTCCGCGTTTTCGGAAGGCCAGGCGGTGTCGCTGCTGTCCACGCGGGCGATGCGTGCGCTGGACGCCAAGGGCGCGCTTACCGGCCCGGCATTCAACGCGTTGGGCACGCTGCGGGACGGCCTGGCCCCGGCCCTGGCCGATATGAACTTCGGCTTTGTCGACCGCCACGGCGAATTCGTGATCGCGCCCGACTACAGCGCGGTGACGCCGTTCCTGAACCAGCGCGCGGTGGTGTCCACGACCGACGCGTCGGAAATCATCGACCCGGCCGGCCGCGCGCTGGCCCGCGTGCAGATGGTGTGCGGCGTGCGCACGCTGTACGGCAGCGCGGGGCAACGCTTGTGGCCGAACACGATGCCGGCGCGCTGCGACCGTTAGACCGTCAGACCGTTAGACCGGACCGTTAGACCGTTAGACCGTTAGGGCTGGAGCCCCACGCCTTGGCCCGCAGGCGGTCGGCGGCGCGGGCGTTGGACGCTTACTGCGCGTCCAACGCCAGATAACGCGCGGTCTGCACGATGGCCTCGCGTTCCTTGAAGCTGGTCAGGCGATCGGCCAGCGCGCTGCTGTCGCCCGTTTGCTTGATGGCCGCCAGCGTGGCCTGCATGGCGTGGATGGCCGCGCGTTGCAAGTCCGACGGAATGATGGCCAGGCGATAACCCATCGCCGCCAGATCGGGCAACGGCACCAGCGGCGTCTTGCCACCGTAGAACATGTTGATGAGCTTCAGGCCGGGCAGGCGGTCGGCAATGGCGCGGATCTGCGCCAGCGTTTCGGGCGCTTCCACGAAGATCATGTCAGCCCCGGCTTTCAGGTAGCGCTCGGCGCGCGCGATCGCGGCATCAAACCCTTCCACCGCGATGGCGTCCGTGCGCGCAATCACCAGCGTGTCGGCGTCGCTCAAGGTCTGCCGGGCAATGTGCACCTTGCGGCACATCTCGTCGGCGTCCACCAGGCTTTTGTCGTCCAGGTGCCCGCAACGCTTGGGAAACGACTGGTCTTCGATATGAAACGCGGCCACGCCCGCGCGCTCCATGATGCGCACGGTGCGCTCCACATTCGCGGACCCGCCAAAGCCGGTGTCCGCGTCCGCCACCACCGGCAGCCCGCTAGCGTCGACGATCTTTTCCACGCGGTCCATCACTTCTGTAAAGCTCAGCAGGCCGATGTCCGGATATCCCGCCGCGCGGGCGATGGCGCCCCCGCTGGCATACACGGCGCCAAAGCCCGCTGCGGCGACCAGCCGCGCCGAGAGGCCGTCGTAGGCGCCGGGCGCGACCACAATGTCGTCGGCCAGTTGCTGGCGCAGCAGGGCGCCGGGTGTCAGGCAGGGGGTCGCGGAGCGCGTCATGGAAATCCTTGATCGGTGGGGCAATGTCCGCATGATCGGCCTGCGCCATTAGAATGTCCAATATATGGAATGTTGATAATCAGTACATAAAAGGTATCGATATGGAATTGCGCCATCTGCGTTATTTCGTGGTGACGGCCGAGGCGCAGCACTTCACCCGCGCCGCTGAAATACTGGGCATGGCGCAGCCGCCGTTAAGCCAGCAGATCCGCCAGCTGGAACACGAGGTCGGCACGCCGCTGTTTGACCGCACGGGGCGCGGCGTGGTGTTGAACGACGCGGGTCGCGCCTTTCTTACCTGCGCGCAAGACATTCTGCGGCGCACCGACGCGGCGGTGCAGACGGCCCAACGCGCCGCGCGGGGCGAGGTCGGGGAATTGGCCTTGGGGTTTACCGAGTCGGCGTCGTTCAACGGCGTGGTGACGGAAGTAATACGCCAGTATCGCCAGCGCTATCCCGACGTGGACATGACGCTATCGCAAGGCGATAGCGAAACGCTGGTGGCGCAGCTGCGCGAAGGCGCGATCGATGCCGCGTTCGTGCGGCCGCCGTTTGCGCTTGATGGTGGGCTTGCGTTCACGCAGCTGACCGAAGAACCGCTGGTGGTGGCCTTGCCATTGGGGCATGCGCTGGCACGCCGCAAGCGGCTGGCGCCGAAGGATCTGGCGCAGGAACGCTTCATCCTGTATTCCCGCAAATCGGGCTATGGGCTTAGCGCGGACATCATGGCGGCGTGCCGCCAGCATGGCTTGAATCCGTTGATTGGCCAACGCGCGCCGCAGCTGTCATCGGCGGTGAATTTGGTGGCGGCGGGCATGGGCGTGGCTGTGGTGCCGGCATCGTTGCGCCACCTGCGCCCGGACGGCGTGGTGTATCGCCCCTTTGCCCTGGACTGGCCGCGCGCGGTGCTGGGGCTGGCGGTGCGTGAAGACCGGCCAGGAGGACGCGTGGAGAACCTGCTGCGTCTGGCGCGCGAGGCGTAAGGGACGATGCCGGGCGTCGGATGCGTGACGCCCGATGCGTGATGCCCGATACCTTAAGGGAAGGCGTCGTGGCGGCGACGTTAACGCGCCCGCCCCCCACGCCACGCAGCAATCAGTCTTCGTGCGACTCGTGCACCGCGACCGCGCCACGCTTCCAATAACTCGCGGCACGGATGCGGGATTTGTCGATGGCGTGTTGCGACACCATGATCTCGCGCACGGCCTTGGCCACGGCGGACTCGGCGGCCACCCACACATAGCCCTCGCCCGCCGGCAACGCCAGTTCGCGCGCCGCTTGCAATAGCAGCGTGCTGTATCCCGCCGCCGTGCCGTTGCGGTGCAGCCACCGCACCGACGTTTTCGCGGCCGAGGCCAACGGCATTTCGTTATCGGGCGACGGCACTTCGATCAACACGATCGCTTCGGCCCCGGCCGGCAGTTCTTCCAGGCGGCGGGCGATGGCGGGCAGCGCGGTTTCGTCGCCAATCAGCACATGCCAGTCGAACCCCTTGGGCACCACGAACGACCCACGCGGGCCGCCGATACCCAGCTGCTGCCCGGGCTGCACCTGTGCCGCCCAGGTGCACGCCGGCCCATCGCCGTGCAGCACGAATTCAATCTCCAGCTCGCGGCGCGCGGCGTCGAAACGGCGCGGCGTGTAATCCCGCGCGGCGGGCTTGGGCGCGCCTTCGGGAAACTTCACGCCATCAGGCCCCACGCTGGGCAAGGCAGGCGCTTGCGTCGGGTCGGCCGGAAAGAACAGTTTGACGTGGTCGTCGAATGACGCCGAGACAAAGTCTTGCAGGTCATCGCCGGTGAACGTGACGCGGGCCAACAGACCGGCCACGGGTTCGACGCGCACGACGGTCAGGACGCGCATTTTCAGCGTGTGGCGCACGCGCTCCACGGTCAGGTCGCTACGGTTCATCAACACTCCAGATTCGGGAAAAGGACAAGATCAAGCACAGGGCTTGCCGTTGATCTCGTCGGTGGCGCGCGCCAGGATGGCGGCGATGCGGCGTTGCTCGGCGGGCGAGGCATCGGTGCGCTCCATCAGCGCGCGGCGCATCGCGTGGCGCGCCTCTACAAATTCCGGCACCCAACCGGTGCGCGCGTCCTCGCCTTCCGGGCCCACGCTGCGCGGCTCGCCGCTCCAGGCCTGGCGCATCCAATCCATTTTTTTGGCGATGTGCTTGAAGCGGTTGAACATCAGCGCGACGCGCTCACGGTTGGCATCCAGATGCGCCTTGCCGGCGTCCGCCAGGTGGTAGCGCTTCTTCGCCCCGTCTTGCTCGACGGTGGCGTAGCCCAGCTCTTCCAGGTAGGTCAGCGCCGGGTAGACCATGCCGGGGCTGGGCGTGTAGAAGCCGTTGCTCAGCGCGCCGAACGCCTTGATCAGTTCGTAGCCGTGGCTGGGATTTTCTTCAAGCAGGCCCAGCAGCATCAGTTGCAGATCGTCGGCCGACACGCGGCGGCCGCGTGTGAAACCACGGCCATCGCCGCCGAACCCATCGGCGTCGCCCCGCCCGTCATCTGGCGGGCCGGAAAACCAATCGCCGCGCGAGGCGGCGTGGTGCGAGGGGTGGTGGTGGTGCTTGGGATGGTGATGATGGCGGCGGTGATGGCCACCGTTGTCGGGTGTCTGAAAGTCGGGATGGCGCATGGAATGCCTCTTACGATGTATCTTAAGATATAGATCTTACGATACATCCGAGAAATCCCCGCCGTCAACTTCTACGTTGCGTGGCGTGTCTTCAACCATAGTGCGAACGGCTCCGCCTTTGGCTCTTCAGGCGCCGCCGCATAGACCACCAAGCGCAGATGGCGGCTTTCATCCACGGTCAGCGTGGTGTGCTCGAAGGCGATGTCGCCCAGCGATTCGATATGCAGCCGGCGCTGGCCCATGCAGGCGCCGTGCACATCGTGCTCGCGCCACCACGCGTTGAAGTCCGGCGATACGGCTTGCAGTTCGTCGACCAGTTCGGCGATGTCGGGCACCCCCGTTGCACTGGCAAAGTCGCGACGAAACGTGGACAGCATTGCGGGCGCCTGCGCCGGCCAGTCCGAGAACAAGCGTCGCATCGCGGGCACGACGAACAACATCCACAACAAGTTGCGCCGCCCCGTGGGCTGCGCCGAGAAATCGAACACGCGGTCCGCGGCGGCGTTCCACATCACCACGTCCCAGCGCAGGTTCAGGATGTACGCGGGGCGGGTCGGCAGGTCGTCCATCAGCCGTCGCACCTGCGGCGGCACCGTGCACCACGTGCGGCCGGCTTCGGCGGGCGGGCGCTGATGGGCAAGCAGGTACAGGTGGCGGCGTTCGGCGGCATCCAGCTTCAGCACGCGTTGCGGGGCGGGAGATAGGGTCATGCTGCCCCGACACCCGCGCGTTGGGTCCAGTGGGACTGGGCGTGCTGCTGTCAGGCGGCTTTATCACGACCTTCGCGTGCGGGGCCGCGTCCATTGCGGTGCTGCTGGCGATCGCGCGCATGCAACGCAGCGTCAAGGCGCGCGGCGGCGCGCCGCTGCTGGACATGGCCTTGATCGCGCAGCCGGGCTTTGCGGCCGGATGCCTGCTGGTGATGCTGGTGTTCTCCACCGCCAGCGCCATGTTTCTTTGCTACGCGTTGTTGGTCCAAACCGGCTTCGGGCTGGACGCGTTGACGGCGGGCCTGATCTTCGCGCCGGCCAGCGTGGGCTTCGTTGCGGGGTCGATGGCCGCGCCGCGCCTGGTGAACCGCTTTGGCACGCCGGCCATTGCTGTTGCGGCCTTGCTGTACGGCGGGCCACCGCGGCCTTGATGGCGAAGGTGGACATGGCCGGCGCGGCGCTGTCGCCGTGGTCGCGGGTGCCTGCGCTGGTGTGGCTGGGGCGACACCGCGACACGGCCTCACTGGGCTGAGATCAGCCCGCCGACAGTTCCCGTGCGCGCTTTTCCGCCTTGTGCACCGCCGCGCCGATGGCCTCGGCCACGCCGGCTTCGCGCAAGTGCGTCAGGGCCGCATAGGTGGTGCCGCCCTTGGATGTGACGCGATCCTGCAATTCCGTCAGGGGCACGTCTTCGCTTGCCGCCAGGCCTGCCGCGCCGCGAAAGGTGGCGACCGCCAGGCGGCGCGCGTCTGCCTCGGAAAAGCCCAGCTCGACCGCGCCCTTTTGCAGCGCCGCCATGAAGTAAAAGACATAGCCCGGGCCGCTGCCCGTCACGGCGGTGACAGCGTCGATCATGCCTTCGGTGTCGGTCCAGATGCGCTCGCCCACGGCGGCAAACAGGGCGTCGACGCGGTCGCGCTCGGCGGCGCCGCACGCCGCCGTGGCGTACAACCCCGTCATGCCCAGCCCCACCTTGGCCGGCGTGTTGGGCATGGCGCGCACAATGCGCGCGTGGCCGCCCAGCCAGTCCGACAGCGAGGCCAGGTCCACGCCCGCCGCGATGCTGACGACCGTGGCGCTGGCGGGCAGATATTCCCGCACCTGGGCGCAGGCGTCCTGCAAGCCTTGCGGCTTGGTCGCCAGCACGCACAGCGCGGCGTCAGCGACGGCCGGTCCCACGCTTTCCTGGCAGGCCAGTCCCCGCGCCCGCAAGGCCTCTCGCGTGGGCGCGTAAGGCTCGATCACCAGGAAGTTGGCCTGCTCACGGCCTTGTCCTAGCAGGCCGTCGATGATGGCGGAGGCCATGTTGCCGCCTCCGATAAAAACGATCTTTTCGCGCATGGGAATTCAGTTCCAAAGAGGCAGGGAAGGCGATGCAGACAGACCGCATATCGCACAATACGATTGTATTTCGCTCGTTTAGCGGGCGACAAGCCGTATGTTCCCCACCCGCCTCGACTAGGACATACCCTAAATTCGATTGATATACGATTAATCAAATCGAAAAGCGATTTAAGTGATCGTATGCTGTGCCTCAATGCGCTCGGGTTCGTGTGATCCCCGAGCTTCATTCGGGACCACAGACATGACCAACGGCATCACCCTGCTAGACGCGTTGACCCAGGCCTTGGGCGCGGACGCCATCCTTCATTCCGACACCGACATGGCCGGCTATACCGAAGACTGGCGCGGCCGGTACAAGGGCCCCGCACTGTGCGTCGCCCTGCCCGGCAACACGCAGCAGGTGGCCGACATTGTGCGGCTATGCAACGCCCATGCCACGCCCGTGCTGCCGCAGGGCGGCAACACCAGCCTGTGCGGCGGCGCGGTGCCGGATGCCAGCGGTACGCCGCCCGTCATCGTGAACCTGGCGCGCATGCGCCGGGTGCGCCGGGTGGATGCCGCCAACAATTCCATGGAAGTAGAAGCCGGCTGCGTACTGGCCACGGTGCAGGATGCAGCGGCCGCCGAGGGCCGCTTGTACCCCATCAGCCTGGGCGCGGAAGGCTCGTGCCAGATCGGCGGCACCATCGCCACCAACGCGGGCGGCACGGGCGTACTGCGCTACGGCAACACGCGGGACAACATCCTGGGCCTGGAAGTGGTGCTGCCCGACGGCGCCATCTGGAACGGCCTGACCGCGCTACGCAAGAACAATACCGGCTTTGATCTGAAGCACCTGTTCATCGGCGCCGAAGGCACCCTGGGCATCGTCACTGCCGCCGTGCTCAAGCTGCATCCGCTGCCCACCCGCCACGCCGTGGCCTGGCTGGCGCCAGACAGCCCGCAAGCCGCGCTGGAAATCCTGGGCATGTTCCAGCGCGCCTGCGGTTCGCGCCTGTCGGCCTTTGAAATGATCGACAGCAATCAGCTGGACATCGTGATGGCGCATGTACCGGGCCGCAAGAACCCGCTGGGCGACGCGCACCCGTGGCATGTGCTGGTGGAACTGTCCGACACGGGCAGCGGCGACGAACTGCAAGCGCTGTTGCAGCAGACACTGGAACACGCGTCCGAACAGGGCCTGCTGCACGACGCCGTGCTGGCCAGCAACGACAGCCAGCGCGCCGCGCTTTGGGAAGTGCGCCACAGCGTGTCCGAAGGCAATAAGAAGGCCGGCGTGGGCCTGACCACGGACAGCGCCGTACCCGTGTCCAGCGTGCCGCGCTTCATCGACGAAGCCACCGCCGCCGTGCGCCGCCTGGTACCCGACCTGCCGGTGCTGATCGTGGCCCACCTGGGCGACGGCAACGTGCACTTCATACCCTTCTTCACCTTCGACGCCTGGAACGCCCTGCCCGACCGCGACGCGATGGCCGCCGATATCCGCCGCGCGGTCAACGATGTGGCCGATGCGCTGGGTGGCACCTTCAGCGCCGAACACGGCGTGGGCCGCACGTCGCTGGCCGAAATGGCGCACTACAAGTCCCCCGTTGAACTGGCGATGATGCGCGCGCTGAAGGCCACCTTCGACCCCGCCAACCTGTTCAACCCCGGCCGCTTGCTGCCCCGCATGGATCGAACCGCCCGCCTTCGACCCCCCGTCTTTTGAATCCCCACCCTTGATCCGCAGTCCCTGACCCGACCCGCAGGAGTCTTCCATGAAAACGATCCCCCACAACGCCTCGCGCCGCGCCGCGCTGAAAACCGTGGCCGCCGGCGCCGCCGCGCTGGCCATGCCCATGATCTGGACGCCGTCGCGCGCCGCCTCCAAGCGCATCGTCGTGCGCGATGACGGCGGCATCTACAGCAAGGCCTATGGCGCCGTGTTCTACAAGCCGTTCTCGGAAGCCACCGGCATCCAGGTGGTGGGCGTGCAGGCCAACGCCGAACCGACCGCGCAGATCCGCAGCATGGTCGACACCGGCAACTACACCTGGGACATGGCCAAGATCAGCCAGCCCGCCATCCTGATGCTGACCGAAGGCGGCAAGGTCTATCTGGAAAAGCACGGTCTGGAATCCGACCCGGTCGTGGCCACCATCCCGCCGCAATACATGTCGCCCTACGGCGTGGGCAACAACGTCTACACCACCGTGCTGGCGTACCGTACCGACGCCTTCAAGGGCCGCCGCGCGCCCGCGTCGTGGGCCGACTTCTGGAACGTCAAAGACATCCCCGGCCGCCGTGGCCTGCGCAAGCATCCCTTCGACACCATCGAAGAAGCGCTGATGGCCGACGGCGTGCCAACCGACAAGGTCTACCCCTGCGACATCGACCGCGCGCTGGCCAGCCTGGACAAGGTCAAGCCCTCGGTGGACGTGTGGTGGAACACGGGCGCGCAGGTCGAACAGATGCTGGGCTCGGGCGAAGTCGACATGATCGCCACGTGGGTATCGCGCGCGCAATCGGCCATCGCCAACGGCGCGCCGGTGCAGATCGTGTGGGACCAGAACATCTGGGGTTGCGACAACTGGTCCATCCTGAAAGGCACGCCCAACGCCGACGCCTGCCGCGAGTTCATCAAGTTTGCGTCGGACCCGAAGCGCCAGGCAGCGCTGGTCGAATACTTTGCCGCCGGCGTCACGCAGCCCGCCGCCTTTGACCACATCAAGGCCGACGTGGCGCGCAACTGCCCGACCCACCCCGACAACATCAAG
Source organism: Achromobacter sp. 1L-A-4-B-C2 (assembly GCF_057291955.1). Classification (NCBI taxonomy): domain Bacteria; kingdom Pseudomonadati; phylum Pseudomonadota; class Betaproteobacteria; order Burkholderiales; family Alcaligenaceae; genus Achromobacter; species Achromobacter sp. 1L-A-4-B-C2. The sequence continues at coordinate 1,053,626 of NZ_JBXAWP010000001.1, forward strand.
ACCGGCCTGCACATCAACGCCGCGTACTGGCTGGACAAGCAGCGCGACGTGCTTGAACGCTTCAACGGCTGGGTCCTTAAATAAGCCATCGGCCGCGCGCCACCGCCGTGGCGCGCGCCGCGCGAAATCTAATGTGCTGAACACCATGTCTTCTTCCAATCTGCAAATCTCGGGCCTGGGCAAACGCTATGGCGATTTCGTCGCGTTGGCGCCCACGCACCTGGACGTCGCTCGCGGCGAATTCCTGACCCTGCTGGGCCCCTCCGGGTCCGGCAAGACCACCTTATTGAGCCTGATCGCCGGCCTGGCGCAGCCCGACGAGGGCCGCGTGCTGATCGACGGCGCCGACGTCACGTACGGCGCGCCCTACGAGCGCGACATCGGCATGGTGTTCCAGAACTACGCGCTGTTTCCGCACATGAGCATCGAAGAGAACATTGCGTTTCCCTTGAAGATGCGCAAGGTGCCGGCAGCCGAAGCGCGCCGCCGCGCGCACGAAGCGCTGGACATGGTGCGCCTGCCGCACGTAGCCACGCGCCTGCCGCGCGAACTGTCCGGCGGCCAGCAGCAGCGCATCGCGCTGGCGCGCTGCATGGTCTATCGACCCGCCATCATCCTGATGGACGAACCGCTGGGCGCGCTGGACAAGAAGCTGCGCGACCAGATGCAGCTGGAGATCAAACGCATCCACCGCGAACTGGGCACCACCATCGTGTACGTCACGCACGACCAGGAAGAAGCCATGACGATGTCCGACCGCATCTGCCTGATGAACGGCGGCGCGATCGAGCAGCTGGGCACGCCGGCCGATCTGTACTTCCGCCCCCGCACGCTTTTCGTGGCCGACTTCCTGGGCGAATCGAACCTGCTGCAAGGTGAAGTCACGGCGGTGGACGGCGACGTATTGAGCGTGACGCTGGCGCATCAGGGCGTTACCGGACAGGCGCTGTCCAACGGCGCCCCGATCAAGCCCGGCCAGAAAGTCACCGTGATGTTGCGCCCGCAAAACCTGCGCGTGGCCACGTCGGGCAGCGGCCTGACCGGCAAGCTGCTGGACGTGATGGTGACGGGCAGCCTGACCAAGCTGTACCTGGACCTGGGCGTGGCCGACGCCGCCCCCATCGTCGTGGCTTACCCCACGCAGCGCCAGGCCGAGCAATACGCCATCGGCCAGCCGCTGACCGTCAGCTGGCAAGCCGCCGACGCGGTGGCCATTGCGGAGTAAACGCATGACATCCCTTGCTACTCCCCGCAAGCGCATGAGCCCCGGCCGCCGCCATTTCCTGATGGCCGCCCCGCTGGTCGTGCTGCTGCTGGTGCTGCTGATCTATCCGGTGGGCCAGCTGCTGTTGTTAAGCGTTGTCGACGACAAGGGCTTCACGCTGGCGCAATATCACCGGCTGTTCGAGTCGTCGGTGTATGTGAACGTGCTGCTGATCACGTTGAAGATTTCGTTGTGGACCACGTTCTTCTCCGTCGTCGCGGGCTACCCGGTCGCCTATCTGATTTCCAGCCTGTCCGCCAAGCGCAAAACGTCGCTGCTGTTCTGGGTGCTGCTGTCGTTCTGGACCAGCTTCCTGGTGCGCACCTTTGCCTGGGTGGTGCTGCTGGGCCGCAACGGCGTGGTCAACCAGCTGCTGCAAGCGCTGGGCATCCTGGATGCGCCGGCCAACCTGCTCTACAACTTCGGCAGCGTGCTGGTGGGCATGGTGCATGCGCTGATGCCGCTGGCGGTGCTGACGATGCTGTCGGTAATGGAGAACATCGACCGCAACCTGCCGCGCGCCGCCTCCACCCTGGGCGCGCGCCCCGGCACGGCATTCTGGAAGATCTATTTCCCGCTGTCGATGCCCGGCGTGGCGGCCGCGGCCATCATGGTGTTCGTCACCGCCATCGGCTTTTTCATCACGCCCGCGCTGCTGGGCGGACGCAAGGAAACGATGATCACGCAGATCATCATTGACCAGGTGCAGCAGACCATGAACTGGGAGTTTGCCGGCGCGGTGTCGGTGTTGCTGCTGGTGGTGGTGCTGGTGGTGTTCGCCATCTATGACAAGGTGCTGGGCCTGTCGACCATGACGGGCGGCGCATCCACGCGCGTGCGGGCATCGGGCAAGGAAAGCCTGTCGCGCCGCGCGGGCGATGCGGTGTTGACGGTGCTGGCGAATGTGTCGGATGCCCTGTTCGCGCTGTTGCCCAAGCGGGTGCGGCGGTCGGTGTCGGGCACGGGTCAGTCACGCACGCTGTGGTGGATCGTGCTGGGCGTGCTGGCGTTTCTTAGTGCGCCGGCCTTCCTGATGATTCCGCTGTCGTTCGATTCCGGTTCGGGCCTGACGTGGCCGCCCAAGGGCTTTTCGCTGCAATGGTACGAGCAGATGTTCACGTCGCCCGTGTGGATGCAGGCCATCACCCGGTCGTTGATCGTGGGCGTGGGCACGGGTTTGCTGGCGATGCTGATTGGCACGCCCGCCGCCTTCCTGCTGGTGCGCGCGAACATGCGAGGCAAGTCGGCGATGCTGGCCTTCGTGCTGTCGCCCATCGTGGTGCCGCGCATGATCATCGCGGTGGGCATGTTCTATTTCTTTGCGCGCGTGGGGCTGGTGGGATCCACCATCGGCCTCATCCTGGCGCATACCGTGGTGGCCGTGCCCTACGTGGTGATCACCATGATGGCCGTGCTGCGCAACTACGACACGCGGCTGGACCTGGCGGCGCAAAGCCTGGGCGCCGGGCCGTGGGCCACGCTGCGCTTCGTGACGTTTCCGATTCTGGGCGCGGGGCTGATGTCGTCATTCCTGTTTGCCTTCGCCACATCGTTCGACGAACTCACGATTGCGCTGTTCGCCTCCGGCGGCCTGAACGCCACGCTGCCCAAGCAGTTCTGGGACGAGGTCACGCTACAGATTTCCCCGGTGATTGCCGCCGTCTCTACCTGCCTGTTCATTTTCATTGCCGCGCTGATCTGGCTGGCCGACCGGCTGCGCCGCCGCAGCCTGGCCAATTGAATCCGACGCCTCTGATTTAGATTTATTTTCCTGGATACACAACATGCTGAACGCAACCCAACTGCGCGGAGTTTTTCCCGCCATCCCCACGCCGGTCAACGCCGACGACACCATCAACGTACCCGCTGCCAAGGCGCTGGTTGCCTACCTGATGCAGCAGGGCATCGACGGCATCGTCCCGTTGGGCGGCACGGGCGAATACGGCGCGCTGCCCCGCGCCGAGCGCATCCGCATGTGCCAGTTGACGGTCGAGGCCGTAGCCGGCCGCGTGCCGGTGATTCCCGGCGTGCTGGACCCCGGCTATCACGACGCGCTGCAAGCGGGCCGCGAATTCGCCGAGGCCGGCGCCGATGCGCTGATGGTGCTGACGCCCTACTACACGACGCCAACGCAGGCCGGCATCCGCGACTACTTCCTGCGCTATGCGGATGCGTCGCCGCTGCCCGTGATGATCTACGAGATTCCGTACCGCACCCGCATCGCGATTGCGCCCGAGGTGCTGCATGAACTGTCGCGCCACCAGAACATCATCGGCATGAAGGCCTGCAACACGGACATGTACCACTTCCTGCGCACGGTGGCGGGCGTGGACGAATCGTTTGCGGTGTTCAGCGGCGAAGACACGCTGCTGCCGGTGCATCTGGCCGCCGGCGCGCGCGGCGGCATCGTGGTCACGGCTAGCTTGCTGCCGTCGGCCTGGCGCCAGGTCTACCAGCTGGCGTCGGAAGGCCGCACGCGGAAATCGATGGAACTGCATCGCCGCCTGATTCCGTTGATGGACCTGGCGTTTGCCGAGACCAACCCGGGCCCGATGAAGTCCGTCATGGACCTGATCGGCGTGAACGCGCCCGATGTGCTGGACCCGCTGGTGGCCCCGGCCGATGCGTTGCAGTCGGCCCTGCGTGAAACGCTCAAGCCGTTGCTGGCGGAATTCGAAGGGGTGAAGTAAGTCGGCCTATCTGGAATAGCCCGCGAATTTGGACTTTGAAATCGATGTGGCCGCCACCTGCACATGGGGCGCCAGTTCGGCTTCAACGCGGGCGACCGTCCAGCGCGTCGTGGGCACCGAAATATTGATGGCAGCCACGGCCAGGCCGCGATGGTCGGTGACCGGCGCGGCCACCGAGATATCGCCCAGCACCGTCTCGTTGACGATAATCGCGTAGCCCTTTTCGGCCACGCGCTGCACGCGGTCCATCAGCTTGTCAGGGTCCACTTCGGTGTAGGGCGTGATGGGGTCCAGCCGCGTGCGCGCCAGGATTTCACGGCGATGCTCGTCCGTCAGACGCGACAGGATCGCGGTGCCGGACGCCGTGAAGAACGCCGGCAGACGGCTGCCGACGGCGATGTCCACGTTGACCAGGTGATGGCCCGGAAAGCGCGCGACGAACACAATTTCGTGGCCGTCCAGTTCTTGCAGGTTAGTGGTTTCGCCCAGCGTGCGGCTAATGTCCAGCAGATAGGGCGAGGCCTTGTCGATCAGCTCGTTGGCGCGCACATAGTTGTACGAAAATTGCAGCACCTTGGGCGTCAGCCCGTAGTTGCGCGTGTCGGGAATGCGGCGCAGGTAGCCCAGCGTTTCCAGCGTGTAGACCAGGCGCTGCGTGGCGCTGCGGTCCAGGCCGGACGCGCGGGCGATGTCGGCCAGCGTCATGTGGCGGCGCGACCCGTCGAACGCGTGCAGCACCTGGAAGGCCTTTTCGGTGGACCCCACAAACAGCGATGACCGGGTTGCGCCGGGCGCCTGCGATTCTTGCGTGTCGTTGTCGATCTTTGTTTTGGGCACGGGAAACAGCCTGTTCAGTTCCGGGGATGGTCATGCAAGAAGAACGCGATGCGGGTTTTGCCGGCCCGGCATCGCGTATTCATCCAGACGTTCTGCGTACTGCGTTATGCGCACTGCATTGTGCGCACTGCTTACTGCGTACTGCGGTTGAAATAATTGTAGTTCAATTATTTATTGCAGATATCGATTGATTATCACCGCCCCAACGTCCGCCCCTTACCGCTTACCCAGCCAGCGGCACGTCCGGCTGCGACGCGGAACGCGTACCCGCGATGGGGTGGCAGGACGCCGGATGATAGGTGTGCACCAACGACAGCTTCACGCGGTCGCTGCGATTGCCTGGCGCGGCGTGCAGCGTGCGGCAATGGAAGAACACCACGTCGCCCGCCTCTAGCGTGGGGCTGACCGCCCGCGCGATCCAGTCGGCGTTTTGGGGTACGTTTTCGCGGAAGAACTTCTTCTCATCGAATTGTTCAGGCGCGAAAGACGCCGTGTGCGAACCGGGGATGAATGACAGACCACCATTGCCCGAACTTTCGGGCACCAGCGCCAGCCAACAGGACACCAAATCAGTATCGGAAAAAGACCAATAGCGGATGTCCTGATGCCAACCGGTCAGGCTGCCGTAGGCCGGGTGCTTGGTCATCACGCAGTTGTGATGCACGGTGGACAGCACAGCCGGTTCGCCGAAATAGCGCGCCAGCCATTGGCCGATGGCCGGGTCAGTGGCCCACTGCGCGAACAGCGGGTCGCGCGCATAGGCGTTCAACAGGCGGCGCACCGTCAAGCCGCCTTGCGTCTCGCGGGATGCCGGCGCGCCGGGATAGCGCAGGTCGGCTTCGTATTCGATGGGCGCTACATGGTCTTGCAAATGGCGCTCGGCCAGGGCGCGCAAAGCGGCTACCCGGTCCGGGTCCGCAAACTGGCGGGCCACCACAAAACCCTGCTGGCGCAGGACGGCAATTTGATCATCGTGCAGGAACCCGGACATCTCAATCCTCACACCCCGCGGCGGTTGCGAAGCGTCTGCGTGCGGGGCAGGCGCGTACCGGTCAGGCGCCGGTAAACGCGGGGATGGCTAGATTACCAAAGCGGGCGGGCTGCGCGTCAGGCAGTAGGTGTTTTTTCAACGCGCGGCGTCGCCGGCGGCAGCGGCGGGCGAGCCCGTTCAGCGTCGCGTTCCTGGACTTCGTGGTGCACCCATTCACGCCACACGGCCACCAGCAAGGCCATTAGCACCGGCCCGACGAACAGGCCCACGATGCCCATCGTCTTGACGCCGCCCACCAGGCCGAAGAACGTCGGCAGGAACGGCAGCTTGACCGGGCCGCCCACCAGGCGCGGGCGCAAGGTTTTGTCCACGATGAACAATTCCACGCTGCCCCAAACCATCAGCGCAATGCCCGCCACCACGTGGCCGGAACCGACCAGGTACAAGGACACCAGCGTGAACGACAGCGGCGCGCCGCCGGGGATCAAGGCCATGAAACCGGTCACCACGCCCAGCAACACGGGCGACGGCACGCCCGCTACCCAATAGGCGATGCCCAGCACCAGGCCTTCGCCCAGCGCGATCAGGCCCATGCCGGTAACGGTGGAATTGATAGTGGCAGGCACCACGCGGGAAAACCGCTGCCAGCGCGCAGGCAGAATGCGTTCGCCCAGCACGTCCAGCTGCGCCACCATCCGGATGCCGTCCTTGTAGACGAAGAACAGCGTGATCAGCATGAACAGCACGGTCAGGAGCAGCTGGAACACGTTGCCCGTCGCGGCCAGCACCATGCGGTAGATGTTGCCCAGGTGTTCGCCGCTGACGGCTTCAACCAGCGCGCCCAGCGCGTGGGGCTGGCCAATATACGATTCCCAATACTGGCCCAGGCGCTCGCCCAGCACGGGCATCGACGTAATCCAGTTCGGCACGGCCACGCCGTGGCGGTTGGCGGCTATGGCCCAGGCGAAAAAGGTGCTGGCTTCCTTGATGGCGTAGGACAAGGCCAACGACATCGGCACGATCAGCACCACGATGACCATGAGCAGCGCCAGCGACGCGGCCACGGCCGTGCGGCCGCCGCAGCGCACGACCAGGCGCTGGTACAAGGGCCAGCTGGCCAGGCCAATAATCAGGGCCGCAAGAGCAGGAACGAGAAAGCCGCTAAGGAAGTACACCCCGGCCAACAGCACGAGCAAAAGCAGCCAACGGGCCATCAAATAAGCGGGTAGAACAGGCTGCATAGCGCGGATCGACAGTAAGGGCGTTGTAGGCTTTGACTGTCGGACTATACAGACGTTTCAAGATATACGAGGGACGCAAGCCCTGTATTTACTACGGGGATTCCCGTGGTTTTTCGGCGTGGCACGCACCGGGCGCGCCACGCCGCACGCTTACAGCGCGTACTCGGCGGCCTCTTCGCGCGGGCTGCGGCGACGCGGCGGCGTCTGGGCCAACACCGGTTCGGCCAGCGGCTGGGCGGCGGGCGCCCCCATCGTCATGGCGCTGGGCATGCCCAGCTGACGCTGATACACGCCGCAGCTGGCGGCTGCCGGATCGGTTTCGTCGCGGCCGCTCAATAGTGGGCATCCGGCGAACAATTCAGCCACCCAGTCCGTAAACGCGCGTACCTTCGGCGACAGCTGGCGGCTTTGCGGATACAGCACGGAAATCGGCGTCGAGCTGGGCTTCCACTGCGGCAGAATTTCGATCAGCTCGCCCGATTGCAGGTGCGGCAGGGCCATGTAGCGGGCCACCTGGATCAGGCCGAAACCCTTCAGCCCGCAATCCAGATAGGCGCCGGCTTCGTTCACCGCTACCGTGCCCTTCATGTCCACTTCCTGGTGCTTGCCGTCCACCTTGAAGTCCCAGGCGCAGTTACGGCCCGTGCGGCTCATGAAGTAATGCACCGCGTGGTGATCGCGCAGCGACTCGATGGTTTGCGGCATGCCGTGGCGCGCCACGTAGGTGGGCGAGGCGCAGGTGACGGTCTGCAAGGTGCCGATGCGGCGCGCGACCAGGCTGGAATCTTCCAGTTCGCCTGCGCGAATCACGCAGTCGACGGCCTCTTGCACCATATCCACAGGCCGGTCGCCCAGGCCAAGCACCAGCTCGACGTCGGGGTATTTGTCGTGGAAATCACACAATGACGGGATCAGGATCAGGCGGCCGATGCAGGTTGGCACGTCAATGCGCAGCCGGCCCTTCAGGCGCAGCGCTGCTTCCTGGAAACAGGCCTCGGTTTCTTCGACGTCCGCCAGAATGCGCACGCAGTGCTGGTAATAGCCCGCGCCGTCCGGCGTCAGGCCGATACGGCGCGTGGTGCGATTCAGCAGTCGTACGCCCAAGAGGCGTTCGAGGTTCTGGATGATGGTGGTGACGGTGGTGCGCGGTAGCGAGAGGCTGTCGGCCGCCCGCGTGAAGCTGTTGGCGTCCACGACGCGCACAAACACCTGCATAGCCTGAAAACGGTCCATGGCGACGGTGTCCTTTTGGGCAAATAAGTCGGGGTGAACGGAGCATAACCCGATTTCGACGCCGATTAGTCATCCGTGTCGAACAGTGTTGCCGGATTAACTGTGTTTATCCGGCCCCACAAAACACTCAGAATGCGAACCATCTTGAAGTGCCCTTGCCTCCCGGCGACCCCACAGGGCATGTCAATCCTCAGCTTCCGTCCTCGCAGAGCGCCCCCCCGGCACTCTGACTTGGATCCGCAACCCTGATGGATGTTGCGTTGCAGCATAAGCATATACGCCTAGCCGCAACGGACGCTAAGGACTGACATGGCCAGACCCGCCGCAGCCGCCCCCGCCCCGGGCTCCAAGCAAGCGCGCTTTCGCACCTAAATCTTTCAAGGAAACATCATGGTTTCGCGTAAACGTATTGCTGTGCTCGTTGTATTTGCCGCCGTGCTGGCGGCCGGTGGCGGCTATGCCCTGACCCGTGGCCCCGGTGGCGGCAACGTCGCCGTGGCCCAGGGCGCGCCCGCCGCGACCCCGGTCGAAGTAGCCGAAGTCGTCAACAAGACCATCGTGGACTGGCAGCGTTATTCCGGCCGCCTGGAAGCCATCGACCGCGTCGACATTCGCCCGCTGGTGTCCGGCACGCTGACGCAAGTGCACTTCCAGGACGGCAGCATCGTCAAGAAGGGCGACGTGCTGTTCACCATTGACCCGCGCCCCTACGCGGCCGAGGTTGACCGCGCCGCCGCCGCCCTGACCGCCGCCAAGGCCCGCGCGTCGTACACCGCCACCGAACTGGCGCGAGGCCAGCGCCTGCTGGCCGACAACGCCATCGCACGCCGCGACTTCGAGGAAAAGCAGAACGCCGCACGCGAAGCCGCCGCCAACCTGCAAGGCGCGCAGGCCGCGCTGGACTACGCCAAGCTGAACCTGGGCTACACCCGCATCGAAGCCCCCGTGGCCGGCCGCGTGTCGCGCGCCGAAGTCACCGTGGGCAACGTGGTGGCCGCCGGCGCCGCGTCCGTGCCGCTGACCACGCTGGTGTCGGTGTCGAAGATGTACGCATCGTTCGACGTGGACGAACAAACGTTCCTGAAGTACGTGAACCCGGCGCGCAACGGCAAGGCCGGCTCGGTGCCGGTTGAACTGGGCCTGGCGAACGAAGAAGGCTATTCGCGCACTGGCGTCGTGCAGTCGGTGGACAACCGCCTGGACGCCACCTCGGGCACGATCCGCGTGCGCGCCGAATTCGACAACGCCGACGGCTCGCTGTTGCCCGGCCTGTACGCCCGCGTCCGCCTGGGCGGCAGCGACCCGCGTTCGGCCGTGCTGATCGACGAAAAAGCCATCGGCACCGACCAGGACAAGCGCTACGTGCTGGTGCTGGACGACAAGAACCACGCCGTCTACCGCCAGATCAAGCTGGGCGCCAACCAGGAAGGCCTGCGCGTCGTGGATTCCGGCCTGAAGCCCGGTGAACGCATCGTCGTCAACGGCCTGCAACGCATCCGTCCCGGCGACGCCGTGACCCCCACCGTCGTGCCCATGGTTGCCGCCAAGCGCGCACCGGTGCAGACCGCCGCGGCCCAGGTCCAGTAAGGCCCGCGCGTCTACAGAGAACGCTCATGAATATCTCAAAGTTCTTCATCGACCGGCCGATCTTTGCCGGTGTGCTGTCCATCCTGGTGTTGCTGGCCGGCCTGTTGGCCATGTTCCAGCTGCCCATTTCCGAATACCCGGAAGTCGTGCCGCCGTCGGTGGTGGTGCGCGCGCAGTATCCGGGCGCCAACCCCAAGGTCATCGCCGAGACCGTCGCGTCGCCGCTGGAAGAATCCATCAACGGCGTCGAGGACATGCTGTACATGCAGTCGCAGGCCAACAGCGACGGCAACCTGACGCTGACGGTCAACTTCAAGCTGGGCGTGGACCCGGACAAGGCGCAGCAGCTGGTGCAGAACCGTGTGTCGCAAGCGCTGCCGCGCCTGCCGCCGGACGTGCAGCGCCTGGGCGTGACCACCGCGAAAAGCTCGCCGACGCTGACGCTGGTGGTGCACCTGATTTCGCCTAACGACCGCTACGACATCACCTACCTGCGCAACTACGCCATCCTGAACGTCAAGGACCGCCTGGCCCGCATCACGGGCGTGGGCGAAGTCACGGTGTGGGGCTCGGGCAACTACTCGATGCGCGTGTGGCTGGACCCCCAGAAAGTCGCGCAGCGGGGCATGACGGCGTCGGAAGTCGTTGCCGCCATTCGCGAACAAAACGTGCAGGTTGCCGCCGGCGTGATCGGCGCATCGCCCACGCAGGGCGACGTGCCCTTGCAGCTGAACGTGAACGCGCGTGGCCGTCTGCAAAGCGAAGAAGAGTTCCGCGACATCATCCTGAAGACCTCGTCCGACGGCGCCGTGACGCACTTGTCCGACGTCGCCCGCGTGGAGCTGGACGCGCAGGAATACGGCCTGCGTTCGCTGCTGGACAACAAGCAGGCGGTGGGCATGGGCATCATGCAATCGCCGGGCGCGAACGCGCTGGACGTGTCGTCCAAGGTGCGCGCCGCCATGGCCGAGCTGTCGCAAGACTTCCCGCCGGGCGTGGAATACCGCATCGAATACGACCCCACGCAGTTCGTGCGTTCCAGTATCGAAGCCGTGGTGCACACGCTGCTGGAAGCCATTGCGCTGGTCGTGCTGGTGGTGATCCTGTTCCTGCAAACGTGGCGCGCATCGATCATCCCGCTGCTGGCCGTGCCGGTCTCCATCGTGGGTACGTTCGCGCTGCTGCTGGTGTTCGGCTATTCCATCAACGCCTTGTCGCTGTTCGGGATGGTGCTTGCCATCGGGATTGTGGTGGACGATGCGATCGTGGTGGTGGAAAACGTGGAACGCAACATCGCGGCGGGCTTGAGTCCACGCGACGCCACCTACCGCGCCATGCGCGAAGTCAGCGGCCCCATCATCGCCATCGCGTTGACGCTGTGCGCCGTGTTCGTGCCCCTGGCGTTCATGACGGGCCTGACCGGCCAGTTCTACAAGCAGTTCGCCATGACGATTGCCATCTCGACGGTGATCTCGGCCTTTAACTCGCTGACCCTGTCGCCCGCGCTGTCGGCCCTGCTGCTCAAAAGCCATCACGACAAGCAGGACTGGCTGACCCGTGGCATGAACCGCGTCTTCGGCCGCTTCTTCAACTGGTTCAACAACATGTTCGGCCGCGCGTCCGAGTCCTATGGCACGGGCGTGTCCAGCGTGATCCGCCGCAAGGCCGGCGCGATGGGCGTGTACGCCGTGCTGGTGGCGGCCACGATCGGCGTGTCGTACCTGGTGCCCGGCGGCTTCGTGCCCGCGCAGGACAAGCAGTACCTGATCGGCTTCACGCAGTTGCCCAACGGCGCATCGCTGGACCGCACGGAAGCGGTGATCCGCCGCATGAGCGACATCGCCTTGAAGGAACCCGGCGTGCAATCGGCCATCGCGTTCCCGGGCTTGTCGATCAACGGCTTTACCAACAGTTCCAGCGCCGGCATCGTGTTCGTCACGCTCAAGCCGTTTGACGAGCGCAAGGGTGCCGAGCTGTCGGGCAACGCCATTGCCGCCTCGCTGAACCAGAAGTTTGCCGCCATCCAGGATTCGTTCATCGCCGTGTTCCCGCCCCCGCCCGTGATGGGCCTGGGCACGCTGGGCGGCTTCAAGCTGCAACTGGAAGACCGCGCGGCGCTCGGCTATGCCGAGCTGGACAAGGCCAAGCAGGCCTTCCTGGCAAAGGCGCGTCAAACGCCTGAACTGGGCCCTGCGTTCTCCAGCTACGAAATCAACGTGCCGCAGCTGGACGTGGACCTGGACCGTGTGAAGGCCAAGCAGCTGGGTGTGCCGGTGACGGAAGTGTTCGACACCATGCAGATCTACCTGGGTTCGATGTACGTCAACGACTTCAACCGTTTCGGCCGCGTGTTCCAGGTGCGGGCGCAAGCCGACGCCCAGTTCCGCGCGCATGCCGACGACATCCTGCAACTGAAGACCCGCAACGCCGCGGGCGACATGGTGCCGCTGTCTTCGCTGGTGACGGTGAACCAGACGTTCGGCCCCGAAATGGTGGTGCGATACAACGGCTACACCGCCGCCGACATCAACGGCGGCCCGGCGCCGGGGTTTTCGTCGGACCAGGCGCAAGCCGCCGCCGAACGCGTGGCCGCCGAAACGCTGCCGCGTGGCGTGAAGTTCGAATGGACCGACCTGACGTATCAGCAGATCCTGGCGGGCAATGCCGGCTTGTGGGTGTTCCCGATCAGTGTGCTGCTGGTGTTCCTGGTGCTGGCCGCGCTGTATGAAAGCCTGACCCTGCCGCTGGCCGTGATCCTGATCGTGCCGATGAGCATCCTGGCTGCGCTGACCGGCGTGTACCTGACGGGCAACGACAACAACATTTTCACGCAGATCGGCTTGATGGTGCTGGTGGGGCTGTCCGCGAAGAACGCGATCCTGATCGTGGAATTCGCCCGCGAGCTTGAAATGAGCGGCCGCACGCCGCTGGAAGCCGCCATCGAAGCCAGCCGCCTGCGTCTGCGTCCGATCCTGATGACGTCCATCGCCTTCATCATGGGTGTGGTGCCGCTGGTGATGTCGTCGGGCGCCGGTTCCGAAATGCGTCATGCGATGGGCGTGGCGGTGTTCTTCGGGATGTTGGGCGTGACCTTGTTCGGCCTGTTCCTGACGCCGGTGTTCTACGTGCTGCTGCGTTCGCTGGGTGGCAAGCCGCTGCACTCGGCGTCCCAGCATGAAGCGCCGGAGTGCGCGCCGCACATCGACCCGCATGCGCCGCCCGCCCCGCAGACTCACGCATAAAGCAGGCAGACCCACAGAGAAGCCAGCGCGCCCTGCCCCAGCGGGCGGGGCGCGCGACAAAGAGAATTCATCATGATCCAAAGACTGACCCGCGGTTCCGCCCTGCTTGCCGTCCTGCTTGTGCTGGCCGGCTGCGCGGTGGGCCCCACCTACGAAAAGCCGTCCGCCGCCGCGCCGGCGGCGTTCAAGGAAGCCGCCCTGCCCGCGTCCGAGGCCGGCACCTGGAAGCCCGCCGAACCGTCCGAAGACGCGTTGCGCGGCGCCTGGTGGAAGGTATTCGGCGACGACGGCCTGAATCAATTGCAGGAAGAAGCGCAGCAGGCCAACCAGAACCTGCAAGCGGCCGCTGCGCGCCTGGCGCAGTCGCGCGCGCTGCAACGCGAAGCCCGCGCCGGCTTCTTCCCGACGCTGGACGCGGCCTTTGGCCCCAACCGCCAGCGCCCGTCCGCCGTGTCGCAAGGCTTGCCCGATGGCACGTCGACCAGCCCCGTGACGACGTGGCGTGCGCAAGGCGCGGTGTCGTACGAGGCCGACCTGTTCGGTCGCGTGGCATCCACCGCCGACGCCGCCACGGCCGACGCGCAGCAAAGCGAGGCGCTGTACCGCTCGGTGCTGCTGGCCTTGCAGGCTGACGTGGCCACCACGTATTTCCTGGTGCGCGAACAGGACGCCGAATCTCAGCTGTATCGCCAGACCGTCAAGCTGCGTACCGACACGCTGCAACTGATCCAGCGCCGCTACGACGCGGGCGACATCAGCGAACTGGACCTGGCACGCGCCAAGGCCGAGCTGGCATCCGCGCAATCGGAAGCGCTGGGCATCGACCGCCGCCGCGCCGCCGCCGAACATGCGCTGGCCGTGTTGCTGGGCCGCGCACCGTCCGACTTCACGATGCCGCCGCAGCCCATCCAGAAGGTGGCGCTGTCGATTCCCGCCGGCCTGCCGTCCACGCTGCTGGAACGCCGCCCGGACATCGCCGCCGCCGAACGCGCCATGGCCGCCGCCAATGCCCGCGTGGGCGCGGCCAAGTCCGCGTTCTTCCCGCGCCTGGACATCACCGGTGCCTTTGGCTATGAATCGTCCGACCTGGGCAACCTGTTCCAGTGGTCCAGCCGCACGTTCCTGTTGGGGCCGCTGGTGGGCGCCGCGTTGTCGATGCCGATCTTTGACGGCGGCCGCCGCCAGGCCGGCCTGGACCGCGCCCGCGCCGTCTACGAAGAAGACGTGGCCGTGTATCGCCAAACGGTGCTGAACGCCTTCCGCGAGGTTGAAGACAACCTGGCCAACCTGCGCATCCTGGCCGACCAGACCAAGGCGCAGGACGCCGCCGTCGACGCCTCGGCGCGCGCCGCCAAGCTGTCGCACACGCAGTACCGCGAAGGCTCGATCAGCTATCTGGACGTGATCGAAGCCGACCGCAGCGTGCTGCTGCAACAACGCGTTGCCGTGCAACTTAGCGGTGAACAGGCGCGGTCGGCAGTGGAACTGATCCGTGCCATCGGCGGCGGCTGGGACAACCCGGTGCCGGCGGACACGGTCGCATCGCGCTAAGGCGCCAAGGCGCTAGGTCGCTAAGCCGGCAAGCCGACAAGGCGGGGATGCCCGCCGCGCCAGGCCCGGGCGCGGGGCGCAGGGCGCCTAGTGCCAGGCGCCTGGCGCAGAGCGCCTGGTGCCAAGCGCCTGGTATCCGTTGCCTGGATGCCCATGCATAAGCCATCACGGTGCCCGTCACCGATGATGGCTTATTTGTTTTGGCCGTGGCCGCCCGCCACCACGCGCAGCGCCACGCGATATCCCGCGAACACGTAGAACGCGGCGCTGTTCACCACCAGCCACGCGCCCAAGCCGCCCAGCAGCGCCACCACCGGCCCCACGGCGCGCACGCCGCCCAGCGCCCAGGCGGCAAGGCCCATCGCGCCAATTGCGATCAGCGCCAGCACCAGCCGCCTGATCAGCACCAGGCCCGCGCACTTGCCGGCCATCACCATCACCACGCCAATCGCCAACGCCAGCGCCGTACCCGCGCAAACCGCCACCAGCGCAAACGCGGCCAGCGCCGCGCCCGCGGATCGCAGCAGCAGGCTCAGCACTTCGATCCCGACGCCCAGCCCGCCCGTCATCACCAACACCGACAACACCAGCGGCGACCACATGCCGGGCGGCACGCGGCGCGCGTCCATGTCGGCCACAAAGCGATGCATGGCCGTCGATGCGGCCGGGTCGCCGGAGCCCGCCAGCGCGGCCTCCACCTTGCGGCACTGCACGATCAACGCTGTCAGCCCCGCGCCCGGCGCTGTCATCAAGGCCTCGTCACACCGGGTGCGTGTTCGGCCACCGTGTTGCGCAGCGCCGCCATTGCCTCTTGCACGGCCATCGGGCGGAACGCGTCTTCGCGCCAGTACATCGCCACCGAACCAAAGCCCGACAAGCGCACGGGGATGATGCGCATCGCGCGCATCTGCGAAAAGCGCAGCGCCGCGCGATGCGAGGCCACGCTGATCATGTCGCTGTTGTTGATCAGCGTGAGGTTGATGGTGACCGAGTTCGATTCCACGTGATCGGCGGGCGGCGCCTGGCCGGCGGCCGCCAGCGCCGCGTCCACCGCATTGCGGATCGGCGTGCCCTTGGGCCAGAGAATCCAGCGGTACGACAGCAGGTCCGGCCAGCTCGGTTGTTCAATGGCAAACAGCGGATGGCGCGGGCGCGCCACCAGGTGGATGGGCTCCAGGTACAAGGCTTCAAAGCGAATGGCCGGGTCGTGGTGTTCAGGCGCCGAGCGGCCCACCACGATATCCAGATCCCCTTGCGCCAGCTGCGCCAGCAGGCGGTCGGTAGTGCCTTCGACCAGTTTCACGCGCGCTTGCGGCATGCGTTCCAACAGCTTCATCACGGCCAGCGGCACGGTGTCGGAAGCGGACGCGCCAGATGCCCCGATCACCACCCGGCCCCCGCCGCCTTCGCGCAGCGCGGCCATGTCGGCGCCCGCGCGATCCAGTTGCGCTTCCAGCCGCTGCGCATGCGCAATCAGCACGTCGCCATGCGGCGTGGGCCGCAGCCCGCGCGCGTGGCGCTCGAACAGCGGCAGGCCGATGTCGTCTTCCAGGTCTTTCAGCCACTTCGACAGCCCGGGCTGCGTCGTGTTCAGCATGGCCGCCGAATGGCTGATGTTGCGGGTCTGCGCCAGACTTAACAGCATCTTCAGGTTGCGCAGCCGCAGGCGATGGGTCCAGTCCATGCAGGCCTTCGTGCGTGGGAGGTTGTCTCGTATGTATATATTTATTCGTATGGATAATAAGATAATTTCATTTCAAAACACATAGCTGCGTACGCATAATCGTCTTCGAATCTGGACCAGCCGCGAACCACGTGGCGGCCACCTGTAGAAGCCGGCTTCAGCCGGACATACCGGAGACAAACATGCCCGACGGCCACACCCCCGGCGCACACCCCAGCGCCGACCGTGCGCAGTACTACGCGCGCATCGCCAAGAAACACATGGCTCCGCTGTGGGAGTCCCTGCATAACCTGGTGCCCCGCCAGCCCTCGCCGCGCTGCGTACCCGCCCTGTGGAAATACGACGATGTGCGCGACGACGTCATGGCGTCCGGCTCCTTGATTAGCGCCGAAGAAGCCGTGCGGCGCGTGCTGATCCTGGAAAACCCCGGCCTGCCCGGGCAAGCCAGCATCACGCAAAGCCTGTACGCCGGGCTGCAACTGATCTTGCCGGGTGAAGTGGCGCCCAGCCACCGCCACACGCAGTCGGCACTGCGTTTCATCGTGGAAGGGCGCGGCGCCTACACCGCCGTCAACGGCGAACGCACCACCATGCACCCGGGCGACTTCATCATCACGCCGTCCTGGACCTGGCACGACCACGGCAATGCCGACACCATTGAAGGCGGCGAACCGGTCGTCTGGCTGGACGGCCTGGACATTCCGCTGCTGCGCTTTCTGGATGCGGGCTTTGCCGAAAACTATCCGCAGGCCGCGCAGCCCGTGACGCGTCCCGAAGGCGACAGCATGGCGCGCTTCGGGCACAACATGGCGCCGGTGCGCCACCCAGCCACCGGCGGCACATCGCCCATCTTCAACTACCCCTACGAACGCAGCCGCGAGGCGCTGGACGCGCTGTATCGCCATGGCGAGCTTGACCCTTGGGACGGCGTGAAGCTGCGCTACCTGAACCCGGCCACGGGCGGCTACCCCATGCCGACGATGGCCACGTTCATGCAGCTGCTGCCGGCGGGCTTCCAGGGCAAGGCGTATCGCAGCACCGATTCCACCGTGTACAGCGTGGTGGAAGGCCGGGGCATCGCGCGTATCGGCGACGAAGAATTCCACTTCGGTCCGCGAGACGTGTTCGTCGCGCCGTCGTGGATGCCGGTGCAGTTGGCCGCGCTGGATGACGCCACGCTGTTCAGCTATTCCGACCGCCCGGTGCAGGACGCGCTGGGCGTGTGGCGCGAAGAACGCATCGGCTGATCCCGGGCGCGCGGTGCCAGCGCGGTGCCAGCGCGGTGATTGCGCAGTGGGGTTTGAACCCTGCGCCTTGCGCTTTGCATTTCCGTTGCATCCCCTTTGCGTTTCCCTTTTCCCTTTTTTCTTTCCCCTTCCGTCTTTCCAGGGTGATTCATGCCTTTCGTGTTTGCTCCCCCCGCGCCCGTTGCCGTGCCCATCGCCGGCAGCCAGGACACGTTTCCCGTACGCCGCGTCTACTGCGTCGGCCGCAACTACGCCGCCCATGCGCGCGAGATGGGCTTTGACCCCGACCGCGAACCGCCCTTCTTCTTCTGCAAGCCCGCCGACGCCGTCGTGCCGGTTGCAGAGGGCCAGACGCTGAGCCTGCCCTACCCCCCCGAAACCGCCAACCTGCATTACGAAATCGAACTCGTCGCGGCCATTGGCCAAGGCGGCGCCGACATTGCCGTGGACGACGCGCACAAACATGTCTGGGGCTACGCCGTGGGCCTGGACATGACGCGCCGCGACCTGCAAATGAAAATGCGCGAAGCCGGCCGCCCCTGGGAATTGGGCAAGGCATTCGACCGCAGCGCGCCCATCGGCCCGCTGCATCCGGCGGCATCGAGCAGCGGCATCGAACAGGCCGGCATCTGGCTACAGGTCAACGGCACCGACAAGCAACGCAGCGACATCGGCAAGCTGATTTGGTCTGTGGCCGAGACCGTGGCCTACCTGTCCCGCTACTTCCGGCTGGAGCCGGGCGACCTGATCTACACCGGCACACCCGAAGGCGTCGGCCCCGTCGTGCGCGGCGACCAGATGCTGGGCGGCGTGGATGGGCTGGGCACACTCAGCGTAAAGATGGTCTGACCAGGAGGCCACATGCAACTGCACAGCTTTTTCAATAGCTCTACGTCGTACCGCGTGCGCATCGCGCTGGCGCTCAAGGGCCTGCCCTACGACCACGTGCCCGTGAACCTGCGCAAGCAGGAACAGCGCGCGCCCGACTACGTTGCGCAGAACCCGTCGGCCGGCGTGCCGCTGCTGACCGATGGCGACGTCCAGCTGTCGCAGTCGCTTGCCATCATCGACTACCTGGACGCCACGCATCCCACGCCGCGCCTGATCCCCACCGATACCCTGGCGCGCGCCCGCGTGCTGGAACTGGCGGCTGCCATCTCGTGCGATATCCATCCCGTCAACAACATGCGCATCCTGCGCTACCTGCAAGACGTGCTGGGCGCAACCGACGCGCAAAAGAACGACTGGTATCACCACTGGATCAAGGAAGGGCTGGGCGCGGTCGAGCAATTGCTGGCACGCCATGGCCAGGGTGCGTATTGCTTTGGTGACGCGCCCACGCTGGCGGATTGCTGCCTGGTGCCGCAAGTGGCCAATGCGCAGCGGATGGGCTGCGACCTGTCGCCGTATGCCCGCATCCTGCGCGTTTACGACCACTGCAACGCGCAACCCGCCTTCCAGCAAGCCGCGCCCGCGCGCCAACCCGACTACACGCAATGACCAAGCCCATGCAAGAGCCCGACACCCAAGGCGCGCCCCTGCGCGAATACACC
This sequence comes from Achromobacter sp. 1L-A-4-B-C2, assembly GCF_057291955.1. Taxonomy (NCBI): domain Bacteria; kingdom Pseudomonadati; phylum Pseudomonadota; class Betaproteobacteria; order Burkholderiales; family Alcaligenaceae; genus Achromobacter; species Achromobacter sp. 1L-A-4-B-C2. Next base: position 1,072,746 of record NZ_JBXAWP010000001.1, read on the forward strand.
GACCCCGCCTACCAGCCGCTGTGCGCCACGCTGGCCGATGTGCGCGCCAACATCGATCGCCTGGACGACGAGATCGTCCGCTTGATCGCCGAGCGCGCGATGTACGTGAAAGATGCCGCGCGCTTCAAGCGCGACACCTTCCAGGTCAGCGCACCCGCGCGTCAGGCGCAGGTCTTTGACAAGGCGCGCGCGCTGGCCACGCGCCACAACCGCGGCTTTGCCAACCTGGAACAGGTGGTGGACGCAACGTATCGCGCAATGGTCGCCGCCTTCATCGCCAACGAACAAACCTATTTCAACACCATGAAAAACGTGGGAGACACGCATGACTAAGTTGTTGCCCCAACGCCTGACGCGCGCATTGGGCCGGGGCCTGATGGGTCTGTTGGCCCTGTCCGCCGCCGCGCCGCTGACGTCCGCCCAGGCAGCCGATGCCTGGCCCGCCCAACCGCTCAAGGCCATCGTGCCCTTTGGGCCCGGGTCCAGCCCGGACCAGGTGGCGCGCATTGTCGGCGAGAAGGCCGGCGCCATCCTGGGGCAAACCATCGTCATTGAAAACAAGCCCGGCGCCAGCGGCAACATCGGCACCTTCGCCATCGCCAACGCCAAGCCCGACGGGTACACCTTCGGCGTGTCCATCACCGGCCCGCTGGTGAACAACACCTTGTTGTTCGACAAGCTGCCCTATGCGCCCGCCACCGATTTGTCGCCGCTGACGCTGGCCGTGCATCAGCCCAACGTGCTGGTGGTGCCCGCGTCCGCCGGCATCGCCAACGTGGGGCAGCTGCTGGAGGCGTTGAAGAAGAATCCGGACAAGTACAACTTCCCGTCGCCGGGCGCCGGCACGGTGTCGCACCTGGCCGTTGAACTGCTGCTGCAACAGATCGGTGCGCGCGCCACGCACGTGCCCTATCCGTCGTCGCCCGCCGCGTTGACGTCTCTGTTGTCGGGCGACACGCAGTTTGCCGCGCTGCCGCCCATTGCCGTCATGCCGATGGTGAAAGACGGCCGCTTGAAGGCGCTGGCGGTGACGTCGTCCAAGCGTTCTGCCTTGCTGCCCGACATTCCGACTTTGGCGGAAGTGGGCGTGCCGGGCATTGAGGGGTCGGCATGGATTGGCTTCGTGGTGTCGTCCAAGGTGCCGGCCGACATTCAGAAAAAGCTGTCGGATGCGTTGATCCAGGCCATACGCGACCCGGAAGTCGCCAAGCGGCTGCAAGCGCAATTCATGGACCCGGTGGGCAGCACTCCCGCTGAGTTTCGCGCCTACATGGACGACGAACTCAAGCGCTGGGAACCGCTGATCAAGAAGCTGGGCATCAAGGGCCAGTAAGCGGTAATTCGTGGCGCAACGCAGGGTGGCGCACAGCATGGTGGCGCAACGCAGGGTGGCGCAACGCAGGGTGGCGCAACGCAGGGTGGCGCAACGCGCCGCGCAGCAATACAAGCAAGGAGATTTTCGATGGTCATTACCGAACCCGCCCGCCAGGTCCCGCTGTATGGCGAATTTGATGTTGTGGTGCTAGGCGGCGGCCCCGCCGGCGTGCTGGCCGCCGCCAGCGCTGCCCGCAACGGCGCGCGCGTGCTGCTGGTGGAACGCTACGGCTTCCTGGGCGGCATGGGCACCGCCGCCGGCGTATCCAACTTCTGCGGCCTGCACGCCAACATCCACGGCGACATCCGCCAGGTAGTGCACGGCATGACCGACGAATTGTTGGACCGCATGCGCGCGATGGACGGATTGAATGATCCGCACCTGATCCTGGGCAAGATCCACGCCCAGGCCTACGACATATCCGCCTTCAAGTGCGCGGCGGACGGCATGGTGCAAGACAGCGGCGCGCAGATCTTGTTCCACGCCCTGGCCACGGGGCTGACACGCGACGAACGCGGCCGCGTCGACGCCCTGTTCCTGGAAACCAAGTCCGGCCGCTGCGCGGTACGCGCCAAGGTCTTCATCGACTGTTCCGGCGATGCCGACATCGCGCAATGGGGCGGCCTGCCCTTTGAAAAAGGCGACGCCCACGGCCACATGCTTTACCCCACGCTGATGTTCAAGGTGGGCAACGTGGACAGCGCGCGGGCGCAGGAAGCGTGGAAGACGATACCCCTGCTGATGGACGAAGCCGCCGCCAGCGGCGAGTTCACCTTCCCCCGGCGCGGCGCCATCGTCCGCCCGCAAAAGCACGACTACGAATGGCGCGTCAACGTCACGCAGCTGGCCAATGCCGATGGCAGCGCGGCCGACGGCACCGACGCGGGCTCGCTGTCGGCAGGCGAGCTGGAAGGCCGCCGCCAGATCATGCAGTACCTTGCCTTTCTACGCGCCAAGGTCCCGGGCTTTGAACAGGCTTACGTGCTGGACATCGCGCCACAGCTGGGCATCCGCGAAACGCGTCGCATCGTCGGCGAAGCCGTGCTGACGCAGGAACACGTACTGGGCTGCGCCGACTTCGAAGACAGCATCGGCGTGAACGGCTGGCCCCTGGAAATGCACACGGCGGGCGACGTCAAATGGGTGTGGCCGCCCATCCCAGAATCGCGCGGCTACAACCAGCTGCCGTTTCGCATGATGGTGCCCAAGCGCGGGCCCGGCGTGGCCGACAACGTGCTGGTGGCGGGCCGCTGCGCGTCAATGACGCACGAGGGCCAGTCGGCCGCGCGCGTCAGCGGCAGTTGCTTCGTCATGGGCGAAGCCGCGGGCACGGCGGCGGCAATGGCGCTGCGCGACGGCATCGCGCCGGGCAACGTTTCCATCGCGGCGCTGCAAGCGCAACTGAAACACCAAGGCGCCTTCCTGGGCGGCCAGGATTGATCCCGCGGGAGCCAACATGAACGCATCTTCACTTTCTGCCAAGCCGACGCGATCCGTGATCGTGGTGGGCGGCGGCATCGGCGGCCTGGCCGCCGCGCTGGCGCTGACGCGGCAAGGCATCGCCGTACAACTGCTGGAACAGGCCGCGCACATTGGCGAAATCGGCGCGGGCATACAGCTGGGGCCCAACGCGTTCGCGGCGCTGGACGCGCTGGGCGTGGGCGAGACCGCACGGGCACGCGCCGTCTTCACCGACCACATCATCATGATGGACGCCGTCGACGCCAAAGAAGTCGTGCGCATCGACACGGGCGACGCCTTTCGTGCGCGCTTCGGCGGGCCATATGCCGTGATCCATCGCGCCGACATTCACCTGTCCATTCTTGAAGCCGTGCAGCAAAACCCGCTGATCCGGTTTCGTACGTCGACGCAAATCGCCGCAATGTCGCAAGACGCGCAAGGCGTGGAAGTGGTGGACACAAACGGCAACCGTTATCGCGCCGACGCGCTGGTGGGCGCGGACGGCGTGAAGTCCGTCATCCGCGCGCAGACGGTGGGCGACCCGGTGCGCGTCACGGGCCACGTCGTCTACCGCGCCGTCGTCGAACGCGAGAACATGCCAGACGAACTACGCATCAACGCGCCCGTGCTGTGGGCCGGGCCGCACTGCCACCTGGTCCACTACCCCTTGCGCGGCGGGCAGCAATACAACCTGGTCGTGACGTTTCACAGCCGCGAACAAGAGGAATGGGGCGTGCGCGAAGGCAGCAAGCAAGAGGTGCTGTCGTACTTCAAAGGCATTCACCCGCGTCCACACCAGATGCTGGATCGGCCCACGTCCTGGAAGCGCTGGGCCACCGCCGACCGCGAACCGGTCGCGCATTGGGGCCAGGGCCGCGTCACCTTGTTGGGCGACGCGGCGCATCCCATGACGCAATACATGGCGCAAGGTGCCTGCATGGCGCTGGAAGACGCGGTCACGCTGGGGGTCGCGGTGCAACAGTGCGGCGACGATCTGGACGCCGCGTTCCGCCTGTACGAATCGGTGCGCATTCCGCGCAGCGCGCGTGTCGTGTGGTCCACGCGCGAGATGGGCAGGCTGTATCACGCGCGCGGTGTGGAACGCACCGTGCGCAACACGCTGTGGACGGGCCGCAGCCAGTCGCAGTTCTATGACGCGTTGCAGTGGCTGTATGGCTGGAAGGTGGAAGGCTGCCTGGCGTCCACTTAGGGCATATCAATACAAAGCAAAAACACCGCAGCACCACTGGGAGACAACCATGACAAGCCACATCCTACGGGGCGCCGCCGCCCTGGCGTTAACGCTGACGGCATGCGCCGCCGGCGCGCAAGGCAAGCCGCTGGACATCGGTTTCATCGGCACCTTGTCCACCCCCGCCGGCTACATCGGCGAAGACGAGCGCGACGCCTTCATGCTGGCCGTGAAGGAAGGCGGCGGCAAACTGGGCGGCGTGCCCGTCAACGTGCGCGTGGAAGACGACGCGCTAAAGCCGGCCAACGCCAAGCAGACCGCCGACAAGATGGTGCAGGACGGCGTGCGCCTGTTCACGGGCGTCAACTTCTCGAACGTGATGGCGGCCGTTGGCCCCACGGTGCTGAACGCGGGCGGCTTCTATGTCAGCTTGAACGCGGGGCCGTCAAACTACGCGGGCAAAGCCTGCAACCAGAACTATTTCGCGGTCGCATTCCAGAACGATTCCTACGCCGACACGGCCGGCATCGCCGCCAACGAACTGGGCGTGAAGCGCGTCGTCGTCATGGCGCCCAACTATCAAGCCGGGCGTGACGCGGTCGCCGGTTTCAAGCGCGCGTACAAGGGCGAGATTGCGGAAGAGATCTACACCAAGCTGGACCAGTCGGACTTTTCGGTAGAGCTGGCGCGCATCCGCTCGTTGAATCCCGACGCGATTTTTCAGTTTCACCCGGGCGGTGCGGGCATCAACCTGACCAAGCAATTCGCCAACTCGGGGCTGTCGGACAAGATCAAAATGATTACGCCGATCTACTCGATGGACGACCGCATGCTGGCCGCGACGGGCACGGCCAGCAAGGGTTTTTATCTGAGTTCGCTATGGAGCGCCGACTTGGACAACGCGCAGAACAAGCACTTTGTGCAGGCGTTCACCAAGGCCTACAACCGCCCGCCCACTGCGTATGCAGCACAGGCGTACGACACCGCCAACCTGATCGCCTCGGCCCTGAAAGCCGTGAATGGCGACATCAGCGGTCGCCCGGACGATTTTCGCAATGCGCTACGCAAGGCGGACTTCCCCAGCGTGCGCGGCAAGTTCAAGTTCGGACCGAATCAACATCCGGTTCAGGACTGGTATCTGCTGCACATCGAGCCTGGCAGCGACGGCAAGCTGGTCTACAAAAACCTGAAGGTGCTGGCGCGCGACCACACCGATGTGCACGCGGCGGATTGCAAGATGTAGGCGGGGGAAGTTGGGGTGCGGAAACGGGATCGGCCGGGAACGGGTAGACCGGCGATAGGGGCGGCGTAGATGAGCACGCCGTAGATCCGTACGCCATAAATGAAAGGGGGCAGCTCACGCTGCCCCCAAAACTGCTGTCGCGTTGAATCAACGACCCATCAATTCAAGCTCGCGCCAGAAATCTTCACGATTTCCTGGTACTTCGACTTCTCGCTCTTCACGAAGTCAGCAAAGGCTTCCGGCGTCATCGGCGCAGCTTCCGAACCCATCGTCAACAGGCGTTGCTTCACATCCGGCTGCTGCATCGCATCGGCATACGCCTTGTTCAGCTTGGCCACCACCGGCGCGGGCGTGCCACCCGTCGTGAACACGCCAAACCACGTGCCCAGATCAAAGCCCTTCACGCCCGACTCTTCAACCGTCGGCACATCCGCCAGCAACGAGGAACGCTTGGCCGTCGTCACCGCCAGCGCCTTCACCTTGCCGTCCTTGATCAACGGCGCCGACGCCGCCAGATTGTCGAACATGAAATCCGACTGACCCGACAACAGCGCCAACTGCGCGGGCGCCGCGCCCTGGTAAGGAATGTGTTCGACGTTGATGCCGGCACGCGCCTTCAGCAGCTCGCCCGACAGATGGCCCGCGCTGCCGTTGCCGCCCGAACCGTAGTTCAGCTTGCCCGGATTCTTCTTGGCGTAGTCGATCAGGTCGGCCAGGGTCTTGATCTTGTTCTTGTCGGCGAACTCAACGTTCATCACCAACACGTTCGGCACCGACGCCACGATCGTCACCGGCGCAAAATCCTTGACCGGGTCGTAGGGCAGGTTCGCGAACAACCACGGGTTGATCGCATGCGTGGCCACCGCGCCCATCACCAGCGTGTAGCCATCTGCCGGCGCCTTGGCCACCAGGTCGGCGCCAATGTTGCCACCCGCACCCGAGCGGTTTTCCACGATCACGGGCTGACCCAGCGAACCGCGCACCTTCTCGGCCAACATGCGGGCCATGGTGTCCAGCGGACCGCCAGGCGGGTAAGGCACAACAAAGCGAATCGGCTTCGTCGGGAAATCGGTCGCCTGCGCCAGCGCGGGCGCACCAAACGGCAAGGTAGCGGCCAGCGCCACGGCGCCCTGCAACAAGGCACGGCGGACCGCGCTACGGGGGGTATTCGTCATGATGTTTTTCTCCTCACTCTAGATCTATGGCGGTCAGTAGCATACCGCAGGGAGGAGATTGGCGTAACAAAGAGATACCGGGCGGGGATGCCCTAGTTTGGTCAACCTTGGGCGGGGAGTTCGTGTTTTCTTTTGACCACGCGCGTCATAAACAAAGCGTTTAAACAAAGCGTCAGACTGCAATATCATCGATACCCCATCCGAGGAAACCGACATGACATCGCAGCCACAACGCTTCCTGGATCACCTCGCCGCTCGTGGCTGGACGGTGCTGCGGACCACGCCCACCTCGACGCCAGCGGCCGCGCCGCGCGACGCGCACGGCTATGGCGCTTTCCTGGCGACATTCACCGAATTGCACAACGCGGACCAGACACGCTGGTTCCTGAGCGCAGCCGACCATGACGGCACGGCGGACAGCGCCTTTCCCTGGCACACCCTGCGCGATATCAGCCTGGAGGCCGCACTGGACGACGCCGGCCGGCAGGCGGTCCTGGACTTCTGGCAACAGCACACGCCGATCTACATGAGCGTTGCCGGCGCGTACGAATTCCTGGCCATAGAACGCGACTCGGGCCGCATCGTGCACGGCATCGAACCGGAATTCGAGGACACGCGCGACGTTGCCCCGAATCTCGCGGCTTTGTTCGAAGACATGATTGCGGGCCGCGCCATGGCGGCGCTACTGGCGTAACGCCGTATGCAACCGCCTGCGCAGCCCCCTATGCCGCCCGATCTGAAGGCGTATACCCACGACGATATTCCTGCTCAGGAAACTTGGTTGGACTGTGCAACCGCAGACGGTGGCCGGCTGCGCGTGGCGTTGCTTGCGGCCGGTCCGCAGGCGGCGGCGCCGTTGCTGGCGCGAGCCTGCTCGACTGCCCAAGTTTTGGCCGCGCACCGCAACGCGGCGCTGCATTTCCTCTGGCGCGCGGGGCGCGACGGCGGCGAGCCCGACGATCCCCCGGCGGCGTTCCTTGAACACTTCGTCCCATCGGACTTGGTCGTCTCGACCGACGGCGGCTACGTGCTGCACCTGGCGGCGCGCGACGCGACCTGGTTCATGGATGGCTATTGGCCGTCCGTGCAGTTTGCCGCAGACGACGTGCCCATCGCCTGGGTCTGCGAATCCTGACCGAGGCCGTCGCTTTCCGCCGACGTCTTCCGACCCATTGCCGTCCTTGGCGGCGCCTACTTTGGCCGGCAGTTCAGTTGCCGCGCCAGATCAGCTTTCACTCTAACCACTGCGGATTCCAGACAATTTCCCAGAGATGTCCGTCGGGGTCCTGAAAGTACCCCGAGTACCCCCCCCAGAACGTTTCATGCGGTGGCTTGACAATCGTTGCCCCTGCCGCACCGGCCTGAGCCATGACAGTGTCCACTTCGACTTTTGATGAGACATTGTGACCCAGCGTCATCTGGGTCGGATTGAACGGCACTGTCGTCAATCCTGTGTCATGAGAAATGCTGCTCTGCGGCCAAAGCGCCAAGCGCACGCCGGACTGCAAATCCAAAAACGCAACGGCGCCGTGCTCGAATTCCCTGCCTACAATGCCGTCGCTGGAAAGGCCTAACCCATCCCGGTAGAAGCTCAACGACACGTCAAGATCTTTAACGCCCAGGGTGATAACGGTAACTCGTGGCTTCATGTTCGTGCCTCCGTTTGAATAGCGAGTTTATCGCGGCGGTTTCTGGGTGATGAGGGAAGTCGTCAACGAGGGACGCCTTTCGACCCGAAGCAGCCGTTTGGCAGCGGTGTGCCTAAACCGGCCATTCGCCCAGCGCGAAGCCGTCAGGAAGAAATGCGAAGGGCGGCGGACCTGGCCTAAGACTCCGCGAAAGCCGCGATCGGCGTCAGAGCCTACCTCGGGACGCACGGATCAGCAGCTATTCGAAACTCTGCTCGCCTTCCCGATCGCGCTTGCTCTCATGTTCGATCCAGCGTTCGAGTTCGGGCAGCATGTCAGTGACCCATTGCCGAACCTCGCCTCCTGCATTGTCACCCAGCGTTGTGATAGCCGCGTGACGCCGAACCAAGATATCGGCGAGCGAGCCGCTACAGCTGCGCGGATGCAGCCGCGACCGGATATCACCGAGGAACGCCCGCTTGTCTGGCGCGTGGCCCAATATTTCCAGGAAGAGCGTGGAGACACCATTCTCCTCTTCGCCCTGCTGCCGCTTGAACATGGGGATGCTTTCCCCGAGCAGCGGATAGCGCCGATCCGGATCGATACTCGCCCACAGAACAAGGGTCTCGGCGCCGACATCTTCCTCCGGCGTGCCAGACCCGAAGTCCCCCTCAAACAGCCTCCGATTGCTCGGCCCGAGTTCGGGGAGCAGGAGTTCGTCGAGTGCGATCAGGGGATGGGTCTCGAAGATCGCCTTGAGGACATAACCAAGATCGTACGACGAGAGATAGGCGGTCTCCAGTCCGGCCCGAACGCGAGCGCAGATTTCCCGCAATGTCGCCTCTCCATCAGGTCCGGCGCAGCAGACCCGAATAACGGTATGCAGCCCAAAATCGCGTAGCGACTGCGTCTTTCCGAAGTCAGCGCGCAGTAGCAGTTCACGGCCAACAGCGATCAAGGATGGCGCGCGTTGACGGCCTTCTTCCTGATCGCGGTAGAAGTGCATGTGCAATATATCGAGCGCGATCTCGACGCCGTCGGCTAGATTGCCGATGTCGGTGAGCAGCGGGCCAAGCGCGTCGGGTGGAGACTCCCCGACACTGCCATTGGCGATGCTTTGAAAATTCCGCGCCGAAAGGACGCCACGTTCGATCGCACGCCGAAGCCGCGCTATGCCTTGGGCATCGATAGCAACACGCGCCTGAAGATACGGCAGACTCGCGGCGAGATCGGGATTCTGGATCACATCCTCTAGCGTAGCGTTGGCAAAGGCCGAATCCTTGGCGTGCGCGTCATGGATAAACCCGCCCAGCACCGTCGCATTCCGGCTGTCCGCCTCGGCGGCGGAGAAGAGGTCCAGCAGTTCCCGCCACATTGCACCAAGATCGGCGGCACCATCCGACAGGCCAATGCCGCATTCATAGGCGCGCTGCGGATTTTGTTCGACTAGCAGTTCGGCGATGAAGACAGCGCGCGTCTCCGGGTCGTGCGCGAGTGCGGTGCCGATCTCTTTCGCCAGCTGGGAGGCGCGTTCATAGGGTTTTATGACGTCGCCGTCATCCGCATCGCCATCAGCCACATCCCAACCGAAACTGCTGCGCCCAAGTACGACCGCACGGGCCCGATGGAGAAGATCGGTGGGTTTCAGGCGTTCGATGAGCGCTACGAGACGGGCGCGCACCTCATCCGGCATCGCGTCGCCCTCGAAGCGCAGCGCTGTGCGGAAGCCGATCCACCCCTCGATCCAAGGTCGCTCGGAAGAAAAGTGGGTCGCTGCCCGTTCGAGCGCATCATGGCAGGCGCCGATGCGCCAAAGCCCTCTTACGCTGTGGGCAAGGTGGTCTCTTGCGTTCTTGATCATTGGCGAGAGCTCCACCGCCAGGTCGACCGCGCCGTTGTACCAGGCCCAGATGTCACCATAGGTCGGCGGGTGCCAGCCATAGTCCCGTGACCGGGCGCCGAAGTCGAAGTCGCTGGATGAACTGAAATGGTGCGCCTTCAGCAGCGCATCGAGGGCGACGCCGACACAGCGCACCAAAGCCGGATCCCCCGATTTTGCGAACCGGCGAACGAGCGCTCGCCGCTGATCTGGCAGAGCTTTGGTGCCGGACAGGTGTAGGTGAAAGAGCTCGGCGAACATGTCCGATGCTGAGTTGTGGCGGTGGTGGGGCGATTCAGCGGAAAGGAACCGCGCAAGCAAGGTTGCCGCGCGGTCAAACAGCGGCGGATCGTAAGCGAGGAGCTTGATCAACCGCATCCATTGCCACCGGTTGTTCGACTGCGGATCAAGTATCTCGCCGCCATTTGGGCCAGCAATATCTCGCTCGATCCTCACGAGTACGGCTTCGGGCTCGACCGGGGCGATGTTGGCGATGATCTGACGGCCGTCTTCTCCCAATGCCGCAAGATCGCCGAGTGGCCCGTCGGCACGGAGCCAGCGCTCGACCGCGGCCCGCGCCTCGGCGCTGTCGTGCAGATAGCCGAGGCGGCGCGAAAGGGACTTCTGCATCCGCGTTGTAAGCGACGCACAGAAGCGATCGAAATCGGCTGGCGGTATGCGTTCAAGGGCGAACCCGGCGAGCGGGTTGGCGATCGCATGCGGCAGGATAGCGCGCCACCGTCCCCGCAGCTGCGCGATCCGCCGCTGTCGAAGCGCGTTCAGCGCCGCATATATCGCCGCCACTGGAACACCGCGAATAGCGGCGACCCGCGCAAGTTCACCTCCTTCCGAAGTGTCCTCGCCATCAATCGAATAGAGCAGGGCAAGGTCTTCGGCAGCGGAAAGCAGATCCCGGTCAGGCTCGTTGCGCTGATGAAAAATCCGCTCGAAGAGGTCGCGGCTCTTGAGCTTTCCCAGGGTTTCGCCTTTTCCGAGCGTGTCGGCGAGAGCGCGCGCCACGCGGAAGTTTCCGTCGCTGAACTCCGATATGGTTCGCCGGTCGACCTGCGTCACATTGGGGAAGGTCTTTTCCAGCCACTGCTCCACCATTTCGGGCGATGCTGATTGCAGGCGAAAGACCTCGGTACGCTCGGGCTCGTCGTCGCGAACATCTTATTCGACAGTTAATAGACTGACTTGGCTCCCTGCTTCCGAACAGATGCGGGCCAGTTCGCTGTGCGTCGCCGGGTTACAGTTGTCGACGATTAGGATCGCGCGTCGTCTTGCGATCACCAACTGGCGCGCCATGTCCCGTGCTGTCGGGTCAGTCTCCGCCGAATAGTCGGTATAGACGGCTAACCCCGGATCGAGCGGCTCCTCGCCCACACCTTCCTCGAACAGTGCCTGCACGAGACGAGTCTTTCCGAGGCCGGACAAGCCGATCAACCGGATACATTGGCGAGCTTTGGTCAGAGAGACGCGAAGCCGGGCGATACCCTCGCCGATGGTGAGTTGCTCGCGGTCGCTCGTTCTTTCATCGGTTAGGCAGGCCTTCTCGTTGAAGAGATAGGGCGTCTCCTCGCTCACGCCGACGCCGTACCAATCGCCGATGCTGCTCCAGCCCGACATACCGATGCCGAGCCGCGTGCGGACCCAAGCGGCGATTCCGGGATAGTGATTGACCCATGTCGCCAGCCGGTCGCGATCGTAGAAGTCGCTATGCAACTGCCCGGCCTCAGGCAGATCGTCGAGCTGCGCCCGGATCGCATCGCGACGATCGCTCAGCGGCTTGTCTGCGACCGATCCTTGCGCGCTGACTATGATGTAGGCGCCGGAGCGAACGGCGAGTTCGGCGATGACCGGCCGTAGTACGCCGCGAGGACGCATCTCATCGCGGATTGCGCTCGCCGGCATGTCGGGCTTTTTTACCTGAAACCCTGTGTGCTGGCGCGGCACGAAATCCGGCCTCGGCAGTGCGGACGGGCACTCGACCCGGACATCAAGCCCGCCATCGGCCGCATCCTGATTGCCGCCAGAGGTTACCGACGAACTGGGGCAACCCTGCGCCCGCAATTCTGCCGAGGCGAGACGTGCGACGAGTGTTCGCAGATCGGCGTCATTGAGGTCGGCGACTTGTGCGCCAGTAATTTCGAACATCGTTCTTCAACCCTTTAACAATGGTGTCAGCCCACGATTTCGATATGCCCCGCATACAAAATCACGGATAAGCCCGGGCGCTTACCGTCAACCGCCATAGCATTGCGCGTAAATAAAGTCGACCAGGCGCTTGTCTGAGGCATCCTGTGGCGTGGACGGCTCGACTTGGAAATGCCCGAACATATCGTCGTTGCAGATCCGCACGTTCTTGCGCTGCGTACCTTCCTGCAATACGCAGGAGCCGCCAAAACTGTGATTACTCCCGGCGACGCCAACCGGTAGATCAATCAGCCGGCTACAACCAATGATCCGGCCGTTTTGCTTCTGATGCGCCAACGATTGGTTGAACGATTCAACACGGGAGTTGGGATCACGAATCGGCACAACATTCACGCATTCGCCACTAACGGTTTGGTTGCCCGGCAGCTTGCAGTCTGAGTACAGCTCGCCATTGGCAATATGTTCCTCATTACGCGCCAGCATGGCGATGCGGGCTGTGTATGTTTGCTGCAGGCAGGCGCTGTCTTCACAAATGTCACGAGCGTATTTGATCCAGTTGCGCTGTTCTTTAGCCAACTCTTTCTTGCCATAGGCATCGGTTGCGGCTAGTGCTGTTTCATAGGCGCCTTGCAATTTTCCATCCAGCGCGGATGTCTCGGCATCGCTACAGATCAACCTTTCCGTAATGCCCGCGGCCTTGTTGCAATCAAAACTAGCGGCTTGGGCGCTAGCCCATAACGTTGCAAGGCCCAACGTAAAGAGAAGCTTCATCGCAGGTGTATACCGAGTCTTCGGTGCGTAAGCGGGCGGGCGTGTTGAATGCGGCTGGGTCATGATCCTATCTTCTCAAGTTTTATGTCGATGATGTCTTGCGTACAGCACAACACATCTCCCTCGTGACACGTCAAATCAGCTGAACTGGGCTTATGCACATCTCTGGGCTTGTGATCTTGTCGCAGGACCATCAGAGGCATTCTTATTCCCAATACCCGGCTCAGTTTTTAACAGATCTAAGCGGACGCCTGTGCCTTTAGCAACTAAAGCGGCGGCTCCATCACAATCATCTCGGATGATCCTTCATTAACGTCGCTTATGAAGTTCATTCAACTTGAGATTTCGTTCGCTGAAGTTGGCATGGTCTGGTACAGCCTGCAATACAAGAGCTTGGTCCGATGCTCGTCCGCTCCTGGCCGAAAACCGCCAAGCGGATCAAGTATCACAGGCAGCATTTCGACGGAACTTGTGGCTGCGTTAAAGCCCCGTTAGCATCGGCGCACCTGCATTCCCGTTCTGCGCCCACATCCATGATGGAACCCACCGTGACCGAACCCACCGCCATTGAAGTGTCAGGCGAAGCCGCATCGCATAAGGGAAAATTTTTCCTGATCGATGCCAGCTTCTTGGGAAACGGCAGGGTTCCCGGCATAGAAATTGGCAACGAACAGAAGCTGATCGATCCGGGGATGAATGTCGTCTCGCGTCCGAATGGAATGCCAGATCAGTATCCGGAGCGTCCGCACCTGGTTCATGTACCGGAGAAAGGCGGAATGCCACGCGATCTGGAAGAGCTCGCTGGCCTATGGATTGTGTCGGAGCCGTTGAAGCAACTGTTTGAGCAATTGGACGCCGAGGCGTTTGCCTTTGTGGCATGCGACTTCAGCCTTGCTGACGGCAGCCCCGGTCCTCAGTACTACCTTGGGAATGTGCTGCGCACACTCGACGCCCTGGATGAAGCCGCTTCGCGCGTGAGGATCAAGCTCGACCGCAATTATCAGACAGGCCAGGACGAGAAGCTCTATAGCCTCGTTGGCGGAGCCAGCTTGGTGTTCAAACAGGATGTTGTGGGAGACGCCCATATCTTCCGCCAGGATCGCATGGGAGCCCCTCCTATCTGCGACCGCGCGATGTTTGATGCATTGAGTGCGGCCAACTTCTCCGGCGTACGGCTGCGCGATGTAGCCGATATTTAGAGCTGACACGGGAGCGGAGGCTTATGGCCGCTGCGCGGCCACAAGCGGCCCTAAGCGGCAAGGTAAGCGGCCAGGCTCGGATGTCGGTGCGGTGACGCGTATGCTCGCTCCTGGCCGAAACCGCCCGCATATCGAAATGCCGCAGCGCTACACACTACGCCCCGAACGCATCGAACACCCGCCGACCCCACCCGCGCTTCATCAGCCCCCGCATACCACCCCAAAAAAAACACCCCAACAGTCGGACCAAAATCCGATTCTTGGGGCGCTTACCTCAAACGACTTTTCTAATCTTCAGCCGATCAATGCAAGATCTGGCTCAAGAACAGTTTCGTCCGTTCGTTCTGCGGATTATCGAAAAATTCATCCGGGTTGTTCTGTTCGATGATCTCGCCACGGTCCATGAAAATGACGCGGTTGGCGACCTTGCGGGCGAAGCCCATTTCGTGGGTTACGCAGATCATCGTCATGCCGCTTTCCTGGGCCAGCGACACCATTACGTCCAGCACTTCCTTGACCATTTCGGGGTCAAGCGCCGAAGTGGGCTCATCGAACAGCATGATCTTGGGGTTCATGCACAGCGACCGGGCGATGGCCACGCGCTGTTGCTGGCCGCCTGACAGCTGGCCGGGGAATTTCTTGGCCTGTTCCGGAATGCGTACGCGTTCCAGGTACTTCATGGCCGTGGCTTCGGCTTCCGCGCGCGGCTTCTTCAGTACCCACATGGGGCCCAGCGTCAGGTTTTCGAGCACGGTCAGGTGCGGGAACAAGTTGAAGTGCTGGAACACCATGCCGACGTCCTTGCGGATCGTCTCGATGTGCTTCAGGTCATTTGTCAGCTCCGTGCCGTCCACAATGATGTGGCCTTTCTGGTGCTCTTCCAGACGGTTGATGCAGCGGATCATCGTGGACTTGCCCGACCCCGAAGGGCCGCACACCACGATGCGCTCGCCTTGCGCCACGTCCAGATTGATATTGCGCAACACGTGGAACTGCCCGTACCACTTGTTCACGTCCTGCATACGAATAATGGCATCCGACATGCCTGTACTCCCGTAAATATCGCTGTGCGCGCCCACCGGCAGGCGGGCGCGCGCCAGTGGCTAGCGTTTGTGATCAGTCGCAAGACGTTTTTCAAGCGCCTGACTGTACTTGGACATGGAAAAGCAGAACACGAAGTAGATCGCCGAGATAAACAGGTAGGCCTCTACGCCGAATCCGCGCCATGCCGCATCCGACAAAGCCGCCTTGGCTGCCAGCGTCAAATCGAAGATACCGATGATGACGACCAGCGACGTGTCTTTGAACAGCGCAATGAAAATGCTGACCAGCGGCGGAATCACGATTTTCAGCGCCTGCGGCAAGATGATCTTGCGCATCTGCTGCCAGTAGTTCAGGCCCAGCGAATCGGCGCCTTCGTACTGCCCTTTCGGGATCGCCTGCAAGCCGCCACGCACCGTTTCCGCGATGTAGGCCGCGGCGAACATGATGATGGCGATCTGCGCGCGCAGTAGCTTGTCGATCGAAAAGCCTTCCGGCAGGAACAAGGGCAGCATCACCGACGACATGAACAGCAGGCTGATCAGCGGCACGCCACGAATCAGCTCGATGTACACAACGCACAGCGCCTTGATGGCGGGCATCTTCGAGCGCCGGCCCAGGGCCAGCAGCACGCCGATGGGGAACGCAAAGGCGATGCCGAACGTGGACAGGATCAGCGTCAGCGGCAGGCCGCCCCAGCGGGCGTTTTCGACGTAGGTCAGGCCGAACACGCCGCCCCACATCAACAGCGCCACGGCGGTCAGGCCGACGGTCCAGATCACTGCCAGCTTCCAGTTCCAGAAACGACGGATGCCGCTGCAAACAATGACCGCCACCAGGATGATGGTGGCGATCAGCGGACGCCATTGCTCGTCGAACGGGTACGTGCCGAACAGGATTAGCCGGTGCTTCTCGATGATGAACGCCCAGCAGGCGCCACCGGAAGCGCGGCATTCCTGGGCGTTGGCGGCGTTGAAGTCGGCCTTGAAGAACGCCCATTCCAGCAGCGCCGGCACCGACATCAACAGGAACCACGCCAGCAGTACCGTGATCAGGATGTTCAGCGGCGACGAGAAAAGACGGGATCTTAGCCAGGGCCACGCGCCCACGTGGGTGCTGGGCGGCGGCATGGCTTCGGTGGGGGTATGCGTAGTGCTGCTCATCTCAACGCTCCACCAGCGCGATGCGCTTGTTGTACCAGTTCATGAATATCGAGATCGACAGGCTGACCGTCAGGTACGCGCCCATGATGATGAGGATGCCCTCGATGGCCTGGCCCGTCTGGTTCAGCGTGGTGTTCACGACCGACACGATGTCGGGGTAGCCGATGGCGACCGCCAGCGAGCTGTTCTTGGTCAGGTTCAGGTACTGGCTGGTCATCGGCGGGATGATCACGCGCAGCGCCTGCGGCAGGATGACCAGGCGCAGCACCTTGGCGCGTGGCAAACCCAGCGAACCGGCGGCTTCCCATTGGCCGTTGTTGACGGCCTGGATGCCCGAGCGCACCACTTCGGCAATGAACGCCGACGTGTAGATCACCAGGCCCGCCAGCAACGCGGCGAATTCCGGCGACAGCGTCAAGCCACCCGAGAAGTTAAAGCCCTTCAACGCCGGCATGTCCAGCGTCAACGACGCGCCGCTGACCAGCCAGCCGATGAACGGCAGGCCGATGAGCAGACCGATGGCCCAGCGGCCCAGCGGGAACATGTGGCCGGTGGCTTCGTGGCGCTTCTTGCCGTAGTGGCCAAGAAAGATGATCGCGACGATGGCAAGGCCCAGGCCCGCCAGCATCCAGTCCAGCGAGTTGCCTTCCAGGCCGGGCACTTTCAGGCCCCGGTTGGAGATGAACACGCCGGGAAGCGGGTTGTGCGCCTGGCGCGGACCCGGCATGTTTTCCGTGATCAGCGCGTACCAGAAGAACAGTTGCAGCAAGAGCGGCACGTTGCGCATCACTTCGACGTAAACCGAGGTGATCTTGGCGACGAGCCAGTTCTTGGACAAGCGGCCGATACCGATCAGGGTACCGAGGATGGTGGCCAGCACGATGCCGATGACGGCAACGCGTAGCGTGTTGAGCAGGCCGACCAGGATGGCGCGGCCGTAATCATTGGCGGGGGTGTAGGCGATGGCGGTTTCACCGATCGCAAACCCGGCTTCACGGCTTAGAAAACCGAAGCCCGTGGCGATGTTGCGCACGGACAGGTTATGCAGCGTGTTGGAAACCAGGAACCACACGGCCCAGGCTACCGCGGCCAGCGCAAGCACCTGGTAGACCACGGAGCGCACTCCGGGATCATTCCAGTTCAGCCGCCGGCGAGGAGCCGAAATTGGGGCGTTTCTATTGGAAGTCGTCATGATGAATCTACAGAAGTCGTACACCGGGTGGCAACGCCGGCAAGGCCACGCCCCCCACTCCTGCCGCCCGCTCGGTGGCGGGCTAGGCAAAACGGAGCGCTAAGGCTCCGTTTTGCCGGGCAGCCGTGTGTTAGCGCACCGGCCAGCCGTACATCAAACCGCCTTGCTTGTACGACGCGTTCAAACCACGCTCCAGCTTCATCGCGCTGTTCTTGCCCAGCGTGTTTTCGAAGCTTTCACCGTAGTTGCCCACGTTCTTGATGATGTTGTAGGCCCACTTGTCGTCCACGCCCAGGTTCTTGCCCATGCCCGGGGTCACGCCCAGGATGCGCTGGATGTTGGGGTTGGGGCTCTTGGTCATTTCATCGACGTTGGCCTTGGTGATGCCGTATTCCTCGGCTTCCAGCATGGCGTTCAGCGACCAGCGCACGACGTTGAACCATTGCTCGTCGCCCTGGCGGACCATGGGGCCCAGCGGCTCCTTGGAGAAGTCTTCCGGCAGGATGACGTACTTGTCCGGGTTCTCGAGCGTGGTGCGCGTCGAAGCCAGTTGCGACTTGTCGGTCGTGAAGGCGTCGCAGCGGCCGGCCGAGAAGGCGCGGATGATTTCGTCGTACTTGTCGATCACGACCGGCTTGAATTCGATTTTCTGACCGCGGAACCAGTCAGCCAGGTTCAGTTCGGTGGTCGTGCCCGGCTGCACGCAGATGGTGGCGCCGTTCAGTTCCTTGGCGCTCTTGACGTTCAGGTCCTTGGAGACCATGACGCCTTGCGAGTCGTAGTAGTTCACGCCCACGCCGATCAGGCCCAGCGTCGTGTCGCGGGTCAGCGTCACGGTGGTGTTGCGGGTCAGCACGTCGACTTCGCCCGATTGCAGCGCGGTGAAGCGTTGCTGCGTGTTCAGGGGCGTGAACTTGACCTTGGTGGCGTCGCCGAACATGGTCGAGGCGATGGCGCGGCACATGTCCACGTCGATGCCCTTGTATTCGCCCTTGCTGTCAGCAATCGAAAAACCCGGAATGCCCGTTGAAACCCCGCATTGGACAAACCCTTTCTTTTTAACGTTATCGAAGGTCGCGCCCGCATTGGCAGCCGAGGATGCGGCAAACAGTGCAGCGCCAATTGCAGCGAGTTTCAGTACTTTCATCGTGATCTCCGTGTGGGACAAATCGAGCCTTGCATCGACCGGGTTGGGCCGACGCATGGGGCGGATGGTAGCGTCCACGCAGCGGCCGGCACATCCGGGAATTCCCTTGAAATTTAGGGACACTGGCGAAATCAATCGGCGTTTTCGTTCGAAAACGGGGACGCCTTTTTTCGATTGCACAGGGTCCGAAGATGCGTTTGTTTCGTTCTGCTCAAAACGTGTCCATCCGGTCACACCGAAACGCTTTTTCACAGCCCGGGCACGAATCGGCTTACGCCCCGATCCTGTCCCCGAGTTACTATTGCGGCTTCATCCGACAGCCGCCATGATCGAATTCCAGCACGTATTCAAATCATATGGTCGCGGCCGAAATATCCTGGCCGACATCAACTTCCGCGTGAGCGCGGGAGAATTCGTTTTCGTATCCGGGCCGTCAGGCGCCGGTAAATCCACGCTGCTCAAGTTGATCGGCGGGTTGGAGCCCGCCAGCCGCGGGTCCATCCAGGTCAACGGGCAAAGGCTGGACAAGCTGCCTGCCCGTGCGCGCCCTTACCTGCGCCGCGCCGTGGGCGTCATCTTGCAGGACACGCACCTGCTGTTCGATCGCAGCGCGTTCGAAAACGTGATGCTGCCGCTGGCGGTGCAGGGTCACCCCTGGGATTCGGCCGCCGCGCGCGCCCGCGCCGCGCTGGACAAGGTGGGCTTGTCGGGTAAAGAAGACCTGAACCCCATTGAATTGTCCGGCGGTGAACAGCAGCGGCTGGCGATTGCGCGGGCCATCGTGAACCGGCCCGCCATCCTGATCGCCGACGAACCCACCGCCAACCTTGACCATGACAACGCGCAGCGCATCATGAACGTGTTTCGCGATTTCAACCGCGTGGGCGTCACGACGCTGATCGCTTCGCACGACCAGGAACTGATGGCGCGCTACGCCACGCGCACGCTGCGCATTGACCCGGGCAAGTTCGCCGATTCGCACGGCCCGTCGCAACCGCCCGACGCCGGGCAACCCACCGCCGCCACGCCGCGCACCGGCAGCCGCGCCGAGCCGGGCATGGGCTTTCCGGGAGAACCGGCATGAACGCCTGGCTGCGGCAACACCGCTATGCGTTGATGGTCACCGTGCGACGTCTGGCCAAACAACCTTTTTCGTCATTGGCCAACCTGCTGGTGATGGCGCTGGCGCTGGCTTTGCCCTTGCTGGGCAGCGCCATCCTGGTGTCCGTGCAACCGGTGGCGCGCGAAATGTCCGTCACGCCCGAAGTCACCGTGTTCATGCGCGTGGACGCCCCCGCCGGCGCGGCCGCCGATGTGGCCAAGCGCATCAAGGACGACTACCAGGCCGACGTGCGCGCGGTGCGCGTGGTGGGGCGCGACGCCGCCCTTGCCGACCTGCGCGCCAACCCGGCGTGGCAGCAGGCGCTGGCCGTCCTGCCCGGCAACCCGCTGCCGGACGCCGTGGTCGTCACGCTGGCCGACGGCGACAACCTGGCCGGACGCGCCGACAAACTGGCCGCCGACTGGAAGCAATGGAACCACGTTGACCTGGTGCAGCTTGATAGCGCCTGGGTGCAGCGGCTGGAGGCCATTCTGCGCTTTGCCCGTATCGGCCTGGGCTTTTTGGCCGCCTGCGTGGCCGTGGTGGTGCTGGCCACGGTGTTCAACACCGTGCGCATGCAAGCGCTGTCGCAACGCGAGGAAATCGGCGTCGCCCGGCTGGTTGGGGCCACGGAATCCTTCGTGCGGCGCCCGTTCCTGTACCTGGGCGCACTGTCCGGCGCCGTGGCGTCGCTGCTGGCGATCGGCGTATCGGCCATCGCCCTGTCTCCCTTGAACGAGGCGCTGCTGGGGCTGGCCCGCAGCTACGGCGCCGAGTTCGCGCTGCACCTGCCCGGCACGCCGGTGCTGGTGGCTGCCGTGGTGGCTTCGGCCGCACTGGGCGCCTTGTCGGCGCGTTGGTCGGTTACGCGCAGCACCCGGTTCTAAAACCGCCCTGCCCAATCTCTAAAGCTACGTATAAAGCCGGAACGTCCCCGTGATCCGGGGAAAGACCGCGCGCGCGCCTGTGTACGATGATTTCCAGGCGTCGTTGCTGACGCCCGCCCGCGCCGCGGCGTCATACGCGTCGTGGCGGGTCGCCGCCATGGAGGCAAAGCGCGTTATGAATCAGGGACGTATCGTTCGCCACCGTTACAAGCATTTCCCCCGTTGTCTCGCGGGATATGTAAGAATAAAGCGAAATTTTTCTATACTTTTTGAAACATTCAACGTTTTGCCGAGCACCGTCCTTCGTGTCCCAATCGCCGTTCTTGCCTGATAAGTCCCATGGTCGCCCGTCTTGAAGCCCGTGCAACGCGCCACTATTTCGATAGCGCGTTCCAGTGTCAGGCGGTGAAGGTACTCCCCAACGAGTACTACGTCACCGACGAAGACCTGATGATTTCGACCGTACTCGGGTCGTGTGTTGCCGCCTGTATTCACGATCCGGTTACCGGCGTGGGCGGCATGAACCACTTCATGTTGCCGGAAGGCGACATGCAGTCGCCCGCCTCGGCGACGATGCGCTACGGCGCGTTCGCCATGGAAGTGCTGATCAACGAATTGCTCAAGGCCGGCGCCGTGCGCGACCGCCTGGAAGCCAAGGTGTTCGGCGGCGGCGCGGTGCTTAGCGCCATGCAGCAAATGAACATCGGCGAACGCAACGCCATCTTCGTCTTGAACTATCTGAAGATGGAAGGCATTCCGGTCAAGGGCAAGGATCTGGGCGACGTGCACGCGCGCCGCATCAATTACTTTCCCCGCGATGGCCGCGTGATGGTGCGCAAGATGGCGCCGCACCACCAGCGCGCCGAAGAAATCATCGCCAAGCGCGAACAGGCCGCCGCTCAAAGCGTGCAAGCCAAGACGCAAACCCCGCAACGCGTGGAACGCTTCACCCGCCCAGGCGTCGAGCGCTTCGATGCGCCCGCCCGACCGGGGGTGGAACGATTCGACAAGCCGGCGCGACCCGGCGTGGAACGTTTTGATCGCCCGGCGCGCCCGGGCGTCGAACGCTTCGACACCGCGCTGTCGCGCCTGCGCAAGTCGGAAAACACCGGCAGCTGAGCCATCGCCCGACGCCCGTCCGGAAGCGCGCCGGGAACGGCGCGGAGCGAACTGCACGGAACGAACTGCGGACGACGAACCGCAGACGGCGCGCCTACAATCGGCGCATGTCCACCGTCCGCCTTTTCTACGCCCTGTGGCCGTCACCGCAACTGGCAGCATCGCTGGCCCAGTGGGCGCAAGCCGCCCGCCCCGCTTGCGGCGGCCGCGTCATGCGCACCGAGACGCTGCATCTGACCCTGGCGTTTCTGGGGCCGGTCGAGGCGCAATTGGCCGACACGCTGGCGGCCGCCACGCCCGGCTATGGCATCGCGCCGGGCGAGGTGCCGCTGGACCACCTGGGCGTCTTCCAGCGCCCGCGCATTCTGTGGGCCGGGCCGCGTGACACGCCGCCCGCGCTGCAAGCGGTGCACGACGATCTGTGGCAACGGTTGGCGGGCTACGGCCTTGCCAAGCCACCCCAACCCTTTCGCCCCCACGTCACGCTGCTGCGCAACATCGAACATGCGGAGCCGCCTCCGCGCCTGCCCGCCGACGCCGCTGATGGCGCCCGGACACCGCTGATCTGGCGCTATGACCGCCTGGTGCTGGTGGCTTCGGAGTCTCTGTCGGGCGGCAGCCGTTACCGGATCGTTGCCCAATCCCGGCCGCTGGACGCATAGCCGCGCTCTGGCACAATCGCTGGGTTGCAACCCCTGGGATCGCCATGATCATCCTGCTGGACCAAGACGGCGTGCTGGCCGATTTCGAACATGCGTTCATCGACGCCTGGCGCGTGCGCCATCCCGATATCGCCCCCATTGAATTCGAAGACCGCAAGTCCTTCCACATCCGCGAGGACTATCCGCCCGAACTTCGCGGCATGGCCGAAGCCATCTATACGGCGCCCGGCTTCATTCGCAACTTGCCGCCCGTGCCCGGCGCCCTGGAGGCCGTGCAGGAACTGCTGGCCTTGGGCATGGACGTGCGCATCTGCACGTCGCCGCTGTCGCAGTTTGAAAACTGCGTGGCCGAAAAGTACTTGTGGGTCGAAAAGAACCTGGGGCGCGACGCCACCGCCCGGCTGATCCTGACCAAGGACAAGACGCTGGTGCACGGCGACCTGCTGATCGACGACAAGCCGCATATCGAAGGCGCCGTGAAGCCGCGCTGGAAGCACATCCTGTTTGACGCGCCCTATAACCGCCAGGTCACCGACCGCCCTCGCGTTACCTGGAAAAACTGGCGCAACGTGCTGGCGGGCGAGCTCTATACGGCGGACGAATGAGTCCGGGCGGCTGCTGTTCAGCCGTCATGATTTAGGACTATTCTGTGTTGGCTGTACCCCCACCCCGGAGGAGCCCGCACCATGAATCTGTACCGTCTGCTCAAGCAGCGAGAAGCCGATCACAAGCCGTTGCGTGTTGCATTGCTGGGCGCCGGAAAGTTCGGCGCCATGTTCATGAGCCAGGCCCCTCGCACGCCGGGCATGCGACTGGTGGCGGTGGCGGATCTGGCGCCCGACCGCGCCCGCGCGGCACTGACCCGCGTAGGTTGGCCGGCCACCGCGCTCAATGCCGCCAGCACCAATGACGCCCTGAAAAACGGCAAGGTCTTCTTCAGCGACGACCCCCTGGCCGTCATTGCCAGCCCCGAGGTCGACATCGTCATCGACGCCACCGGGCAGGCCGCCGCCGGCATCACCCACGTGCTGGCCTGCTGCGAATACGGCAAGCACATCATCATGGTCAACGTCGAAGCCGACGCCCTGGCCGGCCCGCTGCTGGCGCGCCGCGCGCGCGAGGCGGGCATCGTCTATTCGCTGGCCTATGGCGACCAGCCCGCGCTGATCTGCGAGATGGTGGACTGGGCGCGCGCCGCCGGCTTTGAAGTCATGGCGGCGGGCAAAGGCACCAAGTACCTGCCGGAATTCCACACCTCGACACCCGACACCGTCTGGCCGTACTACGGCTTCACCGCCGAAATGGTGGCCGCCGGCGACTTCAACGCGCAGATGTTCAACAGCTTTCTGGACGGCACCAAAAGCGCCATCGAGATGGCGGCGGTGTCCAACGCCACGGGGCTCTTGCCGTCACCGTCCGGCCTGCACTTTCCGCCTTGCGGCGTGGACGATCTGGCGCGTGTGCTGCGCCCGCGCGAGGACGGCGGCATCCTGCATCACCGGGGTCAGGTGGAAGTCATTTCATCGCTGGAACGCGACGGCCGCCCGGTGTTTCGCGACCTGCGCTGGGGCGTGTACGTGACGCTGGCAGCCGACAGCGACTACGTGCGCCGCTGCTTCCAGGAATACGGGCTGGTCACCGACCCCAGCGGCAACTACACCGCCATGTACAAGCCGTATCACCTGATCGGCCTTGAGCTTGGCATCAGCGTGGCCAGCGTGGGCTTGCGGCGCGAACCCACCGGCGCGCCCGCCGGCTGGCACGGCGACGTCGTGGCCACTGCCAAGCGCGACTTGCAGGCCGGCCAGATCCTGGATGGCGAGGGTGGCTACACGGTGTACGGCCGGCTGATGCCGGCGCGCGATTCAGTCGAAGAAGGCTATCTGCCGCTGGGCTTGTCGCATCAGGTCAAGCTCAAGCATCCGGTGCGGCAGTCGCAGGCGATTCGCTGGCGCGACGTGGAATATGACGAGCGCTCGACGGCGGTGCAGTTCCGGCGCGAAATGGAGCAGACCTTCGCGTAGCGACGGCCGAAAAGGGTGGCCAGACACGGGCGAAGCCAGCGCCGTTGCGCGTCACCGCCGCGCCGCTTACACCGGCGCCGGGCGCTCGGCCTGGAACAAGCGAAGCCGGTCCGCCGCGTTGCGCAGATGCTGTTCGGCGGCGCGGCCGGCGGCGTCGGGGTCCGAGCCTTCGATGGCCACGAAAATGGCCTGGTGCTCGCTTTGCACGGCGGCCATCCGTTCGGCATAACGGCGCGCCGTGTTGTTGCGCGCGCTGCGGATCACGCGCCGCACATTCGCTTCCAGATAATCATTCAGCGACACCAGATGCGGGTTGTGCGTGGCCTGCACGATGGCCTGGTGAAACTGGTAGTCCTCTTCGTCGCCCAGCTTGTCGTTGATCAGCGCGTATTCCATGCCGACCAGCGCCTGGCGCATCTTCTTCAGGTCCTGATCGGTGCGCCGCTGCGCCGCGTAGCGCGCGGCCGTGACCTCGATGGACAACATCAATTCCAGGATGTGTTCCAGGTCTTCGGTGTCGCCGGGCGTGGGCGCGGCAATGCGAAACGCGTTGCGCTGGAAGTTGGGATCCACGAACACGCCGCTGCCCTGCTGCGACGTGATCAAGCCTTCGGATTTCAAGCGCGCCAAGGCCTCGCGCACCACCGCGCGGCTGACCGAATAGGTTTCGGTCAGCTGCTTTTCGGTGGGCAGGCGGTCGCCGGGGGCTAGCACGCCCTGGCGTATCTGTTCGGCCAACGCATCGCCCAAGGCCGCGGAAAGCGAGCTCTTGGGCGGGTTGCGCGGCGTGTCCTGATCGTGATTCGTCGACATGGGAAATCGGGAAAAGGTGATGGCGGCGTCCTTCACTTTAAGCGATGTAGATGCCGCCGTTGACCTGCATGACTTCGCCCGTCACGAAACCGGCCAGCGGGGAACACAGGAATGCGATGGATCCGGCGATTTCCTCGGCGGTGCCGAAGCGGCGCAGCGGCGTGCTTTCCAGCAGATGCGTGCCTTTCTGGCCGATCAGGTCGTGCGTCATGGACGTGGCGATGATGCCCGGAGCCACCGCGTTCACGCGGATCTGCGGCGCCAGTTCCAGCGCCAGGCTGCGCGTGAAGCTTTGCACCGCGCCCTTGGACGCGGAATAGGCCGCGTGCGCGTAGCTGCCGCGCTGCGCCGCCAACGAGGTCAGCAGCACGATGGACCCGTTGTGGCGCAGGTGGCGCTGGGCGGCGCGGCACACGTAGAACGTGCCGTCCAGGTTCACGCGCATCAGCGTGCGCCACGCCTCGTCGCTGGTGTCCTTGACCAGTTGTTCGGGATAGATGCCGGCGCAATGCACCAGATGGTCCAGCCCGCCAAAATGCTTGGCCGCCGCCTCGAACACGCGCTCGCATTCATGCGACACCGACACGTCCAGCGCATGTGTGTAGACGCGCTGGCCCGTCGGGTCCAGTTCGGCCGCGATCTCTTCCAACCGCGCGCCGTCGATATCCGTCAGCACCAGCCGGGCGCCATGGGCGGCCATCAGGCGCGCCGTTGCCAAGCCGATGCCATTGCCCGCGCCCGTGATCGCGGCCACCTGCCCTTCAAATGAAATCATCCTGTCTCCAGCGTGTGTAAGTGGGCGCGCCTTGTGTCTCGGCCGCCCCGGCACTGTGATTGAACTCCTCAATCCGCCGCTTGACACGAGAAAAACGCTTGCCCTATTATTTATCAGACAACTTAATAAAGTTACCTGACAACTTATCCGGAAAGCGTAAATCAAGTCGCGTTTTCAGGCAAGCCAGTCAGAAAAAACAAAGGCCGAAGCGCCGCAAAAACAGGACGGAGACAACAGGGCGGACACCCCCGGCAGCACGACGGTGTTCGTCCCCATCTTGCGATATCCCCTTCCCCGATTTGCTCGTTCACGGCCATGGAATAGGCGCCACCAAGCGCGCTTGCTAGGGCGGTCGCACGCATCTTTACGTACGCACACACCACTCCCGTTCCACGGAGGAGACACGCATGAAATTGGCTTTCACTACCGGCCTGCTGTGCCTGGCCGGCATCGCCGCATCGGCGCACGCCGCACCCGTCAAGGTCGGCCTGATCGAGACGCTGTCGGGCCCGCAGGCCTCGACCGGCCTGATGTTCCGCGCCGCGGTCAAATATGAGCTGGACCGCATCAACGCCGCCGGCGGCTGGAACGGCCAGCCGCTGGAATTGGTCGAGTTCGATAACCAGGGCGGCCCGGTGGGCGCGTCCGACCGTTTCCGCGCCGCCGCCGCCGAAGGCGTGCAGGTGTTGGTGCAGGGCTCGTCGTCCGCCATTTCGGGCCAACTGACCGAAGACGTGCGCAAGCACAACCTGCGCAACCCGGGCAAGGAAGTCGTCTTTCTGAACGTGGGCGGCGAAGCGCTGGAATTGACCGGCCAGAAGTGCCACTTCTATCACTTCCGCTTCACCACCAACGCCGATTTGCGCGTGAAGTCGCTGGCGTCGGTGATGTCGGCCGACGGCACGCTCGGCAAGCGCGTGTACGCCATCAACCAGAACTATTCCTGGGGCCAGGACATGGAAGGCGCCACCGAGCGCTTTGCCAAGCAGTACGGCTATGAAGTGGTGGGGAAGACGCTGCACGAAGTCAACAAGATCCAGGACTTCGCGCCCTACGTGGCGCGCATCCGTTCCGCCACGCCCGACACCGTCATCACCGGCAACTGGTCCAACGACCTGCTGTTGCTGATGAAGGCCACGCAATCCGCCGGCCTGAAAGTGCGCTTTGCCACCGTGTTCCTGGACCAGGTGGGTAACCTGGCCAACGCCGGCGACGTGGCCCTGGGCCACTACATCGCGCACCCGTACAACATCGAAGCCGCCGGCGACGAAGGCGCCAAGTTCGCCGAGGACTACAAGTCCAAGACAGGCCACTACCCCAGCTACACCGAACCGCAGACCGTCATCGGCGTGCGCTTCCTGGGTGAAGCGCTAAAGCAGGTCAAGCCCAAGGACGGCAAGCTGTCCGTGCCGGACCTGGCGCTGGCGCTGGAAAAGGTCACCTACACGTCTGCGCTGGGCACCTACACGATGCGCGCCGAAGACCACCAGGTGCAGCTGCCGATGGTGGTGTCCAAGGTCAGCAAGAACGCCAAGTACAAGGCCGACGGCACCGACATGGGCTTTGAGCCGGTGAAGGTGCTGGCGGCGGCGGACGTGTCCGCCCCGGTGCAGGCCACCTGCAAGATGCAGCGTCCGCAATAAGACGCCAGGCAAGGCGGCGCGCAACCTGCGCGCTCGCCTTGTTCGTCGCCTGACAAAAAAGCGCACCGCCGGCGCGGGCCGGAAAAACAAGGTGCGTAATGGATCGCGCAAGCCACGGGCTTGAGCGCGAAAGATTTATGGAGCGGACATGGAATACTTTACCGTCTCGCTGTTGAACGGCGTGATTTACGGCCTGCTGCTATTCATGGTGTCGGCGGGCCTGACACTGATTTTTGGAATGATGGGCGTGTTGAATTTTGCACACGCCTCGTTCTACATGATTGGCGCATACGCCGCCTACACGCTGACGCCCGTCACGGGTTTCTGGACGGCGCTGGTGCTGGCCACGATCATCTCGGGCGTGCTGGGCATGGGCGTCGAACGCTTTTTCCTGCGCCGCGTGCACAAGTTCGGCCACGCGCAGGAACTGCTGGTGACTTTTGGCCTGGCGTTCATCGTGGCCGAGCTCATCAAGCTGTTCTACGGCGACTTTCCGGTTGATTACCGCGTGCCGTCCTTCCTGAACTTCGCGGCCTTTCGCGTGTTCGATGCGGACTACCCCTTCTATCGCCTGCTGATGGGCGGCGTGTCGCTGGCGATGTTTGCCGTCATCTACCTGCTGCTGTCGCGCACTCGCGTGGGCATTGTGGTGCGCTCGGCCATCTATCGGCCGCGCATGGCCGAAGCGCTGGGCCACAACGTGCCGCTGGTTTTCATGAGCGTGTTCGGCGTGGGCGCGGCGATGGCCGGGCTGGCGGGCGCGGTGGCCGGCGCGTTCTACACCACCAACCCGAACATGGCGCTTGAGCTGGGCGTGCTGGTGTTCGTGGTGGTCGTCGTAGGCGGCCTGGGGTCGCTGGAAGGCGCCATGATCGCCTCGCTGCTGATCGGCCTGATCAGTTCGTTCTCGGTGGGTATCGACGCCAGCCTGGCGTCCCTGTTCGGCCTGTTCGGCGCGGGCGAATGGGCTGAAAGCGTAGGCGGTTTGATGACCGTGAAGATTTCCAGCCTGGCCGCCACCCTGCCCTTCCTGCTCATGCTGGTGGTGCTGCTGGTCAAGCCGTCGGGCCTGAAAGGAGAACAGGCATGAGCCAGACCCGTATTGCATCCGGCGCGCTGCTGCTGATCGTTTGCGTGGCGGCGTTGTGCGCCTTGCCGTGGCTGCTGCCGCCCGGCCAGTTGGTGGCGGCGGTGCAGATGTTGATCGCCGCGCTGTTCGCCTGCGCCTTCAACCTGCTGGCGGGCCAGGGCGGCATGCTGTCCTTCGGCCACGCCGCGTACTTCGGCGTGGGCACCTTTGCCACCATTCACGCCATGAACGCGTTGGGCGGCGCGGGCTTGTTGCCCACGCCATTGATGCCGCTGGTGGGCGGCGTGGCCGGCCTGCTGTTCGGCCTTGTCGCGGGCTGGTTCGCCACCATGCGTTCCGGCGTCTACTTTTCCATGATCACGTTGGCGCTGGCTGAACTGCTGCACGCGCTGGCGCCGCATTTGAAAGGCGTGTTCGGTGGCGAAGCGGGCGTGTCCGCCATGCGCATGCCGGCCTGGGGTTTTACCTTCGGGTCCGACATCGAGGTCTATTTCCTGGTGCTGGCCTGGGTGCTGATATCGCTGGCCGCGCTGTATGGCCTGACCCGCACGCCCTTGGGCCGGCTGACGCTGGGCCTGCGCGAAAACGCCAACCGGCTGCGCTATCTGGGCTATCGCCCGCATGCGCTCAAGACGATGGTGTTTGCGTTGTCGGCCATGTTCGCCGGCATCGCGGGCGGCTTGCAGGCGTTGAACATCGAAGCGGGTAACTACGTGCTGTTCGAGGTCAAGCTGTCGACCGACGCGGTGCTGTTCGCCTACATCGGCGGCGTCAACGCGTTCCTGGGTCCGGTGCTGGGCGCGGCGACACTGACATTCCTGTCGCAGACGCTGGCCGACATTACCCGTTCCTGGTTGCTGTACCAGGGCATTCTGTTCGTGCTGGTGATGCTGTTCGTGCCGGACGGCCTGGTGGGCCTGGTGCAGCGCGCCGCCAAGTCGCTGCGCGAACGGGGCCTGGCCAACTGGCTGCCGCGCGCCGTCGTGTCCGTGGCTGCCGGCCTGCTGCTGACCGCCGCCACCGTCTTCCTGGTAGAGCTGCTGCAACGCATGTTCGCGCGCGACTACCGCGCGCTGCTGGCCATGAACCCGGATGCAGGCTGGCCCCCCATTTCGCTGTTCGGTCACGACTGGGCTCCGCTGGCTTTGTCTACCTGGCTGGTGCCCTTGGCCCTGTTCGCCACGGGCCTCTTGGCGTGTCGCTGGGCGCTGGCCCTGTGGCGCGACGACGGCGATGCCGCCCCCGTGCTGGAGCCCGCAAAATGAGCCATTCCATCCTGACCCTGACCGACGTGCGCAAGTCCTTTGGCCAAGCGCAGATCATTCGCGGCGTGAACCTGGCCATTGAAGCCGGCGAGCGCCATGCGGTCATCGGCCCCAACGGCGCGGGCAAGTCGACCCTGTTCCACCTGATGTCGGGTTCGTTCGCGCCCACTTCCGGTGACATCAACCTGCGTTCGCGCGCCATCGGCGGCTTGTCCCCCGAAGCCATCAACCGCCTGGGCCTGGCCCGCTCGTTCCAGATCACCAACGTGTTTCCGCGCCTGTCCGTGCGCGAAAACCTGCGCCTGGCGGTGTTGCGCATGCATGGGCTGGTCTACAACTTCTGGCGTCCCATTGCGCGGCACCGCGCCGTCAATGAAGACGTGGACCGCCTGCTGGAAAAAGTGCGGCTGACGGCCAAGCAGCAAACCGCCGCGGGCGACCTGAACTATTCCGAGCAGCGCTCGCTGGAAATCGGCATGACGCTGGCTTCGCGCCCGAAGGTCATTCTGCTGGACGAGCCCATGGCCGGCATGTCGCAACACGAAGTCGATTACACGGTGGAGCTGATCAAGGACGTCACACGCGACTGCACCTTGCTGATCGTCGAGCACGACATGCAGGTGGTGTTCTCGCTGGCCGACCGCATCAGCGTGCTGGTGTACGGCGAAATTCTTGCCACGGGTACGCCCGCCGACATCCGTGGCGACGCCCGCGTGCGCGAAGCGTATCTGGGAGAGGAAACGGTATGACGACGCAAGCCTCACTACAAACGCCCCTGCTCAGCCTGCACGGCGTGCATGCCCATTACGGCAAGAGCCACATCCTGCACGGCATCGATCTATCCATCGGGCACGGCGAAGTCGTCAGCCTGCTGGGGCGCAACGGCGCCGGCCGCTCCACCACCATGAAAAGCATCATGGGCCTGGTGGACGTAACCGGCGGGCACATCGCCATTGAAGGGCACGACATCACCAACAAGCGTCCCTTTGAAATCGCGCGCGCCGGCGTGGGCTTCGTGCCCGAGGAACGCGAGGTCTTCGCCAACCTGACCGTGGACGAAAACCTGCGCATGGGCGAACAGCCCAAGCGCGACGACGCGCCCCATTGGACGGTGGCGCAGATGTTCGACTACTTCCCGCGCCTGAAGGAACGCAGCAACACAAAGGCCGGCAACCTGTCGGGCGGTGAACAGCAGATGCTGACGATGTGCCGTTCGCTGCTGGGCAACCCCAAGGTCATGCTGATCGACGAACCCACCGAAGGGCTGGCGCCGAAGATCGTGGAAGTGATCGCCGACGTCATCCGCGATATCCACAAGCGCGGCGTGTCGGTGGTGCTGGTGGAGCAGAAGCTGACGATCGCGCTGAAGGTATCGACGCGCGTCAGCGTCATGGGCCACGGCCGCATCGTGTTCGAAGGACCGCCCGCGCAGTTGCATGAGCGCCAGGACGTGGTCCAGGAATGGCTGGCGGTCTGACCCCGCCGCAACGCACAACCTTTACAGGCATCTACCTTGGACCACACCACAGAAGTCATCCATAGCGACCTGCGCGGCCAACGCGTCGTCATCACCGGCGGCGCCAAGGGCATTGGCCTGGCCACCGCCCACGCGTTCGTGCGCCAGGGCGCGCGCGTGGCCTTGCTGGACATGGACGCCGCCGCGCTGGCGGCCGCCGTGGCCGAACTGACCTCGGCCGGCGGCCAGGCCATGGCCGTGCAGGCGTCCGTCACCGACGCCGACGCCGTCGAGCGCGCGTTTGCGCAGGTCGAACAGGCCTGGGGCGGCGTTGACGTGCTGGTCAACAACGCCGGCATCTCGGCCAACAAGCCCACGCTGGAAGTCACCGTGGACGAATGGCGCCGCGCCGTGGACATCAACCTGACCGGCGTGTTCCTGTGCGCGCAGGCCGCCGGACGCCGCATGGTGCCGGCCGGCGCGGGCAGCATCATCAACCTGGCATCGATGTACGGCGTGGTGGCGGCGCCCGACCGCGCCGCGTACTGCGCCACGAAGGGCGCGGTGGTGCTGCTGACCGAAACGCTGGCCGTGGAATGGGGCCCGATGGGCGTACGCGTGAACGCGCTGGCCCCCGGCTACGTCGAGACCGATCTGGTGCGCGACCTGGCCGCGCGTGGCCGCCTGGACCCCGAACGCCTGAAGCAGCGCACCCCGCTGCGCCGCATGGCGCAGCCGGCCGAAATGGCCGACCTGGCGGTTTTCCTGGCTTCACGCCAGGCCGCCTACATCACCGGACACACCCTGGTGGCCGACGGCGGCTGGAGCCGCTACAGCTACCTCTAACCGCACCGACGCTTAAAAACATTCTGGAGATTCACTCATGGCCACCTACCAATCGCTTGAGCCCCAAGCGCCCTGGCGGCAACTGACGGTCGAGGCGCGTGACTGGCAGCAGGCGGACCCCGCCCTGCTGGGCACGATGCTGACCCAGCTGCACTGGATCCGCGCCTTTGAAGAGGCCGTGCTGGACCTGGCCGCCGAAGGCCTGGTGCACGGCCCCGCGCATTCGTCCGTGGGCCAGGAAGGCGGCGCCGTCGGATCGGTGCTGGCGCTGGGCGCGGGCGACCAGATCAACGGCTCGCATCGCGGCCACCATCAATTTCTGGCCAAGGCGCTGCAACACGTGGCGCCGCTGGGCCTGGACCCGCGCAACCCGCTGACGCCCGCCATCGACGACGTGCTGCAAAAGACGCTGGCTGAAATCATGGGCCTGGCGCAAGGCTTCTGCCGGGGCCGTGGCGGCAGCATGCACTTGCGCTGGCTGGAAGCGGGCGCGCTGGGCACCAACGCCATCGTGGGCGGCGGCGTGCCGCTGGCGGCGGGCGCGGGCTGGGCACACAAGCACGCCGGCACCGACCGCGTGGCCGTGACCTACTTTGGTGACGGCGCGGTGAACATCGGCTCGGTCCTGGAAACGATGAACCTGACGGCCGCATGGAAAACGCCGCTGTGCTTTTTCATCGAGAACAACCGCTACGCGGTGTCGACCACGGTGGAAGAATCCACCGCCGAACCGCGCCTGTCCGCACGCGGCCTGGCGTTCAATATTCCGTCGTGGAAAGTCGACGGCATGGACCCGCTGGCCGTGCACCTGGCCATGTCCGAAGCCGTGGCGCACATGCGCGCCGGCAACGGCCCGACGATTGTCGAAGTGGACGTGTACCGCTTCTTCCACCAGAACGGCCCCTTCCCCGGCAGCGCCTTCGGCTACCGCACCAAAGACGAAGAATCCCAGTGGCGCCAACGTGATCCGCTGGACAAGATCGCTACCGAAATGATCGGCCGCAAACTGATCACGCAAGCCGAAGTGGATGCGCTGCGCCAGCGCTGCAAGGACGTCATGAAAGACGTGTGCGGCCGCCTGACCGAAGCCGCTGACGGCGGCAAGCGCCGCGTGCGCGCCGACCTGTGGCCGCGCCCCGACTTCCGCGACGTGGGCCTGCGCAGCGACGGCGCCGAATTGGCCGGCCTGCGCTACCAGGACGCCGACGACCACACGGGCGCGAAAGTCGAACGCAAGTTTGTCGACGCGGTGGCAGACGTGCTGGACCGCCGCATGGAAACGGACGCTGGCGTGGTTGTGCTGGGCGAAGACGTGCACCGCTTGAAGGGCGGTACCAACGGCGCCACGCGCGGGCTGAAGGACAAGTACCCCGACCGCGTGCTGGGCACGCCCATCTCCGAGAACGCGTTCGCGGGCCTGGGCGGCGGCCTGGCGATGGACGGGCGCTACAAACCCATCGTTGAATTCATGTACCCCGACTTCATGTGGGTGGCGGCTGACCAGATCTTCAACCAGATCGGCAAGGCCCGTCACATGTTTGGCGGCGACATCGACGTGCCGTTCGTGCTGCGCACCAAGGTTGCGATGGGCACGGGCTATGGCTCGCAACACTCGATGGACCCAGCCGGCATCTTCGCCACGGCGCCGGGCTGGCGCATCGTGGCGCCGTCCACGCCGTATGACTACGTGGGCCTGATGAATACCGCGCTGGCCTCGAAGGACCCCGTGCTGGTGATCGAACACGTGGACCTGTACGCCTCGACGGGCGAGGTGCCGGACGGCGACCTGGACTACGCCATTCCGTTCGGCAAGGCGCGCGTGCGCCGCACGGGCGGCAAGGTCACCATCCTGACGTACCTGTCGATGGTCAGCCGCGCGTTGAAGGCGGCCGAAGAGGCGGGCGTGGATGCCGAGGTCATCGACCTGCGCACGCTGGACCGCGCCAGCCTGGACTGGGACACCATCGGCGCTAGCATCCAGAAGACCAACAACGTGCTGATCGTGGAGCAAGGCGCGCGCGGCACGTCGTACGGCGCGATGCTGTCCGATGAAATCCAGCGCCGCTATTTCGACTGGCTGGATCAGCCGATCAAGCGCGTGACGGGTGGCGAGGCGTCGCCCAGCATCTCGAAGGTGCTGGAACGCGCGGCGTTCGCGGACACCGAAGAAGTGCTGGCCGGGCTGGCCGACGTGCTGGCCGATCTGGGGGAACAGGCATGAACGCGATGCACATGACCGTGCCGATGGAAGTCGGCATCTGCTGCCGGGATCTGGACGCGCTGCTGGCGTTCTACACCGACGTCGTCGGCCTGAAGCTGGTGAACCGCGTCAGCGTGCCCGCCGACAAGGCACGGGCAACGGGCCTTACCGCGCATGGCTATGACGTGGCGCGCTTGCAGACGCCGTACGGCGAACGCATCAAGCTGCTGCAACCGAGCGTGGCGCCGGAGACGGCCGTGCGCGGCGCGGCAATCCTGGATCGCCAGGGCGCCACCTACCTGACCTTCATCGTGCGCGACCTGGCAGGGGTGGTGCGCAACCTGCAAGCCCGGGGCGTGGTCTTCGACAGCACGCCCGCGCCCATGGAAGTGCGCCCCGGCACGTGGCTGGCGTTCTTCCGCGACCCCGAAGGCAACGTGCTGGAACTGGTCGAATACGACGACCCCGCCGACTACCGGCCCGATCTGGCCGGCGCCGCCAACTAGGAGGAACATCGTGGCTCACCTAATCAAGCTCCCCTCTGTTGCCGCCGATACCTCGGGCGGCAACCTGCACCAGTGGCTCAAGCAGGAAGGCGACACGGTCGCCGTCGGCGATGCGCTGGCGGAAATCGAAACCGAAAAGGCCATCGTCGAAATCAACGCCGAGCATGCGGGCGTGCTGGCCCGCATCGTGGTCCCGGCCGGCGCGGCGTCGGTGCCGATCAACACGGTAATCGGCGTGCTGCTGGCCGAAGGCGAAGATGCCTCGGCGGTTGATCGCGCGTTGGCGGAACATGGCGGGGCGGCTGCTGCGGCGGCGGCGTCCGCTGCTGGGGCAACGTCCGCGGCGAAATCTGCGGGCTCATCCGCTGCTGGTTCATCCGCTGCTGGTTCATCGGCTGCTGGCTCATCCGGCTCATCTGGCTCATCGGCTGCCGCCGCCGGGCCTGCGGGAGCACCCGTGGCCCCGCCCCCCTTGCCCTCTGATGCTGCTCCCGCCTCCACCGCCCCCGTTCCCGGTGGCCGCTTGTTCGCCAGCCCCCTGGCGCGCCGCCTGGCCGCGCAGTGGCATGTGGACCTGCTGGGCGTGACCGGCACCGGCCCGCATGGCCGCATCGTGCGCCGCGACGTGGAAGCCGCGCGCAACCGTGCGCCGTCGCCCACCGCTACCGCCACGCCACCGTCCGGCCGTCCCGCCGCGCGCCGCGTGCCGCACACCGGCATGCGCCGCGCCATCGCGCGCCGCCTGACGGAAAGCAAGCAGAACGTGCCGCACTTCTACCTGTCGGTGGACTGCAAGATGGACGCGCTGCTGGCCCTGCGCGCGCAAGCGAATCACGGCGGCGCGGTCAAGCTGTCGGTCAACGATTTCATCGTGCGCGCCGCCGCCTTGGCACTGCGCGAAGTGCCCGAAGTGAATGTCAGCTGGCACGAAGACGCCATCGAATATCACGCGGGCGCCGACATCTCGGTGGCCGTCGCCACCGACGGCGGCCTGGTCACGCCCATCGTGCGCGACGCGGACATCAAGTCCCTGTCGGCCATTGCCGGTGAAATCGTCGAGCTGGCCGGGCGCGCCAAGATCAACCGCCTGAAGCCCGAGGAATTCACGGGCGGCTCGCTGACGGTCAGCAACCTGGGCATGTACGGCATCAGCCAATTTGCCGCCATCATCAACCCGCCGCAGGCCGCCATCCTGGCCGTCGGCGCGGCCGAACGGCGGCCCGTCGTCGGCGACAACGGCGAACTGGTCGCCGCCACCGTCATGACTGTGACCTTGTCCGCCGACCACCGCGCGGTGGACGGCGCGGTGGGCGCGCGCTGGCTGGCTGCCTTGCGCACGCTGATCGAAAACCCCGTGCGCATTTTGCTGTGAGCCCCACGATGACGAAGAACGTGTTTGATGTGGTCGTCGTCGGCGGCGGCCCCGGCGGCTACGTGGCC
Organism: Achromobacter sp. 1L-A-4-B-C2; assembly: GCF_057291955.1. Lineage (NCBI taxonomy): Bacteria > Pseudomonadati > Pseudomonadota > Betaproteobacteria > Burkholderiales > Alcaligenaceae > Achromobacter > Achromobacter sp. 1L-A-4-B-C2. The sequence continues at coordinate 1,109,197 of NZ_JBXAWP010000001.1, forward strand.
GCCATCCGCGCCGCGCAGCTGGGCATGTCGGTGGCCTTGGTGGAACGCGCCGAGCTGGGCGGCATCTGCCTGAATTGGGGCTGCATACCCACCAAGGCCTTGCTGCACAGCGCAACGGTGCTGCGCGCCTGCCAGGAAGCGTCACACTACGGCGTCACCGGCGCTGGCGAGGCGCGCGCCGACCTTGCCGCGATGGTGGCGCGGTCGCGCAAGGTGGCGGGCCGGCTAGGCCAGGGTGTGGCGCATCTGATGAAGAAAAACGGCGTGACGGTGTTCGCCGCGCGCGCGCAATTGGCCGGCGCGGGCAAGCTGGCGCTGGACAACGGCGCGACCCTGTCCGCCAAGCACATCATCCTGGCGACCGGTGCGCGCGCTCGCGAACTGCCCGCGTTGCCGCTGGGCGAGCGCATCTGGGCCTACCGCCAGGCCCTGGCGCCCACCCAGATCCCGAAGACGTTGCTTGTTGTGGGCGCGGGCGCCATCGGCGCGGAGTTCGCCAGCTTCTACCGCGCCATTGGTTCGGACGTGACACTGATCGACATGACGCCCGAAATTCTGCCGCAAGAAGACGCAGAAATTTCGCAGCTGGCGCGCAAGGCGTTCGAGAAACAAGGCATCCGCGTGCTGACGCAATGCGCCGTCACCGCCTCGTCGCCAAGCGCCACGGGCGTCAACGTGACGCTGGAACATCAAGGTAAAAAGACGCAGCTTGAGGTGGACCGCGTCATCGTCGCGGCCGGCATTGTCGGCAACGTTGAAGACCTGGGCTTGGAGAAGACGCGGGTGCAGGTCGAGAAGACCCACATCGTCACCGATGCACACTGCCGCACCGGCGAACCCGGCGTCTACGCCATCGGCGACGTGGCCGGCGCGCCCTGGCTTGCCCACAAGGCCAGCCATGAAGGCGTGCTGTGCGTGGAAGCCATCGCGGGCAAGACGGTGCACGCCATCGATCCGCTGCGCATCCCCGCCTGCACGTATTCATACCCGCAAGTGGCCAGCATCGGCATGACGGAAGCCCGCGCGCGCGAACACGCCAAGGCCCACGGCGGCGAGATCCGCGTTGGCAAATTCACCTTTGCCGGCAACGGCAAGGCCATCGCCATGGGCGAAGACCAAGGGCTGGTCAAGACCGTATTCGATGCGACGTCAGGCGAACTGCTGGGCGCGCACATCATCCATCCCGAAGCGTCCGAGCTGATCACCGGCTATGGCGTGGCGGCGTCGTTGGAAGCCACCGAGGAAGACTTGATGCACACCGTGTTCGCCCATCCGACGCTGTCGGAAACACTGCACGAATCGGTGCTGGCTGCGTTCGGACGGGCGCTGCACGCGTAAGGAGCAGAAGGCGGCATGCGAGCGGAGCCGCCTTCACTTCGACCTTCGCGCGGCTTGCATGGCTGTGCAAGCCGCGCGCCAGAAACGCTTCAGGAGCGCTTTAAGAACGCGTCAAGAACGCCTCAAACCCGCTGCGCAAAGAAATCCAGAAAGCACGCAATGCGCCGCGACAGCTGCGTGTTGCGGTGGTACACGGCGTGCATCGGTTGCAGGTGATCGCTGTACACGCCTTCCATCACCTTCACCAACCTGCCCGCCGCGATATCTTCGCGCACCACGAAATCCGACAGGCAGGCGATGCCCACGCCGCGTAGCGCCAACTGGCGCTGCGTTTCTCCGCTTGATGTGGCCAGCGTCGGCGTCGCCTGAAAGCTGGAGCCGCCCGCGTGCTTGAGCGGCCACAGGTTCAGGCTTTCGGGCTGCGTAAAGCCCAACACTTCATGCCGCGCCAGATCCTCAACCGTTTCCGGCGCGCCGCGCCGCGCGATGTAGTCGGGACTGGCCATCATCCAGCGCGGCGACGGCCGCAATACGCGCGCATGCAAAGTGGAATCCGTCAGCGGCCCCATGCGAATCGCGATGTCGGTGCGGTGCTCCATCAGGTCCACGATGCGATCGTTGCTGGTCAGCTCCAACGTAATCTCGGGATACTCGCGCCGGAATTCCCCCACGTGCGGCACCACGCAATGCAGCATCACCGGCACCGACGCATCCACCCGCAACCTGCCCGCCGGCCGCTGATGCACCATGCGCATGCACTCTTCGGCCTCGTCCAGCGACGCGACAATCTGCCGCGCCTTGGGCAAGAAGTGCGCGCCCTCTTCGGTCAGCTCCATGCGCCGCGTGGTGCGGTTCAGCAGCATCACGCCCAGGTCCTCTTCCAGCCGTGCCAAGGCCCGGCTGACTCCCGACGCCGTGTGCCCCAGCAGCTCGGCCGCGGCGCTAAGCGACCCGGCGTCCACCACGCCGAGAAACACGCGCAATGCATCGGAATTCAAAGCCATGTGGTGCGTCCTTGGGGCCCAAAAAACAGCCTGTCTGTTGTATATCGAATTTACAGCCTTAACCCTGTGCTTCGCAGTATCCCGCTACATTGCGCGGTGTCTTGCGACCCCAATGACGCCTCACCGCGCAAATAAAACGGCGCCCCTCGGGCGCCGTTCTTCCCAGCCCTGCGCCGCGATCAGCGCTTGGCTTTTTGCTTCAGCTGCGACAGGTCACGCACCGCGCCGCGGTCGGCCGACGTGGCCAATGCTGCGTAGGCTTGCAGGGCTTGCGACACCACGCGTTCGCGGCCGACCGGCTCCCACCCGTCAGCGCGCGCGTCCATCGCGGCGCGGCGGCGGGCCAGTTCTTCGTCGGAAACCGCCAGGTGCATCTTGCGGTTGGGGATGTCGATTTCGATGATGTCGCCTTCTTCCACCAAGCCGATCGTGCCGCCCTCGGCCGCTTCCGGCGAGGCGTGGCCGATCACCAGGCCGGACGAGCCGCCCGAGAAACGGCCGTCGGTGAACAGGGCGCAGGTTTTGCCCAGGCCCTTGGACTTGAGGTACGACGTGGGGTACAGCATTTCTTGCATGCCGGGGCCGCCCTTGGGGCCTTCGTAGCGGATCACGACGACGTCGCCCGCCACGATCTTGTCGCCCAGGATGCCTTCAACGGCGTCGTCCTGGCTTTCGAACACGCGGGCGCGGCCCGTGAAAACCCATTGCGATTCGTCCACGCCGGCGGTTTTGACGATGCAGCCCTTCTCGGCCAGGTTGCCGTACAGCACGGCCAGGCCGCCGTCCTTGGAATAGGCGCTTTCCTTGCTGCGGATGCAGCCCGTCTTGCGGTCGGTGTCCAGCGTCAGGAACGTGGCGTCCTGGCTGAAGGCGACCGTGGTGGGGATGCCGCCGGGCGCGGCGCGGTAGAACTTCTGCGCTTCTTCGCTTGCGTCACCGGCCACGTCCCATTTCTGGATGGCGTTGCCCAGCGTGCCGCTGTGCACGTTGCCACAAGACAGGTCCAACAGGTCGGCGCGCGCCAGTTCGCCCAGGATGCCCAGGATGCCGCCGGCGCGGTGCACGTCTTCAATGTGGTACTTGTCGGTGGCGGGCGCCGCCTTGCACAGGCACGGCACCTTGCGCGAGATACGGTCGATGTCCGCCATCGTGAAATCCACGCCCGCTTCCTGCGCGGCGGCCAGCAAGTGCAGCACGGTGTTGGTCGAGCCGCCCATGGCCACGTCCAGCGCCATCGCGTTCTGGAACGCGCTCTTGGTGGCGATGTTGCGCGGCAGGACCGATTCGTCTTCTTCGACGTAGTAGCGGCGGCACAGGTCGACGACCAGGCGGCCGGCTTGTTCGAACAAGCCCTTGCGCCACGCGTGCGTGGCGACGATGGTGCCGTTGCCAGGCAGGGCCAGGCCGATGGCTTCGGTCAGGCAGTTCATCGAGTTGGCGGTGAACATGCCGGAACAGGAGCCGCAGGTGGGGCAGGCGCTGCGTTCCACTTCGGCCACTTCGGCGTCCGACACGTTGGGGTCGGCGGCCTTGATCATGGCGTCGATCAGGTCGATCTTGGCGATGACCTTGCCGTCGGTGGGCGACTTGACCTTGCCCGCTTCCATCGGGCCACCGGACACGAACACGACCGGGATGTTCAGGCGCATGGCGGCCATCAACATCCCCGGGGTGATCTTGTCGCAGTTGGAAATGCAGACCATGGCGTCGGCGCAATGCGCGTTGACCATGTATTCGACCGAATCGGCGATCAGTTCGCGCGACGGCAGCGAATACAGCATGCCGCCGTGGCCCATGGCGATGCCGTCGTCGACGGCGATCGTGTTGAATTCCTTGGCGACGCCACCGGCGGCTTCGATCTCTTTGGCGACCAGCGCGCCCAGGTCGCGCAGGTGCACGTGGCCGGGCACGAACTGCGTGAACGAGTTCACTACCGCGATAATCGGCTTGCCGAAATCACCGTCCTTCATGCCAGTGGCGCGCCACAGGGCGCGGGCGCCGGCCATGTTGCGGCCGTGGGTCGATGTGCGGGAACGGTAGTGCGGCATGATTTGTCTCGAGTGCTGTTAGCGTGGCGGCAAAACGGTAAATAATACGCTGGATCGGGCGCAGGCGTGCCAGCAAGCCTACGCCCTGAGCGCCAGCAACGCTTCCTGCAAATGGCGCAAGCCCCGGCTCAGCGGCTTGTCGCGGCGCATCACGATGGCCAGATCGCGCGCCAAGTGCGGCGTCAGCGAACGCACCACCAGCGCGTCCCGGTGTCCCGCGCCGGAAACGGCCAGCTTGGGCAGCACCGCGCAGCCCAGCCCCGCCGCCACGATTTCCTTCATGGCCTCGGTGCTGCCCAGCTCCATGAAGGGCTTGCAGGCCACGCCCGCCACCTCGAACCAGTCGTCCACCAGGCGGCGCGTACGTGCGCCAGGCTCAAACAGCACCAAGGGCCACGGAGACAAGGCCTGTGGCGTCACCTGCTCCGGAATCGAGGCAGAGTCGCGAACGGGGAAGATCGCCACGAACTCGTCTTCCATGACCGGCGTCACCTGGAACATGCGGCCGGGCGCGGGCAGGGTCACCAGCCCCATGTCCAGCGTATTGTTCTCCAGGGCCCGCAGCATATCGGCGGTGTTGCCGGTGCTGGCCACGATATCCAGCGCGGGAAAGCGTCGGCGCAGCTGCGCCAGGATGGGCGGCAACAGATACGTGCAGGCGGTGGCGCCCGTGCCCAGCCGGATGCGGCCGGACACCTGGGACGCATGCGCGGTCATGGCCTGTTCGGCCTGCGCCAGCGCCGCGTCGATCACGCGGATATGGGTCAGCAGTTCAAGCCCGGCGGCAGTCGGGCCGGCACGGCGGCCGACCCGTTCGACAAGTTTCAGGCCAAAACGCCTTTCCAGCTGGCGGATTTGCAGGCTGACGGCTGGCTGGGTGACGCCCCCGCGCTCGGCGGCCGCCGAGAAACTGCCAAGCTCAATCACCTGCGCAAAGATGCGTAGATGGACCAGGTTCAAGCCTCGCATGACGCCAACCAAAAGTTTTTCTTATGCAAATCATAATCTTCCAAAGCTTCATTTATGATTTATTTCGGACCAAACTGGCGGCTGGCCCATTTCCCCTACTCTTCGCTACGCCCCCTTTATGTCGCCCAACACGCCAACCCTGCTCATCCGCGACAGCGCGGATGCTGACCTTCCCGCCATCAAGACCATCTACGCGCACCACGTTGAACACGGCACCGCGTCCTTCGAACTGGAGCCGCCTTCCATCAACGACATGCGGCTGCGCCGCGCGGCCGTGCTGGAAAAAGACATGCCGTACCTGGTGGCGGAGATCAATGGCGAAGTCGTCGGCTACGCCTATGTCACGCCGTACCGCCCCCGCCCGGCCTACCGGCACACGGTTGAGGACTCTGTCTATGTCAAAGCCGGCCGCGCCGGCCTTGGCATCGGCGGCAAGCTGCTGGCCGCGCTGATCGACCGCTGCACCGCTGCCGGCTGGCGCCAGATGCTGGCGGTGGTGGGCGACAGCCGCAACGCCGCGTCGCTGGCGCTGCATGCCCGCCAGGGTTTTCATCCGGTGGGCACGCTGCGATCCGTGGGCCACAAGCATGGCGAATGGCGTGACACGGTGCTGATGCAGCGCAGCCTGGGCGAAGGCGACACGACGCCACCGCAGCGCCCGTGATTGCGCCGCGCGCCGTCGTCTGCCTGGGCTTGACCCAGCTGGTCAACTGGGGCGTCACGTTCTACCTGATCGGCGCGTTCGGCCCGGCCATGACGGCCGACCTGGGGTGGAACGCGTCCCTCGTCTATGGCGGGTTTTCAGCCGCCATCGTCACGATGGCGCTGGTGTCGCCGTTGGCGGGCCGGGCCGTGGACCGCTGGGGCGGGCATCGCGTGATGCCGGTGGGCGTGTTGATCGGGGCAACGGGCTGCGCGCTGCTGGCCGCCGCGCACGGGCTGGCCGCTTACTACCTGGCGTGGCTGGTGCTGGGCGTGGGCATGCGGCTGTGCCTGTACGACGCCGCGTTTGCGTCGCTGGCGCGCGCCGCCGGGCCGACCGCGCGCCGGGCCATGTCGCAGATCACGCTGTTTGGCGGGCTGGCGTCCACGGTGATGTGGCCGGCCGGACACGCGCTATCCGGCTGGCTGGGCTGGCGCGGCGCGGTGCTCGTCTATGGCGCGCTGGCGTTGGCGACCTTGCCGCTGTACCTGGCGCTGCCTCGCCAACGGTATGCCGCGCCCGCCGCTGTCTCCGACCGCCCGGGCGCCGGCTTGACGCGCAATGCCTCCGAACGCCGCCTGGCCGGCACGCTTTACGCGGTAATCGCCATGCTGACCAACTTCCTGGCCGCCGGCAACGCCGCGCATTTGATCGCACTGATGACGGGCTTGGGCGTGGCCGGCGCGTCGGCGGCCAGCGTGGCGGCCTTGTGGGGCGTCGGCCAGTTCGCCGCCCGCATGGCCGACGTGACGTTGGGCGCAAGGCTGCATCCGCTGACGTTGACGTGGGTCGTCACCGCCTTGATGCCGCTGTGCTTTGTGCTGGCGTGGTTGTCCAACGGCAGCGTGTACGCCATTGCCGCCTATGCCTTGCTTTACGGCGCGTGCAACGGGCTGCTGACCATCACGCGCGGCACGCTGCCGCTGGCCTTGTTTGACTTCCGCAGCTACGGCACGCTGGTCGGTGCGCTGCTGGTGCCCAGCTTTTTGCTGACGGCCACGGCGCCCGTGGCGTATGCGTATTTGATCGAGACGCAGGGTGCGCGCGCCGCCATGGCGATGTCGGCGGCCTTGGCGGGCGTGATCGCGGCGGCGGCTTATTTATTAAGACGGCGGTTTATCGGCAGGGTGGTGGCTGTGCCCGCGTCCAGGCGGACTTAGGCCTGGAGGGCCGGACGCGCCGGCGTGCACCGGCTACGCCTGCGCAACCCCAAGCCCGCATCCCCCCCGCCACTGGCCATCAGCCTTCCGCGGCCGAGGCCACCACCCACTTTTCCCAGCCGATCTTGCGCAGCTTGCACGCCGGGCATTCGCCGCAGCCGTAGCCCCAGTCGTGCCGCGCACCGCGCTCGCCCAGATAGCAGGTATGGCTTTCTTCGACGATGGTTTCCACCAGGGCGTCGCCGCCCAACTGATAGGCCAGCGCCCAGGTTTCGGACTTGTCGATCCACATCAGCGGCGTCTCGATCGTCATCCGCGTGCCCAGCCCCAAGCCCAGCGCCACCTGCTGCGCCTTGATGGTGTCGTCGCGGCAATCGGGGTAGCCGGAAAAGTCCGTTTCGCACATGCCGCCCACCAGCACGTCCAGCTGGCGCCGATAGCCCAGCGCCGCCGCCAGCGTCAGGAACAGCAGGTTGCGCCCCGGCACGAAAGTGTTGGGCAGGCCGTTAGCCTGCATCTCGATGGCGCGGTCGCTGGTCATGGCGGTGTCGCCCACCTGGCCCAGCACCTTCAAGTCCAGCAAGTGGTCTTCGCCCAGGCGCGGCGCCCAATCCGGAAAGTTGGCGCGGATGTCGCGCAGCACATTCAAGCGCGCCGACAGTTCGATGTGATGGCGCTGACCGTAATCGAACGCCACCGTTTCCACATGGGCATAGCGGTCCAGCGCCCACGCCAGGCAAGTGGTGGAATCCTGGCCGCCCGAGAACAGCACGAGCGCGCGACGTTGATGATTTTGCATAAAGGGGGCTTCTACAAAGACGAAGGGACATCCCGGACTTTAACCGAGGCAAAGCGCCGTTCCCGTAAGGAACGCTGCGTAAAATCAATCGGTCCGATTTTCCTGGTAGTGCCGCAACGCCCACGTCTTTCTTTTCTTCATTCAGCCTGACGGAACCCCCGCCCGATGAAAGCCAGCCGCCCGCAGTCCGACTCCGCAGAACCCTTGCGCCACGATATCCGCCTGCTAGGCCGCTTTTTGGGCGCCGTGATCGCGGAATGCGAAGGCAAACGGGTGTTCGACACCATTGAAACGTTGCGCCGCACCGCCGTGAAATTCCGGCGCGAAGGCAACGAGGCGGACAGCAAGCTGCTGGAACAGCGCGTCAAGCGCTTGCAAGGCAACGACCCGAATTCCGTGGCGCGCGCCTTCAGCTATTTTCTGCATCTGGCCAACATTGCCGAAGACCGCGACCAGAACCGCCGCCAGCGCACCCGCGCCTTGGCCGGCGACACCGCGCCGCGTGGCAGCCTGCGTGATGCCGTGCAGACATTGGGCAGGCAAGGCGTGGGCGTGGCGCGCATCCGCCGGCTGCTGGCCGACGCCAGCGTGGTGCCGGTGCTGACCGCGCACCCGACCGAAGTGCAGCGCAAGAGTACGCTGGATGTGCACCGCGAAATTGCCCTGGCGCTGACCCAGCGCGACGGCGTGCTGACGCCCGACGAATTGGCCGAGCTGGATGCCGCGTTGCTTGGCCGCGTGGCCACCTTGTGGCAGACGCGCATGCTGCGCTACACGCGCCTGACGGTAGCCGACGAGATCGAAAACGCCCTGTCGTACTACCGCAGCACCTTCCTGCAAGTCATCCCGCGCCTGTACGCAGACCTGTCCAAGCTGTTGAACCGCGAACCGACCAAGCCGTTTGCCGCGCCGCCCGCGCCGCTGGAACCGTTTCTGCGCATGGGCAGCTGGATCGGCGGCGATCGCGATGGCAACCCCAATGTGGACGCCGCCACGCTGGAACGCGCGCTGCTGCGCCAGGCCACGGTGCTGTTTGAACACTATCTGCAAGAGGTCCACGCGCTGGGCGCGGAACTGTCGATCACCACCCTGCTGATCTCCGCCGACCCGGAACTGCTGGCGCTGGCCGACAACAGCGGCGACGATTCCCCCCACCGCAGCGACGAGCCCTATCGCCGCGCGCTGGTTGGCGTCTATGCGCGACTGGCCGCCACGGCGCAAGCGCTGACGGGGCAGGACCTGGCGCGCCGCAGCACCGTGGCGGCGCCCGCGTATCAAGCACCGCGGGAACTGTCCGCCGACCTGGCCGTGATTGCCGCGTCGCTGGCCGCGCACCACGCCTCGCCCATCGCCAAGCTGCGCCTGTCGGGCCTGCAACAAGCGGTGGAGGTGTTCGGCTTTCACCTGGCCACGGTCGACCTGCGCCAAAGCTCCGACGTGCACGAACGCGCGCTGGCCGAACTGTTCGAGCGCGCCGGCACGCTGCATGAAGGCAAGCCGCTGGACTACCTGGCGCTGGACGAAGACGCCCGCGTGGCGCTGCTGCGTGCCGAACTGGCCCAGGCGCGCCCGCTGGCTTCGCCGTGGATCGCCTACAGCGAAGACACCACGCGCGAACTGGCCGTGCTGCGCGCCGCCGCCGCCGGTCGCGCGCGTTACGGCAAGCAGGCCGTGCGCCAGACCATCGTGTCGCACACCGAAACGCTGAGCGACCTGCTGGAAGTCATGGTGCTGCAAAAGGAAGCGGGCTTGATAGCCCCGGTCGGGCAGGACCTGGACCCCGACGACGGCCTGATGGTCGTGCCCTTGTTCGAAACGATTCCCGACTTGCAGCGCGGCGCCGACATCATGGCTGCCTGGCTGGACCTGCCCGAAGTGCGCCAGCGCGTGAAGCAGGCGCAGAACGGCGCGCAGGAAGTCATGCTGGGCTATTCCGACAGCAACAAGGACGGCGGCTTCCTGACGTCGAACTGGTCGCTGTACCAGGCTGAGCGCGCGCTGGTCGACGTGTTTTCATCGCGCCACGTGCGCCTGCGCCTGTTCCACGGCCGCGGCGGCTCGGTGGGACGCGGCGGCGGCTCCAGCTTTGACGCCATCCTGGCGCAGCCGCCCGGCACGGTCGCCGGGCAGATCCGCCTGACCGAGCAAGGCGAAGTCATCCAAAGCAAGTACAAGGACGCCGAGGTTGGCCGCTGGCACCTGGAACTGCTGGTGGCCGCCACGCTGGAATCCAGCCTGGCCCCGCGCGCCGAAGCCACCAGCGCGGAAGATGCGCACATGGCGCAGCACGGCCCGGCCATGTCGTTCATGTCTGACACCGCGCAGCGCACCTATCGCGGCCTGGTGTACGACACGCCGCGCTTTGCCGAGTATTTCTTTGCCGCCACGCCCATCAGTGAAATCGCCGGCCTGAACATCGGATCGCGTCCTGCCTCGCGCAAGAAGGGCCAGCGCATCGAAGACCTGCGCGCCATTCCGTGGGGCTTTTCGTGGGCGCAATGCCGCCTGATGCTGACCGGCTGGTACGGCATGGGCTCGGCCATCGAGGCCTATCTGGAAGTGGGCGCCGAAGGCGGCCCGCGTTCACGACGCGCGCGGCTGGCGCAACTGCGCGAGATGGCGCGCGACTGGCCCGCGTTCCGCACGCTGCTGTCCAACATGGAAATGGTGCTGGCCAAGTCCGACCTGGCCATCGCGGCGCGCTATGCGCAGCTGGTGCCGCAACGCGGCCTGCGCGAGCGCGTCTTCGGGCTGATCAGCGCCGAACATGGCCGCACGCTGGCCATGCTGAAACTGCTGACCCAACGCGAGTTGCTGGCCGACAACCCCACGCTGCAAGATTCCCTGCGCGAACGTTTTGCGTATATCGACCCGCTGAACTACTTGCAGATCGACCTGATCCGGCGCCACCGCGCGGCGCAGAACAATCCCAAGGCGGAAATAGACGAACGCGTGCAGCGCGCCATCCACCTGACCATCAACGGCATCGCGGCGGGCCTGCGCAATTCCGGCTAGGCGGCAGCGTCCACCTGCCGAACACCGTTGAGGGGCCATTTGTCCACCCCGGGAGACTTTTAGTACTATCCCTGACAGAAATTCTATACACGCACAAATGTTCGTATATCGAACATAACGATTTTTCTGGCCGCGCCGCACAGAAAGGCACCCTGAGGACGAGACAGAAACCGCCTGGTTCCCCGCGTGCCCGCCTGCAACGCCCGGCTGCAAGCAGCCCCAAGCGAACTGTCATGGATACTCCCCTCAAGAATCTCGCCGTCATCGGCGCAGGCGCCATGGGCAGCGGCATTGCCGCCCTGTTCGCCTCGAAGGGACTGAACATCGTCCTGATCGACCCGATGCCCGGCGCGCTGGACCGTGCCCGCGCCGTCATCGACCGTCAGTTGAACGTCTACGCGCCCGACCAGGTGCAGGAATCCCTGGCGCGCATCCGCATGGATGCCGGCCTGGAGGCCGCGGCTGACGTCGAACTGGTGATCGAGGCCGTGCCGGAAAACCTGGAGCTCAAGCGCGGCATCTTCGCCAAGCTTGACGCGCTGTGCCCCCCGCACACGCTCTTCGCCACCAACACGTCGGGCCTGTCCATCAACGCCATCGCCAGCGCCGTCGCGCGCCGCGACCGCTTCGTGGGCGCGCACTTCTTCACGCCCGCCGACGTCATCCCGCTGGTGGAAGTCGTGCGCAACGACGACACGTCGGACGCCACCGTCGCGCAGGTCATGGCGACGCTGCGCTTTGCCGGCAAGCGGCCCGTGCTGGTGCGCCAGGACATCCCCGGTTTTATCGCCAACCGCATCCAGCATGCGCTGGCGCGCGAAGCCATCTCGCTCTTGGAAAAGGGCGTGGCCAGCGCCGAGGACATCGACGAAGTGGTCAAGTGGAGCCTGGGCATCCGGCTGGCCCTGTCCGGCCCGCTGGAACAGCGCGACATGAACGGCATCGACGTGCATTACGCGATTGCCAGCTACCTGTACAAAGATCTCGAAAACCGCACCGAGCCTTCCGACCTGCTGAAAAGCAAGGTCGACAGCGGCCAGATCGGCGCCAAGAGCGGCCAGGGTTTCTACACCTGGAGCCCTGAGCGCCGCGAACGCGTGCTGCGCGAGAAAAGCGCGGCGCTGGGCGAACTGGCGGCATGGCTGAACAGCAAGGCCGACGACTCCTGACGGCGTTTCTTTTTCGAATTCACAACTGATAAGGCGCGGGGCATTGCCCACCGCGCCATCGGGCCACGAGCCCCCCCACACAAAGAAAACCAATCGTCGATCCCCGTTGCGCATCGCCACCCGATGGCGCGCGGGGCACGGCACTAAAGAACCCGCCTACGGAGTTGTTGGAGGCACCATGAATAAACTCGCTTCATTCTTTACCGAGCTGATGCGCAAGTATCTGCCGGATCCTTTTGTTTTCGCGATTGCACTGACCTTGCTGACCGTGCTGCTGGCCATGGGCATCGAAGGCCAGAGCATCGGCGACGTGACCCGCGCCTGGGGCAAGGGCTTCTGGAGCCTGCTGGCGTTCACGACGCAGATGGCCGTGATTCTGGCGATGGGCTACGTGCTGGCCACCGCGCCGCTGACCGACCGCCTGCTGAACCGCATCGTCAGCCACGTGCACAAGCCGCACACCGCCATCATCGTCGCCACGCTGGTTGGCGGCGTGGGCAGCTACCTGAACTGGGGCTTTGGCCTGGTCATCGGCGGCATCGTCGCCAAGAAGCTGGCGCTGAAGGTCAAGGGCGTGCACTACCCGTTGATCATCGCGGCCGCCTATAGCGGCTTCACGATGTACGGCCTGGGCCTGTCCGCCAGCATCCCGGTGCTGGTCGCCACCCCCGGCCACCCCACCGCCAAGCAGATGGGCACCATCCCGCTGTCGGAAACCATTTTCTCGGTGCCCATGCTGATCACCAGCCTGGTCATCATCATCACGCTGCCGCTGCTGAACGCGTGGCTGCACCCCAAGAAGGGCGAGAAGATCGTTGAAGTGGACCCGGGCATCGACCGCGACGCCAATGCCTCCAACGCCAGCGAAGACATGCTGGAAAAGGGCACCATTGCCTCGAAGCTGAACAACAGCCGCATCCTGAGCCTGCTCATCGGCGCGCTGGGCATTGCCTACGTCACGTTCCACTTCATGGACGGCGGCTCGCTGGACCTGAACCTGATCAACTTCATCATCCTGTTCCTGGGCATCATCCTGCTGGGCACGCCGGCCGCTTACGTGGCCAAGCTGACCGAAGGCATCAAGACGATTTCCGGGATCATCCTGCAATACCCGTTCTACGCCGGCATCATGGCCATCATGGCCGCGTCCGGCCTGGTGACGTCGATCTCGCAAGTGTTCGTGGATCTTGCCACGCCGGCCACGCTGCCGTTCTGGGGCCTGATCAGCTCGTTCTTCATCAACTTCTTTGCGCCGTCGGCCGGCGGCCACTGGGTCATCCAGGGTCCGTTCATGATCGACGCGGCCAAGGAAATCGGCAGCGCAATGAACCAGACGACCATGGCCGTCATGCTGGGCAACGCCTGGAACGACCTGGTGCAACCCTTCTGGATCCTGCCGGCGCTGGCCCTGTCCAAGCTGAAGCTGCGCGACGTGATGGGCTACACCGTCATCATGATGCTGTGGGTGGGCGTGATCCACATCACCGCCGTGCTGGCCTGGGGCTACGCCACGCACTGATCCCCACGCGCTTTCTTTGAACAAGACTGGAAACCGATATGAGCAAACCGACTGCGTATCTCGTCACCGGCGGCAGCGCCGGCATAGGCGCCGCCATCATCCGCATGCTGCTGGATGCGGGCCACAAGGTGGTCAACATCGACTACCGACTGCCCGAGAATCCGCCGGCCGGGCTGGTCTCGTATCAGGCCGATCTGACCGATGAAGCGCGCACCAAGGAAGTGGCCGCCGAAGTCACCGCCGCCTACAACATCGTGGGCCTGGTGAACAACGCCGGCGCAACGCGCCCGGGCACGGCCGACACGGCCACCCTGGCGGATCTGGACTATGTGGTGAACCTGCATCTGCGCACCGCGCTGATCCTGGTGCAGGCCGCGTTGCCCGCCATGCGCGAAGCCGGCTTTGGCCGCATCGTGAACATGTCGTCGCGCGCGGCGCTGGGCAAGCCGGATCGCGTGGTCTATTCGGCCACCAAGGCCGGGCTGGTGGGCCTGACGCGCACGCTGGCCATGGAGCTGGGCGGCGACGGCATCACCGTCAACGCCATCGGCCCCGGCCCGATCGCCACCGACCTGTTCACCAAGAGCAATCCGGCGGGCGCTCCGCAAACCGAGCGCATCATCAACAGCATCGTCGTCAAGCGCCTGGGCACGCCGGAAGATGTGGCGCGCGCCGCCATGTTCTTCCTGTCGCCCGACAACGGCTTCGTAACGGGCCAGATGCTGTATGTGTGCGGCGGCACGACGCTGGGCGTCGCGCCCATCTGAGCCCGCTCGCCATGCCGAACCGCCCCGACCTTCGTGCCTGCCCGCCGCGCCTAGCGGCGCAGCAGCGCGTGGTTGATCTGGTCGGCGGCGTGGCGCAAGGGCGGCAAAAACGCATCCAGCATGGCCTCGCGCGTGAAGCGGTTGGACTGCCCGCTGACGTTCATCGCGGCGATCACGCGGCCGCTGCGGTCAACGATGGGCACGGCCACCGATTGCAGGCCTGGTTCAAGTTCCTGCGCCACGCACGCGTAGCCGTCGGCGCGCACGCCGGCCAGCAGGCGCTTGAGTTCGGCAACGTCGGTAACGGTTTGCGGGGTGTAGGCCTGGATCTGGCTCATGGCCAGCACCCGGTCCAGTTCCGCGTCCGACAGGCCGGCGAGCAGCACGCGGCCCATCGACGTCACCCACGCCGGCAGGCGGCTGCCCACGGCCAGGTTGATGGTCATCACCTTGTGCGTGGACAGGCGCAGGATGTACACGATGTCGGCGCCTTCCAGCACCGACACCGAGCACGATTCGCGCGTCTGCTCGGCCACTTCTTCCATGTACGGCAAGGCCAGGTTCCACAGCGGCGTGCCGGACAGGTAGGCGTAGCCCAGCTCCAGGATGCGCGGGGTCAGTTCGAACTTGCGGTCGGTGACGGTGACGTAGCCCAGGTGTTCCAGCGTCAGCAGGATGCGGCGCGCGCCGGCGCGGGTCAGCCCCGTCACGGCGGCCACTTCGGACAGCGTCATCTGCGAACGGCCCGGGCCGAACGCCCGGATCACCGACAGGCCGCGCGCGAAGGATTGCACGTAGCTGTCGCTGGGCTGCTGGGGGTCTTGCTCGGCCATCCGGTAGGTCCCAAGAGTAAAAAGCTCGCCGCTGGCGAGCCGTTCGTTGCCATTGCGGGCAACGCCAAACGATGGAGGATCGTCATGCGTCGGGTTGCCTTGACGCTGTGCGGTCCCCATGAAACGATGTTCTTCAGAAGAACGAAAGTTCTAGTGAAGAACAAATTATGACACGCCACCTATGAGCGAACATCATGATCTCTAAGCTTGTTGCAAGCGCGGCGGCCGCCCTGGCGGACGTACCCGACGGCGCCACCGTCATGATCGGCGGCTTCGGCACTGCCGGCCAGCCCATGGAATTGATCGACGCCCTGCTCGAACAGGGCGCCAAAGACCTGGTCATCATCAACAACAACGCCGGTAACGGCACCACCGGCCTTGCCGCCCTCTTGGGCGCGAACCGCGTGCGCAAGATCATCTGCTCGTTCCCGCGCCAGGTCGATTCGCAGATTTTCGACGGCCTGTACCGCAGCGGCAAGATCGAGCTGGAACTGGTGCCCCAGGGCAACCTGGCCGAGCGCATCCGCGCCGCGGGCGCCGGCATCGGCGCGTTCTTCTCGCCCACCGGCTACGGCACCCCGCTGGCCGATGGCAAGGAAGTGCGCGAGATCAACGGCCGCCACTACGTGCTGGAATATCCGCTGCACGCCGACTACGCGCTGATCAAGGCCGAACGCGGTGACCGCTGGGGCAACCTGGTCTACCGCAAGACCGCCCGCAACTTCGGCCCCATCATGGCCAGCGCCGCGCGCGTGGCCGTGGCGCAGGTGCGCGAAGTGGTTGAACTGGGCACGCTGGACCCCGAAACCGTCGTCACCCCCGGCATCTTCGTGCAGCGCGTCGTGCAGATCGACGCCGCCCCGGCCGCCAAGGAGCAGCAATGAGCACCAAACTGACCCGCGACCAGATCGCCGCCCGCGTCGCGCAGGACATCCCCGAAGGCGCCTACGTCAACCTGGGCATCGGCTTGCCCACGCTGGTGGCCAACCACCTGCCGGCTGACCGCGAAGTCATCCTGCATACCGAAAACGGCATGCTGGGCATGGGCCCCGCGCCCGCCAAGGGCCAGGAAGACTACGACCTGATCAACGCCGGCAAGCAGCCCGTGACCGAACTGCCCGGCTGCTCGTTCTTCCATCACGCCGACTCGTTCGCGATGATGCGCGGCGGCCACCTGGACATCTGCGTGCTGGGCGCCTTCCAGGTGTCGCAGCACGGCGACCTGGCCAACTGGCACACCGGCGCGCCCGACGCCATCCCCGCCGTGGGCGGCGCGATGGACCTGGCCATCGGCGCCAAAGACGTCTTCGTGATGATGGAACTGCAAACGCGCGAAGGCCAAAGCAAGCTGGTCGAGGCGTGCACGTATCCGCTGACGGGCGTGCGCTGCGTGTCGCGCGTGTACACGGACGTGGCGGTGTTCGACATCCGCGCCGACGGAGTCACCGTGACCGACATGTTCGGCGATGTCACCGCTGACGAGCTGCTGGCATTGACCGGCCTGCCGTTGAAGTTTTCCCGCTAATCAGGAGCCCCCATCATGCTGTTCATGGTTCAAATGCAAGTCAATCTTCCCGTCGACATGCCGGCCGAACGCGCCGACAAGCTCAAGGCGGACGAAAAGGCCCTGGCCCAACAACTGCAACGCGACGGCAAGTGGAAAGAGCTGTGGCGCGTGGTGGGCCGCTACGCCAACGTGAGCATTTTCGACGTCGAAAGCAATGACGAGCTGCACACGCTGCTGGCGTCGCTGCCGCTGTTTCCGTACATGGACATCAACGTCACGGCGCTGGCGCGCCATCCCTCGGCGATCTGACAGGAGCACTTCATGCCCTACATCATCGAAACGTTCGACAAGCCCAACCACCAGGAAGTGCGCCAGCAACATCGCGCGGCGCACCTGGAATACCTGGACGCCAACAAGCAGCTGCTGCTGGCGTGCGGCGCCAAGCTGCAAGACGACGGCAAGGACGCCGGCGGCGGCCTGTACATCGTTGACCTGGACACGCGCGAAGCCGCGCAACAGTTCATCGACGCCGACCCGTTTTCGCAAGCCAATCTATTCGACCGCGTGACCATCACGCGCTGGCGCAAAGCCTACGTCGACGGCACCTGCCACCTGTAATCCCGTCGCGGCCGCCTTTTGCGCGGCCGCGTTTTCATCCGAGGACTTCCCACATGGCTTACGCCGATCTCAGCCAGGCCCGGCTGTTCTACGTCATCGATGGCCCCGCCGACGCGCCGGTGCTTGTGCTTTCCAATTCGTTGGGCACCTGCTCCGACATGTGGGCGCGCCAGATTCCCGAACTGACCAAGCATTTCCGCGTGCTGCGCTACGACACGCGCGGCCATGGCAAGTCGTCGGTACCCGATGGCGAATACACCTTTGCACAGCTTGCCGGCGACGTTGCCGAACTGCTGGCGCACCTGAACATCAAGCGCGCGCACTTCTGCGGCCTGTCGATGGGCGGCCCCACCGGCATCGCGCTGGCGCTGGCCCACCCGGAACGGATCGGCAAGCTGATCCTGTGCAACACCGCCGCCCGCATCGGATCGGCGGAAGGCTGGAGCACGCGCATCGCCGCCGTGGCCGAGCAGACGCTGGAAAAAATGGCGCCCACGCTGGTCGAACGCTGGTTGACCGACGGCTACCGCGCCGCCGAACCGGGCCTGACGCAAGTGCTGATCGACATGCTGCGCCGCACGCCGGACGCCGGCTATTCGGCCAACTGCGCCGCGCTGCGCGACGCCGACTACCGCGATCAAGTCTCGGCCATTACCGCGCCCACGCTGGTTATCAGCAGCTCGCACGATATGGCCGCCACACCCGTGCAAGGCCGGGAACTGGCCGCCGCCATCGCCGGCGCGCGCTATGTCGAATTGAACACCTCCCATATTTCGAACTGGGAGCAACCGGAAGCCTTCACCCGCGCGGTCGTCGACTTCCTGACGGAGTAACCGCATGCAGCGCTGGAAACATCGGCCCGAAGGCTCCAACTGGGGCGACTTCGGACCCGACGACCAACTGGGCCGTTTGAATCTCATTACCGAAGAACAAGTGCTGAAGGGCGCGCGCGAGATCCGCGCGGGCAAGACGTTCTGCCTGTCGTTGCCGCTGGATCTGCCCGGCGGCAACGTGCTGAACCCGCGCCGCCACCCGCCGCAACTGAGCCCGACGCGGCTGGCCGACACGCCGTACCTGAACTTTCCGCTGCGTAACGTCAATCCGGATGCGGTGGACGTGCTTAGCGACGACCAGGTGCTGCTGTCGATGCAATATTCCACGCAGTGGGACGCGCTGGCGCACGTGGGCGCGCTGTTTGACGCCGATGGCGACGGCACGCCGGAACTGCGCTATTACAACGGCTTTCAGGCGGGCGTGGACGTGGTCGGCCCGGCCGATAGCGAACATACCGGCTGCGCTTGCTCAACCGGCGGCCCGTCCGCCGCGTTGAAGCTGGGCGTGGAAAACCTGGCGCAAAAAGGCATGCAGGGGCGCGGCGTGCTGGTGGACCTGTTCCGACACTACGGCTCGGGCCGCACGCTGGTCGGCCATGCCGAACTGATGCATGTGCTGAACACGGATGGCATCACGGTTGAACGCGGCGACATGCTGGTGCTGCGCACCGGTTACGCCGAGGCGGTCGTGGCCATGAACGGCACGCCGGACCCGCAAGTGCTGCACACCTACGGCGCCGCGCTGGACGGCACCGACACGGCCTTGCTGCAATGGATCACGGACAGCGGCATCGCCGCGATCTGCGCCGACAACTACGCGGTCGAGGCCTATCCCGCGCGGGAAAAGACCGGCCCGCGCGCCATGCTGCCGCTGCACCATCACTGCCTGTTCAAGCTGGGCCTGCCCTTGGCGGAGCTTTGGTATTTGAAAGACCTGGCGGACTTTCTCCATGCCAACGGCCGCCATCACTTCATGCTGACCGCCCCGCCGCTGCGCCTGCCGCATGCGATCGGGTCGCCGGTCACGCCGATTGCGACGGTGTAAGTCCACGGCAATCGGCGCGGCCAACGGCCACGCAAAAAAAAGCGCCAGACGAGAGCCTGGCGCTTTTTTTATTCGTGCAAGCGTTTTCAACCCTTCAGGCAGGTGCTCATGAAGGTTTTGCGCGCATCGCCCGTCAGCTTCTGGTCGCCGGCCTTGGCGTTGCAGTCCTTCATTTTTTGTTGCTGCGGCGTCAGCTTCTTTTCGGCCCCGGGGGCTTCGCCCTTCAGGCAGCTGCTCATGTAGGCCTTGCGGTCATCGCCCGTTTTACCGGTGGCGGACTTGTTGCAGTCGGCCATGCGTTGCTGTTGCGGCGTGGGCGTCTTGGCGGGCGCGGGCGCGGCGGGGGTCTGGGCGTAGGCCCCGAAAAAACATGCGGACAACACGATGGCCGAGGCCAACTGGCTAGTACGGGAAAGCATGAGTTTCTCCCTTGCGTTAGGCGCCCGTTTGCGTGGATGCGCGCACCCGGACGAGCGGCCGGCCACGTGCCGGCCCCGCCATCATCGAACAAACGGCCACACACGGCAAGCATCGAAAAGTTAGGAAAAGACAAGGCCGAAAGATCTCAATTTGGAGACATTCCGACGCATCCTTGTCAGTAAGCGACGAATATCGGAACAACCCACGCAACCTGTTACCGATTCATCCTTTTGACCCGTTGTGCCTGGCCTGGGAATGGAGTGAGATAGCCCTGTCCGCTAGAAGCGCGGACGGCGCAAACGGCAGCGCGGACAGTCAAGCGCCCCCTACGCCGGCACACCAGGAGACCGCCATGAAACTTGCCCATGCCTTTGTTCTTTTGCTTGCCGGCCTGTCCGGCGCCGCAGGCGCGCAAAGCCTGACGTACGGCGTCACGCTGGGCAACGTGCAGGCGGTGCGCGACACCAATATGAACATGTCCACCATCACGGGTTCGCTGGCCAACCTGTCCGGCCGGCCGGTGTCCAGCGCGGTGCTGACGTATGTGCTGTACGACGCGCAAGGGCGCGAGGTGGGCCGGGTGAATGACGACGTGATCGGCCCGATTCCCCCAGGGCAGATCCGCCTGGTCAAAGCGATGACGCCGCTGAAATTCACCAAGGTCACGGTACTGGATGTGCGGGCGCAATAGCCGATGACGGAGACGACGCCGAAAAACCCTGATCGAATCAGGGTTTAGACAGGGGGTTGGAGGGACAAATATGGGAAAATTCCGCTTGTCGACTCGATAACAGGGGCTTCCAAACGAAGCCCCTTATTGCGTCTGTCGGCGTGCCAGCAAGCCTGGCCCTGTTTCTAGGAAGCGACCATCATGTTCCCCAAAAGACTCACCGAAGGCTATCAATCGTTCCTGGACGGCCGTTTCCACTCGGAAAGCAGCCGTTATCAGAAGCTGGCTGAACTCGGGCAAAGCCCGGAAATTCTTCTTATTGGCTGCTGCGATTCCCGCGTGTCGCCCGAAGTGATCTTTGACGCCGGCCCCGGCGAGATGTTCGTCGTGCGCAACGTGGCCAACCTGGTTCCGCCCTGTGAGCCGGATTCGGAATCGTCCTATCACGGCACCAGCGCCGCGATCGAATTCGCGGTCAACGGCCTGAACGTCAAGCACATCGTCGTGCTGGGCCACGCGTCCTGCGGCGGCATCCGTTCATTCTTCGACGACGCCAAGCCGTTGTCCAAGGGTGACTTCATCGGCAAGTGGATGTCGCAGATTGAACCCGTGGCCGAACGCCTGGGCCCGGGCAGCGGCGACCGCCAGACCAAGCTCAAGCGCCTGGAACTGGCCGTGGTCGAACACAGCCTGAACAACCTGATGACGTTCCCGTCGATTCGCCGCCGTGTTGAAAAGGGCGAGCTGGAGCTGCACGGCACGTACTTCGGCGTGGCCACCGGCGTGCTGTTCCTGCGCGATCCGGAAACCGGCGAATTCAATCCCTGCCTGGAAACCGGCATCACCGAATAAGCCTCATATCCGGTACGCTTGCGGCTGCTTTTCGCTTTCTTCAAAGACGTTACGCAACCCCAAGGACCGATATGAAATTGTTCTTCTCGCCGGCTTCGCCTTTCGTGCGCAAATGCATGGTCATTGCGCACGAACTGGCCCTGACCGACCGCATCGAGAAACTGCCCAGCGCCGCCGGCCCCGTCGCCCGCGACAAAAGCATCATCCCCAGCAACCCGCTGGGCAAGGTGCCCACCTTGATCACGGACGACGGCCAGGTGCTGTACGACAGCCGCGTCATCTGCGAATTCCTGAACGACCTGGGCGGCGGCACGCTGTTCCCCGCGAACGGCCCCGCGCGCTGGCAGGCACTGGCCGACCAGGCCTTGGGCGATGGCGTCATGGACGCCGCGTTGCTGGCGCGCTATGAAGTGGCGCTGCGCCCCGAAGCCCTGCGCTGGACCGACTGGGTCGACGGCCAACTGAGCAAGGCGCACGACGCCCTGGCTCAGCTGGAAAAAGACGTGGTCCGCCTGGACGGCCGCATGGACATCGGCACGATTGCCATCGGCTGCGCCCTGGGCTATCTGGACTTCCGCTTCGGCGATTACGACTGGCGCGCCACGCACCCCGGCGTTGCCGCCTGGTTCAAGACCTTTAACGCACGCCCCTCCATGCAGGCGACCCTGCCGCCCGTCTGACGCGGTTACGCCTTGACTCCTAGTGCGACGGGCTGACACGACGCCGCGCCCGCAACGCGGTAAATTTTCCCCATGTCAGCCCCCGGCAGACCCGACGATTCGGGTCTTGTCGACTTGCACAGGGAGCAACCATGAACGTCTCTGCGATCTCGCCCATTACCCGTGTTGCCGCGCCCTATCCGGCGCGCGTGCCGCTGGTGGACGACACCCGACCCACGTTTGAAGCCGAGCGCCTGGCGCGGGAAGCCGCCGTGCGGGAGGCTGCCCTGCGCGAAGCCCAGCGCACCAAGCAGGCCCAGGCCGCCTGGGAAGGGCAACGCCTTGCTCGCGCGCGCGAGGCCTCCGAGGCTGCGCGAACCCGACCGGCCGCCAATACCCGTACCGACACCACTGCCCACACCGGCCTGCGCGCCGAGGCGCTGGCGCCGTTGGCCGCCGACGTACTCAACCCCGATATCCTGCGCGATCAATTCGCCGATGCGCGCTTGCGCCGCGCGCTGGACGCCTATGCGGCGCAATCGGATCCGGTCGCCCAGCGCGCGGGCAACGCGAACGATCTGGGCACCATCGAAGGGCTGACGCCGTTGCAGCCGTATCGCGTTGCGATGGCCAACCCGCAAGTGGAATTGCAGGCAGCCGTGGCCGTGAAGGCCACCGCCGTCGCCGTGCCGGCGGTCGTCAACATCGGAGCGACCGAAAACGTGACGGACAACGCGCGCCATCGCTCCGGCGCTGCCGCACGCATGTCCTGAAACGAAAAAGCCGCCTGACAACGCCAGGCGGCTTTTTCATTCGCGTTCAGCGCGGCGCCATCGGCGCCGCCCCGCGCGGATCGATCAGTGGAAGAATTCCGCGATCATCGTGGCGCCCATGAAGGTGCCGGCGTTGGCGGCCAGGGACACCACCACGATCTTCCAGCCCAGCTTGCGAAACGCCGGCAGGTCTTTCAGGATCGACAGGCCGGCCATGGCCAGGATCACGGTGGTGAACGGCAGGAAATTCACCTTGCCGACCAGCGCGATGATCTGGTCCGAGTACGGCAGCACGCCCGGGCACCCGGCCGTCATGGCGATCAGCGACAGCACGAACACGGCCGGCAGCTTGGGCACGACACGCAGAATCAGGTCGGTCAGCACCACCAGCAGGATGATGATGCCCATGCCCGGCAACGCGTCCATGAACGGCACGTTGTAGCCCAGGCGGTTGCCCACCAGCGCGAACAGGCCGCAGATGACATAGGCGGTCAGGCGGTCGCCAAAACCCATCTTGGCGTTATGTGCCGGCACGTCTTCCGACACGCTGTCGTCCACAACCGATTCAGAGGTCTTGCCGCGCGACCAGCGGCCCAGCACCGGCTCCAGCTTGCCGTACAGGAAGATCGTGGTCGGCAGCGAGATGAACAGCGTGAAGTACACGCCAACCACGGTCGTCAGCAAGTTGGCGGCGGCGGCCAGCGCGGCCACCTGATGCGCCATTTCAGGCGTCTGCTGCGAGGCGATGGCGCCCACGCCCGCGGCCATCATGCTGCCCGAGCCCACGCCGGCGCCCATGGCGAGCGAGCGCGGATCAAAAATGTTCAGGCTGGTGATGAAGCCGGCCATCAGGGCGACGAACAGCGCGCCGATCACCGTGCCGGTGATGTACTCGGCCATCACGCCACGGCCTTCGGGCGAATTCATGCCGTAGCGTTCACCGATGATGGCCAGGCTGGGCTCGCGGCCCACCGAGAACGTGGCGCCGATGGCTTCGCGCTTGATGCCCAGCAGCAACGCCAGCGGCAGGCCGATGGCCATGGTGCCGAAGAAGTGGCCGAATTCCTGGAACACCAGCGCCCAGCCGGCTTCGCGCACCTGCGGCAACGCGCCGCCCACCATCAGGCCCAGCTTGGCCAGGAAGGGCAGCAAGGCGTATTGCAGATAGCCGCTGATGCGGGTCTGCATGGCCTTGTCGATGCCGGCGCCCACGGGCAGCCGCTGGCCGAAAGCCGCCACGATGGCGCCGATGAAGATGGCCCAAAGCATCGGTTGCAGAACGATCTTGCCCGGACCCACCGAAAACGTGACGCTGCCGATCGCTTCGGAAATACCCACCACCAACAAAATGGCGGCAAGCATTCGAACGCGTGCGGATAGCGACATGGAAGGCGCGGCCAGACTGGCGCTGGCGAGAGACATCGATTTCCCCTGATGAACGTGAGTAGATTTTGTGCGCGTGCCGGGCAAACGCAGCGCTGCGGCAGCAGGCGGAATTTTCGCCGGGGGTCTTTCAGGCAACCATGACACCGCCCGCGCATAAACGTTGCGTAAAATGCAACGCACGGCCTTTTCCTGGGAAAGTTTTGCACGGCATCGGTTTCGATACGGGTAAACCCTTAACCGGGACTGTGTATCTGCCGCCGCATCCGCCCGCCTGGAACCCGCCATGGACGAAAAACTCGACGCCCGCCGCACTCACTATTTCATGCAGGTCATGAGCCGGGGCTCGGTGCGTGGCGCCGCTGAAGTGCTGGACATGGACCCGTCCGCCGTCAGCCGCGCCATCGCCGCGCTGGAACGCGACTGCGGCATGGCGCTGTTCGAACGGCGCGGACGCGGCGTGGTGCCCACCGACGCCGGCCACATCCTGGCCCGCTATGTGAAGCGGCAGCAGAACATCCAGGAAAGCTTCTTCTCTGAAATCGACAGCTTGCGCAAAGCCGAGCGCGGCCATATCGACCTGGTGCTGGGCGAAGGCTTCGTCGAACTGATGTTCGACCGCGTGCTGCCCGGGTACTGGCGCAGCCACCCGGAAGTCACGCTGGACATCGATGTGGCGCGCACGTCCGAGATCGTGCAGCGCATTGTGGACGACCGCGCCTATATAGGATTGGTGTTCCAGCCGCCCAACGACGCGCGGCTGCGCACGCATTATTCGCGGCCCGAACCCATCCGCGCCATCGTCCGGCAGGACCATCCGCTGACCCGGCTGGGCCGCCCCCTGCTGCTGACCGATCTGGCGGATCACCCCGGCGCGTCGATGCAGGAAGGGTTTGGGGTGCGGCAACACATTCAGGCGGCCGAGATCAGTGAACAGGTGCGCTTGCGCAACGTGCTGACGACGTCGTCGTTCAAGGCGCTGTGGCAGTTCGCGGCGGCGGGCATCGGCTACGCGCTGACGCCGCCCATCGCCGTCACGGCCGACATGCGCGCCCAGCGCCTGGCCAGCCTGCCGCTGGCCAACCCCATCCTGAACCAGGGCAGCCTGCACGTGCTGAGCCGCGCCGGCCGCCACATTTCGCCCGCTGCGCGCGAATTGCTGGAACACATCGTGCGCGGCATCGGCACCCCGGCGCCGCCGCCAACTGATACGGTCGCCTGACGCGAATCTGCCTCTGTTTGGCGCGCCCGCCAGCGCCTACAGTGCCAGTTCCCCTCATCCGCCACGAGGCGCATATGCTTAGTTTCCTGCGCACGGTCCGCTCCGTGCTCTGGGGTTTCTTCGGCGTGCGGCGCGGCCGCGGCTACCACGCCGACATCGCCCACAACAAACCCGGCCCGCTGATTGCAACCGGGCTGCTGCTGGCGGCGGTCTTGGTGATCCTGCTGGTCCTGGTCGCGCGCTGGGCAGTGACTGCCGCCTTGTAATAGCGCTGCGCGAAGGTATTTCCATATTACGAGAATGACTTAGACGCTGCCGTCTGCTGGCTGTTACGGTTATGAATCCCCTTTTCCGACGCTGCGCGCCGGACGCTACAGGGCATAGACCGAGAAGACCACAAGGGCAGTAGACATGTACGTGTATGACCCCGTCGACCAGCAGCTTGTCGAGCAGCGTGTGGCGCAGTTTGCCGATCAGACGCGCCGCTTCCTCGACGGCCAGCTCACCGAAGATGAATTCCGCGTTCTGCGCCTGCAGAACGGCCTGTACATCCAACGCCACGCCCCCATGCTGCGCGTGGCCATTCCCTACGGCATGCTGGCGTCGCGCCAATTGCGCACGCTGGCGCACATCGCCCGTAAATGGGATCGCGGCTACGGCCACTTCAGCACCCGCCAGAACATACAGTTCAACTGGCCCCGCCTGGAAGACGTGCCGGACATCCTGGCCGAACTGGCCACCGTGCAGATGCACGCCATCCAGACCAGCGGCAACTGCATCCGCAACACCACCACCGACCACTTCGCCGGCGTCGCGCCCGATGAACTTGTCGACCCGTTGGTGTGGTGCGAGATCATCCGCCAGTGGTCCACCCTGCACCCCGAATTCGCCTTCCTGCCGCGCAAGTTCAAGATTGCCGTCAGCGGCGCCGTGCAAGACCGCGCGGCCGTCGGCGTGCACGACATCGGCCTGCAAGCCGTTGAACGCGATGGCACGCTGGGCTTTCGCGTGTGGGTCGGCGGCGGCATGGGCCGCACGCCCATCGTCGGCAAGCTGATCAACCCGTTTGTGGAATGGCAGCATCTGCTGACCTACCTGCAAGCCGCGCTGCGCGTCTATAACCTGCACGGCCGCCGCGACAACAAGTACAAGGCGCGCATCAAGATCCTGGTCAAGGACCTGACGCCCGAGGTCTATGCACAGCAGGTCGATGAGCAGTGGCAACTGATCAAAGACGGCCCCGACACCATCACCCAGGACTTCGTGGACAGCATCAAGGCCCGCTTCGTGTGGCCGCAATACGATGCCGCCGCCGCGCAAGATGCCGACAACACCGACGCGCTGGCCGCCGGCGACAAGCGCTTTGCGCGCTGGCTGCGCACCAACGTGCACGCGCACAAGGTCGCGGGCTACGCCGCCGTCACCGTCTCGCTCAAACCCACCGGCGTGCCGCCCGGCGACATCACCGCCGACCAGATGGACGCCGTGGCCGACCTGGCCGATGCCTATGGCTACGGCGAATTGCGCGTCTCGCACGAACAGAACCTGATTCTGGCCGACGTGCGCCGCGCCCGCCTGCACGAGCTCTGGCAGAAGCTGGAAGCGCTGAACCTGGCCACGCCCAACGTCGGCCTGTTGACCAACATCATCGCCTGTCCGGGCGGCGACTTCTGCGCGCTGGCCAACGCCGTGTCCATCCCCGTGGCCGAAGCCATCCAACGCCAATTCGACGACCTGGACTACCTGTTCGAAATCGGCGAACTGGACCTGAACATCTCCGGCTGCATCAATTCCTGTGGCCACCACCACGTGGGCCACATCGGCATCCTGGGTGTCGATAAGGCCGGCGAAGAGTGGTATCAGGTCACGCTGGGTGGCCGCCAGAACGGCGCCGCCAAGCCCCTGCCCGACCTGGAATCCACGCGCGGCGGCGGCGCTGCCGTGGGCCGCATCATCGGCCCCTCGTTCGCACGCGACCAGGTGCCCGGCGTTGTCGACCGCCTGATCCGCACCTACCTGGGCTTGCGCGACAGCGAAACCGAACGCTTCATCGACGTGGTGGACCGCGTCGGCATCGACCCCTTCAAGCAGGACGTCTACGCCGATCCCGCCTTCGCCAAACCCGTACAAAGCGCCGAACCCGCCCATGCCTGACCTCTACGCCCACGACGCCCCCGGCCCGCACCTGATCCGCGACGGCCGCCTGCAAGCGGACACGGCGCGCCCGTTCGTGCCCGAACCCGAAGTGGCCGCCGAGGGCCAGGTGCCCACGGACGAGCCCGGCTGGATCGTGCCGCTTTCCATCTGGAAAACCTCGCGCGCCACCTTGCGCCGCCACAAGCATCCCGTGGCCGTGCTGCTGGAACCCGACGCCGACCTGCGTGACCTGGCTGAGCCCGACGGCACGCTGGACCCCGCCGGCATCGCCTTCATCGCCGTGGACTTTCCCAACTACACCGACGGCCGTGGCTATTCGCTGGCGCAGCTGCTGCGCACGCAATACCACTGGACGGGCGAACTGCGCGCGGTGGGCGACGTGATGATCGACACCATCCACTACCAGGCGCGCGTCGGCTTCAGCAGCTTTCTGGTCAAGCCGGGCCACGACCCCAAAAAGGCGCTGGACGCCTTCAATACGTTCACGGTGCACTACCAGAAGACGTATCGCGCGCCGACCCCGGCCGCGGCTTGACGTCGTCTTGCGCCAGCTGGCCGCGGATCAGTTCCGCGATGCTGCGCTGGCGCGGCGCCTGCATCCGGTCGATCAGGCTGGATACGCTGACCGCCAGACGCGGATAACCGTTGGCGTCGCACACGGCGACGCCAACGCCCAGCACGCCGGGCACCGCCGCGTTGCCCACCACCGACCAGCCCCGGTCGCGCGTGTTCTCAACCAGCCGCCGCATCTGCACACCGGTCATGCCGCCATAGGCGCGCAAGGCCTTTTCGTTTTGCGTCACCACTTCATCGGCCTCGGCCGGCGGCAATGCCGCCAGCAAAGCCAAGCCGGCCGCGCCCACGCCCAATGGCTGGCGGTGCCCCACCGTTACCGCCAATACCTGCACCGGGTAATTGCCCACTTCGCGATGCAGGCATAGCGAATCATTTGCCGCGCGACAGATCAGAAAGGCGGAATCCCCCGTCACGTCGCTGATCTGGCGCAGCACCGGCCGCAGGCCGCGCACGGCCTGCGCATGCGGGTCGCCGGCCATCATCACGCCCAGTTCCGCGATGCGCCAGCGCGGCGCCTCGGACTCGCGCAGGGCATAGCCTTCCTGCACCAACACTTCCAGGTATCGATACGCGGTAGAGCGCTGCATACCCGCCGCGCGAGCAATGTCGGTGACGTGCATGCCGCCCGCCCCCGCTTGCCGCAACACCCCCAGCACCCGCAGGCCCCGGCGCAAGACCACGGGCCCCGAGGACTGCGATTCCGAATCCGATTCCGCTTTGTTCATATTTTGGACACCCTGCGTTGCTGACGCTTGCATCAAAGCCCAATATCAAAACGGGCAGACGAAGATCTGTCCAAATATTAGACAAAACAGGACGGAGACATTCATGAAGACTGCATACACAAGGCGGCTGGCCGCCTTTGCGCTGACCCTGGGCAGCGCGCTGGTCGCCGGCGCCCCTGCCCTGGCGGCCAAGCCCTACCCCGATCGCCCCGTCACGCTGGTGGTGGGCTACGCGGCGGGCGGCGCCACCGATATCGTCGCGCGCTTGATGGCCAAGTCGCTGTCCGAGGCGCTGGGCCAGACTTTCGTCGTGGAAAACAAGACGGGCGCCAACAGCAACATCGGCGCCGAGATCGTGTCGCGCGCCACCCCGGACGGCTACACGCTGTACGTGGGTTCCATCGCCAACACGATCAACCGCAGCCTGTACAGCCAGCTGAACTACGACTTCATCAAGGACTTCAAGCCCGTCGGCCTGGTCGCGACCATTCCGAACATTCTGGTGGTCAACCCCAAGGTGCCGGTCAAGACGGTGCAGGAATACATCGCCTATGCCCGCGCGCATCCGGGCAAACTGACCTGCGCGTCGTCGGGCAGCGGCTCGTCCATCCACCTGTCTTGCGAGCTGTTCAAGATGGAAACGGGCACCGACATCCTGCACGTGCCTTATCGCGGCAGCGGCCCGGCCGTGGCCGACCTGTTGGGCGGCCAGGTCGATTCCATGTTCGACAACCTGCCCTCGTCGTTGCCGCACGTGCAGGCCGGCAAGCTGCGCGCCATTGGCGTGACATCGCCGCAGCGCCTGCCCGCTACGCCGGACGTGCCCACGCTGGCTGAATCCGGGTTGCCGGGCTTTGACGTGGAATCGTGGTTTGGCCTGGTCGCTCCCGCCGGCACGCCGCAGCCCGTCATCGCGCGCCTGAACGAAGCGCTGAACCAGGCACTGGCCAGCCCCGCCTTGCAGGCGTCCTACAAGCAGGCCGGCTTCTACGCGCCGACCACGCCCAACACGCCGGAGACCTTCGCCAAGAAGATCGACAGCGAAATCGACAAATGGGCCGCCGTCGTCAAACGGGCCGACATCAAGGCCAACTAGTTTTCAGGAGCACAGGGTGTACCCGATCGATTTCTTTTTCCGCGCGGCCGAGCAGTATCCCGAACGCATTGCGCTGGACGGCCCCGAAGGCGCGGTGACCTACGCCGAACTGGCCGCCCGTACCCGCGCCCTGGCGGCCGCGTTGCAAGACCTGGACCCCGAACCGCAAACGCGCGTGGCCCTGTGCGCGGGAAATTCCGCGCGGCACATCCTGGCGCTGCTGGCCGTGCTGGCCAGCGGAAAGATCTGGGTCCCGCTTAACTATCGCAGCACCGCGCGCGAGATCGGGCGCATCCTGGATGCGACCACGCCGTCCATCGTCATCGTGGACGCCACCGGCGACCCGCTGGCGCCGTGGGCGGACGGCGCACGCATCCATCTTGACGATGCCGACCGGGACGGAGACGGGAACGCTGACACGGGCACAGCCACAGCCGCTGATACCTCCACGGGCAGCGGCAAGTGCGCGAGCACCCGCACCGGTGCAAGCCTGCGCCTGAACGCGCTGCTGCGTCAGTACGCCGGACACGAGCCCACGCGCCACGCGCTGTCCCGTGACGCCACGCAGGCCATCAAGTTCACGGGTGGCACCACCGGGCTGCCCAAGGGCGTCATGCAACCGTACCGCGCGTGGAACGCCGGCATCATCAACCAGATCGCCAGCTGGCAGCTGACGTGCGAGGACCGCTACGTGGTGTCCGCGCCCATCACGCACGGCACCGGCACCTACATGCTGCCCATACTGGCCTGCGGCGGCGCGCACCTGCTGCTGGACAGCGTGACGCCGGCCACCATCACCGCCGCCTTTCGCGAGCGCGGCGGCACGCTGAGCTTCATGCCGCCCACGCTGATCTACATGATCATGGCGCAGGACGGCGTGTCGCGCGCCGACTTTCCCGAGCTGCGCAACCTGATCTACGGCGGCGCGCCGATGCCGCCGGAAAAAATAGACCGCGCGCGCGACTTCTTTGGCCCCGTGCTGGGCACCACCTATGGCCAGACCGAAGCGCCGCAAATCGCCACCGTGCTGCGCCCGTCGGACTTGAACGATCCGCGCAACCGCGCCTCGGTCGGGCGGGCGACATGGCTGTCCGACGTCGCCATCATGGCGCCCGACGGCACGCTGTTGCCGCGCGGTGACATCGGCGAAGTCGTGGTGCAGGGCGACCTGACGATGACGGGCTACTGGCGCCTGCCCGAGAAGACCGCCGAAACGCTGGTGGACGGCTGGCTGCACACCGGCGACACGGGCCTGATCGACGCACGCGGCTATCTGTTTCTGAAAGACCGGCTGCGCGACGTCATCATCACCGGCGGCTTCAACGTGTACCCGGTCGATGTCGAGAACGCGCTGTCGTCACACCCGGCCGTGTACGAATGCTCGGTGTTCGGCCTGCCCGACGACAAATGGGGCGAAGCCGTGCACGCCGCCGTGCAGTTCCACCCAGGCGCGCAGGCCGATGCCGACGCGCTGAAGGCGCATGTGCGCGCACTGTTGGGGCCGGTCGCCACGCCCAAGCAATTCCATATCCACGACAGCCTGCCGCGCTCCAGCGTGGGCAAGGTCCTGAAGAATGCCGTGCGCGACGCCGCACAAAAGGAGACGCCATGAACACACCTGAAACCCGCCTTTGCGCCCATCACCTGACCGGCATGTCGTACCGCGACGTCGATCTGGTTGACGGCCTGATCGGCAAGAAGACCTTTACCGAAGTCATGATCATGCAGATCCTGGGCCGCGACGCGCGCCCGGTGGACATGCGCATCGTGGACGCGGTGCTGGTCACGTTGATGGAACACGGCATGACGCCCAGCGCCATCGCCACGCGCCTGATCTACATGAGCGCCCCCGAAAACCTGCAAGGCGCTGTCGCGTCCGGCTTGATGGCGGTGGGCAGCCAATTCGTGGGCACCATGGAAAATTGCTCGCGCCTGCTGGACCGTATCAAGCAGGCGGCGGACGGCCGTGCCGAAGCGCTGGCCATCGCGCGCGAATTCCGCGAACAGCGCCAGGCGCTGCCCGGCTTTGGCCACCATCTGCACAAGCCCGACGACCCGCGTTCCATCAAGCTGCTGGCGCTGGCCGAGGCCGAGCCGGACCTGGAGGGCGCGTCGCTGAACGCGTTGCGCCTGCTGGCCGCCGCCGTGGACGAGACCTATGGCAAGCACATCACCATCAACGCCACGGGCGCGGTGGCCGCGTTGCTTAGCGAAATCGGCGTACCCACGAACCTGATGCGCGGCTTTGCCGTGATCTCGCGCGCGGCCGGCCTGGTGTCGCACGTGGCCGAAGAACAGCAAAGCCCATCGGGCCGCTACATCTGGGAAACCATTGACCACGCCATTCCTTACGTCGGCAAGGGCAAGACGCATCAGCAAGAGGACGGAGGACCGGCATGACGGCGGCGCAGGGCACCGATACCCGGCTGGCGGGCAAGGTCGCGCTGGTAGCCGGCGCCGGCGCGTCCGCCAGCGGCTGGAGCATCGGCCGCGCCAGCTGCGTGACGATGGCGCGGCAAGGCGCCGCCATCGTGGCGCTGGACGTGAACCTGGCGGCCGCGCAAGACGCCGCCCATGAAGTCGAAAAAATTGGCGGCAGCGCCTTGGCCGTGCAGGCCGACGTGGCAGACCCCGACGCCATGCAAGCGGCGGTGGACGCCGCGCTGCGCCGCTACGGCCGCATCGATATCCTGCAAGCCAACGCGGGCATCGGCAAGGTGGGCGGGCCGGAAGATATTTCGCTGCAAGACTGGGACCGCATCCAGCAGGTGAACGTGACCAGCCTGCTGATCGCCACGCGCCTGCTGGCGCCCGTGATGCGGCAACAGGGCGGCGGCGCCATCGTCACGGTGTCGTCCATTGCTGGCATCCGGTACACGGGTTATCCACACCTGGCCTACAGCGTCAGCAAGGCTGCCGTCATCCACTTTGCGCGCATGGCGGCGCAGCAATATGCCGCTGACGGCATCCGCGTGAATACCGTGATCCCCGGGCTGATCGACACCCCGCGCGTGGCGCAGAACGTGGCGCGCATGTTCGACCCCGACAACCTGCAAGCCGCGCTGGCCGCGCGCGACAAGCAGGTGCCCATGGGCCGCATGGGCACGCCCTGGGAGGTGGCGAAAGCGGTGGCGTTCCTGGCGTCGGACGATGCGTCGTACATCACCGGCACCGAGCTGGTCGTGGACGGCGGGCTGACGGGCAAGTACGCCTGATCGTGGGCGCCGGACTCAGGCGCTACGCCTGATCGTCAGGCGCCAGACGCAGGCGCGACGCTTACCAGGACGTGGAGTACGCCCCCGGGAACTGCTTGGCCACAAACGCCTTCACCTCGTCCGACTGGTACGCCTTGATGAAGCGGGCAATGCGCGGGTCGTTCTTATTGTCTTCACGCGCGGCGATCACCACGGCGGCAAAGGGCGCGTCCTTGCTTTCCAGCGCCAGCGCATCCTTGGCGGGCGACAGGCCCGCCGGGATGGCGTAGGCCGAGTTGACCGCCGCCGCGTCCACGTCCGACAGCGAATGCGGCAACTGCGCCGCTTCGATCTCTATGAACTTTAGCTGCTTGGGGTTTTCAACGATGTCGAACAACGACGCCGTCACCGTCACGCCGTCCTTGAGCTTGATGAGCTTGGCCGCCTGCAACACCAGCAGCGCGCGGGCGCCGTTGGTGGGGTCATTGGGTATCGCCACCTTGCCGCCTTGCGGCAGGTCGTCCAGCGACTTCAGGCGCTTGGAATAGATGCCCATCTGCTGCACTACGGCGGTGGCCACCGGCACCAGCTTGTAGCCCCGCGCCTTGTTCTGCGAGTCCAGAAAAGGCTTGTGCTGATAGATGTTCAGGTCCAGTTCCTTGGCGTCCAGCGCGGCGTTGGGCTGGATGAAATCGCTGAATTCGATCAGCTTCACTTTCAGGCCCTGCTTGGCCGCCACCTGCTGCACCACTTCGCCGATCTGCGCGTGCGGACCCACGGTGACGCCCACCTTCAGTTCGGCGTCCTGCGCCATGGCTTGGGTGCCGGCAAAACCGAGCACAACGGCGAATACGGCGAGGGAATGGCAAAGGCGCATAGGGCGCATAGGGATCTCTGAAAGTAGAAAGAATGAGCCGCGATTCTATGCAGCGTCCTACAAAACCGGAAGCGATGAATATTCATATTGATATGCACGAAATCGTATAAAGCGCCGCGCCATGACAAGCCCGCGTCATGCGGACACAATAGCGGCTGCCATCAATCATCCGCATTCACGCCATGCCCACATCCGCCGAACTACACCCGCACGCGCGCTCCTTGCTTGCCGACCACTACCAAGCGATCGATGCGGACCTGCCCGCGTTGCTGGACCTGCTGTTCGCCCGCAGCGCCGGTGAAGACTGGCACAAGGCCGGCACCTTCAAGCACCATCTGCTGGGCGTGTACCGCACGCTGGCGCTGTGGAACCAGCCGCGCGAAGTGCGCATGCTGGGCTTGTTCCACAGCGTGTACGGCAACGAATACGTGGACCTGACCTTGTTCGACCGCGAGCGCGAACGCGAGACGTTGCGCAACGTGCTGGGCGACGAAGCCGAGGAATGGGTCAGCCTGTTCTGCGCCATGCCTCGCACGAAGTTCGTGCAGGCCGTGCTGGCGGGCCAAGGCACGGGCGGCACAGGCATGACGCTTGAAGGCACCGATGGCCAGGTATTTACGTTGACGCCGCGCCAGGTCGCCGCGTTCATCGTCGTGTCCGCCGCCGACATCGGCGAACAATGGCACAGCTGGCAAGACGAAATCTTCGCCGGTTATCCGCAGCAGCAGCGGCGTGATCTGAAAGCCAACTGGGCATCGTCGTTGTGGCCCGGCCCGCTGAAGCCGCCGTCAAATATCCTGTCGATGCTGTCGCACTTGCTGGCGCCCTTGTCCGGCATGCGGGCCGATACCGGCATCCCCGTCCCGCCGGCGTTCGACGGGTGCAGCGCCACGCTCAGCCCGCGCGACGAAGCCGCCGCCAGCGCGCTGTATTGGCAGGTCATCACGCGCATGCACCCGCTGACGGAAATGGATAGCGCGCGCCATCTTCTGGAAGCCGCCGTGGCGCATAACCCGTGGGTGGGCGAACCGCGTTTGCTGTTGGCGCAACTGGCGCTGACCACGGGCGATTTCGACGCGGCCCAAACGCATGCGGCAGCTGGCTTGGCGGCTTTGCAGGCCTGGGGCACGGCGTGGGACAAGCGCATTGAGTGGGCGGGCTGGATGGCCTGGGCGCGCATCGAATTGCAAAACGCCCGCGCGCGTCAATGGCCGGAAAATCTGGCAGCGCTTAATGGCTTGGGGCTGGTGGAGTAAGCCCGGGGCGCCGCCACCATGCAAACAGCCCCGCATGCGGGGCTGTTTCATTTCACGCGGCACACCGGCAGCGGCCTGGCTACTTCATGCCTTCCCAATGCGGGCCGGGCACGATGATGTCGAACAATTCCAGCACGCGCGCTACGGTGTGATCCACCATTTCTTCAATGGACGACGGGCGGTGATAGAAGGCCGGCAGCGGCGGAAACACGATGCCGCCCATTTCGGTCACGGCGGTCATATTGCGCAGGTGCGCCAGGTTGAACGGCGTTTCGCGCACCAGCATCACCAGGCGCCGGCGTTCCTTCAAGGTGACGTCGGCCGCGCGGGTGATGAGGTTGTCCGACAGGCCATGGGCCACCGCCGCCAACGTGCGCATCGAACACGGCACGATCACCATGCCGGCGGTCTGGAACGCGCCGCTGGCCAGCGTGGCGCCCACATCGCGCACCGAATGTACGTGATCGGCCAGCGCGTAGACGTCGTGGCGGCTGACATCAAGCTCGTGCTTGATGTTCAGCACACCAGAGGCGGACACCACCAGATGCGTCTCGACATCATCCACGCCGCGCAAGGCTTGCAGCATGCGCACCGCGTACAACGCGCCCGTGGCGCCGGTGATGCCGATAACAAGCCGCCGCATCGCGGCGTTAAGCCGTGGCGCCGGATTGCTCCAGCAGCGTCTTCAGTTCGCCGGATTCATTCATCTCGTTCATGATGTCCGAGCCGCCGATGAATTCGCCGGCCACGTACAGCTGGGGAATGGTGGGCCAGCTGGAAAATTCCTTGATGCCCTGGCGGACTTCGTCGTCTTCCAGCACGTTGACGGTGACCAGCTTCTTCACGCCACAGCCCTTCAGGATTTGAATGGCCTTGCCGGAAAAGCCGCACTGCGGAAATTGGGCGGTGCCCTTCATGAACAGCACAACGGGGTGCTGGGTCACGGTTTCGCGGATGAATTCTTGAACGTCGCTCATGGTGGTCTCTTGGACAGGCATAACGGAATACGCCAATTATAGGTACAGCGAAAAAATCCGCCCGAAATCCCCGGAAGCGGGTCAGGCCAAACGCGTTTTCCGCGCCAAACTCTTGTAACAGACGGCCCGGGTCAACCGCGCGCGGCAGCCCGGCGTCCGCCGGAAATTCGCTCGATGCCGGCCAGGTCGTGGCGGCTGTGCACATTCTCGAACCCGGCATCGGCCAGCAAGCCGCGTACCGCCTGCGCCTGGTCCCAGCCGTGTTCCAGCCACAGCGCGCCCCCCGGCCTCAGGTGCTGGGCGGCGCCCGTCACGATGCGGCTCAGGTCTTGCAACCCGCTCGCGCCGTCGGTCAGCGCACCGCGAGGTTCAAAGCGCAGATCGCCCTGGTCCAGATGCGGGTCGTTGCTGGCCACATAGGGCGGGTTGGACACGATCAGATCGAAACCCTCGCCGGCCGGCACCGCATCGAACCAGCTGCCTTCCACGAAACGCACCGATGCGGTCAGATCCCACGCGTTGGCCGCCGCCACCTTCAGCGCGGCGGCGCTGACGTCGGACGCCATCACGCGCGCATCGCGTCGGGCCAGGGCGATGGAGATCGCAATGGCGCCGCTGCCCGTGCCCAGGTCCAGCACGGCAGGCCCGGCCATGCCCGCCACGCACTCCAGCGCGGTTTCCACCAGCACTTCGGTGTCAGGACGGGGAATCAGCACGTCGGGCGTCACGGTGAATCGGTGACCCATGAATTCGCGGTGGCCCAGCAGGTACGCCATCGGCTCGCCCGCCAGCCGGCGCGCCAGCAGCGCGTTGAACGCGGCGGCAACGTCGGGGTCCAGCGGGTCGGTGTCGTGCGCCAGCAGCCATGCGCGCGGCTTTTGCAGCACGTGCTCAAGCAGCATCCGCACTTCCAGGCGCGGCAGGCGGGTGTCGAGCAGCAGGCTTTTGAGCTGGGGCGTCGTCATGGCGCGCGCGTCAGAGGTCGTCGCCCAGCGCCGCCAACTGCTCGGCCTGATGCTCGGCGATCAGCGCGCCGGTCAGCTCTTCCAGGTCGCCTTCCATGATCTGCTGCAACTTGTACAGCGTCAGGTTGATGCGGTGGTCCGTCACGCGGCCCTGCGGAAAGTTATAGGTGCGGATGCGCTCGGAGCGGTCGCCCGTGCCGATCAGGCTCTTGCGCTCGGCGGCTTCCTTGCTTTGGCGCTCGCGCGTTTCCTTGTCTTTCAGGCGCGCGGCCAGCACCTGCATGGCCTTGTCCTTGTTGCGGTGCTGCGAGCGGTCATCCTGGCACTCCACCACCAGGCCGGTCGGCAAGTGGGTGATGCGCACCGCTGAATCGGTCTTGTTGATGTGCTGGCCGCCCGCGCCGCTGGCTCGGAACGTGTCGATGCGCAGGTCGTTGGCGTTGATGACGATTTCCGACATCTCGTCGGCTTCCGCCATCACGGCCACGGTGCAGGCCGACGTGTGGATGCGGCCTTGCGCTTCGGTGGCCGGCACGCGCTGCACGCGGTGTGCGCCGGATTCGAACTTCAGGCGGCCGTAGGCGCCGTCGCCATCAATGCGCGCGATCACTTCCTTGTAGCCGCCCAGCTCCGAGGCGCTTTCCGACATCAGCTCGACGCGCCAGCCGCGCGCTTCCGCGTAGCGGGTGTACATGCGCAGCAGGTCGCCCGAGAACAACGCGCTTTCGTCGCCGCCCGTGCCGGCGCGGATTTCCAGGAACACGCTGCGCCCGTCGTTGGGGTCGCGCGGTAGCAGCAAGAGCTGCAATGCGCTTTCCAGGCTTTCCAGCTTGCCTCGGCCCGACTTGATCTCGTCTTCGGCCATGGCCTTCATGTCGGGGTCGGACAGCATTTCCTGCGCCGTCGCCAAGTCTTCTTCAGTGCGGGCAAATGCGGTGAACGCGTCGACCACGGGTTCCAGCTCGGCGCGTTCGCGCGAGAGCTTGCGAAAACGGTCCATATCGGACGCGGTTTCCGGTTGGGCCAGCAACGCGTCCACCTCGGTCAGGCGGTTACACAGATGCTCCAGCCGGCTGCGCATGGAAGATTTCATGGGGGAATGACCAAAGAAAAAACGGGAATAGCGGGCGCCCACAAGACGAACGCCCGCCAGGAGGCGGGACGTGGGGCAGATTCGCTAACGGCGGGAGTCGCGGCCGGGAAACAGGCGAGGCATCCAGGCAAGCAGCTGCTTGCGGTCGTCGCCTTCACTGCGGTTCAAGGCCGCCAGCGGGCCGTGCAGGTATTTTTGCGTCAGCCCGTGCGCCAGCTGTTCCAGCACAGCTTCGGGCGATTCGCCACGCGCCAGGAGGCGGCGCGCGCGTTCCAGTTCAGCGGCGCGGACGTCTTCGGCGGCCTGGTGCAGGTCGCGGATAACGGGCACCACTTCGCGGGACTGCATCCAGTGCATGAAGCCCTGGACGCGGGTTTCGATAATGGCTTCGGCCTGCACCACGGCAGCGCGGCGCGCGTCGGTGCCGGTCTGCACCAGCCGGCCCAGGTCGTCCACCGAATACAGATAGACGTCGTCCAGGCGGCCGACTTCGGGCTCGATGTCGCGCGGCACGGCCAGGTCGATCATGACCATGGGGCGGTGGCGGCGCAGGCGCGTAGCCCGTTCCACCATCCCCAGGCCGAGGATGGGCAGGGAGCTTGCCGTACAGGAAACGATGACGTCGAACTCGGACAGGCGATCCGTCAGGTCGGACAGCTTCATGGTGCTGGCCGAAAAACGGTTGGCCAGGATTTCGGCGCGCTCGGCCGTGCGGTTGGCCACCACCATGCTGCGCGGGCGTTGCGCGGCGAAGTGGGTGGCACACAGTTCAATCATTTCGCCCGCGCCGATGAACAGCGTGCGGGCCTGGTCCAGGTTGCCGAACACGCGCTCGGCCAGGCGGACGGCGGCGGCGGCCATGGACACCGACTGTGCGCCAATGGCGGTCTGCGACCGCACTTCCTTGGCCACCGAGAACGTGCGCTGGAACATCTGGTGCAGCAAGGTGCCCAGCGACCCGGCTTCGCCGGCGGCGCGCACGGCGTCTTTCATCTGCCCCACGATCTGGGTTTCACCCAGCACCATGGAGTCCAGCCCGCTGGCCACGCGGAAAGCGTGACGGACGGCGTCGTCTTGATGATGGCGGTACAGGTGCGGGCGCAGCGTGCCGGCGTCCAGGCGGTTATGTTCAGCCAGCCAGGCGGGCAATTGATCAGCGACGTGACCGTCGGCCGCGCAATAGATTTCGGTGCGATTACAGGTGGACAGGATGGCGGCTTCACGGACGGAACCGCCGAATGCCGAACGCAGACCTTCCAGCGCAGGCTTGACCAGATCGACGGGCATGGACACGCGTTCGCGAACCGAAACCGGCGCGGACGTGTGGTTCAGACCGAAGGCAAGGACAGCGACCGACATGTGGATGCGTAAAGAACTGCCACGAAAATGACTGAAAGATTATACCCCTGCGGGTTATCCCCAGGCCATTTGCGCCCACTTCCGCGACCCTGCGTCGCACCTTCCGTTCCATTCACCCAACAGTCGGCAGGCGCGACGGGGCGAAAAATAGTTGGCGGATCCGCCCCTACGGCTGGCGTGGGCAAAAAAAATTGTGTATAGTTGCGGACTTCGTTGGCCTGGTAGCTCAGTCGGTAGAGCAGAGGATTGAAAATCCTTGTGTCGGTGGTTCGATTCCGCCCCAGGCCACCAAAAGAATTATTGGGATTGCGATAGCAATATCAAGTTCCAAAAAAGCCCAGCCCCCGCGCTGGGCTTTTTGCACCGTGTACGTGTTGGCCTGGTAGCTCAGTCGGTAGAGCAGAGGATTGAAAATCCTTGTGTCGGTGGTTCGATTCCGCCCCAGGCCACCAGCCCTCCTGATCTCCACCGCTGTGG
This sequence comes from Achromobacter sp. 1L-A-4-B-C2, assembly GCF_057291955.1. Lineage (NCBI taxonomy): Bacteria > Pseudomonadati > Pseudomonadota > Betaproteobacteria > Burkholderiales > Alcaligenaceae > Achromobacter > Achromobacter sp. 1L-A-4-B-C2. Next base: position 1,149,255 of record NZ_JBXAWP010000001.1, read on the forward strand.
GGATTTTTTTACGTCCAAATTCTGGCCTTCACCCCCGCCTCGGCGCCCGCTTGCAAAATATTACATGCCGGCAAAAAAGCCGGGCACGAGGTCTACAATCGTCGGTATGAAACCGGCCGCCAATCTTCGCTTCGCTGTGCGCGACCGCATCAACGGCGTTGATGTGGGCCCAAAGGCTGTTCCCTTGAGCCTGCTTGGCGAGTTTCAGAAAGACGTCAGCGACTTTCTGCAAGGGTCCACCCGAGAGGTCAACCCGGCCGCAGTGCTGGTGTCGATAGAAGACGGGTCGCTGGTTTTAGTCGCCGAAGGGTTGTTGGCGGCATCAACGCTCTGGGCCGATGTGGAACGCTTAGCCGTCCCGAATTCTCTCGAAGCCATTGATCCCCGGCGCGCGGCGGTCATCGAGCGCTGGCAAGCCCAGGCACGCAACAATCCCGATCGTGTTTACGCCCTTGAAGACAACACGCGGCGCGCGCTGACGATTGTCAATGCCCAGTCAGACTTCAAACAATCCGTCGATATTTGGGTAACCGTGGAAAAGTACTTACACGGCAAAATCGTGGACTGGGGCGGCAAGACCAAGGCGAACGTTCACCTTGTGCTTGAAAATGGCAAATCGCTTACGGTAGCCGCCACTCAGCAATTACTGGCACAGGAGAGCGAAAATCGCCTCTATCGCCCAGCCTTGCTGCACGTGACCGCTGAAGAGAATCTACGAACCGGTGAATTGCGCAATTTGAATCTGCGCTCGTTTGAGGTGCACCACCCCGCGTACGACGACGATGAATTCCAGCGAATGGTACGCAAAGGCACCGCGGCCTGGGCGGACGTACCCGACGCAACACGATGGGTTGAATCACTGCGTGGCGACGACTCATGACGGCAGCAGTGTTGCTGGATACCAGCTATCTGATCTCGCTCGTCGACGCGACTCGCCCCAACCACCAAATTGCCACCCGGTACTTCCGGCAGATGCTTGACGAGTCTCTGCCGATTTATTTTTCGGCAGTCGTTGCAGCGGAATTCGGCATCAAGCAAGCACTGACCGACTTACCACTGCAAAAGTTTCGCCACCTGCCGTTCAACATCCCGCACGGGCAGCGAGCCGCCCAATTGTGGAATGCGCTGGGCCCAAGGGGCGATGGCACTGGGCGCGCAGTTGCGCGTGATGACATCAAACTCATTGCCCAGGCTTGTCACGAGCGCATTCCCTTTGTCCTCAATGAGGACGCTTCCTCGCTGCACAAATACTGCGAACGGCTACGTGAGGCTGGCGTATGCCAGGTGCGTTCCATCGTCCTGGCCAGCGGTTATGACCCCGCAGCCTTCCGAATGGACGGTCAGCAAGGATTCGACCTAAGCGGCGAACCCTAGAGCGGGTTAACATTGCCTTCGCTCCGGGGTGCACGCCAGTGCTGAGATTCAGACCCGCGAACTTGACCCGGTTCATGCCGGCGTAAGAAGAGCAATCGTCCGACCCTGCCGCGCCCTTGCGCCGCTTGCGCGGGCGGGCTTCGGAGCTTCCTTGTACCGGAATCGACGAACGCCCATGAACAACGCTGCCCCGCCCGTCGCGGAACTTCTTGAATTCATTGCCCAGGACGGCTGCACCGATGCGCAGTTCGACCGGATGGCGCTACGGCTTTTTGCGTATCAATATGGCGCCAACGCGCCGTATCGCGCGTTTTGCCAGCGGCGCGGCGCGACCGTGCGCAATGTGAAGACCTGGAGCGACATTCCCGCCGTGCCCATCGACGCCTTCAAGGCGATGGAGCTGCGCTGCGAGGCGCCTCGGGCCGACGAGCGTGTCTTCATGACCAGCGGCACGACACGCGCCGATATGCGCGGGCGGCACTTTCACCCGCATCTTGAGGTCTACGACCTGTCCATGACCCGCAATTTCGCCGCGCGCGTCATGCGGGGCACGCCGCGCCTTCCGATGGGCATTCTGTTTCCGGACGAAGCCGCCATGCCCAATTCGTCGCTGGCCCACTACCTGGCCCTGGCCAAGACCGCGTTCGGCACCGAAGACAGCCGCTATTTCATGTCGCCGCAGGGCATCGACCTGGATGGGTTGTGGCGTCGCCTTGAAGAGGCTGAACGCGACGGCCAGCCCTATGCGCTGCTGGGCGCCAGTTTCAGCTTCGTGCATGTGATCGATGCGCTGCGCACCGCGGGCCGCACGTTCCGTTTGCCGCCGGGCAGCCGCATCCTGGACACCGGCGGCTACAAGGGCCAATCGCGCGAGCTGCCGCTGGACACCTTTTATTCCGAGCTGTCCGAGCTGCTGGGCGTGCCGCGATCGCTGTGCATCAACATGTATGGCATGACCGAACTCAGCACGCAGTTTTATGACGACGGCAATGCCACCGTCCCTTCCGTGAAATCGGGGCCGCACTGGATTCGCTCGCGCCTGGTCGACCCCGCCAGCGGCCGCACCGTGCCCGCGGGCGAACGCGGCATCCTGGCGCACTGCGACCTGGGCAACTTCAATTCGGTCAGCACCATCCTCACTGAAGACGTCGGGCAACCCGCCGATGGCGGCTTTTTGCTGCTGGGCCGTGCTGAAGGCGCGCAGGCCAAGGGCTGCTCGCTGGCCGTCGAAGAATTCATTCAGTCGGCGCGGCCATGAGCGTGCAACGCGTCCAAGCGGGCTATCTGCCGGGGCTGACCTCGGCCGATGTCCAATGGCAGACCCTGCCCTTCGAGCAGGACGGCCGGCGCGTGGAAGTGGCCGTGCCGGTGCTGACTGCCGCACAGATGCAAGCGCTGGCCGAACGCGTCAAGCAGGCCAGCGCGCGGCATCTGAAGACGATGATGGTGTCGGAGATCATCAACGTCATCGACGGCGCCATCGCCCGGTTGCTGGACCCCAACGACCCGGTTCGGCAACAAGCCGATGCGCTGTTGCCGATCGTCAGCGGCTATGACGGGCAGATGGTGCGGCTGGGCCTGACCGGCTTTTTCAAGACGTTCCGCGCGCCGCAGCTGCATCGCTTTGTGGCCGAAGACTTCGCCAACCCCAAGGTGCTGGACGGCTTTCAGCCCGCGGCCAAGGGCGGCGCGGTGCGCGCGCATGGCCCGCAATTGCTGGTGCACAGCTGGGCCGGCAACGTGCCCGCGCTGGCATTGTGGAGCCTGATCTGCGGCCTGCTGGTCAAGGCCGGCAATATTGGCAAGCTGCCCAGCGCCGAGCCGCTGTTTGCCGGCTGGTTCGCGCACCTGTTGGCCGAGGTGCACCCGCCGCTGACCGACTGCCTGGCCGTGGTCTGGTGGCGTGGCGCGGGCGAGGACGACGCCGCCGCCCTGTACGCGCAGGCCGATACCGTCGTGGCGTACGGCGGTAACGACGCCCTGCATGCCATCCAGCGCCGCCTGCCCGTCACGACGCGCTTTCTGCCGCATGGCCACAAGCTGGGCTTTGGCGTGGTCAGCGCGGCGGCGCTGGACGCACAAAAGGCCCCCGCCCTGGCACGCCGTGCGGCATGGGATGTGATGCGCTACGACCAGCAGGGCTGTTATTCGCCGCAGATTTTTTACGTGCAGCGTGGCGGCCTGGTATCGCCGCGCGACTTTGCGGCTTACCTGGCGGGCGAGCTAGCCAATCTGCATCGCCGCTTTCCGCGCCGCGCGTTGGATCTGGCCGAATCGGCGGCGCTGGCCAAATGGCGGCAGTCCATCGAATGGCAGTTGCCGTCCAACGCCGCCGACGTGTTGATCGGCGACCCCGATGCCGCCTGGACGGTCTCTTATGTGGACACCGCGCCCGCGCTCTCGCCCACGGCCCTGCAACGCAGCATCGTGGTGGCCGGTATCGACATGCTGGATGAGGTGGCGGCGCGCGTGGCGCCCCACCACCACTACCTGCAAACAGCGGGCGTGGCCGCCACGCCCCAAGAGCTGTATCGCCTGGCCGATCAGCTGGGCGCGGCAGGCGTTACCCGCGTCAGCGCGATTGGCGCGATGAGCATGCCCGAAGCGGGCTGGCATCACGACGGCCGTTTCAACCTGCTGGACCTGGTGCGCATGACGGAAATTGAACAGTCCGCCGAAACCGCCGCCGACCCCTACGCGCCGTACGAACCATGATTGCGGACTCGTCCCGCCCCTTCCTGCACATCGACGGGGCGGTCTACACCTACCCCGGGCGCACGCCCATCGTGAACGGCATCGACTGGCGCCTGCAAGCCGGCGGCTTTCATTGTCTGGTGGGCCGCAGCGGCTGCGGCAAGACCACGCTGCTGAAACTTGCCGCCGGGCTATTGGCGCCGCAGTCCGGCCGCGTGGTGCTGCAAGACGGCACGCCCGCCGCGCCCGGCCCGCAGCTGGGCTATGTATTTCAAGCGCCGACGCTGCTGGACTGGCAACACGTAATCGACAACGTGCTGCTGCCCGTGTCCTTGCAACGCCGACCGCTGCCGGAAGACGCACGGCGCGCGCACGATCTGCTGTCCATGCTGGGCCTGTCCGACCACGCACAACACTACCCACGCCAACTGTCCGGCGGCCAGCAAAGCCGCGTGGCGCTGGCCCGCGCGCTGATTCTTGAACCCGCCTTGCTGTTGCTGGACGAGCCCTTTGCCGCGCTGGACGCCATCACGCGCGGCGAGCTGCAAGACGACCTGCTGCGCATGTGCCGCTTGCGCAATACCACCGTGCTGTTCGTCACGCACGACATCAGCGAAGCCGTCTACCTGGGCGACCGCGTGGCCGTCATGCACCAGGGCCGCATGCTGGCCGACCTGCCGGTGGACCTGCCCGCGCCCCGCACGCAAGCCATGCGGCACGGCGCCGCGTTCAACGCCACCTGCGCGCAGGTGTACGAATTCATGACCGGGGCGCGCCCATGACGCCCGCCATTCGATTCCGCGTGCTGGCGCTGGCGCTGCTTGTCGCGCTGCTTGGCGCCTGGGAAATCACCGTGCGCCAAGCCGGTATCTCGGCATTGGTGCTGCCCGCCCCGTCCGCCGTCGCGCAAACCTTGTGGACCAGCCTGGCCACCGGCTACCTGTGGCCACACATCGGTGCAACGCTTGCCGAGATGCTGCTGGGCCTGGCGATCGGCGGCGCGGCGGGCCTGGGCATCGGCATTGCGTTGGCCGAATCGGCCTTGCTGGACCGCGTGCTCAAGCCCTACGTGATCGTCAGCCAGGTTGTCCCCAAGCTGGCGCTGGCGCCGCTGTTCGTGGTGTGGTTCGGCTTCGGCATGGCGCCCACGGTGGTCATGACCGCGCTGATCTGTTTTTTCCCCTTAATGGAAAACACGCTGACCGGGCTGCGGCAGGTCGACCCGAACCGGCTGCAACTGTTTCGCATGCTGGGCGCCACGCGCGCGCAAACCTTGCTGCGGCTGAAGCTGCCTGCCGGCCTGCCGGGCATCCTGGCGGGACTGCGCGTGGCGCTCGTGCTGGCACTGGTGGGCGCCGTAGTGGGCGAATTCATCGGCGCCAGCCGAGGCTTGGGCGCCGTCATCATCGCCGCGCAAGGCATGATGGACACGCCCCTGATGTTCGCCGCCCTGACCGCCATTGCCGCCATCGGGTTGCTGGGCTATCAGGCCACGCTGATGCTGGAACGACGCCTGCTGCGTCCCTACGCCGATCAATCATGACTTTCATCCGGACCGCATCCATGCATTTTTCCCCCACCCGCCGCGCCTTGCTGACGGCCGCCGCAGGCCTTGCCGCCACGTCCGTGGCGCCGCTGACGGCACGCGCCCAGGGCGCCTCGGCCACAGCCGTTAGCGGCACCGTCACGCTGGCCGGCTGGAGCAAGCCCATCAGCGAAATCACCAACCTGCTGGCCGAGCCCGACAAGGGCTTCTTCAAGGCGCAGGGCGTCAACCTTGTCTACCTGCCCGGCGCGGGCGGTGGCGACGCCATCCGCAACCTGCTCAGCGGCCAGGCCGACGTGGCCTTCACCGACCCCGGCTCGTTCTTCATGGCGTTGGACAAGGGCGAAAAGCTGCGCGCCATCTACGACATCTATCCGCAAAACGTCTTCAACGTGGTGTCGTTGAAGTCGGCCAACATCACGCGGCCGGCCGACTTGAAGGGCAAGCGCATCGGCGTCTACAGCCTGTCCAGCGGCACGCGCCAGAACCTGCTGGTGATGCTGCATCAGGCCGGGCTTACCGAAGCCGATGTTGAAATCGTCGTCACCGGCGTGCTGAACTTTGCGCCACTGCTGCAAGGGCAAGTGGACGCCACCGCCGCCACCGACACCGGCTTGCTGGTGGGGCGCAAGCGCGGCCTGGGCGAGGTCAACGTGATGCAGGTCAGCGACACCCTGAACGTGTCCAGCGACCTGTTCGTCGTGCGCGAGTCGGCACTGCCGCAAAAGCAGGCCCTCCTGCGCGCCTTCCTGAAGGCTTATCGCGACAGCGCCGCGTGGATGATCGCGCATCCCGAAGAAGCGGCCCAGCTGGCCGGCAAGCGCGCCCTTGACGGCACCGATCTGGCCGTCAACCTGGAAGTGATCCGGCTGCGCAACGCCGCATCCATCGCATCCGGCGGCAGGCCCTTGGGCACCATCGATATCGGCTTGCTGCAACAGGCGGCGGACGCTTACCACGCGTTGGGCCTCATCAAGCAGCCCATCGACATCGCCGCCGTTGTCGACACGCACTTGTTGCCGGAGGCATGACATGAATGCGGCGTTGAAATTCGCAGGCAAGGTGGTGCTGGTGACGGGCGCCAGCCGAGGCATCGGCGCCGAAATCGCGCGCAGCTTCGCGCGTGAAGGCGCCACCGTGGTCGTCAACTATTTGCGCAACACGGCCGCGGCCGACAGCGTGGTCGCGCAATGTCAGGCCGCCGGCGGCGATGCCTGGGCCGTGCAGGCGGACGTCGGCGTGCCCGACGCCGTGCGCGCCATGGTCGACGGCATCGTGCAAGACGCCGGCCGCCTGGACATCGTCGTCAACAATGCCTTGCGGCCCTACGCGTTCGACCCCCGCCAGCGCACCGCTTTCGATGCGCTGCAATGGCAGGACTATCAATCGCAGTTCGATGGCGCGGTCGGCGCCGCATTCAACGTGTGCCGCGCCGCCCTGCCGCATTTCAAGCAGCGCGCGCAAGGCTGCATCGTCAACATCGCCAGCAACCTGGTCGAACATCCGGTGGTGCCGTACCACGACTACACCACTGCCAAGGCCGCGCTGGTGGCATTCAGCCGCAACCTGGCGGTTGAGCTGGGGCCGTATGGCGTGCGCGTCAATTGCGTGGCCCCCGGCCTGGTCTACCCGACCGACGCCAGCGGCGCCACGCAAGAATCGTTTCGCGAGCAGCTGATTGCGGCCACGCCGCTGCGGCGCATCGCCCGCCCCGAGGACGTCGCCGGGCCGGTGCTGTTCCTGGCGTCTGACTGGAGCGGTTTCATGACGGGGCAAGTGCTGTTCGTGGACGGCGGGCTGGTGATGCGCTAGAGTGGGTTGCCCCCCGCCTCGCAGCATCCCTACGGAGTCGCGACATGCGCGTCCGAGCCAGAGTCCTCAAGTACCTGTTCGGATGTTCCCTAGGCTTGCTGGCCTTGGCCGCCGCCCGCGTGGCCATCGCCGACCCACCTTCCGCATCGCCGCCTGCCCCGCCCGCCGCCATCCAGATGGCGGACATTCCATTGCGGGCGGACAGCGACACCCGCTACGCCGAGGGCGTGTTGCAGCGCGTGGCCGTGACCGACCCCGACGCTACCCTGGGCCCGGCGCTTGAGGCCATCGGCAAATCCGCCGACGAAAAACTCTACGAATTCCAGCCTGCCCAACTGCGCACGTTGCCCATCATGCGCGTGGAAAGCCTGGAGCGGCACTGGGTCTTTGACGCCAACCGGCTGGCACGCTGGCAGGCGGACCTGCGCCAGGCTACCGCCTGGTACGCCAGCGACGCCGCCGAACTGCTGCGCCGCCGCGCCGCATGGCAGGCCATCAAGGATTCTTCCTCCGCCGCCGGCCTGCCGCCCGCGCTGGCCGACCGCGTGGATGCCGTCCAGGCGCAGTTGACGGCGGCGGCGCAGGCCCTGTCCATTCCGCTTTCGCGCCAGGCCGCGCTTGAACAGCGCGCCAACGCCGTCGAAGAACGCATCAAGGCGGGTCAGCGCGCGGTCAGTGACGCCATCAACGATATCGACGCGCGGCTGATGCGCATCGATTCGCCACCGCTCTGGGATGCAGGCAAATCGCAGGACACGGGCGAAGACACCCTGGCCCTGCTGCGCACCGGCCTGGACATCGAAGTGCGCTTCGCGCGCGACTACGGCGCGGCGGGCAGTGGCAATCAGCGCGCGCTGCATGTGCTGCAACTGTTGCTGCTGCCGCTGCTGCTGTGGCTGGCAAGAAAAAGTCGCGACGCGATTCGCGCGGGCGTCATGAGCGAAACCGCCGCCGGTGTGCTTGGCCGGCCCTTGTCCACCTGGTTGCTGCTATCGATGCTGGGCGTGCTGGCCCTGGAGCCCGACGCACCGTTGATGGTGCAGCAGGTAGCGCTGGTGCTGGCCGCCGTGCCGGTGCTGCGCCTGCTGCCGCCGTCCGCGCGACGCCAGCTGGACCAATGGCCGCACGTAATCACCGCACTGTTCCTGGCCGAGCGCCTGGGCTTTCTGTTCCTGGCCAACACGCTGTTCTACCGCCTGTCGACCGTGGCGCTTACCGCGCTGGCGCTGGCCGCCATCTTGTGGCTGCTGCACCGCACCCGCCGTCAGGTCCACCCTGCCGCCTCGGCACGGCTGGCGTCCATCTTGCGCGCCATCGCCTGGGGGGCCGCCGCCTTGCTGGGCGTGTCGCTGGTCGCGAACCTGTTCGGCAATGTGTCGCTGGCCGAAATGCTGACCAGCGCGGTGATCGGCTGCGGCTACTTCGGCCTGGTGCTTTATGCCGGCGTGACGGTCATCATCACCCTGCTGCAATTGCTGCTGACCCGGCAAGGCATCTCGCGCTTCCGGCTGGCGCGCGAACACGCGCCGCCGCTGGTGCAGTTGCTGATCCGCCTCTTGACCGCAACGGCCGCGGTGGGTTGGGCCGTCTACGCGATGGACCGCTTTCGGATCCTGCGCGCCACCTATGCATTCGTTACCGAAGTGCTGTCCTACACGCTGACCATCGGCGAAGTTTCCATCAGCCTGGGCAACGTGTTGCTGTTTTTTATTTCGGTGATCATCGCCTTCTGGGCGGCGCGCACCATCCGCCTGATCCTGCGCGACGAAGTGCTGACCCGCATGGCCTTGCCGCGTGGCGTGGGCAACAGCGTTGCGTCGCTGTCGTACTACCTGGTGCTGCTGCTGGGCCTGGGCATTGCGCTGTCGGCGGCGGGCTTCCAGACCAGCCAGCTGACCATCGTCTTCGGCGCGCTGGGCGTGGGCATCGGCTTTGGCTTGCAAGGCGTGGTGAACAACTTCGTATCGGGCCTGATTCTGATGTTCGAGCGGCCGATACAACCGGGCGATGTGGTGGAGATCAGCGGCACGTCCGGCCAGGTGCGCGACATTGGCATGCGCGCCACGCGCATCAAGACATTCGAAGGCGCCGACGTGATCGTGCCCAACGGCACGCTGCTGTCGGACAAGCTGACCAACTGGACCATGCTGGACCGCAGCCGCCGCATTGAAGCCAGCATCGGCCTAGCCTACGGCACCGACCCTCGCCAGGCGATCGCGCTGCTTGATGCCGTCGCCCGCGACACGCCCGGCATCGTTGCCGACCCCGCGCCCACGGTACTGTTCATGGGCATCGGCGCCAGCACGCTGGACTTCAGTGTGCGCGCGTGGACGTACGATTTCGACCGCTGGATCGACATCCGCAGCGACCTGTTGACGCGCCTGTACGACGCGCTGCGCCAGGCCGGCATCGAAATCGCCTTCCCGCAGCGCGATCTGCATCTGCGCACGGTGTCGGAGGAAGCGGGCGCGGCGTTGGCGCGTGCAGGCGCATCCGTCGCATCGGCGGCAGCCGAATCGGCGTCCGCTGCTTCTGCTGCTTCTGCTGCCTCTGCTGCCTCTGCTGCCTCTGCTGCCTCTACAGCCTCTACTCGCGCCCCTTCCGCACCTTCCGCCACCCACGAGCCGTCAGAACCCCGCCACCCGCCGCGCTAAATCGGCATCGCCGCTTTCACCAGTTCCACCCAGTAATGCGCGCCCAGCGGCAGAATGTCGTCGTTGAAATCGTAGTACGGGTTATGCACAGGCGGGTTTTCAACGCCTGGCCGCCCGGCGCCGACAAACACGTACGCGCCCGGGCGCTGTTGCAGCATATACGCGAAATCTTCCGAGCCCATGCGCGGCGTGCAAGCCGCATCAACCTTGTCCGCGCCCACCACGCGCGCCGCCGCACGGACCGCCAGCTGCACCTCGGCTTCCGTGTTCACGCACGCCGGATAGCCGCGAAACACCTGCACTTCGATATGGGCGCCGGAACTCACCGCCACGCCCGCGCACACTTCACGCAGGCGCCGTTCGGCCAAGTCGCGCGTGGCGGCGGTCAACGTGCGGCAACTGCCGCGCAACATGACGCTGTTGGGCACCACGTTCCAGGTATCGCCGGCATGAATCTGCGTGATGCTTAGCGCCAACGCGTCGGTGGGCTTCACATTGCGGCTGACGATGGCCTGCATGGCGGTAACCAGCTGCGCGGCCGCCACGATGGGATCGATGCCATGCTCGGGTTGCGCCGCATGGCAGCCCTTGCCGGTGACGTTGATTTCATACGTGTCGCAATTCGCCATCACCGTGCCCACCCGCGTGGACACGGTGCCGAACGGCAGATTGGGCGAGTTGTGCAGCGCGTACACCGCGTCGCAGCGAAAAAGGTCGAACAAGCCGTCCTGCACCATGGCCAGCCCGCCACCCGCGTGTTCCTCCGCCGGCTGGAAGATCAGGTGCAGCGTGCCGCGCCATTCCGGGTCCACGGCCAGGTGATGCGCTGCCCCAAGCAGCATGGCCGTATGCCCGTCGTGGCCGCAGCCGTGCATCTTGCCGGCAATGGTCGACCGGTGCGACGCGTCGCCCAGTTCCTGCATGTCCAGCGCGTCCATGTCGGCGCGCAGCCCGATCACCGGCCCCGCGCCCCGCGCCAGCGTACCTACCACGCCGGTCTTGCCCAAGCCCCGATGCACCACGGCACCCGCGCGCTCCAATTCGCGCGCCACCACGTCGGCCGTGCGGAATTCACAGAAGGCGGTTTCGGGATGGGCGTGCAGGTCGCGACGCCATTCGCGCATGTTGCGCAGCAGTTCCGGGCTGATGGGCGATGGGACGTTAGCCATGTTGCGGTCTCTCCGTAGGCAGGCTTGGGGGAAATACGGCTATCGACTATAGACAGGCGCGGGTACAAAGCCGATAGCAATGATTGCGTCTTATCGATGCGGTTTTTGCAACGATGCAACCCGGCCGAATACGGGGGGGTGCGTCTTTCTTGGAAGCCCGTCATGGAAACCAATCATGGATGATGTCCTGGAGTTCAAACGGACGCTCTGCTTGCTGCAAGTGATAGAAACCGGCACGTTGCGCGCCGCCGCCGATCAGCTCAATACCGATCCGTCCGCCATCAGTCGCGCCATCGCCCGGTTGGAGGCAGACACCGGGCTGACGCTGCTGGAGCGCCGTGGGCGCGGCGTGGTGCCTACTGACGCCGGCCGCCTGGTGGCGCTGTTCGCCCGCCGTCAGCAGGACCTGAACGAATCCTTCCAGGCCGAAGTCAACAACCTGAAAAGCGCAACGCGTGGCCATGTGGAGCTGGCGCTGGGCGAGGGCTTTGTCGACATGGTGCTGGAGCCCGTGCTGCTGTCCTTCGTGCGCAAGCACCCCGACATCACCTACAGCATCCACGTGGCCGGCACCAACGAGACCGTGCGTTGCCTGGTGCAAGAGCGCGTACAGATTGCGTTGGCCTTTCAGCCGCCCAACGACGTGCGCTTGCGATCGCACTATTCGCGCGCCGCGCCGATGCGCGTGCACGTGCACAAAGACCACCCGCTGGCGCGGTCGCGCCGTGCGTTGCGCTTGGCCGACCTGGCGCCCTACGGGTGGGCCGCCATGGACGAATCGTTTGGCGTGCGCCAACACATCCAGGCGGCCGAGCTGGACGAAAACGTCAAGCTCAAGCCCGCGCTGCTGACCAACTCTTTCAGAATCCTGTGGGAATTCGCCAGCCAGGGGTTGGGCTATGTGGTGAACCCGCTGTCCGTGCCGCTCGAGGGCGCGCAGTTTCGCCAGATGGTGTCGCTGCCGCTGGCCAACCCCATCCTGAACAACAGCCGCACGCACGTCATCAGCCTGGCCGGCCGGCATCTGCCGCCCGCCACGGCCAGCATGCTGCGCCACATCCTGAAGACCTTTCCCGCCCTGGAGTCCCGCCGCGCCTAGGCCGGTCTCGCCTCAGCCGGCCGCGCCTCAGCCGGCCACTTCCATCGATGCAAAAATCACAATGATCGGACCTCCCGCCAGTCATTGATGCGAACAATCGCCGCTGCCTAGACTGCATACGGCAGACCGGACAACCGGCTGCGCGCCAACAGAAATGACAAGGGAGAAGCAGCATGCGTTGGAATCTACCGGCCCGGATGGCCGCCGTTTGCCTTGCCGCTTGTGCCATGACGCCGCTGGCCCATGCGGACTATCCGGCCAAGAAGCCGCTGAGCCTGGTGGTGCCGTATCCGGCGGGCGGCGCCAGCGATGCGTCCGCGCGCCAGTTTGGCGTACACATCGCCCACGCGCTCGGGCAACAGGTGGTGGTGGAAAACGTGGGCGGCGGTGCGGGCATGCTGGGCGCGCGCCGCGTGTTGACCAGCGCGCCGGACGGCTACACGTTCTTGCACGGGTCGCCTAACGAGGTCATCCTCAGCCCGTTCCTGAACGCCGCCGCGCACTACAAGCCCGAAGATTTCCGGCTGACGCAGCCCATCAGCGAAGCCACCATCGTGTTGCTCGCGCGCGCGGACCTGCCGGTCAATACCGTGGATGAATTCATTGCCTACGCCAAGCGACCGGGCGCCAGCCCCCTGACCTTCGGCAGTGTGGGCGTCGGTTCGCTCTACCACATCATGACGGAATACCTGGGCCGGCGCGTGGGCGCGGAATTCCTGCACGTGCCCTATCGCGGCGCGGCGCCCGCGCTGCAAGACCTGATCGGACGCCAGGTTGATTTTGCGGTACTGCCCTACCAGCAAGCGATGGAGGGCATGGCCGCGCAACAGCAGTTGAAGATCCTGACCAGCTTTTCGGACACGCTGCCCGCTGCGCTGGCCAAGCTGCCGCTGATATCGCAAAGCAAGACCATCCCCGATTTCGTCTACACGATCGCGGGCGGTTACTACGTGCGCCAGGACACGCCCGCCGCCGAAGTGGACACCTTGCGTCGTGCCGTGGGCTATGCGCTGGAACAGCCCGACCTGCGCGCCCGCATGGAAGCCGAGGGGCGCCGCTTATTGGCGCCGATGAGCCAGCCCGACGCAGACGCCTACGCCACCGCTCAGGTCGCCAAGTACCGCCAGATGATCCAGACGCTGGGCCTCAAGCCGATGTAGCCACCGGCACCGTCAACGTGTTCTTCACCTGGCTCATCACCACCAGCGTCGAGAAGCGCTTGACGTTCGGGTTGCCCCAGAAGTGGCGCTGGGCGAAGTCGTCGTATTCGGCCATGTCGGCCATGGTCAGCGTCAGCACGAAGTCGACTTCGCCCGTTACCGCCAGGCACTGCATGACCTCGGGCGCGCCGTGCATGGCGCGCTTGAAGAGGTCGAGCTTGTCGGCGCGTTCGCTCTCCAGCGACACCAGCACCACCATCATGATGGCGCGCCCCACGGCGGCCGGGTCCACCACGGACACATCAGCCGTCACTACCTTGGATTCGCGCAGCCGCTTCATGCGGCGCAGGCAGGATACCGGCGACAGGTTCACGCGTTCGGCGACGTCCTGGCTGGTGCGCTGGTTGTCTTCCTGCAAGCTTTGCAGGATTTGAAGATCAAAATCGTCTAGTTCCATTGGGGTCTCGGAACGGGGGGAGGTCGGAAACGCGGTGGCGGCTTCGGCTGGCGGGCCGGACTACAGGCCGGATAACGGCCCGGGCTGTGGGCGGGCTGCGGGCCAAGGTCGGGGTTGATTCCGGGCTTGCGCAGATTCTAATCCTGGGCGCGAACAGGTCCGGCCCAATTCGACGGGAAACTTCATTTGGCCGCCGCCGGACGCAGGAAAAAATCAGCGGGCGTGCGTACACTGAGAGCCCTCCGTCCCCGGTGCCCTGCCGTGGGACACGCCAATCAGCCGCCGTTGCAATGCCGTCGCTCCAGCTTTTTCTGCTTTTTCTTGCCGCCGACGCGGCGCTTAAACTCACGCCCGGCCCGGACATGGCGTTGACGCTGTCGCGCGGCATGACGCAAGGCTTTCGCCCGGCCTTGCACAGCGTGCTGGGCAACGTGGCGGCCGGTTTCATCCAGGTGCCCGCCGTGGTGCTGGGCCTGGCGTCGGTGCTGCAAGCCTTTCCGACGCTGTTCGTGGCGATCAAGGCAGCGGGCGGTTTGTATCTGGGTTACTTGGGTATCAAGGCGATGATCCGCTGCGCGCAGGCGGCCGACGTGTCCTTGTCGGCGCGGCCGGGCGATGCGCGCGATGCGTTCTGGCAGGGCTTCATGACGAACCTGCTGAACCCGAAGGTGCTGCTGTTCATGATCGCCTTCCTGCCGCAGTTCACCTCGCCGGAAAACGGCCCCGTGTGGGTGCAGATGATGGTGCTGGGCATCACCATGAAAGTACTCAGCCTGCCTTACGGCAGCTGCTTTGCCTACGGCGCGTCGCGCATTCGTGGTTGGGTCGGGCGTAACCCCTGGTTCTTGCGCATGCAGCAAGGCTTGCTGGGCGCCGTGATGCTGGGCCTGGCGCTGTATGTGCTTTACTCCACGGCCGCCACGCTGGCGCCTTGAACCTTCGTTTTTCGTTGCGCGTCCGCGCGTTCCTGCATTGAGCGTTACCTAGCACCCATGACCGCCGCCACCTTGAACACCGGGCACAACGCCACGGGCTCGACCCTGCTTCCCACCCTGTCGCTGATCGGCGCGATGGCATCGCTGTGCATCGGCACGTCGTTCGCCAAGTCCTTGTTTCCCCAGGTGGGCGCGCAGGGCACGACCGCCTATCGCATCGTTATCGGCGCCATCATCCTGATTGCGTTCTGGCGTCCGTGGCGCTTCGCGTTGACCCGGCAAAACGCAGCGAAGATCGCGCTGTACGGCGTGACGCTGGCCTGCATGAACCTGCTGTTCTACATGGCGCTGCGCACGTTGCCGCTGGGCATCGCCATCGCCATTGAATTCACCGGCCCGCTGACATTGGCCGTGCTGATGTCGCGGCGGGCGATTGATTTTGTGTGGATCGGCTGCGCGCTGGCAGGGCTGGTGCTGTTGATTCCCACCGGCCAGTCGCTGCACGACCTGGACCCGACCGGCATTGCCTACGCATTGGCCGCCGCCGTGTGCTGGGCGCTATACATCGTCTTCGGAAAAATGGCCGGCAACGTGCATGGCGGCCAGGCGACGTCACTGGGTTTGCTGGCGGCCACGATGGTGGCCTTGCCGGTGGGCGTCGCGCATGCGGGCATGGCCTTGCTGGACCCCAAGCTGATCCTGGCGGGCATTGGCGTGGGCATTTTGTCCAGCGCGCTGCCCTACTCGCTGGAAATGATCGCGCTGCGGCGGCTGCCGCAAAAGACGTTTGGCGTGCTGCTCAGCATGGAGCCGGCCATGGGCGCGCTGGCCGGCGTGATCGTGCTGAGCGAACACTTGTCGCAAACCCAATGGCTGGCAATTGCCGGCATCGTCATCGCGTCGGCGGGTTGCGCGGCCACGGCGCAGCGCGGCAAGAAGCGCCGCGCCAGGGTGCGCGACTAAGCGCCCCAGGCGCGACTGATCCCGCGCTATTCCGCCGAAATTCCCTTGTGCCGGATCACCGCGCCCCAGCGTTCGTTTTCCGCGCGCGCATAGTCGGCAAAGGCTTGCGGTGTGCTGCCCGTGGGTTCCATGCCCTGCAAGGTCAGTTGCTTGACCACGTCGGGCGACTTCAACGCGGCCACGATGGCCTGGCTGAGCTTATCGACGATGGGTGCGGGCGTGCCGGCCGGCGCCACCACGCCTTGCCAGGCCGCCGCCTCGAACGTGTGCCCGCCCACTTCCGCAAAAGTCGGCACGTCGGGTAACTGGGCTGAGCGCTGCGCGGCCGGCACCGCGATGGCGCGCAGCTTGCCGGCCTGGATCAACGGCCGCGCGGCGGCCAGGTCGGCCATCATCATCGGCACCACGCCCGACGCCACGTCCTGCAAGGCGGGCGGCGTGCCCTTGTACGGAATTGCCGTGGCGCGTCCGCCGATGGATTCCAGGAACAGCTCCATGGCCAGGTGATGCGGGCTGCCCACGCCCAGCGAGGCATAGCTGCCCGGCTTGTCGCTGCGCAGGTAGCGCATGACGGCGGGCATGTCTGACAGGTCGGAAGTGGGCGAGGTCACCAGCACGATCGGCAGGGACACCAGCGTGGACACCGGGGTCAGGTTGCGGGCGGGGTCATAGGGCAGGTTCTTGTATAGCCAGGGGTTCAAGGCCAGCGTGCTCATGCCTGCGGTCATCAAGGTGTAGCCGTCGGGCGCGGCGCGCGCGGTCTCTTGCGCGGCGACGATGGTGGCGGCCCCCGGCCGGTTCTCGACCACGACCGTCTGCCCCAGCGATTCGCCCACGTGCCTGGCGACGATACGCGTGGCGATATCGCTGCCGCCGCCCGCGCTGAACGGCACCAGCCAGCGGATGGGATGGTCGGGGAATTCGCCCGCCGAAGCGCCGCTGCATGCAAGGCTGAACCATGCAGCGGCGCTGGTCAGCGCCACGGCCCGCCACGTGCGCGGCAAGATGCTTGTCATCATGTCCCGGCCTCCTCGACCTTGGTTTGCGTTTATTTTGCTTAACATATTAACTATTTTCGGCACGACCGCAAGCCCGGCGTTTCGGGCGGCAATGCAGGAGAAAATGAGGACAGAAGAAGGCGACAGGGGGACAGGGACAGCGCGGTGTTCAGCCGCGCGTTGCGATTAGCCGCGCGCCGCGAT
The DNA here is from genome assembly GCF_057291955.1 of Achromobacter sp. 1L-A-4-B-C2. Taxonomy (NCBI): domain Bacteria; kingdom Pseudomonadati; phylum Pseudomonadota; class Betaproteobacteria; order Burkholderiales; family Alcaligenaceae; genus Achromobacter; species Achromobacter sp. 1L-A-4-B-C2. Next base: position 1,166,320 of record NZ_JBXAWP010000001.1, read on the forward strand.
TAGCCGCGCGCCGCGTTCAGCCAGCGCAAGCCCGCCGACGTGTGGCCCGCCGGGCGGTACTCGCAGCCGATCCAGCCGCTGTAGTCCAATTCGCGCAGTACGTTGAATACCCAGCCGTAATCAAGCTCGCCGCGATCCGGTTCGTGGCGGTGCGGCACACCCGCGATCTGCACGTGGCCCACGCGGCCCGTGGGCAGGTACTCATGCAGTTTGGTGGTGACGTCGCCTTCGACGATCTGGCAGTGGTACAGGTCCATCTGCACTTTCAGGTTCGACGCGTTCACGGCCTGCACGATGGCGTGGGCCTCGCTCTGGCGGTTCAGGATGTAGCCCGGGATGTCGCGCGTGTTGATGGGTTCGATCAGCAACGTGACACCCGCTGATCGCGCCTGGCGCGCCGCCCAATCCAGATTTTCGCGGTAGCAATCCAGCAGCGATTCGCGCGGCACGCCGTCGGGCGCCAACCCCGCCATGACGTGCACATTAGAGCAAGACAGCGTCGTCGCATACGACAAGGCATGTTCAATCCCTGCCTGGAATTCCGCCTGCCGGCCGGGCAATGCCGCCAGCCCGCGTTCACCGCGCGCCGTCACGCCTGGCGGTGCATTGAACAGCACTTGCGACACGCCCACCGCGTCCATCCGTTCCCGCACGAAGGCGGCGGGTTCGGCGTACGGAAACATGCATTCGACCCCCGTGAAGCCATCCGACGCGGCGGCGGCATAACGGTCCAGGAACGGATATTCCTGATACATCATGGATAGGTTGGCGGCGAATTTCAGCATGACGGCGGCTTGGGGTTCCAGCGGGAATTCCGAACGGGAATTCCGGCAACTTAGCACACCGCCGGCCGGTTTCGTGCAATCGATTTGCACGCGGGAACCACGCGAAGTGATGCGCGCGATCCCCGCGTGGTGTGCCGCACTGCATCAATACGTCATGCGCACGCCCAGCATCACACTGCGACCCGGCAGCGGCGCCACCGAGGAAATGAACGACGCGTGGTTGTAGGCCAGCTTGTTCAAGAGGTTGGTGCCGCGCACATAGACTTCGTAGCCCGTGTCGCCATAGCGGCCGCGATAGGCCACTACGGCGTTGACCATGTTGTAGCCCGGCGTGCTGTCTTCGTACGACGCGATGTCCTTCTGCGAGAACACGCGCGCGTATTCCACGCCGCCCGACCACTGTTGCCACTTCACATTCCCGCGCACGCCGGCGCGTGCCGCCGGAATGCGCGGCAGGTTGCCGTCGCCGCCCGTCAGCTTGCCGCGCACGTAGTCGCCGAACACGGCGGCCGAGAACACAGGCGTGAACTGGTGCCGCAGCTCGCCTTCCACGCCGGTAAATTCCGCGTCGCGTTGCGTGTACTCGATCAGGCGAAAGTCTTCGTAGCGGTCCAGCGTGTTGGCATAGATATAGTTCTTCACGCGGTTGTGGAACACGCTGGCGGAAAACGTGGTGTCGCCGGCATGCTTGCGCAACGTCAGGTCGATGTTGTGCGACGTTTCGCGCCCCAGGTCCGCGTTGCCCAGTTCATACGTATTAGTGGCAAGGTGCACGCCATCGGCGTACAGCTCTTGCGCGTTGGGCAAGCGTTGCGAACGGGACAACGACAGCGCGACGGAATACTGCGGCGCAAAGTCCCAGATGGCGGCGGCTGACAACGACGTGCCGGACAGGCTGCTGCGCGGCGCGCCGCCTTCGGGCGAAATGCGTTGCCAGTCCTGCCGCGCGCCCACTTCGAAGCGCCAGTCGTTCAGCTGGTATTCCTCAAGCACGAACAAACCGTTTGATCGCGTGCGGCTGCGGGGCAGGAAGGCTTCTTCGCCCTCTGCGCTGAAGTCGCTATACGCGTTCTGCATGCCAATCACTCCACGCCAGCCGGCGATGGGCTTGTGCTGCAATTCCACGCGCAGGTCATAGCCCTTGTTCTTGAAACGCGTGCCGACTTCGCCGCCTTCGATCTCGTCGTGCTGATAGTCCGTCAAGCCACCGCGCACACGGATTTTCTCGAAGCCGGCGAAGGGGTCCTGGTATTCGGCGCGCAGGTCCAGGCGGTTGCTGCGCAGCTTCACATAGGGCACGCCGCCATGTTCGTGATCGTGGTCGTGGTCGTGGCCTTCTTCTTCGTGGTCGTGATCGTCGTGGCCGCCACAATGCAAATGCGTGCCGTGGGGGTGGCAGCCTTCGTATTCATGGTTGTGGCCGGGCAAGCCGTACTTGCTTTCCAGATGCGTGAACGCCAGGCCGACGTAGCCGCGCGGCGTAATCCACGACATGCCGACGGACCCTTGCGCGGATTCGCTGTACGAGCCTTCCAGCTTGCTGCCCGGCCAGTCGGGCACGTCGTAGTCGCTGGTGCGGCGCTTCATCCCTTCGACGCGCACGGCGAACTGGCCCTCGCCTGCGGTGATGCCGACGGCGCCCGCACGTTCCTTCGTGCCGGTTGCGCCGCGCAGTTCCACTTCGGCTTCGACGCCCTTTTCCGGCACGGCAGTCGGCACTTTTTTGTCGACCACGTTGACCACGCCGCCAATCGCGCCACCGCCGTACAGCAAGGTGGCCGGCCCGCGCAGCACTTCAATGCGCTCGGCCAGCAGCGGTTCCACGGTGACGGCGTGATCCGGCGAGATGCTGGACGCGTCCATCACTTCTGACCCATCGGACAGCACCTTCACGCGCGGCGCGGTCTGGCCGCGAATCACCGGGCGGCTGGCGCCGCCGCCAAATGTGTCGCTGTTCACGCCGGGCAGGTTCTTCAGCGTTTCGCCCAGCGTACCGGTGCGCTGCTCAATCAATGCGTCGCCTTCCAGCACGGACGCCGGCAGCGTGGTGCTGTTCAGGTCCAGACCCAGGGGATTGGCCGACACGGTAATGGGCGCCAACGTCTTGGCGCGGTTGACGTCCGCATCGCTCTCGGCCTGCGCCACCGGCGCGATCAGCATCAACGAACACACCAACGGTTTCAGGCTTCCCCGACGCGGCCCGCGCGCCTTCGCTGCCACCCGGCCTGCCTTCTTGAACCCCAGCTTCTTGCCTTTCATCTACGTTCTCTCGGATGTTATATCATTACAAACGGCGGACGAATGATATAACATTTCAGAATCAATGCGATGAAGTTTTGGGGGGCTTGACCACCATCTCCCTGGTTCCCGCGACCCGCCCCACGCGATAAAGCCGTGGACGCCGGCGCAACTTAGCCACCTTCTGCTCAATCTCATCAAGCAAGCGAAGCGCAGCCGCCGGGCTGTCGTCCGATATGTATTCAACAATCGCCAGCAGGTCTTCGCGAGCCGTCTGGCGCCATTCAAGAACCGGCACGATGCTTCTTTTTGCTGACCAAGGCACGCGCCTCGGCCATCACCTCCTGGTGGGAAACCGCTGGACGCGTATCGACGAGCGCCTCCTGGACCTTTGCGCGAAAACACAGAGTATTCTCGACATCACGAGACCCTGCACGCGATGCGCGCCGGTTGTTCGGACGCCAGGCGTCAACGGGTTCTCATCCCACCAGGAGACTCCCGATGATTCCCAAGAACACCATTTGCCTTTGGTTCGACGGCACCGCGCTGGAGGCGGCGCGGTTCTATGCGCAGACGTTTCCCGATAGCTCGGTGGACGCGGTGCATCATGCGCCGTCCGACTACCCGTCAGGCAAGGAAGGCGAAGTGCTGACCGTGCAGTTCACCGTGATGGGCATCCCGTGCCTGGGCCTGAATGGCGGGCCGGCGTTTCAGCACAACGAGTCTTTTTCGTTTCAGGTGGCGACCGACGACCAGGAAGAAACCGACCGCTATTGGAATGCCATCGTTGGCAACGGCGGGCGGGAAAGCGAGTGCGGCTGGTGCAAGGACAAGTGGGGCTTGTCCTGGCAGATCACGCCGCGTGTGTTGACCGAGGCCTACACGGGCGCGGACCGCGCCGCCGCCAAGCGCGTGTTCGAAGCGATGATGACGATGGGCAAGATCGACGTCGCCCGGATCGAGGCGGCGCGGCGGGGATGACTGCGGCAAGCGCGGCGACGGGGGGGGCCGGCGGGCGGGCCGGGCGCCCGGCCCCGCCGCCACATCATCCGCCCCATCAACCCGCCTTGAATTCCTTGTTCCAGAATTCCAGGATGTCGGCCTTGCGTTCGGTCAGGCCCTTCAAATCGTACGCGTGCAGCAGCTTGACTTCGGCATCGGTGAAGCCGACGCGCTTCAGGTTCTCGGGCAGTGTCGCGTTGGTCACCGTGGGCGCGTAGCCCATTTTTTCGGCGAAACCGATCTGGCCTTGCGGGTCCAGCATGGCGTTCAGGTATTCCCATGCCGCGTCCTTGTTGCGGCTGTTCTTGGCCACGCCAGCTTCGAACGACACCGGCACCGAGCCTTCCTTCGGGATCACGAAACCCAGCGGCAGGCCGCTGTCCTTCCACTGCAATGCGCGCGCCTTCCACATGCAGGCGATGGCGATTTCGCCTGACTTGAATGCGGACGCCACCGCCTCGTTGGACGGATAGATGCGCGGCGCATTGGGCTTGAGCTTGGCCAGGAAGCGCTTGCCGCCGTCAAACGTCTTGGTGTCCCCACCCGCGCCCAGGCCGACGAAGACCGAGTTGTACAGGTACAGAATGTCCGAGAAACCCACCTGCCCTTTCCACTTCGGGTCCAGCAGCACTTGCAGCGAGTCCGGCGGCGTCGGGAATTTTTCGGTGTTGTACACCAGCGTCATCGCGCTGAAGATGTGCGGAATCGAATACGGCGTTTTCAGCGCGGCAATCGCGTGCGCCAGGTTGGGCAGCTTCTTGACGTCGATGGGCTCCAGCGTGCCGGAACGTTCGGCGTCATACATATCGACTTCGCCTAGCAGGGCCACGTCCATGCTGCCCCGCCGCGAGTTCTTTTCCGCGCGCAACTTGGTCACGCGGCCCACGGCGTTGCCCGTGTCGTACACCACCTTCACGCCTTGCTTGTCGACGATGGGGTTGATGATCTGCTGAAGCAGGTTTTGGTAATCGCCGCCCCACGTGCCCACGACCAGGTCTTTTTCGGCGGCGTGCGCCATGCCGGGCACCCAGCCCAACGCGGGGGCCAGGGCCAGGCCCGAGGCGGTCTTGATGAAGCCACGGCGAGTCAGGTTTTTCTCTTGCATAACAACCTCGTATCGAAGGGGAACTGACGACTTGCTACGGTGGCGCGCAAGCGGCTGTGCCCGCCCGCGCGCCTTGGGTTTTCAAACCGGTCAGACCAGCATCTGGACCGGCGCATCGGGTGCCAGCGCCTGGATTTCGGCCGCGTCGATGTCGCGCGCGATGACGATGATGGCATCGCGTGCATCGGGCTGACGCGTCAGCCGTTGCGGCGCACTGAAGGTCGTGCCTACCGACTGGATCAGGATGGGCTCGGCGCATTCCGTCACGCGCACTACGGCCTTGAGCCGCAAGAGCCGTTCGCCGCACAAGCCGGCCAGGTTATCCAGCCATTCGGAAAAATCGGTCCAGCTCATGCCGTCCCGCGCACGCGCTGCCATCACGCGGATGCGCGGGTGCGCCGCATTGGCGCCGCCGCCGCCCGCGATCAGCATGCGCGCGGCCAGCCCGGCCAAGTCGGCGACGCCTTGCGACAGCGCAAAGGCGGCTTGCACGGCGCTCCGGCGGTCGGGGTCGGCAATGACATCGGCCAGCGGGTTCAGCGCGGCGGCGCGCGCGGCGCGGCCGGCAAGCTCGGATGCCGGCAACAGATCGGTCTTGGTCAGCACGATGCGGTGCGCGGCGCCAAACTGCGCCATGGCCTCATCCATCTCGGCCAACGCATCAGGGTCACGCGCGCAATCGTCGGTGCACACCACCGTCAGCCGCAAACCCCGGCTGGCCAGTTCCGGGTCAGCCAGCGACGCGATGATCGGGCCGGGCCGCGACAGCCCGCTGCATTCCAGGATCACGCGTTGCAACGGGCCTTCGCCCTCGGGGCGCGGCGCGTCCAGCAACGCCGACAAGGTATAGACCAGGTCGCTGCGCAACGAGCAACACACGCAGCCATTGGCCATCAGCGTCATCGGCACGTTGTCGCTGTCGTTGGCAACGATGGCGCCGTCCACGCCGATTTCACCTGCCTCGTTGACGATGACGCCGGTGTCGCGGGACGCCGGATCGCGCAGGTAATCCACCAGCAGCGTGGTCTTGCCGCTGCCCAGGAAACCGCACAACAGGAACAGGTCGACGGCCATGTCAGCCTGCCTCGTCCGCGCTGTCGCAAGGCGAACCCGACGGCGCGCCGCCAAACGGCGGGCGTTCGCCATCCACGTCTTCCGCCCAGCTGTCCTTGACCATCTTGCGCACGTCGGCCAGCAGTTCGGCGGTGTCGTACACCACGCCGGATTTGATGGTGGTGCGCAGGCAGCGCTGCCATTCGACCTTGGCCGTGTCGTCGTTCAGGCGCATGGCGCCGGTGCCGAACAGCAGCTTGAAATCGGTCAGCGGATTTTGATCATGGATCAGCAGGTCGGCGCGCTTTTGCACATCGATCGACCCGGTGTCGTCGTCGATGCCCAGCAACGCGGCGCTTTGCGAGGTGGCGGCGCGCAGCACTTCAATGGGATGAAAGCCGGCTTCCTGAAGCAGTTCCAGTTCGCGCACGAAGCCAAAGCCGTAGATCTGGAAGATGAAGCCGGAATCGCTCCCCGCGCACACACGCCCGCCCAGGTTCTTGTATTCGTTGATGAACTGCATCCACAGCCGGTAGTTCTGCTTCCACTCGATTTCGTTGGTGGTGCTCCAGCGATACCAGTAGGCGCCATGCCCGCCGCGCTGCGGCTGGAAGTACTTCCACACTGCCTTCCAGGTGTAGTCGTCGTGCCAGTCCGCGCGGCGCGCGCGCATCAGGTCGCGGTTGGCGTCGTAGATATTGAAGGTCGGCACGAAGGTGTGGCCAAGCTCCAGGAACTGGTCCATCACCTGGCGCCATTTGGCCGAGCCCGGCTGCGCGGCCTGCATGAAGGTCTGGCCGGCGACGGCAAAGCGGTAGTACTCGTCGCTGTAGTTGTAGTCCGTGGGAAACGACTGCACGACGCGGTCTTCGAACAGCGCTTCGGGCAGGCCGTAATAGTGTTCGGAGCTGGTCAGCCCCCAGCGCGCGGACTTCAATGCGTTCACACGGGTCACGGCCATCTGCGCGTGGTGGCAGCCCGAGCGCAGGCCCAGTTGCGCGGCTTCGTCCAGCGCGGCTTCCATGATGGCGGGCGGCGCGCCAAAGAACTTGATGCCGTCCGCACCGCGCGCGGCCAGCTTGCGCACCCATTCGCGGCCCTGCTCGGGCGTGTGGATGGTTTTGACGCGGTCGTTCACGGCGGGAAACACGCTGTGCACCACCATGCGCGGCGCGGCGATCTTGTTGGCGGCGGACAGTTCGCGCTGCTCCATCGTCCAGCCCAGCCCGCCCATCGCGCCCATTTCGCGCACCGTGGTCACGCCATGCGCCAGCCACAGCTTGTAGATGTAGTCGGCGGGCGGAACGATGCCGCTCATGGCGTGATACGGCGTGCCGATGTGCGCGTGTGCGTCCACAAAGCCAGGCGTGACGAACTTGCCGTGGCAGTCGATTTCGTGGTCGCCCGGCCCCGGGCGGCGCTTGGGGTCGATAGCCTTGTGCGGCGTGCCCACGTTGACCAGCGCAGTGATGCGGTCGTTTTCGATCACGATGTCGACCGGCCCCCAGGGCGGCGCGCCGGTGCCGTCGATGATGGTTGCGCCGCGCAGGATCAGCCGGGGAAACGGCCCCAGGCCACGGTCGCGCGACACCGGCGCGGAAGGCGGATGCCAGCCCTTGGCCGCGTTGACGTCGCGGGATTCTTCGCCGACTTCCGATTGCGAAAACGTGGGATCGCTCATGGCGCTTACACCCCCAGTCCGTTGTGTTCGATTTCGCCGCCCTTCATGATGAGCGCGATGTGCTCGCCCTGCCCCAACAGGCAGGACAAGTCCCGATACGGGTTGCCGTCCACCAGCAGCACATCGGCCAGCGCGCCCGGCTGGATGCGGCCAAGCTGGCCCACCTGGTTCAACACTTCGGCTGCCGTGGTGGTGGCGCACTGAATCACTTCCTGGGTAGAAAGCACTTCGTTGCGGATACGGAATTCGTCGCTTTGCAGGCGTTGCGAGGGGCCCAGCAGATCCGAGCCATAGCCGATTTTCACGCCCGCCTTCTTGTAGATTTCCAGCGAGTGCAGGCCGGCGGTGCGCACGGTGGCAATCTTGGCAACCGAGTCCGCCGGCAGGCCATAGTCGGCGCCTTCGTTGGCCAGCGCTTCGTAGGTCACCAGCGTGGGCACCACGAAGGCGCCCTTCTCGGCCATGAAGCGCGCCACGCGCTCATCCACCAGGTTGCCGTGCTCGATGGTGCGCACGCCGTTGCGTACGGCGCGTTCGATCGCGTCGGCGGTGTAGGAGTGCGCCATCACATACGTCTGGCGGCTGGCGGCTTCGTCGACGATGACGCGGATTTCTTCTTCCGAATAACCGAAGGACGCAATGGGATCGGTGGGCGATGCGACGCCGCCCGAGGCCATCATCTTGATCTGGTCCGCGCCCATCTGGAGTTCCTGGCGCACGGCCTTGCGCACGTCGTCGATGCCGTCGGCCACACGGCCGATGTCCCCCGCCCGAAAGCAGCAGCCGCAAAAGCTCATGGGGCGCAGGTGGTCCGAACGCGGGCGCGGGTCGCCGTGGCCGCCCGTCTGGCTGATGGCGCGGCCCGAGATGAACAGGCGCGGCCCCTTGACCGTGCCTTCGTTGACGGCGCACTTCAGGCCCCAGCCCGCGCCGCCCGCATCGCGCACCGTGGTGAAGCCGCGGCGCAGCATCGCCGCCATGATGGGCACCGCGCGCATCATCACCAACGCATCGGGCAGCACGCCCTGCGTGCTCAGGTTCAACTGCGTGGCCAGCACGTGCACGTGCAGGTCGATCAGGCCGGGCATCAGCGTGCGGCCAGCCGCGTCGATCACCTGTGCCGAGGCGCTGGTGATGGGCTTGTCCGACACTTCCTTGATGACGCCGTCCTCGACCAGCACATGGTGGCCTTCCAGCAATACGGCCTGCAAGGGATCAAGCAGGTTCGCGTTCTTGAACAATACGGATGCCATGAAATTTCCTTGTTGTGATTCGGGCTCAAGACGCCATGGTCTTGATGTAGCGCCGATGGATCAGCCAGTTCGATATCAGTGCGATGACCAGCGTGCCGCAGACAAGGATGACGGCCAGCGCGGCGCCGAACGGCCAGTTCGAGGCGCGGGTGATCTGGTCGTACAGCGCGGGCGCCATCATCGTCAGGCCCGAGCCGCCCAGCAGCACCGGCGTGGCGTAGGCGTTCATGCAAAGAATAAAGACCAGCATCGTGCCCGCCGCCACGCCCGGCGCGGCAATCGGCAACACGATGCGGCGAAACGTCGTGAAGAAGTTGGCGCCGACATTGCGCGCCGCCTCTTCCACGGACAGGTCCATGCCTTCAAGCACGCTTTGCAATGTCAGGATCAGGTACGGCATGACCACGGCCGTGGTGCCGATGACCACCGCCGTGGGCGTGTACATCAGCGTGATGGGCTTGTCGATCACGCCCAGGCCCTGCAACACCGCGTTGACCACGCCGGCGTTGCCCAGCGCCACCATCCAGCCGGCCGCGCGCACCACGTTGCCCACCATCAGCGGGAACACCAGCAGAATCACAAACAGGCTTTTGTACCGGCTTTGCGTGCGCGCCAGAAAATACGCCACGGGAAAGCCCAGCACCAGGGCCAGCACCGTGCACAGTGCCGCCACCCACAAGGTGGTGAAGAAGATGTCGCGGTAGTAAGGGTCGCCAAAGAACTTGGCGTAGTTTTCGAAGGTGAAGGCGGTTTGCATCAGCTCCGCCGGATCGAAATGGTTGAAGCTGTAGCGGGCCAGTTGCAGGATGGGCACCAGGATGATCACCAGCACCACCAGCGATGCGGGAAAGGCCAGCCCGGGCCCCAGCCAGCGGCTGGGCCGCCCGTCTACGGTTGCGGTCGTCATGGCGGCTCCTATTGCGTGAAGGCCACGCAGTCTTCCGGCTCGAAGCACGCGTACACGCGCGAGCCGGTTGCCGGTTGCGCGCGCCCCGCGCCGCCATTGACGATCTGGCTGATCATGCGGTTGCCGCCTTCCAGCTGCACGCGCACTTCCAGCACCGACCCCAGGTACAGCGAAGATTCCACCACGCCCGCCAGCGCGTTGCCGCCCAGGGGCTGCTCGGCCAGGCGCACCCGCTCGGGCCGCACGCCCACATGCGTGGCGCCGGCGCCGTCCGGCGTGGCGATGCGCTGGCCTGCATCGGTATGGAACTGGTTGTCGGCCTGGCCGCGCCCCGTGAACACGTTCATCTTGCCCAGGAAGTCGGCCACGAAAAGATTCGCCGGACGCTCGTACAGCGTGGCGGGCGCGCCCACCTGCTGCACGATGCCGTCATGCATGATGGCCATGCGGTCGGCAATGGCCAGCGCCTCTTCCTGATCGTGCGTGACGAATACCGTGGTCAGGCCCAAGCGCTGCTGCAACGATCGAATTTCCTCGCGCACTTCCAGCCGCAGCTTGGCATCCAGGTTGGACAGCGGCTCGTCCAGCAGAAACACCTTGGGTTCGATAGCCAGCGCGCGGGCAATCGCCACGCGCTGCTGCTGTCCGCCCGACAATTGGCGCGGATAGCGGTCGCGCAATTCCGTCATGCGCACCATGTCCAGCACGCGGCGGATCTTGGTGTCGCGGTCGGCCTTGGGCACCTTGTGCATCTCCAGCCCGAAGGCCACATTTTCGGCCACCGTCATGTGGGGAAACAGCGCGTAGCGCTGGAACACCATGCCAGTATCGCGCTTGTGCACGGGCAAACGGGTGACGTCGGTATCGCCGATGCGGATGCGTCCGGCCGTCGGCGTAATGAAGCCGGCAATCATGCGCAGCGTGGTGGTTTTGCCGCAGCCGCTGGGCCCCAGGAACGTGACGAGTTCGCCTTCGGCGATCTCCAGGGAAAAGTCGGACACCGCCACCGCCGCGCCGAACTGCTTGCGGATATTCTCGATTGAGACCTTCGCCATTTCTTACACCACCTGACTGAGTTTCACATAGCGGTCGGTCACAAGCATGATGATGCCCAACAGCAGGATTTGCACCGAAGCCACCGAAGCGATGGTCGGGTCCAGATTGAATTCCAGGTACTGCATGATGGCGATCGGCAACGTGGTGCGCCCCGGGCCCACCAGCGATAGCGACAGCTCCAGGTTTTCAAACGACACCACGAAGCTGAACAGCGCCGCCGCCACGATGGACGGGCGCAGCATGGGCAGGGTCACGCGCATGAAGGCCTTGGGCGCGCTGGCGCCCAGGTTGCGCGCCGCTTCCTCGATGGAGCCATCCAGCCCCGCCATGCCGGCGGTGACCAGGCGCACCGTCCACGGAATCGTCAGGCAGACGTGCGCGATGACCAGGCCGCCGAAGGTGCCGATGATGTCCTGGTCCAGCATTTCCTCGGCGCGCAGATAGAACAGGTAGATGCCCACGCCCGCCACGATGCCGGGGATCAGCAGCGGCGACAGCAGCAAGGTGTTGATGCCCTTGCTGCCCTGGAAGCGGTAGCGCGCAATGCCGACCGCGGCCAGCACGCCCATCACCACGCCGATGGCGGCGGCCACCAGGGACACTTGCAGGCTGAACAGGAAGCCGTTGGCGAACGCGGGATTTTCCCATGCCTTGACGTACCAGGACAGCGTGTAGCCGGACGGGGGGAAGTAGAGAATGGCGTCCTTGAAAAAGCTCAGCCAGACCACCAGCACGATGGGGCAGAGCATGAACGCATACATCAGTACGACGAAAACTCGATGCAGCCACGTTGCCCAGGGGATCACGCGTATGGGCTTGACCCGGGCGGCCGTGACGGCCGAGTTCAAAGGAGGCGCGCTATGCAAATCCTGTTTCCTTGTCAGCGAGGTGCCGGCTCGGTTTAAAACTCCTCCGCATGGAACTCTTCGGTTCTCTCGGTTAACCGAAGCATATCGATGGGTTGCTGCGCCGTTCAACTAGGGATTACCCAACATTGCGCGCCCGACGCCGCATCGACGCGGGTAATTCCCGACGCGCGCGGCGCGAGCAGGTGCAACCCGTCTCGGTGTGAAAACAGGGGCAGGTGCAACCCGGGGTTTCCATGAGAATGACGGTGCCGAGGCCTCGGCACCGTCCGTCATGCGCTGGCGCAGCGGCGCACCGGCGCAGCGGCGCAGCGGCGCATCGGCGCACCGGCGTGTCAGCGCCTCAGCGCGCCGCCTCCAGCCCGCACAGCGCTTGCAGCACCGCCACGCGGCTTTGCCCCAGCACCATGCCGTGCCAGTCATAGGCGTGGCAATAGAACGCGTCCTGCGTGGCTTGCAGGATGTCGCGGCGCAGCGCGGCCGGGGCATCCGGGTTGGCGCGCAGCCAGTTGCGCCCGCGCAGCGCCAGCACGATGTCGTCAAAGGGCACCGTCCCGTATTCCAGCGCCATCAGCGTGGGCGACGACTGCGGGCAGGCCTGATAGATCAAGCTGGCCAGATGACCCGTGATGTCCACGGAAGCCGATGTCCCCTGAAACGGCACGGCAATGTCCAGGCCCCACCACTGCCGCGCCCGCGCCACTTCGGCGTCATCGCGGCGGCCGGCGTAGATTTTTTCGCCATGGCCGCGCGGCCCCAGGCCGGTGTGCACATCGATCCAACCAATATGTGCATAGGGGCTGGCATGCGTTTGCAGGATGCGGCGCAGGTTGGATAGCGAGGCCGCCGGCGCCGCGCCGCCGTAGAACAAGCCGTCGGGGTGCGTGTACTGGCCACGCGACACGGCTTGCGCAAAGGCGGCCTGCCCATGTTCCGCGACGTAACGCGCCAGATCGCGCTGGTTGTCGTCGGATGGCGGCCATTGCGTGGGCAGCAGCAGCGGATGCAGCGCGCCGTAGCCGGCGTTGACCGGCAGCGGCGCGCCGTCAAAGGGTTGCGCATTGCGATTCAAGTCGACGTTGCCTTCGTCGGTACGCGCCATCCACGAATACCCGTACGGGTTTACCGCGTGCACCAGCAGCAAGGCCACGCCCGCCTGGCGCGCCCGCTTGAGCATCGGCGCGTCGTCCATCAGCGAGAACTGGCAGCCCGCCCCGCAAAAGCCTTCGACGCCATGCGTGGCGGACGTCATGATCAACAGGCGCTTGGCGTCGGGCGCGCCGATCAGCGCAACGTCGGTGGCCAAGGCTTCGCCCTCGCTTCCCACCGCCTCGATCGGGTAGGACGCGACGGACGCGCCCAGGCGCTCGGCATCCGCCACAAAGCGCTCGCGCGATTCGGCGTAGCTGCGGGGAAAGTAGCTTGTACTGCTGGGCATCATGCCTCCTGAGTGTCGATTGCATGGCCGGTGCGGTCCTGAATCCAGAACAGCACCACGGTGGAAAGCGTGACGGTCACCATCAAATACCAGGCGGGCGCCATGGGGTTGCCGGTGACATGCAGCAGCCAGGTCACGAAGAACTGCGCAAAGCCACCAAATACCGAGATGCCCAGACCATACACGACGGACATGCCGGTGGTGCGCACGGCCTTGGGAAACAGCTCGGGCAGCATCGTGATGACGGGCGCGGTCTGCAAGGCCAGCAACACGGCCAGCAACGCAATCACCGTCATCAGCCGCGCCGTGCTGGGCGCGGACACCAGCCATTCAAAGCACGGCAGCAAGGCGCACACCGTGGCGGCGCGCGACCAGAAGATGACCTTCTTGCGCCCCACGCGATCCGCCAGCATGCCGACAAACGGCGCGATCAAAAAGCCGATGGCGCCCAGCACCACGCTGGCAAACAGCGTGGACGTGGCGGGCAGGCCCAGCTGCTTGTTGGCGTAGGCGGGCATGTAGAAGCCGATGATCTGCGCGCACACCATGCCGCCGATGACAAGCAGGATGCCCTTGACGACCAGCGCCTTGTGCTCGGTGAACACGCGGCGCAGCGGTTGATGGGACGGCGCGGTGGAGGCCGCGGGGGTGACGCGCGAGTCGGCCGCCCTGGCCGGGGAATGCGCGGCGGGGGTGGTATGCCCCGCCTGCACCGCCTGGCGGGCGTGATTCCCCGGAGACGATTCCGGCGTCTCCAGCGTTTCTTCCAGGTTGCGCCGGATGTAGGCACCCACCGGTACGGTCAGGATGCCGATGACGAACGGCACGCGCCAGCCCCACGCCTGCATCTGTTCGGGGCTAAGCGCGGCGGTCAAGAGCGCCACCGTCAGCGCGCCCAGCATCACGCCCAGCGACTGGCTGCCGAACTGCCAACTGGAATAAAAGCCGCGCTGGTTGGCCGGCGCGTGTTCCACCAGCAAGGTGGTGGACGCGCCCACCTCGCCACCGGCGGCAAAACCCTGGATCAGCCGCGCCAGCACCATCAGCACCGGCCCGGCCACGCCCATCTGCGCATAGGTGGGCGCGGCGGCGATCAGCGCGCAACCCAGCCCCATCAGCCACAGCGTCAGCGTCATGGCGGCGCGGCGGCCGTGGCGGTCGGCGTACGACCCGATCAGCATGCCGCCCACGGGCCGCATCAGGAAGCCCACGCCGAAGGTGGCGGTGGTCAACAGCAACTGGCCGTAGCCAGAGGCAGCCGGAAAGAACAGCGGCCCGATGACCAGCATCAGGAACGTGAAAACGGTGAAGTCGAAGAACTCCAGCGCGTTGCCGATGGTGGTGCCGGCAATGACGCGCCGACGCATCGTCGATGAATGCAGATGCTGCCGGCCGGAATCGGCGGCGATGGCGATAGACATGATTTCCCCTTGATGTCCGTTGCCGGGGCGATGGTCCGCGTCGCGCGGCGCGCGTCACGCACTGACCGCGCCGTGTTGGCCTGATGGCCGCCGGGCGTCATGTCCCGGTCGCTTTGCCTGCCCCGTCCGCGTGAATATACGGATGGCGGACGATAAGGAAAAGACAGTATTTTTGTTCCAGTGAAAGCTTTTTGTTATAGCCCCGCCCATCCCGGCCCCGTCACCACTCCTTCCCCCCGCAATCCCCACGCCATGAATCTTCGCCAATTGCGCGCCTTTGTCCTGATCGCCGAGCACGGCAGCATCCGCGCGGCGGCGCGCGCCCTGTTCGTGACGCAGCCCGCCGCCACCCGCAGCCTGCGCGAGCTCGAACAAAGCGTGGGCGCCGAACTGGTGCGCCGCAGCGCGCGCGGCGTTAAACTGACCCCGTACGGCGACGCGCTGTACAAGCGCGCCGTGGTGATCCTCCAAGAAGCGCGGCGCGCCCAGGAAGAGATCGGGCAGATGCGCGACGGCGAAGGCGGCAGTTTGAACCTGGCCATCAGTTCGGCCGCGCTGACGGTGCTGCCCGCCGCGCTGTCGGCCTTCCGGGCGCGCATGCCGCGCGTATCGGTGGCGTTCAATGAAGTGGCGCCGCCCTTCAGCCACGAACAACTGGAATCGGGCCGCTACGACTTTCTGGTGCAAACGGAATACGACGGCGACATCGACGACGGCTTTGCCCGCACGACACTGTTCACGCTGCCGCTGGCGGTGGGCGCGCGAGCCGGGCATCCGCTGCGCCACGCCCGCACCCTGGCCGATCTGCACGAGGCCCTGTGGCTGCTACCCGGCAACATCCAGGCGCCGGCCAACCTGCTGCGGCTGGCTTTCGCAACGCAACAACTGCCTGCGCCGCGCGATGTGATTCCGTGCCAGTCCATCGCGGTGGCCCTGGCCATCATCGCGGACAGCGACGCGCTGGGCATCTTCGTGCGCAATCTGTTCGACCACCGGCTGCTGCCGCGCGACGTGCGCATGGTGCCGCTGTTGCACGAACTGCCAGCCGCGCGGGTGTCGATCCTGACGCGCGCCGACTCGCCGCCCACGCCCGCCGCGCGCTGCTTCATCGACTGCCTGCACGAGGCCCACGCCCAGCACCGCCCACCCCGCCGATAGCGTCGGTAGCGCCGGTCTACCGGTTATGATTGCCGCCGGGCCTCGCCACGCGCTGCTGTCAACGTCAACATCAACGTCAGCGTCAGCGTCAACACGCGACAGACGTCCAGCATCGCCATCCGCGACCGGCGTCGTTGCCCCGCACCCGCCTTACTCCTGCCCTTGATACCCATGGTGTTCCCCCGCCTTCCTTCCCAGCCCACGCTGACCGACACGGTCACCAAGCGCCTGCTCGCCGAAATCGACGAAGGCCGCGTGCCGCCGGGCGAAAAACTGCCTACCGAAGCGGCGTTGGCCGAGCAGTTCGGCGTCAGTCGCACCGTCATCCGCGAAGCCGTGTCGCGCCTGCGGCAGGACGGTATTGTTGAAGCGCGGCAAGGCAGCGGCGTCTTCGTTACCGGCCTGACGGGTAATCGGGCGCTGCGGATCGATGCGACGGAACTCACCTCACTGGACGCGGTGCTGCACATCGTGGATCTGCGGCGCGCGCTGGAAACCGAAATCGCGGCGCAGGCCGCAGCCATGCGCAAGAAGCGCGACATGGCGGATATCGACAACGCGCTGGCCGCCATTTCGCAGGCGGTGGCGGACGGCGGCGACGGCGTCAAGGAAGACGTGGCTTTTCATCGCAGCATCGCGCGCGCCACGGGCAACCCGTATTTTCTGACCACGCTGGCCTTTGTCAGCCAGTTTCTGGAAGCCGCCACGCGCGTCACGCGCGGCAACGAAGCACGCCACGCCGACCTGATGCGCGACGTGCTGCAAGAGCACGTCGCCATCGTCGAGGCCATCCGCCGGCAAGACGTGGAAGGCGCGCGCGAAGCCGCGCGCATCCACATGGTCAACGCGGCCAAGCGCCTTAGCCGGGCGCACCGCTGACCTGCAAGCGGCGCCCGCCGGTGCCGATGCCAAAGCGCTGCGCCACCAGCCCCATCGCAACAATCGCGCCCGCCAGCAACGACGTATAGGCCACTTCGTTGCGGTATGTGCCTTCGACCACCATGGTGATCAACGCGGCGATGATGCACACGATGACGGCATAGGTCAGCCACGGAAACAGCCACATCTTGAACGTCAGTTCCACGCCTTGCGCCTGCAAGCGATAGCGCATGCGCAGCTGCGACAGCGCAATCGCCAGGTACACGAACAGCGCGATGGTGCCGGTGGCCTGCATCAGCACGTCGTACAGATCCATCTTGGATGTCGCCATCATCCAGATCGCCACGAAGGCGAACACGCTGGACACCAGTACGCCGACATAAGGCGTGCCGGTGCGCCGGCCGGTCACCTGCATGATGCGGTGCGCATCACCGCGACGCGACAGCGAATACAGCATGCGCGACGCGGTATACAAGGCCGAATTGAAGCAGCTGCACACCGAGGTCAACACGATGAAGTTGACGATGGCCTGCGCATGCGGCACGCCCAGCCGGCTCAGCGCCACGTTGTAGCTGCCGTGCGTGGGCTGCGACAGCAGCGGGTCGTTGTACGGCACCAGGCACACGATGATGAAGATCGAGCCGACATAGAACAGGCAGATCCGCCACACCACCGAGCGCGTGGTCTTGATGATCTCGCGCGCGGGGTCGGCGGATTCGGCGGCGGCCACCGTCACGATTTCCGCGCCGATGAACGCGAACATCACACCCAGCATGGCCACCACCACCGACTTGATGCCATTGGGCATGAAACCCTGCGCCGTCAGTTGCGACACGCCGCGCGCCTCGCCCCAGGGCCACAGGTGCACCACCGCCAGGCTGCCGATCACCAGGAACGCAACGATGGCAATCACCTTGATCAGCGCGAACCAGAACTCGAATTCACCGTAGTTCCGCACGTTCATGAAGTTGACGATGATGAGCGACACCGTGATGAAAAGCGCGTAGCCCCAATCCGGCACCTGCGGAAACCAGCCATGCAGGATCTGCCCAGCGACGTAAGCTTCCCAGCCCATCAGGAACGCCCAGAAATACCAATACAACCAGCCGATGGTGAACCCCGCCCAGCGCCCGATGGCGCGGTCGGCGTAGGTGGAAAACGAACCCGTGTCCGGCTGCGCCACGGCCATTTCCCCCAGCATGCGCATCGCCAGGATGACCAGGATGCCGCCGCCCAGGTACGCCAGGATGACGGCGGGGCCGGCCAGCGCGATCTGCTTGCCCGAGCCGACGAACAGCGCCGCCCCGATGACCCCGGCGATGGACATCATCGTCAGGTGCCGTGATTTCAAGCCGCCTTTCAGCGCGTTGTTCTGTTTGCTGGCCACTGCCTGCCCTCCTGCTTGTGTGTATGGCTGAATCGGCGTCAGCGAAACGCCTTGATGAAGAAGTCGCGCGATCCAAAGTTGCCTGACTTCAGCGCGATGCTGACGTCTTCATTCGCCACGGGCGAATGACCGGCGCACCACGGCACGCCCGGGTCGATCTGCGTGCCGATGGTGATCTGCGCAAGCCCCAGCGCCTGCACCACGGCGCCCGAGGTTTCACCGCCCGCGACGATCAGTTGGCGCACGCCGCGCTCCACCAGGCCAACCGCGATGCGCGCAATGGCCGTCTCGACCATCTCGCCCGCGCGCGCCACGCCCAGCGCGCCTTGCGCGGCTTTCACCGCATCCGGTTGCGCGGTGGAATAGACCAGCACCGGGCCGTCCTGCATGCGCGGGGCGGCCCATGCCAGCACCTGCTCCACCACGTCTTCGCCCGATGCCAGCTTCATTGGGTCCAACGCCATCGCGGGCCGCCCGCTTTCAATGAACGCAGCTACCTGCGCATTGGTGGCGGTAGAGCAGCTGCCCGCCACCACGGCCTGCAAGCCGGGCGCGCGCACGTCAACGGCCACGGTGCCGGGCGCCAGGCCCCAGTTTCCGGGCAGGCCGATGGCCACGCCAGAGCCCGCCGTCACCAGCGGCATGTCACGCAGCGCGGGCCCCAGGGTCAGCAGGTCGTCGTTGGACACGGCATCCACGATGGCGATCTCAACGCCCTCTTGCTGCAAGGCCTGGATGCGCGCGCGGATGGCATCCGCGCCCGCCGCCACCACGCTGTAATCGATCAGCCCGACCTTGCGCGAGGTTTGCGCCTGCAACACGCGCGCGAGGTTGGGGTCGGTCATCGGCGTCAGCGGATGATGCTGCATGCCCGATTCGTTCAGCAGCACGTCGCCCGCGAACAGATAGCCCTTGAAGACGGTGCGCTTGTTGTCGGGAAACGCGGGCGTGGCGATGGTGAACGGCGTGCCCAGCTGCGTCATCAGCGCGTCCGTGACCGGGCCGATGTTGCCCTGCGGCGTGCTGTCGAACGTAGAGCAGTACTTGAAATAGATCTGCTGGGCGCCCTGCTGCTGCAACCAGCGCAGCGCGGCCAGCGATTGCGCCACGGCCTCATCAGCCGGCAGCGTGCGGGTTTTCAACGCCACGACCACGGCGTCCGCATCGGCGCGTAACGGCTCACCCGGCACGCCGATGGTCTGCACGGTGCGCATGCCGGCGCGCACCAGGTTGTTGGCCAGGTCGGTGGCGCCCGTGAAGTCGTCGGCAATGCAGCCAAGCTTGATGTTGATGCTCATGTTGCCTCCGGCAAAGTGATGCCCGGAAAAATCTTGATGACGGCGCTGTCGTCCTCGCGGCCATGCCCGGCGGTGGACGCCTGCATGAACATCTGATGCGCGGTGGAAGCCAGCGGCAGCGGAAACTTGCTGTGCCGCGCGGTGTCCAGCACCAGGCCCAGGTCCTTCACGAAGATGTCCACGGCCGACAAAGGCGTGTAGTCGCCGGCCAGTACATGCGGCATGCGGTTCTCGAACATCCAGCTGTTGCCCGCGCTATGCGTGATGACCTCGTACAGCGCATCGGCGTCCACGCCTTCGCGCAGACCCAGCGCCATCGCTTCGGCCGCCGCCGCGATGTGCACGCCGGCCAGCAACTGGTTGATGATCTTGACCTTGCTGCCCGCGCCCGCGCGGTCGCCCAGCCGATAGACCTTGCCGGCCATGGATTCCAGCACCGCGCCGCAGGCGTCGTAGGCGGCGTTGGCGCCTGCCGTCATCATCGTCATCTGGCCGGCGGCGGCCTTGGCGGCGCCACCGGAAATCGGCGCGTCCAGGTACAGGACGCCCTGCTCGGCCAGGCGCGCTTCCAGCGCGATGGACCAGTTGGGGTCCACGGTGGAACACATCACGAACACGGCGCCGGGCCGCAAGGCGGTGGCGATGCCACCGTCGCCATACAGCACCGATTCGGTTTGCGCGGCGTTGACCACCACGCTGATGATGATGTCGCAGGCGGCTGCCATGTCGGCCAACGTGGCGCAGGCCACGCCGCCATCAGCGGCAAAGGCTGCGGCCGCTTCGGAACGGATGTCGTACACGTGCACATCGTGGCCGGCGCGGCGCAGGCTTTGGGCGATGCCCGCGCCCATGGCGCCCAGGCCGATGACGCCGACGCGGCGGGGAGTGGATTGCGGAAGGCTCATGGCGGGTTCGTCCGGAATGTCGTAAGAATGGCGCCGCGTATCAACGCGGCAAGTCGTCGGCCACGTAGGCGCGGACGATGTCGGCAAAGCTGTTGTCGCCCTTCAAGCCCAGGCGGCTGGCGCGCGTGGTGTCCCAGCGGCCGGGCCAGCTGCCCACGATGCGTTCAACGCGTTCGTCCGGGCGCCACGTGATGCGGTCGGCGACGTCATCGCCCGCGACCTCGCGCAGCGCTTGTTCCATGTCGGCCACCGTGACGGACACGCCCGGCAGGTTGATGGGCGCGCGGTCGGACACGGCGTCAGCCGAAAGCTCGCATCCGGCGATCAAGGCCTGGATGGCGGCACGCGGCGACAACAGCCACAGGCGTGTGTCGGCGCCCACGGGGCAGACGGCGGTTTCGCCGTTAAGTGGTTCGCGGATGATGCCGCTGGCAAAGGACGATGCCGCGGCGTTGGGGCGGCCCGGGCGCACGCTGATGGTGGGCAGGCGCAGCACGCGCCCGTCAACAAAACCGCGCCGCGTGTAGTCGGCCAGCAGCAGTTCGGCAATGGCCTTTTGCGTGCCGTAGGACGACTGCGGGTTCAACGCGGTGTCGTCGCGCACGGTGTCGGGCAAGTCGCCGCCGTACACGGCTACCGAACTGGTGAAGATGACGCGCGGCTGGTGACCCAGCGCGCGGCACACTTCCAGCAAGGCGCGCGAGGCGTCCAGGTTGATGCGCATTCCCAAGTCGAAATCGGCCTCGGCCTGCCCGCTGACGATGGCCGCCAGATGGAAGACGGCGCGCGTGTCGGTGTCGATGGCCTGGCGCAGCACGGCCGGGTCGGCAATGTCGCCGACTTGCGAGTGCACGCGCGGGTCAGTGAACGCATCGGTCTTGACGACGTCCAGCAGGTCGATGCGGGTAATGGCTTGCGGGCCGTTGGCGTCCAGCGTCAGCGTGCCCTGCTCCAGCAGTTTGCGAGCCAGCCGCTGGCCCAGGAATCCGGCGCCGCCGGTGATCAGGATTTTCATGATGCGATCTCGGTGATGTGCAATTCGGTGATGTGCAATTCGTTGATGTGCAATTCGGTGCTAAGCAACGTGATGTTGATCAACGCAGCCTTGTACGACTCAGCGCCGGGCAAGATAGGGTTGCGCCCAGCCCAGGCCCGCGCGTGTGCCGGCCTTGGGGCGGTATTCGCAGCCGATCCAGCCCGTGTAGCCCAGCGCGTCGATGCGATCGAACAGGTAGGGATAGTTCAGTTCGCCCACGTCGGGCTCGTGGCGGTCAGGCACGCCGGCAATCTGGATGTGGCCGATGCCGGCCATGTCGCGTTCCAGCTTCTTGGCGATGTCGCCTTCGACGATCTGGCAGTGATAGCAATCGAATTGCACTTTCAGGTTGTCGGCGCAGACTTCCTTGCAGATGGCTTGGGCGTCATCTTGCCGGTTCAGGAAGAAGCCAGGGATGTCGCGCGTGTTGATGGGTTCGATCACGACCGTGATGCCGGCCGTTGCCGCAATGCGCGCGGCGTGGGCCAGGTTCTTCACGTACACCTCGCGATGCGCCGCGCGGTCCTGCTCCGGTCGAATCAGCCCGGCCATGACGTGCAGGCTGCGGTTGCCCAGTTGCGCCGCATATTCCAGCGCCTGGTCCAGACCGCGCAGGAATTCATCTTCGCGCCCCGGCAAGGATGCAATGCCGCGCTCGCCCGCAGCCCAGTCGCCCGGCGGCGCGTTGAACAAGGCCTGCGTCAAGCCGTAATCGCGCAACCGCGCCTGGATATCGGCGGCGGCGTAGTCGTAGGGAAACAGAAACTCCACCCCTTGAAAACCATCGCTTGCGGCGGCCGCAAAGCGATCCAGGAACGGATGCTCGGTGTACATCATGGTCAGGTTGGCGGCCAGGCGCGGCATGGCGAGTCCTTTGTTCAATAACGTTTATCTACGCGGCAATAACGCCTTAGCGGTTGACCAGCTTGGCGGGCGTGAACCACACCGCGATGGCGCCGATGACCAGCACGGCAGCCAGCACGTACATGCCGGACGCCGTGGAGTTCGTCAGGTCTTTCAGGTAGCCGATCATGTAGGGGCTGGCGAACCCGGCCAGGTTGCCCACGGAGTTGACGATGGCAATGCCCGCCGCCGCCGCGGTGCCCGACAGGAAGGCAGTGGGCAACGACCAGAACAACGGCGCGCAGGTCAGCACGCCGGCGGCGGCCAACGACAGGCAGATCAGCGACACCACGGTGTTGTCGGCAAAGGATGCGGCGGCGGTAAAGCCGATGGCGCCCGCCAGCGCCGGCACGATCAAGTGCCAGCGGCGTTCGCGACGCTTGTCCGCCGAATGGCCCAGCAGGTTCATCACGATGATGGCGCAGATAAACGGAATGGCCGACAGCAGGCCGATGTTCAGTGCCCCGGTCACGCCAGTGGACTTGATCAGCGTGGGCATCCAGAACGTCAGGCCGTATTGCCCCGCGACGAAGGCGAAATAGATCAGGCACATCCACCACACGCGCTTGTCGCCGAACACCGCGCGCAGCGAGTGCTTTTGCGTGCCGGTCTGCTTCTGGTCCTGTTCGATCTCGCGCGTCAGCAGCTGCTTTTCGTCTGGCGTCAGCCACTTGGCGCTGGCGATGCCGTTGTCCAGGTACATGATGGTGACCACGCCGATCAGCAGCGCGGGAATGGCTTCAATCAGGAACATCCACTGCCAGCCCTGCAAGCCGTGCGTGCCGTGAAAGGCTTCCATGATCCAGCCCGACAGCGGGTTGCCGAAGATGCCGGCCACGGGGATGGCGGACATGAACAGCGCGATGATCTTGGCGCGGCGATGCGCCGGGTACCAGTAGGTCAGGTACAGGATCACGCCGGGGTAGAAGCCCGCTTCGGCCAGGCCCAGCAGGAAGCGCAGGATGTAGAAGCCCGTGGGCGTTTCCACAAACATGAACATGCCGGACAGGATGCCCCACGTGATCATGATGCGCGCGATCCAGATGCGCGCGCCCAGGCGATGCATCAGCAGGTTGCTGGGCACTTCAAACAGGAAGTAGCCAATGAAGAAAACGCCCGCGCCCAGCCCGAACACGGTTTCGCTAAAGCCCAGGTCTTGCGACATCTGCAACTTTGCAAAGCCGACGTTGACGCGGTCCAGGTAGGCAATGACATAACACAGCATCAGGAACGGCACGAGCCGCCAGAACACCTTGGCGTAGGCGCGCGCGGTTTCGCGGGATTCAGGTTGGGATGCCGAAGCGGCAGCGGGGTTGGCGCCTGACGCCAGATCCATCGGGGGCATGAAAAGTCTCCAGGAGAATGCGCCGCACCGGTCCGCACCAAGGCGGCCAGGCGACTTTATTTGCGGTTGATGGGCTTAGATGCGCGCGCCGAACGCTGTGCGCAATTCTTCGATGGCGTCGGCAGACAAGGGCGTGGGACGCGGCTGGCTCATCAGCCACAGGCGCGCGGTTTCTTCCAGCTCTTCCAGCGCATACG
Organism: Achromobacter sp. 1L-A-4-B-C2; assembly: GCF_057291955.1. NCBI lineage: Bacteria > Pseudomonadati > Pseudomonadota > Betaproteobacteria > Burkholderiales > Alcaligenaceae > Achromobacter > Achromobacter sp. 1L-A-4-B-C2. Next base: position 1,190,233 of record NZ_JBXAWP010000001.1, read on the forward strand.
AGGCATGCGCCACCGAGCGTTCCCACACCACCGGCCCCAGCCGTTCGAACAGCGCGCCGCGCACCTGGCCGGCCACGGCTTCGACCTCGGCCGCGGCTTGCGGGTCGCCGGGGCGGCGATACGCGATCAGCGGAATGCGGCCCACCTTCATCACTTGGTAGGGCGTGATAGGCGGCAGCACTTCGTCGGTTTTCCAAACCCCGGCCAGCGTCAGCGCGACCAGATGCGTGGAATGCGTGTGGATGATGCCGCGCGATTCGGGGCTGGCGCGATAGATGCCCTGGTGCAGCACCAGCGTCTTGGACGGCTTGGCGCCCGACACCCAGTTGCCGTCCAGGTCGACCTTGGCCAGTTCGGCGGGGTCCAGCCGGCCCAGGCAGGCGTCGGTGGGCGTGATCAACCAACCGTCGTCCAGCCGCGCGCTGATGTTGCCGGCGGCGCCGACCGTGTAGCCGCGCTGGTAAAGGCTGGCCCCGACGACGCAGATTTCTTCGCGGATGCGGGCTTCGTCAGTCATGAAAAACCCCTGGAAAGCAGGGGCGGACAGGCGCTGGAACGCAATGGGAAGGTGATGGCCAGGACGGCATGATGACTTGTCTCATGAATATAAGTTATCGGGTCATCATACAAATTTGGGATCGCAAACCCTACCGGGTAAACCCTAGGCGAAAGAAAAAAGGCCCGGACGATGCCCGGGCCTTGTCGGCGTTTTGAGTGTTGCCGGGTAGTGCTTATTCCAGCACGCGACCCTTGGTTTCCGGCAGCAGCAGCGCCGTCACGATCACCACCGCATAAGCGCCGGTGGCGAAGGCGCCAATGGCCCAACCCAGCCCGTGCGTCTGGCTGAGAAAACCAACCAGGCTGGGAAACAAGGCGCCGATGCCGCGCCCGAAGTTGTACGCAAACCCCTGTCCCGATGCGCGCACGCCGGACGGGAACAGTTCGGTCAGGTAGGCGCCGATACCGCTGAAAATGCCCGATGCGGCAAAGCCCAGCGGAAAGCCCAGGAACAGCATCTGGTGATCGGTCAACGGCAACCGCGTGTAGGCGTAGACGCTGATGGTGGACAGCACCGAGAAAATCAGCAGATTGGCGCGTCGGCCCAGCCGGTCGGCCAGATAGGCGCCGGCGATGTAGCCGCAGAACGACCCCAGGATGATGACCATGAGGTAGCCGCCCGTGTTCAGCACCGACAATTGCCGCTCGACTTTCAGGTAGGTGGGCAACCACGTCGTAATGGCGTAATAGCCGCCCTGCACGCCGGTGCACAGGATGGCGGTGATGACGGTGGTCTTGATCAGCGCCGGCGAGAAAATCGTCCAGAACGAGGCGCGCTCCTGGCCGGCTTGCACCTTGGCCTGCGCGCGCTGGAACACCTCGGGTTCGGGCACGTTCTTGCGGATGTACAGCACCAGCAGCGCAGGCAGGACGCCGATCCAGAACAGGCTGCGCCACGCCCATTCCGAGGGCAGCACCGAGAACGCAAGCGTGTACAGGATTGCTGCCGCGCCCCAGCCCACCGCCCAGCCGCTTTGCACCGTGCCCACGGCCTTGCCGCGATGTTCGGCGCGCACGATTTCGCCCATCAGCACCGAGCCCACGGCCCATTCACCGCCAAAGCCCAGGCCCTGCAACGCGCGCAGCACGAACAACTGCTCGAAGTTCTGCGCGAAGCCGATGGCCACCGTGCAGGCCGAAAACCACAGGATCGTGTATTGCAGCACGCGCACGCGGCCGTAGCGGTCGGCCAGGATGCCGGCCAGCCAGCCGCCGATGGCGGAGAACAGCAGCGTCACGGTGCCCAACATGCCCGCCTGGCCCTTGTCGATGCCCCACAGGGTCATCAAGGTGGCGATCACAAACGTGAACACCATGAAGTCCAGCGCGTCGATGGCCCACCCGCCGAACGCGGCGATGAAGGTGCGGCGTTCGGTCTTGTTCAGCTCTCTATACCATTGCATGGCTTGTCTCTTGTGTTGTTGTTCTGGCGATGCGCGGCTATCGCGTCGGGGCGAACCCGTACAGGCGTTCGGGGTTGCTGACCAGGATGCGATGGCGCACGTCGGGGTCCGGCGCCCAGAGCGCCAGCTGGTTGCGCAAGCGTCCCGTATTGACCATGCGGGTCTGGTGCACGTGCGGCCAGTCGCTGCCCCACAGCATGCGGTCGGGCGCGGCCTGGATCAGCGCCTGCGCCCACGGCGTCACGTCGCTGAAATCATCAAAGCGTTCGCTGATGCGATACGCGCCCGACAGCTTCACCCACCAGCCGTGGTCGCGCACCAGGTGATCCAGCGCCTGGAAGCCGGGGCTGCCCAGGCCATCGGCCACCGGCATGTGCCCCATGTGGTCCACCACGCCGGGCACCGGCAGCTTGCGCATGCGCGGCAGCAGCTCGGGCAATTGGCGCGCGTCCATCAGGAACTGCATGTGCCAGCCCAGATCGGCAATGCGATGCGCCAGTGTTTCCATGGCGTCAAAGCCGATGCCGCCGCCAAACAGCACATTGATGCGCAGGCCGCGCACGCCGGCCGCGTGCATGGTTTCCAGTTCGTGGTCGGTGACATCGGGCGACACGACGCCAATGCCGCGCAACGTGTCGGGGTGGCGGGACAGCACCTCAAGCATGTAGCGGTTGTCGGTGCCGTAGACGCTGATCTGCACCAGCACGCCGCGCGACATGCCGGTTTTTTGCAGCATGGCCAGGTAGGCCGATTCCGGCGCGGGCGGCGGCGTGTAGGTGCGCTCGGGCACCAAGGGGTAGGCCGCGGTGTCCGGGGCGACGACGTGCGCGTGCGTGTCGCAGGCGCCGGGCGGGATGTCGAAGGTGGCGGCGTCCATGTCGGGCAGCGGGGCCAGGCACAACGGCGGTTCGCCCGCGTTCGGGGTGGTGTTCAAAGTTGTCTCCTCAAATGGCCTGTGGCCTATTGAACGGACCATCGGAAGGCCCATCCGGTGGCCTTACAGCGAATACCGATATTCGCAGTTCAGCGTCGCCGTCAGCGCCGCCGGGGTCTGCGCCCCCGTGGTCGAGCGCGGCCGGGGCGCCTTCAACTTCGCCTGGAACTTGCCCGCCATGTCACCGCTGTCGCTGGTCTTTTCCACCGCCATGGTGGACGGCAGCGCGTAAAGCGTCAGCGCCGTGCCTGGCGAAGGCACCAGCAACAGGAACACGGACTGCGGAAAGTCCGACACCACATAGCTGCCCTGGGTCGTCGTGTCGTTAAGGGCGAGGGTGGCGTCGAAGTAGCTCAGCGTGATGTCCAGGTCTTCGGAGGACGGCGACGGAATCGTGCCCTTTATCGCGACCTTGCCGCTATCGGATACGCAAGACAGTTCGGCCGGCGCCGAGCCGGCGTGGGCGGCGCCGGCCAGCAGCAGGCAGGAGAAGAACGAAATCGCGCGGGCGTGCATGGGGCTTCCTTGCGGACGGTGAACGGAAAAATTTGCCGTTCAGTGTATGCCCAATCCCCCGCGTTTCAACCCCCGACGGCGCGGCAGAACGCCTGCGCGTCGCCGTCGATGATCACGCCCGACGGCAGGTAGCCTTCGCGCTGCCGCGTCGCGCGCAGTTGCTGCGCCAGGGCCGCATCGCCGCCCACCGCGTAGACAAAGACGCGCACCGATTGCGCCGCCGCGTCACGCAGCAATTGCGGGTTGGCGGCCAGCGTCATCGCGTCCACATGCACACCGACAGGCGCGCCCACCGTTTTGGCAAGATTGGCCAGCCACTGGCGGTTAAGCGAGGGCGCGGTGGCGCGTTGCGATACGTACTTGCCCAGCGGGTTCGCGCTGACGGCGTCCGCGTGGCGCGGGTCGAACACGATCAGGCCCAGATAGCCATCGGGGTCCGTGCCGCGCACGCAGCGCAGTGCCTCGGGAAACGCCGACGTGATCATCCAGTTGCCGTGCGGCAGCGCGGTCTTCATGCCGGCGACCAGCTTGCCCACCGGCGCGCAATCGCGGTAGACGACCTTGAGTTCGGCGTTGAAGGTCTTGGCCGGCTGCGTGGCCGCCACTTGCAGCGCATCGTCCAGGAACGGCGGCGGCTGTCCGCCGCCCTGCCCGGCCAGCTTGGCGCCGCGCCAATCCGCGCTGCTCAGTTGCAGCACGGCGCGGCGTCCGACGCCGGTGACCGACCTGCCGGTCAGCACATCGTGGTGCAACACCCAGCGGCCATCCTTCAGGCGCTGCATGTCGATTTCCACGCCGTCCCACTGGCCCGCATACGCCGCGCGGATGGACGCCAGCGAATTCTCCGGCAACGTCGGCGCGCCGCGATGCGCGTGCACCTGCATGCCCAGGCACGCGGCGCCGGCGCCCGACCAGGGCATGGCGGCGGCAAGCAGCGCCGCCATCCAGCGTTTAGCCTGCATCGCCGTGATATCCATACTTGATGCCGCCCAGCAAGCCGGTGCGCACCGCTTCGTTGAAGGGATAGGTGTACGCCTGGCCCACCACCACCACGTGCGCCACGTTGGCCAGCACGCGGCGGCGCAGCGCCTGCCCCAGCGATTCATCATCGCGGCCGACCTCGGCGCGCGACATCTGCTGGAACAGTTCGCTTTGGGTCACGCTGTTCTGCATGAACGAAAACGCCGTCCATACACACACCAGCGTCAGCACCAGGGCCAGGCCGGCGGCGCGCGTCGCCGTGCGCCCGGGCTGCTGGCCGGCGGGTGTACGCAGCCACACAAGCAGCTTGGCGATCAGATAAAGCAGCTTGGCAAAGTGGCCCACCGCGCCCAGCAGCGAACACAGCAATGCAACCGGCGGCACGATCGCCGCGCGCGCGGCGTCCTCGCCCAGCTTTTGATGCTGGCCGCCGCGCTGGAAGTCAGACGCGCTGGCGGAAAAGCGTGGCATCGCCTCGTCGACGGCGCGGTCCAGCATGCCGTCGTACAAGCGTTTGAAGCTGGCGGGATCGGTGTAGTTGGCGGCCACGTTCATGCTGGCCGGCACCATCAGCGTCTGGCGCAGCAGCTTTTGCACGCCGGGTCGCGCCACGAAATCCTCGTAGGACAGGCCGGGCGGAATGGCGTCGCCTTCCACATGCACGGTGCGGCTGCGCATGGTCTTCCAATACTGCTGGGCAACCGCCTCGTTGAACGTGGCGCGGTCGTGCGGCTGCCAATCGGCAGGCACCGGGATGCGCTTGCGCACATCTTGCGTGACGCGGCCCTGGTAGCGGGCGGGCACGCGTTCTGGCGTCCAGCCGCGCCGCGACAGGCTATTGCGGTAATCGGACCACGCGCGGTCCTGCTCGCGCGCCAACCCGATGTCGGACGCAACCGGCACGCCGGCATATTTCTTCCAGCGGTCCGCCACCGACTGCATCACGCTGGTGTAGACCTGGTGATAGCCGCGGATGCCCGGCGCCGTCATGCGCACATCGCGGCCGTCAAACGAAAACGTCTTCATCTGGCGTTGCAGGTCGCTGCGGATGACCTGGCGTTTCTTGGGCTCGACCTTTTCGTCCAGGTTGTCGATGTTGGACAGCAGCACCTGGAACACGGCCAGGAACGCCTTGCCCTCGGGCCGCGCATAGACGCCATCGTCCACCAGACCATCCAGATGCAGGTCGCCCTGCACCAACGACCGCTGGAGCAGACCGGCGTTGGTGGCGACGCGGCGAAAGTCGGCATCGCGCGTGTCCACCAGCACGTTCACCAGCATCTTGATGGCGCCGAACACCACCAGCGCGGTCACCGCGCAGGCCACGACGATCTTCAGGAACGACGGCTGGCCACCCGTTCGCAGGCGGCGCGTCCACAGCAGTTGCAGCACCACCAGCGCGGCGGCGATGCCCGACAGCGTGCGGCCGAAGAACTCCAGCTCTTCGATGTCGTGGGGCGTGGCGCGGCTGCCCACCACGTCCAGCAGGCGGGCGTTGAAACCCAGTTCAAAGCTCAGGTAGACAACGGTCAGGGCGATCAGGATAAGGATTTGGCGAATCTGGGCTTGCCGCACGTCAATCTCTCAGGTCGATTCGGGTCGAGGTGATTTCCTCGTCGGGCAGGTCCAGCTTGGCGGGCACGCGCGACGCGCCGCCACGCGGTGGTGCGCTGGCGGCGGCGGCCGTGTCGCTGCCGGGCATGCGCTGCACGGGCGGCGGCACCATGCGGCCGTTGCCGGGCGCGGCAACCGCCGTGGTCGGGGCCGAATCCGGCGGGGCGGCTGGCGCGGACTTGCCCGGCCTGGGCGCCTTGGGTGCCCTGCCAGGCTTGGGCTTGGCGGGCGCGGCGGGCGGCGGATAGACGCCGTACTGGCGCAGCGATTCCTGGTAGCCCGCCGGGTACAGCGATTCGTCGGCAAAGGGTTTGGCGCGCGGGTTCATGCCGGCAACAGACTTCACGTCGCCACGGCGCATGCGGCCGTCCTGCGTATAAACGAAGCGTTCGATGCCGGACCCCTTCGGGAAGTCCAGCGTCAGGGCGGCGCGGTCGTCTTGCACCAGCACGGCGGGCCGGTCGCGGCAGTTGCCCAGGTCCCAGGACAGCACGTCCGATCCCTGGATGGCCAGCACGGTATAGCGGTAGTCGCAGTTGCGCCGTTGGGTCTCAATGACCACGACGGTGCGCGGGCCGACGTTCTCGGTGCGCGCGATGCGAGCCGAGTCCACGTTTTTCAGGGGCACCACACGCTGGTTGCCGGACAGCTTGACCGAGAAGTTCTTGCCTTCGCGCCGCAGCGTGCCCTCGCCGCCGTCCTGCAATGGGAACTGGCCGATCTCGGTGCCGAACAACGCCGCCGTGTCCACACCGTAGACCAGCTTGCCGCGCGAGTTGGTCTGGACCGCGCACGCGCTCAACCCTCCCAGCAACAACAGCATGGTTATCAGGCGCAGGGGCAACGAACGGAATAAGAACGGGTGCATCGAAATCATCAAGGTGTCGGGAAACCGGCCCCGCAATGTATCTCAAAGTTACAAGGCAGGGCCAGGCTTGTTTCAATTCCGGCGGGCAGTCAGGCTCGGCGTGGCTTAGCCGGCGGCGCTTTGCTTCTGTTCCAGCGCATCCTTGACCAGTTCGCCGGCCGCATGACGGATGACACTGACGCAGCGCGCCACGATGCCGCGCAGCAGCGCTTCGGCCGGCAGCGAGTCCGGCCCCGCCACAAAGCCTTCCACCGAGGCAGAGATGCGCCCGGCCTTGTCGGCGCGGTCCTGCCCCAGGCTGAGCTTGACCGCCTTGCAGCGATGCGTGACCGCGTTCATGACTTCCAGCAGCTGCTCGCGGGTCAGGCCCAGTTCATTGGCGTCGACAAAGCTGGGATACACCAGGCGCAGGAATTCCGGATCGGCGTCGCTCACGCTGAAGAACATCGTGCCCAGGTCGGGATAGCGGAACATCACGTCGCCGTCTTCATCGATGCGGGCGACCAGGCCCAGTTCATCTTGGACCACGGTTTGATACAGGGTGGCCAGGGCGGTGGGGTTGGACATGATGGGGGTTCTCCGTGTGGAAGGTTGGCAGCGGGAAAATCCGTGCCCTTGCCTCTTGCTACGCACGGCATCGAAAAAGGTTCGAAAAAAAATCGAAGAAAGATTGAAGAAAGACCGAAAAAAAATTCCGTCAAAAATAAATCGAACCTTTTCGCCCGCCGCGCATAGCCATTGGTACAGGCATCCATTTGCCGCAACCGAAAAGGAATGACCATGCAAGGTAAAGAGCTGCGCGACGTATTGACCCAGGCCAAGACCCACGGCGGGCGCTGGGCCGCCACCGCCGCCGCCCGCGTCAACCGTGGCGACGCCGTGGGCGCGCTGCTGTTCCTGTTGGCCACCACCGTGTTCTCGGTGCTGACCGTGCGCATGATGGGATCGAACGCCAGCCTCAGCTTCTATGACCTGCTGCGCTTGCAGAATGGCGGCGGCATGCAAGGGTCGATGGGCGGCCAGGCACCCGGCGCGGGCATCTATGCGCTGTTGTGGCTGTTGGCCGTGGTGGGCCCCCTGCTGCCGTCGCTGATGCCGCAACGCGCGGCGCGCCTGGGGTATTTCATGCCGCTGGCGCTGTGGCTGATCGCGCTGATGGGCGTGGTGTCGCAGGTGCGTGAATTGATGGCGGCCACGCGCCAGTTCGCCGGTTTCATGGGCGGCTCGCGCGCCAGCCGTGGCATGGCGGGCGATATGGCGTCCGGCCTGTGGAACAACATGAGCTTTGGATTTGGCTTCTACCTGTCGCTGGCCATCGTGATCGGCTTCACCCTCCGTGGCGTTGCCATCCTGCGCCGCCGCGCTTGATTTTCCGCCCTTGCACGGCTAAGGTGCCGCTGCCCTCGGTTTGCAGGGCGGCGGCGTTCCCTGCCGATGGGCTGACGTTTACTGCGTCCAGTTCGACAACAAGAAACTGAACCATGAACACGCTCGACCCCAAGCGCTACGTCATCAACAACGTCGACGCGCTGCTGCGCATCATGCATGCCGACCCGCGCTACGCGCTGGATTTCCGCAACAAGGCCGAGCAGCACATCACGCTGAAGCTGCGCAAGAAATTCTTCAACGCGTCGCCGGAGGGCGTGGTCGACGCCTTCAACAACGCGCTGATGAAATTCCTGCAAACGCGCACGTTCAAGGATGAAGGCTTTCTGCATGGCCAGCCGGCCGGCGGCTGGGCGGCGCACGAGCTGGCCGTCAGCAAGCTGGGCGGCTACCTGTACCGGGGGTCCTTGCACGAGCTGATCCAGATGCATCGGCGCACGCGACATGAAGTGCCATGGACCGGGCCGGACGCCGATGCCCAGCACGAGGACAACGTGTTTGACGACGCCGAAGACGTGGGCGACCCATCGCCCTTCTCGGACCCCGCCAAAGCGTACGAGCACCTGTCCGTCGTGCAGCGCATGCGCGACTGCCTGAACCAACTGAGCGACACCTTGCGCGCCACGATGTTCCTGTATCTGGACGAAGTGCCGATGGAACAGATCGCCAAGCAGCAAGACCTGCACGTGCCCACCGTCAAGAGCCGGCTGCATGCCGCGCGCAAGCTGGTGACCGACTGCACGCGCAAAGGAATGGACTGATCATGTCTGAAGACCGCGTACTGTCCTACCTGTCCGGGGAATTGGACGCCGACGAGCGCCGCGCGTTTGAAGCCGAGCTGGCGCGCAACCCCGAATTGCAGGCCGAGGTAGACGAATGGCGCCTGCTGGCGCAAGCACGCCAGATCGCGCATAACGAAATCGGCCAGGCCGAGCGCGACACGCAATTTCTGCACGCGCTGGCCGAACACGTTCGCCCCGCGCCCGCACCGCTTTCGCCACGCTCGCGCCTGTGGCAATGGCTGTGGCCCACGCCCGCCAGCCCGTTGATGCCGCTGGGCTGGGCGTTGGCCATCGCCTTGTCGGTGGTCGTGCTGCTGCAAGCCCCGCGCGAGGGTTTCCAGTCCGACGGCGTGCCGGTGCAGGACGGCACACTGACGCGCGGCGGCGGCGCTTGCCCGCGCTTGGTGGTGGACCTGCCCGACGCCGTCAGCGCCAAGCAATTGCGCAACACCCTGGCGCAGTACGCGGTGTCCATCGTGGCCGGACCCGACGAAGACGGCCGCTTCGTGTTGAGCGCCGCGCGCGAATCCTCGCTGCACGATGCCGCCACGGCGCTGGGCGCGGCAGGCGTTGCGGCGGCATTGCCTGGAGCCTGCCCCACGCCATGAAGCCATGCCGATCCGCCATGTCCGCCACGTCCGCCATGTCCGCCATGCCCTCCATGCCCATCACGTCCGCCCCCAGCCTTAGCCGGACCCGCCGCCGCCTGGTCACCGCCCTGTTCGGCGCCGGCCTGCTAGGCGCCGGCCTGCTGGGCGCCGCCCCGCCAAGCCTGTCCGCGCCGGGCGCCGCCACCGCCGCGCCCACGCCCACTCCCGTTTTGGCCACCCGCCGCTATGCGCTGGTCATCGGCAACGCCCGCTACGCCGTGCCCACCAATGCACTGGCGAACCCGGTCAATGACGCGCGTCTGGTTGCCGACACGCTGCGCCGCCGCAACGTCGACGTCACCTTGCTGACCGACCTGACCACCGCGCAGATGGAAGCGGCCGTCGACGAATTCGCCACGCGAGCAAACGGCGCCGACCTGGCGCTGGTGTACTTCGCCGGCCACGCGGTGGCGGTGGATGACGTGAACTACCTGTTCGGCGTAGAGCTGCCCGTGGCCTTGGCCGACGTGCGCATCCGCACGGCGCAGCAGGGCTCCTTAAGCCTGAAGCGCGTGTCGCAGGCGCTGCGCCGCGCGCAGGTGCGTGCGCGTCTGCTGGTGCTGGACGCCTGCCGTACCAACCTGACGCGTGGCGCACCGTCGGTGGGCCTGGTTCGCGCTGTGCCGGCGGGCGGCGAGCTGATCGCGTTTTCGACGCAGCCCGGCGCCACGGCCGAAGACGGCTTTGGCAATGACGGCCCGCGCCACAGCCCCTATGCGTTTTATTTCGCGCAAGGGTTGGCCGAGCTGCCCGCGTCCGCGCCGGTTGAAACCTTCTTCAAGCAATTGACGGGCGATGTGCAGGTGGCCACCGCTTACCGCCAGGTTCCGCACTACGCCAGCAGCCTGGTCGGCACGGTGACCTTCACCAGTCTGGCCGACGGCCAGACGCCCGCCACGCCCCCGACCCAAGCCGGCCAGCCCGGCCAGGCGGGGCGCGGCCCGTCGCCCACGCTGGGCCGCGATTTGATCAAGGCGCGCATCAGCGCGTGGGAATACGAAGTCGAACGTGGCGCGCAATACCTGGACGAACCCCGCCTGGCCTCGCTGCAAGCGCGGGCGCAGGCGGGCGACGTGGTGGCCATGACGACCTTGGGCCTGATCCTGGAGAACGGCGAACACGTGCAGCAAGACTACAAGGCTGCCGCCCGCTGGTATCAGCGCGCCGCCGACCAGGGCTTTGCGCCCGCGCAAACCTATCTGGGCGAACTGGCCGGGATGGGGCGCGGCGTACCCAAGAACTACAACGTGGCCGAACGGCTGTTTCGCGACGCCGCCGAAGCCGGCCATCGCCGCGCCGCGCTGGACCTGCTGGACCTGCGCGTACGCATGGGCGAACCGCTGGACCCGCGCGAGTGGGCCGCCGTGCTGCAAGACGTGACGCGCAACCCCATGGGGATGGCGTTGCCCGGCATGCCGCCCATCCAGGGGCTGCCGGACACGCCCTGGATGCGCGCGCTGGGCGTGCGCCCGGCCGGCCAGCCCTGACGTTAACGGGGCGCGCGACTTCGGCTAGGATATTGGCGTTGTCCAACAGAAGGAGTCCGCGATGCCCCTAATGAGACACCTGGTCCTGGCGCTGGCCGCCGCCGTGGCGATGCCGCTGGCCGCGCACGCCGAGAGCGTCACCTTGCAAGCCCAGCGCGCCACCGCGTCATCCGACCCGCACACCGGCGCACGCGTGGTGGATATTGAACTCAAACCCGACAGCCGCAAGGCCCTGGCCGACTTCACCCGTGACCGCGTCGGCAAGCGCATCCAGATCCGGTCAAACGGCATCCTGCTGTCGTCGGCCACGCTGATGAGCCCGCTGGAAGGCGACAGCTTTCGCATCACCGCGGGCGAACATGGCTTTGGCGGCAAGTCGGCCGAGGACATCGCGCAGGGCATCATGAAAGACGGCGGCTTGTCGGTGGACGACGAGAACGTCGCCAAGTAGCCGCCGACGCGCGCTCATCCCGCGATTTCAAACAGACCGGCCGCGCCCATGCCGCCGCCCACGCACATGGTGACGACGGCATAACGCACCCCGCGCCGCCGGCCTTCAATCAACGCGTGCCCGGCCATGCGCGCCCCCGACATGCCATACGGATGCCCGATGGAAATAGCCCCGCCGTTGACGTTCAGGCGGTCATCGGGGATGCCCAGCTGGTCGCGGCAGTACAGCACCTGACACGCGAACGCTTCGTTCAGCTCCCACAAACCGATGTCATCAACGGTCAACCCATGCCGCGCCAGCAGGCGGGGCACGGCATGCACCGGCCCGACGCCCATTTCCTCGGGGCCACAACCGGCCACCGCCATGCCGCGATAAATGCCCAGCGGCGTCAGCCCGCGCCGTTGCGCCACGCCCGCTTCCATCACCACGCAGGCCGAGGCGCCGTCCGACAACTGCGATGAATTGCCCGCGGTGATGTGCAGGCCCGTATCCAGCCGCTGACCGTTTTTGAACACCGGCTGCAAGGCCGCAAGGCTTGCCAGCGTGCTGTCGGGCCGGTTGCCCTCGTCGCGCGCAAGCGTGACCGGCTGTGCGGTGGTCTGGCCCGTGGCCCGGTCGGTGACCTGCATGACGGCGGAAAGCGGCACGATCTCGTCATCGAAGCGCCCGGCCGCCTGCGCGGCGGCGGTGCGCTGTTGCGAACGCAACGCGTACGCGTCCTGCGCGGCGCGGGGGATGCCGTAGCGGCTGGCCAGGATCTCGGCGGTTTCCAGCATGCTCATGAATATTTCCGGCTGCTCGCGCATCAGCGCGTCGTCCAGCCAGCGGTTGCGATTCATGCTGGCGTTCTGCACCAACGAGATCGACTCCAGCCCGCCCGCCACCACGATGTCCATGCCTTCCTGCGTGACCTGTCGCGCGGCCGTCGCAATGGCCATCAGCCCGGACGCGCACTGGCGGTCCAGCGTCATCGCGGCCACATGTACCGGCAAACCGGCGCGCAATGCCGCCTGCCGCGCCACGTTCATGTGCGTGGTGCCCTGCTGCAACGCCGCGCCCAGGATCACGTCTTCGACCTCGCCCGGCGCCACAACCGCGCGCGCCACGGCGTGCGATATCGCATGGCCGCCCAGGGTCGGGGCGGTGGTGTCGTTGAATGCCCCGCGATACGCCCGTCCGATGGGCGTGCGGGCGGTGGAGACGATGACGGCTTCTCTCATGATGGGTTCCTGATATGGGGTAGGCGGGTGACGGCGCGGTGTTGCGGACCGGGGGTGTTGCGGACTGTAGGCGCTGCGGACTGTGGCTACTGCGGGATCAGGCGCGCCAGACGGTGTGGCTTTGTTCTCGTGCGAATTGGGCAACGTAGTACGGACCCAGCCCGCCCTTGCCCGTCATGCCCGAGCCCTTCCAGCCGCAGAACGTCTGGATGCCCGGCCACGCGCCCGTCGTCGCGCCGCTGGCGCGGTTGAGGTACAGCGCGCCGGCCTGGGCGCGGTTCAGGAACGTGTCGATCTCGGCTTGCTCGCGTGCATAGCAGCCGGCGGCCAGCCCGTAGTCCACCGCGTTGCCGTCGTCGATGGCGGCGTGCAAATCGTCGAACGGCAATACCGACACCAAGGGCAGGAATAATTCCTGGCGGTTCAAGCGGTGATCGGCCGGCAAGCCGGCGACGACGGTAGGCCGCACATAGTGCCCGTACGCCAATTCGCCTGCATTCAAGCGGCGGCCGCCGGCCAGGACTCGACCGCAGGCGTCGGCATCTTCGCACGCGGTGCGGTAGCGCCGCCACGCAGCTTCGTCGATCAGCGGCCCCATGAAGACGGCGCGGTCGCGCGGGTCGCCCACCACGATGTCGTCGGCCGCCGCGCACAGGCGTTCCAGGAATCGGTCGTACACGGCCGAATGCGCGTAGACCTTGGACCCGGCCGAACACTTCTGCCCTTGCAGGCCGAACGCGGATCGCAGCACGCCTTGCACCGCCACGTCGATATCGGCGCTGGCGGTAACGTAGGTGGGATTCTTGCCGCCCATCTCGGCAATGACGGGCCGCGCGTAGGCCCCGGCGGCCACGGTTTGCAGCAGGTCCATGCCGACATCGAGGCTGCCGGTGAATGCGTAGCCATCGATGGCAGTGTGCTGCGCCAGCAGCGCGCCCGTCTTCGCGCCGCCATGCACGCCGTTGACGCAGCCGGGCGGCAGGCCCGCGGCATCGCAGGCGCCCAGCAGCAAAGCCCCGGTCAGCGCCGCGCGTGGCGACGGCTTGTAGACCACGGCGTTGCCGGCCAGCAGCGCGGCGCACACCATGTTGACCGACAGGGCCAGCGGAAAATTGAACGGCGCGATGACCGCGAACACGCCATACGGGCGCAACACGTCCTGCGTGCTTTCGTTGTCGAACGCGCGCGCCAGGGGTTGCCGGTAGCCGTCGCTGCGTTCAGCCTGATCGCAGTAGTAGCGGATCAGGTCCACCGCTTCCTCGGCTTCGCCCAACGCTTCCAGGCGCGACTTGCCGATCTCAATCATCGTGGCCATGGCGAAGTCAAGCTTGCGCTCGGACAGCACCATTGCCAGCCGCCGCAACACCGCGATGCGGGCAGTCCAACCTTGCGCATCCCAGGCTAGCTGCGCGCGCTTGGCGCACGCGATGGCGCGGTCAACCGTGTCGGCATCGGCGCACGGAAAGCGGCCGACCATCAACCAATGATCGATCGGCGAATACGCTTCCTGCAACGCTTCGCCCGCCACGAATTCGCCGTTCAGACGGTGACGATGGTCGCGGCCCAGCATGCGCGTTTCAAAGTCGGGAAGGCGCTGGTCCAGCAGGTCGTGTAGCGAAGAAAAATCCGCGTGGATATTCGAGTACGTGACGCGAGGCAGGGTGTGGGCGTTCACAGGGGCTCCCGGGGCGGCGTTCTGGTCAGCGTGGCCACGCAAGGCAGCGCATCACGCAGACTTGAGAAGCAAGGGCTCCAGCGCGCGGCGCAACGCCGATGGCAACGGAACCGGTTGACTGGTGGCGCGGTCGACATAGGCGTGGGTGTAGCTGCCCTGCGCGGCGGCGGTCTCGTCGTCGCCACGGAACAGCGCGAATTCATAGGTGACGCTGCTGCGGCCCAGGCGGCCCACGCGCAGACCCAGCACGACGGAATCCGGAAACGACACCTGGCGGAAGTAGGACGTCTGGCTGTGCACCACCAACCCGATCACCGCGCTTTGGCGCAGGTCCAGCACGCCAAGTTCGATCAACGTCTGGTTGACGGCGGTGTCGAAATATTCGTTGTAGACCACGTTATTCATGTGGCCGTAGACATCGGTGTCGCGCAGCCGTGTAGTCATCGGCATCAAGCGCGAGTAGTCGCCGCGCGCGTGGGGCGTGGCGCGTTGCGGGGCGGGGCCGGAGGCACCGTCGGACGCGGCGGCGGTGGGGGCAGTCGCGCTACCGCGGCCGTTCGCGTCTGCGCTCATGCCGCCTCCTGCGCGCGCTTCAGGATGCGGGCAACGTGCGCCAGGCCTTCGGGCGGTTCGATCAGCGTGTCCAGGCTGGCGATTTCGTCAAAGTGCGCGGCGATGCTTTCGGGCGTGCGTTCGTGTTCGGGAAAATACATGCCCGCGCTTTCCACAATGGCCAGGCGCGCGTAGGTGCCGGCGCCCGCCAGCAACGCCGTGCGGCTGGGCGCCGCTTGCGCCACCAGGAACAGCGCCGCCGGGGTGACGAAGGCGGGGTCCAGCGCGCGCAGCGTGTCGGCATCGAACATCTCGGCCGTCATGCGGGTGGCGGCGGTGGGCACCAGCGCATTCACATGGATGCCGTGCTTCTGGCCTTCCAGGTGCAGCACGTTCATCAGGCCCACCACGCCGGCCTTCGCCGCGCCGTAGTTCGATTGGCCGAAATTTCCGTACATCCCCGACGTGGACGTCGTCATCAGGATGCGGCCATAGCGCTGTTCGCGCATGATCGGCCAGACGGCGCGCGCGCAGTTGGCCGAGCCCAGCAAGTGCACGTCGATGACGGCGTTGAAATCGTCGGCGCTCATCTTGGCGAAGGTCTTGTCGCGCAAGATGCCGGCGTTGTTGATCAGGATGTCCACGCGGCCCCACGCCTGCATCGCGCGCGCCACCATGGCGTCGACGGCGGCGCTGTCGCACACGTTGCCGCCGTCGGCAATCGCCTGGCCGCCGGCGCCGATGATCTCGTCGACAACGGCTTGCGCGGCGCTGGTTGGCACCGCGCCGGTCTGCACCACGCCGGTCTGCACCGCGCTGGTTTGCACCACGCCGGTCTGCACCGCGCCACCATAGTCGTTCACCACTACTCGGCAGCCGCGTGCGGCCAGTTGCAGCGCGTGGCTGCGGCCCAGCCCCTGGCCGGCGCCGGTCACGATGGCGACGCGATCATCAAAGCGTATGGTCATGGCATTCATCCTTCAAGCACGGTCATGGTGATCCAGTCGGCCACCAGCGCGGGCCGCGCGGCGCCCTCGGTCTCCACGGTGACGGCATAGCGGGTGGTGAATTCACGGTCGTTACGCGGCGTGAATTCGCTGAGTACGAAGCGGCCGCGTACCCGCGCACCGACGCGCACGGGGGTCAGGAAGCGGACTTTGTCGAAGCCGTAGTTGATGCCGACGGCGCCTTCGAATACCGGCAGCACCTGCAAGCTGAATGCGGTCAGCATGGACAAGGACAGGAAGCCATGCGCGATGGGGCCACCAAACGGGCCTTCGCGCGCGGCGCGTTCCGGGTCTACGTGGATGAACTGGTGGTCGCCGGTGGCATCGGCAAACAGGTCGACCCGTTCTTGCGTGACGGTCAACCAGTCCGACACCCCGATTTCCTGCGACACCCGCGCCGCCAGGGCTTGCGGGTCGATAAGGGATTCTTGAACAAGGTCTTGGGTCATGGACGGCCGTTGGTGAAAGGGAAAGACGATGACGGGGGGCAAAAACATACCGAGTAGTATAAACTTCGATTTTTGGATTTGTATAGGCCGTGCGAACGAGGCGGCGCCTCCTGCACCCCGCGCTGTGGCACCCCGCCCCGGCCCCGGGCGATTGGCTAAACTGGGCGCTTTGCCGCGACGCATGGATGGAGAAACGCGCATGAATGGGGAACCTACGGTGACGGCTGCACGCGATGACGGCATGGGCAACATTGAACTGCTGACCGCGGCGGCCGAGTGCTTTATGGAGCAAGGGTTCCACGCGTCCAGCATTGACGATGTTGCGCGCCGGCTGGGCGCCACCAAGGGCCGCGTCTACCACTACTACCGCTCCAAGACGGACCTGTTCTTTGACGTGCACCGCGAAGGCATGCGGCGTAACTTCGAGGCGGTGCGACCGGTCATGAAAGAGCCCGGCACGGCGGCCCACCGGCTGGCGCTGATGCTCAAGCATCACGCGCTGTCGATGATGGAGAACCTGGCGTTCGAGACCGTTGTGGTGCAGGGCGTGCACATGCACCGGCTGGGCGCGACCACACCCGCGCAGCGGCAGACGCTGGCCGAACTGATGACCATCCGCGACGATTTCGAAGCCTTGTTCAAGCGCGTGGCCTACGAGGGCGTGGAAGATGGATCACTGGCCATCGACGACGTATCGGTGGCCATCAAGGCGGCGCTGGGCGCCATCAACTGGCTGGCCGTCTGGTATCGCCCACGCCTGGGCGAAACGCGCGACGACCGCGAGATCCTGGCCAACAAAGTCGTGCACACCATCATCGCGGGCCTGGGCACGCGCGCCTGAGCGCAGGGCGGCACGGGATGGCGTGCGCGGTATCGCGCGCCATGTATCGCGATACATGTATCTCGCTCCATGTATCTCGCTCCATGTATCTCGCTCCATGTATCGCGCGCCACGCGTCGCGCGCCGTTCATGCCGTCCCGCGTAGCCCGCGGCCCGATCAAGCCAGCCGTTCGCGGCGCAGCTTGATGCCCGCCGCTTCGCGGTCCCACGTGCCGTCGGCCAGGCCTTCGCTGCGCAGCACATGCTTTTGCAGCTTGCCGCTGGCGGTCTTGGGCAGGTCGTCCACCACGCGCACATAGCGCGGCACCATGTAGTGCGGCACGCGTTCGGCCAGCCATGCGATCAGCGCCGCCTCGTCCACCCGCGCCCCGTCCACGGCGGTGACCACCGCCAGCACCTCGTCTTCGCTGTGTACGCTGGGCACGGCCACGGCCACCGCTTCGCGCACATCCGGGTGGGCGCAGATTTCCCCTTCCAGTTCGAACGACGAGATGTTTTCCCCGCGCCGACGAATCACGTCCTTCAAGCGGTCGACAAAGAAAAACGTGCCGTCGGCGTCGCGGCGGAACGCGTCGCCCGTGTGGAACCAGCCGTTGCGCATGGACGCGGCGGTGGCCTCGGGGTTGCGGTAATAACCCGAGAACAAGGCCCAGGGCCGATGCGAACGAATCAGCAGTTCGCCCACCGTGCCGTCCGGCACCGCGCGGTCTTGCGCATCGCCCACGCGTAGTTCGAACCAGGGCCGGGGCTTGCCGCAGCGCCCGGCCTCGGTCAACCCCGGACCGGCGCTCAAGGGGCTGGCGATTTCGGTCATGTTGTACACGGTGTAAAGGTCCACCCCGAAACGCGCCTGAAACGCGGGCGCGTCCTCGCCGAACGGCACGATGAAGACGCCGCGCAAGCGGTGTTCGCGGTCACGCGGAGACGGCGCCTGCTTGAGCAGGAAGTTCGCCATGACGCCCAGCAGTAGCACCACGGTGCTTTCGGTGTCGCGGATGGCGTCCCAGAATTGGTCGGTACGAAATTCCGGCACCATCGCAATCGACCCGCCGTAGGCGAGCATGGCGTACACGTACAGCGTGCTGCCGCAGTGAAAGATCGGGCCGGCGATCATGCAGCGGTCGTCCGGCGTGATCCAGTCGAACGCGTCGGGTCCCATGGTGTAGATCTGCACGTAGGACGTGACCACGCCCTTGGACAAGCCGGTGGTGCCGGACGTGTACATGATGGACTGCATATCCCAGGGTTCGATCGGCGCGTCCAGCGCCAGCAGCGCCGGCGGGGGCGGCTCGGCCGCGTCCGACAAGGGCGCAAAGGACACCCCGGCGGGAGGCTGCAACGGGGCGTCGCCCGGGTCTTCTCCGGTCAGCAGCACACGCGTCAGCGCCCCCGGCGCCACCTCATGCAAGCGGCCCGCCAACGCGCGATGCGCCACCATCAACGACGCCTGCGCGTTGTCCAACACGTGCGCCAGCGGCCGCCCCCGCAAGCCCGTGTTCAGCGGCACATACACCGCACCCAGGTAATTGATGGCGAACCAGCTGGTCAACAGTTCAGGCCCATTGCCCATCCAGCACAGCACGCGGTCGCCCTGCTTGACGCCTTCCCAACGCAAGGTGGCCGCCCGTTGCTGAACCCGCGCCAGCGTCTGGGCGTACGTCCACGTGGGGCCGCCGTGGAACCGGACGAAGATTCTGTCCGGTATCTTTTCCGCTTGCGCCTCTAGCAAATAGCGCAGCACGCAAGCCTGGCGGTCAGGAATCGCCGCCCGAACGTCGTCGTTCATCAATGTCTCCTTCCTTGTTATTTGCCTTATTTTTCATGACTTTCTTCTGGCCATCCAGCACCGCCGGATACGGACTTACCCGCAGGTGGCCCCCGAGGCGTTCCTAAAGTCTTGCGGGTTTCAACATACTTGGTAGTATATCCAGCAGATTTTCCCAAACAAGCACGGAAGAACCCCATGAGCATGGTTTCAATCGAGCGGGATGGCGGCGTGGCGATCGTGCGCTATGACCGAGGCGGCAAGGCCAATGCCCTGAACCTGGCCGCCATGGACGCGCTGATCGAGGCGGCGACCGATTTGGCCCGCGACGACCACATCCGCGCCGTGGTGCTGACGGGCACATCGGCCCTCTTTAGCGCCGGCATTGATTTGAAAGACCCCGCGCTATGGGGCCATGACGACCCGCTGATCACACAACGCGCCCTGGCGCGTGGCGAAATGCTGTGCCGCGCCTGGACCGAACTGCCGCAAGTTACCGTCGCCGCGATCGAAGGCGCGGCGGTGGGCGGCGGCGCCGTGCTGGCGCTGGCCTGCGATTGGCGCGTGCTGGCGGACAACGCTTTGCTGCGCTTTCCCGAAGTGCGATTGGGCCTGCCGCTAGCCTGGGGCGGCCTGCCCCGCCTGGCCGCGCTGGTCGGGCCCGCACGCGCCAAGCGGGCGCTGTTTACCGACCTGACCTTGCACGCCGACACCGCGCAAGCCTGGGGTTTGGCGGACGCCCTGGCCCCGCAGGGCGATGCACTGGCCGCCGCACTGAGCTTGGCGCGCGAGGCCGCCGCCTGCCCGCCCCTGGCGCTGCGCCTGTCCAAGCGCGCCATCGACGCGCAGTTCGACGCCAGCCACCTGGCGCATGCGCAAACCGATCAATTCCTGTTGTGCCATCTGCTGTCCCCCGCCACCGCCGTATCGACCCCGCCGCAAAGATCCGCCTGAAAGAGCGGACGCCCACCTGGAGGAAAGACATGAACCCATTACTTGGCGCCTTGCTTGTTGCCGGCGCATTCGCCTTGCCCAGCGCGCACGCGCAGTCCGACGCGCCCATCCGCATCGGCGTCCTGACCGATCTATCCGGCATGAATGCCGACCTGTCCGGGCAAGGCTCGGTCGAGGCGGCGCGCATGGCGGTGGAAGACTTCGGGCCGACCGTGCTGGGTCGCAAGATCGAAGTCATTGCCGGAGACCATCAGAACAAGGCGGACATTGGCTCTGCCACCGCGCGCCGCTGGATCGATCAGGAAAATGTGAAAGCCATTGTCGATGTACCGACGTCGTCCGTGGCGCTGGCGGTGCAGGAAATCACGCGCACCGCCAACATCGCCTTCCTGGCGTCCACCGCCGGCACGTCGGACTTGACCGGCAAGGCGTGCTCGGCCTCCACCGCGCAATGGACCTACGACACCTATGCGCTGGCCAACGGCACCGGCCGCGCGCTGACCGAATCCGGCATGAAGAAGTGGTATTTCCTGACGGCGGACTACGCGTTCGGCCATGCCTTGCAGGCGGATACCGAGAACGCCGTCAAGCAGGCTGGCGGCCAGACGCTGGGCTCGGTCAAGCACCCGCGCGCTTCAAACGATTTTTCTTCATTCCTGTTGCAGGCGCAGGCCTCGAAAGCCGAGATCGTGGCGCTGGCCAATTCATCCGGCGACACCACCATGGCGATCAAGCAGGCCAACGAATTCGGCCTGATCAAGGGCGGCCAGAAGCTGGCCGGCCTGCTGATGTTCATTACCGATGTGGACGGCGTGGGCCTGGAACAGGCGCAGGGCCTGGTGTTGACCAGCGGCTTTTACTGGGACATGGATGAGCGGACGCGCGCCTGGTCCAAACGCTACGCCGAGCGCACGAAAGGCCGCGTCCCGACCATGGCGCAAGCCGGCGTCTATTCCGCCGTGCTGACGTTCTTGAAAGGCGTGAAGGAAAGCGGCAAGCTCGAAGGCGATGCGGTGATGACGCAGATTCGCGGCATGAAGATCGACGACATGTTCGCCCGCAACGCGTATTTGCGTGAAGACGGCCGGCTGGTGCACGACATGTACCTGGTGGAAGTGAAGAAGCCGTCGGAGTCCAAGGCGCGTTGGGACTACTTCAAGATCCTGCGCACGATTCCGGGTGACAACGCCTTCCGCCCGCTGGACCAGGGCGGCTGCCCGCTGGTCAAGTCCAAGGCGGTCGCCACCCAATAAGCGTGTCGGTGCCCATCTGGCCGGCCCCGTGCAAACGGGGCCGGCCTTTTCGTTTGCGCGCCGTATGCCCGATATCGCATTCAGCCATCTGTCATTAACCTTTCATTTGCGACTTCTAGTATTGCTCGTCCCATTCAGGCACAGCCCCCAAGCCAGGAATCCACATGAGCAAATCCATCTCCGACAAAATCGTCCGCAACCCCAGCCAGAGCAGCCCTTTCAGCGAAATTCTGGAAAAGAACCTGTCGCGCCGCATGGTGATGCGCGGCGGTCTGGCCGCTGCCTTCGCCACGATGACCAGCCTTGGGCTGGCCGGCTGTAACAGCAGCGATGACGATGACGAACCCGTCGGCGGCGGTGACCCCAACCCCACGCCCGAAGTGCCCGGCGGCGGCACCGAGACCCCCGCGCCTACCCCGCTGAAACTGGGCTTTGACTCGCTGCCCACGTCCATGACGGACGCTTGCGTCGTGCCGCAAGGCTACGTGGCCCACGTGTTTGCGCCGTGGGGCACGCCGTTGAACGACAACGCGCAGCCCTGGGACCAGAACGGCAACAACACGTCCAACGACCTGCTCAACTCCACCGGCATGCATCACGACGGCATGCATTTCTTCCCCATCGAAGGCAGCTCTACGGAAGGCCTGCTAGCCGTTAACCACGAGTACATCGACCAGGCCGCGCTGCACCCGAACGGCCCGACGCTGGTGGCGGGCAAGCGCCCGGCCGAGGAAGTGCGCAAGGAAATCAACGCGCATGGCGTGGCCATCCTGCACGTGCGCCGCGAAAACGGCCGCTGGAACATCGTCAACAACTCGCGCTACAACCGCCGCTTCACATCGGCCACCGCCATGAAGCTGGCCGGCCCGGTGGGCGGCACGGACTGGGTCAAGACGCCCTTCTCGCCCAACGGCACGCAAGTGCGCGGCACCAACAACAACTGCGGCAACGGCTACACGCCGTGGGGCACGTACATCACCGCCGAAGAAAACTGGGCGGCCTGCTTTGTGAACACCGGCACCCGCCCCGCGCACCAGCTGCGCGTTGGCGTGTCGGGCGGCCCGGCCGGCCGCTACCAATGGGAGACCGCTGCGGGCGACGCGTCGGAAGTGCTGGGCGAATTCGCGCGCTTCAACGTCACGCAAACCGGCATCGACGCCACGCAAGACTGGCGCAACGAAGTGAACGGCTTCGGCTACCTGGTGGAGATCGACCCGTACGACCCGTCCAGCATCGCCACCAAGCGCACGGCGCTGGGCCGTTTCGCCCACGAAGGCTGCGCCTACAGCAAGCCCGAAGCCGGCAAGCCCCTGGCGTTCTACAGCGGCGACGACTCGCGCTTTGAGTACATCTACCGCTTCGTGTCCGAGGCCGTGTGGGACCCGAAGGACGCCGAGCGCAGCGACCGCCTGGCTGTCGGCGCCAAGTACCTGGACAAGGGCACGCTGTACGTAGCGCGCTTCAACGCGGACGGCTCGGGCGAATGGCTGCCCCTGATCGGCACCACGCCGGGCGTGGGCGGCCGCACGCTGGCCGACGAGTTCGGCAGCCTGGACGCCATCCTCATCAACACGCGCGGCGCGGCCGACTTCGTGGGCGCCACCCCGATGGACCGCCCGGAGTGGACCGCCACCCACCCGACCAACGGCGACATCTACCTGACGCTGACCAACAACAGCAGCCGCAACGCCGGCACCGGCACCAACCCGCCCAACCCGCGTCTGAACAACGTCAACGGCCACATCATCCGCTGGCACGACGAAGCGGGTTCGACCAAGTTCGAGTGGGATATCTTTGTGTTCGGTTCCGACGCAGGCGCCGACGCCGACACCAACCGTTCGGGCCTGACCGCGCTGAACCAGCTGGCCAGCCCGGACGGCATCGGCTTCGACACGCGCGGCATCCTGTGGATTCAAACGGACAACGGCATCGACGGCGGCCGCAACAACAACGTGGCCCGCGCCACCAACGACCAGATGCTGGCCGTGATCCCGGGCGCGCTGGCCGACAGCACCGGCACGGGTCCCGCCATCAACCCGTCCAACCAGGCTGACCTGCGCCGCTTTTTCGTTGGCCCGAACGAAGCCGAAGTAACCGGCTTTGCGTTCACGCCCGACTACACCAGCATCTTCCTGAACATCCAGCACCCGGCAAACTGGCCGGCGTATGGGACGGATGATGCAACGGTCGCAACCACGGGCACGGTGCGCCCGCGCTCATCGACGGTGGTGATCCAGCGCGCAGACGGCGGCCCGATCGGGGTGTGATGAGCTGGCCGGCGCCTAGCCGGCCAGCGGCCACATGCCTTCCGTGTGCAGCAGGCGGGCCATGGCGTTTTCCAGGATGCCGCGGGCTTGGCCCGCGGCCTGCTGCAACGCCAGGTGCAATTGCGCGTCGGCTTCGTCACGCGATGCGCATTGCGAGCTGAAACGTTCGAAGCTGCCCACCATCATCAGCAATTCGGCAAGATGTCTGGGGCATTCGCATGTGATCGGGTTGCGCATCGCCATGATCTTGGCCAGGGCTTCTTCATCGAACTCAATGGCCGACGCCGGAGCCAGCGCGCCAAGGTTCGAACCGACGACCGCCGATCGGCACAACGGCGCCAGCTCGTTCAACTGCGCCGGGATGCGGGCAACCAGGCAGCCTTGCGCGCGCAGGGTCCGAATCGTGGTGCTGGCACAAAAGCGGTAGAGCACCACCACGGCGCCCGACTCGGTGGCGTCGCGCGCGCGCTGGATAGGCGCCAGCGCATCCACGTCCAGCTCTGAAATTTCAACGATCAGCACGTCGGCATGGCGCGGCAGCGAGCCTGCGTCTTCCAGGCGCGCGCAGGCGCCAACCACGTGAACGTCCGGCCCGGCCATGAAGCCCGTCGAGCCATCTTGGGCGACCCCGCCGGCCAAGAGGCGCGGGGCCAGCGTGGCGCCGACCGCCACGGCGCGCAGCGGCGGGCCGGCCCGGCTGGGCTGCGCGCCCAGCATTGCTTGCAACTGCTCCAGCGGTAGCGACGCAAGCGTGCCAATGGCGTGACCCTGATCCGCCAGCTGCTTCAAGAGGCTTAGCCGGCGCACTTGCTCGGCCGAGTACAGCCGCTGGCCGCGTGCCGAGCGCGCGGGGGAAGACAGCTGATAGCGCCGTTCCCAGACCCGCAGGGTTTCGACGGGCAGGCCGGCCAACTTGGCGGCGACTCCCGTGCGGTAAGCGGCCGTTGAACCGGCCTCGTCTAGGTCAGTGCTGGAGGTGTTTGGCATTTTTGACCCGCCTTTGAACCGTTAAATACCCGCATTTATAGGTTCAAAATATGGACGAAGTGAAAGATGCCGCCTACTCTACCCTCACGCATCGCGTTTTCCAAGTTGCGACGCGCTCTTGAGCGCCCGCCTTGATGCGGGCGCCGGTAACCCTGACATTCTGGAGCACACCATGAAGCGATTTCTGATTGGAACGACGATTGCCCTGGCCTGCGGCTGGGCCAATGCCGCCGACATCGTGGATACGGCCAAATCGGCGGGCGACTTCAAAACGTTGACGACCGCCGTGCAGGCCGCCGGCCTGACCGAAACGCTGAAGGGCCCGGGTCCCTACACCGTTTTCGCCCCCACCGACGCCGCGTTCGCCAAGGTGCCCAAGGACAAGCTGGACGCGCTGCTGAAAGACAAGGCCGCGCTGACCAAGGTGCTGACGTATCACGTGGTGCCGGGCAAGGTCATGGCCAAGGACGTCAAGGCGGGCCAGGTCAAGACGGTTGAGGGCAGCACCATCGCCGTCACCGTCGCCGACGGCAAGGTCAAGGTGAACGATGCCAATGTGGTCAAGACGGACATTGCGGCCGACAACGGCGTCATCCACGTCATCGACACGGTGCTGATGCCCAAGTAATCCGGGACATTCACGGGTCACGCCCCGAGCCTCTGCGCGTAGCAAACGGTACAAGACCGCCATCGGGCGGTCTTGTGCCTGGGTCGACGTGACCGGTGATTGATCAACCGGGCAAGTAGCAGGAGGCTTTTTATGGATACCCAGGAACTGGTAGCGCAGATGATCGTCAGGACATCGCCCATGCGGCGCTTCGAGGACTGGCCAGAAGTTCTGGCCGCCTACGCCGCGTGCCTTGAAACCGTGCAGCACAAGCTGACCACGCAAGAGATGAACGACCTGATCAATTTAGGCGCGGACTTTTACCGCACCTTGGCCCGGGCAGAAGACTACCGGCGAGGCGCCGACCTGGAGGCCCGAAGCCGAGCCACAGGCGGCTTGGGGTAATCAGCCCACATTGGCTATCGGCGGCATCGCCTTGAATGCGGGTTTGGCGAACAAATAGCCCTGCATGAGCGTGATGCCCTGCGCCGCCAGAAAGTCGCGTTCACCCACCGTTTCCACGCCTTCGGCGATGACGCGAATGCCAAGATCGGTACAGATCTTCTGCACGCCTGAAATGATGCGTTGACGCGCGGTGTCGACATCGATACCGCGCACAAGCGCCATGTCCAGCTTGATGAGGTCAGGCTGGAAGTCCGCCAGCAGCGTCAAGCCCGAATAGCCCGCGCCAAAGTCGTCGATGGCGGTCTGAAAACCGTAGGATTTGTAGGCCTGAAAGATCTTCAGCAGATGGGCGCGGTCAGTGATGCTTTCGCCTTCGATGGTTTCGAAGATGATCCGGTTCACCGGAAAGCCGTGCCGCTCCGCGGCCTCGAAGGTGGTGCGAATACATGCGGCGGGTTGATAGACCGCATTCGGCATGAAGTTGATGGACAGGAAACGGTCCATCCCCATCCTGGCCGCGAGTTCGATGGCGGTGGTGCGGCAACGCTGATCGAAATGGTAGCGGTTGGCGTCGTCCACTTGCGACAACACCGAGGCTGCGGGCTGGCCTTCAGGCCCGCGCACCAGCGCCTCGTAGGCATAGGCCTGGCCAGACGCCAGATCGACGATGGGCTGAAACGCAAACGCCATGTCGATGGGCGCGGCCTCGTCAGATTTGCAACCTTGGCACTGGCCGCCTGACGCGGTCGACTCTGCTTGGCCGTGGATAGGAATCATGTTGGCGAGTGGCGGATTTCGGAGGGGCAGACAGAGGCGCTGGACCCGTGTGTGTGTGTCAGGCGGCAGGAAAGCGCAAGGGCGTTGGGCTTGGCCTGACCTTGGCTTTGGCCTTGGCTTTGGCTTTGGCTTTGGCCTTGGCTTTGACCTTTAGCTGGCGACTTTAACAGACGCGCGAAGGCATAAAAACGCCTCGCAGACGCAAAAAAGCCGGCGTCGCTGTCGCGATTCCGGCTTTTGCTGTTGGTGTCGAGAACACCATCAAAAATTCGACCACAAATGAGTGGTCGGGGCGAGAGGATTCGAACCTCCGACTCCTGCGTCCCGAACGCAGTACTCTACCAGGCTGAGCTACGCCCCGATTCAGTAAATTTGCCACGCTGAAAAACCGCGCTGACAAACTCGTACTACCAACTTGGCGGCGCTCAGTGCTACCAAGTTTTTTCTTTCCGCTGCATGTCTCGCGACTGCTGCGGCGACTATGCTCTGGTGACTTTGCTTTCGCTTCCCACCTTTGCTTTCCATCACCGCCGTTTCAACAGCGACCGCTATTAGAACCTATATTCCGCTTTTTTGAAAATCAGGTTTTGCTTTGGTTGCTTTGGCTTCTGCGTTTAGCTTTTGCTTTTGGCTTCAACAACCCACCCGCTTTCAAACCAGCTAGCTACGCCCAACTTCAGCGCCGCTGTGGATTTCGGCTTCAGCGATCTCTATTCACCGCGAAAGCGCAGAATTCTAGCAGAGAATTCAGAAAAGGCGAAACGGGGTAAATCGACAGCGCTTCGCGAGCCCGATCCGCTTCGGCCACAGCGGCCAGGCGGGCGTGTTCAAGCGCGTCGGTGGCCTGAATGGCTGCGGCCACGGCGGCGAAATCGGCGTCGCCCGTCTTGATGGCGTCGCGAATCAGTTGTTGTTGTTCGGGCGAGCCCACTTCCATCACGCGGATCAGCGGCAGCGTGGGCTTGCCTTCGCGCAGGTCGTCGCCCACGTTCTTGCCCAACGCGGCGGCGTCGCCGCTGTAGTCCAGCACGTCGTCAACCAGCTGGAACGCGGTGCCGACGTGGCGGCCATAGGCGGCGGCGGCGGCTTCCTGCTCGGGCGTGGCGCCTGCCAGCACCGCGCCCACCTGGGCGGCAGCTTCGAACAGCTTGGCTGTCTTGTAGCGCACCACTTGTAGGTAGCGGTCTTGCGAGACGTCGGGGTCGTGCACGTTCAGGAGCTGCAAGACCTCGCCTTCGGCGATCACCGTGGTGGCTTCGGACAGGATGCTCATGATGCGCATCGAGTCGGCTTCGACCATCATTTCGAACGAACGCGAATACAGGTAATCGCCAACGAGCACACTGGCGGCGTTGCCGAACACGGCGTTGGCCGTTTCGCGGCCGCGGCGCAGGTCGGATTCGTCGACCACGTCGTCATGCAGCAATGTTGCGGTGTGGATGAATTCCACGACGGCGGCCAGCAGTTGGTGATGCGTGCCTTCGTAGCCCAGCGCGCGCGCCACCATCAAGACCATGGCCGGGCGCATGCGCTTGCCGCCCGCGCCAATGATGTAGTCGCCGATTGTGCGGATCAGAACCACGTCCGAATTCAGCCGCTCGCGGATGACCGCGTCGACAGCCTTCATATCGTCAGCAATGGGGGCAATAAGCGCGGGGAGATTCAAGACGTATCCGACAAGTGAAACGAGCCGCGAGGGGGCTCTTACCGCTGGGCCGCCAGGAATGGCGGGGGATTCGACCAGCGATTATACGGGGTGCGGCGGGTGCGGGGCGGCCCGCTGCCGCCCCCCAGTCAGCGCAAGCGCGCCGGTCGCCGCCCTATCGAACCAGGCCGCGCTTGGCCAGGTTGGCGTACAGGGCCCGCACGCCGAACGTCCACGGTGTGATCTCGGTGGCCAACTGCACATCGTTGACCAGCGCGCCGATACGCTCGGACGCGATCTGGACGCGATCGCCCAGCTTGTGCGTGAAGCCGGTGCCGGGACCCTTGCGGTCCTGGCTGGGCGAGAACATCGTGCCCAGGAACAGCATGAAGCCGTCGGGGTACTGGTGGTGCGCGCCAAAAGCCTGGCGTACCAGGTCCTGGGGGTCGCGGCTGATTTCGCGCATGTGGCTGACGCCGTCCAGCGCGAAGCCGTCCGCGCCGTCGATGCGCAGCGACACATCGGCGTGGCGCACGCTGTCCAGGTCGAAATCCCCATCGAACAAGCGGATGAAGGGGCCGATGGCGCATGACCCGTTGTTGTCCTTGGCCTTGGTCAGCAGCAAGGCGCTGCGGCCTTCGATGTCACGCAGGTTGACGTCGTTGCCTAACGTGGCGCCCACGATCTCGCCACGGCTGTCCACGGCCAGCACGATCTCGGGCTCGGGGTTGTTCCACTGCGATTCGGGCAGCACGCCGATCTGCGCGCCGTATCCCACCGATGCCATCGCGGGCGTCTTCGAGAAAATCTCGGCGTCGGGGCCGATGCCCACTTCCAGGTATTGCGACCACTGCCCGCGTTCGACCAATTCGGCTTTCAGCTTGATGGCTTCGGCGGAGCCGGGACGCAAGCGAGACAGATCCGAGCCGATCAAGGCCTGCATCCGCACACGGATTTCATCGGCGCGGCTGGCGTCGCCGCCCGCTTCTTCCTCGATCATCCGCTCCAGCAGGCTGATGGCGAACGTGACGCCGGCGGCCTTGATGGGTTGCAGATCGCACGGCGCCAGCAGGCGCGGTCCGTCTTGCCCTTGCAAGGTGGCGGCCATCAGCGCGCGCACGTCGCCCAGCGATTCGCCTGCCGCGCCTTTGGCCAGCGTGACGCGATCGGGGCGATCCAGCAGATCGGACACGGTGGGGGCCACGGCGGTGATGTCAAACACCTCGCCGTTGCGCACCACCACGACGCTGGGCCCGTCCACCGGGGCCGGCCGCCAAACACGGCCCACCAGCAAGGCGCCCGCCAGGTCGACGGGCAATGCGTTGTCTATGTTCATGAGTCTCCACGCTTTATGCCGACTGGGCGGCATTTCAATAAAGGTGCAACGAGTCTAGAAGAAGGCCGTTATCATGTCCAACATTCTGAATTGCAGTCCAATAGGTTGGACAAACAGACATGACCGCCGACTACGATGTGCCCGCCATACGCCGTACCCACGACATCCTGCGGGTGCTGGCCAGCCGCCGCACCCCCGTCAAGGCCGCCGAACTGGCGCAGGCCTGCAAGCTGCCCAAAAGCACGCTGTACCTGTTGCTGGACTGCCTGGAACACCGCCGCTGGATCGAACGCAAAGACGGCGGCTACCTGATCGGCATCGAGCTGATGTCGCTGGGCTTCGCCTACCTGCGCCACGACGGCCTGCAAGCCGCGTTCCACGAGGCGGCCGGCGAGTTCGTGACCCGCTGCAATGAAGTCGTGCAGCTGGCGGCGCTGGATGGCTTTGACGTGGTCTACATCGCCCGCGAGGATGCCCGCCGCCCCGTGCGGCTGGTCTCCGACTTGGGCATGCGCCTGCCCGCCCATGCTTGCGCGCTGGGCAAAGTGCTGCTGGCCAGCCTGGAACCCGACGCCCTGGCCGCCAGCGTGCCCGACCCGCTGCCCCGCGTGACGGACCGCACGCTGGCCACGCGCGACGCGCTGTATCAAGAATTGGACAAGGTGCGCCAGACAGGGCTGGGCCACGATCAGGAAGAACTGGCCACCGGCCTGGTCTGCTACGCCGCGTATGTGGGCGTCACGCCCACGGGCAAGCGCGTGGCGGTCAGCACGTCGATACCCACCGACCGGCTGGACGACGCCCACCGGCGCGACATCATGGAGGGCATCCGCCGGGTGGCGCGCCACGTCTCCCAGCGCGTGGTGGCGCCCGCCTGAAGCCCCTGCGCCACACCTAAGCCCTTAGCCCACAACAGGTTTTTGACTTTTGAAAAGTCACGCGCTAATATTGCGGATTCGGTCAGCAATGCCCGAATTACGTCGGTTGTTCGCGTAAACCCTTCGGGTGCCTTGTTCGGGATATTTCCACCCGGTACCTGGCAGTCAGGCCCCTTTCCTTCTGGCCCGCCGCATGTCAAATGCCGGCACACGGACAGGAAAGCGAACCTTCCAAAGTGGCAATCCCACCCAGCAGGGCGGGCCGCGCGAATGAACCCATTTACCTATTTAAGGAACACCCCATGTACGCGGTCGTAAAAACCGGTGGCAAGCAGTATCGCGTTGCCGCTGGCGAAAAACTCAAGATAGAACAGATACCGGCAGACATTGGGCAAGAAATCACCCTGGACCAAGTGCTGTCCGTGGGCGAAGGCGACCAACTGAAAGTTGGCACGCCCCTCGTCTCCGGCGCTGTGGTCAAGGCAACGGTTCTTGCGCAAGGCCGCCACGACAAGGTCAAGATCTTCAAGATGCGCCGTCGCAAGCACTATCAGAAGCGTCAGGGCCACCGTCAGAACTACACCGAAATCCGCATCGAAGCCATCACGGCTTAAGTAGCGACTCGGTACCACTTAGCAGGAGCTAAACATGGCACAGAAAAAGGGCGGCGGCTCTACGCGAAACGGACGCGACTCAGAATCAAAGCGTCTGGGCGTCAAGACTTTCGGCGGTGAACTGATTCCCGCTGGTTCGATCATCGTGCGTCAGCGCGGTACTCGTTTCCACGCTGGCGTGAACGTCGGCATGGGCAAGGACCACACCCTGTACGCGCTGATCGACGGCAAGGTTCAATTCGGCTTCAAGGGCGCGTTGAACAAGCAAACCGTTTCGATCATCGCTGCCGAGTAATCGGACCAGCCACGGTCAGCGCAACGCGGTTTACCGCGTTGCCGAACGGCAAAAGCCCTGTCGCATGCGGCAGGGCTTTTTTGTTTTAAGCTTTTTTGTTTATGGCAATTGGCGAGTAAAGTTTCCAATGCCACCTGGCAGCGCCCCATGGCGGGCAACTGTCCTATTTACCCACTACACGCGCAGACACCATGAAATTCGTAGACGAAGCCACCATTGAAGTGGTCGCCGGCAAAGGCGGCAATGGCGTGGCGAGCTTTCGCCGCGAAAAGTTCATCCCCAAAGGGGGCCCGGACGGCGGCGACGGCGGCCGCGGCGGCACCATCTATGCCGTTGCAGACCGCAATATCAACACGCTGATCGATTTCCGCTACGCACGCCTGCATCGCGCCAAGGGCGGCGAGAACGGCCGCGGCTCGGACCAGTACGGCGCAGCGGCTCCGGACATCACCCTGCGCGTGCCCGTGGGCACCGTTATCCATGACGCCGAAACCGGCGAAGTCCTGTTCGACATGGACACCCATGACCAAAAGGTCGTGCTGGCTGCCGGTGGCCAGGGCGGCATGGGCAACATCCACTTCAAGTCCAGCTTGAACCGCGCCCCGCGCCAGTGGACGCCCGGCAAGGAAGGCGAACATCGCTACCTGCGCATGGAACTGAAGGTGCTGGCGGACGTGGGCCTGCTGGGCATGCCCAACGCCGGCAAGTCGACGCTGATCACGCGCATCTCGAACGCGAAGCCGAAGATCGCGGACTACCCGTTCACCACGCTGCACCCCAACCTGGGCGTCGTGCGTACGTCGCCGTCGCGCAGCTTCGTCGTGGCCGACATTCCCGGCCTGATCGAAGGCGCGTCCGAAGGCGCCGGCCTGGGCCACCTGTTCCTGCGCCACCTGGCGCGCACCCGCGTGCTGCTGCACCTGGTTGACGTGTCCACGCCCGACCCCGATGCAGATCCGGTCGAGCAAGCCGTGGTCGATGCGCGCGCCATCGTCGAAGAGCTGCGCCGCTACGACCCCGAACTGGCCGCCAAGCCGCGCTGGTTGGTGCTGAACAAGCTGGACATGGTGCCGGACCCCCAAGACACCAAGCGCCGCTTCCTGGAACTGTACGACTGGAAGGGCCCCGTGTTCGCCATTTCCGGCCTGACGGGCGAAGGCACGCAAGACCTGCTGTACGCGCTGCAAGACTACCTGGACGCCGAGCGCGAAAAGGAACATTTGTCGAGCGACCAGGCGGACGGCACCTATGTGGCGCCGGACCCCCGCTTTGACGACACGCGGTCCGACGCCGACAAGCCGGCCGCGCCGCGCGGCGGTGACGAATAAGCCATAATCGCAGTCCTTTCGATTACGTCTTTTTTCGCCGCAGCCGGCGCCTACCATGTCTGCTGAAACACCTGCCGTTTCCGTCGTCACCCACGCCCAGCGCCTGGTCGCCAAAGTTGGCTCGTCGCTGGTCACCAACGAAGGCCGCGGCCTGGACCGCGCCGCCGTCGCGCACTGGGCCTCGCAGATCGCTGCCTTGCACAAGCAGGGCAAGCAGATCGTGCTGGTCTCCAGCGGCGCCATCGCCGAAGGCATGGCGCGGCTGGGCTGGCGCAAGCGCCCTTCCGTCATGCACGAATTGCAAGCCGCCGCCGCCGTCGGCCAGATGGGCCTGTGCCAGGCTTACGAAGCGGCGTTCGCCGAGTACGGCCTGCGCACCGCGCAGATTTTGCTGACGCACGAAGACCTGGCCGATCGCCACCGCTACCTGAACGCCCGCAGCACGCTGTTCGCGCTGCTGCGCCTGGGCGTGGTGCCGATCGTGAACGAAAACGACACGGTCGTCACCGACGAAATCCGCCTGGGCGACAACGACACGCTGGGCGCGCTGGTCACCAATCTGATCGAAGCCGACACGCTGATCATCCTGACGGATCAGCGCGGTTTGTACGATTCCGATCCTCGCAAGAATCCCGACGCTACATTCATGTCGCACGCGCAAGCGGGCGACCCGGCGCTGGAAGCGATGGCCGGCGGCGCAGGCAGCGGCATCGGCACGGGCGGCATGCTGACCAAGGTGCTGGCCGCCAAGCGCGCGGCGCACAGCGGCGCGCACACCATCATTGCCTCGGGCCGCGAGCGCAACGTGCTGACGCGATTGGCGCAGGGCGAATGCATCGGCAGCGAACTGCGCGCCGTGCTGCCCGTGTGGTCCGCCCGCAAGCAGTGGCTGGCCGACCACCTGCGCCTGCGTGGCCGCGTGGTGCTGGACGACGGCGCCGTGCAGGCCCTGATGCGCGAAGGCAAGAGCCTATTGCCCATCGGCGTGACTGACGTGCAAGGCGAGTTCGGCCGTGGCGACGTGGTGGCCTGCGTGGACAGCCAGGGCATCGAATGCGCGCGCGGTCTCATCAACTATTCGTCTGTCGATACGCGACGCATCCTGCGCCAGCCTTCGTCGCAGATCGCTCGCATCCTGGGCAGCATGACCGAACCCGAGCTCATGCATCGGGATAACCTGGTCGTTCTCTAATCCTGCGGCTCCTGCGGCGGGCTGTGCTGAAGCAAGATATAGCCCCATCCGCGCACGGCCAACACCGGCAGTTCAATATCGAAGCGGCGCGCCTTGGTGCGCAGCCGCGACACCAGCACGTCAACGCTGCGTGCGCCCTCGCGAGGATTGCACGGAAAGAAGCGATCACGCCGCAGGCACTGGCCGGGCGCCCTTAGCAAGCGGACAAAAAAGTCGCGTTCGGTCAGCGTCAATGGCAGGCGTTCGCCGGCCGGGCCTGACAGCACGCGTTGGTCCAAGCGCCATGCAGGGCCGTCGGTGGAAGGCGGCAAGAGCCGGCGCCGCACATTGCGCAGCAACGCGTCCCATTCCTCGGGCTCCATACGGGCCGAACTATAAAAGTCCACACCCGCCTCCAGCGCCTCGACCCGTTCGCGCGCCGAGGCCACCGGCGACTGCCACACCACCGCCGCGTCCGGCGCCGCGCGGCGCAAGGCCGCGATCAGCTTGGGGACCTCGGCGCCCTGCCCACGCAACACCATCGCGTCGACATCGTCCGTGCGCAGCCGTTCGAAAAGCTCGTCCGGTGACGCGCACGCGCTGACCTGCCATTGAAAATCACGCAAAGCAGCGACAAAATGATTGCTCGTCATTTCATCAAGTTGCACGACGAACACGTTGCCCCGTTCATGCATGTGTCCTCGCCTCCAAAACTATCACCCAGGTAATGCTTATAACCACCAAAGTAAATCATGAGCAAGCTTCAATCGACTCGTGAAGACATTTTCAGACCGATTGAAGCAAGCCCGTCTTCTGCGTGGTCACACGCAGAAGACGCTCGCTCGTCTTGCGCGAATCTCGCAAAGTGCAATCGCCAGTTACGAAAACGGGCTCCGGCATTCCAGCCGGTCCGTCCGTAAGCTTGCGCAGATTCTGAAGATTGAGCCTGAGTGGTTGGAGACCGGTAAGGGTCCCATGGAACTACCCATGGAAGGCTATGACCTGTCAGATACGCTGCCCGCAGCGGGCGTCGCCGAGACCATGCCGCGCATGGCCCGACGGCCCCGTCCGCAAGCGCCCTGGCCGTTTCCCAACATTGCGCCGTCGCAATTCGACGGCCTGACACCCGATGATCGCGCCATGCTTGAAGCACTGACGCAAACCTTCATCGAGACCGCGCAAGCGCGTCGCACGGTCAAGCCGCGCGGCCGCAAAATCGGCTGATTCATCCCGCCCATCCGATGCGCGCGATGGCCGCGCCGTCGTTTGCGGGCAAAAAAATATCCGCACCTTTCGGTGCGGATATTTTGATTCAAGCGCCTGCGAATAACCAACTTCTGCCGCTTTTGCGACCTCGGCTTATCCGCAGGAAGATCGGTGATCAGTGATCAGGGCTTGGGCGTCGGTGCGGGCGCGGCGCCGCCGGCAGCCGGAGCGGGCGGTGCATCACCACGGATCTTGGCGGCGATTTCGGACGCGGCTTGCGCCGAGGCGACACCAAAGGCCAACACGCCACGGTTCAGGGGTTCGGCGATGCTCGGGGCGGCGACCAGTTCCTGATCGATCACCAGCGCCAGGCGGTTGCCGACGTTCTTGGTGCTGACGTCGGTCAGCTTGCGCGCGCCGGCTTCAGAGAAGCGCAGGCCCACGAAGTTCTGGCCTTGGCGGTCGACCAGCGCGGCGGCGTCGGTGAGATCCGCGCGCGTCAGCACGGGCACTTCCTGCATGTAGAGCTTGCCGTCGGGCAGTGCGATTTCGCGCAGGCCGGGGCCGGGCTGTTGTTGCGCCAGGTAGAAGTCCACCGACGATGCGGTAGCCGGCACGCTCGACTGCTGGCCGGCTTCGGGCGTGGCCGCGGCGCCGGACGGTTTCGTCGGGGCGGTCTTGCAACCCGCCAGCGCCAACGTCACGACAACCAGGGCGGGCGCCAATTTGCGTAGGGTCAGTTGCATGCTCGATTCCTTCTTTTAAGTTAGCTATGCCCGGCGAGTCGATGGCAGGCCGGGCGTTGGTGGAAAAAAGTGTACCGAACCTAAATGACGGTGTCGCCCCAGACTGAATCCAAATGTAAAGCAGTAATACCAGCTCTCGGAAGCAAGCGTTCTTTGAATGATTTCATGCGCACAAATCATCATATGCGCCGGGCCGCGTTGGCGCGATCTATACTTCGCTTTCGCGCAGGGGTACTCGTCCCGCCTTTTCAGGCGGCGCCGGGTTGAGAGAGTCCCTTCGTACCAGTACGGATAATGCCGATGCTGGGAGCCGTATTTCCGCCAGGCGTCGCTGCACGCCTGGCGGAAGTCCATTCCCGATCG
Organism: Achromobacter sp. 1L-A-4-B-C2; assembly: GCF_057291955.1. Taxonomy (NCBI): domain Bacteria; kingdom Pseudomonadati; phylum Pseudomonadota; class Betaproteobacteria; order Burkholderiales; family Alcaligenaceae; genus Achromobacter; species Achromobacter sp. 1L-A-4-B-C2. The sequence goes on from NZ_JBXAWP010000001.1 coordinate 1,226,204, forward strand.
GCTCCAACCACTTGCTTGGAGCTTTCCATGAACGCCAATCCCAAATTCCTGGCCGCTACCGCCGAAGTCGACGCGGCGGCCGTCGCACCGCTGCCCAGATCGCGCCGTGTGTATGAGACGGGCTCGCGCCCCGACATCCGCGTGCCGTTTCGTGAGATCGAGCAGGACGACACGCCGACCATGTTCGGCGGGGAAAAAAACCCGCCGCTGACCGTCTACGATTGCAGCGGCCCCTACACCGACCCCGATGCCAAGATCGATATCCGCCGCGGCCTGCCCGAGCTGCGCCGCGCCTGGATCGAAGAGCGCGCCGACACCGACGTGCTGTCCGGCCCGACCAGCGACTACGGTAAGGCGCGCCTGACCGACCCGAAGCTGACGGCGATGCGATTCGACCTGCAACGCCCGCCGCGACGCGCCAAGGCGGGCGCCAACGTATCGCAGATGCACTATGCGCGGCGCGGCATCATCACGCCGGAAATGGAATTCGTGGCGATCCGTGAAAGCCTGCGCCGCGAGCACTACCTGCAAACGTTGCGCGACAGCGGTCCCGATGGCGAAAAGATGGTCAAGCGCCTGCTGCGCCAGCACCCCGGCCAATCGTTCGGCGCCGCCATCCCCGCCGCCATCACGCCGGAATTCGTGCGTGACGAAATCGCGCGCGGGCGCGCCATCATCCCGGCCAACATCAACCACCCCGAGGTCGAGCCGATGGCTATCGGCCGCAACTTCCTGGTGAAGATCAACGCCAACATCGGCAATTCGGCCGTCAGCTCGGGCATCGGCGAAGAAGTCGAGAAGATGACGTGGGCGATACGCTGGGGCGGCGACACGGTGATGGATCTGTCCACCGGCAAGCACATTCACGAAACGCGCGAATGGATCATCCGCAATTCGCCGGTGCCCATCGGCACGGTGCCGATCTACCAGGCGCTGGAAAAGGTGGATGGCAAGGCCGAGGACCTGACGTGGGAGATCTTTCGCGACACGCTTATCGAACAGGCCGAGCAAGGCGTGGACTACTTCACCATTCACGCGGGCGTGCGGCTGCCGTTCATTCCGATGACGGCGGATCGCATGACGGGCATCGTGTCGCGCGGTGGCTCGATCATGGCCAAGTGGTGTCTGGCGCATCACAAGGAAAGCTTCCTGTACGAGCGCTTTGAAGACATCTGCGAGATCATGAAGGCGTATGACGTGAGCTTCTCGCTGGGCGACGGGCTGCGTCCGGGCTCGGGCTACGACGCCAATGACGAAGCGCAATTCGCGGAATTGAAGACCTTGGGCGAATTGACGCAGGTGGCGTGGAAGCACGACGTGCAGGTGATGATCGAGGGGCCGGGCCACGTGCCGATGCACCTGATCAAGGAAAACATGGACCTGCAACTTGAGCACTGCCATGAAGCCCCCTTCTACACGCTGGGGCCGCTGACCACCGATATTGCGCCGGGCTACGATCACATCACGTCGGGCATCGGGGCCGCGCTGATCGGTTGGTACGGCACGGCGATGCTCTGCTATGTGACGCCGAAAGAGCACTTGGGCCTGCCCAACAAGAAAGACGTGAAGGACGGCATCATCACGTACAAGATCGCGGCGCATGCGGCGGACCTGGCCAAGGGCCATCCGGGCGCGGCGATCCGCGACAACGCGCTGTCAAAGGCGCGCTTTGAATTCCGCTGGGACGATCAGTTCAACCTGGGGCTGGACCCGGACACCGCCAAGGAATTCCACGACGAAACGCTGCCGAAGGACTCTATGAAGGTGGCGCACTTTTGCTCGATGTGCGGCCCGCATTTTTGCAGCATGAAGATCACGCAGGACGTGCGCGACTATGCCGCGGCGCAAGGCGTCAGCGAGAAGGACGCCTTGCAGAAAGGCATGCAGGAAAAGTCGGTGGAGTTCGTGAAGAAGGGTGCCGAGGTCTATCACCGGCAATAGACGCTGACTGCGGCACGGACTGCGGCGCGGCCTGCTACCTGATGTGGGAGCAGGCCGCGCGCGCGAAAGCCGCCGGGATCAATGCAATGGCAATTTGCCTTACAGCAATTTGCCCGGGTTCATGATCCCGGCCGGGTCCATGACTTTTTTGATCTCGCGCATCAGGCGCAGCTCGACCGGGTCCTTGCTGTGCAGGAAGTGGTCGCGCTTGAGTTGGCCGATGCCGTGTTCGGCCGAGATGCTGCCGCCGTAGCGGTTGACCTCGTCCAGCACCGCGTCGGTAATCGCGGCGCCATTCACGGCCACCCAGTCACGCGCCGCGCCGGCGGGGCGGGACAGGTTGTAGTGCAGGTTGCCGTCGCCGAAGTGGCCGAAGATGAACGGGCGAATATCCGGGAACAGCGCGCGCACGCGGGCCTCGGCGGACACCATGAATTCGGGAATGCGCTCGATGGGCAGCGACACGTCGTGCTTCAAGTGTGGGCCATCGGCACGCTGCGCTTCGGAGATTTCTTCGCGCAGCTTCCACAGGGTCTGCAATTGCGCCATTGACGCCGACACGGCGGCATCCAGGCACAAGCCGCGTTCCAACGCCGTACCGATCACGTTTTCCAGCAAGGCCGTCAGCCCGGCTTCGTCGGCGGTGTCGGCAAGCTCGATCAGCACGTAAGCCGGGTAGCGCTGATCAAACGGCTCTTGCACGCCTTCGGCATGCGTCAGCACCAGGTCCAGGCAGTCGCCAGAGAAATATTCGAACGCCTGCAAGCGCGCGCCGCACTGCTCGAACAGAATCTCGAACATTTGCAGCGCCTGCGCGGGCGACTCGACCGCCGTCAGCACCACGGAACGCACGTCGGTACGCGGGAACAGCCGCAACGCCACCGCCGTGATCACGCCCAGCGTGCCTTCGGACCCGATCAGCAGCTGCTTCAGGTCGTAGCCCGTGTTGTCCTTGCGCAGCGTGCGCAGGCCATTGAAGATTTCGCCGGTGGGCAGCACGGCTTCCAGGCCCAGCACCAGCTCGCGCGCCATGCCGTAGCGCACCACGTTCACGCCACCGGCATTGGTGGCGACGTTGCCGCCGATCTGGCTGGAATCTTCCGCCGCCAGGCTTAGCGGCAACAGGCGGCCGGCGTCTTGCGCGGCGCGGCGCAGGTTGCCCAGGATGGCGCCCGCCTCGGCCACCAGGGTGTTTGCGACGGTGTCGATGGAACGCACGGCGTTCATGCGGTCCAGGCTTAACACGACGTTCCTGGCGCTGCCGTCAGGCGTGGCGCCCCCGCACAGGCCGGTGTTGCCGCCACGCGGCACAACCGGCACGCCTTCCTGCTGGCACAGGGCCAGGCAGGCGGCCACTTCAGCCGTGTTGCGCGGGCGTACGACGGCTTGGGCGTGGCCGTTGTACAGGCCGCGCCAATCGGACAACCAGGGCGCGATGTCCGCTTCGGCAGTGAACACGGTGTCGGGGCCCAGGGCTTGGACCAGGCGTTGCGGAAAGTCGGATGCGGTCATGATGTCGGCGTGGCTGCGGGAAAAAGTTGATCGAGTTGCAGGCGGGTGGCCGCCTGCTGCAAATGACGGACGGCGGCTTGCCGGGCACGGTCGGGGTTGCGCGCGCGGATGGCTTCGAATACGGCGACGTGTTCCTGGTGCACGGCAGCGGTCAAACCGTCGTGCAAGCGGCTGTTGGACCGCGCGGTGCTGACGGCCAGGCGCAGTTGTCGGTTCAGGTACTGCAACAGGTCCTGATAGCTGCGGTTGTGCGTGGCGGCGGCAATGGCAACGTGAAAAGAGATGTCGTGTTCAACGCCTTGTTCGGGGTGCTCAAGATGCGCTTCAAGCGAGGCCAGCGCCTGGGCCATGGCGGTCAGGTCGGCGGCGTTGCGCCGCATGGCGGCCAGCGCTGCCGCGCCCCCTTCCAGTTCCATGCGCAATTCATAGACGTTGGCCAACTGCTCGCGGTTGACCGCGATGCCGCTGGATACCTGAAACCCCTGCCCGCCGGTGCGCGACACCACGGTGCTGCCCGACCCTTGGCGGCTTTGAATCAGGCCCTGAGCGCGCAGCCGTTCGGTGACTTCGCGGATGACGGCGGCACTGACGCCGTATTGGTCCGCCAGCACGCGGCCGGGCGGCAGCTTGGCGCCAACCGGATGCACGCCGTCGGCGATATCCGTGGCGATCTGCTGGGCGACTTGTTCAGTCAGGGTGAGGCTTTTGGTGAGCATCGGCGGATTATAGACAACTTTTCAGGTTATCTGATAACTTTCAGTCCAGGAATGGATAGGGGCGCGCGATGTCGGTACTGACGGTACTGCCGGCGCTGCTGAGGCTCTTACCTGCTCTCAGGCCGCCGCCGTCGCGCTGTCGCCGCCGGCCACAGTGGCTTCGTCCACCCGGGCCGCCCCGCCGTCGACTTCGCAGCAGCGGCCGCCCCTGGCCTTGGCGCGGTACAGCGCGGCATCGGCCGAATCCAGCGCCGCCTGCGGGTTGCGGTTGCCGGCCGAGATGATCGAGATGCCGATCGACATCCCCACAATCACCCGCGTACCGTCCGCCAACGCGATGGGCTGCAAGGCGTCCAGCAGCAGATGCTCGCCCAGCCGCAGCGCCGCCGTGGCGTCGATGCCGGTGACCAGCACGATGAATTCATCCCCGCCGATGCGAGCCGCCACGTCATCCACCCGCAGCATGGCTCGCATGCGCCGGGCGATCGTGGTCAACACCAGGTCACCCGCCGCATGCCCGTAGGTGTCGTTGATGCGCTTGAAATCGTCCATGTCCATATAGAGCAGCGCCGCGTCGCTGTCGTGCCCGCGCGCACTGGCGCAAACGCGCTCCAGGGCCACTTGCAGGCCGGTGCGGTTGGCCAGCCCGGTCAGCGCGTCTTCATTGGCGCGGCGTTCGCTGGCGCGTTCGGCCAGCATGGTGGAGACCAGGATACGGTTGAGCCGATGTGACGCGATGGTCATGCTGACCAGGTAGAACGGAATCTGGATAAAGACGATGGCCGTAACGATTTCGCCCGTAAACAAGGCGCCCAGGCACATGGGGCCCAGGCTCAGGAAGATCATGGCGGCCACCAGCCGAGGCGCGCCATAGTTGCGAAAGCAGATGCCGCCCGCCATCGCGCCGCACGATATGCCCGCCAGCGTTGCGGCCAGCCAGTCGCCATTGATGAAGGTGATGAAGACGCCGTACCCCACGCTGAACGCCCACAGCAGCGCCAACAGAATGTAGAGGTCGGTATGGGTGTTGCCGCCCTTGGGCGCGGCGCGCAAGGCCGCGCGCAGGATCGTGACGCGCACGATGGCCAGCACCACTTCCAGCAGCAGCCAGGATATGTATAGCGGTTCGGGCCGCCGCCAGGTCACCACGCCCGAAATCATCAAGGTGTTGATGACGCCGCCGGCAAAGATGGGCAGCGTGCCGAACAGGCTGGCGATCAGCGCGGCACGGATGTCCGCGGGCGTATCCGGCCCGGAATGGGTAAGCCAGCGCGTCAGGCGCCACTTGGGCGAGCTGAACTTCAGTCCTGTTTCCACGCCGTCACGTCCACATTGCCGCCTTTGATTTCGGTAGGCTGGCTGGCGTTATAGCAGGTATTTCAGGCCTTTAATATTGTCCGCAAGGGCAATAAGGGCACGCCGGACCCTGCAATTCGCGTTGCGAAAAAGCCCGTTTCAGCGCCCCCGATGGCCGCAAACGGCGCATTCCGGGTCCCGCTGTACGTTGACGCTGCGCCATTGCATGGTGCGCACATCCAGCCAAAGCAGCCGGCCCGACAGGCTTTCGCCTACGCCGGACAGCAGCTTCAGGGCTTCGGCCGCCTGCATGCTGCCGATGATGCCCACCACCGGGGCAAACACACCCATGGTGGCGCAGTTGGCTTCCTCGACGTCGTCGGCTTCCGGGAACAGGCAGTGGTAGCACGGCGCGTTGTCGTCGCGCAGGTCGTACACGCTGACCTGCCCGTCAAAGCGGATGGCGGCGCCCGACACCAGCGGCTTGCGATGCTGCACGCAGGCGCGGTTGATGGCGTGGCGGGTGGTGAAGTTGTCGGTGCAGTCCAGCACCAGGTCCGCCGCGGCAACGGCATCGGACAGCGCATCGCCTTGCAAGCGTTCCACGCGGGCATGGACTCGCGCCTGCGGGTTGAAGGCGGCCAGCATGTCACGCCCCGACTCGGCCTTGTGACGGCCGACGCTGGAGGTGGTGTGGAGAATCTGGCGTTGCAGATTGCTGAGCTCGACAGTGTCGTCGTCAGCAAGGGTGATGTCGCCTACGCCGGCAGTTGCCAGGTAGAGCGCGGCGGGTGAACCGAGTCCACCCGCCCCTACGATGAGCACACGCGCCGCCAGCAGTTTTTCCTGCCCTTCAATACCCAGCTCGTCGAGCAGGATGTGGCGGGCGTAGCGCAGCAGTTGCTCGTCGTTCATTTGTCCTTGCTGGGCTCGACTCCGGTCGGCGTGATCTTCATGCGCGTGGGAGTGCCGCCACCGGCCTTGGCATCCGCCTTGGCCTGGGCGCGCGCCGAACCCTTCTGTACCGGCTTGCCGGCCAGCACATTCAGCGCTTGTTGCAGTTGGAAGTCGTCCTTGCCGCCAAATTCGAACACCTTGGTCGGCACGTCCACGTTGTCTTGCGCCGAGTTGGACTTCACCTCGTTGGCGGTCTCGGGGTTGGACAGGTGGCGTTGCAGGTCGGCTTCGCGCGGCAGGCGGAACAGGTCGCCGTCGGCCGTGTCGGCAACAACGAAGTCCGGTTCGATACCCGTGGCCTGGATCGAACGACCGCTGGGCGTGAAGTAGCGCGAGGTCGTCAACTTGACGGCGGTGGATTCGGACAGCGGCAGGATCACCTGCACCGAACCCTTGCCGAACGTGCGGTTGCCCAGCACCTTGGCGCGCTTGTGATCTTGCAGCGCACCGGCCACGATTTCGGAAGCCGAAGCCGAACCGACGTTGACCAGCACCACCATCGGAACCGTCTTGGTCCAGGCCGGCAAGCCGGACAGGTAGTTACTTTCACCACGAGCGTATTCCGACGGCGTGGCCAGGTACTTGTGGCGGGCGTCAGGCGTACGGCCATCGGTGGACACCACCAGGGTATCCGGCGGCAGGAACGCGCCCGACACGCCGATGGCGCTGGTCAGCAAGCCGCCCGGATCGTTGCGCAGGTCCAGCACCAGGCCCTTGGGTGCTTCTTTCGCGCCCAGGTCCTTCAGTTGCTTGGCCAGGTCGGAGCCGGTCTTTTCCTGGAATTGGGCAACGCGGACGTAGCCGATGCCGTTATCCAGCATCTTGCTGCGCACGCTGCGAACCTTGATGACGTCGCGAACGATCTTCAGCACGATGGGCTGAGGACGGTCGGCGCGCATGATGGTCAGCGTGATGGGCGACTTGGGCGCGCCACGCATGAGCTTGACCGCATCGTTCAGGGTCATGCCCTTGGTGGGCGTGTCGTCGATCTTGATGATGAGGTCACCGGCCATGACGCCGGCGCGCGCGGCGGGCGTATCTTCGATGGGCGAGATGACCTTGACGAAGCCGTCTTCCGCGCCGACTTCGATACCCAGGCCGCCGAACTCGCCTTGGGTCGCCGTCTGCATTTCACGGAACGCGTCGGCATCCAGATAGGCCGAATGCGGGTCAAGGTTCGAGACCATGCCCGAGATCGCGTTGTCGATCAGGGTTTTGTCGTCGACCGCTTCGACATAGTTGTTCTTGATGGCCGCGAAAACATTGCTCAGTTGCCTGAGCTCGTCCAAGGGCAAAGGGCTGCCGCGCTGGGCGACTGCCGTCACCCCTACGCTAAGCAATACGCCAGCCACCGCACCGATGGCAATCAGACCGAAACCGCGAAACTTGCGAGTGCCCATGCACACTTCCCGAATTTTGTTTTCGCCGATGGGGGTTTGGTAATTTACCAACGACTTGTACCTACCAACCTATTGGGCCAGCCACTGGGCCGGGTCCACAGGAGCGCCACGATGGCGAATTTCAAAGTATAGGCCGGATTCCACTTGGCCGCCGGTTGCCCCTACCGTAGCAATAGTATCGCCACCTGTCACCGAATCCCCCACCCGTTTGAGCAGACTTTGGTTGTAAGCATAGACCGTCAGGTATTGCTGCCCATGATCCACGATGATGAGGTTGCCAAAACCACGCAGCCATTCGGCGTAGACCACCGTGCCGGGGGCCACGACTTTGACGGGCGTGCCCTCGGGCGCGCGCAGCACCACGCCGCGCCAGACGCCGCCATCGGGGCGGTCAACCCCGAAGCGGCCCTGCACCTGGCCACGCACCGGCATGGTCAGGCCATGCTTCAGGCCGTTGCCGCCGCCCACGGGCGGGGCAGCACGGGTCTGCTGCGCCGATGCGCTGCGGGTTGGAGTGGTCTCGGCCTCGGCGGGTTCCGCCTTTTTTGGAGGATCTTCCGATTTGGCGGGCGCCTGGGCCGGCGCTTGGGTCGGCGCCTGGGCCGGATCGGTCAGGCGCGTGTGTTTTTGTTCAGCAGGACGTAATCCGGCGGCATCCGGATCGGCGACGGCGACCGGGCCACGGCTTTGGCGCGACGCCGCTTCGACCTGCTCGCGCGCCTGGGCGGCGTCGCGGGCGTCGCGGCTATCGCGATCGCGGCGGGCGGCGATTTCGGCAGCCCGCTTGCTATCGGCCTCGGCTTTCTTGCGGGCCTCGTCGGCGCGGCGCTCGGCTTCGGCGCGTTTGCGGGATTCTTCAGCGGCGCGGCGCGCCTCTTCAATGCGGCGGGCCTCTTCGGCTTTCTTGCGTGCCTCTTCGGCCTTGCGGGCTTCTTCGATCTGCTTGGCAATCGCCGCGTCCAGATCGGTGATCAGGCGCGACAGGCGCTGGTCATCACGCCCCAGCTTGTTGGCTTCGGCGCGCTGGGCGGCGATCTGCCCTTCCAGTTGCGCCAACAGCGTGGCGCGTTCTTTCTGCTGCCCGACCAATGCAGCCTTCTGCTCGGAGGTTTCGGCCACGACTTTTTCAATCTCGGCACGGCGGGCGTCGGCGCGAGTTTGCAGCGCGGCCAGACGGTCGATGTCGGCCCGCAGTGCCTTGACGGCATTAGCACGTGCCTGGGACACGTAGTCCAGGTAGCCCAGATTGCGGCCCAGCACCTGGGGATCGTCGCCGGACAGCAGCGCTGTCCAGGGCGATAGCCCGCTGGTGTATTGGGTGCGAAGCTGATCGGCCAGTTCGGTACGACGCTTGGCCAGCACCGTTTCCTGCACGCCGATCTGCTTCTCGAGGCTGGTCAGGTCCGTCTGCGCCTGGCGCCCGGCATCGGCCAGTTCGCGCAGGCGCAGATTGATCTTCGAGATGGCCGATTCCGACTGCTTGAGCGCGTCGGCGGCTTCCTTGCGGGCGGCTTCGCGCCCGTCGATCTCTTTTTGCAGATTCTCGATACGGTCGCGCAGCGCCGCCTGCTGACGCTCGGCGTCAGACTGGCGGCCGGCAAGGTCGTTGGGCGCGGCGCGAGCCGATAGCGCCCCACCGGTCAACATGACCGCCAACAACAACCCTGCCGTGCGACGCATAGAGATATCAGTCCTTCTTAGCCTTGCCTTGAGCGGCAACCGCAGCCATGGCCGCCTCGATCTCGGCGGCATCGCCCAGATAATAGTGGCGGATCGGGCGCAGGTCATCATCCAATTCGTAGACCAGCGGCTGGCCAGTGGGGATGTTCAGGTTGACGATGTCGTCATCGGACACGTTGTCCAGATGCTTGATCAGCGCGCGCAGGCTGTTGCCGTGGGCGGCGATCAGCACGTTGCGACCGGCGCGGATGGCCGGGGCGATGGAATCGTTCCAGAACGGCAGCACCCGGTTCACGGTGTCTTTCAGGCACTCGGTGGCGGGCAGCTGATCGGCCGGGATCTTGGCGTAACGGCTGTCAAAACGCGGGTGGCGTTCGTCGTCCAGCGACAACGGTTCCGGGGCGATGGCGTACGCGCGGCGCCAGATCAGGACCTGTTCGTCGCCGTACTTGGCGGCGGTTTCAGCCTTGTTCAGGCCTTGCAGCGCGCCGTAGTGGCGTTCGTTCAGGCGCCAGTTCACACCAACCGGGGTGTACATCGCGTCCATGGCGTCCAGCGCGATCCACAAGGTGCGGATGGCGCGCTTGAGCACCGACGAGTACGCCAGGTCGAACGTATAGCCTTCTTTCTTGAGCAGTTCGCCGGCTCGGCGAGCCTGTTCGCGGCCGGTTTCGGTCAGGTCGACGTCGGTCCAGCCGGTGAAGCGGTTTTCCAGATTCCACTGGCTTTCGCCGTGGCGCATCAGAACAAGTTTATGCATGGTTTGGCACGCTTTCCGCGCGGGTTAAAGTTAAAGGATGGTTAAAGAATGCGCTCATTTTATAATTGAGTGATTTTGCCCTTGATTTTGCCCCGGCGCACTCGTCCAATTCCCTGGCGCGGCGCCCGCGGGTTGGCCGAGGGTTCGCCCATATCCGGCTAGCTGCCGCACTTCAGGATGACCCGTGGATCTTTTGCAATTCTTGCTCGATAAAAACAACGTCTTCATCGTCGGCGTCGCCGTGATCTCCGGCGTGATGCTGGCGATTCCCGCCCTGCGCAAGGGCCGCAGCGGCTCGGCCGTCAGCACTGGCGAGGCCATCCAGATGGTGAACCAGCGCAACGCCGTCTGGGTGGACGTGCGTCCCGTCGAACAATTCCAGGCCGGCCACATCGCCCAGGCACGAAATGTGCCGGCAGCCGACATCGAACAGAAAGCCGCCTCGCTGCCCAAGAACAAGCCGCTGGTTGTGGTTTGTGACAATGGCCGCGATTCGGCCCGCGTGGCCGCCAAGCTGCGCGCACAAGGCTTTGCCGACGCGGTGCCGCTCGATGGCGGCATGCGCGCCTGGTCGGCCGCCAGCCTGCCGGTCACCCAAAAGGGCTGAACCGGGGCTGTCCCATCATCAATCTTGAATCTATCGAGGAGCGCCTATGAATAAAGTCGTCATGTACAGCAAGGACTACTGTCCCTATTGCTCACGCGCGAAGGCCCTGCTCGAGCAGCGTGGCGTGACCGACCTGGAAATCATCCAGATCGACCGCGATCCGTCACAGCGCGATGTCATGATCGAACGTACCGGCCGACGCACCGTGCCGCAAATCTTCATCGGCGATACTCATGTCGGCGGTTGCGACGACCTGATGGCCCTGGACCGCTCGGGTGGCCTTGCCCCCCTGCTGAACGGCTAATCGCCTCTACTTTTGCCCCCTCCACCAACGGAATCACTCATGGCTGATCAAGACCAAAACACCCAGCAAGAAGGCGGCAACGACGCGCCCTCGTTCAACCTGCAACGCGTCTACCTGAAAGACCTTTCGCTGGAAATGCCGAACGCGCCTCACGTCTTCCTGGAGCAAGAAGCGCCCCAGGTTGAAGTCAGCATCACCGTGGGCGGCCAGCGTCTGGCCGACACCGTGTTCGAAACCACGGTCACCGTCACCGTCACCACCCGCATCAACGACAAGGTCGTATACCTGGTCGAAGGCACGCAAGCCGGCATCTTCGAAGCGGCCAACATCCCCGAAGAACAGCTGGATCCGCTGCTGGGCATTGTTTGCCCGACGATGCTGTACCCGTACCTGCGCGCCAACATCGCCGACGCGATCACGCGCACCTCGATGCCGCCGCTGCACCTGACCGAAGTGAACTTCCAAGCGCTGTACGAACAGCGCCTGGCCGAGTTGCAACAGCAGCAGCAAGGCGCCGCCAACGGCAACGGCAACGGCAATGGCAGCGATTCGGGCATCATCCTGCCCGCCAGCGCCACCCGCCAGTAAGCGCGTCCGCCCCGATGAACCATCCCGCTCTGCCGCGCTTGCGCGTTGCCGTCCTGGGTGCGGGAAGTTGGGGCACCGCGCTGGCGGCGGCCGCCAGCCGCCGCCACCCCACCGTCCTTTGGGCGCGCGACGCCGCGCAGGCCGCCGACATGGCCGCCTCGCACGAAAATGCGCGCTACCTGCCGGGCATCACCCTGCCCCCATCCCTGAATTTTTCGTCCGATCTGGACGCCACGCTGCGCAGCCTGCAAGCGGACGACGCGCGTGCGCTGATCGTGCTGGGCGTGCCCGTGGCCGGTCTGGCCGCGACCTGTCGTGAACTGGCCCGCCGCCTGCCGGTGCTGGGCCTGCAAGACACCCCTATCGTCTGGACGTGCAAGGGCTTTGAAGCCGACACGGCCAGGCTGCCCCACGAGATCGTGCGCGAGGCCCTGCCCGGCGCAATCGGCGGCGCCTTGTCCGGCCCCTCGTTTGCGCGCGAAGTGGCCCAGGGCCTGCCCGTGGCGCTGACCGTGGCCAGCACCCATACCGCCTTGCGCGATGCCACCACCGCCGCCTTGCACGGCGCGGCGCTGCGCGTCTACGCCAGCTCGGACCTGGTCGGCGTGGAAGTCGGCGGCGCCCTGAAGAACGTGATCGCGGTGGCCTGCGGCATCGGCGACGGCCTGGCGCTGGGCACCAACGCACGCGCCGCGCTGATCACACGCGGCCTGGCGGAAATGACGCGCTTTGGCGTCGCGCTGGGTGCGCGTGGCGAAACGTTTGCCGGGCTGACCGGCCTGGGCGACCTGGTCCTGACCGCCACCGGCGAACTATCCCGCAACCGCCGCGTGGGACTGGAAATCGGCGCCGGACGCAAGCTGGCCGACATCCTGGCCAGCGGCATCACGGCCGAAGGCGTGCGTTGCGCCCGCGCCGCGCGTGACCGCGCCCGCGCCATCAATGTCGAACTGCCCATCACCGAAGCCGTCTGCGCCGTGTTGTTTGACGGCGTCGCCCCCATGACCGCCGTGTCGGCCTTGCTGGCGCGCGACCCGCGCGATGAAAGCGCTGACGAAATTGCGAACGTCAGCGCGCACGCCAGCGGCCCGCTGGACGAGTCCCTGGGCGGCCATCTTTGATTTCTTCCTGACAACAAAAAACCTGCCCATCCCGAGGAGACATCCTTCATGACGCAAACCCGACAATTCCGGGTCGGCCCGCTTCTGCGCGGCCTGTGCCTCAGCCTGGCCGCCGTGTTGCCGGCCGCCGCCCACGCCGACTGGCCGGATCACCCCATCCACATGGTGGTGCCGTTTCCGCCGGGCTCGTCCCCGGACATCCTGGCGCGGACGATTTCCGAGCCGCTGTCGCAGGCGCTGGGGCAGCCCATCGTGATCGACAACAAGCCGGGCGCCGGCGGCAACATCGGCACGCGCGTGGTTTCGCAGGCCAAGCCTGACGGCTACACGCTGCTCTACACGATCAACGGCCCGCTGGTCACCGCGCCCACGCTGTACAAGAAAACGCTGGGCTACGACCCGGTCAAGGACCTGGCGCCAGTCAGCCTGGTGGGCACCAGCCCCAACGTGCTGGTCGTGCCGGGCAGCCTGAAGGTCGATAACGTCCAGGACTTCGTCAAGCTGGTCAAGGGACGCGGCAATTCGCTGAACTACGGGTCGGTGGGGCCGGGAAGTTCGGCGCATCTGGCCATGGAGATGTTCAAGGAAAGCGCGGGCGTGGACCTGGCGCACATCCCCTATTCCGGGTTCCCGCAGGTCATTACCGCCATCATCGGGGGCGACGTGCAGGCCGGCTTCATGGTGCCCGCCATCGCGGTGCCGCAGGCGCGCGACGGCAAGGTCAAGCTGTTGGCGGTGACCAGCCTGCAACCCAGCGAAGCGCTGCCGGGCGTGCCGACGATGGCCTCGCAAGGCTATCCCGACTTCGAAGCCATTTCGTGGAACGCGGTGCTGGTTCCGGCGGGCACGCCCACGCCCATCATCGAACGGCTGAACAGCGAACTGGCGCGCGTCATCAACAGCGACGCCGTGCGCAAGCAGCTGGCGTTGCAGTACTTCACCCCGGCCCCGTCCACGCCCGAGGCGCTGACCCTGCGCATCAAGAACGAAAAAGCGCGCTGGGACCAAGTGATTGAAAAGCTGAAGCTGTCGCTGGATTGAAGCCTGGACCGGCGGGCCCGGCCCCGACCTTACGGGGCCTGCCGCCGCCGGCTTATGAACCGCCTTCGAAGCCCTGCTGACGCCAGGCTTCGAACACCGTCACCGCGACGGCGTTGGACAGGTTCAAGCTGCGCTGGCCGGCACGCATGGGCAGCCGCAGGCGCTGCTGCGGCGGGAACATCGCCTGATGTTCGTCCGACAGCCCGGCCGTCTCGCGGCCGAAGACAAACACATCGCCCGGCTTGAACGCCACGTCGGCCACGCTGCGCTGGGCGTGCGTGGTCAGCGCGTAGATGCAAGACGTGTCCGCGCCGGTGTCATCCAGCGCATCCTGCAAGCTGTCGTGCACCCGCACGGGCTGCCACTCGTGATAGTCCAGCCCGGCGCGCCGCATGCGGGCGTCATCCAGTTCGAATCCCAGCGGGCGCACCAGGTGCAACTGGGCGCCCGTATTGGCGCACAGCCGGATGGCGTTGCCGGTGTTGGGGGGAATCTCGGGGCAGACGAGGATGACGTGGAACATGGCGATAGGAAGCTGAGGCTAAGACGGCTGGCGGCGCCAGAGTGGCCGCGTGGCGGAATTGTCGCCGATTTGGGCGGGGCAAGCTGCCGTCGGTGATCAGGGCGTGCGGGCGGCCACCAGCACCGTCACACCGGCCGCGCCCGCCGCGATCAAGGCGGTGGCGGCGGCTTGCACGGTGCTGCCTGTGGTCATCACGTCATCCACCAAGGCCACATGGCGGCCGCGCACCACCGGGGTAGCGCCGAACAGGCCTGCCACCACGCTACGCCTGGCGCGGCGCCCCAAGCCCGTCTGCCGGGGTGTCTCGCGCAGCCGCCGTAGCGCCTGGCGCGCCAGCGGCACATCCAGCTGCGTGGCCAGGCTGCGCGCAATCTCGGCTGCGGGATTCATGCCGCGGATGCGTAACGATGCGCGGCTGGCCGGCACCGGCGCCAGCAACACGCCTTGCGGCAAACCGCCGTCGCGCCGGATAGCGTCGGCCAGCAAACACGCAAGCACCGGCGCCATGCTCAGCCGCAGCTGGGTCTTCAGCATGCGGATCAGCGCATCGGCGGGCGGCGTGTAGTCAAAGGCCGCAAGGGTCCGCCCGTAGGCGCGCGGCGCGCCCAGGCAAGCAGGGCATGCCGACGCCGCAACAGGCAGCCGCAATGCACAGCGCGGACAACGCGGCCGGGCGCCCGGCGGCGCGGCGGTAATATCGGCCGCACAGCCGCTGCACAGGCGCGCGCCCGCCACACGGGTGCCGCACAGCGGGCAGTCGCAGCCCACGCGGGACCAGAGACGCCGCCCCAAGGCCAGTAGGGGCAATCGAAGGCAGCGGCCGGGATGCGCAATAATGGATGCCATCCCTTATGTAATCATGTTCCGCCCCGTGGCCAAGACGCGGGCGCGACCGAAATGTCCCTTCCAGAATCCGCACCGCTACCCTCTCTTCCTATCGTCAGCACCGACGTGCCCAAGCAATTCGCCCGTCGTGGCGACTTGTCCGACGCGCAATTTCTCTACGGTGAAGTCGCGCGCCGCATGTTGGGGCGCTTGCAGTACATCCGGGTACAGCCGCAGGCGATGCTGGATGCAGGCTGCGGCGCGGGCGACAACCTGCCGCTGCTGCGCGAACGCTACCCCGACGCGACTTATACCGGCCTGGACAACTGCGAACCGCTGCTGGAATTGGCCAGAAAGCGCCATGCACCGGCCGGCCTGGGCGCCTGGATCGGCAAGCTGGCGCGGCGCGGGCCGGCCGCCCCCGCGTTCGTCAACGCCGATCTTGCCGAAACGGGCTTGCCTCCGGAATCGCTGGAGCTGGTGTGGTCGAACCTGGCCATGCACTGGCACCGCGCGCCACACGCCGTCCTGGCCGAGTGGCGCCGTATCTTGAAGGTGGGCGGGCTGGCGATGTTTTCCTGCCTGGGGCCGGCCACCTTGCGCGAGTTGCGGCAAGCACTGACCGACGCGGGCTTATCCACTGCCACGCCTTCCTTTGTGGACATGCATGACTTTGGCGACCTGCTGGTGGAAAACGGCTTTGCCGACCCGGTCATGGACCAGGAAATCCTGACGCTGACCTACCGCAGCCCCGAAAAACTCCTGGCCGATGTGCGCGCGCTGGGCGGCAACCCGGCAGAGGGACGTCGCGGCGGACTAGTCGGCCGCGACTGGCGCGACCGCCTGTGCGCCGCGCTGGAACGGCAGCGCAACGCGGACGGCTTGATCACGCTGAGTATCGAAGTGGCCTACGGCCACGCCTGGCGCGCCGCCGCGCACCGCACGGTAGCCGGAGAAACCCGGCTCTCGGTCAGCGCCATTGGCGGCCGGCAACGCGGCAACTCCTGAAGCGACGGGGCCGGCAGGGGCGGCACGCACCCGCGCGCGTCGCCCTCCTGCCATTGCGCTATCAGTGCAAGCGTTCCGGCAACGGCACGCTGACGCCCGGTTCCGATGCGGACAAGGGCTGCATCGGCTCGGAATTTGCCCGGATGCGACGGCGCAGCACCGCCGTGGGTTCAGCCGGCGCCGCAGCGGGCGCATCACCGCGCCAGGCGTGCGTCATGGCGTCCACCATGAGCGGCAGGTCGCGCAGGCGATGGAACTGGCTACGCAGCCAGCGCGCATCGTTGCCGCTGCGCATGGCATCGTCGCGCAGCGCGGCGATCATGTCGCCCGTGCCCAGCTCTTCCGCCACCGGCATCAGGCGTTGGAACAGCGCACGCAGGTGATCCATCAGGCGCAGACGCTGGCCGTCCGGCGTTACGTAGCTGCCTTGCAGGCCAAAGCGGCAAGCCTGGAAATGGTTGCTGCGGTAGGACAGCCAGGCGTTGTCGCTAGGGTCGTCCTCGCGCATCAGCAGCACGGCCAGGGCCTGCGCGAACGCGGCGATCTGGCAAGCGCGCTCAACGGTCAACGGCGTATCGCAGACGCGGATTTCAACCGTGCCGAATTCCGGCTTGGGGCGGATGTCCCAATACAGGTCCTTGATGCTTTCGGCCAGACCATAGGCGCGCAACTGCGCCAGGTGGGCCTCGAACTGATACCAGTCCTTGACCTCGGGCGGCATGTGGCCGGCAAGCGGAAAGCTGTTGACGGCGTTCAAGCGCGAGCAGGAGAACAGCGTGTCCACCCCCTCGCAGTAAGGCGATGAGGCCGACAATGCGATGAAGTGCGGCACGTAGGGCGACAGCCGGCGCAGCAACTTGATGGAGTCGTCGCCGCTTTGAACGCCCAGATGGATGTGCTGGCCGAACACCGTAAATTGACGCGCCAGGTAACCGTACATTTCGGCCAAATACTGGAAACGCGGGGTGTCGGAAATGGAACGCTCTTGCCAGCGCATGAAGGGGTGGGCGCCGCCGCCGGCGACGGACACACCGACCGCATCGGCCGCCTCGACCAGCGCATCGCGCATTTCGCGCATTTCGGCCAACAGGCCCATGGGGTGCTCGTGCACCGAAGAATTCAGTTCGATCATGGACCGCGTGATCTCGGGTTTAACGCGGTCGGCAATGGGGTGATTGGCCATTTGGGCCAGCAGCTCATCAGAGGCTGCGGTCAGGTCAAAACTGCGGGGGTCGATCAGTTGCAACTCTAGTTCGATGCCCAGGGTGTTGGGGGCCGACGAAATGAACGGGATCGGTTCCATTCCGGACTCCTTTGAATGTTTGTATGAGGGGGTGCGCCGTTCGACCTTGAAGCCCGGAGACGTCCCGGGGGGCACTAGACGGCAGCTTGTGAAATGGATGATAGCCGCAGGTTTGTGGCAAAACGATTGAAAATCGTGACATTTGTGTGCAACATCGCGACGCACCTCGTTTTTCCCTCTGAAGATAAGTGAGCAAGCGCTTACAACTCAGGAACGGCGCGGGTCCCCGGCCGATCGGGCGCGCATCGGCAGGAAATATGCGGTTTTCGAGATGGGGTGGGATAACCCTGAAGCGGGTTATCCCTGATCAAAAACGGAGTCCGGCGACCCTTATTTGCGCCAGAAGATGGGCGTGAACAGCACCAGCACCGTCAGCAATTCCAGGCGCCCGATCAGCATGGCGAAGGTGCATACCCAGATCTGGAAATCAGACAGCACCGCAAAACTGCCCATGGGGCCAACCGGGCCCAGGCCGGGCCCCGTATTGTTGATGCTGGCAAAAATGGCCGAGAACGCGGTGATGGGGTCCAGCCCCGACAGCAACAGCAGGCTGGTGAACACGGCGATGGACAGCCCGTAAAACAGCATGAAAGCCAGCACGGACGACATGGTGCGGGTTTCGACGGCCCGGTCGTTGATGCGCACCGGGCTGACGGCATGCGGGTGCAGCATCGTCACCAGCTCGTTGCGCGCCTGCTTGACCAGCAGGATCGCGCGAATCATCTTGATGCCGCCCCCGGTGGACCCGGCCGACGTGGCAAACCCCGACAGCAGCAACATGGTCAGCGGCGCGAACAGGGGCCACTGGGCAAAATCCGTGTTGGCATAGCCGGTGGTGGTGGCCATGGAAATGGTGTTGAACATGCCGTAGCGCAACGCTTCCAGCGGCTCGGCGTAGACGCCCTTGATGTACAGGAACACCGAAATCACCAGGCCCGCGCCCAGCACGACGGCCAGGTACGGAATGGCTTGCGGGCATTGCAGGTACGCGTTTGCGCTGCGCTGCCGGAAGGCATTGAAGTGCGTGGCGAAGTTGATGCCGGCAATCAACATGAAGACCATGGCCACCATCTCGACCGCCACGGAGTCAAAGTGCGCAAAGCCGTCGTCCCAGGTGGAGAACCCGCCAAGGCCCATCGTGGTGGCCATGTGGCACCAGGCTTCGAACCAGGACAGCCCCACCGCGCGGTACGCCAGGAAACACAAGATCGAAAACACGAAATACACCGCGTACAGCGCCTTGGCGGTGCTGGCGATGCGCGGTGTCAGCCGTTCGTCTTTCATGGGCCCGGGGGTCTCGGCCCGCACGACCTGATGGCCACCCACGCCCAGCAGCGGCAAAATCGCCACGGCCAACACCAGGATGCCCATGCCGCCGATCCAGATCAGCGTGGCCCGCCACAGGTTGATGGATGGCGGCAAGGTGTCCAGGTGGGTCAGCACCGTGGCGCCGGTGGTCGTCAGGCCGGACATGGCCTCGAAATAGGCGCCGGTAAACGACAGCGGCAAGCCGGCGCGGTGAAAGTAGAGCATCAACGGGATCGAGGCCAGCAACGGCAGGCCGGCCCACACGGCCGACACCAGCACGAAGCCGTCGCGGGCGCGCAGTTCGCAGCGGCTGCGCCGGGTCAACGCGGCAAGCGTCCCCCCGATGCCCATCGAAATCAGGAAGCCATGCAGGAACGCATCGCGCGCGGCATCGCCGCCCACATAGGCGATCAGCAATGGAATCAGCATGGTGAGCGCGAACATCACCATGGTCAGACCCAATATGTACAGGGTGCCCAGGACGCGTTTCATGACAGCCTACCCGGCGGCGCCCGGCCCACGGCGGAGCTTGAAAAGTGCGTGCATCAGAAAAAGGACGCCGAAACTTGAAACAGCTTTTCCACGCGCGGCATCTGCCGGCGCGACGGGACGAAGACGATCACGTGGTCGTCCGTTTCAATGACGGTATCGGCGTCGGGCAGGATGATTTCGTCGTCGCGAACCAGCGCGCCGATGCTGGCGCCCTTGGGCAGGCTGATCTGACCCACCGGCCGCCCCACTACCTTGGACGTGGACCGGTCGCCGTGCGCGATGGCCTCAAGGGCCTCGGCCACCCCCTGGCGCAGCCGGTGTACGGCGGCCACGTCTCCGCGCCGCACGTGGCGCAGCAGTTCGCTCATCGTGGCTTGCGACGGGGATACGGCGATGTCGATATGGCTGCCCTGCATCAGTTCGCCGTAGGCCTGGCGGTTGATCAGCGCGATCACCTTGCGCGCGCCCAGGCGCTTGGCCAGCAGCGACGACATGATGTTGTCTTCGTCGTCGCTGGTCAGCGCGAGCCAGGTGTCCATGTCTTCGATGTTTTCGCGTTCCAGCAGGGCCTCGTCGGTGCCGCTGCCGTGCAGGACCAGCACACTGTCGGGCAACTGGGTCGCCAGGTATTCGCAACGCTTCAGGTCGCGTTCAATGATGCGAACGCTGTATTTTTCTTCGGCCAGCTGGCGCGCCAGCCGCAAACCGATGTTGCCGCCGCCCGCGATCATGACGCGTCGCACGGCGCGTTCGGCATCACGCAACTGGCGCACGGCGCGGCGCGCATCGCGCGAATCCACCACCAGCACGACTTCGTCGCCCGGGGCGATCACCGTGCCGCTGCCCGCTCGCAGCGGCCGCCCGCCCCGCAGCACGTCAATGACACGCGCTTTCACGTCGGGCCAGACGTCGCGCAACTTGTCCACGGGGGAATGCGCCATCGGGCTGCCATGCCCCACGCGCACGGTCACGACGCTGACCCGCCCTTCGGCAAATTCCACAACTTGCAGGGCTTCGGGGAATTCAATCAGGCTATGCAGGTAGGTGGTGACGCTGCGCTCGGGGCTGATCAGCGCGTCAATGCAAAAGCCCTCTTCGCTCATGAGTTCCGGGTGTTCGGGGAACTCAGCGGAGCGAATACGGGCGATGCGGCGGGGGATATTGAACAGCTGGCGGGCGATCTTGCAGGCCACCATGTTGGCGGCGTCGGAGGCCGCACAGGCGATGAACAGGTCGGTATCGGCCGCGCCGGCGGCTTCCAGCACCGACACCTGCGAGCCGTCGCCATGGACGACGCGCAAGTCGAAATGTTCCTGCAAATACCGAAGCTGCGTGGGATCGGTATCCACCACGGTGATGTCGTTTTGCTCGGACACCAGGTTTTCGGCCACGCTGGTGCCTACGCGACCAGCGCCCATGATCAGGATTTTCATGTGCTGCGCTTGCGCGCCGACTCGATGCCCAATTGCTTGAGCTTGCGATAAAGGTGGGTGCGTTCCAGGCCGGTGCGCTCGGACACACGCGTCATGCTGTGGCTTTCGCGTACCAGGTGATATTCGAAATAGATGCGTTCGAATTCGTCCCGCGCTTCGCGCAGGGGCTGGTCCAGCGAAATGCTGCCAAGCTGGCCGTTGGACGTGACGGGCACTTCGTTGGCCGGCGCCGTCGTCAACACGGGAGGGTCAAGCTCGTCTTCCAGCGCCACGGCCGGGCTGACCGCGGCCGGATGCACGGCGACGGGCGCCGGGTGCGGGGCGCGCCCACGAGCCAAACCCGCCGCCACGGTCTTGAGCAGCCGTTGCAGCGTGATGGGCTTTTCCAGGAAATCCATGGCGCCGATGCGCGTCGCTTCCACTGCCGTGTCGATGGTGGCGTGGCCGCTCATCATGATCACCGGCATATCGAGCAGCCCTTGCGAGCCCCACTCTTTCAGCAAACTTACGCCGTCGGTGTCCGGCATCCAGATGTCCAGCAACACCAGATCAGGACGCATGCGAAGGCGAGCGGCGCGCGCTTGCGCTGCGTTTTCGGCCAGTTCGACCGTGTGTCCTTCGTCGTAAAGGATCTCCGACAAAAGCTCGCGTATACCAACTTCGTCGTCAACCACCAGAATTCTGGCCATAAAGCATCCCACCTATTGCGTAGCCGCATTATCCTTTTCTTGCGCGGTCGCGTCCATAGTGTCTGCCCCGGTGGTCACCGCCAACCGGGTCAACAAGATGGAAATCCGCGCCCCCCCTTCCTTGCGGTTAGCAAGGTCGATACGCCCGCCGTGCTCTTCAACGATCTTGCGCACGATTGCCAATCCTAACCCAGTCCCGTGGGACTTTGTGGTTACGTAGGGCTCGAACGCGCGCTGCATCACCTGCGCCGGAAAGCCCGGCCCGGTGTCCGCAACGGTAAATCTCAGGGCCTGTTGGTCGGCCCGATCCGGCTGCTCGCTGCGCATCAACTGCGTCGTCACGCTGACCCGCCCCTGGCCGCCCGACTCGGCGATGGCGTCGCGGGCGTTGGACAGCAGGTTGTGAATGACCTGGCGCAGCTGGGTCGGGTCGCCCTCGATCTCGGGCAGGCCCGGTGCCAGCGACACATCCAGATTCAAGGCCTTGCCCGTCGCGCGGGAAACGCCGCCGTCCGGCTCCCAGCCGTATAGCGACAGCACGTCGGCCACCAGCGCATTGAAGTCGATGCGCTGCATGACGGCCGGCGGCGTGCGCGCGTATTCGCGGAAGTCGTCCACCATCTGCTTTAGCGAAGCCACCTGGTTGACGATGGTATTGGTGGACCGCTGCACGATCTGCGCCTCGGCCGGTTGCAGCTTGCCTTCCAGCTTCATGGCCAGCCGTTCGGCGGACAGCTGGATGGGCGTCAGCGGGTTCTTGATTTCGTGGGCCAGGCGACGCGCGACTTCGCCCCAGGCCACGGTACGGTTGGCGGAAATCACTTCGGTAATGTCGTCGAACACCACCAGATAGCCGTTGCCGCGCCCGTCCACGCGCAGATGGGTGCCGCGCGCCAGCAGCGTCAGGGGCTGAGGCGCGGTGGGCGCATCGGCCTGGGCCGGGCCGATCTCGAACTGCTGCTGCCAGTGCTGGCGCTCGGAACCCACCGCGGCGTGCGTCGAGAACGCCTGGCGCACGATGTTCGCAAATTCCAGCATGCCGTCCACGGTTTCCAACGGCCGGCCGATGACCGAACGCAGGTCGACGCCCAAAATCGTCTGCGCGCCCTGGTTGACCGTCGTCACGCGGAACGACTCATCAAACACCAGCACCCCGGACGACAGGTTCGACAGCACGCTTTCCAGATAGACGTTGGACCGTTCCAACTGCTGACGATTGCTTTCCACCATGCGGCGCGCCTCGTCCAGCTGGCGCGTCATGGCATTGAACGACCGCGTCAGCTGGCCGACTTCGTCGCGTTCCGGGGGTTCAGGTAGCGGCCGGTAATCCCCCACGCCCACCGCCTGCGTGCCGCCGGCCAGACTCAGCAGCGGGCGCACCAGGCGCTTGGATAGGGACAGCGCCACCGCAATAGCGCCAAACGCGGCCAGCAGCAGCGCCAGCGTCAGGGTGATGCCATACAGCTTGCGCAACCCCAGCCGCGACAGGGCCAGTTCCTGATAATCCCGAAAGCCCTGCTGCACCAGATTGGCGTTATGCGCGATCTGTTCCGGCACGGGTTGCAAGAGCTGCAGCCAGCGCGGCTCGGACGTGGCACCCAGCAGATTGTCGTAGCGGTCGGGCCCGGTCAGCGGGATCACGACCCGCAAATGCAGCCCGCCCTCGGCGCCCGGGGTGACGGGATCGTCGGCTTCGGCCGCGGAATAGCCGCGCGACAGGCGCAACTGATTCATGACGGTGGACGGCGGCATCGCCGGCAGCAACTGGCCGTACTGGCTGGTGGAAAACGCCACCATGCGGCCACTGCCCGTGAAGACCATGGCCTCTTGCACGCCGTTGGCCTCGCGCAGACGGGTCAACGCCAGCGTCACGCCGCTATCGGTATTGCGATTCAGTTCGACGGCCATGGAGCGCGCGCGCGCGTCTAGGTCGGCCAGCAGCGAGTCCAGGGCGGCGCGGCCCAGGTTCAGGCCGGCTTCCAGGGCGGTATCGACCCGCACGTTGAACCAGGATTCGATCGAGCGGGACATGAACTGCACCGACACGGTGTAGATCAGCGCCCCCGGCACGACGCCAATCAAGGCGAAGGCCAACGAAAAGCGCGCGGTCAACCGCGCGCCAAATTGCCGACGCCGGATCTGACGCGCCAAGCGCACCGTCAGCGCCACCACCCAGATAAACAGCGCCAGCGCGAAAATGCCGTTCAGCACCAGCAACGTATCGTAGTAACGCGCAAAGCGCGACGCATTGCCCGTGGACCACGCCAGCAGGCCCAGCAACGCCAGGCCACTTACGGCCCCCACCATCAGGGCCAGCCGAAGCAATAGCCTCATGAGGGATCTTTCTCCTGGTCGCTCAGCATGAACGAGAACTCCGTCCAGGGCGTGCCTTGCGCCCACGAACTGCTATTTAGTGCATTCACCTGGAACGGCCGGGGCAAGAGCGAGGTGTCCAGGCGCAGCCGCAGCTGCCCGCCGTACAGCACGCCGGCGTCAAAATCGGCGGCATCCGCCACCGACCAGTTGCGGATATGGCGGATGACGCTCATGGCGTCGTCCAGCGAGGCCACCGGAAACGAGAGTTCGCCGACGCCCGCGCGCCACTGCCGCGTCAGCGCGTTATAGACGACCCGCCACGTGCGTGAGGTGTCCACCAGCGACTTGTCGAACCAATACCAGCGCTGTTGCGTCATGGTCAGGTCGGCCGTGAAATACAAGGGGACGCCGCGCTGGGCGGCGTCCCGCAACTGCTGGTTCAATTCGAATTCAATGTCGGCATCGATCTCGAGCTTGCCATTGCGTACCGCGGGCTCTACCCGCGTCACCCGGGGCTCGGCGGCATGAACGTCGCCGCCCGGCACGGAACAAAGCAAGGTAGATACCAGCAACAACCCTAGAAATAAACGCGAAATAGTGGACATACGACACCGCAACACCGTCATGCCCCTATTCTTGGTGATTCAGGACTGCTTGGCAAACAAGGCGTAGAAAAAGCCGTCATGTTGCTCGACCGGTGTTGCATCGAGCGCAACTGGCAGCAACTGGCCGGGCGCATCCAGCCGTTGGGCCTCGGGGTGGCGTTGCAGGAATTCAAGCGCCTGGCGCGCCCCTTCGATCGGGAAAACCGAGCACGTCACATAGAGCAGTCGGCCGCCGGGCGCCACGGTCTTCCACAGGGAATCCAGGATCCTGGCCTGCAAGGTGGCGGTGCGCCGCACGTCGTTTTCGCGACGCAGCCAGCGGATGTCGGGGTGGCGGCGCACGATGCCCGATGCCGTGCAGGGCACGTCGGCCAGCACGGCGTCGAAGGGCTTGCCGTCCCACCAGGCGTCCAGGTCGGCCGCATCGGCCGCCTCCAGGCGCACGCGCTTGCTGGCCAGCCCCAGGCGGTCCAGGTTTTGTTCCACGCGTTCCAGCCGTTCGCCGTCGGCGTCCAGCGCGACCAGATCGATATCGGCCAGTTCCAGCAGGTGCGCGGTCTTGCCGCCCGGCGCCGAGCAGGCGTCCAGCACGCGCATGCCGTCAGTGGGCGCCAGCAGTTCGGCCGCCAACTGCGCACCCGCGTCCTGTACCGACCACCACCCCTCGGCAAAGCCGGGCAACTGTGTCACGGGTTTGGGGCTGCCAAGCACCAGGCCGGCCTGACCGACCGGTTGCGCCTCCAGGCCCGCGTCCTGAAACGCCGCCAGGACCTGTTCGCGGCTGGCGCGGCGGCGGTTCACGCGCAGCGTCAGCGGCGCCGGCACATTGGCCGATTCAAGAATCCGCTGCCAATCCTGCGGATACGCGATGCCCAATTGCTTGACCCACCAACCCGGGTGGTTCCACTGCGCCTCGGGGCTGTCGGCCACCGCAGCGTCAAGCGCCACCCGCTCGCGCAGGAAGCGGCGCAGGCAGGCGTTGAGCATGCCCTTGAACGACGCAAGGCTGCGCGTATTGGACGCCGCCGTCACCGCCTGGTCCACGACCGTGTGGGCCGCATAAACCGGCATGCCCGGCAACTGCGCGGCGGCCTCGCCCTCTTCTTTCAGCAGCGTCAGCGACACCAGCAGCAGCGATTCGAACAACACGCTGGGATAACGCTGAACCAACTCACGGCCCACGGCATCGGCCCAGCCCAGGTATCGCATCGCATGAAAAGATACCGCCTGGGTCGCCGGGCGCAAGGCAACGCTGACATCGGTCAACGCGTCCGTCAGGGAACGGCCGTCCAGCACACTCTCGACCACCCCCGCGCTGGAAAGAAGTACGGAGGAAAGCGGAGGGGCAAGATGGGGGGAGTCGGAACGCGTGGACATGGTGGGAATTCTGAGAATAAGACCGATATGGTAGCCGGACCTGGACGAATGGCGCTGGCCAGATCAAACTGGCCGCTGCCTAGGAGCCCGCTTTATGTCCACCGCCACCTTGCTGTTGTTCATCCTGGCCTCGGCCGTCGCCATCATCACCCCCGGCCCCACCACGCTGCTTGCCATGAGCAACGGCTCGCGCCACGGCGTGCGCGCCGCCAGCTGGGGCATGGCCGGCGCGGTACTGGCCGACTTGATTCTGGTCGGCTCGGTGGCTTCGGGTTTGGGAGTGGTGCTGGCCGCGTCTGAAGTCGCATTCCAGATTATTAAATGGTTGGGCGCGGCGTATTTGGCCTATCTGGGCTGGAAGATGCTGCGGTCGGATGCTGCGTTGGTATTGCCGTCTGCGGCTACGGATATAGAGCGACCGGCCGGCTTGGCGCTGGGGATGCGCAGTTTTCTGGTGGCGCTGACCAATCCCAAGGCGCTGTTGTTCATGTCAGCGTTCTTGCCGCAGTTTATTGATCCCCAGGCACCGCTATTGGTGCAATACGCGATTGTGGGGGGGGTACTCGCCACGATTAATGTGCTGACGATGCTGGTATATGCGGCGTTGGGTGCGCAGATGGTGCGGGTGTTCAGAGGCTCGGGGTTACGGTGGCTGAACCGCGTTTGTGGCGGCGTGATGATTGGGCTGGCGGGGATGCTGGCGGTTTATCGGCGGGGGGCGGGGTAGGTTTTTGGGGGGGCGGGGGCTGCGGCTAGGATGGACCGCCGAGGCGGCTTGCATGGGGTCGTGCGCGTTGACTGGCGGCCAAGCTTTTCTAAAATGCCTTACGAGTTCCCTCCGATCGGAAGCGGAGTCCTGTCCACGTTGACGTTTTCGCATCCTTGTATTTCTTCACGGCGACGGGCTTGGTACGTACCACGCCATTCACAACGACAAGCTCACGCAAGATCGCACTCGGATGCCGATAAAGCGTCTCATAGTCCTTTCCTGCCTCAAGAACCGCAGTAATCGCATCGCCGAAGCGCAAAGGCGATTTGCTCTGGAAATGAGGTGTGAAATAAGGTTTCGGACCACCTTGTACCGCAAGCCTCCCCTAAATTGCAGTCTGACACCTCATTTTCGCGTGCAGCCTCCGCTTGCGGATCCCTGCCTAGGCTATCGGCGATCTGCTTGACCTGAGCTGCCCCAAGGCCTTGAAGGTAGTTCACCGCGGCCGACTGCACGAATGCGCTGGGCGATCCCGTGACGTTTGCGCCGGCCGCGCCCGACAACGCTAACAAGACCAAGCCATACTTGCCGCCTGCCTCCAATCCTGAGTGCGCTGCACTTGAGCCATGAGCGCGCTTATGCTTGCCGCGTCGTTGGCACCGCCGGTCTTGATCGCGTCGGATAGCGCCTTCTCTCATTAAAGGACGGCGACCTATTCGTTATGAAAACCTCCGATACTGACAACTCAAATTCGTTAAATACAGTTCAACAGGGTACTCACCACCACTTGGGGAACGAATCAAAAACATTTCTTATCGCGGAAATCTCATCCTCATTTATGGGTATTTCCACAAATGAACTCGTCGAAAATGAGAACGAGCCTTCTAGCTTCCATGACCAGCGGAAAAAAATCCCACTATCATTTTCCAGTATTTCTAGCAAAAATCTCTCGTCAATACTTGCCAATCTCGACGGCCTTTCACCTTCCACAAGCCCCCTGAGGAAGCAATCAAATGCACTGCAAGTTATCCAAATTTCACCAGAGCAATGTAGTGAGCTTGCCATTCGAGCCGTGTCGACACAGAACCTGAACTTCACAGAAGGCAACCTATCATCACTCTCAAGCAAATCGAACTCCACTTGAAGCGGTGCTGATATTTTTATATCCATTTCTGTCACATTTTAGACAACGCGTGAATCAAAGCCGGTAGCCCTCCCGACGCCCTCGGCGGTGAAAATATAAGTTCCCATCCTTCCACATTGATGACTTTTCCGTAGGGGACTCCTCCTTTGCTAGCGGAATCCACAGCGGCCTGCAGACTGGTCAACTATTGCTGTGAAGAAAGTCGAACAGCTTCACGAGTGAAATTTATAGCCTTCATTTTTCGCATATTCAGCCATATGCTCTGTAGCATTCCCATGCACCCAAATTTTGGGGCCGCTCAACAGAGAAAGTTCAAAAGACTTTGGAATCACAGAACTAGGATATGGGGGTTGAGTCGCCTTGATAGAATCCCATACCATACCAGTGCCGTTTCCGGCGTTTATCAAGGGATTCGGACCACTTAACCCACCCGTTAGTGCTCCCGCCGAAGAGGCGAGCACGTTCAGTACTAGGTTGGCCACTTCGCGTTGGATTGCCGGAGGTAAACCCTGCATAGCATTGTCAATGGCGTCCTTCGCAGCCGCAGCAGTCAAGTCTCCCGCGATGGTACCGGTGATAGCGGCTGCTACGTTCCCTCCTCCAAGTGCCGCCCCAGCCCCCGCGACAATCGAATGCACGGCGATCCTGCCCGTTTTACCCTCGCCCCATACATCAGGATTTTCCTTCGCGAGACCCTTCAAGACATCCCCCGCAATCTGCATCCCCAACTGGCCAAACGCCTGTTGGAACTCCAGTTGCTCGCGGACCTTATCCTTGTCGAAGATCTGGCCGATGCTGCCATTCGCGCCTGCGGTGTCGCGGCTTAGGCCCGCCGTGCTGTCGCGGCCCGAATCCTTGTCCGAGCGCACCTCAATCGTGCCTGGCGCGATGGCGGCGTAGGTCGTGCCGGAAGCGCTGCCGCTGGTGTGACCCAAGCTCAATCCCGAGGGACCGAGCCCATTCGCGCCGCCCTTATTTGCGACGTCGAACGCACCCGACATGCCGAGGTTTAGACCGACAGTCGTGGACTTGTATGCGGCCTTGTTCTGCAAATCGGTAAAGCCGAACGTCTCCGTGGACAGCTTGTTCTTCGCCGCTTCCGCGTCGCTGGCGATAACGGCCCCGTCCAATTGCGTGTGCTTGCCGACGTAGACGTCAAAGCCGCCGATCCCTGCAGGCGGTCTGTACACACGTGCCCCATCAGCACTAATAAAGCCCCCAGGAACACCGGAGATAGGCCTAGCATCATCACCGATCCAGATTTTTCCTAATTGATTAGCTTCGAAAGATGTGCCTTGACCTATAGAAAAGTTCGGATTTTTCGTTCCACTACCGTTCACAGCAGCCGCCAACCTTGAGTCCTGCGACGCAACATTGCTCAGATTTTCTTTCACTAACTGATCTTTCTACTGGTTTTGTTGGGTACCCTGCTGGTTCAAAATCAGCAATCATCTTAGACTGACTTTTTAGGAAGATTCACTGCAGAGATATGACTAATTGACCCCGCATTTGCCGCTGCGCCAACAAATAGATCTTATCTTCCTAACTTGTTCTTCACATATTGATCCAGATATTCTTCTAGAGGCTTGTCAGTCCCTAGAACATGAAGCTCCCCTGTTTCTTTATCAATTAGGAACGGTCCATTTCCAGCCAGCTGAGCCGAAAAACTTCCTGTCTCTAAATACTCTTTAGATTGATAGCAAAAGAACCATCCCTCAGAAAACTCTCCCTCATGCGTTAACTGCAGAGGAATATCTGAGTCTTTTAAATACGCGTTAGCTCGCTCCAGCGCACTCTCATAGGTAATCATTAGTTAGTTCTCAGCAACTGTAGCGTCTTAAAATTATTCATATTAGCCGGCTTCCCGGTCTGCCCATCTAGATATCGGATAACCCCATTCTGATTAACGACGTTGAAAACATGGCCTGGCTGACACGCGGGCGTAGCCGGCTATTGATCTTGGTATGACCGTAATTGCGGCTGACGGCGTTGGCGCCGTAGCACAGCGCGTATGCACAGGGTCTACTGCACGCCCAAGCTGCGCTCTCTCGCGGCGTAGTGGCTGATGTCCTTCAGGCTTTCGATAATAAGGATGTCGCCTACCGTCGCCAGTATCCGACCGGCGCTGGCTTGCGCGCCGAGCAAGTCCTTATCGTCGCAGGAGTTCATGGTCAGGTAGTTGCCGGCCTGGACATGGGCGTTGTTCCGCGTCGTATCCTTACCATCCCTCTTGTTCTTGCTGCCGCCTGCTGCTTGCCGCCCGGTTGATCCTGACGCCCTTCTCGGCTCCACCGCAGGAGAAGCCCACGCCGATACTGGCGTTGCTGCTCTCGCCGTCAGTTTTCTGGCTCGCGGTATTTTGCTAGGCGGTAAGCAGGATGTCGCCTTAGGCATCCAGCAGAATGTTGGGGCCTACCGCCAGGTCCGAGCCGGCCACGACGATGTAGGTTGATCCGCCTTGGCCGCTGCGAGGATCTTCAGGTCGCTGCCGGCCCGGCCAAGCACTTGCAATTCTTGGTCGAGCCCTGCTCCCAAAAGCAGCCGAATCGGATGAGACTACTAATTTGAAAGTTCATCAAGGAAATCGCGAATCGAGGAGACGTCCACCTTCCATTGAGATATTTCAAGACCGTCCTCGTTGAACTCCGCCCTCCGAGACACGTAAGAATTTATTTTTCCGGGATCGAAAGGCTCGGAAATTTCCTCAAGGAATAAGATCCTATTTTGAACATAAGCCTGCCCGCCCTCTATAAAAATTATCCAATAGAAAATGAAATTACTTACCTCCGGATCGCGCATAGATGTCACCAATACGGCATGATCACCTTCTCGCAAACCTTGCGTTAATGATTTCTTCCAACTACTTAAATATTCATTTCTAGACCAATATTCTGTCGGCGCAAAGAAATCCTCAGTATGCCCATCGATTTCAATTTGGCCCTGCAACACCGGCTCATCGAATTCTGTCAACACCTCTTTGCCCAGAGTTATGCTAAAACTCATTTTTTTATCCAATTCAAGTCTCTATCGTACGTGCCGACTCTATTTCCGCGACGATCAAATACCTTCCAACCTTCTGACACATTATGAGCGTCAACATCAGGCGTAATGTAGTTTTTTCCATTCCAGAATACGACTTATCCATGTGAATCAAACGGCGCCCTTTGCGGTGAAATTCTATTCGTATAGCCCAGTTCCTTAGCCCTTTGCTCCACCTCCTTACTTCTGCTAAAGATCGGATCGACGATAATAGGACCATTGTTTGGAGTGCTGATCGTAGCTCCGTTGTCAACGTCCCCCTCCCCGCTGCCCGGTACTGCAATGGACCCAGCCGGCTCACCCGGCCAAGCCGGGATCTCCGAACCAAATGTCTCCTTCTCGGAAGGCAGCGGCGGCAGCGTATCCACGCGCACCACCTCTCCAGGCTTACCCGGCAGCGCCGTCTCGCGCCCCACTGCGCTGTCCACGAATTCCGACACCCAGTTTCCTACCGCATCGGACGCGGCGGCAATGCCCACCAGCGCAGCCGTTCCCACATAAATAGCGCCGTCCTTCATCTGCACGACAACGTAGGCGGTCTTGTCCGACACATACATGACCGCCCGCTGGCAGCTCGGCGTCGTCGCGCACTTACCCGCCGCCGCGCCAACTGCAGGAATTGCGAGCTGTGCCCAGTTCTGCGACGTCTCCAACGCCGCCGCAGTACCGGCCGTTGCCGCATCCGCTTCCGCAACGCTCGCTATGCCTGCCACCAGACTTGTGACCAGATTGCGCCGCGCTTCGATTTGCTCGGGGGTTAGGCCCTCGGGCAAGCCCATCAGGCTGTTGAGGATGCTGCCCGCACTCGCGCCCAAGGCGCCCGAAGCGCAAGCTGCGCCTTGGCCTGCGGCGCCTGCGCACCCCACGATGCCGTGCAATGCCGCGCGCGCAGCCTCCGACTGCGGATCCCTACCTAGGCTATCGGCGATCTGCTTCACCTGGGCTGCCCCAAGGCCTTGAAGGTAGTTCACCGCGGCCGACTGCACGAATGCGCCGGTCGATCCCGTGACGTTTGCGCCGGCCGCGCGCGACAACGCTAACAAGACCAAGCCATACTTGCCGCCTGCACTCCAGTCCTGAGTGCGCTGCAGCTCGTCCATGAGCGCGCTCATGCTCGATGCGTCAGTGGCACGGCCTGTCGTGATCGCGTCGGATAGCGCCTTCTCTGCCGCCTGCTTCTCCTTCGCCCGATTCGTCAAAAACTGACCAACCTGCCGCTAAGCTTCCGACGCAATCTCAAACCCCGCCTCGATCTTCTCCTTGTCAAAGATCGGCTTCAGCGCATTCAACGTATCGGTCGTGTCCCGGTTCAACGACGCTATCGTCTCCGCTGCCGTCTTGCCGGTCAGCGCCAACTGCCCCGCCTCGTCACGAATGACGATCGTGCCGCCGCTGATGCCGCTTTGCGTAGTCGAACTACTGTTGCCCACGCTGCAATGACCCACCAGCACTCCTATTTTCTCAGTGCCAGTGGCTATTCCTTTCTCGGCTGCGCTGGACAAGGATTTTTCAGCGACCTGCTTTTCTTTGCGCGATTCACCAAAGACTCCACAAAGACATATGTTTACGTCGAGCGCGCTCGTAAGCTCCCCATCGAGGAGACAATGGCTGCTAAGAAGTCGGAGAAATAGTTAACCGGGGCATAAACTGCGCATCATTTATACCCAGCGTAACGAGGAGATACTCACTAATCTGCGACGGCCTTTTCTTTCCGCTTAATTTAATTACTTCTATTTAATTACCTACATTTCCAATAATCTCTTCCACCGAAAATCCAATATCTTTCCGAATCGGGAATCAGCGCTAAAAAATCCCCGTACTGCGCAAACCACTCCACACCAGCAGATTTCTCGTGGAATCTATTTTTTTCAAGATGCATGTACATTTTTCGATCAAAATTTATATAAAACAAGGGCAACCTGGATGCCATTATTTGTGCGCGCCTACTCTCACTATCAGCTAAGCCCCCACCTGTGACCAGACTGCTTTCCACCTTATCCAAAATACTGACAGGATCGTGAGTGCCTCGAAACATAAAACCCATCAAATCTGATTTTGAATAAACATGACCGATCCGTGGACCCAAGTATTCAAGAAAATTATCCGATGTTAAATTTAGAATCCCCCCTCTAAATGCACGGCATGCCGCCTCATATTGCGATTCCGAAATTATTTTTTTTTCCAGATAAGCTCGATAGTCGATTTCAGCATTAAGAGAGAAATTATCTTTGACATCGATCAACCAGCGAATTTTCCCCATATGCACAATAAAACCTATGCAAAGCTCCCCTGACCACAAACGATCTGCCGTTTCATTGTTCAAAATCACTTTCCAAATTCCTTTAAAAAATCACTTTGAGAATAAACTCTCGCATTGCTAGAGTGTTTTTCCAGAAGCAGCTCCCACATTTTCGGCAATTCCAGCGACGTCCCTGGCGTTGTAGGATCTACGATTTTTGGTGCATTAGGATCTCGCGAAATCCCCGGGATAGGCTTCTGCGGGATTGCCCGCTCTATTATCTTCTTATGGAGACCAGCATCCACCTCAAATACGATGACAGTTCCATCAGGGTGCTTTTTATTTAGATAATACACGGCATGATCCGCTCCCCCGACACTCACACACAGCTGACCAGAGCATCCAGGCTTAATACTGATAGTTCCATCTGCATTTACCGTTATTCTATTTTGACTTGTAGCACTTCCCGCTCCGCCACCCTCCACTCGAAAATAGATTTCCGACTTTGGCTTCGACCCGTCGCTCAACAGCCTAGGCCCGCCAGAATCATATTTTCCGGTTATGGGATTCTGCCGCGCCAGCACGGTCTTCCCGTCCGCAGCCAACACCTCAGCATTGCGCACCGTCCAGGAAGCGCCATCCGCATAGGCTATTTTCGCCGCTGCCATCTCCAGCGAACCCCCGGCAGCTCGCGTCGCGCTCATTCGGACCGCATCGAAAACCGAACCTCGAATCACACCACCAACTCCACTGGTAGCGAGATCGAATATCATCAGCGCAGCATCGACCTTTGGCGTCAGTTCCCTTTGCGTCTTGTACTGTGCAAGAAGGCTATCCAGTTCCTTGATCGAGGTTTTCAGTTGCAATGCGCAAGCCGGTACTTGGCCGCATGCTGAATTTCCACCAAGCATTGCTTCCAGTTCTGCTCGTGTTGCTTCCAACGACTCAGGGCCGAACACGCTCTTCATTTGATCCAGCGCTTGCTGCGTACCCTCCGCGTTTGCGGCTTTCATTCGCTGGATGAGGTCCTCGTACTCCTCCGGTTGTAGCTGGTCGCTCAGCGCAAAACGATTGATCAGATTCTCGTGAAGCTTCGGATCGAGCGAGTTATTGTCCACCTCGGCAATCGCAGCGCTTGTAATCGTGGCAATTCCGTCCGCGCCTGCCACTGCTGCTGCACCGGCAATAAGCGAAGCCACCAAGTTGCGTCGCGCCTCACGCTCTTCATTCGAACTCCCCTGAGTGTTATCAAGCAGAGCATTGATGAGCACAGCCGCAGCGCCACCTGTAGCGCCGGCCGCGCAGCTTTGGCCACTTGCCGCGGCGGCAGAGCAACCGACTATGCCCTGCAAGGCAGCATGTTCCGCAGAGCCATCGCGGATGATGCCGCTACTGACCCACTTGCCAACCTCGGCAGCACCCAACTGCTGAACGTAGCTCACGAGCGCCCGTTGGGCGATATCCGCGGCTGCCCCGGTCACATTGCTGCCGGTTGCGATCATGACGGCATTCGCAATCCGACGATAGGTTCCGCCCGGGAGCCAAAGTTTGGCATCCTTGTACTGGCTCTCGAGTTCAGCGTATCTCGTCGGATCGTTTTCAGACTTCATCGCTTTCTCAAGCGCATCAGCCTCCTTCGCCCGATTCGTCAAAAACTGCCCCACTTGCCGCTGGGCCTCTGACGCAATCTCAAACCCCGCCTCGATCTTCTCCTTGTCAAAGATCGGCTTCAGCGCATTCAACGTATCGGACGTATCCCGGTTCAACGCCGCGATCGTCTCCGCCGCCGTCTTGCCGGTCAGGGCAAGTTGGCCAGCCCCATCACGAATGGCTACGCTGCCGCCGCTGATAGCGCTGTATGTAGTCGAGTTGGCATTCCCAGAAGCCGCGACAACCACGGGCAGACCGGCGGAAGCTCCGTTGCTGCTTGTCGGCAGGCTCGTACCTGGCACTTTGTCCGCGCCGCCAGCCGCCTGGCCTTTCGAGTTCGTCCCGACATCGCCCTTCTTCGCGTCTCCTTCCCCGCTGCCGCCCCAGCTATATCCGCCGCTCAATGCGACCTGATCTGCCTTGTAGCGCGCCGTGTTCTGCAAGTCTTTGACGACAAGCGTGCCGGTGGACAGTTGATTCAGGCCGTCTGCCACAGCCTGTTCACTGCTCGATATGACGCCACCAGTTAACGTGGTGTTCTGGCCAACGTTGACCAGAAAACCGCCGTCAGCCGCCTTCATCCCCGCCTGCTGTGTGGCGGATTGGAAATTGCTGTCCATCCGGCCTTACGAGACGTTGCCGGAGACGGAGCTTTTGCAGTAGCCGTAGATGCAGATACTTGCTTGGACGCCAGCACTTTGCTGCTTGGAAACGTAGGTGCTGGTATCTTGCAGAGTCTCAATTTGAAGATTCTTGCCGACCGAGGCGATGATCTGATCGGCGCTTGCTATCGCGCCGATCAGCGAGGTATCCCCGCCCGATTGCAATGCCAGCACGTTGCCAGCACTGACATCGGTATACGTCCAATTAGCGTCTTTGCCGTCTGCGCGCCCTCGGCCCCCACCGGCACTAAGGTTCAGCATCACGCCTATACCGTCTTCGCTGTTCGCTGAGGCCCCAATGCCGACGCTACCGTTGTAGCTCTTGTTTCTCGTGTGCTGCTCAAAGGTGTTCTGCGCAGCTTGCAGCAGAATGTCGCCGTCTGCCTTGATGATGGCGTTGTCCCCTGCTGACAGGCGTGAACCTGTGACGGTGACGTCGGACGCTCCGCCTTGAGCGCCTCGATCGCTGTGATGCATCAGTCCCGGTTGCGGCTTGCGCCTGGTCATGGCCATCAACAATGCCTGGATAACCAGACTTCGGTCTCGCTTGTCGGGCATGCTCCAACCGACTACTGAGCGCGAGTAAAGATCCAGCAGTACCGCGAGATACAGCCAACCTGTTCACGTCGATACCACCGTGATATCGCCTACCCAGACTTTGTTGGGGCAATGCACCGTGAACCGTCGTTCCAGGCGGTTCGGTGCCGGCCCGAGTAGCGAGTGTTTCTTCAGTCTGCGGAACCGTTGCTT
Organism: Achromobacter sp. 1L-A-4-B-C2; assembly: GCF_057291955.1. Classification (NCBI taxonomy): domain Bacteria; kingdom Pseudomonadati; phylum Pseudomonadota; class Betaproteobacteria; order Burkholderiales; family Alcaligenaceae; genus Achromobacter; species Achromobacter sp. 1L-A-4-B-C2. The sequence goes on from NZ_JBXAWP010000001.1 coordinate 1,262,199, forward strand.
ACGCAGTGCCTCGATGCCCGCCGGGCGGCGCAAGCGTGCAACGCGATGCTTGCCACAAGCCACACCACTGGCATTGAGCGCGCGCCAAGTCTTCTCGGTACCGTACGCTTGCCGATAAGCCCTATGCGTTTGCTCGATCGCCGCCAGTAACTTAACGTCTCTTGCTGTCTTGCACACGGCGCGCGACGTCGCCACTCGTAATAACCACTGCGGCTGACCTGCAACGCCCGGCATAGCCGAGCGACCCGGAACTGCTGCTGATGAGCCTGCACAAAGGCGTACCTCACGGCAGTTCCCGCGCAAAGTACGCTGCCGCTGTTTTTAGGATGTCGCGCTCTTCAGTGACCTCGGCAGGCTGACGCTTGAGGCGTTGGATCTCGGTCTGCTCGTCGGAACGCGTTTTGCCTTTGCCGGGAAACGAAACGTCTGGCCCGTGCATTGCCAGCTCTTTCTTCCATCGGTAGATAATCGAGCGCTTCACGCCAAGCATCAGTGCCAACTGCGTACCGCTGATCTTGCCTTCCTCCAACTGCCGCACTGCCTCGATTTTGAATTCTCGGCTGTGGTACTGGAGCTTGGCATCGCTCGGCTTAGCTTCGGGTTTGGATTTATCCATAAGACACCTCCTTCAAGTATTGTCTACTTCTTCGGGTGTCCGGAAAACCCGGGCGAGCTCAGTCTGACACCTTATTTTCCAGTCCTTCCCAACAGCGAACATGACCGTGACAGATCGAACTAGGGAAAACTCTTCAGTTTAGAAAAATCGGTTTTCCAAACATCTAACTCGTACAAATCTCCAAAATTGTCCAAACTAAGGACAACCATAACCCAAACTCCATCTTCATCTTTGAACTCCCCACGCGCAATTTCTTTTCCCAGAATACGTCCTGGACGGGGAGAAAGAAACAATAAACTCCCCATTCCTCCATCTTCGATGCTCTCCACCATCACATCATCCAGCCTCAGCACTAGGAGCCTGCCGACTCCAGAAGACATGATCATTTTTTCTATATACGCACGCTCGTTAAGATTTAATCTTCTCATCTGAGGATCCTTGGCGGAGTAATGCGCCCCACATTAATTTTTCCATCCGGAAATTTAAAGGCACTATATTCAAGCCTAGTTCCGTTTATGATCACAAATCCAGTATGCGGACCGTCCTTAAGATCGACTCCAACCTTCGACAAATCCTTTTGAATAGCACGGCCCACGACTTCCCGCTCAAATCCCGCCGCCTCAACGTGCCTAAACTTATGATTTGTTTGATTTTCAACTCTTCCAAACTGGATCTTTTTCCCAGTGGTTTGGTCGATCAGCCTATATCCTGCAATAGACCCGGAGGTTTCTTCACTTTCCTTTGAGCTACCCGGCCCGCCTTTACCCCCCGTCTTCCCCGGCCGCGCCCCACCGCCACCGTCACTATCTAGCGCCGATAACCTTTTAACCGCCGCAAACACCACCGGTGACGACATCATCGCCTCGAGGACGAACCGATCTGCCTCGCTCGTGTAGTCTGGCGTCCCCGACTGAAAACGAACCAACGCGTCTTTCAGCGTCAAACGATCATAGAGACCCTTATTGCGCGCATCCAGCAAATCCATGCCCGCTATCAGCGGATCCTTCAATCTGCCGATAGCCGTTGCCAGCCCCGCCGTATAGGCGTCCCGCTCGGCGAGCCTGTTTTGAATGCAGATCCCAACTCCCCCGCAGGCGGGAAGATCTCGCTCATCAATAACCCGAATCCAGCCTTCAAAGTGGCCCGCAGCGGTCTGGCATGACCGTTCTCCCACGCAGTCCGCCAAGGCCTTAACCTTCTCGTCGAACCTCGCCGAGCGAACCTGTGTGTGATCCCGAAGCGTATTGTTTTCCGCTTCGAGACGAGCAGCATTCGCAATCGTCGCCGCTTGTTCCGGCGATAGCGCGCCCGCAATGCCCGCGATGATCGAAACCAACTGGTTGGCGCGTTGGTCCTTTTCCTCGGCACCGAGCATCTCCGAGTCCTTGCCCGAGATCTTTTGCAGGAGGCTGTTGACCACGATGCTGGCCGAGGCACCTACCGCGCCGGCTCCGCAGTTCGCACCCTGAGCAGCGGCGCCCGAGCAGGCAAGCACTGCATGCAGCGCGATATGCCCGCGGGAACCTTCCCCGCCCACACTGCCCGAAAGATCCTTGATCTTCGACGCGCCCAGACCTTGCAGATAGTTCACGGCTGCCGATTGAACAAACTGAGTCGCTCCCCGGTGACGTTGCCACCCGCAGCCGCGCCTATTGCCGTAGCGATCAAACGATACTGGCCATTGGGCGCCCATTTAGCGGCTTCGGCATGTTGCGCAGCAAGCTGCCTTTTGCGCGGACCCTCAGGCTCAGCATCCATCTCCTTCTTCAGCGCATCAGCCTCCTGCGCCCGATTCGTCAAAAACTGCCCCACCTGCCGCTGAGCTTCCGACGCAATCTCAAACCCCGCCTCGATCTTCTCCTTGTCAAAGATCGGCTTCAGCGCATTCAACGTATTCGTCGTATCCCGGTTCAGCGCGGCGATCATTTCTGTTGCCGTCATCCCGGTAAGGTCTTGCTGCGCGGCCTCATTTCGGATCACGATCGTGCCGCCGCTGATCGCGCTCTTCGTAGTCGAGCTGCTGTTGCCGCTTGCCGCCACAACCACCGGCGTACCCATCCCAAAGCCGCTGCTGCCAGTCGAGACCGACGTGCCGTGATCCTTCGTTGCTCCGCCAGCCACCTGACCGCCCTTGGTCGTGCCCAGGCCCGAGTCGCTCGCCTTGGCGTCGCCACCAAATCCGAAACCTCCCCCAATCGACACCTGGCTGCCGCTGTACTTGGCGGTGTTCTTGATGTCTTCCGTAACCAGCGTGCCCGTGGTCAGCTTGTTCAAGCCATCGGCCACCGCCTGGTCGCTGCTGGCGATGACGCTGCCTACCAACTTGGTGTTGTTCTCGACATCGATCTGGTAGCCGCCGTCACCCGCCCACAAACCCGTCTGTTCCGTGACGGACTTGAAGTCGCTGTGCATCTTGCCGGTGCTGGCGTTGGCCGAGACGTTGCTCGAACCTACGCAATACGGCGGGACACAAAGGCTCACGCCAAAGCCCGCGCTTTTGTTCTTGGAGTCGTACTTGCCGCTGCCCTGCAAGCTCTCCAGCAGCAGGTTGCCGCCCGCCGACGCGATGATCTGATCAGCGCGGCCCGCCGCGCCCTTTAGCGTGGTGTCGCCGCCAGACTGCATCGCCAGCACATTACCCGCCGTGATATTGCTGTTGGTCCAGCTTTCGTCGCGGCCGTTGGCCTTTCCGCGTCCGACCGAGGCGCCCAGTTCAAGGGTGAAGCCATTCTGCGAGCCACCGGTGGAGTAGCCGATGCTGGCGCTACGAGACTCACTCCGTCTCTTCGAGCCGTACCCTTAATATTTTTGCGCGCTATCGTAAAGCCTGATACGTTCATCAGAGATGTCAAGGCGGTCAAAATCTCTGACGAAATTTTCTACCCCCCTCTCTGACAATATTTCCACAATGCAGTAGCTGAAATTTCTTGAATAAAAGCCAGTGCATCAAGACGCTCACCGCATTGCGGGTAAGGGACTCCATTCATCTCATCCAACAATTCTGGATAAAGTTGCTCAAGCTCTGCTTTTTGACCCGGCGAGAAAAGAGTTTCATACGCCTACAGCTCATTCCTTCGGTCATCAGGAGATAGTGCAATACCGCCATCGAAGCCGAACCGTTCCTCTATCCAATTTGCTCTTCGACCGCCTTTAGAGATAAACAGTCGATAGATAAGCAATAAATTCTGATTGAACATAGATCCATTTCCTGAAAATAAGGTACCAGACTATGTTTTCCGGCATAACCTCACTGAAATTGCAGTCTGACGCCTTATTTTCTACGGTTAACCCTCGCTCCCATCGACTATCCGCCAACGTCCACTTGACAGAGGTGCTTACGACGCGAATATGAGGTGAGCAGACTTTCACTGGGTCAATACACAACGACCAAGCCGAGCAACGAAAAACGACACTTGCAGTAAGCGGATGAAACAACACAAACCCTGAGCCAGGGTTCAGTAAAGCCTATACAGAACAACTATTCATAAACTTTCGATGCACATAATATCTTCGCAAAAGTTCGCCAGCTAGGGCTAACAACGTCACTATCTCCAGAGTTTTTTGCATACATATCTATAGACCTAATCCAGATTTCCATTGCAGCTAAAAAACTCTCTAAGCTAGGATTTTCCCAGTCATCGGGATTAAGCACCAACCCTTCTCTAAACTCCCCAATAAAATCCGCAAGATCCTCTTTTGTGTGTATATCCCTAACTCGATCAAATTTCATATGCCCCTCACTTACAAACGCCTCGAATACAAATAATCGCACCGTTATTGGGCGTAGTCATTTTCCATCCTTCCTTCGCAACCTCTGCAGGGGTAGCTGGAACAATTTTTATTGGCACACCCGCTTCCGACGCAGCAAGCAAACGTCTATTATCCAAACTGTAGACCATTCCGTCTTTCTCAAATACTCGGATAGGAAGCAAGTCATCTGCAGAGATTTTCCCTGACTTCAACCCGTCAATTGTCGACTGAAGAGTTTGGTCATCTTTGAATGTATTCGACACACTGTCCTGCGTGAACCGAATATCTTTCGGGTTAGCATAACCAGTCAAGTTATCTGGCAAAACAGAGGGCAAGTTTTGACCCGTGGCGCCAATTCCTTTCGCCCCAACTATCTCGGCCTTCCCCCCCCACCTTCCCAACATCAAGCGCCTTTTCCGCCATCGCGAACGCATGAACCGATTGGCCACCCTTTTTCAGCATCCCGCCGACCACCGGCACCAATCCGATCGCGGCGAAGTATCGGTTTGCATCGTCGCCTGTCGCAGTTTTGCCCGTCAAAAGCTCGTACAGCGCACTCGCATTGGACACCCCCGGCGCCAGATCTAACACCGATTGCGCGAGCATGTCCGTCTTTTCTTTGCTCAGCTTTGGGTAGTGGCCTAGTGTCAGCGCAACGTCGTACGCTGCCGCCATCTTGTCTGCCCGAGCGAACTCCGCAGACAAACATGCATCGTCACCGCCGCAAGAAGCAATCGCCGAAGTGGTGATATCCGCCTTCATCCGCGCAACCTTGTCGCGGTTCTGATACTGGCTGTTGTGCTCCGCCTCGATGCGCGCCGCGATTTCCGCCGGCACTGCCGCACTCGGATCAATCGACGCAGCAATCCCTGCGACGATGCTGCTGATCAGGTTGACTCGCGCTTGCGCCTCTTCAGGTGACAAATCCTTGGCGTTGGCTCCATCCATGCTCTCCAGCAGCTTGCTCAGCACAACCCCAGAAAACGCGCCCGCACCGCCGGCACCACACGATGCGCCTTGCGCAGCAGCCCCCGCGCAACCCAATACCGCATGCAGCGCTGCGTGCCCGACGGAACCCTCGCCGCCCAGCGCACCACTCAACTCCTTGATCTTCGCTGCGCCCAGGGTCTGCAGGTAATTGACGGCTGCAGCTTGGATGAACTGGCTGCTGCTCCCGGTCACGTTGCCGCTGACCGCGCCCAAAATGATCGTGGCCCATTGGCTAGACGTCCCTTGACTGCCCCATTTGCTTTCCAGGTCAGCATATTCTTGGGCGGCTTTAGCTCGGTCAGCGTACGAAAGCGACTTATCTTCCGAACGCTCCCTAGCGCCTTGAATTTCCTTGCCCCGATTCACCAAAAACTGCCCCACCTGCCGGCCAGCTTCCCCCACGATCTCGCGAAATAAGGTGTCAGACTACGTTTTTCGGCAGGACCGCCCTGAAATTGCAGTCTGACACCTTATTTACACCTTATTTTCGACGAGCCATCGATCAGTGATTGCCTGGACCTGCTCAAGGTTGCCGAACAGATGTGCATTGGCTTTAAATTTCGATTTAACAATCTTAAAAATCGCAATATCCAACCTATCAATCTTTCACATAATATCTGGTTAGATAGAAACCCAAAATTTGCTAACAGCACTTCATCAAAAAACTCCAGCCCTCCACAGCGTAACCATCCGTCCGCTAACTCGCCTAACACATGATATGAATAGTCTATGCCTTGTCGAGTTATCGAGGGTTCTTGATTGGAAGAAATCTCTCGAACGATATATTCATCAAAGACCATGGGTAGCAATGCTGCTTTATAAGCCCCCCGACTTCCAGAGGAAATGGTAGGTAGCTCGCGAAACACGTCAACCCATGACCAGTGACGACAACTGAGACCTCCTCCTCAATATCTGGACACATCGAGTCGACAATAGCGGAATAAATCATGGGACTGGCCTTGTAATTTATCAATTGCGTACCACACAGCTACGGGGCCTAGATGTTCTAGCGCTCCTGCGCCTTTTGCACCATCAAACCCTTAAGTGAGTCTGGTGTGCAGCCTAGCTCCCTCTCCATAAATCGCAGCACCTCTACGGGGTTTCTCTCAGCAATTCCCACATAATGGTTATAATCATTAACTAGCAACGGATACCCCATTACATGGCTAATCTTAAATGCATTAAAAAGAACTTTGTAGTCTGATCGTGACTGTGTGATGCAAAGTTCCCAATCTGGTGAAACCCTAGCATCAACCAAGTGAAATAAGCTGCTCGGAACCCAGAAAGGTGGTTGTTCTGGAGCTCGCACCAAAAAATCCACCCTATCAAAAATAAACAGCAAGGCATACACCACGTAACTCTCCCCAACACTCAAAGGAGAATAATTAGTTTGATCCACCTCGCCTAAATAGCGCTCGGCCGAGGGGATAGCGCTACCCAGATTTGATTTGCAAATAGCAAGCATATATTCACTCACTTAAACTTGAAGTCATCAATTGCTCCAGTAATGGAGTTTCTTACATAGTGAATTTCGATTCCATTAATATTTTGCGCTGATTTCACCCAGCCATCAGTTGCCGGCCATCGGGAATCAGTCATCGGAACCGGCAGTGGACGACCAGCAGCGGGATTTGAAATAGCCTGTTCCATTGCAAGCTTTTCGTTCAAATTAGCAGGCGTAGATCTACCAGTCGAACCCAAACCGAGAGGCTTGTTCGCCGAAGGTGGTATTTCGACGCCTTTTGCACCCTTTATCGATCCAGCCACCGCACTCGCAGCCGCCACTAGCCTTGCAGCCGTTTCTGTACTCACACCATATCTTTTTTGCAGATCGGCGGCGATTTCAGTGTGAAGAGCCAAACTGACTGCTTCCGCATGCTGCAGAAAGTATATGGCAACATCATTCTTGAGGGCCGCAGGAAGATTCGTGCCAGTTAACTTATCTAGCTCCTCACGATACTCCGTCACTTGCTCGACAAATTCACCATAGAGTTCCCGGCAACGGTTCGGGTCTGCCGCACACACGGCGATCATGGTTTCTTGGTTGTCGATGCTGAGTTTCCGGTACCTATCCTGGACTTCGTCGCAATTGCCAAGTGCTTCGCAAGTGGATGCTTCTGCTGCGAATCGCTTCAACTCAGACAAGGTGAGGGCGTTATTGGTCAGCTCCGTGACAGCCGCGATGGTGCTAGTGGTGGCATCCACCGAAATTATTTCGGACATGCCGGCCACAACACTGGCGACCAAATTGCCTCGCGCTTCACGCTCCTCTGCGGATAGGTCATCCCCCGCGGCCATTCCTATCAGCTTGGCAAGGACAGAACTCGCTGCAGCGCCCAAAGCACCGGCCGAGCAATTGCCGCCGCTCGCCGCCGCACCAGCGCACCCCACAACTCCATGCAGAAGAGCGCGCGCCGCTTCCGAATCAGCTCCATCACCCAAGGAATCGGCGAGCTTCTTAACTTGAGATGCCCCTAGGCCCTGTAGATAATTCACTGCGGCCGCCTGGACGAAGCCACCAGCACTGCCTGTCACATTACCGGCCGCAGCCGCTGAAATCGCGCTCACGATGCGGCGGTAAGAACCCGAAGGACCCCACTCACTATCCAGCTTCTCCGCAGCGGCAGCGGCCTGGGCGCGCTCAGCCTGGGACAATGTCTCATCCTTGGCTCGCGCATTTAGAGCCTCGATCTCCCGCGCCCGATTCACCAAAAACTGCCCCACCTGCCGGCCAGCTTCCCCCACGATCTCGAACCCGGCCCGAATCTCCTTCTCGTTAAAAATCGGATCCAGGCTGTTCAACGTACCCGTGGTGTCGCGGTTCAGTCCGGCGATCACCTCGGCCGCCGTTCGTCCTGTCTGCGCCTTCTGCCCCGCTTCGTCGCGAATGACGACCGTTCCGCCGCTGATACCGCTGAGCGTGGTGGAGCTGGACTGGCCGCTGGCGCCCATGACGACGGGCACGCCCATGCTGATACCGTGCGCGCTGGCCAACTTCGAGTTCGGCGTCGCCTTGCTTCCGCCTGCGACCTTCCCTTGCCGTCGGTGCCGATATTGCTCTGGTCCTTGTCGCCGTCCTTCCCGCCGCTTTTGTCGGCATCCTTGCCGCCGCCAAAGCTCACGCCTCCGCCCAGCTGAATGGACTTCGTAGCTGGCGCGGTTTTCGACGTCGCGGCTGGTCAGGTGGACGCTCTTGCCAGTGATTAGCGAGGACGTCTGCCCGGTACCCGAGGACCCCTCATTGGACTTCACCGACTCGCTGCCGTTGGGGACCAACTTGACTCCGCTGGAGTTTGGACCGCCATCGATTGCCCGTCCGATGTCGCCCAGGCTCATGCCACCCAACTCGAAGCTGGTGCTCTTGCTCGACTCCTCGCTGGTCTAGGTCTGACAGTTGTCGGAGCCGACGACGGAGATATTGCGCTGGCTGTCCAGCACGACACCGCCCTGGGCGCGCAGGCTGGATCCGGAAATCAGGACGTCGCCATCCCGTGCAAGGCCCGAGGCAGCGCGCGAGCTGTTGCCGGTGGCACCGATCACGATATCGCCCACGGCACCAAGTAAAAAGCCATTGCTGACCTGGCTAGACGAATCGAACGAGCCGACCTTTCTGCACCATTTAAATCACCGCTACTTTAATGACTTAACCGCCTGACTCAATAGAGACATTAGCTCTTCAAGTTCAAAACTCCACTTCCCGCCTTCGGCAGGCGGGTATATTTCTATTTCCACGGGTCTATCAGGCTCGTGGGATACTTCAGCTAGCTGGTCAGTTCCCAACCATATTTCGAACACCGGATTTTCTCGATCTGGAGGGCTGCTAATCAAAGAGGATAAATGACTCATGGTTTCGATGGCCCCAACAGGCGGATAACTTTTCCGTTGGCATCGTAAGCACCCCTGTCAAGTAGAAATTGGCTAATAGAAGATCAGAGAGAGGGTTAACCGAGGCATTCCCCCGCACCTCCGTAACGCTCCGCCCAGCGGAATCTGATTAGACGCTAGTCCAAACCGATTTGCGCCGTCACACCCCATTTTTCCGCTTCGTTATACCGACTTTTGATATCCCCTTTAAGCCCTGGGTCCGTCATTAAAAGTTTCTTTTGCGCCTATTAAAACGTGCAAAATTACTCACCGCCCGTGCAATCTCGCGTCGTGGATAGCGAGAAAATTACAAGACCGACAAACAACCAACCAAACTTTTAAAAATCAAAAAAGGCATGCAGATCTGTATCCATCGATCAGATAAACGCTAGATACATCACAATCGGGATAAATCCAAGCATTCCAGTTTGAAACTAGCCATATTCGATCAACCCCTCTTCCTAATGCGGAGCTTTCCGCAGGCAAATGGACCAGGACTAGCCCGGCCTTATAGCCAGAGGTAACAATCAATCCATATGGCCTATCTCGATCCTTAGTTTCAAAGACCATAAAGTCCACGAAATCTTCATACGGATATTTTGCTGGCAGACTAAGTATATTACCCCGCCACAAAGAATCTTCTGTAGATTCTACGAGCTTCACTTTTTCGATCATATTAATTAACCTTTAAATTATGCCCACCCGCCTTGTCCGCTGCCGATGTTTCCCTAAACTCGAAGTTGACCTCGCCTAGATGTTTACCATTTTTAGCATTAACAACCTCAAAGCGTCCGTGCTGCGTATCTACCGCGTACAGATTTCCATCCCGAGCCTTATAGACATCACGTCCATTAAGTTTGCTCAGCTTGTTGTCCTTAATCATTCCATTCGCTTTCGCTACGCTAGCTACCATGCTCTTGATGTGAGCCACTCTCTCGCCCGGCGGCAAGTTAACTATGGATTGTTCAAATTCTTCGGCAGTCTTTCCCCCAGGCAGCGCACCCTTTGCCCCCACCTTCGCCGGCCGGACCCCCACCGCGCCAACCGCCGTCGCCGCACCCGACACCCCGGCTTCAGCGATGCTATCCCATGCCAATTTCTTGGCGTCTGCCCCTCCGCTTTCAATCGCGCGTTTGATCGCGGTATTGCGCACCCCAACCATCAATAGCTCAATGGAACCAAGCGCGACGTATTCCTTCATCTCTAGCGCACTCAACCCAACCGGCCCGCGAAGCTTCTCCTCCAACTCGCCACTTCTTTCCGCGTAGTCCGATAGCAATTGTCCGAATTCTTGCGCCTTCTGAACGCAAACCTTTCCTTCGCACTCCAATGCCTCGCGACGCCGCTCTGACGATATCTCGCCGTACTTCTTGGTGACCGATGCCTCGCATGCCTTGTCTTGGCACTGTGCCAGTTCCTTCAGCCGCGCTTGCTCTTCCGATACCAACAGCGCGTTGTGGACAGTCTCGTTTTCCGCGGCGAACACCGCCTCAGCGCCGCTAACGTGGGCAACCTGCGCAATTCCCGCGACAAGGGTCTGAATCAGATTGCTGTGTCGCTCTTGCTCTTCGGAGCTCAGGTTGGACGCATCCCCGCCTAGCAGTGAGTTCAATACCGAGCCCGCTCCCGCACCCAGCGCACCGGCACCGCATTCGCTCCCTTTGCCGGCCGCGCCCGCGCAGCCCACGATCGCATGCAGTGCTGCACGTGCCGATTCCGCACCTGCCCCTTCTCCCAGATGAGAGACAAGCCACTTGACCTCGGAGGCGGCCCGTCCCTGCAGATAGTTCACGACAGTCGACTGCACGAACTCGCCTGTAGCGCCGGTCACGTTTCCACTGAAAGCACCAATTGCTGCGGTTATCCACCGGCGATGTGAGCCCGACGGCCCCCACTGCCCTTCCAGCGTCTTCGCATCTGCAGCAGCTAGATCCCGTTCAGCCTGAGACAGCGTCTGATCCTTTGCACGTGCCTTCAGCGCATCAATTTCCTTCGCCCGATTCGTCAGAAACTGCCCCACCTGCCGCTGGGCCTCCGACGCAATCTCAAACCCCGCTTCGATCTTCTCCCTGTCAAAAATCGGCTTCAGCGCATTCAACGTATCGGACGTATCCCGGTTCAACGCCGCGATCGTCTCCGCCGCCGTCTTGCCGGTCAGGGCAATTTGCCCAGCGCCATCACGAATGACTACGCTGCTGCCGCTGATGGCGCTGTGTGTAGTCGAATTGGCATTCCCAGAAGCCGCGACAACCACCGGCAGACCAACGGAAGCTCCACTGCTATTAGTCGGTAAGCTCGTACCAGGCACTTTGTCCGCGCCGCCAGCCGCCTGGCCTTTCGAGTTCGTCCCGACATCGCCCTTCTTCGCGTCTCCTTCCCCGCTGCCGCCCCAGCTATATCCGCCGCTCAATGCGACCTGATCTGCCTTGTAGCGCGCCGTGTTCTGTAAGTCTTTGACGACAAGCGTGCCGGTGGACAGTTGATTCAGACCGTTCGCCACAGCCTGTTCACTGCTCGATATGACGCCACCAGTTAACGTGGTGTTCTGGCCAACGTTGACCAGAAAACCGCCGTCACCCGCCTTCATCCCCGCCTGCTGTGTGGCGGATTGGAAATTGCTGTCCATCCGGCCTTGCGAGACGTTGCCGGAGACGGAGCTTTTGCAGTAGCCGTAGATGCAGATACTTGCTTGGACGCCAGCACTTTGCTGCTTGGAAACGTAGGTGCTGGCATCTTGCAGAGTCTCAATTTGAAGATTCTTGCCGACCGAGGCGATGATCTGATCGGCGCTTGCTATCGCGCCGATCAGCGAGGTATCCCCGCCCGATTGCAATGCCAGCACGTTGCCAGCAGTGACATCGGTATACGTCCAATTAGCGTCTTTGCCGTCTGCGCGCCCTCGGCCACCACCGGCACTAAGGTTCAGCATCACGCCAATACCATCTTCGCTGTTCGCTGAGACGCCAATGCCGACGCTACCGCTGTAGCTCTTGTTTTTCGTGTGCTGCTCAAAGGTGTTCTGCGCAGCTTGCAGCAGAATGTCGCCATCTGCTTTGATGATGGCATTGTTCCCTGCTGACAGGCGTGAACCTGTGACGGTGACGCCGGACGCAGAGCCGGCCCCCTTGGCGACGATGGTCAGGTCTTGGCCCGCCGCCACGGTAGATCCCAAAACGGAAGACGACGCGCGATCTGTCGTGCTTTGGCTCTTGCTCACGCCAAAGTTAATACTGACACTCACGCCGCCAGCGCTCCTGGGATCGGCCGCGACAGCGTCATAGGCGTTGACCGCAGCAAGACCGGTCGTCGCCAAAGCCAGTCCTTGCATGACCTTGTTATCGGTCTTCCCTGCTGCATCCCCCATTCTTCCCGCGGTCTGCATCGCGTCGACCAAAGGCGTGTTGGCATTAATGCTCAACCCCGTCTGCTTGATCTCATGAAATTCCTTCTCTTTCGTGGTGTCCAGCGCCGCGCCGATGTTGACTTCCTTGCCGATCAGCGTGATGTCGCCCTGGCGTGCGATGACGTTGCTGCCCTTGATATTGAGAGCGCTGCCAGCGTTGATCAGCACATCGCCTTCGACGCTTCCGACGGTGCTGGCGTTGTGGAAAACCTTCTTGCTATCAAGCGAATCCGTCTGCTTGCTGGTGCCATAGCTCAATCCGCCCATGGCGCCAAAGCCTGACTTCTTGACCACCTTGTAGTCGTAGCCGTCCTCGGCGTTCTGGCCGGCCAGAATGTTGACGTCGCGGTCGGCCGACATCACCAGGTCGTTCTGCGCGCCAACGTTCGAACCCGCCACGCTCAAGTCGCGCCCGGCCATCAGTAGGGCGGTGTCGCCGGTGAAGGTCGAGCCCTTGGCCTGCTCCCAATCGGCCGACTTGATGATGTGCGTGGTCTTGGACGACAGGAAGCCGCGCTTTTTATAGTGAAGCTCGTCGTATGCCGAGCCAGACTCCACCCCGGCCGTCAGATTGATGTCGCGCCCAGCGCCCACCGCCAACTTTTTGTCGGCGGTGACGTCGGCGGCGCGCGCGTTCACGTCTTGCCCCGCGATCAACGTCAGATTGCCGCCTGCGGCAATCGACGAACCGATCTCTTTGCCGGTGCTCAGGTCATGACGGTTTTTCTTGTTGATGACGATGGACTCGCCATGGCGTTCCGTCACAGTGCTCAGATTGATGTCGCGGCCGGCTTGCAACCCGGCATTGCGCTCCGCGTTGACTTGCGCGGCGGTCAGGCTGATGTCGCGACCGGCTCGCATATTCAGGTCACCGGCATCCACGCGAGCCACGCCCGTGACGTGCGAGCCCCAGGTGTTGCCGAAGTTCTCAGACGCCGCCGTCGAGGTCAGCGCGATGTCGCGCCCCGCCTTCAGCGTGACGGAATCGCCCTGAATCAGCGAGGCTAGGTTGGTCAGGTCTTCGCGTGCGGCCAGATCCACGACCGCCCCCTGCACCAAACCACCCGCCCGGTTGACGATATTCGACGCGCTCATCACCGTGGCATGGCGTGCGCCGATCGTGCCGCTGTTGACGATGTCGCCGTCCGCCGCAAGCTTGACGTCGCGGCCGGCCATCAATGTGCCGTCGCCCTTCAGGTCGCCTTTGCGCACAACCAGATAGACCTTGGGCACCAGCACGGTGTCGGTGCTGCCGTCCGGCAGGGTGACGGTTTGTTCGACCAGCCACACAAGATCGCTGGTCAGCCGGCGTTGTTGCTCATCGGTCAGCGCCACGCCGAGCTGGACGTTGTTGGCCCGCGCGAACTTGGCGCCTTCCGAAATCAGGGCCTTGTATTGGCTGTCGTTGTCGCCGAAGCGGTCCAGGAACCGTAGTCCAGTCGTGGACAGGATTTGGTCGGATACGAGCTTTTGCTCGTAGAAGCCATCGCCCAGACGCTTGGGTTGGCCCGAGGGCGTCAGGAACTTGGCGCCGGGGGGCAACAGGGCGTCCCAGCCGGGCAGCCGCGCGCCGGACAGCGTCTTGCCGCCTGGCACGGCGTTGCCGGCAATGGTGCCGCCGCCGTCCAGCGCGGCGTTACCGACGTTGGTGGCAGCCGGGGATTGCAGACGCTGCGCGTCCACGCCGGAACCTGCGCCCACGGCAGGGCCCGCCGCTGCTTGCTGCGCGACGGCGCCATTGCCGATGGCAACGTGCACACGATCGGCGTCAGCAGGCTTGTCAGGGCGCGGGCCGGCAAGCCCGGCGCCCGCGCCCGCCCCGCCCGCGACCGTGGTGCCCGGCAATGCGTCGGGCTGGCGCAGCAGATCGAACAGGTAGTCGCTGGATACCGTGGGCCGTTGGCCGACAAAGCGCGGGTCCGTCGCGACGAGGTACGGCGCGTCGGGGCGCTTGTCTACGGTGAACAGCTGGTTGTCGGGAATGCTGGCGGGGTTGGAAACGGTGCGCACCACCGTGCCGCCGGGCAGCTCCAGGCTGGCGACCAGCACTGGGCCCCGCTTGCCGATACCCGTGTTGCCCGGCGCCGATCCGGCCAACGCGACGTTGGTGTGTCCGCCCGAGGTTCCCACGGGAAGCTCGATGGCTTGACCGGCCAGGGTGGCCGTGTAGCCGGAGGAGTATTCCTTGCGGTCCTTGGACCGCGCCTGCGAGACCGTGGCCGTGCCCTCGCGCACGACGGTGCGCTGGCCGCCCGCGCCGATGTTGTGGATGGCGGGGCCAGCCACGCGCAGCGCGCCGCCCGCGGCGATCTGACTCTTGTCGTTGGTAACGGCACCGGCCAGCGTCATCGCGCCGCCGGACAGGATCTTGCCCGGGTCCGACGACAGCGTGCGCGTTTCGGTGACGGTTTCGTTGACTTGGTAGTAGGTCAGCGTGCCGACCAGGCGGTTGCGGAAATCGGCGTTGAATTCGCGGATGCGGGCGTCCAGGATCTTGTAGGGCTCCGTGTACGCGGCATGCGCGGCTTCATACGCCTTGCGGCGAGCGCCTTCGGCAAGGCACGCCGGGCTGTTGCTAAAGCATGGCGCTTCCGGAGGGATCCAAATCGGCACGGAGCCCGACGGCGGGGTGATGCCGAATATCGACCATATGCGCGCATCGGAGCCATAGCCGAACCATTCGGGAACGTCCCAGCATCCGCCGCCCGCGTCGCCGCCGCTGCAAGCGACGTCGGCCGGGGTATAAGCCAACGCGATCGGCGAACTGACACCCGCCTTGCGTTTTCCACCCGGGGTGTAGTCGAACGGCGGGCCGTAGCGCGCAGCCGGATATTTGTCGGACGGCAGCAGGAACATGCGCTCGGGATCGTCGTCCAGCCAAGCCGGGTCCTTGCTGCACTGAGGGGTGACCTCGTCACACAGCCAGTTGGTCTCTGCGTCGTACATGTCGGTGCTGCCCGCCGGGGTGAAGTACACCTTGGGCTGGGACGACACCACTACCGTCTGGCTGCTATAGCCGGCGTTCTGGTTCAACAACGACGCCGCGGAAATGCGGGCGTTGCCCGCCGCTTCGATGGTGGCGCCCGAGTTCAACAACGACCCCGCGTACCCCGCCGCGTTGCCGCCGGCATCCAGCGCGCCGCCAATGGAAAGGTCCGCACCGGCGTAGATCAGCGCGTGATCGCGATTCACCAGTGAAGCCACGCCCAGGTCCATGGCGCCACGGGACGCGATGACCGCGCCCGCGCCTACCCCGGCGCTGTTGACCAGCGTGTGGGTCTGAATCGCGACCTTGTCGCCGTAGATGCGGGCCAGGTTGTCCACGCCGCCGGCGTTGATGCGCGTGATGGCGCCGTCGATCAGGCCCGCGTTCGTCAGGCCGTGCGTGACGTTAAGGGTGTTGCCGCCGCCCGCCAGAAGCTGGCCGGTGGCATGGTTGACCAGCGAATCCGCCTGGATGCTCAGGTCGCGCCCAGCGCTGATGGTGGCGCTGTTATCCAGCGCCCCGCCCAGCGACAGGTTCAAATCGCGACCGCTGGACAGGTCACCCGTCTGGTTCAACGCGCCCGCATACTGAAAGCTGAGATCGCCCGCTGATTGCAGCGTGCCCAGGCCATGCAAGACCTGCGCGATGACGGTCAGGCTGTTGCCCGCCAGCAGCTTGCCCTGGCCATTCTTCAAGGTGTCGGCCACGATGCGGGCGTTGCCTTGCGCGGCCACCTCACCGCCCTGGTTATCCAGTTCCCGCGTGGTCAGGGTCAGATCCCGCCCCGCCTGGATGGATCCACCTTGGTTGTCGACGCGGTCCGCCACGATGGCAACCACCTTGCCCAGCACGCCCTTCGGTGCTCCGCCCGCCACCGCAAGCGTGGCGCTGTTATCCAGCGACCCTGACGTCAGCGTCAGTGCGTTATCGGCCTGGATCAAACCGGCGCGGTTGTCGACGCTGGCACTGGCTTTCAGTACAAGATTGCTGCCCGCCAGCGTGCCCTCGCGGTTGACGACCGTGGTGGCGGCGATGTTCAAGTCCCCCGCCGCGGCGATAAGCCCGTCGGTGTTGTCCAGCGTGCCCGCCAGCGTCAGGCTGGCCGCGCCGGTCGAGGTCAGTTTGCCTGCCTGGTTGTTCAGGTTGGCGGCCGAGATTTCCACGCCGCCGCCCTGTACGACGGCCTGACGGGCGTCGATGTCTCCCGGCGTGGCCAGCGTGACGTTGCCCACTGCGGACAGCGCACCATGCGCAAGGTCCAGGTTGCCTGCGACAAGCGTCAGGTCCTTGCCGGCCAGGCTGGTGCCGCGATGAACGATGTGGCCGGCCTTCAGCGTGAGGCTGCCTGGCTGGTTAAGGGCGCCTTCGCAGTCCATGCCGGCGACCAATCGGCCTGCGTTGTCGAGCATGCCCGGTGTGGTGACGAGCAGGTCGCCGCCTGCCAGGACGGAACCCTGGTTCAGCAACGCGGCGCCGGCGCTGACACTGGCGCCGTCATTGGCCGACACCACGCCCGCGTTGGCCAGTGTGCCGCCCGCTTTCAGGGTCAGCGCGCCGGCGGATTGAAGGCGGCCGTCTGCCGCAACGGTCATGTTGTGCGCGGCGAAGGCGTTCAAGTCGCCCGCCTGCGTGGCGGTGACGCCACCCAGCGCGGCATCCGTGCCTGCGCGCAAGGTCATGCCTTGGCCTGCGGCCAGCGAACCCTGGGCGCGCAGCGCAGCGCCGGCATCGGCCGTCAACATGCCGCTGGACTGCACGGTCGATGCCGCGTCCAACGCCACGTCGCCTTGGCGCGAGGTCATCGTCAGGTCGCCGTTCAACGCGGCAACCGTGCCTTGCACCGTCAGGGCGTTACCCGCGATCAACGATTGCGAATGCCCCGCCAACATGCGCCCAGCCACCAGCACGGCCTCTTGGGCGGTGGCGGCAAGCGTGCCGCCTGCTTGGGCAAGACCGGTTGCGGCAACGGTCAGGTTGCGTCCGGTCAGCGTCAGGTTGGCATCGGAAGCCACGGTGCCGTCCACGCGCACATCGCGCGCGGCAGTCAGTGCCATGTCGGCAACCGAGCTCAACGCCCCCAACGCGCTAAGGTCTTGGCCTGCGTGCGCGCTTAGCGCACCGGCGGCCTGGACTTGTCCGCCTTGCTTGATGGTCAGGTCGTGTTGCGCGGAGATCTGCGCATCCCCGGCCGCGCGCTCGCCCAACGCTGCCACAACGCCGCCCAATCGGGCGCTACCGCCCGCTGCCAGCGTGAGGCCGCCGCCCGCCGCAATGACGCCGTCGGAATCCAGATCAGTGCCTGCGCTTGCGGCAAGGGTGTCGGACGCTTGCATCCGACCTAAGGCGCCCACTTGCAGCTTGGCGCCTGCGTCGGCTTGCAACGTGCCCGCAAGGGCTGTTGCGATGCCGTCGATGTTGATGTCACGACCGGCTTTCAGTGCAATGGGGGAGCCCGCCGTGACCGTGCCGGTGTCCGTGATGGACAGATCGCGACCGGCCTGTGCGCTAAGCGTGCCGCCGGTGGTAGCTGCTTTCTTGGCGTCCGCGCTTCTGGTGCGGATGCCGCGAGAGCCCGTGCCTTCGAGGTCTGTGCCTTCGGTATCCGTGCCTTCGGTGTCTGCACGCTTGGCGTCTGCACGCTGGGCGGCATCGCCCCCAGCCGCCGCGCCCTTGGTGTCCATGCCCAAGTTGCCAGCGTCCTCTGCCGTGCCCGCCGTACCGGCGATGCGCAGGTCTTGGCCAGCGGTCAGCAGCAAGTTGCGGCTGCCCTGTGCCAAGGCTTTGTCCGCGACCGTCAGATCCCTGCCAGCATTGATTTCAAGCGTACCGTTGGCGACCGTCTTGCCGCTCAGTTCGGCATCCGACTCCGCTTGCATGACGATGTCGGTTTCACCGGATAGGGTGCCCGCCGCTCGTAACTTCCCGCCCGCCTGCGCCAGCAATTTTCCGCCGGCTTGCAGTTCGCTTGCGCTGCCCAGCGTCATATCGCCACCGCTGCTGGCAGTAAGCGTGCCCGCGTCGGCCAGCACAGTGCCATCCACCGTCAGGTCCCGCTGTACGCGCAGCTGCGCCGATTGTCCGGCTACCAGCGTGCCCGACAACGCCGCGCTGTCTGCGTGGACGTCGACAGATCCATCCGCCTGCAACCGCGCGCCCGCCA
Organism: Achromobacter sp. 1L-A-4-B-C2; assembly: GCF_057291955.1. Taxonomy (NCBI): domain Bacteria; kingdom Pseudomonadati; phylum Pseudomonadota; class Betaproteobacteria; order Burkholderiales; family Alcaligenaceae; genus Achromobacter; species Achromobacter sp. 1L-A-4-B-C2. The sequence goes on from NZ_JBXAWP010000001.1 coordinate 1,280,968, forward strand.
AGGCGGCCAAGACGCCGCCGGCGTTTGCGGTGATAGCGCCCGTCGCCAGACTCTGGCCCGCCAGCGTTATGTTGGAGCCGGCATCCAGGACCACATCGGCCAGCGATGACAACGTGCCGGCCGCTATCAGCGACGCGCCCGCGCGTGCCAGCAAAGCGCCACCCGCCAGCGTCTGGCTGTCGGATGACAGGCCCAGGTCTTGTCCGGCAATCAACTGCAACGGCCCCTTGGCCGATGCCGTGGTGCCCGTGACGGCCATCGCGCCGCCGCTCTGTATCAACGCGCCGTGATCGCCGCGCACCGCGCCCGCAATCGTTGCGGCACCCGCTGCCTGGATACGCGCGTTGGCGGACGCTTCAAGCTGCCCGGTCGCACCGACGCGCACGTCGTTCTTGGCGACCAGATCCAGCGAACCGTCCACGCCCACCTTGCCGTCGACCGCGATATCCCGGCCGGCCTGCCATTGCGCATCGCCCTTGGAAACGAGCACACCACCGGCAGCAAGGTCGCGCCCGGACTGCGCCTGCACGCCCTGCCCTTGAAGCTGGCTCGCCGAGCCCAGCAGCACATCGTTGCCGCCCTTCAAGGCCAGCGTGCCACCGTAGGCCAGCGCATCGCCATCCAGACGCAGGTCGCGCGCGGCCGTCAGCGCCATGCTGCCTTCGGACATCGCCGTGCCGACGATATTCAGATCCTGGCCCGCCTTCAGCGCCATTGCGCTGTCGGACTGAAGCTGTGCGCCGCCCGCCACGGTCAGCATGTGACCGGCCCGCACATCCAGCGCGCCACCCGCGTAAAGCTGCTTGCTGATGCGGGCATTGCGCGCGGCCTGCAAGGTCAGCGCGTTCAATGAACTGACGGTGCCGGCCACCAGCAGGTCGCCGTCTGTTGTTGCACGCGCGGGCCCCGCCGCCGCGATGCGCGCCAACGCGCCCACCGACAGGTTTCGTCCCGCGCTCAAGTCCAGGCCGCCCACGCTGGCGGCCAGTTCGCCATCAAGCGTCAACGCGCCGACGGCGGCCAGCGTTATGTCGCCATTGCCACGCCACGCGCCGGACAACGTCATATCGTTGCCCGCCGTCGCGCGCGACGCGCCTTCGACATACCACTGCGCCGTCTGGCCCATGCTCAAGTCGTGCCGCGCAGCCAAGGAAATATTGCCGCTTGCCGACGCGGTGCTGTCCACGCGAACGTCGCGGCCCGCAGCCAAATCGATGGCGCCGCGCGACCCCATCGTGCCCGCCGCGTGAAGGTCACTGCCCGCCTGTGCCGAAATGCCTGCCCCTTGCGTGCCGCTGGACGCGCCCAGCCGCAGCGCGTTGCCCGCGCTCATGGCCAGTGCGCCGTCATACGCTCGCGCCGTGCCATCAATGCGCAAGTCGCTGCCTGCGTCCAACGTAATGCCGGCGTTGGCCAGCGCTTCGCCCGCCAAAGCCAAATCCTTGCCGGCCGACACGTTGATAGCGCCTTCCGATTGCAAGCGCGCAGCCGCGCTCGCCGTCACCTTGCCGACGGCATCAAGCAACAGGTCGCCGCCCGCCAACAGCTTGCCGTCTACCCAGGCGTCACGCGCGACCTGCGCCGTCAGCGCCGCCATGGACGACACCGTGCCCGCCGCGCTCAGTGCGCCGCCGACACGCAAGGCCACCGGCCCCGCCGCGTGCACGTGACCACTGGCACCTATGGACAGGTCGCTGCCGGACGCCAGGGATACGGCGCCCTGCACCGCACCAACGGCGCCAGTGATATCCAACTTGCGCGCCGCGTCCACCTGCGTACCCAGGTTGCTGCGCAGGCTACCCGCCAGCGCAACGTCTTCGCCGCCCCACAGGGACGCACCGCCCGTCGCTTCGAATGCGCCGGTAAGCTGGGCCGCGCCCGCCGCCCGCAGCGTCAGTTCGCCATCGGCCGCGAGCTTGCCGCCCAGCACTGCGCGATCACCCGCCGTCAGCAGCGCGGGGCCTTGGGCAAGAATTTCGCCCTGGGTATGAAGGTCACGCGACGCAGCCACTGCCACGCCTACCCCTTGCGCCTGGCTGCTTGCACCCAGGCGTAGATCCTTGCCGCTCTGGAGCTCAAGTGCGCCCCCGTAGGCCAGCGCTGCGCCGTCCACATTCAGATCGCGCACCGCGTGCATCGCCATGGAACCATCACTGACTGCCGTGCCCGCCAGATTCGCATCGCGGCCGGCGTTCAGCGTTGTGGTCGTGGTGGATTGCACTTGCGCGGCCGCGCCAATGCCCAGGTCTTGACCGGCGCGCAATGACAGCGTGTCGCCGGACAGCAGTTGGCCGCCTATCGCAATGTCGCTCGCCGCCGTCAACCTCTGTGCATTTCTGCTGGACAGCGCCCCGTCTACGGTCAACGCGCCGCCGCTTTGGCCTAGCAATGTGCCTCCCGCCGCCGCCTTGCCGTGCTTGCCGACCAACAGATCACCGCCCGCCAACAGCTCAAGCGCGCCTTGCGCCGCCGACGTTTCGCCATCCACGCGCAATGCGCCCCGGGCTTCGACATGGCTGCCTTCGTTGCTGCGCAGCGCGCCGGCAATCGCGATGTCTTGCCCCGCCGTGACGGCCACGCTGCGTTCCGCATCCACGCTTGCACCCTTCGCAATCGTGACGTCGCCGGCGCCGTGCAAATCCAGCTTGCCCGTGGCTTGCGCCTGGCCCCCGACGCGCACGTCCCGGCCCGCCGCTACTGCCATGTCGCCCCGTGAAGCCATCGAGCCATCGGCAACCAAGTCGCCGCCCGCCAGCACGGATACGCCGTCGCCCTGCACGCGGCTGGTCTTGCCCAGCTGCAATGCGTTGTCGGCGTTCAATGCAACCGCGCCGGTGTAGGCGCGCGCCGCGCCGTCGATGCGCAGGTCACGCCCGGCGTTCAGCTTCAAGGTCGCATTGGTTTCGGCTTCGCCGGCCAAGGACAGATCCTGCCCGGCCAGCAGCGTCATTGCCCCTTCCGATTGCAGACGCGCGTTCGTGTCCGCCACCACATCGCCCGCCGCCTGAAGCCGCATGGGGCCGCCCGACAAGAGCTTGCCGCTGACCTTGGCGTCACGCGCTGCTTGGGCCGTCAATGCAGCCATGGACGACACCGTGCCCGCTGCGTTCAACGCCCCCTTGGCGTGCAACGCGACCGGGCCACGCGCTTGCACGCTGCCACTGCCGGTAACCGAAAGGTCAGCGCCCGACGCCAGCGTCACGGCGCCTTGGTCGGCGTCCGCCGCGCCGGAGACGCTTAGCGCGCCGCCCGTCCTTGCATGTATGCCTTGCTTGCCATTCAGCGTGCCCCCCAGCAGCGCACTGCCGGCCGCCTTCACGTCAACGGTTTCTCCGGACACCATGTCACCGCCGACGCGGACATCTCCACCGGCGTCCACCACGATGCCCGCGCCTTGCGCGCGGCTGGTCTGACCCAAACGCAAATCGTTGCCGCTCTTTAGCGCCAAGCCGCCGCCGTAGGCCAGCGCGCTGCCGTCCATGCGCAGATTTCGCCCCGCGCCGATCGACAGCGCGCCGTCCGTCAAGGCCGCGCCAGCCAGATTGGCATCCACGCCTGCGCGCATCGTCATGCCCTTGGCCGACTGTGCCTGCGCGCCCGCTTCCGAGACCATGTTGGCGCCGGCCTGAGTCAACAACGTGCCGGACGTGTATATCTGTCGCGGCAGCACCAGGTCGCGCCCCGCTTGAAGCGTGATGCCGGACTTGGCGGAGATGACGCCGGACGCTTGCGACGCGCCGCCGGCCGATGCGCCCGTTGCGAGCGCATCGACAATCGCGTTGGCATTGGCGTTGGCGTTGCCATTTCCGTTGCCAGTGCCATTGCCAGCGCCACTGCCGTCGCCGATGCCGTTACCGATGCCGTTACCGTCGCCATTCCCCACACCCGCGCCCGGCTGAACACCGGCAAGCGGCAAGCCCGCCATCTTCAAGTTGCGGCCCGCCACCGCGATGATGTTCTGATCGGCCGTCAGCAAGTGACCCGACAGCGCCAGATCCTGGCCTGCCGTCACGCGCAACGCGTCTTGGGTACGCAGGCCCCCTTGCGAGCCAACAATCACGCGCTTTCCCGCCGTCACGTTCAACGACCCACCGGCCGCGACTCCGCCTTGAATGTCCGCATCGCGGCGCGCGGCCAACGTGGTCGCGCCCGCTGCCTGCGCCACGCCTTGCACGGCAAGGTCCCGGCCGCTATCCACGCGCAGCGCGCCAGCTGCTTGCACCGTGCCGCTGGGCGTAATGCGCACGTCTCCGGCCGCGTTCACGTGCAGGTCGCCCGTCAGCGCCACCAGGTTGCCGCCGATGTTCACGCCCACCCCGGCTTCGGTGCCGATCAGCCGGATGCTGTTTGCATACATGCCGCCCAGCGCAGCCGTGTCCAACGCCACGTCGGGCTTGGCGCCTTGCCCGCTTTGCGCGGTGACGATGCCGGTGTCGTAGTCGACGCGCGCGGCGCCGGCTGTGACGTTAAGCCGATCCGCCCACACGCCGGCGTTGATTTCCAAGCTGCGGGCCAAGAGGTCGACCTGACCAAGGTTGGCGCCGTTCAAGCCGGCGCCATCCACGCGGATGTTGCCCGATGCGATGTCAAAGCCGATACGCCCGTCAGCACCAATCAGCGGACGGCCGGTCGTCAGCGTGGCGCGGTCGGCGTTCAAGAAGCCGCAGCCGTTGCACGTTATGCCGGCGGGGTTGGCGACGATGACGTTGGCCCGGTTGCCGGCCACTTCCAGCGTGCCCAGCAATTGCGACGGGTTCGGCGCGGTGACCTGGTTAAGGATGGTGGTGGCGCGCTGGTTGCCCAGCATGATGTTGCCGCCCACCTGCCCTGCCAACTGGGTCTGGCTGGCGCCGCCGCTGTTGTTCAGCACCGCGCCGGAAGGTCCCACGTTGAACTGCGTGTAGCGGTTGTTCGACACCCCGCCCGCCGTGGGCGGCGCGATATTGATCACCGGCACGCCGTTGGTTGCGCCGACGGAAGGCTTGGCGCCCGCAACGCTCTTGTCGACGGTTATCGGCAACGTCTGCGCCAGCACTGGCGACCAGACCTGCAAGAAAACGACGGACCAGACAATCATCGAACGAAGCTTGGACATCATGCATACCCGGGTAACGTAAACGTCGACGGCGGCGCAAGCGGCGCTGCACCGGGGCAAGCCCGGCGCCTTGTCGACCAGATCAATCAGGAAGGCCGGCGGAGCAATGCCGCGGGATCAGAACTCGAACATCACGGCTGCGGCGAACACGGTGGATGCCGTCTGTAACGATTCCGGCTTTTTCAACGGCCAGCCGGCAGACAGGTCATAGCTGGCATCGACATAGGGGATGGATAGGCGGCCGCGCAGCCCAGCCACCGCGCCCACCAACGTGCGCCCGGTCAGCCATCGCGCCGACTCGCCGCCCACGCGTCCGGCGTCCAGACCCGCATACAGTTGATGACCGGGGCCGCCAAGCAGCTTGTCCAGGCCCAGCGACAAATCGTTGCGCAGCGTCCAGCCGTCTTCGGCCGCCAGCGTCATCTGGCCGTCAAAGCCGCGCACCGCATAACGACTGCCGATGGTGAAGTAATCCGAGGGCACGACCGGTGTCTTGGCGTGCTGGATTTGCCAGCTGACGTGGTACGCCCAGGGCTGGTCCGCCAATTGAAACGGCAGGTAGAGCCCGGCATTGGCCAGCGCGATGGTGCTGCGGCCATTCCAGTCGGGGTCGCCGTAGACGAAGCCGGGTTGGTCGGACAGGCCGGCCAGCGTGCCGCGCAGGCCCACGCCGGCATCCAGCACCGCTCGGCCCACATAGTGACGGTGCGCCACGTTGATGTCGTAGCCCGTCACGTCGCGCCGCTGGACTTCAATGGCGACGTCGTTCAACGTGCTGCCGACGCGCTTGCGTAGCACGGCCATCGTCGCCGTGCCCTTGTAGTCGGTACCGCGATAGGGCACCACCGACACGCCCGCCTGCAACTGCTTGGTGGTGCCGCCGTAGACGATGGGTTCGTCAAAACCGGCCACGGTTTGGCGATAGGTGGATTTGCTGGCGCCGGCAAACGCCGTCCAGTAGCCAAAGGGGATGCTGTAGTTGATGGACGCGGCCCGCGTGTTCGAGTCCGCATCGCGCCAGCGCGCATTGCTGTTCCACGACACAGACAGCTGGTCATAAAGGAACAAGGGGGAATCCAGGGTTAGTCCGGCGTTGACCTGATACTTGCCGATGGCGTCCAGGCCGCCGTTGTCGCTTCCCACGTAGCCATGCCAACGCTTGCCCGTGCCTGGACGCAGAATGATGTCGGAGTCACCAAGTTCGGGGCCGGGCCCGACATCGATGGTGGCGTCCGCCTGGCCACGAAGCCGGCGGATATTTTCCAGCGCCTGGTCCAGATCGCGCTGATTCAGTTCGCCGCCAGGGCCGGTGGGCAAGGCGGTGCGCCACCATCCAACGGTATTGGCGTCTTGCACGCCCGAGATGCGGCCGGGCAGAAAGCGCAGCGTCAGCGCGCCTGACGCCAGCGATTGTTCAGGCACCACCACGCGTGCCGTGATCTGGCCATCCTGGATCAGCCAGGCGTTCAGATATTCCTGAAACGCCCGCAGCCCTTGTCCGCCGACGCATTGGCCGATGACAGCGCGAGCGGCCCCGGCCAAGGCTGAAGGGGGTGGCGCGTCGTCCCAGCTCAGGTCACCGATGACAAAGCAAGGCGATTCAACGGGCAGGTGCAGCTCGCTTTTGCTGCGCGCGGCATCGGGCGACAAGACATCCGGGCGCTCGGCCGAGCGGGCGCGCTGGGCGTCCAGCTCTTGCTCTTGCCTGCGTTCAATTTCGGAAGGGCGCGATACCGCCTCGGGCGGGGTCTGCGCGAAGGGCTCGGTAGGGCAAGCGCCCGCCGCGATCAATACCACTGCGGCGACTCGCCGGCACCAATAGGAATTCATAACGGTTCCGCGCCCGCGGCAAGCCGAAGGCGCGTTCTATCTCGTTGAAACTAAATGTTGAGGCAGTTTGCGTGACGAGATAGTCAAAAACAATGGAAACCGGCGCGAATAAGCAAAATCTGATTTTTACTAGAATTTGAACGCCGTATTAATGTCGTTGGCCGGCGTTATAAGATTTTAGTAACTATCCGATTTTTGACTGCCGAATTCGTGAACCCTTCGACGGCAATACGTGACCGACGCAAAGCAGCACGCACGCGACACGCCAGGCTATGAATGCGCCGCGTTTCCCCTAAAATAACGGCCCCCGCTCCGCCGCGCTAAAATTGCGCACGTTTTGATCATTGGCGCCGGCTCGCGCCCACCGAGGTATTCCATGTCTTCCCCCAAAGTCGGCTTCGTCAGCCTGGGCTGTCCTAAAGCCCTGGTCGACTCCGAACGCATCCTGACCCAACTGCGCACCGAAGGGTACGAAGTCACGCCCGAATACAACGACGCGGATGTTGTCGTCGTCAACACCTGTGGGTTCATCGACAGCGCCAAGGCCGAATCGCTTGAAGCGATTGGCGAAGCGCTGGCCGAGAATGGCAAGGTCATCGTGACCGGCTGTATGGGCGTCGAGGAATCGGTGATCCGCAAGGTGCATCCCAGCGTGCTTGCGGTGACGGGCCCCCAGCAATACGAAGAGGTGGTGCGCGCCGTGCATGATGCCGCGCCGCCCAAGCAGGACCACAACCCGTACCTGGACCTGGTGCCGCCGCAAGGCATCAAGCTGACGCCGCGCCACTACGCTTATCTGAAAATTTCGGAAGGCTGTAATCACCGCTGTAGCTTCTGCATCATTCCGTCGATGCGCGGCGACCTGGTCAGCCGTCCGGTGGGCGACGTGCTCAGCGAAGCCGAACGCCTGGTCAAGGCTGGCGTGAAGGAACTGCTGGTGATTTCGCAAGACACCAGCGCGTACGGCGTCGACGTCAAGTACCGCAGCGGTTTCTGGAACGGCCGCCCGGTCAAGACGCGCATGACGGAACTGTGCCTGGCGCTGTCCGAAATGGGCGTGTGGACGCGTCTGCACTATGTGTACCCGTACCCGCACGTGGACGAAGTGATTCCGCTGATGGCCGAGGGCAAGATCCTGCCGTACCTGGACATTCCGTTCCAGCACGCCAGCCCGCGCATTCTGAAGGCCATGAAGCGCCCGGCGTTTGAAGACAAGACGTTGGCGCGCATCAAGCGCTGGCGTGAAATCTGCCCCGATCTGACCATCCGCTCCACGTTCATCGTGGGCTTTCCCGGCGAGACCGAGGAAGACTTCCAGTATCTGCTGAACTGGATGCAGGAAGCGCAATTGGATCGCGTGGGCTGTTTCCAGTATTCGCCGGTGGAAGGCGCGCCCGCGAACCTGCTGGACAATCCCGTGCCCGACGACGTGAAGCAAGACCGCTGGGAACGCTTCATGGAATTGCAGCAGGGTATTTCCACCGCGCGCCTTGCCCGCAAAGTGGGCCGCGAGATCGACGTGCTGATCGATGAAGTGGACGAAGACGGCGCTATCGGCCGCAGCAGCGCGGACGCGCCGGAGATTGATGGCTGTGTGTACGTCAGTTCCGACAAGCCCTTGAAAGCGGGCGATCTGGTGCGCGTGCGCGTCACCGAGTCGGATGAATACGATCTGTGGGGCGAAGCCCTCTGAAAAAGCAAGGGCGCCTGAGTTTCAGGCGCCCTTGCTGTGTGGCCGACACGAGGTGGCCGATACCGTGTAGCGGCCAGTCTTACAGGAAGTCCGCCAGATCGTCGGCGTGTTCCTCTTCAACCGCCAGGATCTCTTCCAGCAAGCGGCGCGTGGTCGAGTCCTGTTCGCCGATGTATTCGATCATCTGGCGATAGCTGTCGATGGCGATGCGTTCGGCGATCAGGTTTTCCTTGATCATGTCTTGCAGGGATGACCCTTCGACGTATTCCGAATGGCTGCGCTCGAGCAGGCCCTTGGGAGACAGGTTTGGTTCGCCCCCCAGCTGAACGATGCGTTCAGCCAGACGGTCGGCGTGTTCCTGTTCTTGCGTGGCGTGTTCGGCGAATTCCGCCGCGACCGGCTCGGCGTTCAAGCCGCGAGCCATGAAGTAATGGCGCTTGTAGCGCAGCACACAGACCACTTCGGTGGCCAGCGCCTCGTTCAGCAGCTTCAGCACGGTTTCCCGGTCTGCGCGATAGGTATCCGTAACGGCGCCTGACTCGATGTCCTGGCGCGCCTTGGCGCGGATCGCCTTCACGTCCATGTCGAATGGGCGGCTGGCCTTCTCGGGGGTTCGGGTCGTTTGTTCCATATCGTTCGCTCCTCTGTTAGTGAAAGCCCTACGACGCTGGATTTCCAGTCGTACCGAACGACTCAGTCTACCGATCGCAGCAGAAGTTGCTGTGTCCAAACATTGCTCCTGCCACCAATTTGCACGGCGCCCGAGCCCCAAAACGCGCCCGCTGACGTTCTCGTAAACTATCGACTTCCCGGAACGCCCGTGACGCAATCTGTAACGGGCCCGGCCATCACGAACCTGTTATGAACCTGAAGAACATCTGCGTATATTGCGGCTCGAACCCCGGCACCCGCCCGGACTACATCGAGCAGGCCCGCGTGCTGGCCCGCGAATTGGTCAAGCGCGACCTGGGGCTGGTGTACGGCGGATCGGTCGTCGGCATCATGGGCGTGGTGGCCAACGAAGTGCTGGCCGCTGGCGGCCGCGTGATCGGCGTCATCCCCGAATTGCTGCAAAAGAAAGAACAGGCGCATCGTGGCCTGACCGAATTGCACCTGGTGCAGAACATGCACGAGCGCAAGGCAATGATGATTGAGAAGTCGGACGGCTTCATCGCATTGCCTGGCGGTGCGGGCACGCTGGAAGAGTTTTTTGAAGTGTGGACGTGGGCGCAACTGAACATGCATCAGAAGCCCTGCGGCCTGTTGAATGTCGCGGGATACTACGACGCGTTGGTGCAGTTTGTGGATCACGCCGTCGACGAAGCCTTCATCCGACCGCAGCATCGCGACATGCTGGTGGTCGAAGAAGACCCCGCCCTGCTGCTGGATCGCTATGCCATCTACGAGCCGCCCAACGTCTCGAAGTGGTTCGACCCCATCACGGCCTGATGGCCCTCTTGCCCTGTTGAGCCCATGACGCCCGTTCTTGAAATGACTTCCGATTCCTTATCCCCCGCCAGCACCGAGTCCGTGCTGCGCGACTATTTCCACGCCAAGGATGAGAACCGACCGCATCATCTGGCGCGGGCATTCGCGTCGGACGCGGTGCTGAAAATGGCCTTGCGCACGCAAGCCATCGCGTTTCCGCCCGAATCCCACGGGGTCGCGGCCATTGCGGACACCCTGGTGCGCAAGTTTGGCCAGACCTACGAAAACGTCTATACGTTCTACCTGTCGCGTCCCGCGCCCGACGCGCGCTTGCCCGACTACCAGTGCGACTGGATCGTCGGCATGACCGAAAAGGCCACCGGCAATGTGCGCGTAGGCTGCGGCCGCTACGACTGGAAGTTCCAGGCGCAACCGTATCGCGCCACGGACCTGACCATCACCATCGAAACCATGGTCACGCTGCCGCCCGGCGACATGCCCGCCGTGTTCGGCTGGTTGCTGGGCCTGGACTACCCGTGGACCAATGCCGCGCGCGTGGTGGCCAGCGCGCCGCCGCTTGAAGCGCTGGCGCCGGTCGTGCACTATTTGCTTCACCCCAACGGCTTGTAGCCCCGCCAGAAGCCGGCAAACGGACTGATTACTTGAAATACGACATCGCTGCATTCGACTTTGACGGAACCTTGGCGGACACCATGCCCTGGTTCAATTCCATCCTGAACACGGTGGCCGACAAGTACGGCTTTCGCAAGATCGACCTGACCGAACGCGAAAACCTGCGTCACCGCGAGGCCTCGGAAATCCTGAAGTACCTGGGCATCCCGTTGTGGAAACTGCCGGCCATCATGACGCACGTGCGCACGCTGATGCAGGACATCGATCCCAGCGTGCACCTGTTCGATGGCATTGCCGACGCGGTGGCGCGGATCAAGGCAGGCGGCGTGCGCCTGGCGGTGATCAGTTCGAATTCCATTGAAAACGTGCAGCGCGTGCTGGGCGCGGACACCTGCGCGCTGTTCGACGACTATGAATGCGGCACCGACCTGTTCGGCAAGGCCGCCAAGATCGACCGCTTGATGCGGCGCCATGAAGTCGCCCCCGAACGCTTCCTGCTGGTGGGCGACGAAATGCGCGACATCGACGCCGCCCGCAAGGCCGGCGTGCGCGTGGGGTCGGTCGCCTGGGGTTATAACCATGTGGACGCCCTGCGCGAACGCAAGCCCGACGAACTCTTTTTGACCGTAGCCGACCTGCGCGCCATCCTGGCCTGACCCTGCCGACCGGAACCCGCTATGCACATCGATCCCGCTCATCTCGTCACCGACGCCGCCGCGCTGCAAGCGTTGTACGGCGCGCCCGGCGAGGCCTCGCTGAAGAAGGAAGTGGATCACGTGCATCCGCATTACCGCGCGTTCATTGAAGCGGCGCCGTTTGCGATGTTGGCAACATCGGGGCCGGACGGGCTGGACGCATCGCCGCGCGGCGATCCCGCCGGTTTTGTCGTGGTGGAAGACGAAAAAACGCTGCTGCTGCCCGACCGCCGGGGCAACAACCGCATGGACAGCTTGCTGAACGTGTTGGCTGATCCGCGCGTGGCGCTGTTGTTCCTGGTGCCGGGCGTGGGGGAAACGCTGCGGGTGAACGGCACGGCGCGCGTCAGTGTCGACCCCGCGCTGCTTGAGCGCTTTGCGATGGACGGCAAGCAGCCGCGCTCGGTGCTGATCGTGGACGTGCAGACGGTGTACTTTCAGTGCTCGCGGGCGCTGCTGCGATCGCGCCTGTGGGACCCGGCCACGCAGGTGCCACGCAGCGCGCTGCCCAGCACCGGGCGCATTCTGTCTGACCTGACGGCCGGTACTTTCGATGGCGTGACTTACGACCGCGACCTGCCAGCGCGGGTGGCGGATACGCTGTATTGATGCGGTATTGATGCGGCGCGGTATCGGTGCGGTATCGATGCGGTATCCGTGTGGTATCGGTGCCGTCTGCATTCACCTTGCGCGAGGGTAACGCCATGGCTCGCAACGTTGAAATCAAGGCACGGGTCGACAACCTGGCCGTGCTTGAACCCCTGGCCGCCGCGCTGTCGGGGCAGGAACCGGTGATTCTTGACCAGGACGACACCTTCTTCACGTGCACGCATGGGCGCCTGAAGTTGCGCGCCTTTGGCGACGGCACCGGCGAGCTCATTTTTTATCGTCGCTCGGACGAAGCCGGCCCCAAGGAGAGCTTCTACGCCATTTCACCGACCGATTCGCCCGACACCCTGCGCCAGACGCTGACGCTGGCCTACGGCGCAATCGGCCGCGTGAAAAAGCACCGCACCGTATTCATGGCCGGACGCACGCGCATCCATCTGGATCGGGTCGAGGGGCTGGGGGATTTTCTGGAACTGGAAGTGGTGCTGCGCGATGGCGAAAGCCTGGACGCCGGCAGCGAAGAAGCCCGCACGCTGATGGCGGGGCTGGGGGTCGCGCCCACGCAGTTGGTGGCAGGCGCGTATCTGGACTTGTTGGCGGCAACGCCGCGTCCGTGACCGGCGCGGCGCACAAGCGGGGGCGGTGATCCGCCCGGCGGGGCGCAGCGAGGCGCAAGCCGCCGTCAGGCCGGTTGCCAGCCCCGCACGAACACGTCCACGGGCTGGCGCTTGCCGCCGGCTTTTTGTAATTCCAGCAAGCGCAGCACGCCGTCGCCGGTGGCGATGTCGATGCCATCCGCCTCGGCGCGCAGCACGCTGCCGGGCTCGGCCGCCGTGGCCGCCGACGCGTCTTCAAGCGCCTGCGCGCGCCAGACCTTGACGGGGTCGGGCAGGCCCGGCAGCCGGATGCTGGCGCCGGGCACGGGGTTGAACGCGCGCACGCGGCGCGCCAGCAATGCCGCGGGTTGCGTGCAGTCCAGCGCGGCTTCGGCTTTGTCCAGCTTGGCGGCGTATGTCACGCCGTCCTCGGGTTGTTTGGTCGGCGTCAGGCCGCCTTGTTCCAACGCATTCAGCGCGTCCACAATCGCCTGCCCGCCCGCCAGCGCCAAGGCGTCGTGCAATTGCGCGGCGTTGGTGTCGGCCGAGATGGGCACCACGCGTTCCAGCAGCATGTCGCCCGTGTCCAGGCCCTGATCCATCTGCATGATGGTCACGCCCGTTTGCGCATCGCCGGCTTCGATGGCGCGCTGGATGGGCGCTGCGCCGCGCCAGCGGGGCAACAGGCTGGCGTGGATATTCAGGCAACCCAGGCGCGGCAAGTCCAGCACCCATTGCGGCAAAATCAACCCATACGCCGCCACCACCATGACGTCGGGCGCCACCTGTTCCAACAACGCGCGCGCGTCGGCGGCCTCGTCGGGATAGCGTCCGTCCAGCCTCAGGCTGCGCGGTTGGGCGACGGGTATGCCGGCGTCAAGCGCGGCCTGCTTGACCGGGCTGGGCGTCAGCTTCAAGCCGCGTCCGGCGGGCCGATCAGGCTGGGTCATGACCAGGGCGATGTCGTGACCGGCGGCCCGCAAGGCGTCAAAGGCGATACGGGCAAATTCCGGCGTGCCGGCAAAAACTAGGCGCATGGGGTTCAGACCAAAAAGTCAAAAAACGGGAATCAGTCGCGCAGCGCTTCGCGCTCGGCCTTCTTCAGCTTGGTCTTGATACGGTTCTGCTTCAGGTTGGACAGGTATTCGACGAAGACCTTGCCTTCCAGGTGGTCCAGCTCGTGCTGGACGCACACGGCCAGCAGGCCGTCGGCTTCGAATTCAAAGGGTTTGCCGTCGATGTCCAGCGCCTTGCAGCGGATGCGCGAGGCGCGTTCGACTTCGTCGTAGATGCCGGGCACCGACAGACAGCCTTCTTCGTAGATCTTGTAGTCGTCGCTGCGCCAGGTGATCTCGGGGTTGATCAGCGCGAGCAGGTCGTTGCTGTCTTCGGACACGTCGATCACGACCACGCGTTCGTGCACGTCAACCTGGGTTGCGGCCAGGCCGACGCCCGGCGCGTCGTACATGGTTTCGGCCATGTCGCGTACCAGTTGACGGATGCGGTCGTCGACTTCGGCTACCGGCTTGGCTTTCTTGTGCAAGCGCGGGTCCGGATAGCGAAGGATAGGAAGTAAAGCCATTGAAAAGGGATCGCCAGTAATTGATGCGTAGGCAAGAGTTTAATTCATTAGAGTATTGATTTCTAATAGTTTTCGGCTAAATGGAGCATTACCAGAGCGCTGCGTCCCCGCTTCTTTGGCTGGCTGGCAAGCAGACAAGAGAGATCAAAACGCCACCCATGCATCGGCGCCTGTTGCGCCTTGCATGCGACACTTGCCACCCTTGACGCCATCGCGCCCGCCTCATGCCGCTTACGCATACGTCCGCCGAACTGTCCGCCTGGTTGCGGCTGTCCCTGGAGCCCAACGTGGGTTCCGCTACCGCCTGTACGCTGCTGAGCGCGCTGGGCCTGCCCGAGCAGATCTACGCCCAGCGGGCGACTGCCCTCGCCCGCCACTTGCCGGATGCGCTGGCGCGCCAGCTGGCCGCCGCCATGCCGGCCGACATGGCGGCGCAGGTGGACGCCGCGCTGCAATGGGTGGATGCGCCCCACCGCCACATCGTGACGCTGGCGGACCCGACCTATCCCCAAAGCCTGCTGACCATCGCCGACCCGCCCATTCTGTTGTACGTGGTGGGCGATCCGGCCTATCTGCAAGGGCCATCGCTGGCCGTGGTGGGCGCGCGCAATGCCACGCCCGGCGGCCAGGAAACCGCGCGCGCGTTTGCCCGCCACCTGGCCGGCCACGGCTGGCGCGTCGTCAGCGGCCTGGCGCTGGGCATCGACGCGGCCGCGCACGAAGGCGCGCTGGACGCCGGCCCCGATGGCGCGGGCACCGTCGCCGTCATGGGCACCGGCATTGACCGCATCTACCCTGCCCGCCACCGCGACCTTGCCCACCGCATCGCCGGCAACGGCGCGCTGGTGTCTGAATTCCCCCTTGGCACGGGCGCCTTGCCGCCCCACTTCCCCAAACGCAACCGCATCGTGGCGGGCCTGGCTCGCGGCGTGCTGGTGGTGGAAGCGGCCAAGCAAAGCGGCTCGCTCATCACGGCACGGCTGGCCGGCGAAAGCGGGCGCGAAGTGTTTGCCATCCCCGGCTCGATCCACTCGCCGTTGTCGCGCGGTTGCCATGCCTTGATTCGGCAGGGCGCAAAGCTGGTGGAAACCGCGGCTGACATTACCGATGAACTGGGCGGCGGGCCCACGCCCGCCAGTCGCCGCGCGCCGCACCCGCCACCGTCATTGCCGGACCACCCCGTGCTGGATGCCATGGGTTACGACCCGCTGCACGTGGATGCCATCCAGACGCGATCCAACATCGCCATCGGCGACCTGCAGGCGCAGCTGGTTCAGCTGGAATTAGAGGGCCGGCTCGCCCGTCTGGATGACGGCCGCTACCAGCGTTTGAAATAGGGTCATCCCATGGCCCGACCCGGACCCGCGCACAAGCCCGGCGCGCGGCGATGGCGCTAATATTGTCGATGGCGCCGCAGCGTTGCGCGCCGCGTCACCCAAATCGAACCAGGAAGAGACATGGCTTTGCCCTCCCGCGTGAAGATCGTCGAAGTGTCGCCCCGCGACGGTCTGCAAAATGAAAAGGAATTCGTGCCGACCGACATCAAGGTCGAGCTGGTCAACCGCCTGTCCGCCGCGGGCTTCCCCAATGTGGAAGCCGCGTCGTTCGTGTCGCCCAAGTGGGTGCCGCAGATGGCCGACGGCGCCGATGTCATGGCGCGCATCGAACGCCGCCCGGGCACGATCTATTCCGTGCTGACGCCGAACATGAAGGGCTTTGAAGGCGCGCTGGCCGCCGGCGCGGATGAAATCGTCATCTTTGGCGCCGCCAGCGAAGCGTTTTCGCAAAAGAACATCAACTGCTCCATCGCGGAATCCATCGCTCGCTTCGAGCCCGTGGTGCAAGCCGCGCGCGACGCCGGCATCCGCGTGCGTGGCAGCATCAGCTGCGCGCTGGGCTGTCCGTATCAAGGCGAGGTTCCGATTGCGTCGGTGGTGGACGTGGCGCAGCGCTACCTGGCAATGCAGGTGGATGAAATCGACGTGGCCGACACCATTGGCGTGGGCACGCCGCAGCGGGTGCGCGACGTGATGACGGCCGTGACCCGCGTGGTCGATCCGGCGCGCGTGTCCGGCCATTTCCATGACACCTACGGCCAGGCGCTGGCCAACATCCTGGCCGCGTTGGAAACCGGCATCTCGATCTTCCATACGTCGGTTGCCGGCCTGGGCGGCTGCCCCTACGCCAAGGGCGCCACGGGCAACGTCGCCACCGAAGACGTGCTGTACATGCTGCGCGGGCTGGACATCGACACGGGCGTGGACTTCGACGCCGTGGTCGATATCGGCCAGTGGATGTCGGCCAACCTGAACCGCAAGGGTTCCAGCCGCGCGGGCAATGCCATCGCGGCCAAACGGGCGGCATGACCTCGCCTGGCCCCGCCCCGACTCTTGAAGATCGCGCGGCCCTGCTGCGCGAGATCGGCCCGTTGCCGTTGTCGGGCCAGGCCTGGCCCGACTGGGTCCGCATTCTGGCCTGGGTGATCCTGGCGGTGCTGGGCGTGCAGGTGGTCACCACCGCGATTCGCGCGCCCGCGCAGCCGTTCGACACGGTGCTGGCGGTGGTCGTGGTGCTGTGCTTTGTGGGGCTGCTGTTCGTGTCCTGGCACATGCAGACGTCGATCACCACGATCGACGATCGTGGCCTGCGCCAATCCTGGTTCACGCGTCGCGAAGTGGCATGGGAAGACGTGCGCTATGCACGCTTTGTGCCCATGCTGTTTTCCAAGCGCCTGGTGATATTCACGCACCGAGGCAAACCCGTCATCATCCAGGGCGGCACGCGCGAACTGCGCGCGGCCTTTGTGAAGATCGCGCAGCTGTATCGGCGCGGATGACGGGCTGGGAAGGCAGGGTGCGGCGTTGCCGCAACCCTGTAACCCTGCCGATCAGCGGATCGGCAGCGCGTACATCAAGCCGCCTTGCGTCCATTGCGCATTCAGGCCGCGCTTGATCTTCAGCGGGCTGCCTTCGCCCACGTTCCGTTCAAAGCTCTCGCCGTAATTGCCCACCTGCTTGACGATGTTGTAGGCCCATTTTTCGTCCAGGCCCAGGTTCGCGCCACTGCCGGGCGTGACACCCAGAATGCGCTTGATGTTCGGGTTGGCGCTTTTTAGCTGCTCGTCCACGTTCTTGGACGTGACGCCGTATTCTTCGGCTTCGATCATTGCCGACAGCGACCAGCGCACGATGTTCAGCCACGTATCGTCACCCTGGCGCACGAACGGGCCCAGCGGTTCCTTGGAAATGATCTCGGGCAGCACGACGTAGTCGTCCGGATTTTGCAGCTTGGAGATACGGATCGACGCCAGGCCCGACGCGTCCGTCGAGAACACGTCGCAACGACCCGCCGCGAAGGCGTTGACCACTTCGTTGAACGTTTCGATCACCACCGGCTTGTACGTGACGTTGTTGGCGCGCGCCCAGTCGGCCAACGTGTTCTCGTTGGACGTGCCCGTTTGCAGGCAGATGGTTGCGCCGTTGATGTCCTTGGCGCTTTTCACGCCCAGCGACTTGGGCACCAGAAAGCCCTGGCCGTCGTAGAAATTGATGCCGGCGTGGATGATGCCCAGCGCCGTGTCGCGCTGCTGCGTGACGGTGGTGTTGCGGGTCAACACGTCCACTTCGCCCGATTGCAACGCGGTGAAGCGCTGCTGCGAATTCAGCGGCACCACCTTGATCTTGTTGGCATCGCCAAAGACCGCCGCGGCGATGGCGCGGCAAAGGTCCACGTCCAGCCCTTGCCACTTGCCTTGCGCGTCGGGCGCTGAAAAGCCGGCAAAGCCCGTGGTCGTGCCGCAAGCCACGGCGCCGCGCTGGCGCACGACGTCTACCGTTGCCGCTTGCGCGCCCTGCGCCGCCGCTACCAATAGCGCCGCGCCCACCAACCCTTTTGCAATGTTCATGACCTGGATTCCTGTTGTACCGGGCGCGCGGACGCGCCGAGGCAAGAAGCTTATAGACATGAAGCGCCCGCGCCAAATAACAAGCGCTTATTTAGGTATGCGCAGCGCCGCCCGCTGGTGGGGTTGCGCCGCGCCGCCCGGTTACCGGGTGCCCTACGCCGCCAACGAAATCGACACCGGCTCGTTCGCTTCGCACGCGTCCAGCGCGCGACCCAGGCGCACCATGCCCTGGGCAATTTGCGCTTCGTTCATGGTGGCAAACGACATGCGCATGGCAAACAGGTCGGCCTGTTCGACATTGGCGTAGAACGCCTTGCCGGGTACATAAACCACTTCGTGTTCAATCGCATACGGCAACAGGCGCGTGGCGTCCACATCGCCCGTCAGCCGCGCCCAGAAGAACATGCCGCCTTCGGGCTTGCTGAAGCTGACGCGGCCGTCCAGTTCGCGCGCCAACCCCTGGGCCATCGCGTCGCAGCGCAGGCCATAGGCGGCGCGAATGCGCGGCACGTGTTCGTCGTAGCGGCCGTTGGCCAGGTACTGCGCCACCACTTCCTGGATCCACGCCGACGAGGCCATATCGTCGGCCGCCTTGGCGCTGACGCAGCGGCGGCGGATTTCCGGCGGGGCGATCAGCCAGCCGATGCGCAGCGCGGGCGCCATGGTCTTGGACATGCTGGCCAGGTACACCGCCCAGTGGCGGGCTTCGCCTTCCGCCAGGGCCGCGATGGGCGGCACGGCTTCGCCGGCAAAGCGCAGTTCGCTGTACGGGTCGTCTTCAACGATCAGGAAGCGATGCTTGACCGCCAGTTCCAGCAAGCGCAGACGGCGCTGGCGCGAGATGGTGGCGCCGCAAGGGTTCGAGAACGAGGCCACGACGCAGACCATCTTCGGCTTGACCCGCGTGGCCAGTTCGTCCAACGCGTCCACGTCGATGCCGTCCGGGCCGGATGCCACGGTGTGCACGGTGGCGCCCGTGTAGCGCAACGCCTGCACGGAATTAGGGAACGCGGGCGATTCAATGATGGCGTGGTCGCCGGGTTGCAGCATCACGCGCGTCAGCAGCGCCAGAGCCTGCTGCGACCCGCCCGTCACAACCAGCTCGGTGTCGGCATTGCAGTGCAGGCCGCGTGCGGCGGACAGGCGCGCCAGCTCGTTACGCAGGCTGGCTTGGCCATCGATGTTGGAATATTGCAGGCAGGCGCCCAGCCGCGACATGACCTGGGTGGACGCCACCGACAAGCCTTCGACGTCAAACAGCTCCTGGGCGGGGTAGCCGCCGGCCAGCGAAATGGTGCCGGGACGCAACGCGTAGGGCATCAAGGACCGGATGGGGGAAGCGGGGGGATTCAGGAAAGGCGTGGCAAAGGCGTATTCTGGCGCAGCGCTGGACATGGCGGGAGACCGGGGAAGGTGGGAAACCGTGTCGCCCGCTGGGGCGGCGCCGGAGGGCATAGAACATTGAAATATAAACAAATCTCCGCAAATTCTAAGCCTGCGTATTACGCAGGGTCAACGACTGGCGCGCACCGTGTGGCGAAACGAGCGCGCGCAGTCCTACACTATGGGACATCCTGTTCCTGCAAGAGAGCTGCATGACCGTCGAAGACACCATGGCCGGGCGCATTGCCCATATCCATCAACGCATCGCCGACGCCTGCGCGCGGGCCGGGCGCAGCCCGGACAGCGTGGTGCTGCTGCCCGTCAGCAAGACCTTCGAGGTGGACGCGATCCGCGAAGCCATGGCGCTGGGCATGACGCGTTTTGGCGAGAACAAAACGCAGGAAATCCGACAGAAGGCGGCAGCGCTGGCCGGCCAGGGCCTGCAATGGGTGCTGATTGGCCATTTGCAGACGAACAAGGCCAAGGACGCCGCGCGCGACGCCGCCGAAGTGCAATCGCTGGACCGCGTCGACCTGGCCGAAGCCTTGCATCGCCGCCTGCTGACCGAAGGCCGCACGCTGGACGTGCTGGTGCAGGTGAAAACGTCTTCCGAGCCCAGCAAGTTCGGCATGGCGCCTCAAGACGTGTCGGCGTTCCTGCGGCGCATCGCGGCGGAATTTCCCACGTTGCACGTCAAGGGGCTGATGACGCTGGCCGTCAACTCGCCCGATCCGGAACCAGTGCGGGCCTGCTTTCGCGCCCTGCGCACGCTGCGCGACAGCCTGCGCGCCGAAAACATCGAGGGCGTGTCGCTGGACCGCCTGTCGATGGGCATGAGCGGCGATTTCGAATTGGCTATCGAGGAAGGCTCGACCGAAGTGCGCATCGGCACGGCGATATTCGGCGCCCGTACCTACCCCGACCCACAGTAACGGGGCCACGTGATGCGGGAAAACGGGGGGCCGGACGGCCCCCTTTTCGCGTCGAACGCGAGCATAATAGCGGCGCAAAAAATAGCGACGCGAACCGACGGCGCAGAACACGACCGCCCGCGTCGCGCTCAAACTTTGATTCCGCACGAGGAGACACCCCATGCAACATTCCGCACGGCGCCTGTTGGCGCTGGCCGCCCTGTCGTTGGCCGCCGCCACGGCATCCGCCCAATCGTGGCCCACGCAACCCGTCCGCTGGATCGTGCCGTACCCGGCCGGCGGCGGCACCGATGTGGTGGCGCGTACGGTCGCCAGCAGCCTGGAAAAATCGTTGGGCCAGACCATCGTGGTGGAAAACCGCCCCGGCGCGGCCACCATCATCGGCGCCACCGCCATCGCCCAGGCCGACCCCACCGGCTACATGGTGGGCACGGCGGACTCGGGCACCCTGGCGTTCAACTCGTCGCTGTACGCCAAGCTGTCCTACGACCCGGCCAAGTTCACCTACATCGGCGGCATTGCCAAGTTTCCGCTGCTGCTGGCCGTGAACGTGAATTCGCCGTACAAGTCGGTGCAGGACGTGCTGGATGCCGCCAAGAAAGAGCCGGGTAAGCTGACCGCCGCATCGGCCGGCGCGGGTTCGCCGCACCATCTGGCGCTTGAACTGTTCAAGCAGCGCACCGGCGCCAACCTGCTGCACGTGCCCTACAAGGGCGCGGCCCCCGCCATTCAGGACCTGCTGGGCGGACAGGTGGACGTGATGTTCATCGACCTGGCCTCGGGCCTGCCCAACGTCAAGGCCGGCAAGCTGCGCGTGCTGGCCGCCGCCACGCCGGAACGCGTGTCGGTCTTGCCCGACACGCCGACCATGGCGGAACAGGGCGTGGCCAACTTCACGGCCTACGCCTGGCAAGGCCTGGTGGGCCCGGCCGGCGTGCCGGAAGCGGTGGTGAAAAAGCTGTCGGCCGACCTGGACGCCACGCTGAAAAGCGCCGCCGTGTCGCAAAAGATGCTGGACATGGGCGTGATCCCGATGCCGATGTCCGCGCAGGACTTCAAGGCCTATGCCGAACAAGAGCGCAGCGCCTGGGCCGACGTGATCAAGAAGGCCAACATCAAGCTGGAGTAATCCGCAATCCGTGATCTGTGATCCGTGATGCGTGGATTCGTGGATTCGGCAAGGCAATAAAAAACCCGCGTTCAGCGATGAACGCGGGTTTTTTCATGGGGCCAGGCGCTGGCCGCCTTACACCAGCACGCGCTCGATGCCGCCGGCGTTGGCGCGTTTCACGTAGTCTTCCATCCAGCCTTCGCCCAGGATGTGGCGGGCCATTTCGACAACGATGTAGTCGGCTTCCATCTTGACGTCGCCTTCATAGCGCGACAAGCCTTGCAAGCACGACGGGCAGGACGTCAGCACCTTCACGTCGCCCGCGAAGCCGTCGCCACGCAGCGCGGCGTCGCCCTTGAGCAGCTCTTCCTGTTTGCGGAAGCGCACCTGCGTGGAAATGTCGGGCCGGCTGACCGCCAACGTGCCCGACTCCCCGCAGCAGCGGTCGCTCTTGATGGCGTCGTCGCCGACCAGGGCGCGAACCGTCTTCATCGGCTCTTGCAGCTTCATCGGGGTGTGGCAGGGGTCGTGATACATGTAGCGCACGCCCTTGGCGCCTTCCAGCTTGATGCCCTTTTCCAGCAGGTACTCGTGGATGTCGATCAGGCGGCAACCCGGGAAGATCTTGTCGAATTCATAGCCCGACAGCTGGTCGTAGCAGGTGCCGCAGCTGACCACCACGGTCTTGATGTCCAGGTAGTTCAGCGTGTTGGCGACCCGGTGGAACAGCACCCGGTTGTCGGTAATGATCTGCTCGGCCTTGTCGGTCATGCCGTTGCCGCGCTGGGGGTAGCCGCAGCACAGGTAGCCCGGCGGCAAGACGGTCTGCACGCCGGCGTGCCAGAGCATGGCTTGCGTGGCCAGGCCCACTTGCGAGAACAGGCGTTCGGAACCGCAGCCGGGGAAATAGAACACGGCTTCGGTGTCGGCGGTCGTGGCCTTGGGGTCACGAATGATCGGCACGTAGTTGGCGTCTTCAATGTCCAGCAGCTTGCGCGCCGCCTGCTTGGGCAACCCGCCGGGCATCTTCTTGTTCACGAAGTGAATGACCTGCTCGCGCAGCGGCGGCTTGCCGACGGTGGCCGGCGGCTTGGCCGTCTGCTTTTTCACCAGGCCGGAGAACAGGTCGTGCGCCGCGCGCTGCACCTTGTAGCCCACGCCCACCATCGCCTTGCGCGTGGCGTTGATGGTGGCCGGGTCCTTGGCGTTCAGGAAGAACATGGCGCTGGCCGTGCCCGGGTTGAACGACTTGCGGCCCATGCGGCGCAGCACGGCGCGCATGTTCATCGACACGTCGCCAAAGTCGATATCGACCGGACAGGGGTTGTAGCACTTGTGGCAGACCGTGCAGTGGTCGGCCACGTCTTCGAATTCTTCCCAGTGCTTCAGGCTGACGCCGCGTCGAGTCTGCTCTTCGTACAGGAAGGCTTCCACCAGCAAGGAGGTGGCCAGGATCTTGTTGCGGGGCGAATACAGCAGGTTGGCGCGCGGCACGTGGGTGGCGCACACCGGCTTGCACTTGCCGCAACGCAGGCAGTCCTTGATGGATTCCGAGATGGCGCCGATGTCGCTTTGCTGCATGATCAGCGACTCGTGGCCCATCAGGTTGAAGCTGGGCGTCCAGGCGTGGCGCAGGTCGGCGCCCGGCATCAGCTTGCCGGCGTTGAAGTGGCCGTTGGGGTCGACGCGACGCTTGTAGTCCTGGAACGGCGCCAGTTCGGCTTCGGTCAGGAATTCGTACTTGGTCAGGCCGATGCCGTGTTCGCCCGAGATCACACCGTCCAGGTCGCGGGCGATCTGCATGATGCGGTCGACGGCCTGATGGGCCTCGCGCAGCATTTCGTAGTCGTCCGAGTTGACCGGGATGTTGGTGTGCACGTTGCCGTCGCCGGCGTGCATGTGCAGCGCGACGAACACGCGGCTTTTCAACACGCGGCCGTGGATGGCGATGAGTTCGTCGACGATCTTCTTGTACGACGCGCCCGAGAACGTGCGTTGCAGGCCGGCCAGCACTTCGGTCTTCCAGGACACGCGGATGGTGCGGTCCTGCACCACGTCGAACACGCGCGCGGTGGGCTGCGCGGCCAGGCGGTCGGTCAGCGTGGCGTGGACGTCGCCCAGGCCCAGTGCTTGCAGTTCGGGCAGCGCCTGCGCCAGCGGCAGGTCCAGGTTGTCCAGCAGCCATTGCCAGCGCTGGCGCACGCTGCCCAGCAGCTCAAGCGCCTGGCGCGTGCGGTCCGCCAGCACTTCGGCGCGGGTGCTTTCGATATCGGCGTCGTCGGCCTTGCCCACCGGCAGCGGCGTGCACAGGTAGGCATCCAGCGCGCCCAGCAGCTTGAGCTTGTTGCTGGTCGACAGTTCGATATTGATGCGTTCGATGTGATCCGTGTATTCGCCCATGCGGGGCAGCGGGATCACCACGTCTTCATTGATCTTGAAGGCGTTGGTGTGACGCGCAATCGCGGCGGTGCGCGAGCGGTCCAGCCAGAACTTCTTGCGCGCCTCGGGGCTGACGGCCACGAAGCCTTCGCCATGGCGCGTGTTGGCCAGGCGCACGACTTCGCTGGCGGCAGCGGCCACGGCGTCGTCATCGTCGCCAACGATGTCACCGATCAGCACCATCTTGGGCAGCACGCCGCGCTTGCTCTTGGTGGCGTAGCCGACCGCGCGCAGATAGCGCTCGTCCAGGTGTTCCAGGCCGGCCAGGATGGCGCCGCGCGCCTTGCCTTCGCCGTCCAGATAGCCCTTGACCTCGACAATCGACGGGATGGCGTCGCGCGCCTGCCCGAAGAATTCCATACAGACCGTGCGCGTGTGGCGCGGCATGCGGTGCAGCACCCAGCGCGCCGACGTGATCAGGCCGTCGCAGCCTTCTTTCTGAATGCCGGGCAAGCCGGCCAGGAACTTGTCGGTAACGTCCTTGCCCAGGCCTTCCTTGCGGAACACCCGGCCCTTGATTTCAAGCAGCTCGGTTCTCAGCAGGCGCTCGCCGGGCTTGCCCTTGCCGTCGAACCACTTGAGTTCGAAGCGTGCCGTTTCCACGTCATGGATCTTGCCCATGTTGTGTTCCAGGCGGGTGACTTCCAGCCAGTTGCCGTCCGGGTCCACCATGCGCCACCAGGCCAGGTTGTCCAGCGCGGTGCCCCACAGCACGGCCTTCTTGCCGCCCGCGTTCATGGCGATGTTGCCGCCCACGCACGAGGCTTCGGCCGAAGTCGGGTCCACGGCGAACACGAAACCGGCGGCCTCGGCCGCTTCGGAAACGCGCTTGGTGACGACGCCGGCGCCGGCATGGATGACGGCCACGGGCTCGGTCAGGCCCGGCAAGATACAGGACTCGACCTTGCCCAGCTTGTCGAATTTCTCGGTGTTGATGACGGCCGACTTCCAGGTCAGCGGGATGGCGCCGCCCGTGTAGCCGGTGCCGCCGCCGCGCGGCACGATGGTCAGGCCCAGTTCGATACAGGCAGTGACCAGCGCGGCGATTTCGTCTTCGGAATCGGGGGTCAGCACCACGAACGGGTATTCCACGCGCCAGTCGGTAGCGTCCGTCACGTGGGATACGCGCGACAGGCCGTCGAACTTGATGTTGTCGCGCGCGGTGATGCGGCCCAGCACCTTCTGCGCCTGCTTGCGCATCATGGTGGTCTGGTCGAATTCGCCTTCGAAGGCGGCAATGGCGGAACGGGCGCGGGCCAGCAAGCCGACGACCTTTTCATCGCGATGCGGGTCGTGCCCTTCTTCCGTGGGCGAACCCGGCTCGCGGCGGCGATCGATTTCACTCAGGCGGTGATGCAGCGCGTCGATCAGCTGCTTGCGGCGCTTGGGGTTGTCCAGCAGGTCATCCTGCAAGTACGGGTTGCGGCGCACCACCCAGATATCGCCCAGCACTTCGTACAGCATCCGCGCAGAGCGGCCGGTGCGGCGTTCGCCGCGCAGGTCGGACAGCAGGCTCCAGGCGTCATCGCCCAACAGCCGGCCGACAATCTCGCGGTCGGAAAACGACGTGTAGTTGTAGGGGATTTCGCGCAATCGCGCGGGAGCGGCGGGCGGCATCGCCCCGTTCAAGATGTGGCTAGCGAGTGGGGCGTTCATGGCGGCAAGAGGGGCCCATAAAAAATTATTTTATGCCATTGGCCGGACTTGACCCCTAATACCCTTAGGAAGCCGGCCAATGGCGCGGGGAAAACGGTATGTACCGTCCCGATTAAATTGAAAGTCGGTGCTTAGATCTGGCCTGGGAAGAACCAAAGCAGGCTGGCAGTCATGGCCAGGTAGCGCAGGAATTTGCCGATGGCCATATAGAGCACGCACGGCCAGAACGACAAGCGCAACCAGCCGGCCACGGCGCACAGCGGATCGCCCACGGCGGGCAGCCACGACAAGAGCAGCGCGGGAGGACCCATGCGGTGCAGCCAGTCATGCGCGCGTTCGTTCCAGCGGCCGCGCATGCGCCCGCCCTCGGTGGCGTCCGGATGCGGATGCGGGTGCTTTTCCTTCCACCGTTGCACGGCTTTTTCGGCGCCCACGCCCATCCAGTAGCTGATCGCCCCACCCACGGTGTTGCCGGCCGTAGCCACCAGGATGGCGGGCCAGAACATGTCGGGCGCCAACTTGATGAAGCCGAACACCGCCGGCTCGGAGCCCAGCGGCAGCAAGGTGGCGGATATCAACGACACCGTGAAGATGGCGGACAGGCCCACCGAGGGCAGCGCCAACATTCCCAGCAACCAGTGAACAGCGGATAAGAGGCTTTCTTCCATGAGGAGCGAGTGTAGCCGCGCGCAGGGAAATGACGATCAGGAATCGAACCGGCCCGCGCGTCCACGTCGCGGCATCGCAACCAGAAACCTGTCGGGCGACGCGGCTTTCCCTGCAATAATCTCGCCCAATCCTCACTTTTGCTTCTGTGCGCGGCCCATGTCCACTGATTATCTGAAACGCATCCTGACTTCGAAGGTTTACGACGTGGCGGTGGAATCGCCGCTGGAGGTGGCGCCCCAGCTGTCCGCGCGCATGTCGAACACGGTGCTGCTCAAGCGTGAAGACACCCAGGCTGTGTTCAGCTTCAAGCTGCGCGGCGCCTATAACAAGATGGCCAACCTGCCGGCCGCCGCGCTGAACCGCGGCGTGATCGCAGCGTCGGCCGGCAACCATGCCCAGGGCGTGGCGCTGGCGGCCAGCCGGCTGGGCTGCCGCGCGGTCATCGTCATGCCCACGACCAGCCCCCAAGTGAAGGTGGACGCGGTGCGCCGACTGGGTGGCGAAGTGGTGCTGGCCGGTGAAAGCTTCACCGACGCCTTCGCACACGCGCAAACCCTTGAGAAAAAAGAAAAGCTGACCTTCGTCCACCCCTTTGACGACCCCGACGTGATCGCGGGCCAGGGCACGGTGGGCATGGAAATTCTGCGCCAGCACCCCGGCCCCATCGACGCCATCTTCGTGGCCATCGGCGGCGGCGGATTGATCTCGGGCGTGGCGGCCTATATCAAGCAGTTGCGCCCCGAAATCAAGATCATCGGGGTGCAGACCGAAGACTCCGACGCCATGCTGCGCAGCGTGCGCGCCGGCCGCCGCGTGCAGCTCAATGACGTCGGGCTGTTCTCGGACGGCACCGCCGTCAAGATGGTGGGCGCCGAAACCTTCAAGCTGACGCGTCAATACGTGGACGACTTTGTCGTGGTCAACACGGATTCGATCTGCGCCGCGATCAAGGACGTCTTTCAGGACACGCGCAGCGTGTTGGAACCGGCGGGCGCCATGGCCGTGGCCGGCGCCAAGCAATACGCCGCCGAACACCACCTGAAGGGCAAGACGCTGGTAGCGATCGCCTGCGGCGCCAACATGAACTTCGACCGCCTGCGCTTTGTGGCTGAACGCGCCGAAGTCGGCGAAATGCGCGAAGCCGTCTTCGCCGTAACCATGCCCGAGCAACGCGGCAGCTTCCGCCGCTTCTGTGAACTGGTGGGCGAACGCAGCGTGACCGAGTTCAACTACCGGATTTCCGATGCGGACCGCGCGCATGTGTTCGTGGGCATCCAGGTGTCCTCGGCCGCCGAGCCCGACAAGATCGCCGCCAATTTCCGCCGCCACGGCTTTGACACGCTGGACCTGACGCACGACGAAATGGCCAAGACGCACTTGCGCCACATGGTGGGCGGCCGGTCGGCGCTGGCGCGCAACGAACTGCTGTACCGCTTTGAATTCCCCGAGCGCCCGGGCGCGCTGATGCGTTTTTTGAACGCGATGAATCCGGACTGGAACATCAGCCTGTTCCACTATCGCAACCAGGGCGCCGACTATGGCCGCATCCTGATCGGCATCCAGGTGCCGCCCGCCGACAAGAAACAGTTCCGCGCTTTTGTGGCCGAACTGGGCTATCCCCACTGGAACGAGACCGACAACCCGGCCTACAAGCTGTTCCTGTAGACGACGCGCTACCCCACAACACGCTGCCCACAATGCGAGAGGGCCTCCATCTGGAGGCCCTTCCCTTCTGTCCGTCAAGGACGCCCGGCTGAACCCAAGGGGGGGCTCGCTGTCACTCGGCGGCCTACGGAGATAAGCCGCGCATTCAGCAGGGTTCAGCCAGGCGTCCCGCCGATTAGAAGCGGTGGCGCAAGCCCACGGCGACGGCGGTGTCGCGTGCGTCGTGCTGGAACGCGTAGTTGTCGCCGTAGGAGGCGTACGCGTACAGGTTGGTGCGCTTGGTGAAGTCGTAGGTGTAGCCCAGGCTGTACACGTTGAACGTGGCGTCATCGCCCGTCAGCTTGTCGTTGCCCGGGGTGGCGCGCTGCCACGAACCGAAGATGGCGTGACGGCCCAACGGCACGGTGGCGCCGATCATGTACGAGTTGGCGCGAAAGCCATCGGCCAGCTTGAACGAACCCAGGTTGTTCATGCCTTCCGGCGTGGTGCCCATGTTCTGGCCCACGAACCAGCCGTCGCGCGTCTGGCCAAATGCGGCAGCCAGCTTCACGACTTCAAAGTCATACGAACCACCCACGATGTATTCCTGGATGCGCGCGGCGCTCTTGCCACCAACGCGATCGTTGGTCGGGTCGAAGCGGTCGTACGCGGCGGCCAGGTTCAGCGGGCCATTCACGTACTGCGCGCCAACGGTCAGCACGCGGTTGTTGTTGCCCGTGGCAAAGCCGGTCTGCGTGGTGTCGCTGACGGTGTCATCCGCGCTGAACGAATAGCCGACGCCGGCCTTGAAGCCGCCCAGGCTGGGCGTTTGATACAGCACCATGTTGTCCAGGCGCATCGTGTTGGCGCTGCCGAACGTCGTACCCATGTTGGCGGTGTTGTAGCTGATCGAGAACGGGTCGATGGAGCCGAAGTACTTCGAGGCCAGGTTCGTTTGACGACCGAATTCCAGGCGACCCCAGTAATCGCTGTCCAGGCCCACCGTGGCTTGACGACCGAACAGGCGGCCGTTCTGGGCCGACTTGCCGTTCATCGGGCCAAAGCCGCCTTCCAAAGTGAACACGGCGCGCAGGCCGTCGCCCAGGTCTTCCGTGCCGCGCAGGCCGAAGCGCGAGCCACTGCTCACGCCCTGCACGCCGCCGATACGGCTTTGCTTCACACCGTTGAACTTCACTTGTTCGTAGCCGATACCGGCGTCGATCAAGCCGTACAGCGTCACGGAGTCGGCGGCTTGCGCGGCACTGGCAAAGCCTGCCAGCAACGCGACGGCCAATAGCGTCTTCTTCATAACAGTTACCCCAAAATGGCGAGATGAAAAGGCATGCGCAACGGCCACGCCCAAACGGCGGGCCTGCTGCGTGCCGCTGCGATTCGCAAGCGGCGTCTGCACTGACGCTAGTGTCCGGCGTGCTGCAACGCGAAGTAACACGGATTTCGACGAACTACTTTCCATGGTTGGGATAATGCGGCCGCGACCGCGGTGCACGGCAGCGCAGCGTTGCGCTTAAGGCCTTGAAAATAAATGCGAATGTTTGCTCGCCATTGAGTGGCGCGCCGCGCATCGATGTTCAATGCGCCAGAATTTCCCGACAGCACTTGTTGTGCGCACCGACCAGTTATGCGGCAAAAACGCCACACTGGACGGGGCTTTCGACGTGCCGACACGGATGACCGGCGAATAAAAAACCCCTTGGCGTCTCAAGGGGTTTTTTCGTGACCAGCGGGTACGGGTAGTGCAACAAATCGATCGGCGGGCTTACTTGCCCTTGGGCGGGTA
Organism: Achromobacter sp. 1L-A-4-B-C2; assembly: GCF_057291955.1. NCBI lineage: Bacteria > Pseudomonadati > Pseudomonadota > Betaproteobacteria > Burkholderiales > Alcaligenaceae > Achromobacter > Achromobacter sp. 1L-A-4-B-C2. Next base: position 1,310,665 of record NZ_JBXAWP010000001.1, read on the forward strand.
GTCCAATTCGCCAAAGGTGTATTCGCCGCGCGCCTTGGCTTCGGCCAGTTCCTGGCGGACCTGCTCGCGCGTCTTGCCACCGGATTGCGACACGGTGGCGCGGGGCGGGTAGTCCAGTTCAGCGGTGGTGACTTGGCCGGCGGCCTTGGCGCTTTGCAGTTCTTGCTGAACCTGCTCGCGCGTCAGACCGGTTTGCTGCACCGTGGCGGGCGGGTAGTCCAGTTCACCAAACGTGACCTGGCCGGCGGCCTTGGCGGCTTGCAGTTCTTGTTGGACCTGTTCACGCGTCTTGCCATCGGCGTGGGCGGCGGTCATGCCAACCAGGGTTGCGGTAACCATGAGTGCGGTTGCTAGGGCTTTCATTGTGATGACTCCATCCTAAACCTTGCACAGCGTCCGGCGCCAGAATGGCAGCCGCGATGTGACTGTTTGATTGCTGGGACGAAGTATCTGGAAAATCCGGCTTAGTAAAAACCCTTAATTTGGTGAACATATTTGCACGGATGGGACAATCGCCTGATGCACTGGGCGGCAGCGGTGCAATATTTGAGCAATCGTGCCCGCAGTCTTCGGACGTCACAGCGGCGCCAGGGCGTGGCAAGCCTTGCGGGCGTTCAGCTTGCCGCAAGCCGGCCCCGCGAAACCGGACAGCACGAACCAGGAAGCCGATATTCAGCGCAAGGAAATAGACATTTCAGCTGGCGGGACAATAAATCCATTTATCATACAAACCTGCCAGAAATGGAATTTACAGAGTCGAGGACCCCATGGATATCCAGCTTAACGACATCGCGCTTTTTGTCGAAGTCGCCAAGCGCAAGAACTTCAGCCACGCCGCCGAAGCCTTGAATATTCCAACGTCCACGCTGTCGCGCCGTGTCAGCGAACTGGAACGCAGCGTGGGGATGCGGTTGCTGAACCGCAGCACGCGCAAGATCGACCTGACCGAAGCCGGCGCGATCTATTTCGAACGCTGCCGCCATATTGTTGAAGAAGCACGCATTGCGCACGACCAGTTGCTGGACATGGCGGTGCAGCCCAAGGGGCGGTTGCGTATCTCGCTGCCGACCAGCCTGGCCCAGCTGTTCCTGCCGGCCGTCATCAGCGAATTTCGCGAGCAGCATCCCGATATCGAATGCGATTTCGATCTGAGCATGCGTCCGATCGATCCGATCAGCAATCCGTTCGACCTGATCCTGCGCTTTGGGCAGCAACCCGATTCCAGCCTGATTTCGCGCAAGATCGTCCTGATGGCGCACCAGTTGTACGCGTCGCCGGATTATCTGGCGCGCTATGGCGAACCGCGCGTGCCGGGCGACCTGACGCACCACGAATGCCTGCGCCCCACCATGCGCGAGGAATCGTCGTTCTGGATGCTGCATTCGGGAGACAAGGTGGAACGCGTGCAGGTATCAGGCAGGCTGTCGGCCAACAACGTCGGCATGTTGGGGCGGCTGGCCAGCCAGGGGCTGGGCATTACGCCGCTGCTGGTGTTCGACGCGATGGAACGCGCCATCAAGCAGTCTGGGCTGGTGCGGGTGCTGCCCGACTGGAGCCTCACGCCGCTGCCGTTGTTTGCGCTGCTGCCCTCGCGCATGCTGCCCGCCAAGACCAAGGCGTTTCTGGATTTCATCCAGCCCAGGCTGTCGGATTCCTAAGCGCGAGCGGCGGTTACGGCGTGGCCGCGCCGTACTGACAGACGGTGAAAAGCGGCGTGCCGGTTTCGGCCACTTTGGTGGAGCCGCCCAGATCGGGCAGGTCGATAATCGCGGCGGCCTCGACCACGTTGGCGCCCAGTCGCTGCAACAGCTTAATGGCCGCCAGCATGGTGCCGCCCGTGGCGATCAGGTCGTCGACCAGCAGCACGCGCTGGCCGGTGCGCACGGAGTCCGTGTGCATCTCGACGGCGGCATTGCCATATTCCAGCGAATACTCCTCGGCCACGGTGCGGAAAGGCAGCTTGCCCTTTTTGCGCACCGGCACAAAACCCAGGTTCAGCTCGTAGGCCAGCACGCTGCCCACGATGAAGCCGCGCGCGTCGATGCCGGCCACCAGGTCAAGGCGTTGGCGCATATAGCGGTAGACGAACAGATCGATCAAAACCCGGAACGCCCGCGGGTCCTGCAGGACGGGCGTGATGTCGCGGAAGATGACACCAGGTTGGGGCCAGTCCGGAACGCTGCGGATGGTGCGCCGGATGGTCTCGGCGTTGTCGGTCTGCATGAAAGGCGGGCCTGAAGAATTGAAGCAAGGCGAACTATAACCCTGCCACCGCGCTTAAGCCAGGAATGCCGGCTGCGATGACAGGTCATGTAATTGACCATTGCACAATTGCAGGCTGCGGTGCACGGCGCCGGGGGGTAGCGCGGCGTGCGTCACCACCACCACCGACCGACCGGTCACCGCGCGTTCCAGGTCATTGAAGAAGCTGGCCTCGGCGGCAGCGTCCAGCCCGGCGGTGGGTTCGTCCAGCACGATAAGGGCCGCCGGCGACAACAAGGCGCGCGCCAGACACAGGCGGCGCGCCTGCCCGGCCGACAACTGCGACCCCGTTTCGCCAGCCCAGGTGTCCAGCCCTTCCGGCAGCGCGCGCACAAAGTCGCCCAGGCGGGCGGCATCCAGCGCGCGCCACAACGCCGCATCATCGGCGTCGGCGTCGCCGATCAACAGATTGGTGCGCAGCGTGCCCAGGAATACGGGGGCATCTTGCGACAACAAGGCAATCCGGCGGTGCCAATCACGCTGCGTGCACGCGCGGGCGTCGACGCCGCCAAAGCGCACCTGCCCGGCTTGCGGATCTTCCAGCCGCAGGATCAGGTGCAGCAGCGTGGACTTGCCCGCGCCGCTGGCGCCCAGAATGGCCACGCGTTCACCCGGTTCAACATGCAACTGGATGCCGTCCAGTACGGCGGGGCTGTGGTCCGCCGACCGCGCCGGGTAGCGAAACGTCACCCCGTCCAGCTCCAGCGCGCCGCTTTGGGGCAAGACGCGCGGGTGGGCGGGGTCCTGCATGTCGGGTTGGGCCTGCGTGACTTCACGGATGCGCGCGGCGGCAGTCATGGCGGAGCCCATGCGCGACGCGCCCCGCATGATGGGGCCGGCCACTTCAAAAATGCCTATCACCGCCAGCAGTAGCCCGACCAGTACGGGGCCGTCGATACCGCCGGCTTCGTGGGTGCCCAGGCCGAACCACAGCAATGCCAGCACCGACACACCCGCGGCGATCTGCAAGAACCACTGACCGCGTGCGGCGACACGCGCCTGGCTGCGTCGAGCGCGCGCGCTGGCCTCGCACAGGCGCTGAAAATGTTCCGCGGTCTGGGCCTGCGTATGCAGCGCGACCATATCGGCGTGACCTTCCACGGCGTCCAAGGTCGCCGCGCGCAGCCCGGCGGCGCTTTCCTGGGCGGCCGCGCCGGGCTTTTTCGCGGCGCGCAGCAGCCACAGCGGCACCAGCACGCAAGCGGTCAGCAAGGCCAGCGCAAACGTCAACGCCGCTGCCGGCACCCACATTCCCAAAACGGCGGTTAAGACGGCGCCGGCCAACACGGCCGTCGCCAAGGGCGCCAGCACAAAGAGGAATACCGTGTCCAATGCGTCGACGTCGCCCGTCATGCGCGCGACCAGATCGCCGCTGCGATAGCGGGCGAGTTGTCTCGGGGTCAAACGGATCAACGCGCCAAACACCATGGCGCGCAGGTCGGCCAACAGGCGCAGCGTGGCGGAATGCCCGACCACGCGATCGGCGTAGCGAGACACGATGCGCAGGAACGACAGGCCGCGCACCAGCGCGGACGGGGCAAACAGGTTGAACACACCGCCCGCCCCCGCCAAGGCCGCGCCCGTCAGGAACCAGCCCGACACGCCCAACAAGCCGACGCCGGCAGCAACGGTAGCCAACGCACAGAACAATGCGAGCAAAAGCCCGCTTTTTCGGCGTGCGTATAGCGGCAGCAGCAACAGCAGATTCTTCATGCGTCTTCCAAGCCGCCGTTGGCCAGCCGAAGCACCCGGCCGACGCGCGCGGCCACGGCCGGCGAATGCGTGGCCAGCAACAAGGTCCGGCCCACGGCAAATTCCAGAATTTCCTCAAGCACGCGCGCCTGCGTCGTTTCGTCCAGATGCGCGGTGGGCTCGTCCAGCAGGATCAGCCCCGGGTCGCGCAGGAACAAGCGCGCCAGCGCCACGCGCTGCGCCTGCCCGCCTGACAAGCCGTGACCACGGCTGCCCAGCAGCGTATCCAGGCCTTGCGGCAGGGCGTCGGTAAACGTCAGCACGCACGCGCGGCGCGCGGCTTCGTGCACGTCGGCATCGGACGCGGCCGGGCGGCCCAGGCGGATGTTGTCGGCGATGGACCCGGCCAATAGCTGGGGCGTCTGACCGATCAACGCCACCCGCCCGCGCAAAGCGGCTTCGTCCCATGCCTCAAGCGGCAGGCCGTCCACGAGGATATGGCCCTGGTGGGGGCGCAGGCGGGCGATGGCCTCGATCAGCGTCGACTTGCCGATGCCGCTGGGCCCCATCAACGCGGCGTGTTCGCCGGGCGCCAGCGTTAGCGAGGCATCAGACAGCACCGGTTGCGCGCGGCCCGGCGCCAGCACGGTCAGCGCAGACACCGACAGTGCCGCCGCCGACAAGTGCGATCGGGCGGTGGCGTAGGGTGGGCTTTGCAGTGGCGGTTGCGATGGCGGTTGCGGCTGCGGCTGCGGTTGCAGTTGCGGCTGCGGTTGCCCCTGCCCGTGGACCCGCCCCGGTTCGGCGGCATCGTCCAGGGGCAAGCCGTCGAACAGCACCGCGATTTGCGTCACGGCGGCCAGCGCGGTGGCGCGGTCGTGATAATGCGCGGCGAACTGGCGCAGCGGTGCGTAGACTTCGGGCGCCATCAGCAGGCAGAACAAGCCCGCCTGCAACGTCAGGGGCGACCAGCGCACATCCAGGAAGCCCAGGTACGTCAAGCCGATGTACACGGCCACGCCCGCCACGCCCAGCGCGGCGAAGAATTCCAGTACGGCGGACGACAGGAATGCGATGCGCAGCACCGACATCGTGCGCTGGCGCAGCGCGTCGCTGGCGGCCACGACCGAGGCGGCTTCGGCGTCGGCGCGGCCATACAGTTTCAGTGTCGACAAGCCGCGCAAGCGATCCGCGAAGAAGCCCGACAAGCGCGCAAAGGCGCGCAAATGGCGGCGGCTGGCGCCTTGCGCGCCCCACCCCACCAGCGCCATGAACAAGGGAATCAGCGGCGCCGTGATCAGCAGCACCAGGCCGGCCACCACGTCCACCGGCAGCAACACCACCGAAAACGCCACGGGCAATAACGCCGCGGCGGCCATGGCGGGCAGGTACTTGGCAAAGAAGCCGTCCAGCGCTTCCACCTGGTCCACGACCGCGCTGGCCAATTCGCCCGAGGCCTTGCCACGGGTCCAGTAAGGCCCCTTGGCTACCATTCGCGAAAACAAGGACTGGCGCACGTGACGCTTGATGCGTTCAGCGGCATCGGCGCCGGCGCGTTCGCCCGCCCAGGTGATGGTGGCGCGCAGCAGCATCAACGCCGCGATGGCCAGGATGCTGGCCAGCAGTTGCTGGCGCGGCGCGTGCTGAACGATTGCGGCGTCCAGCACACGCGCGAGCAACCACGCCTGCACCACCAGCAACGCGCCGCTGACCAGCGGCGCGGCGCCGGCGAGCATCAAGCCGGGCCTGGCCGCCTTGGCCAGCGTCATCAACCACCGCGATTGTTCGCGCGGCGGTTTCTGCAAACTGGCCGACGGGTCATGCTCCAGGCTGCTGGCGCCGCCGCTCACTCGTCGTTACGGCTGACGCGCGGGTCGTGCGAGTGACCTTCGCGCAGCTCGAACCACATGGCGTTGAGGATGGCAAAAGCGCATGCCAGGCCCAGGCCGAGTATCCATGAGAAATACCACATGAGGCGGCTCCTTTTAGTACGAATTGGGCGTGCCGCCCACGGATTCATGGGTGACCTTGCCGCGCATGACGCGATACACCCACGCGGTGTACAGCGTCACGATCGGCAGGAACACAGCCACGGCAATCACCATGATCCACAGCGTCAGGTGGCTGGACGAACCGTCCCAGATGGTCAGGCCGGCTTGCGGCTTGGTCGAGGACGGCATGACGAACGGGAACAGCGCAAAACCCACCGTCAGGATGACGCCCGTGATCGACAACGCCGATGCCAGGAACGCCAGCATGTTGGCGCGCGCCGTCAACAGCAGCACCACCAGCAGCGCGCCGCCCACGCCCAGCGCGGGCGCAATCCACATCAACGGCCACGTCGCGTAGTTGGCCATCCACGCACCGGACTGCACCGCCACGGTCTTGAGCATGGGGTCGGACGGGCCGCCCATGTTGACCGCGCTGGTGATGGTGTGGCCGCCTATACCGCCGGCCACCCAGAAGCCACCCGCCACGAACAGCGCCGCGGTCAGCAGGCCGGCCAGCCGCCCCCAATTGCGGGCGCGCGAGGACACGGGATCGTCCGTGCGCCAGGCCAGCAGCACCGCGCCGTGCATGGCCAGCATCACCACGCTGAGCACGCCGGCCAGCAAGGCGAACGGCGCGAACAGCTGATAGAAGTGCCCTTCGTAGATGGGCCGCAACGTCACGGGGTCAAAGGTGAACGGCACGCCCAGGATGATGTTGCCCATCGCTACACCGAACACCAGCGAGGCCACCACGCCTGAAAAGCACAGCACGCCATCCCAGCTGTTGCGCCAGCGCGTGCCTTCCATCTTGCTGCGGTACTTGAAGCCCACGGGGCGCAGGATCAGCGCGATCAGCACCAGCATCATCGCCAGGTAGAAGCCGGAGAAGGATGCTGCGTACAACAGCGGCCAGGCGGCAAAGATGGCGCCGCCCGCCGTGATCAACCACACCTGGTTGCCTTCCCATACCGGGCCGACAACGTTGATGACGATGCGGCGTTCGGCGTCCGTCTTGGCCACCACGGGCAGCAAGGCGGCCACGCCGAGGTCAAAGCCGTCCATGACGGCAAAACCGATCAGCAAGGCGCCCAGCAGCACCCACCAGATGACACGCAAGGTGCCGTAATCAAAAGGAATCAGGGTATCCATGTGCTTGTCTCCGCTTAGGCGCGCACGGCGGCGCGCACAGGATCGGCGGCGGCGTCGCTTGCCACCGGCCCATCGGATTTCGGACCCGCCTTGATGGCGTGCAACATGACCTTCACGCCGATGATCAGCAAGACGGTGTACAGCACCAGGAAAATGGCAAGGCTGATGGCCAGGTCGGCAATCGTCAGGCCGGATGCCGCGTAGTACGTCGGCAGCACGCCTTCAATCACCCAGGGCTGGCGGCCATACTCGGCCACGAACCAGCCGCTTTCAATGGCGACCCAGGGCAGCGGCAAGCTCCACAGCGCCACCTTCAACAAGCCACGGCGGCTGTCCAGGCGGCCGCGCGAGGCCAGCCAGAACGCCACGCCGAAGAACAGGATCAGGTACATGCCCACCGCGACCATGATGCGAAACGCCCAGAACAACGGCGCCACGTTTGGCACGGTGTCGATCGCGGCCTGCTTGATGTCGGCCTCGGTCACCTTGGTCATGTCTTCTTGATAGCGCTTGACCAGCAGCGCGTAGCCCAGGTCCGGCCAGGTCTTGTCAAAGACCATGCGCGCGTCCGTGTCCTTGGGGTTGGCGCGGATCTTCTGCAAGGCTTCATACGCCACCATGCCGTCGCGGATGCGGTTTTCGGCGCGCAGGATCAGGTCGTCGATACCCAGCAGCGGCGTGGTCAGCGAACGCGTACCGATGATGCCCATGACGTACGGGATCTCGATAGCGAAGTCGTTCTTGCGTTCGGCCTGGTTGGGTATCGCGATCAGGTTGAAGGACGCGGGCGCGGGCTCGGTATGCCACATGGATTCCATGGCCGCGATCTTCATCTTCTGATGCTCGGTGGTCAGGTAGCCGCTTTCGTCACCCAGCACCACCACCGACAGCGCGCCCGCCAGGCCGAAGCTGGCGGCCACGGCCATCGAGCGCTTGGCCAGGTCGGTATGACGGCCCTTCAGCAGGTACCAGGCGCTGATCGACATCACGAACATGGCGCCCGCGACGTAGCCGGCGCTGACCGTGTGCACGAACTTGGCCTGCGCCACCGGGTTGAAGATCACCGCGGCGAAGTCGGTCATCTCCATGCGCATGGTGTCGGGGTTGAAGATGGCGCCCACCGGATTCTGCATCCAGCCGTTGGCGATCAGGATCCACAGGGCCGAAAAGTTGGTGCCGAACGCCACCAGCCAGGTCACGACCAGGTGGCTGACCTTGGACATGCGGTTCCAGCCGAAGAAGAACAGGCCGACGAAGGTGGCTTCCAGGAAGAAGGCCATCAGCCCTTCCAGCGCAAGCGGCGCGCCGAAAATATCACCCACGTAGTGGCTGTAGTAGGACCAGTTCATGCCGAACTGGAACTCCATCACCACGCCGGTGGCCACGCCCAAGGCAAAGTTGATGCCGAACAGCGTGCCCCAGAACATCGTCATCCGTTTCCAGATGGGGCGACCGGTCATGACGTACACGCTTTCCATGATGGCCAGCATGAACGACAGGCCAAGCGTGAGGGGGACGAACAGGAAATGGTAAAGCGCGGTCGCGGCAAACTGGAATCGCGACAGGTTGACGACGTCTAGATCAATCATTGGGGCGCTCCCAAGCAGTCAAGACACCGTGGCAACCGGCGTGGTTCCCAGGCCGACTCTGGCGCCATGTTACGGGCGATGGATACAACTTCATAGCAGTTTCCTGAAAAATCGGGGCGCATGGCAGCTCAATCCTTGCCCCGCAATTTGCCGGCGAAGCCCAGCACTTTCTGCACTTGCGAACCCAGTCGCATGAGCTTCTGCACGGTCTCCGGGGGCAGGCGTTGAACCTCGTCGAACCATCCAGACGACAGTTCGATGAGTTCCAGCATTTCGGTCATGCGTTGTTGCGCGTAGGCGTCGTTGGGCCCCGACGGGGTCTCCAGGAGGGTGTCGCGCAGCAGGGTCATCGTGGGATTGATTTCGCGCTTGCGCTTTTCTTCCATCAGGATGCGGAAGATTTCCCAAACGTCTTTGGGCGTTTCGAAGTAATCGCGCCGGTCACCGACTTGGTGGACCAGCTTGACCAGGCGCCACGATTGCAACTCCTTCAGGCCCAGGCTGACGTTCGAGCGCGAAAAACCCAGCGTCTCGGCAATTTCGTCGGCATTCAGGGGGTCCGGGTGCAGGAACAGCAGCGCGTAGATCTGGCCAACCGTGCGGTTCACACCCCAACGGCTGCCCATTTCGCCAAAGTGCAAGACGAAACGTTCGTTTTGAGGGGTAAGAACCATGTTTTTATTGCGCCGAAGGACTAGAGCGCGGCGATCTGGAGAGATCCAGTTACACCGCTTTCAGAAATTTCTGAAATTATCGAACAAACTGTGCGATTGCGCAAACCACAATATCGGCAGGGGCAAAGACGCAAGCGACGCTTCGTGGCTGGAATACGACGGGCTGAGATGACGAGGGGGGAAACGACCGGGTGGAATCGACGGTCACCGCTGCGGGTGACAGGCAACGACAACAGCCACCGGCCTGAAGGGCGCGGTGGCTGTGAAGGTATGGAAAAACCTGCGGCTATTCAGGCTATCTAATAGAGCCTGTCCCGAGAGCCAGCCCCGAGAGCCTGTCCTGAGAGCCCGCCCCAAGAGCCGGCACCGGGCCACATCAAGAGGCCCAGGCGCGGGGAAAGCGTGAGGAAATGGGATGCCCGAGCTTTTAGCCCGCCTTGACGGTCACGGCGGCGGAAACGCGCTTGGCCTTGGCGCGCGCGGCGGCCACGTCGTCGGCCACGGCCAGGCCCACGCCCATGCGGCGCTTGACGAAGGATTCCGGCTTGCCGAACAGCCGGATGTCGGTGCCCGGTTCGGCCAGCGCTTCAGCCACGTTGTGAAAGGACACGGCGGCGGCGTCCACGCCGCCATAGATCACGCTGCTGGCGCCGGGCTGGCGCAGGCTGGTGTCCACCGGCAGGCCCAGCAAGGCGCGGGCGTGCAATTCAAATTCGTTCTGGGTCTGGGTAATCATGGTGACCATGCCGGTGTCATGCGGACGCGGGCTGACTTCCGAGAACCAGACCTGGTCCCCCGCCACGAACAGCTCGACACCGAAGATGCCCAGGCCGCCCAGATCCGACGTGACGGCCAGCGCGATTTCGCGGGCGCGTTCCAGCGCGGCGGGCGACATGGGATGCGGCTGCCAGCTTTCAACGTAATCACCGTCAACCTGCTTGTGGCCGATGGGCTCGCAATAACGGGTTTCGACCTGACCGTCGGCGCCGCGCGCGCGCACCGTCAGCAGGGTGATTTCGTAGTCGAAGCGGATGAACCCTTCAACAATCGCCCGGCCCCCGCCTACCCGGCCGCCTTCCTGGGCATAGCGCCAGGACTGGGCGACGTCATCCGCGCTTTTGATGACGGATTGGCCCTTGCCGGACGAGGACATCACCGGCTTGATGACGCAGGGGTAGCCGATGCCGCCGTCAATGGCGGCGCGCAATTCTTCTTCGGTGTCGACAAAACGGTAGGGAGAAGTGGGCAGGCCCAGCGTCTCGGCCGCCAGGCGGCGGATGCCCTCGCGGTTCATGGTCAACTGGGCGGCGCGCGCGGTCGGCGTCACGCGGGCCACGCCCGCCGCTTCCAGTTCGACCAGCAAACTGGTGGCAATGGCCTCGATTTCGGGGACAATAACGTGCGGCTGTTCCTGCTGGATGATCTTTTTCAGGGCGTCCGCGTCGGTCATGGACACCACATGCGCACGGTGCGCCACCTGATGGCCCGGCGCGTCGGCGTACCGATCCACCGCAATGACTTCCACGCCCAGCCTTTGCAGGGCAATGATGACCTCTTTGCCCAATTCGCCCGAACCGAGCAGCATGACTCGGGTGGCCAGGGGGGACAGGGGCGTGCCAAGGACGGGGCTGGAAATGCTGGACATGGAGCGGGCCTGGATAAGAAGAATTGAAAGCCGTTGAAAAGAGCCGCCAGAATGCCATACGGCCCTGGCGGGGGCAAACCCGCCCACTGATATTAAAATCCCCGCATGACTGATCATCCCATCACTTCGTCCGATGCCGCGCTGGCATCCGCCCGCCGCACCTTGCAAGTCGAAAGCCAAGGCCTGCTGGACCTGTCCGCGCGGCTGGACGATTCGTTCTCGCAGGTTGTCGCGCTGCTGCTGGCCTGCCGGGGCCGCGTCGTGGTCACCGGCATCGGCAAGACCGGGCACATCGCCCGCAAGATCGCCGCGACCTTCGCCTCGACGGGCACGCCCGCCTTCTTCGTGCACGCCGCCGAAGCGGTGCACGGGGATCTGGGCATGATCACGAAAGACGACGTGGTCATCGCCATCTCTTATTCAGGGGCCGGGCAGGAATTGCTGACCATCCTGCCGGTGGCGCGCCGCATGGGCGCCAAGCTGGTGGCCATTACCGGCAACCCGCAATCCGAATTGGCGCAGTTGGCCGACGTGCACCTGGACGGCAGCGTGGCGCAGGAAGCCTGCCCCTTGAATCTGGCGCCCACCGCCAGCACCACGGCGGCGCTGGCGCTGGGCGATGCCCTGGCGGTTGCCTGCCTGGAAGCGCGCGGCTTCAGTCCACAGGATTTCGCGCGGTCCCACCCTGGTGGCGCGCTGGGCCGCCGCCTGCTGACGCTGGTGCGCGACGTGATGCGCCAGGGCAACGCCCTGCCCATCGTGCTTGCCGGCACGCCGGTGTCGCAAGCGCTTGAGGTGATGTCCGCCAAGGGCATGGGCATGACCGTCGTGACGGACGCGCAACACCGCCCGCTGGGCATCTTCACCGACGGCGACTTGCGCCGCCTGATTGCCCGGCACGGCGATATCCGCAGCTTGACCGTGGAGGCGGGCATGACCCGATCGCCACGCAGCATCCCCCCCGACGCATTGGCCGTCGAGGCCGCGCAGCAGATGGACGAGCTTCGTCTCAGCCAGATGCTGGTGTTGGACGCAGACGGCGCGCTGCTGGGCGCCTTGCACATGCATGATCTGATGGCCGCTAAAGTGGTATGACTATGACTCTTCCTGCTTCCGTGACTCACCCGGCCGAAGCGCTGGTTCTTGCCCGCATCCCCGCTACCGTGCGCGACCGCGCCGCCGCCGTGCGCCTGATGGTGTTCGACGTGGACGGCGTGCTGACCGACGGCAGCCTCTATTACGGTGAAGGCGGCGAACTGCAAAAGCGCTTTCACGCCCTGGACGGCCACGGCCTGCGCCTGTTGATGGAAGGTGGCCTGACGGTGGCGCTGATGACGGGCCGTTCGGGCCCCATCGTTGCCCGCCGCGCCGCCGAACTGGGCATCTCGGAAGTGATGCAGGGCGTGCGCGACAAGGGTTCAGCACTGGCAGAACTTGCGCAGCGCTCGGGTGTCCAACTGAATCAAACCGGCTACATGGGCGATGACATCATCGACCTGCCGGCCATGCAACGCGCGGGTTTCGCAGCCAGCGTGCCCAACGCGCCCGGCTATGTCAGCCAGGCCGCCCACTGGGTCTCCACGCAGGCCGGCGGCAGCGGCGCGGTGCGCGAATGCTGCGACCTGCTGTTGGCCTCCCAAGGACGCCTGGGCGCGTTCCTGGCGGCGCCCGGCCTGCTGGGCCCCGGCGCCATCCAATGACGGCCACGAACTTCGACACGCCCTGGCGGCGACACTGATGAAAGAACGTTTTCCTTCCCTGATTGCGCTGTTCCTGCTACTGGTGCTGGTCACCAGCTCGTGGTGGGCCGCCGATTACGCACAGCGGGCGATCCAGGTCGACCCGCCGCGCCGCATCACCCACGAAATGGACGCCTGGTCGCGCGATTTCGTCATGCTGCGCACGGACCCGACGGGCCGTCCGATCAATCGGCTGGAAGGCGAATACGCCGAGCATTTCCCCGACGACGATTCGTATCACATCACCGCGCCCCGCGCGGTGGGCCAACGCGAAGCCAACCCCGTGACGGTAGGCGTCTCGAAAACCGCCGTGATGGAACAAGGCGGCAAGCGCATCGTCATGAATGGCGACGCGCACGTGCATCGCCAGCCCGACGCCAACAACGACGTGCTGGATGTACGCAGCCAGCAGTTGATCATCCTGCCCGACGAAGACGTGGTGTATACCGACCTGCCGGCGGAAGTGCTCAAGGGCCGCTCGCGCATGAACGGCAAGGGCATGCACTACAACAACAAGACGCGCCAATTGCAGGTGTCCGCGTCGACGGATGTTGAAATTGCCGGTTCCGAAGGCAAGCAACAGCGCCGCACCGAGATACCCGCCAACAACACTGACCAAAAGAAACCATGACCGACCTTCGGACTCTCTTTGCCCCGACGACTCGCCTGCTTGGCGCCGTCCTGCTGACGGCCTCGGTGTTTGCGCCCGCCCACGCGGCCGAGCCCGCCAAGCCGGCCGAAGAGCCCAGCACCCTGATCCTGTCGGACACGTTGCACTATGACGACGTAAAGAAACAAAGCGTTTTCACTGGCAACGTCAACATGACGCGCGGCCTGATGACGCTGACCTCCGACACGCTGGAAATGCACGAAGACGCACAGGGCGGGCAGTACGGCACGGCTACCGCCAACAAGGGCAAGGTCGTGACCATCCGGCAAGAGCGCCCCGAGACGTTCGAGCTAATCGAAGGCAAGGGCCTGCGCGCGGAATACGACGGCACCAAGAGCACGTTCGACCTGATCGGCCAGGCCGTTGTGGTCCGTTACGTCTGTGGCAAACCGTTCGACACGATTCGCGGCGAACGGGTACGCTACAACGAAAAAACCGGCACCTATGAAGCGCAGGGCGGTCCCAATTCCGCCGCTGCGGGTGGTCGCGTGCGTTCGGTTGCCGAACCTCGCGCCAAGTCCGATGCCGCCGTGGCCGAATGCCGCAAGCAGCAAGCCGCCAAGAAAGGACGCTAAAGCGTCCCCCATGCAACACCACTCGCAGCCACGATGAACCAACCTTCTGTGCCCACACCCGTGACCTCCGCCCCCTCGGGGGTCAAGCAGGGCAGCCTGCGCGCAACCGGCTTGCGCAAGACCTATAACGGCCGGACCGTGGTGCAGGATGTGTCCCTGTCCGTGGTCAGTGGCGAAGTCGTGGGCCTGCTGGGCCCGAACGGCGCCGGCAAGACCACCAGCTTCTACATGATCGTGGGCCTGGTGCCCGCGGACGCCGGACGCATCGAGATCGACGGCGCCGTGATCACGGCGATGCCGATCCACAAGCGCGCGCGCATGGGCCTGTCGTACCTGCCGCAGGACGCATCCGTGTTCCGCCGCCTGACCGTCGAGCAGAACATCCGCGCCGTGCTGGAATTGCAGCTGGGGCCCGATGGCCGCGCGCTGTCCACGGCCAAGATCAACGAGCAGATGGAATCGCTGCTTGAAGAGCTGCAAATCGGTCACATTCGCAGCAATGCCGCCATTTCGCTGTCGGGCGGCGAACGCCGCCGCGTGGAAATTGCACGCGCGCTGGCCACCAGCCCGCGCTTCATCCTGTTGGACGAACCCTTTGCCGGCGTGGACCCCATTGCCGTCATCGAGATCCAGCGCATCGTGCGGTTTCTGAAGGGCCGCGGCATCGGCGTGCTGATCACCGACCACAACGTGCGCGAAACGCTGGGCATCTGCGATCGCGCCTACATCATCAGTGAAGGCAAGGTGCTGACCGACGGTCACCCGGACGAAATCGTGGGCGATCCCGCCGTGCGCCGCGTGTACCTGGGCGAGCACTTCCGCATGTAACGGGCACCCTGGGGAAGACCCCTAGTCGCCTCTCGGGCGAAGGCAAATACGCCCTAGGGGTTCAGCCATAAAAATGCCATGTTCTTGCGCTAGGTCAGCTTGTTTTCTCGGCCCGAGTCTATACACTAGTACTAAACGCACCCACCAATCCAAGGAGAACGCCTAACGACCTCACCGCGCATTTTGCGCACCCATTTTTCTCTTTTAGAAGGAGAGCACACTATGAACCTGAGCATCTGCGGTCGTCACCTCGACGTCACCCCGGCAATCCGGGAATATGTCATGAACAAACTGGCGCGAGTGCTGCGGCATTTCGATCACGTCATCGATACCCAGGTCATGCTCTCAGTAGAGCCCCTGCGGCACAGAGCCGAAATCACCATGCGTCTAAGCGGTAAGGATATTCATTGTGAAGCGACCGATGAAAATCTCTACGCAGCCATAGACCTTCTTGCTGACAAAGTCGACCGTCAGGTCATCAAGCACAAGGACAAGGTACGAAGTCACTCAGCGGAGTCCGTGAAGCGGCAAGCGGCGAGCCTCTCGCCACCCCAGCAGTAATGCGCTTCATGATCACTCGCCCTGCGCGATAAGCTAAACAGCGATTGTAAAAATCCTGCCTAAGTCCCGGTGTCCCGCTAGACGTCAGTCCAGCCGGGGCATCGGCAAAACTCCCCGCTCTACCCCCTCTCCCGCATTCCCCAATCCCCCTGTTTTTGCCTTGCCTGGCCATGTCCACGGGCTGGACGCTGTGTGTGAACGCCCACAACGCGCCGCGATCAGACTATGCTGTCGCTCTTGCCACGCCGTTCGCCGCCTGTCCACCGGGCGGGGCGCCAGGCCAATTTATTGCACTGCGTCATATAACCATATAATGATCCGATGAATCATTTGTCGCGCATCCTACCCGCCGGCAACGTCGTGCTCGATATGCTCGCAACGAGCAAGAAACGGGCGTTCGAACAAGCTGGCCTTCTCTTTGAAAACAATCATGGCTTGGCACGCGCGCTCGTGTTCGACAGCCTGTTTGCCCGGGAACGTTTAGGCTCCACTGCCCTTGGGCAGGGCGTGGCCGTTCCGCATGGCCGCGTGAAGGGGCTTGAGCAGGCGTTGGCGGCGTTCATCCGCTTGAGCCAGCCGATCTCGTTCGACGCGCCCGACGGGCAACCGGTGTCGATGCTGCTGTGCCTGCTGGTGCCGGAAACGGCTACGCAACAGCACTTGGACATCCTGGCCGAATTGGCGCAGCTGATGTCGAACAAGGCATTGCGCGAGGCCCTGGCCACCGAACCCGACGCGGCCATCGTCCACCGCATGCTCACCACCGGCCAACTCTGACCCTCGCGGAAACGCTGCCATGCTCACGGTGCAGGAACTCGTCGACGACAACGCCGACAAAATCCCCTTTAACTGGATTTCGGGCCAAGGCGCCGCTGACCGCGCCATTCCCGATGACGGCATGGCGGCCGCCGATCTTGTCGGCCACCTGAACCTGATCCACCCGTCGCGCATCCAGGTGTTCGGCCAGGAAGAACTGGCGTATTACACGCGCTTCGACCTGCGGCGCCGCATGCACCACATGGACGAGCTGCTGATTGGCGGCGTGCCGGCCATTTTGCTGGCCGACGGCCTTACGCCGCCGCAAGACCTGGTGGACCAGTGCGACCAGCATCAGGTGCCGCTGTTGTCCACGCCGGTCGCTGCCGCGCAGCTGATCGACCTGCTGCGCATCTACCTGGGCAAGAAGCTGGCCCCCACCACCACCGTGCACGGCGTGTTTCTTGATGTGCTGGGCCTGGGCGTGTTGATTACCGGCGAGTCGGGCCTGGGCAAAAGCGAGCTGGCGCTGGAATTGATTTCACGCGGCCACGGCCTGGTGGCCGACGACGCGGTCGAGTTCTCGCGCACGGCGCCCAACATGATCGAAGGCCACTGCCCCCAGCTGCTGCAAAATCTGCTGGAAGTGCGCGGCCTGGGCCTGCTGGATATCCGCACCATCTTTGGCGAGACCTCGGTACGCCGCAAAATGCGCCTGAAGTTGATCGTGCATCTGGTGCGCGCCACCGCGCAAGACAAGTTCGAACGCCTGCCCCTGCAAGACATCACGCAAGACATGCTGGGCCTGCCCGTGCGCAAGGTGATGCTGCAAGTGGCCGCCGGCCGCAATCTGGCGGTGCTGGTCGAAGCCGCCGTGCGCAACACCATACTGAAGTTGCGCGGCATCGATACGCTGGGCGAATTCATGGAACGCCAGGCCATGGCGATCCTGCAAAGCAGCAAATGAACGCGCGCGGTCTCGCGGCATCGTGAGCCTGTACGAAACCCTGGCCGACGAGATCGCCAAATCGATCCGAGACGGCGTCATGCGCGCGGGCGACAAGCTGCCCTCGGTGCGTGAAGCGTGCGCGGCGCGCGGGGTCAGCCCGTCCACGGTATTCCAGGCGTACTACCTGCTTGAAGCGCGCGGCCTGATCCGCGCGCAGCCACGCTCGGGCTACTACGTGCACGCCCCCGCCGAATCCCGGCCCCCTGAACCCGGCACATCGAACCCGGACGGCGAGTCGACAGAACTGGCCATCAGCGAACGCATCTTCGACATCCTGGGTTCCGTGCGCAATCGCGACGTGACGCCGCTGGGGTCTGCCTTTCCGTCGCCCCTGCTATTTCCGCTGCCCCGCTTGGCGCAGGCCATGGCCGCGCACCTGAAACGCCAGGACCCGCTGGATACTGTCGAAGATCTCAGCCCCGGCAATCCCGGCCTGCGGCGGCAGATCGCCTTGCGCTATCTGATTGGCGGCATGAACGTGCCGGCCAGCGACATCGTCGTTACCAACGGCGCGCTGGAAGCGTTGAACCTTTGCCTGCAAGCCGTCACGCAAGTAGGCGACACGGTGATGGTCGAAGCCCCAACGTTCTACGGCGCCTTGCAAGCCCTGGAGCGCCAGGGCCTGAAAGCGTTGGAAGTGCCGACGCATCCGCGCACGGGCGTGGACCTGGCCGCCATGGAGGCCGCCATCAAGCGGCACGCGCCCAGCGCCTGCTGGCTGATGACGCAATTCCAGAACCCGCTGGGCAGCCTGATGCCCGACGACAAGAAGCGTCAGCTGGTGGAAATGCTGGCGCGCCACGGCATTCCGTTGATCGAAGACGATGTTTACGGCGAACTCTATTACGGCGCCGCGCGGCCCGTGCCGGCCAAGGCCTACGACACCGAGGGGCTGGTGCTGCATTGCTCGTCGTTTTCCAAATGCCTGGCGCCCGGATACCGCATTGGTTGGGCGTCGGCGGGCCGCTACTCGCGACAGGTGCAGCGGCTGAAACTGTCGTCGACGCTGTCCGCGTCGGGCCCCGCGCAAGGCGCTATCGCCGAGTATCTTGAGCAAGGCGGATACGATCGCCATCTGCGCCGGTTGCGGCAAACGTTGCAGACGCAGCAAGACCGTATGGCCGACGCGATTGCGCAAGAATTTCCTGCGGGCACGCGCGTGACGCGTCCGCAAGGCGGCTTCTTTTTGTGGGTGGAACTGCCGGCGGCGGTGGACGCGCTGGCCCTGCATCGCGATGCGCTGGCGCGCGGCATCAGCGTGGCGCCCGGCCCGATTTTTTCAGCCAGCAGCCAGTTCGCCAGCGCCCTGCGCTTGAATTACGGGCATCCCTGGGACGCCGCGCACGAAGACGCCATCCGCGTGCTGGGCGAACTGGCCCGCCAGGCTTGCGCGCGGGTCAGCGCGAAGCGATAGACCCGCGGCAATCGGCATCAGTTCAGCGTTGACGCCGCACGCGCGCGCTTGACGTCCAGCGCGGTCACGCTGCCCGCTTCATTGCCCCAGCTATTGCGGATGTAGGACACCAGCATGGCGATATCACTGTCGTTCAGGATCTGGCCGAACGGCGGCATGCCGTGCGGCCGGGGATTGGCTGCCGTGGCGGGTGCGTACCCGCCATCGAGCACCATGCGGATCACGTTGGTGGGCACAGGCGCCGTCACGGTCGGGTTGCCCGCCAACGCCGGCCAGGCCGTACCGCTGCCCTGCCCTTGCGGCTGGTGACACTTCGCGCATTGCTGGCTGTAGATCTTGCTGCCCAGTTCCATGGCCGCCGGCGCCGCCGCGGATTGCTGGCGAGGCGTAGAGGCCGGCGTGGCCGGCAAGGACTTGATGTATACGCCGATAGCCAGCGCATCGTCATCCGTCAGGTGCTGCGTGCTGCCCAACACCACTTCGGCCATCGGGCCGCTGGCGCTGGAATGCGCCGAGATACCGGTCTTGAGCAACGCGGCGATATCGTCCGCCGTCCAGCGGCCCATGCCGGTCTGCATGTCGTTGGTGAGCGGCGGCGCGTACCAATCCAGCACCGGGATCACGCCGCCCGTCAGCGCCTCGGACGTCTTGGTGGCGCCCAGACGATTGCGGGGGGTATGGCAGGCCGCGCAGTGCCCCAGCCCTTCAACCAGGTAGCGGCCGCGATTCCATTGCACCGACTGGCCCGCGTCGGCCTCTTGCACGCCGGGCTTGAAGTACAACGCGCGCCAGGCCGCCAATAGCTCGCGCTGGTCGTACGGAAACGCCATGTCGGCCGGCCGATTCGCTTGCTCGACCGGCGGCACGCTACGCAGGTAGGCGTACAAGGCATCGGCGTCCGCGCGGCTGACGCGGGTGTATTCCGTGTACGGAAACGCGGGATACAGCAAGGTGCCGTCCTTGGACTTTCCGTTGTGCAGCGCCTGCCAGAAATCGTCGGCCGTCCACGAGCCGATGCCCGTCTTGTCGTCGGGCGTGATGTTGGGCCCGTAGACGGTGCCGAACGGCGTCGGTATGGGCGTGCCGCCCGCCAGCGCCTTGCCGCCCCGGCTGGTGTGGCAGGCCATGCAGTTGCCCACTTGCGCCAGGTAGCGCCCGCGGTCGATCAGCGTGGCCGCGTCGGTCGTGGTGGCGGCTGGACCCGTGCTGGTGTCCTCGCGCGTGCCCAGCCAATACAGGCCGCCCACCGCAACGATCAGCGCAACGAGGACGAAGGTCAGGATTTTCTTGAACAGTTTCATGGTGGCCCCCGTGTCAGCGTTGCGCCTGGCTGCCGCATTGCGCGGGCAAGGTCAGCGAGCCCGCGGCGTCGGGCACATAGGGCTCGATCACGGGTTGCGACGACAACCACGCCGCCAGGGCGCCGATGTCGGTGGGGGTAAGCTTTTGGGCGATGTCGGCCATGCAATCAGGCGCCGCCGCGCGACGCAGCCCGTTCTTCCAGCTGCCGATCTGCGAACCGATGTAGTCGCGCGGCAGGCCGAGCAAGCCGGGAATGGCGGGCATCAAGCCGCCCAGCGCGGCGCCATGACAGGACGCACAGGCGGGCAAGCCGCGCGCCGCGTCGCCCTGCAAGGCCAGCACGCGGCCCGCTTCCAGCGTGGCGCTGGAGACGTCCGCGCGGGTGGGCGGCGGATACGGCACATGCTGCTGCGAAAAATACTGGGCCATCTCGCGCAGGTAGTCGTCGGGCAGGCCGACCAGCAGATGCGACATGGGCCGATACTGGCGGCGCTCATCGCGAAAGTTCAGCAGCTGATGATAGAGGTAGTCTTGAGGCTTGCCGGCCAGGCGGGGGTAATAGCCGTCGGTGCCGGCCCGGCCCTGCGCGCCGTGGCAGGCCGTACAGGCCGCAACGCGTGCCGCCATGGTGTCGGGGCGCAGAGTGTCGGGGCTCAGAGTGTCGGGGCGCAGGCCATCGGGCGCTGCCGGCTGGGCCTCTGCAACGCTTGTCGTAAAGACAACAGCAGCAGCCGCGAGCACGCGGAAAATCGCCCTGAACCGCGGCAGTGAAACACTACGAATGGAAATGAGGGCTAACATCTACGTCGAATTCCTATCCCCCGAAAGCATGACGGCGGGGGTGTCGTAAGTGAATCGAACCAGTATCCGACCCGCAAGCTTACGCGACGGGGCAAGAAAGGGTACAGAACCAGATTCCCGAATTGCAGCCATATCAGATGCCATCCCGCCCGCATCGTCTCGGAAAAAGCGTGCCACAATCATGTCCATGTTGAAAGTCGTCCTTGTCACCGGCATCTCAGGTTCAGGCAAATCCGTTGCGCTTCGCATGCTGGAAGACGCCAGCTACACCTGCGTCGACAACCTGCCCGTGCGATTCCTGACGGAATTCATCGCCAATGCGCGCGACGAAGGCCTGGAACGCGTGGCCGTGGCCATCGACGTGCGCTCGCCCGGCGAACTGGCTGAACTGCCCGATGTGGTGACCGCGCTGCGCGCCATGGGCACCAGCCTGCGCGTGGTTTTCCTGGACGCCAACACCTCGACACTGGTGCAGCGCTATTCCGAATCGCGCCGCCGCCATCCGCTGACCGACCGCCTGCAACGCGGCGGCACGCCGCCATCGCTCACTGACTGTATCGCGCTTGAACGCGAACTGCTGGCGCCGTTGCGGGAACAAGAACACGTCATCGATACGTCGGACCTGACGCCCGGCCAATTGCGTGCCTGGATCCGCGACCTGATCCAGGCCGACCGCGCGCCGCTGGTACTGACGTTCGAATCCTTCGCCTACAAACGCGGCGTGCCCGGTGATGCCGACCTGGTGTTTGACGTGCGCTGCCTGCCCAACCCCCACTACGACCGCAACCTGCGCCCCTTGACCGGCCGCGACGAACCCGTCGCCACCTGGCTGGCCGGGTACGAACAGGTGGGGCAGATGATCGACGACATCGCCGGCTTCTTGAACCGCTGGTTGCCCCTCTACACCCAAGACACCCGCAACTACCTGACCGTGGCGATCGGCTGCACGGGCGGCCAGCACCGTTCGGTCTATGTGGTCGAACAGCTGGCGCTGCGCTTTGCCGACCACGATCCCTTGCTGGTGCGCCACCGAAACCAACTGCCCACCGAATCCGCATGACCCTGCCCCGCCCGCTCCACCTGATCCTGATGTTGCTGCTGGCCATTGCCGTGGCCGGCTGCTCTTCCACCGGGGGTCGCAAAAAGGGCGGCGGGTACTACAAGGACGACGGGCCGGACGCCAATCCGCCGGCAAACCTGGACCAGGTGCCGGATGCGGTGCCGCGCATCGAACCCTATGCCAGCGGCGCGAACCGGCCCTACGTGGTGTTTGGCCAGCGCTACGTGCCCGACACCAGCGGCCAACCGTACAAGCAGCGCGGCATTGCGTCGTGGTATGGCAAGAAATTCCATGGCAATTCCACGTCCATCGGTGAGTCCTACGACATGTACGCCATGACGGCCGCGCACACGACGCTGCCGATTCCCAGTTATGCGCGCGTCACCAGCCTGGTCAACGGCAAGACGATCGTCGTGCGCGTGAATGACCGGGGGCCGTTCCACAGCGACCGCATCATGGATCTGTCGTACGTGGCGGCCTATAAGCTGGGCATCATCGGGCCGGGTAGCGGTCAGGTCGTAGTCGAGAGCATTCCGCAAGAAGAGATCCGCCGCCTGGCCTCGCAAGGCACGCCTGCCGCACCCCCGCCGGAACCGGCTTCGGCCACCGGCTCGCTGCCGATTCAGGCGCCCGTGTCCGCGGTGCCGGTCGCGCTGACGGCCGAACCGATCCCCGGCCCGGCGGCCGGATCAGCCCCGGTACGCCAAGCGCCGGCCGCCGGCATTGGCAGCGTGTATCTGCAAGTGGGCGCATTCAGCCAGCCCGGCAATGCGCAGTCGCTGGTGGCCCGCATCAATTCGCAGCTGAGTTCGGCGGGCGCCCCGCCCGCGCAGGTCGAGCAATCAAACAACCTGTATCGCGTGCGGATCGGCCCCTACCCCGACCGCCAAAGCGCCTTGAACGCGGTGCCGCTGGTGTCGGACCGCATCGGCATCCTGCCCAGCATCGCTACGCAGTAGACCCGTAAGCCCGGCCGCCCCTACCAGGGCAGCTCTGCCTGCCCGTCGCAAATCCGCCGAGCCCGCGCGGTGCGGCTGACGTAGCGGTTGCCTTCGTGCGCCAGCAGCGCCTGCTTACGCGGCAGGCCGCCGCCAAACCCCGTCAATGAGGTATCGGCGCCAATCACCCGGTGGCACGGGATGATGATGATGATGGGGTTGCGCCCCACCGCGCCGCCCACCGCCTGCGCCCCCTTGGGCCGCCCCACGGTCCGGGCAAGATCGCCATAGCTGGCAAGCTTGCCGAATTCCAGCGCGCATAGCGCGTGCCAGACCTTGTGCTGAAACGTGGTGCCGATGGGGTCCAGCGCCACGTCGAAGCCGCGGCGCTTGCCCGCGAACCATTCGTCCAGCTCGCGCCGCGCCTGCTCCAGAATCGGGTCGGCATCGGTGCGCGTCCAGCCTTCAGAAGACGGCAGCAATTCCTGGTCGGTAAACCAGGCGCCACGCAGGCCCTTGGGGCTGGCGACCAGGCGCAATTCGCCCAGCGGGGTCTCGATGTCGCGGTAGGCAAGCGGTTCCAGCGGGTCGGCCGGCTTGTTCGACACAATGGTTGAATACGCCATGGCTTTACTCCGCCGACTTCTTGCGCGACAGCGCCCGGTTGTACAACACGTCGCGCGCCTGGCCCGTGACCTTGGCGGCGACCCTGGCAGCATCGCGCACGGACATCGATTCCAGCAGCGCGTCCAGCAGCACGTCGGTGCGCGGGTCGGCGTCCTCGTCAATTTCCTGCGCCACTTCGGCATGGGCGATCAAGACGAATTCGCCTTGCTCGCGATGCGCGTCGGCGGCCAGCCAAGCGGCGGCTTCACCCATCGTCAGCGTGGCGATTTCTTCAAAGCGCTTGGTCAGTTCGCGCGCCACCGTCAGTTGGCGGTCGGGCCCGCAGACTTCCAGCAGATCCGCCAGCGTGGCGGCCAGCCGATGCGGCGATTCGAACATCACCACGGGCGCGGGCAAGGCGCACCATGACCGTAGCCATCGCTGCCGAGCCACGGCCTTGGGCGGCGGGAAGCCCGCGAAGGCGTAGGCGGGGTTTTCATCGGTGGTGACGCCGCTGCCCATCAGCGCGGCGATGACCGCGCTGGGGCCGGGCACCGGCATCACGGCGAAGCCGGCTGCGCGCACGGCGCGCACTACGCGGGCGCCGGGGTCGCTGACCGCGGGCGCGCCCGCATCCGACACCAACGCCACGCGCTGACCTTGGGCCAGGCGTTCGCAGATGGCTTGGGCGGCGGCGGCCTCGTTGTGGCGGTGCGCGGCCATCAGCGGCGTATTGACGCCCCAGGCGTCCAGCAGGGTGCGGCTGGCGCGCGTGTCTTCAGCGGCGATCACGTCGGCGCGTTGCAGGGCGTGCCAGGCCCGCAGCCCCAAGTCGCCCAGGTTGCCGATTGGCGTGGCCACGACATACAGCGTCGAAGCGGGCCAATGCTGCCCGGCAACGCGATCCGCCACGCGGCTCCAGGCGTCGCCGGCGGGCGGGGGTGAGACATTTTGATTCATTGCAGCCTACTGACACGGAAAACCATGTCAGTGTAGCCGCCAACCTCGCCATACCAGGAGCCCGCATGACGGATGAGACCTTGCGCCTGGCCTGCGATCTGGCACTGGCTGCACGACACCGCGCGGACAAGCGCCGCCGTCGGGCGGGCTCTCGGCGCCCGGCTGCCGGGCGGCACACCGAGCGGCGCGCTGACCGAGGTGTCGACCCGGGCGCCGACCCGGGCGCCGACCCGCACGGCGGCATGCCCGCAGACACGCCGCAGCGCCGCTCGCCCATGCAGCGCAAGGGCGATCAGCACGAAGACGCGGCGTTGCGCTGGTTGCAGGCGCGTGGCCTGGTGCTGCTGGCGCGCAACCTGTGGACGCGCGCCGGCGAGCTGGACTTGGTGATGCGCGACGGCGGCACGCTGGTCTTTATCGAAGTGCGCGCGCGTGCCCTGTCCCGTTTTGGTGGTGCCGCCGCCAGCATCGGCCGCGCCAAGCAAGCCCGGCTGGCGCGCGCGGCGGCGCACTGGCTGCCCGAACTTGCCCGCCGCCATTTCCAGGGCGTGACGCCCCCCGCCCGCTTTGACGCGGTGGTATTCGACGCCGGCCGGCCGCAATGGCTGCAAGACGCTTTTTCCCTTCCCTAGACACTGGCGGCGCCAGCGCGACCCGGGCCCGGTAACGGCCGGCCGCACAGTCGTTACGCCTGGACAGAACAGCGCGACTGCCGCGTGAGATAATCGCGCCCATGGATATGACCTCTCGTATGACGTCGCACTTTCGCGACGCCATGGCTGCGTGCGAACAAAGTATGAACGTCCTGGCGGAACCGCTGGCAGTGGCGGTCGACGTGCTGTTCGGCGCCCTGGCGAACAACGGCAAGATTCTGGCTTGCGGCAACGGCGGCTCGGCAGCCGACGCGCAGCATTTCATCGCCGAACTGGTGGGCCGCTTCGAACGCGAACGCCTGCCACTGGCCGGCATCGCGCTCAATACCGACACCTCGATCCTCACCGCCGTCGGCAACGACTACGGCTTTGACGAGATCTACGAACGCCAGGTCAACGCGTTCGGCCAGGCCGGCGACGTGCTGGTTGCAATTTCCACCAGCGGCAATTCGCCCAACGTCGTGCGCGCCATGGAAGCCGCCAGCTCGCGCGAAATGCACGTGCTGGCCCTGACCGGCAAGGGCGGCGGCGTCATGGGGGAACTCATCACGCCGATGGACGTCCATCTATGTGTTCCCAGCGACCGCACCATGCGGATCCAGGAAGTCCATATTCTGCTGCTGCACGCACTGTGCGACGGCATTGACGCTCTTTTGCTTGGAGACACCGAATGATTTCTGACGTCAGAACCGCGGTTCGCCCCCTGATGCTCGCCGCGGCGCTGTCCACCGCGGCGCTCTCGCTGACGGCCTGCGCGCCCCTGATCGTAGGCGGCGCGGCCGCCACCACGGCGGTCGTGGTCACGGACCGCCGTACTTCCGGTATCCAGCTTGAAGACCAGAACATGGCCTTCAAGGCGCAAAGCCAGATCTCGCAAAAGCTGGGCGACACCGCCCGCGTCAATGCCATGGCCTATGGCGGCCACCTGTTGCTGACAGGCGATGTGCCCACCGAGCAGGCCAAAACCGAAGCGACCACCATCGCCCAGGGCATCGAGAACGTCAAACAGGTCATCAACCAGCTGAACGTCGGCCCCATCGCCTCGTTTGGCACGCGTTCGAACGACACGTGGCTGACCTCCAAGGTCAAGACCGCGCTGATCAACACCAAGTACGTGCCGTCGGGCACCATCGCCCTGACCACCGACCACAGCGTCGTCTACCTGATGGGCAAGGTCACCCAGGCCGAAGGCGAATACGCCGCCAACGCCACGGCGGATGTGGGCGGCGTGGCCAAGGTGGTTAAACTGTTCGAGACCATCAGCCGCGAAGAAGCCATCCGGCTGTCCAACAGCAGCACCCGGGACGCCTCCACAGAAACCAAAGCGCCTATCCAAAGCGGCGCCGGCGCAGCACCCAGCGACAACAACGCGGCCGGCACCAGCAATGGCGTTGAAGCCATGCCTATCAAATGAAAAAAGCCATCGTAGCCCTCGCCGTCCTGGTGGCGGTTGGTATCGGCGCCTGGTTCGTCTGGCGCCCCGCCCAGACCGCCCCCGACGTCTCGTTCACCACGCTGGAAGGCAAAACCTTCTCGATGCAGGACTTGCGCGGCAAGGTCGTGCTGGTCAAGTTCTGGGCGACCAGCTGTGTCACCTGCGTGAAGCAGATGCCGGAAACCATCGCCGCCTATAAGGAATACGCCGCCAAGGGCTACGAGGCCATCGCGGTCGCCATGAACTACGATCCGCCCAATTTCGTCTTGAACTTCGCGGACCAGCGCAAGCTGCCGTTCCCGGTGGCGCTGGACACCAAGGGCGACATCGCGCGCGCCTTTGGCGACATCCGGCTGACGCCCACGGCGTTCCTGATCGACAAGCAGGGGCACATCATCAAGCGCTATCTGGGCGAATACGATGTGGCTGAGTTCCACGCCACCGTGGAAAAGGCGCTGGCGGCGGGCTGATCTCTGCGGCCTTCCCCGGCTTGAATAAAAAACCGCCCACGAGGGCGGTTTTTTACTGGCGGGGTTTCATTGGCGGTGGCTTGCTTGCGGCCAGCCGAACCCACTCGCTCGGCCGGCAAACCTGGAACCTGCAACGGAACCAGGAGCCGCCTCTCCGGCTTAGAACGCCGGAATGACCGCGCCCTTGTATTTTTCCTGGATGAATTTCTTCACGTCCGCCGAATGCAGCGCGTCGACCAGCTTCTTGATTCCCGGCGCGTCCTTGTTGTCGGAACGGGTGACCAGAATGTTGGCGTAAGGCGAATCGGCGCCTTCGATGAACAGCGCGTCCTTCGTGGGCACCAGGCCGGCTTCCAGCGCGTAGTTGGTGTTGATCAGCGCCAGGTCCACGTCGTCCAGCGAACGCGGCAGCATGGCGGCTTCAAGTTCGCGGAATTTCAGCTTCTTGGGGTTGTCGACCACGTCGGCGGCCGTCGCCAGGATGTTGGACGCGTCCTTCAGCTTGATGATGCCCTGCTTTTGCAGCAGCACCAGCGCACGCCCGCCATTGGACGGATCGTTCGGGATGGCGACGGTGGCGCCGTCCTTGAGGTCGGCCAGGCTCTTGATTTTCTTGGAGTAGCCACCGAAGGGCTCGACGTGCACCAGCGCGACCGGCACCAGCGTGGCCTTGCGGTCTTTGTTGAACGTGTCCAGATACGGCTTGTGCTGGAAGAAATTGGCGTCCAGCTGCTTGTCCACCAATTGCAGGTTGGGTTGCACGTAATCGCTGAACACCTTGATGTCCAGCTCGACGCCCTGCTTGGCCAGCTGCGGCTTCACCACTTCCAGGATCTCGGCGTGCGGGACCTGCGTGGCGCCCACCACCACTTTTTCTGCATGGGCGGCGTTGGCCGCCACCAGGAAGGCCGATGCCGCCAGGGCGGCGCGGACGAAGTTCAAACGCATGGCTTGCCTCTTTTATGGAAATAAAATGGGGGCTGATACCCCGACCGGTGCGGATTTGCCCCCCTTTTGCGGGGGCTCGCGTCTCGAAAACGCCCCAATTTACCTGAATGCCGGTTATTTGTCGGGCATATGGACATGGGTTTTAGGCATATGAAACGCGTGGGTACTACAATCCGTCGTATGCTTGCGCTACCGCGTTTCGAACGCGATGTTGTGCAGGCATTTTTTCTAACCACTCATACATATTTGCCGACTTAGCTGCCATGACCGACACCCCCGACCCTGCTGCCGTTTCGTCCCCCGCTGTCAAAGCCGCTGTGCTGTCTGAAGCACTGCCGTATATCCGACGATTCCACGGCAAGACCATCGTGGTCAAGTACGGCGGCAACGCCATGACGGAAGAGCGCTTGCAGCGCAGCTTCGCGCACGATGTCGTGCTGCTCAAGCTGGTGGGTCTGAACCCGGTGGTGGTGCACGGCGGCGGTCCGCAGATCGACGACGCGCTGCGCCGCATCGGCAAGCAGGGCACCTTCATCCAGGGCATGCGCGTGACCGATGCCGAGACCATGGAAGTGGTCGAATGGGTGCTGGGCGGCCAGGTCCAGCAAGACATCGTCATGATGATCAACGAGGTCGGCGGCAAGGCCGTGGGCCTGACCGGCAAGGACGGCGGCTTGATCCAGGCTCAGAAAAAACTGATGGCCAACAAGGACAACCCCGCCGAACCCATCGACATCGGCTTCGTGGGCGACATCACGCTGGTTGAACCCGCCGTGGTCAAGGCCCTGCAAGACGACCAGTTCATTCCCGTGATCTCGCCCATCGGCTATGGCGAAGACGGCACGGCCTACAACATCAACGCCGACGTCGTCGCCGGCAAGATGGCCGAAGTGCTGGGCGCCGAAAAGCTGTTGATGCTGACCAACACCCCGGGCGTGCTGGACAAGGCGGGCAAGCTGCTGCGCAGCCTGTCGGCCCAGACCATCGACGAACTCTTCGCCGACGGCACCATCTCGGGCGGCATGCTGCCCAAGATCTCGTCGGCGTTGGATGCCGCCAAGAACGGCGTGAATTCCGTTCACATCGTCGACGGCCGCGTGCCGCACTGCCTGCTGCTTGAAATCCTGACCGACCAAGGCGTGGGCACGATGATCAGCTCGCATTGATGCGAGCTCAACGTCTGCTGTTACGGCCGGCGGCGCGTATGCGCCGCTCGCGCCGCATGGCCACGGGCGTTTCCGAACGCCTGTGGCTGTTTGACCTGGACAACACGCTTCACGACACCTCGCACGCCATCTTCCCGAAGATAGACCGGGGCATGACCATGGCGGTGGCCGAGGCGCTGAACGTGGACGTCGACACCGCCAACGACCTGCGCCGCAAGTATTGGCAGCGTTACGGCGCCACGATGATCGGCATGGTCCGCCACCACGGCGTCAACCCGCACGACTTCCTGCACCGCAGCCACGACTTTGACGTCAACCCGCTGGTGCGCGGCGAAAAGGCGCTGGCCTACAAGCTGCGCCAGCTACCCGGCCGCAAGGTGCTGCTGACCAACGCGCCGCTGCGCTACGCCCGCTCCGTGCTGGAACGCCTGGGCATCCTGCGGCAGTTCGACAGCCTGTGGGCCATTGAACATATGCGGCTGCATGGCGAATTCCGCCCCAAGCCGTCGCCCGCGCTGCTGCGTTATGTGCTGGCCCGCGAAGGCGTACCCGCCCACCGTGCCGTGCTGGTCGAAGACACGCTGGCCAACCTGCGCGGCGCGCGCCGCGTCGGCGTGCGCACCGTGCACGTGTATCACCCTGGCACCCCCTTCTCGCGCGGTCGTTCGCATCGTCCGCCCTATGTCGACTTGCGGGTAAACTCCGTCAGTGATTTGTTGTTACGCCGGCGTCCCCTGCGGGGATAGCGGCGCGCTCCTCCCTCCCCCTTCACCGTCAAGCCTGCGCGAGAGCAGTCCCTTCCATGGCGAGCAAACCCGGCGAGCGCAAGACCCAGATTCTGCAGACCCTGGCCGAAATGCTGGAGCAGCCGCACGCTTCCCGCATCACCACGGCTGCGCTGGCCGCGCGTCTGCAAGTGTCCGAGGCCGCCTTGTACCGGCACTTTGCCAGCAAGGCGCAGATGTTCGAAGGGCTGATCGAATTCATCGAGACCAGCATCTTCACGCTGGTCAACCAGATTGCCACCGTGGAACCCTACGGCGTGCCCCAGGCGCACAAGACCGTTGCCATGCTGCTGACGTTCTCCGAACGCAACAAGGGCATGACGCGGGTGCTGACCGGCGACGCGCTGGTCACGGAAGACAACCGGCTGCAAGAGCGCATCAACCATATCAATGACCGCATCGAAACGTCGCTGAAGCAGTCGCTGCGCATCGCGATCACCGACGGCGGGCTGCCCGCGGACGCCAACGTCGCGGCGCACGCCAGCCTGCTGACGCATCTGGTGCTGGGCCGTTGGCTGCGCTACGCCCAGAGCGGTTGGCGGGTGGCACCCACGCTGCATCTGGACGAACAACTGCGGCTGGCGCTGGGTTGATTGCCGGCTTGGTCGGCCGCACCGTGCTTGCGGCGCAACAGGGCGCGCGAGCATAATGCGCCAGGTGGGTTTTCTCAAGCCGAAATCTTCATCGGCTTGATCCATATCAATGCGGGTTTTCCTCAATGCCGTCACGATCGTCCTGTAGCGTCGACACATCGAATTGAACAAACCCGTGCTCGCGGGGAGTGTGTCGACGGTTTGACCTCAACCGGAGATGGATATGACCGCGCCAGCCGCCGTCCCTGCCTCACAGGCACCCCAAAAAGCAAAAATTCCCATCGGACTAATCGCCGGTTTCGTGGTGATGATCGGGGTATTGCTGATGCCCCTGCCCGCCGACCTGCCGGTCGCGGGACACCGCATGCTGGCAATCCTGGCATTCGCCGTGGTGGTCTGGATTACCGAAGCCGTGTCTTACGAAGCCAGCGCGATCATGATCACGACGCTGATGGCTTTCCTGTTGGGCACGGCTCCGACAATCAAAGACCCGAATGTGCTGTACGGCACCTCGGCCGCTATCAGCATGGCGCTGACGGGCTTCGCGAACTCGGCGCTGGCGCTGGTGACCGGCGCCCTGTTCATTGCCGCCGCCATGACCTTCACCGGGCTGGACCGGCGCATTGCGCTGGTCACGCTGTCGAGAGTGGGCACCAGCACGCGCCGCATCCTGATCGGATGTATCGCCGTGACGATCGTGCTGAGCCTGGTGGTGCCCAGCGCCACCGCGCGCAGCGCCGCCGTGGTGCCGATCATGATGGGCGTCATCGCCGCGTTCGGCGTGGACAAGCGGTCCAACATCGCCGCCGGCATCATGATCATCGTGGCGCAGGCCACCAGTATCTGGAACGTGGGCATCCAGACCGCCGCCGCGCAAAACCTGCTGACGGTCGGCTTCATGGAAAAGATGCTGGGCGAACGCGTGGCGTGGTCGGACTGGCTGATCGCGGGCGCACCGTGGTCGCTGATCATGTCGGCCGTGCTGATCGTGGTGGTGCTCAAGCTGCTGCCGCCGGAAAGCGACAGCATCGCCGGGGGCAAGGAAGCCGTCGAAAAGTCGCTGATTGAACTGGGCCCGATGACCGGCGCGCAAAAGCGCCTGATGGCCGTGTCGATCATGCTGCTGCTGTTCTGGTCGACCGAAGGCAAGCTGCACAAGTTCGACACCACGTCGACCACCTACTTCGGCCTGGTTCTCTTGATGCTGCCGCGCTTTGGCGTGATGACATGGAAGGACGTGCAATCGCGTATCCCATGGGGCACCGTGATTGTGTTCGGCGTGGGCATCAGCCTGGGCACCGCCCTGTTGACGACGCAAGCCGGCCAATGGCTGGGCAACCAGGTCGTGGCGCACACCGGGCTGGATCACCTGGGTCCGCTGGCCATCTTCGCCGTGCTGGCCGCGTTCCTGATCGTCATCCACCTGGGCTTTGCCAGCGCCACCGCGCTGACGTCGGCCATGCTGCCCATCCTGATCTCGGTGCTGGCCACGCTGCCCGGCGAGTTCAGCCGGCTGGGCATGACCATGCTGCTGGGCTTTGTCGTCAGCTATGGCTTCATCCTGCCGATCAACGCGCCACAAAACATGGTGTGCCTGGGCACGGAAACCTTCAACGCTAAGCAGTTCGCGAAAGTCGGCATCATCGTCACCATCGTGGGCTACCTGCTGATGCTGCTGATGGGCATGACCTACTGGCGCTGGCTTGGCTGGCTGTAAGGAGAACGCATCATGAAACTCTCTTTAGCCCAAGCCAACGAATACGGCCGCCGCGTGCTGATGGCGCAAGGCGTGCCGGAAGATATCGCGCGCGACGTGGCCGAACACCTGGTGGAGTCCGACCGCGTCGGCTACACCAGCCACGGCCTGTCCATCCTGACGAACTACCGCCGCGTCCTGTCCGAAGGGCTGGCGCAGGCAGACGGCCGGCCTGAACTGGTCAATGACCGTGGCGCCATGCTGGCCTACGACGGCCACCACGGCCTGGGCCAGTACGTGGGCAAGGCGGTCATCGAAAAGGCCATCGAACGCACGCAGGAACACGGGCAGTGCATCGTGACGCTGCGCCACAGCCACCACCTGGGCCGCATGGGCCACTTCGGGGAAATGGTTGCGGCCAAGGGCTTGATCCTGCTGGCCTTCACCAACGTGATCAACCGCTCGCCCACCGTGGCGCCGTTCGGCGGCGCGCAGGCGTGCCTGACGACCAACCCGCTGTGCTTTGCCGGCCCGCTGCCCGGTGGCCGGCCGCCGTTCATCGTGGACATGGCGACCAGTTCAATCGCCGTGAACCGGGCGCGCGTGCTGGCGGCCAAGGGCGAAAAGGCCCCCCCGGGGTCGTTGATCGATGCCCAGGGCAACCCCACGACGGACCCCAATGCGCTGTTCGCCGACCCGCCGGGCGCCCTGCTGCCCTTTGGCGGCCACAAGGGTTATGCGCTGGGCCTGGTGGCCGAGTTGCTGGCGGGCGTGTTGTCCGGCGGCGGCACGATCCAGCCGCAGCACCCGCGCATTGGCGTGGCGACGAACAATATGTTCGCGCTACTGCTGGACCCGCAGGTGGATTTCAATACGGATTGGCGGTCGATGGAAGTCGGCGCGTTCATCGACTACCTGCACGCCTGCAAGCCGCAACCCGGCGTGGAAAGCGTGCAGTATCCGGGCGAGTACGAAGCCCGCAACCGCGCCGTCAATGCGGATTCAATCGAGTTCGACAGCCGCATCTGGGACGGGCTGACGACGCTGGCCATTGAACTGGGTGTGCCGGACGCATTGCCTGGCTGAACGGGACAGGCGCGTTGCCGCAAGCACGACCGCGCCTCTGACGCCCCGCTATCGGCGCGTCAGGCTTTTACGGAGCGGTGGCGGCTGATGCTCATCATGATGCCGAAAGCGATGCCCATGGTGAACAACGCCGTCCCGCCGTAACTCATGAACGGCAGGGGCACACCCACCACGGGCAAGATACCCGTGACCATTCCGACGTTCACGAACACATAGATAAACAGCATCATCGTCAGCGCGCCTGACAGCAGCCGCCCGAACTGCGAGGCCGCGCGGGACGCGATGGTCAGCCCGCGCGCCATCATCAGGCCGTAC
Organism: Achromobacter sp. 1L-A-4-B-C2; assembly: GCF_057291955.1. Lineage (NCBI taxonomy): Bacteria > Pseudomonadati > Pseudomonadota > Betaproteobacteria > Burkholderiales > Alcaligenaceae > Achromobacter > Achromobacter sp. 1L-A-4-B-C2. The sequence continues at coordinate 1,344,033 of NZ_JBXAWP010000001.1, forward strand.
AGCACCAGGATGGCGATGCCGCCGTACAGGCCGAATTCCTCAGCGTAGACGGCGAAGATGAAGTCGGTGGTGCGCTCGGGGATGAAGTCCAGGTGGGTCTGCGTGCCCTTCATGTAGCCCTTGCCATACACGCCGCCCGAGCCCACCGCGATCATGGACTGAATGGTGTGAAAGCCCTTGCCCAAGGGGTCCGAGCTGGGATTGAGCAGCGTGCAGACGCGGTGCTTTTGATAATCGTGCAGCACCACCCAGCTTACGTCCGGCTCGCACAACTGGTCTTCGTAATACACCAGCGTGCCAATGGCGATGATGCCGGCCAGCATCACCGGCACCAGCAGCTTGAACGACAGCCCCGCGAAATAGATCACGAAGAAACCGGCGCCAAACACCAGCAGCGCCGTGCCCAGGTCGGGTTGCAGCACGATCAACGCGAAAGGCGCGGCCAGCATCGCGGCGGCGGCCAGAAAGTCGCGGATGCGCACGGCGCCTTCATGGCGCTGGAAATACCAGGCCAGCATCATCGGCACCGCAATCTTCATCATCTCGGACGGCTGGATGCGGGTCACGCCCAGGTTCAGCCAGCGGGTCGCGCCCTTGCTGGTTTCACCAAAGAACTCCACGCCCAGCAGCAGCACCACGCCCACGACGTAGAAGGGCAGCGCCAGCTTCATCAGCCACTTGGGGGGAATCAGCGCCATGATCCACATGGCGAAGAACGCAATGATGAAGTTGCGGGACTGTTCGGCGAACCGCCAGTCCGTGCCGCCCACGGCGGAATGCATGACGGTCAGGCCCAGCGCCGCGAACATCATCAGGATGGCCAGCAGCGGCCAGTCGAACGCCGTGAAGACGCGTAGCAGGATAAGGCCCAGGCGCTTCATTGTTGGCGCACCACGTCAGAGGTAATGGTTTCGACCGAGGCCAGGGGGTCGGCGCGTTCCGGGCGCACGATCTTGTCCTGGCGGTCCTTGGCCAGCCAATAATCGAACACCTTGCGCGCGACCGGCGCGGCCACGCTGGCGCCCCAGCCGGCGTTCTCGACGATCAGCGACAGGGCGATGCGCGGGTGCTCGAGTGGGGCGAAGCCCATGAATAGCGCGTGATCGCGCAGGCGTTCGTCGATGGCACTGGCGCGGTAATGGCCGCCACGCAGGCTGAACACCTGCGCGGTGCCCGTCTTGCCGGCCGCTTGGTACGGCGCATTGGCAAACGCGCGGCGCGCGGTGCCCGCCCGCACCACGTCCGCCATGGCATTCTTGATGACATCCACATTCGCCTGCTTGAGCGGAATGCGGTAGTCGGGCGTGGACTCGGTGGGTTTGGCCACACCGCTGCGCGGGTCGCGCACGGCGTGCACCAGGTGCGGGCGACGGAACAACCCGTTGTTGGCCAACGTGGACGTACCCTGCGCCAGTTGCAGCAAGGTGAACGCGTTGTAGCCCTGGCCCACGGCAACCGAAATGGTTTCGCCCGCGTACCAGCGCTGGCGGTCCTTGTCTTTGTAGGCCGCGCGCTTCCAGTCGGTGGACGGCAGCACGCCGCGTTTTTCGCCTTCCAGGTCGATGCCGGTGATCTGGCCAAAGCCGAACTGCTTGGTGAAGTCGTGCAGCGCGTTCACGCCGATCTCGGGGCCCAGCGAATAGAAATACGTGTCGGACGACACCACGATGGCCTTGTGCATGTCGGTCATGCCGTAGGCCGCGCCCCCCGCGTTGCGGAATTTCTGTCCGCCGAATTCGTAGTAGCCCGGGTCCGAGATGCGGTCCGTGGCGCGGCGCTTGCCCAGTTCCAGTGCGGCCAGGGCCACGAAGGGCTTGTAGGTCGACCCGATGGGGTAGGTGCCGTAAAGCGGGCGGTTGATCAGCGGGTGGTCGGGCGATTCGTTCAGCATGCGCCAGTTGTCGACGTCGATGCCGTCCACGAACAGGTTCGGGTCAAACGAGGGTTGCGACACAAAGGCCAGCACTTCGCCCGTGTCGGGGTCGATGGCCACCAGGGCGCCGCGCTGCCCTTCAAACGCTTCCTCGGCCACCTTTTGCAGGCCCAGGTCGATGGACAGCATGATGTCGGACCCTGGCACCGGGTCGATGCGCCGCAGTGTGCGCATGGGCCGCCCGCCCGCCGTCACTTCGACTTCTTCAAGCCCGGTGCGGCCATGCAGCTGCTCTTCCCAGGTTTTCTCGATACCCTTCTTGCCGATGACATCGGTGCCGCGATAGTTGCCCAGTTGCCCGGCGCGTTCCAGCTCTTCGTTGTCGCCTTCGGCAATGCGGCCGATGTAGCCCACCACGTGCGCGGCCGACACGCCTTGCGGATATTCGCGCACCCAGCGCGCGCGCAACTCGACGCCCGGAAACTGGAAGGCGTGCGCGGCGAACCACGCGGCTTCCGTTTCGTTCAGGTTGTTGCGCAATTGCAGGCTGGCGTAGCGGCTGGACTCGGCGGCGCGGCGCTTGAAGCGGCGCTGGTCGGTCGGGCTGATGTAGACCACTTCGGTCAGCCGTTCGAACAATTCGTTCATGTTGCCCGCGTGGGCCGGCACGACTTCCAGTGTGTAGGTGCGGTAGTTGCGCGCCAGCACTTCGCCGTTGCGGTCCAGGATCTCGCCGCGCCGCGGCGGAATCGGCACCACGGCGATACGGTTGCGATCGGCGCGTTCGGACAGACCTTCGTAGCGATCCACCTGCAAATACCAGAACCGGCCCACCAGCACGCCAAAGCACAGCAGCGCAAACACGCCGCCCACCCACGCGCGCAGGCGGAAGCGCTGCTTTTGCTGCTGGCCGGTTTTCTTGAATTCAAACATGACGCGACGCCGCCATCAGGCGGAGGAAGATTCGGCGTCGTCGGCACCGCGCTGCGGCAGGTGCAAAACCCAACCCGCCAACGGCCACAGGGCGGCCGTGATGGCCACGCTGATGCACCAATCCCAACCCGGCCACTTGCCCGCGACCCAGGCATGGATGATCTGCGTCAGGAAACGCGCCACGAAGAACACAGGCAGCATGTGCATCGCCTGGCTCCAGAGGTCGAACCGTTGCAGGCGGCGATGCAGCACCACGGCGCCATAGGCGACCAGGGTGTAGGACAACGCGTGTTCGCCCAGCATGCCGGCGTCGTGCACGTCCATCAGCAAGCCGAAGAAAAACGCCGTGAACAGGCCGACGCGGCGCGGCTCATGCACGCACCAGAAGGCGATGATCAGCAGCAGCACGTCCGGCGCGCCCTGCCACAGGCGCCAGGGCAGCAACGACACCAGCCACACCAGCAGCACCGTGCCCCACACGAACACACCGTGCGCGGGACCGGACAACCGGTCGGGGTGCACGTTGCTGGGCGTACCCAGGCGGCGCCTGGGTTGCGAAGAATTAGTCCGATCCACCGGAATCGACCTCCTGACGGTTGGACTCGGCGCGCGCCACATCCACCTGCAAGACCAGGAAGTGGCGATAGCGTTCGGGATGGGCCAGCGGCTCACACACGGCGCGAGCGAAACCGGAGGCGGTGTCGCGTTCGACCGAGGTCACTTTGGCCACGGGTAGTCCGGCGGGGAACAGGCCGCCCACGCCGCTGGTGACGATAGTATCGCCTTCCTTGATGTCGGCATTGGCGGCAAGGTAACGAACTTCCATCTTGCCGGGAGAATTGCCGCCGAATGCAATCAGCCGCAAGCCGTTGCGCAGCAGTTGCACGGGGATCGACACTTGCTCGTCGGTGACCAACGCGGCCTCGGCCGTCATCGGCGTCACGCGCACGATCTGGCCGACCACGCCGCCTTCGTCGATCACCGGCATGCCCGGCGCCAGGCCGGCCTTGCTGCCCTTGTTGAACACCAGCCGCTGCGTGAAGGCATTGGTGGGTTCGTACATGACTTCGACCACCACGGCCGATTGCGCCACGGTATCGGTCACGCCAAGCAGGCGGCGCAGCTGGGCGTTTTCGGCCGCCAACTGGGCGGCGTGCGACGCCACCTGGGCCAGCTCGATGCGCTGGCGCTGCAAGGCTTCGTTTTCACTGCGGATAAGATTGGCCGCGTTGACCCATTCGTTGACCTGTTGCACCAGGTCACGCGGCGCCATGACGGCGCGCTGGAAGGGGTAAAGCGCCACGGCGATCGTACGGCGCGCCGGTTCAAGCATGCGCCATTGCGAATCGATGATGATCAGGGCCAACGCCAGGACGACCAGAACGACCAGCCGCACCTCCGCGGGTGGGCCGCGCCTGAATAAAGGGGGGGTCCCTTGTCGTTGCATGAATCTCAGCCCGGGCGCCCGCGTCCGAAGCCCCCGCAGCGGCCGGAGCCGAAAAAAAGCGGGGCTCCGGGCTGGCGGGCGGTATTAATCGTTGATGAAGATGGCGCCCAGTTTCTCAAGGTGTTCCAGCGCTTCGCCGCAACCGCGCACGACGCAGGTCAGGGGATCATCGGCCACCACGACGGGCAAGCCGGTTTCTTCCTGGAGCAGGCGATCCAGGTCGCGCAACAGCGCGCCGCCACCGGTCAGGGCGATGCCCTTGTCGGTGATGTCGGCGCCCAGTTCCGGCGGGGTCTGCTCAAGCGCGATTTTCACCGCGGACACGATCTGGTTCAGCGGGTCGGTCAGCGATTCCAGGATCTCGTTGGACGAGACCGTGAAGCTGCGCGGCACACCTTCGGCCAGATTGCGGCCCTTGACTTCGATTTCGCGGACTTCGGAACCCGGGAATGCCGAGCCGATTTCCTTCTTGATCAGTTCAGCGGTGGGTTCGCCGATCAGCATGCCGTAGTTGCGGCGGATGTAGTTGACGATGGCTTCGTCGAACTTGTCGCCGCCCACGCGCACCGAACCCTTGTAGACCATGCCGCCCAGCGAGATGACTGCCACCTCGGTGGTGCCGCCGCCGATGTCGACGACCATGGAGCCGCTGGCGTCGGACACGGCCAGGCCGGCGCCGATGGCCGCGGCCATGGGTTCTTCGATCAGGAAGACGTGCGAGGCGCCCGCGCCCAACGCCGATTCACGGATGGCGCGACGTTCGACTTGGGTGGAACCGCAAGGCACGCAGACGATGATCCGCGGGCTGGGAGCCAGCATGTTGCGGGGGTGCACCATGCGAATAAACTGTTTGAGCATCTGTTCGGTGACCGTGAAGTCGGCGATAACGCCGTCCTTCATGGGCCGGATGGCCTCAATATTGCCGGGAACTCGGCCGAGCATCTGCTTGGCTTCGTGGCCGACGGCCTGGATGATCTTTTTGCCGTGAGGCCCGCCTTCATGACGGATTGCGACCACGGAGGGCTCATCGAGCACGATGCCCTTGCCGCGGACGTAAATCAGCGTATTGGCGGTACCGAGGTCAATCGCCATATCGCTGGAAAAATAACTGCGCAGGAATCCGAACATGGGAGCTCAGCTAAATTCTGGGGGGAATTGGGTTCATGCCATGGGGCGTTTGGCCCGAAAAAGGTCGGGTCCGCCTGTCATCACGGCGATTAAACCGTGAATCATAACTTATAATTTCACCGGAAATAGCGCATAAATGCAGGCTATTCAAGCTTTGTAACGGGATCGGCGCATACATACTGCCCGGTCCCGCCCTTCGGCCTTCGCTTATCGATTTTGCAATCCCTATGGCGCTCAATGACACAGATGTGGCCCGCATTGCCCGGCTGGCCAGAATCGAACTGACCCCCGACCAGCGCACCCTTGCGCAGGCCGAACTCAACGGCATTCTCCACTTGATCGAACGGCTTCAGTCCGTCGACACCCAAGGCGTCGAACCGCTGGCCCACCCCCTGTCCGCCCATGAGGACATCGTGCTGCGCCTGCGTGAAGACGCCGTGACCGAGGCCAGCTCGGAAACACGCCGCGAGGCGCTGCTGGCCAACGCCCCCGACGCCCAGGAAGGCTTGTTCCTGGTCCCCAAAGTCCTCGATTAAGCCATGACAAAACCCGCCTTGCATACCCAATTCGAGGGGATCGCCGCCTTGCGCGCGGCCCTCGCCCAACGCCAGGTCAGCGCCGTCGAACTGGCGCAAAGCGCCTTGGCGGCCGCCGATGCGGCCAGCGGCCTGAATTGCTTTTTACATATTGACGCTGAATTGACGCTGGCCCAGGCGCGCGCCGCCGACGCCGCATTGGCCGCGGGTTCGGCCGGCCCCTTGGCCGGCGTGCCCATCGCCCACAAAGACGCGTTCGTGACCCGTGGCTGGCGCACCACCGCCGGCAGCAAGATGCTGGACGGCTACGTCAGCCCGTTTGACGCCACCGTGGTCGAACGCCTGGGTACGGCGGGCGCCGTGTCCATCGGCAAGCTCAACTGCGACGAATTCGCCATGGGTTCCGGCAACGAGAACTCGGCCTACGGCGTGGTGAAAAATCCCTGGGACCACGCGGCCGTGCCGGGCGGTTCGTCCGGCGGTTCGGCCGCCGCGGTCGCCGCCCGACTGGTGGCGGCCACCACCGGCACCGACACCGGCGGTTCGGTGCGCCAGCCCGCCGCGCTGTGCGGCGTCAGCGGCATCAAGCCCACGTATGGCACCGTGTCGCGCTACGGCATGGTGGCGTTCGGCTCCAGCCTGGATCAGGCCGGCCCGCTGGCGCAAAGCAGCCGCGACCTGCTTGAGCTGCTGGACGTCATCAGCGGCTTCGATCCGCGCGATGCCACCAGCCTGGAAAAATGCGATGGCGCCGTCAACGAACCCGGCCGCGTGCGCCGCGACTTCGACGCCGCGCAAGCCGCGTTCGACGGCGCCGGCAGCCAGCCCCTGAAGGGCTTGCGCATCGGCGTGCCCGAAGAGTATTTCGGCGCGGGCCTCGCGGCCGACGTGGCCGCCGCGGTGGAAGCCGCGCTGGCGCAGTTCGAAGCGCTGGGCGCCGTGCGCGTGCCCGTGTCGCTGCCGCGCACGGAACTGGCCATCCCCGCCTACTACGTCATCGCCCCGGCGGAAGCGTCCAGCAACCTGGCGCGCTACGACGGCGTGCGTTACGGCCACCGCACCGAGCAGTACGGCGACCTGAACGAGATGATCAGCCGCTCGCGCGCCGAAGGCTTCGGCGACGAGGTCAAGCGCCGCATCCTGATCGGCACGTACGTGCTGTCCCACGGTTACTACGACGCCTACTACCTGCAAGCGCAACGCCTGCGCCGCCTGATCGCGCAGGATTTCCAGCGCGCCTACGCCGGCCAGTGCGACGTCATCATGGGCCCCGTCACGCCGTCGGTCGCCAAGAACATCGGCGACAACCGCGACGACCCCACCGCCGACTGGCTGGCCGACGTCTACACGCTCGGCGTGAGCCTGGCCGGCTTGCCCGCCATGTCGATCCCGTGCGGCTTTGGCGGCGACAACGGCAAGCGCCCCGTCGGCTTGCAGATCATCGGCAATTACTTCGACGAAGGCAGGCTGCTGGCCATCGCCGACCGCTACCAACAAGTGACGGACTGGCACAAGCGGTCCCCGCTGTGATGATGCCCACACGCCCCCAACGTTCGCGCTCCCCCCAGGGGACCGCCGGCGTTTCGGGCGGCCCGGCGCCGCTGGCATCGCAGCCGCGGCTCTACTGATTGGAACTACAGATAATGAACTGGGAAATCGTCATCGGCCTGGAAACGCACACCCAGCTTTCCACCGACTCCAAGATTTTTTCGGGCAGCAGCACGCAATTCGGCGCGGCGCCCAACACGCATGCCAACGAGGTCGACCTGGCGTTGCCGGGCAGCCTGCCGGTCATGAACCGGGGCGCGGCTGAACGCGCCATCCGCTTCGGCCTGGCGGTGGGCGCGACCATCGCGCCGCGCTCGGTCTTTGCGCGCAAGAACTACTTCTACCCCGACTTGCCCAAGGGCTATCAGATCAGCCAGTACGAACTGCCCGTCGTGGTGGGTGGCTCGCTGTCGTTCTTCGTCGGCGAAGAAGAAAAAACCATCAACCTGACGCGTGCCCACCTGGAAGAAGACGCCGGCAAATCGCTGCACGACGACTTCACGCTGGCCAATGGGTCGCCCGCCAGCGGCATCGACCTGAACCGTGCCGGCACCCCGCTGCTGGAAATCGTGACCGAGCCCGAAATGCGCTCGGCGGCCGAGGCCGTGGCCTACGCGCGCGCGCTGCACAGCCTGGTTGTGTGGCTGGGCATTTGCGACGGCAACATGCAGGAAGGCTCGTTCCGCTGCGACGCCAACGTGTCCGTGCGCCCCGTCGGCCAAAAAGAATTCGGCACCCGCACCGAGATCAAGAACGTCAACTCGTTCCGCTTCCTGGAACGCGCCATCGTCTACGAAGCGCGCCGCCAGATCGAACTGATCGAGGACGGTGGCACGGTGGTGCAGGAAACGCGCCTGTACGACGCCGACCGCGACGAAACGCGCAGCATGCGCAGCAAAGAAGACGCGCACGACTACCGCTACTTCCCCGACCCCGACCTGCCCACGCTGGTGATCTCCAGCGCCTGGGTCGACGAGGTGCGCGCCGCCATGCCCGAACTGCCGGCAGCCCAGCGCGCCCGCTTCGAATCGGAATACGGCCTGCCCGCCTACGATGCCGCCCAACTGACCGTCAGCCGCGATCTGGCCGCCTACTTCCAGGCAGTGGCCAACGCGCTGCCGGCCGGCCAGGCCAAGCTGGCCGCGAACTGGGTCATGGGTGAGGTGTCCGCCGCCTTGAACAAGGACGAAAAGACCATCGCCGAATCGCCGGTGCAAGCGCCCGCGCTGGCAGCGTTGATCAGCCGCATCATCGACGGCACGATCTCCAACAAGATCGCCCGCGAAGTCTTCGGCGCCATGTGGGCCGGCGAGAACGGCGGCGACGCGGATGCCATCATCGACGCGCGCGGCCTGAAGCAGATCAGCGACACGGGCGCCATCGGCGCCATGATCGACGAGGTGCTGGCCGCCAACCCGGCCATCGTGGAAGAGTACCGGGCAGGCAAGCAAAAGGCGTTTAACTCGCTGGTGGGCCAGATCATGAAGGCCGCGCGCGGCAAGGCAAACCCGCAACAAGTGAACGACCTGCTCAAGGAAAAGCTGGGCGGCTGATCTGATAGCCCATACGGGGATCAGTCCTACAAAAGGCCGCGGCGCATTGCCGCGGCCGGCCATCCATCCCAGCAGCGTTACTTCACCCCGTACTTCGTGCGATACGCCTGCACGGCATCGCGGTTTTCCGCGAAGGCGGCATCGTCTTGCAGCAAGGCCATGATGTCCGACAGCGATGCAATCGCCACCACCGGAATGCCGTAGGTCTTGGCCACGTCCTGCACGGCGGAATGCGGGGACAGCGCGTCGTCGGGGCCCGCGCGTTCCATGCGGTCCATGGCAATCAGCACGGCGGCCGGCTCGGCGCCCGCGTTGCGGATGATCTCCACCGATTCGCGCACCGAAGTGCCGGCCGTGATCACGTCGTCAATGATGACGACCTTGCCCTGAAGCGGCGCGCCGACCAGCGTGCCGCCTTCGCCGTGGTCCTTGGCTTCCTTGCGGTTGTAGGCGAACGGTACGTCGTTACGCCCGTCCATCGCCGGGTGGCCCGCCAGCGCCACCGCCGTTGCGGTGGCCAACGGAATGCCCTTGTACGCGGGGCCGAACAGCATGTCGAACTGCACGCCGGAATCCAGCAGCGCCTGCGCATAGAACTGCGCCAGCTTGCCCACCGCGCGGCCACTGTTGAACAGGCCGGCATTGAAGAAATAGGGGCTGATCCGGCCCGACTTGACCTTGAAGCTGCCAAAGCGCAGCACGCCTTCGTCGAGCGCGAAGCGAACAAATTCCAGGGAAGTGGGGCGAGACGGGGAGGAAGAAGCGGCGGCGGGCATGCGAGTGAGTCCGGTGGATGGCAAACCCCGGCATTTTATCCGTTGTCGGGGCTATTCCCTGCCCCTGCCGCCCAGTCGGTTAAATTCCTGGCATTGTTCCGGCCCCTGGCGGCCGCTCTACAGGAGTTTCGCTTTGCTTCGCATCACGTCGATCAATCTCAACGGCATCCGGTCCGCCTTTCGCAAGGGCCTGCAACCGTGGATGGAAAAGCACGCCGCTGACGTGCTTTGCCTTCAGGAAATCAAGATCGCCGACGCGGACCTGACTGAAGATCTGCGTCACCCGCCCGGCTACACCGGCCACTTCCACCATGCCGTCAAGAAAGGCTACAGCGGCGTGGGCATCTACCTGCGCGATGCCGCCGAACGCGTGAACATCGGCTTGGGCTGCGAAGAATTCGACCCCGAAGGCCGCATCATCCGCGCCGACTGGAAGAACCTGTCCGTCATCAGCGCCTACCTGCCCTCGGGCTCCAGCGGCGACGAACGCCAGCAGGCCAAATACCGGTTCCTGGATCGCTTCGGCCCCTGGATCGATGCCCTGATGCACGAACACAAGACCACGGGCCGCGAGTTCGTCATCTGTGGCGACTGGAACATCGCGCACAAGGAAATCGACCTGAAGAACTGGAAGGGCAATATGAAGAACTCGGGCTTCCTGCCCGAAGAGCGCGCCTGGCTGACCGACGTGTTCGACAAGCGCGGTTTCGTGGACGTGTTCCGCACCATCGATGACCGGCCCGACCAGTACACCTGGTGGAGCAACCGCGGCCAGGCCTGGGCCAAGAACGTCGGGTGGCGCATCGACTATCAGATCGCCACCCCGGGCATTGCCGCCCGCGCGCGCAACGTGGCGATCTACAAGGACGAGCGTTTCTCGGACCATGCACCGCTGACGATCGATTACGACGCCACGCTGTAATACGTTGGGGCGGGCCGCGCCAAGCGTGCCCGCCCTGCCGGCTTGACCCTACCCGCGGTCTTTCGGCGTCCCTTACGAAAAAATTAATTAGGGACGCATAGTCCCACCCGCCGGCGGTCGGTATCCCACCGCCGCGCCCCAAACCCCTTTGTTTGCAGGGCTTGGCGATGTTTCTGCCCTGGCCGACACCACGATATAAAACGGGGACACATACAAATCCCCTACGAAATCAACGCTTGGGCGATCCTTAACGCGTATTCCGCCGCGAAAACGCGATATCTCCCGGTTATACGTCCCTGTTTATACACAGAAAAAAGCGCTTTCTTTTCAACGCTCTACCGCAGCACCGGCCCTTTGCGCAGGGCAACAAATTTCCCATACACTTGCGCACCATGACGGTGCAGTCGATGCACCAGAACAAACAAACCGCGCCCCACAATGGCGCAAGACGCACCCATTCGTAGCACCCCCGAGGAGATCAAGTTGAAAGTGCAGAGTCTGGACGACTTCCTGCGTGGCGTCGCCGCGCGCGACCCGCAGCAGCCCGAGTTCATGCAAGCCGTCCAAGAGGTGATGCTGAGCCTGTGGCCTTTCATCGAAAAGCACCCTCACTACGCCGAGCACGCCCTGCTTGAGCGCCTGGTCGAGCCGGAACGCGTGATCCAGTTCCGCGTGTGCTGGACGGATGACCGTGGCCAGGCCCAGGTTAACCGCGCTTTCCGCATCCAGCACAGCTCGGCCATCGGCCCCTTCAAGGGCGGCATGCGCTTTCACCCGTCGGTGAACCTGTCCATCCTGAAGTTCCTGGCGTTTGAGCAAACGCTGAAGAATTCGCTGACCACGCTGCCCATGGGCGGCGGCAAGGGCGGCTCGGACTTCGACCCCAAGGGCAAGTCCGACGCCGAAGTCATGCGTTTCTGCCAGGCGCTGATGATCGAGCTGTATCGCCACCTGGGCCCCGACACCGACGTGCCGGCCGGCGATATCGGCGTGGGCGCTCGCGAAGTCGGCTTCATGGCCGGCATGATGAAAAAGCTGTCGAACTCGACCGCCAGCGTCTTCACCGGCAAGGGCCTGACCTTTGGCGGCAGCCTGATCCGCCCGGAAGCCACCGGCTACGGCACCGTGTACTTCGCCGAGGAAATGCTCAAGCGCGTGGGCAAGTCGTTCGACGGCCTGCGCGTGTCGGTCTCGGGCTCGGGCAACGTGGCGCAATACGCCATCGAAAAAGCCATGTCGCTGGGCGCCAAGGTCGTGACCGTGTCGGATTCGAACGGCACCGTGGTCGATGACGCCGGTTTCACGCACGAAAAGCTGGTCGCGCTGATGCACATCAAGAACGACCTGCGCGGCCGCCTGGACACCTATGCCCAGCAATTCGGGCTGAAATACGAAGCCGGCAAGCGACCGTGGCACGTCCCCGTCGACGTGGCGCTGCCCTGCGCCACCCAGAACGAGCTGGAACTGGCCGATGCGCAAACGCTGATCAAGAATGGCGTGCTGTGCGTGGCGGAAGGCGCCAACATGCCGGCCACGCTGGATGCCGCCAAGGCCTTCATCGCCGCGCGCGTGCTGTACGCGCCGGGCAAGGCCACCAATGCGGGCGGCGTCGCGGTGTCGGGCCTGGAAATGGCGCAGAACTCCGCGCGGCTGGCATGGACGCGCGAAGAAGTGGATGCGCGCTTGCACGCCATCATGCGCGACATCCACGAGAACTGCGTGCGCCACGGCCATAGCGAACGCGAATACGTCAACTACCTGGACGGCGCCAACATCGCCGGCTTCGTCAAGGTTGCCGACGCCATGCGCCAGCAAGGCCTGTACTGACCTGGGCGCGGGGCCGGCGTCGTGCTTAGTGCTTCATCGCACCGTGATCGTGGCTCATGTCGGGGTTATGCGACGCCGGCTTGACCTTGAATTGCACGGCGACTTCCCCGGCCTTTTCAAACTTCAGCGTGGCGGGCACGGTGGCGCCGTCCTTGAAGGGCGCGCGCAGCTTGATGAACATGACGTGATAACCGCCCGGGCTGAGCTTGACCTCGGTATCGGCGGGCAGCGCGATACCGCCTTCCACCTGACGCATCTTCGACACGCCGTTCTCGGTCTGCACGGTATGCAGCTCGACCCGTTCGGCGGCGTCGGACGTCACCGACAGCAGGCGGTCCTCGGACTTGGCATCGTTGTCGATGTCCATGTAGCCCGCCCCATTCGACTGGCCCGGCGCCGAGGCGCGCACCCAAAGGTCGTCGACCTCGATCTGGCCAACCTTGTAGTCCTTGGCCCACGCCGAGCCGGCCGTGCACAGGCCAATGGCGGCAATGAGTGCGAACTTGCGGATGTTCATAGGGGTGTCCTCCTGGTGGGTTAACGCCGCCGGACCAAGCTGCGGGCGGCTGACAGAACCGAATCGGTCAAGGCTTGCATCGCCTCGGAGTTTACCCGCCAATGTTGCCAATACAGCGGCACATCCTCCCAGGCGCGGCTGCGAAGCATCATCAGATGACCGGCATCAAGGTGTTCTTGGACAAGCGGCAGTGGATTCATCGTCCACCCCAGTCCGCCCAGCGTGGCCTGCACGAACGCGCGGGTGGACGGCACCCACCACACCGGCGGCTGCCACGGCGCCGGGTCCGATATCTTGTGCGCAAAGCGCGCCTGCAACGCATCCTTGCGGTTAAAGACCAGCACCGGCGCCTGCGCCAGCGTCTGCGCGTTGACGCCCTGGGCGAAATAGCGCTTGTGGAAGTCCGGCGTGCAGGTCGCCACATACCGCATGCTGCCCAGCGAATGGATGCGGCAACCTTGCACGGGATCGGCCAGCGTCGTCACGGCGCCCAGCACCGAACCGTTGCGCAATAACGCGGCGGTGTGGTCCTGGTCTTCAGACAGCATGTCGAGCGTGGCCCGCGTGCGCTGCGAGAACTGCAAGGCAGCGTCGACAAACCAGGTTTCCAGGCTGTCGTGGTTGACGGCGATGGGGATGCTGGCGTGCGGCACGTCGTCGTCCGACACGCCCAGCCGGTTCAGCGCATCATGTTCCAGCAGCGCCGTCTGCTCGGCCAGTTGCACCAGCACCTGGCCGTCGGCGGTGGCGGCGGCCGGCACGGTGCGCTGGACCAGCAGGCGGCCCATGCGGTCCTCCAGTGCCTTGATGCGCTGCGAGACTGCCGACGGCGTCACGCTAAGCGACAGCGCGGCCCGCTCAAAACTGCCTTCGCGCACCACCGCGGCCAGCGCCCGCAGGTTGCCATGGTCGATTTTCATGGATTAGCTATCCTTAATTCAGTAAAGGAAAATTAGCTGTATTTCATCGGCGTGACAAGGGAAAATACGTGATTGCCAAACTGCGCAATGCGTTCGGAATTCTTCAGTCAGCACCCTTAATAAAGCGCCGCCACAGGCGTAGCAGTCACAGGTATTTGCATCATGTTCGCCACGTTGTCATCCCCCCTCTTTCTTACTGCCTGGGCCAGCGGAACGGCCACCGGGCTGGGTCTGTTCGCCGTTGTGGGCGCGCAAAGCGCGTTCATCCTGCGACAGGGGCTGATGCGCGCGCACCTGCTCAGCGTGGTCGCCATTTGCGCGTTGATCGACGCGGTGTTCATCTTTGCCAGCGTCTCGGGCCTGCAAGCGCTGACCGCCTGGTTCCCCTGGCTGACCACCGCCGTGCTCTGGTTCGGCGTGGCCTTCCTGTCCTGGTACGCGGTGCAGTCCGCACGCCGCGCATGGACCGCCACGGGTGGCCTTGCCGCCGCGCGCGACGTGGTGCCCTCGCGCCGCGCCGCGATGCTCGGCGCGCTGGGGTTTTCGCTGCTGAACCCGCATTTCTGGCTGGACATGGTGGTGGTGGGTTCGCTGGCGCATGGCTTTGACGACGCGCGCATGGCGTTCGCGGCGGGCGCCTTCACGGCCAGCCTGCTGTGGCTGGCCGTGCTGGGCATCGGCTCGCGCGTGTTCGCGCGCTTCTTCGCCAACGCATTGGCCTGGCGTGTGCTGGATGGCGTCATCGCCGTGGTCATGGCGGGTCTGGCGGCAAGCCTGGCGATCAAGGGCATCTGAACGGAGCGGGGTCGCGAAGGCAGCGACTCCGCTTCACTTCAGGGACCGCGACCACGCATCACTCCAGGCGCGGCGACCGCGCTTCACTTTTATAATGCGCCGTTGCCACTCTTTCGTCGGGCGCACGGCCGGCCCGCCAGACGATCATGCGCGGACCTTCCCCTTCCAAAGATGTGCGGCTGCCCCCCTTGGCCGCCATCCAGGCGTTTGAAGCCGCAGCGCGGCTGGGCTCTTTTGAACGCGCCAGCGAAGAACTCTTTGTCACCGCCAGCGCCATCGGCAAGCGCATCGCTGCCCTGGAAGCCATGCTGGACGTGTCGCTGTTCATCCGCAGCAGCCGGGGCGCCACCCTCAGCGCAGCCGGGCGCGACTACCTCAGCCAGGTCCGCACCGCTTTGGACCTGCTGTCCGACGCGTCGCTGCATCAGCGCGGCGAACCCAAGCCCGAACCGCTGCGCGTCGTGTCCACGCCCACGTTTGCCCGCCAGGTACTGATTCCCTATCTGCCCGGCTTTACCGCTGCGCATCCCGATGTGGAATTGGAAATCCTGCTGTCCATCCCGTACCTGGACATCATGCCGCCCAACGCGGACGCCTGGGTGCGGTTCGGCAGCGGCAAGTACCCAGGGCTGCACGCGCGCCAACTCACCGACGACCCGGTCTTCGCCGTGTGCTCGCCCGCCTACCTGGCCTCGCGCGGGCCGTTCAACCGCCCTGAAGACCTGGCTCGTGCTGAGCTGTTGCGCTGCCCGATGGAGCCCTGGCGGCCGTGGCTGGATGCGGCCGGCCTGGACTGGCCCGAGCCGTCGCGGGGCGTCTGGCTGGTGGACCTGGGCATGATGCTGGCCGCTGCTCGCGCGGGCCAGGGCGTGGCGCTGACGCGCCGCAGCCTGGCGGCCGAATGGCTGGACGAAGGCAAACTCGTGCGCGTCACCCACATCGATATCCCCGGCGAATCGCAGTACTACCTTTGCACCGAGGCCTCGCGTGCACCGCGCAGCGTGGTCCAAGCGTTTTCCCTATGGCTGCAAGAGGTCTGCAAACTCGCAGCCCAGGAACCACGCGGCGTGCCGCCCGGACAGGAATAAATTTCCAGCCCCGAGCGGAATGAATTTCCGCACGCCTTCATTCCCCGCTGGCTAGGATGCCGCCAGCACCGCTGTCTGCCTGCCACACCCCCGACAACCCCCGCGTCGCAGCGCCCCGGCAGCCCGCCGCCCCCGTGCGCCCGCACTAGATACGTACTAGGTATTTACGCGGAAAAGCCCCGCGCGGTCAGATTCGCGTAAGCGATTAAGCAGACAGTCACAACACGCAACACAGGAGAGCGCCGCATCACGCAACACGCCGATCAGCGCCGGCACACGGTTTTCCACGCAGTTCACTAATTACTACAACGGAGACATCCATGGATTTTCGTTTGAAGCTGCTAGCAGGAACCCTTGCATTTGCTGCATCGGCCGCGTCGTACGCCGCCGACCCCATCAAGATCGGCGTGGCCGGCCCGTACACCGGGGGTTCGTCCTCCATGGGCGTCAGCATGCGCGATGGCGTGCGCCTGGCCATTGAAGAGATCAACAAGAACGGCGGTGTGCTGGGGCGCCAGCTGGTTGCCGTCGAACGCGACGACGAAGCCAAGAACGAGCGCGGCGTGCAGATCGCCCAGGAATTGATCAACAAGGAACAAGTGGCCGCCACCGTCGGCTACATCAACACCGGCGTGGCCCTGGCCTCGCAGCGCTTCTACCAGGACGCCAAGATCCCCGTCTTCAACAACGTGGCCACGGGCAGCGTGATCACGCACCAGTTCAAGGCGCCGGAATACCCCGACAACTACGTGTTCCGCAATGCGGCGCATGACAGCATCCAGGCCCCGATGATCGTTGAAGAAGCGATCACCCGCCGTGGCTTCAAGAAAGTCGCCATCCTGGCGGATTCCACCAACTACGGCCAGCTGGGTCGCGAGGATCTGGAAAAAGCCCTGAACGCCAAGGGCATCAAGGCCGTGGCGGTTGAGAAGTTCAATATCAAGGACGTCGACATGACGGCCCAGCTGTTGAAAGCCAAGGCCGCCGGCGCCGAAGCCGTGCTGACCTATGGCATCGGGCCCGAACTGGCCCAGATCGCCAATGGCATGACCAAGCTGGGCTGGAAGGTGCCGATCATCGGCAGCTGGACCTTGTCCATGGCCAACTACATCGACAACTCCGGCGCCAACGGCGAAGGCGCGCGCATGCCGCAAACCTTCATCCAGGACCCCGACTCGCCCAAGCGCAAGGCGTTCATCGACGCCTACCTGGCCAAGTTCAAGCCCAAGAACAACCGCATCGATTCCCCGGTGTCGGCGGCGCAGGGCTATGACTCGGTCTTCCTGTTGGCGGCCGCCATCAAGCAGGCCAATTCCACCGACGGCGCCAAGGTGCGCGAAGCGCTGGAAAACCTGCAAACGCCGGTAGAAGGCGTGGTGATGACCTACAACAAGCCGTTCACCCACGACAACCACGACGCCATCACGGCCAAGGAAGTGGTTATCGGCGAGGTCAAGGGCGGCCGCGTCGTCAAGGCCAACTAAGTGTGAAACAAGCAGGAAGGCGGCGGCTGACCGGCCGCCGCCGCCCGCGCCCGGCGCATCGGGCGCGGGGCATGCAGCCGCCTGAAAACAGCGTTCTGCCCAAGGGGGTTGGGACGGAACACAGCGCATCAAGACACACACCATGATTCTTCTACAGCTTATCTACAGCGGTATCGCGCTAGGCATGATCTATGCCGTGATTGCGTTCGGATACCAGCTCACCTTCGCCACATCCGGCACGCTGAACTTCGGCCAGGGTGAAGCCCTAATGCTGGGCGCGCTGGTCGGGCTGACGCTGGTCGGCCTGGGCGTGAACTACTGGGTCATGATTCCCATCGTCTGCATTTTCGGCTTCGCGCAGGGCGCGCTGGTCGAGCGGGTCGGCGTGCGGCCGGCCATCAAGACGCGATCGGAGTTTGGCTGGATCATGGCCACCATCGCGCTGGGCATCATCTTCAAGAACGTGGCCGAGAACATCTGGGGCCGCGACGACCTGCGCTTTCCGTCACCGCTGCCCGAAGCGCCCATCCAGGTGCTGGGCGCCAACGTGCTGCCGATGGAACTGCTGGTGGTGTTCGGCGCGCTGGGCATGATGATCCTGGTGGAAATCTTCAACCGTAAATCCATCTACGGCAAAGCCTTCGTGGCCACCTCGAATGACCGCGATGCCGCAGGCCTGATGGGCATCAACACCGGCATGGTGATCACGTTTTCGTATGCGCTGTCGTCGCTGACCGCCGCGTTTGCCGGCGTGCTGGTCGCCCCGCTGACGCTGACCGGCGCCACGATGGGCGCGGTGCTGGGCTTGAAGGCGTTTGCCGTGGCGATCATCGGCGGACTGTCCAGCGGCATGGGCGTGGTCGTGGGCGGGCTGATCCTGGGCATTGCGGAGACGACCACCGGTTTTTATCTGTCGACGGGGTACAAGGACGTGCCGGGATTGGTATTGCTGCTGCTAGTGCTGACCTTCAAGCCCGCCGGCCTGTTCGGCAAGACCGCGATCAAGAAGGTGTAAGCGATGAAACCCCTGCACCTCTTGCTGTCCGTCGTGGCCGTGGCCTGCCTGGCCGCCGTGCCCCTGGGCGTGACCAATACGTACTACCTGCACCTGATCGAAACGATCATGATCTATTCGATCCTGCTGTTCGGGCTCGATATCGTGGTGGGCTACACCGGCCAGGTGTCGCTGGGCCATGCCGGCCTGTTCGGCATCGGCTCGTATGTCGCCGGCGTACTGTTCTTTCATCTGCAAATGCCCATCTGGGTGATTTTGCCCGCCGCCATCCTCATCGCGGCGGCCTTCGGCGCGGTGCTGGCGCTGCCGGCGCTACGCGTGACGGGACCTTACCTGGCGATGGTCACGCTGGCATTCGGCACCATCATCCAGATCCTGATCAACGAGATGACCTTCATGACTGAAGGCCCGTTGGGCATCAAGATCCCCAAGCCGTCCATCGGCGGGCACATCCTGACCAAAAGCGAATACTTCTGGCTGGTGGGCGCGCTGCTGGTGCTGTCGCTGATCGTGGTGCACCGCATCCTGAAGTCGCACCTGGGCCGCTCGTTCGAAGCGCTGCGCGACAGCCCGATTGCATCCGACTGCATGGGCGTGTCGGTCTACCGGCACAAGGTGTTCGCGTTTGTGATCAGCGCCGGCTTTGCCGGGCTGGCGGGCGCGCTGTACTCGTATTCCGAACAGTACATCTCGCCCAACACGTACAACTTCGAGCTCACCATCCTGTTCCTGCTGGCCATCATCATGGGCGGGCGCAAAAGCCGCACGGGCGCGCTGCTCGGCGCATCCATCATCGTGCTGCTGCCCAAGATGCTGGACGACATCAGCACCTTCCGCCTGATCGCGCTGGCCGTGGCCGTGTTGGTGACGGTGGGCAGCATCGTGGCCGTGTCCAAGGGCCGGGCCGAGCCGCGCCGCGTGGTCGTGCCGGTGGTGGGCACCCTCGTGCTGGCCATTTTCTCGTACTGGCTGGAAGCCGTGACCGATTGGCGCCTGACCATCTTCGGCGCCATGATCCTGTTCGTGGTGTATTACCTGCCCGACGGCATCGTGGGCTTTGTGCGCAACCTGTTCTTCTCGAACCGCCGCGCCGCGCTGTCGGTGAAAAAAGACCTGGTCAATGAACAGGACGCGGTGCCCGACGCCGTGGTGGCGGGCAAGGGCGAGACACTGCTGTCCGCCAAGCGCGTGCTGATGCAGTTTGGCGGCCTGAAGGCGCTGAACGAAGTGGACCTGACGATCAAGCGCGGCACCATCCACGGTCTGATCGGCCCGAACGGGTCGGGCAAGAGCACGATGATGAACGTGCTGACCGGCATCTATGTGCCGACCGCCGGCGCGGTGGAATTCTCGGGCAAGTCGCTGGTGGGTCTGCCACCGGCCGATATCGCCGCCACCGGCATCGCGCGCACATTCCAGAACGTGCAGCTGTTCGGCGAAATGACGGCCCTGGAAAACGTGCTGGTCGGCTTGCACCACACCTTCACCACCGGCCTGGCCGCCATTGCGCTGCGCACGCCGAAATGGAAGGGCGAAGAGCAAGGCGCCCGCGCCCGCGCCATGGCGCTGCTGGAATTCGTGGGGCTGGAATCCCTGGCAAGCGAAGAGGCGCGCAACCTGCCCTACGGCAAGCAGCGTCTGCTGGAAATCGCGCGCGCGCTGGCGCTGGACCCGCAGCTGCTGCTGCTGGACGAACCCGCCGCCGGGCTTACCGCGCCCGACATCATCGAACTGCTGGCCATCATCCGCAAGGTGCGCGACCACGGCATCACGTTGATCCTCATCGAACACCATATGGATGTGGTGATGGGGGTGTGCGACACCGTATCGGTGCTGGACTTCGGTCAGAAAATTGCCGAAGGCCTGCCGAACGAAGTGCAAAGCAACGCCAAGGTTATCGAGGCGTATCTGGGCGGTGCGCCCGCCTGACGCCAAGAGGACAACAAGATGCTATCGATCAAGAATCTGGAAGCGGGTTACGGCAAGGTCAAGGTGCTGCACGGCATCAGCATGGAGGTGCCCAAGGCCAAGGTGGTGACGCTGATCGGCTCAAACGGCGCCGGCAAGACGACGACGATGCGGGCGCTGTCGGGCATGATCCGGCCCACGGCGGGCGAGGTCACACTGAGCGGCAAGCGCATTGATGGCCTGGAATCGCACCGCATCGCTCGGCTGGGCCTGGCGCATTCGCCGGAAGGCCGGCGCGTGTTTCCCACGCTGTCGGTTACCGACAACCTGCTGTTGGGCGCGTTTCCGCGCCTGACGGGCAGCCGCCCCAAGGGCGATGTGCAAGCCGACCTGGGCCGCGCCATGGATCTGTTTCCGCGCCTGAAGGAACGGCGCGATCAACTGGCCGGTACCTTGTCGGGCGGCGAACAGCAAATGCTGGCCATGGCGCGCGCCGTGATGCTGAACCCGGAGCTCGTGCTGCTGGACGAACCCTCGATGGGGCTGGCGCCGATCCTGGTGGAAGAGGTGTTCCGCATCATCGCGCGCTTGAAGGATGAAGGCGTGACGATGCTGCTGGTTGAGCAATTTGCCGCAGCCGCGTTGCAGGTGGCCGACTACGGCTACGTGCTGGAGAACGGCAGGATCTCGGTGCACGGCAGCGCGGACAAATTGCGGGACGACCCGGCGGTGGTGGCGGCATACCTGGGCGGCGGGCACTAGTCCCGGCAACGCAAAGCGCGACGGGCCGTGTGTTCAACACGGAACCGTCGCGCTTGTTACCGCCCGGCGGCGTTCGGGCGGCTGGCGCCCAGACGCGCCGGGGTGCGTGCAATGACGCTTAGACGATGGTCAACGTCACGTCGATGTTGCCGCGCGTGGCGTTCGAGTACGGGCAAACGATGTGCGCTGCCGCCACCAGCTTTTCGGCCTGTTCGCGGTCCATGCCCGGCAGGGAAATCTTCAATTCGACTTCGATGCCGAAGCCGGTCGGGATGGCGCCGATACCCACAATGCCGTTCACCGACACGTCGGCGGGAATGGCGATCTTGTCGCGGCCGCCAACGAACTTCATCGCGCCCAGGAAGCAGGCGGAATAGCCCACGGCAAACAATTGCTCGGGATTGGTGCCGGCCGCGCCCGCTCCGCCCAGTTCACGCGGCGTGGTCAGCTTGACGTCCAGGTTGCCGTCATCGCTGACGCCACGGCCTTCACGGCCACCGGTGGCGGTTGCATTGGCGCGGTAGAGGACTTTTTCGATAGACATGATGCGTTTCCTTTGTAGGATGAAAGTTGAACTGCCTGGGCCGGACGGGCCTTCCCGCGTCGGCACTTACTGAAACTGAAGGACTGCTAACCCACTGAAAACCTGCTGCAAACCTGCTGCAAACCTATGCTTCACATTCATTTAAATCGTACACAACTATATAGCGCACTACTTATTTGACCGGGTAATGACAGGCATCACCCCACACTTCAAATACTGTCGACCAGCTTTTCCCGCAATGCGTGCAGCGCCTTCATCATGCCTTGCGCTTCGTCCAGCGTGCACTGGGCGGCGGCGGCCACGGCATGCGGCACGGCTTCGGCCTGCTCGCGCAGATCGCGGCCTTGCTTGGTCAGCCCCACGATCACCTGGCGCTCGTCGTCCACCGCGCGCTTGCGGGTTACCAGACCGGCGGCTTCCAGACGCTTGAGCAGCGGCGTCAGCGTGGCCGAATCCAGGAACAGCCGGGCGCCGATATCGGTCACCGTGATGTCCTCACCCTCCCACAGCACCAGCATCACCAGGTACTGCGGATACGTCAGGTCCAGCCCGCGCAGCAGCTTGCGGTACACCTTGTTCATCGCCAGCGAGGTCGAGTACAAGGCGAAGCACAGTTGGCTGTCCAGCAGCAGCGGGTTGAACGCGCTTTTGGGTTTGGTGGGCGCTTTCGCTTTGGATTTCATTGCGCAATATTAAATAGCGCACTATTTAACGTCAAGGATTTTTTGGAATATTTTTTTGCAGTGCTGCCGGGCTGCCGGGCTGCGGGACTGCGGGGCTTCGGAACATCGCACCGCCCTTGCCTTCAGGCCGCGTGTTCGCCTTCCACCGTGCTGCGGTCCGACCCGTATTGTTTCAGGCCGTCCAGATCCAGCACACGCACCGCGCCGTATTCCACGTTCAACAGACCCGCCTCTTCCAGCTTGCGCAGCGCCTGATTCGCACGCTGGCGCGACACCCTGGCCAGATAGCCGACTTCTTCTTGCGTAATCGTCAGCCGCATTCCCATGCCGGGATACAGCAAAGGGTTGAACAGTTCAGCCAGACAGCGGGCCACACGCGCATCGGGGTCCAGCAGCCGGTCGTATTCGGCCTTGCCGATGAACTGCGCCACGCGCTCGTTCAGCTGATGCAGCAGATAACGGTTGAACGGAATGCTGGTGTCCAGCAGCCAGTCGAACGTTGCCGCCGGCAGCCGCGCCACGACGGAATCGCGCAGCGCGACGATGTCATATTTGCGGACTTCGCGCTTCAAGAGCGAGCCTTCGCCGATCCAGCCGCCGGCGGGCACGCCCGTTAACGAGGCGACCTTGCCTTCCGCGTTGCCCACCGACACTTTCACCAAGCCGGCCAAGACACCGATCCAAGCCTGTGCGAGTTCCCCTTTGCGCTCTATGATCGATCCGGCAACGACTTGCTGCACGGACAGGTCCCGCTCGACGCGCGATTGCTGCTCGGCGTTGAGCACGCGAAACCACGCCGCGGCAAGTTGAAGGGAGTCGGATAGCTGCATCGGGAATACCCTAAAAGTTCCTTGAATGTCGCGATGGTGACAGTTGGTAGCAACCCAACCTTATACCTTAAGTCCTGCCGTAAATCTAAAACCAACTGGTCAAGCCCCTACTCGCCAATGCCGCATCTGCGGCGCGCTGGCGCGGTGTGCCCAAACCGGAGGAGACAACGTGGCACATTCATCGCCCGCATCCGCACAGGTGCCGGCGGCGCTGGACACCTTTCCAGCGCTGCTGTTCGCGCATGCCAATGTTCGTGGGTCGCGGCCCGCGATCCGAGAGAAAGACCTGGGCATCTGGCAAACCCTGACGTGGTCCCAGGTGGCCGAGCATGTACGCCATGTGGCCAACGGCCTGGCGGCGCTGGGCATCCGGCCCGGCATGCATGTGGCCGTCATCGGCGAGAACCGGCCGCGCCTGTACATGGCGATGATGGCCGCGCAATCGCTGGGCGCCATTCCGGTGCCGCTTTATCAAGACGCTGTCGCGCAGGAAATGGTCTACGTGCTGCAAGACGCCGAGATCAGCGTGGCGGTGGTGGAAGACCAGGAACAGGTCGACAAGATGCTGGAAGTGCGCGAGCAATGTCCGGCCTTGCAGCACGTGGTGTTTGATGACCCGCGCGGCCTGCGCCATTACTCCGATTCCATGTTGCAGTCGTATGAACAGCTGGAGAAGCTGGGCCAGGACTACGCGGCGCAGCATCCCGACTTTCTTGACCGCGCCATCGCCGCCGTGCAACCGCACGACCCGGCCGCCATGTTCTATACGTCGGGCACCACCGGCAAGCCCAAGGGCGTGGTGCTGACGCACCATGCGCTGATCGACCGCGCGCGCGCCGTGTCCGACATGGAAAACCTGACCGATCAGGAAGACGTGCTGGCGTATCTACCGCCCGCCTGGATCGGGCAGAACATGTTTTCGTATACGCAGTTGCTGGTCACGGGCTTTACCGTGAACCACCCCGAATCGCCGGACACCGTGTCGATCGACATGCGCGACATCGGCCCCACCTATTACTTCGCGCCGCCGCGCGTGCTGGAGGGTCTGCTGACGCACGTCATGATCCGCATGGAAGACGCGGGCTATATCAAGCGCCAGCTGTTCGGCGCCTGCATGAAGCTGGCGCGCCGCGTGGGCACCAAGATCCTGGATGGCGAATCCGTCAACGCCTGGGATCGCCTGCGCTATGCGCTTGGCAATGCGCTGATCTACGGCCCCTTGCGCAACGCGCTGGGCATGAGCCGCGTGCGCGTGGCCTACACGGCGGGCGAGGCCATCGGCCCGGACCTGTTCGTGTTCTACCGGTCCATCGGCATCAACCTGAAGCAGTTGTACGGCTCGACGGAAACGTCCGTGTTCGTTTGCGTGCAGCCCGACGGCAAGGTGCGCGACGACACCGTCGGCCCGCCGGTGGCCGGCGTTGAAATCCGTGTGGCGGACAACGGCGAAATCCTGGTCAAGAGCCCGGGCCTGTTCAAGGAGTACTACCGCAATCCGGACGCCACGGCGGAAGCGCGCAGCGCCGACGGCTGGTTCCACACGGGCGACGCGGGCTACCTGGACACCGACGGCCAGTTGAAGATCATCGACCGCGCCAAAGACGTGGGCAAGCTGGCCAACGGCAGCCTGTTCGCGCCCAAATACATCGAGAACAAGCTCAAGTTCTTCCAGCACATCAAGGAAGCCGTGGCCTTTGGCGCCAACCGCGACGACGTTTGCGCCTTCATCAACATCGATCTGGAAGCCGTGGGCAACTGGGCCGAGCGCCGGGGCCTGCCGTATGCGGGCTACACCGACCTGGCCGCCAAGGAAGAGGTCTACCAGCTGATCGCCGAATGCGTCGAACAGGTCAATGCAGACCTGGCCACCGACCCCAAGCTGTGCGCATCGCAAGTCAGCCGCTTCTTGATCCTGCACAAGGAACTGGACCCGGACGACGACGAGCTGACCCGCACGCGCAAGGTGCGCCGCGCGTTCATCGCGCAGAAATACGGCGTGCTGATCGATGCCCTGTTCGGCGGCAAGCCATCGCAGTTCATTGAAACCGAAGTGAAGTTCGAAGACGGACGCACCGGCAAGATCTCAGCCGACCTGAAGATCTGGCCCGTCAAGACGTTTCCCGCCATCACAGCCCGAGCCGCGTAGAGATCATGAGCAACAACGACCGCGACCAGCGTATCGGCGACGTCATGCTGGACATGCAGAACATCTCCTTGTCCTTCGGCGGCGTGAAAGCGCTGACGGACATTTCCTTCAACGTGCGCGAGCACGAGATCCGCGCCATCATCGGCCCCAACGGCGCGGGCAAGAGTTCGATGCTGAACGTCATCAACGGCGTCTACACGCCGCAGAAAGGCGGCATTGCGTTCCGTGGTGAGAGTTTCTCGAAGATGAACCCGCGCCGCGCCGCTGAAATGGGCATCGCGCGCACATTCCAGAACCTGGCGCTGTTCAAGGGCATGAGCGTGCTGGACAACATCATGACGGGTCGCAACCTGCGCATGAAGTGCGGGCTGCTGTCGCAAGCCTTCCGCCTGGGCCCGGCCGAACGCGAAGAAACCCAGCACCGCGAATTCGTCGAGAACATCGTCGACTTCCTGGAGATCCAGGCGTATCGCAAGACGCCGGTGGGCCGCCTGCCCTACGGCCTGCAAAAGCGCGTGGACCTGGGTCGCGCGCTGGCGATGGAGCCGCGCCTGTTGTTGCTGGACGAACCCATGGCCGGCATGAACATCGAGGAAAAGCAGGACATGAGCCGCTTCATCCTGGATGTGAACGATGAATTCGGCACCACCATCGTGCTGATCGAGCACGACATGGGCGTGGTCATGGACATATCCGACCGCGTGGTGGTGCTGGACTACGGCAAGAAGATCGGCGATGGCCGCCCGGACGAAGTCCGTGCGAATGAAGACGTCATCCGCGCCTATCTCGGCGTGTCGCACTAAGGCGGACAGACATGGGATTTTTTCTAGAGACCTTATTCGGCGGCTTGATGAGCGGCATGATGTATGCGCTGATCGGCCTGGGCTTCGTGCTGATCTTCAAGGCGTCCGGCGTCTTCAACTTCGCGCAGGGCGCGATGGTGCTGGTGGCCGCCTTGTCGATGGCGCGCTTCTCGGAATGGATACCGCGCTGGCTGGGCTTTGACAACATGATCCTGGCCAACGTGCTGGCGTTCATCGTCAGTGCCATGGTGATGTTCCTGCTGGCCGTTGCGATTGAGCGCTTTGTGCTGCGCCACCTGGTCAACCAGGAAGCCACCACGCTGTTGATGGCAACGCTGGGCATCAGCTACTTCCTGGATGGGCTGGGCCAGATCACGTTCGGCAGCTCGGTGTATTCCATCAATGTGGGCATGCCGAAAGATCCGCTGATGATCCTGGACACGGTCTTTGAAGGCGGGTTGCTGATCAACCTTGAAGATTTGACCGCAGCCGTCATCGCGGCGCTGCTGGTGGCCACGCTGGCGCTGTTCTTTCAGTACACGTCCACCGGCCGCGCCTTGCGCGCGGTGGCCGACGACCACCAGGCCGCGCAGTCCATCGGCATTCCGTTGAATCGCATCTGGGTGATCGTGTGGTGCGTGGCGGGCCTGGTGGCGCTGGTGGCGGGGATTATCTGGGGGTCGAAGTTCGGCGTGCAGTTCACGCTGTCCACCGCGGCGCTGCGCGCATTGCCGGTGGTGATCCTGGGCGGCTTGACGTCGGTGCCTGGCGCCATTTTGGGCGGCCTGATCATCGGCGTGGGGGAAAAGCTGTCCGAGGTCTACCTGGGGTCGCTCGTGGGCGGCGGTATCGAAATCTGGTTCGCCTATGTGCTGGCGCTGGTCTTCCTGCTGTTCCGTCCGCAAGGGCTGTTCGGCGAGAAGATCATCGACCGCGTGTAAACCACAGGCCACTGGGATAAAAACATGTTCTATCGCGAAAACGGCCAGTTCAAGACCACGTACCGGGCGGATCAGCAGATCTTCCCGATCCGTCAGGACCGCATCTTCATCTGGCTGCTGCTGGCGGTGGCGTTCATCGCCGTGCCGGCGCTGTCGTCCGACTACCTGCTGCGCGCCATCCTGATTCCGTTTCTGATCCTGTCCCTGGCGGCGGTCGGGCTGAATATTCTGGTCGGCTATTGCGGGCAGATATCGCTGGGCACGGGCGCGTTCATGGCGGTGGGCGCCTATGCCGCCTGGAACTTCGGCGTGCGCTTTCCGGGCATGCCGCTGATCATCCAGATTTTGCTGGGCGGCTGCTTCGCCACGCTGGTGGGCGTAATCTTCGGCATCCCCAGCTTGCGGATTCGCGGGCTGTACCTGGCGGTGGCGACCCTGGCCGCGCAGTTCTTCGTGGACTGGGCGTTCCTGCGCATCCCGTTCTTCACCAACTATTCATCGTCGGGCAACGTGTCGGTGCCGCCGCTGACCGCGTTCGGCCTGCCGGTGCAATCGGCCATGGAAAAGTACCTGTTCGTGCTGATCCTGGTAGTGGTCTTCAGCCTGCTGGCCAAGAACCTGGTGCGCGGCGCGATCGGCCGCCAATGGATGGCGATACGCGACATGGACGTGGCGGCGTCGGTCATCGGCATCCGCCCCATGTACGCCAAGCTGACGGCGTTCGCGGTCAGCTCGTTCATCGTGGGCGTGGCGGGCGCGCTGTGGGGCTACATCCACCTGGGTTCCTGGGAACCGCTGGCCTTTGATCTGACGCGTTCGTTCCAGCTGCTGTTCATGGTCATCATCGGCGGGCTGGGCTCGATCATCGGCAGCTTCTTCGGCGCGGCGTTCATCGTGCTGGTGCCGGTGGCGCTGTCGAACATCCCGCATGCGCTGGGCATCCCGCTGTCGGTGGACACCGCCGCGCACATCGAACACATGGTGTTCGGCGCGCTGATCGTGTTCTTCCTGATTGCCGAACCGCACGGGCTGGCGCGCTTGTGGAGCATCGGCAAGGAAAAGCTGCGCATCTGGCCGTTCCCGCATTGACGACAATTTGATTTCGCATTGATTTCTGCGGACCGCGGCGGCAAAAGTGCCGTGATCCACATCCTGAATACCCGGCTCAAGACCGGGCCAATCCCGGTGTCCCAGGGTTTACTGACCCAAGCACCACGCAGGAGGTAAATGGAGATGAAGCGTCTTAACCTGAAGTTGGCGGCAGCCCTGGTGGCCGCAGCCGGCGTCATCGGCGCCGTGGCCACGCCGGCAATGGCGGCCGAAGAGCAGTTCGTTCCGTTGCTGGTGTATCGCACCGGGTCGTTCGCGCCGCTTGGCATTCCCTGGGCCGATGGCAAGCTGGACTACCTGAAGCTGGTCAACGAACGTGATGGCGGCGTCAACGGCGTCAAGATCACGTACGAAGAATGTGAAACCGCCTATGCCACCGATCGCGGCGTGGAATGCTATGAACGCCTGAAGGGCAAGGGCACCGGCGCGTCGGGCTTTGACACCCAGTCCACCGGCATCACGTTTGCCGTCAGCGACAAGGCCATGGTCGACAAGGTGCCGGTCGAAACGATGGGCTACGGCCTGTCGCAGTCGGTGGACGGCAGCGTGTTCGAGTGGAACTTCCCGCTGCTGGGCACCTACTGGACCGCCGCCGACGTGATGATCCAGGACATCGCCAAGAAAGAAGGCGGCATGGACAAGCTCAAGGGCAAGAAGATTGCCCTGGTCTATCACGACTCGCCCTACGGCAAGGAACCGATCCCGCTGCTGCAAAAGCGCGCGGCCAAGGAAGGCTTCGAGTTGGTGCTGTACCCCGTGACTGCCCCCGGCGTGGAGCAGAAATCCACCTGGTTGCAGATCCGCCAGGCCCGCCCGAACTACGTGCTGCTGTGGAGCGCGGGCATCATGACGCCCACCGCCATCCGCGAAGCGCAGGCCAGCGGCTATCCGCGCGACAAGATGTACGCCATCTGGTGGGCCGGCTCTGAAGGCGACGTCAAAGACCTGGGCGATGTGGCCAAGGGCTACAACGCCATCACCGTGCACAACAGCGGCGCCGAGCACGACAAGGTCTACGACGACCTGAAGAAGTTCGTCTACGACAAGGGCCAGGGCGCGGACAAGACCGGCAAGACCACGCTGGGCACCATCGCCCACACGCGCGGCATGATGATTTCGATGCTGCAAGTGGAAGCGATCCGCACGGCGCAGGAAAAGTACGGCAAGGGCAAGGCGTTGACGCCCGAGCAGGTGCGCTGGGGTTTTGAAAACCTGAACCTGACGCAGGACAAGCTGGACAAGCTGGGCTTCGGCCAGATCATGCGCCCCGTCAAGACCTCGTGCAGCAACCACAAGGGTGACGACTGGGCCCGCATCGTGCAGTGGGACGGCGCCAAGTTCAAGGTGGTGTCCGACTGGTACCAGGCCGACAAGACCATTCTGGACCCGATGGTCAAGGACGCCGCGGCCAAGTACGCCAAGGAAAAGAACATCACGCCCCGCACTTGCGAGAACTGATGTGAACCGGCGGCCGGCGTCCTTGTGGATGCCGGCCGCCACCACGCCGCAGGAATCGTCATGACCGCTGCATCTTCCATTGCATCTACTGCTGCAACCCCGGTTGCCGCCCCCGCCGCCGCGCCCTCCGTGCTGCTGGACGTCAACGGCATCGAGGTGATCTACAACCACGTGATCCTGGTGCTCAAGGGCGTGTCCCTGCAAGTGCCGGAAGGCAAGATCGTGGCCTTGCTGGGCGCCAACGGCGCGGGCAAGACCACGACGCTGCGCGCGATTTCGAACCTGCTCAAGGGCGAACGCGGCGACGTCACCAAGGGCCACATCCAATACCGGGGCCAGCGTATCGAACGCCTGTCGCCGGCCGAGCTGGTCAAGCGCGGCGTCGTGCAGGTGATGGAAGGCCGCCACTGCTTCGCACACCTGACCATCGAGGAAAACCTGCTGACGGGCGCCTACACCCGCAGCATGAGCCGTGCCGATACCGCCGCCGCGCTAGAACGCGTCTACCAGTATTTCCCGCGCTTGAAGCAACGCCGCGCCAGCCAGTCGGGCTACACGTCGGGCGGCGAACAGCAGATGACCGCCATTGGCCGCGCGCTGATGGCCAACCCCAACATGATCCTGCTGGACGAGCCCTCGATGGGGCTGGCGCCGCAAATCGTGGAAGAGATCTTTGAAATCGTGCGCGATCTGAACCAGCGTGAACGCGTGAGCTTCCTGCTGGCGGAACAGAACACCAACATCGCGCTGCGTTATGCCGACTACGGCTACATCCTGGAGAACGGGCGCGTAATGATGGACGGGGCCGCGCTGGATCTGGCCCAGAACGAGGACGTGAAGGAGTTCTACCTGGGCATCTCCAGCGGAGAACGCAAGAGCTTTCGCGACAACAAGTTCTATCGCCGCCGCAAACGCTGGCTGGCCTGAAGAGAGGGTGCGATCCCATGTCCGAGTTTTTCGATGTATTGGAAACCCGTGCGCCCGAGCAACGCGAGCGCGAGCTGATGGCCGCCTTGCCCGACGCGATTTCGCGAGCCATTGCGCGCGCGCCGGCAATCGCGGAGCAGCTGCGCGGCGTTGACCCGGCCACCATCACGTCGCGCGCGGCGCTTGCCCGGCTGCCGGTGCTGCGCAAGCACGAACTGCTGGAACGCCAACAGCACAGCCGCGACGACGACGCCACGCCCGCCAGCCCCGGCAAGGCGTTCGGCGGCTTCTCGGCCATTGGCTGGGGCGAGGCGATGCGCGTGTTTGCGTCGCCCGGCCCGATCTACGAACCGGAAAGCGCGCGCGCCGACTACTGGCGTTTTGCCCGGGCGCTGTACGCAGCGGGCTTTCGCGCCGGAGAACTGGCCTACAACTGTTTTTCCTATCACTTCACGCCGGCCGGCTCCATGATGGAAACGGCGGCGCACGCCGTGGGCTGCACCGTGTTTCCGGGCGGCACCGGCCAGACCGAACAACAGGTGCGCGCCATTCAGGACCTGGCGCCCAGCGGCTACACGGGCACGCCCAGCTTTCTGAAAATCATCTTGGAAAAGTCGGAGGAGCTGGGGGTGAAGCTGGGCTCGCTGCGGCGTGCGCTGGTGTCAGGCGAAGCGTTTCCGCCGTCGCTGCGAGATTGGCTGGCGGCGCGCGGCATTGACGGTTATCAGGCGTACGGCAGCGCCGACCTGGGCATGATTGCGTTTGAAACGCCCGCGCGCCAGGGGCTGGTGCTGGGCGAAGACATCATCGTGGAAATCGTGCGCCCGGGCACGGGCGAACCGGTGCCGGACGGCGAAGTGGGCGAAGTCGTCGTCACCACCTTGAACCCGGACTACCCGCTGGTGCGCTTCGGCACCGGCGACCTGTCGGCGGTCATGCCGGGCATTTCGCCTTGCGGGCGCACCAACACGCGCATCAAGGGCTGGATGGGCCGGGCCGATCAGACGACCAAGGTGCGCGGCATGTTCGTACACCCTTCACAAGTGGCGGACGTGGCGCGTCGCCATCCCGAGATCCTGCGCGCGCGGCTGGTCATCAGCGGCAGCACGGGGTCGGACCGGATGGTGTTGAAAGTGGAATCGCGCGTGCGCGGCGAAGACCTGTCCAAGCGCATCGCGGAATCCGTGCGCGATGTGACCAAGCTACGTGCCGACGTGGAATGGGCGGATGCCGACAGCCTGCCCAACGACGGCAAGGTCATCGACGACGTGCGTACGTACGAGTGACGCGGGGCCGTGCCGGCCTAGCGCTGTCGGATCTTTTCGATCACCGAGAAGATCGCCATGCCCGCGATCATCGCGGCCACGAAGATCAGCGCGTCCGGCACGCCCGCGGCGGCGGCCACCAACGCGGGGCCGGGGCAAAAACCCGCCAGGCCCCAGCCCGCGCCAAAAGCCAGGCTGCCTAGCGCCAGCCGCGCGTCCACCCGCGTGGCCGTCGGCCAACGCAGCGGCTCGCCCGACAAGCTGGCGCTTTTCCGGCGCAGCAGCGCGAACCCCGCCGCCGTCACCAACACCGCGCCGCCCATCACGAACGCCAGCGACGGATCCCAGTCACCGGCAATATCCAGAAAGCCCAGCACCTTGGCCGGGTTGGCCATGCCGGACACGATCAAGCCCAATCCAAAGACCAGCCCCGACGCGAAAGCGATCAGCGCGACCATGTCAGCCCCCCACCCCATGCCGCACGACATAGACGACCGCAAACCCGGCCGCCATGAACAACGCAGTGGCCACCAGCGACCGCACAGACCCGCGCGACAGGCCGCACACGCCGTGGCCGCTGGTGCATCCCGACGCGTAGCGCGTGCCGATGCCCACCAGCAGGCCCGCCACGATCAAGCGCGTTGTCCCGGCTTGGACCACGATTTCCGGCAAGGCGCCGCCCAGCCGGTACAACCACGGCGCCGCGCACAGGCCCAGCAGGAACGCCAGCCGCCAGTTCCCGTCGCGCTGCCGCCCCAGCAAGCCGCCCACGATGCCGCTGATGCCGGCGATTCGGCCGGCGCCCGCCATCAACAGGATGGCAGCGGCGCCGATCAGCAGGCCGCCCAGCGTGGCCGACACGGGAGTAAAGACAGACCAGTCCGGGTTCATGTGAGTGACTCCATCGCGCGGCCGCAGTACAAACTGGATAGCGTTTTCATGACTTGGCTGACCTCGGGGCTGGCCATCTGGTAGTAGACGTACTTGCCATCGCGGCGCGTCGCCACCAGGCCTTCGTCGCGCAGCACGCCCAGCTGCTGCGACAGCGTCGGCTGGCGGATGCCCGTCAGCGATTCCAGTTCGCCCACGTTGCGTTCACCTTGCACCAGCTGGCACAGCAACAGTAGCCGGTCTTCGTTGGCCAATGCCTTGAGCAGCGTGCAGGCCTTGGCGGCAGAGGGGCGCAAGGCGGCGAGTTCGCAGTCGGTCAGGGGGGAGTTCATGAGCTAGGGGGAGTGACAAAGGAGGCAGGCAGTCATTATATTTATGTATAAACTATCGAACAATATTATTTGAAAATATAGATTGTTCTACGTTGTCTATGCGTTGTCTCCACGGCCGGCCATGAATCCACACATCCAAGCGTTCTTCGACTCCGTCACCGCCACCGTCACGTACGTCGTGCACGATGGCAGCGCCTGCGCCATCATCGATTCGGTGCTGGACTACGACCCGAAATCGGGACGCACCAGCACGGCCGGCGCGGACCGCGTCGTGGAGTACGTGCGCCAGCAAGGCTTGCAAACGCAATGGCTGCTGGAAACCCACGCACACGCCGACCACCTGTCCGCCGCCCCCTATTTGCAGCGGCAGCTGGGCGGCGTGATCGCCATCGGGCAAAGCATCCGTACCGTGCAAGGCGTGTTCAAGCAGGTGTTCAACCTGGAACCCGAATTCCAGCTGGA
This sequence comes from Achromobacter sp. 1L-A-4-B-C2, assembly GCF_057291955.1. NCBI lineage: Bacteria > Pseudomonadati > Pseudomonadota > Betaproteobacteria > Burkholderiales > Alcaligenaceae > Achromobacter > Achromobacter sp. 1L-A-4-B-C2. The sequence continues at coordinate 1,377,457 of NZ_JBXAWP010000001.1, forward strand.
CGGCTCGCAATTCGGCCGCCTGTTCGCCGATGGCGAAACCTTTTCGATCGGCAAACTGACGGCCACCGCCATCCACGTGCCCGGCCACACGCCGGCCGACATGGCCTATTTGATCGGTGACGCGGCGTTCGTGGGCGATACGATGTTCATGCCGGACGTGGGCACGGCACGTTGCGATTTCCCGGGTGGCGACGCGCACGAGCTGTACCGGTCCATCCAGCGCCTGCTGGCATTGCCCGGGGGCACGCGCCTGTTCATGTGCCATGACTACCCGCCCGCCGGCCGCGACGCCCACTGGCAAACGTCGGTGGCCGAACAGCGGGCGTCCAACATCCACGTGCGCGACGGCATCAGCGAGGATGAATTCGTCTCCATGCGCACCCGGCGCGACGCCACGCTGGGCATGCCGACGCTGATCCTGCCCGCCATCCAGGTCAACATCCGCGCGGGGCATTTCCCGCCGCCCGAAGACAACGGCGTGCGCTACCTGAAGATCCCGGTCAACGGGCTGTAGGTGGCGACTTCAATCGCGCCTGCCGTACTTGCGCGGCACGGGCGAATCCCGCAAGATCGGCGGACTTACCGATAGCCGACCAGACGGAACCCCATGTTCGCAGAAGCCGAAGCCGACCCCAGCCTGTCCAAGGACGAGTTCAAACCGCTGGAAGCCCGCTTGCGCGTCGCCCTGCTCAACGCCCAGTACCGGCGCCTGGAACAGGCCGAAAAAACCTTGCTGGTGGTGGTGGCCGGGATTGACGGCGCGGGCAAGGGCGCCACCATCAACCAGTTGAACGAATGGATGGACCCGCGCCACATCAAGACGCTGGCGTATGGCCCCCCTGAAGGCGAAGAGCTGGATCGCCCGCCTTTCTGGCGGTATTGGAAAGACCTGCCGCCCAAGGGCAAGACGGGCATCGTGTTCGGCTCTTGGTACGCGCCCCTGATCATCGAGGCCGCCAGCAAGAAGCCCAACCAGGAATACATCGCGGCGCACTCGGCCGCCATCCTGCGCTTTGAAGCCATGCTGGCCGCCGAGGGCGTGCAAATCGTCAAGCTGTGGTTCCACCTGTCGGCCAAGGCGCAGACGGACCGCGCCCAGCGCTTGCTGGCCAGCCCCGAGACCTCCTGGCAGGTCAGCCCGGTGGACTTGAAAGTCGCCAAGCGGTTCGACCGCATTCGCCATGGCGCGCAAATCGTGCTGAACCATACCGACAGCGGGCACGCGCCGTGGATCGTCATTCCCAGCGCCGACGAAAACATGCGCGCGGCGCGCACAGCCGAGGCCGTGCTGGCCGCGATGCGCCAACGCGGCGTGCCGCGCATACCGGCATCGTTTCACGCGCATGCGCGCCCGAGCCGCGTTGTCGACCGCCTGGGCGAACTGGACTACGACGCCAAGATCGACAAAGACGATTACGAGTCCGAACTGGGCTTGTTGCAGGGCCGGCTGGCACGCGCGGCGCGTTCGCGGAAATTCCTGGATCGTTCCCTGATCCTGGTCTTTGAAGGCCAGGATGCCGCCGGCAAGGGCGGCGCCATCCGACGCGTCACGCACGCACTGGACGCCCGTCAGTTCGACATCACACCGGTTGCCGCGCCGTCCAGCTACGAGATGTCGCGCCCGTACCTGTGGCGCTTCTGGCGGCACCTGCCCCGGCACGGCCGCGTGGCCATCTTTGACCGGTCCTGGTACGGCCGCGTGCTGGTCGAGCGCGTGGAAAAACTGACCGCCCCCGCGCAATGGCGGCGCGCCTACGGCGAAATCAATGACTTCGAAGAACAGCTGGTGGCCAGCGGCGCGCTGGTGCTGAAGTTCTGGTTGGCGGTGACGGAAGACGTGCAGCTGGAACGCTTCAAGGAACGCGAGAAATCGCCCTTCAAGAATTTCAAGATTACGCCGGACGACTGGCGCAACCGGGAAAAATGGAAAGACTACGCGGCGGCCGCCAACGAAATGCTGGCCCGCACGGACGTGGCCCATGCACCGTGGCATCTGGTGTCGGCCAACGACAAGCGTTACGCTCGCGTGCAGGTGCTGCGACACATCGTCCAGGCCCTGGAAGATCAACTCTGAATTCAATCTGTGTAGGAGGCCCCGCGCCATGAGTACCGCTGAAATCCGCCCCATCGGCGCCGCCGACTTCGACATCTGGCTGCCTCTGTGGAAGGGCTATCAGGCGTTTTACCGCGTCAGTATCGATGACGCCGTGACGCGCAACACCTGGGCGCGCCTGCTGGACCCCGCCGAACCGATGCACGCCGCGCTGGCGTTCGACGGCGGCCGCGCCATCGGCATGGTGCACTGGATCTTCCATCGCTCCACCTGGACGGCGGGCGACTACTGCTACCTGCAAGACCTGTACGTGGACGCGGACGTGCGCGGCACCGGCGCGGGCCGCAAGCTGATCGAACACGTCTACGCCGAAGCCACCGCCGCCAACGCCGCCCGGGTGTACTGGCTGACGCACGAAACCAACGCCCCCGCCATGCAGCTGTACGACCGCATCGCGGACCGCTCGGGCTTCATTCAGTACCGCAAGGTGCTGACATGAGCGCGCGCGACCCGAACTGCCCCTTGTGCCAGGAAGATGGCGGCACGGTGCTGTGGCGCGGGCCGCATCTGCGCGTGATCGAGGTTGACGATGCCGACTACCCCGGCTTCACCCGGGTGGTCTGGAACGGCCATCTGGCCGAGATGACCAGCCTGTCGACGCACGGGCGCGACCTGTTGATGCGCGCCGTGTACGCCGTGGAAGAAGCACAGCAGGCCGTGCTGGCGCCCGACAAGATCAACCTGGCGTCGCTGGGCAACATGGTGCCCCACCTGCATTGGCACGTGATCCCCCGGTGGCGCGGCGACCGCCATTTTCCGGACCCGATCTGGGCCGCGCCGCGCATTGCCGCCGGCGCGGAACCGGCGCAATGGACGGACCGCCAGGCGCGCACGCAGGCGCTGCTGCCGCGCTATCGCAACCGCGTCGTCGAAGCCATGAATGCGCTGTTGATGCATTGATGCGCTGTTGATGCACGCGGCACCGGGCTACCCCGCCCGGGCGCCGCGCCCCCGTTCCGCCAGCCAGGACCCATACACGGTTTCCACCTGCTGGGCGGCGCGATCGGCGCAGAACAAACCTTGGTCCCGGATCCGCGTCTGGCCCGCCCGGCCCATGCGGCGGCGCAAGGCGGGGTCGGCCAACAACGTGGCCAACGCCGCCGCCAACGCGGCCGGGTCACGAGGCGGCACCAGCAGGCCGGTCACGCCTGCCTGCATGGTTTCAGGTACGCCCCCCACGTTCGTACCGATCACCGGCACGCCCATGGCGGCGGCCTCGATGAAGACGGTGCCCAGCGCTTCGCGGTGCGTGGCCAACGCGAAAACGTCCAAAGCCATCAACACGTTGCCGATATCGTGGCGCCTGCCCGTGAAATGCACGCGCGCGTCCAGCCCCATCGCCGCGACCTTGTCTTGCAACTGCGCCATCAGCGGCATGCCGTCGCCAACCAACACCAGATGTGCGTCGGGAAAGCGGGAAGCAATACGCCCGAAGGCGTCGATCAGGTCGGCATGGCCTTTTTCAACGCGCATCACCGCCACGCACCCAACCACCAACGCATCGGCTGGCAGGCCAAGCTCGCGCCGTACGCAGGCATGTTGCGCGGCTTGCGGCAGCACGATGGGCGAATGGATGGTGGCCACCGAGCCGGGCCGCGCGCCGCCATCCAGCAACTGTTGTTGCACATACCGGCTAACGGCAATGACGCGATGCGCCAGCCAGGTGTAGGCATAGAGCGAACCAATGGGCTTGGCCAGATGCCGCGTGCGCACGATCAGCGGCGCGCCGGCCAGCCTGGCGCCCCACGCGGCCAATACGGTGTCGCGGCGGCTGTGCGTGTTGACCACGTCAAAGCGCCCGCCCCGCAGCAGCCGGCGCACAAAGAACACGCCGCGCAGAAAATTGCCCGGGCCGTCCATGACGATGCGGTGCACCGTGAACCCGGCCTCGCTTGCCCGGTCGCCCAGTTCGGCACCGGGCTGGCACAGCAGTTCCAGGTGATGGCCTCGGTCGCGCATCGCAACCATTTCCTTGTAGACGCAGAATTCCTGCCCGCCAAATGAGGTGGCGGCTTCGGTATGCAAGATGCGCAGTCGGCCACCGGCATCCGCGGCCGGGGTAGCAACGGGTGCGGAAGTCATTGAGGCAGGCGGGCGTCGTGGGTATCGGCGTTCGTATCGCCGTTCGACCCGGCGTTCGACCCGGCCTTCGACTCGGCGCGGTGCCACGCTTGACCTAGAACCAGCAGATAGGCTTCCAGGTACGCCACGTCTTCCGGAGCCAGCGCCAGGACGCCGGGCTCGCGGCATTCATGCGGGCATTCAGAGGCGGCCAGGCGGGAGCCCGCCCACACCTGGATGCTGCCGTGGCAAGACATGTCAAAGCGGGCGCCCTCACCGTGCCACGCCAACAGGCGCATGCTGGGGGCCAGGTGCATTACCTGATATCGACCATGGGCATCTGACGACGGGGGTGCGCTGACGGCGCTGCCGATATCGACCAACCGGGGAGCCGCGCCGGGGCGGGCGGGCTGGTAGGTCAGCACGGAAAGCTGATGGAGGGGCTGCGGGGGCTGGGGGGGCTGAAATGGCATAAGACGCATAGGGCACAGGCAAGGATTAAGCCCGGCGATGCTAGCCAGGAACGCACGCGAAATACCCCAGAAAATTCTTACTTTCCGGGTGACCCTCTTGCAGGGCCGATATATAGGACGAATCCGACCGAATGCCTGCCCAGGCACTTTTCAAGAATTACTGAGAATGCGGGGAATTTGGCCGACGTTGAACTACAGTTGCCTCACTTTGCCGGTGCCGCATCGACTTCACCGCACGGCATCGCCTCGCCTGTTCAGGTAAAATTCAGCAAATATTTCGACCCACCCTCACTCAAGGACGCTCTTTGACTCAGCCGGCCACGCCCCATCGCCCCGCCTCTTTTCTTCAGGCATTCTTGCGCTCGGAAGCGCTGGGTGGCTATGTGCTGATGGCCGCCGCGCTGGTCGCGTTGATCATCGCCAACAGCCCCGCCGCCCCGGTTTACTTCGACGTGCTGGGCACCAAGCTGGGCTTCACGGCGGGGCCCGTCGTGCTCAAGGAAACGGTGCTGCACTGGATCAACGACGGGCTGATGGCCGTGTTCTTCCTGCTGGTCGGCCTGGAAATCAAGCGCGAGGTCCTGGACGGGCAGTTGCGCGGGGTATCCCGCATCGTGCTGCCGGGCGTGGCGGCGGTGGGCGGCATGGTGATGCCGGCCCTGATCTACGTGGCGCTCAACCTGGGCACGCCCGACACCTTGCGCGGCTGGGCCATTCCCGCCGCCACCGACATCGCCTTCGCGCTGGGCATCCTGGCGCTGCTGGGCAGCCGCGTGCCGACGTCGCTGAAGATCTTCCTGACTGCGCTGGCCATCCTTGACGACCTGGGCGCCATTGTCATCATCGCGCTGTTCTATACGTCCCAATTGCAGGTGTTTGCGCTGGCCATGGCGGGCGCGCTGCTGGTCTGCCTGTTCCTGCTGAACCGCGCCGGCGTGCTGCGCCTGACGCCCTATCTGCTGCTGGGCGCCCTGCTGTGGTACTTCGTGCTGAAGTCCGGCGTGCACGCCACGCTGGCCGGTGTCGCCCTGGCGCTGACCATCCCGCTGCGCCCGCGCAACCAGGGCAAGCCCGAGGCCCATTCGCCCCTGCACGACCTGGAACATGCGCTGCATAAGCCCGTCGCGCTGCTGATCGTTCCGATCTTCGGCTTTGCCAATGCGGGCGTGTCCTTCGCGGGCATGGGTCTGGCCAGCCTGGCACAACCCGTGCCGCTGGGGGTGGCGCTGGGCCTGTTCCTGGGCAAACAGCTGGGCGTGTTCGGCTTTGCCTGGCTGGCGATCAAGACCGGCATGGCCAGCCTGCCGCGCCATGCCACGTTCAAGCAGCTGTACGGCGTGGCAATGTTGTGCGGCATTGGCTTCACCATGAGCTTGTTCATCGGCGCGCTGGCTTTCACCGACGCGGCCACGGTCGACGCCACCAAGATTGGAGTGCTGACCGGATCGCTGGCTTCCGCCGTGGTCGGTTTCCTGCTGCTGCGCTCGGGCGGCGCCCCGGCTACCGAGGGCGCTCCCGCCCCGGTGCGCCAGGGATGAGTCCGCGGGCGCCGGGCGTTCAGCCGGCGCTCAAGCTGAAGGACTACCATCGGATCAATTCCTTGCGGATCACCAGCGCGGCACCGGCCGGCGATTCGCAAGGCCGTCTGTCGCCGGCCGTCGCGCCCTGGGCGCATACACCGGCCGGCAATCCTTGTCCGGAGGTAGCAGCATGTCCCAGTTGAATGGAAAAGTGGCCGTCGTCACAGGCGCGGCCAGCGGCATCGGCAAAGAAATTGCGCTGACCCTGGCGCGCGCGGGCGCCACCATCGCCATTGCCGATTTGAACCAGGCCGGCGCGGACGCGGTCGCGAAAGAAATCGAGCAGGCCGGCGGCAAGGCGATGGGTGTCGCCATGGACGTCACCAGCGAAGACGCCGTGAACCAGGGCATCGACAAGGTGGCGGCCGCCTACGGCAGCATCGACATCCTGATCTCGAACGCCGGCATCCAGATCGTCAATCCCATCGAGAACTTCGCTTTTTCCGACTGGAAAAAGATGCAGGCCATTCACGTGGACGGCGCCTTCCTGACCACCAAGGCGGCGCTCAAGCACATGTACAAGGACGATCGCGGCGGGGTGGTGATCTACATGGGGTCGGTGCACTCGCACGAGGCCTCGCCGCTGAAATCGGCCTATGTCGCCGCCAAGCATGCGCTGCTGGGTCTGGCGCGCGTGCTGGCCAAGGAAGGCGCCGCGCACAACGTGCGCTCGCATGTCATCTGCCCGGGGTTCGTGCGCACGCCGCTGGTCGAAAAGCAGATCCCCGAGCAGGCCAAGGAACTGGGCATCAGCGAAGAAGACGTGGTCAAGAAAGTCATGCTGGGCAACACGGTGGATGGCGTTTTCACCACGGTCGAAGACGTCGCCCAGACGGCGCTTTTCCTGTGCACCTTCCCCAGCGCGGCCCTGACCGGCCAGTCGTTCCTGGTCAGCCATGGCTGGGTGATGCAGTAGGGAAACGCGCGGCGCGGCGGCCGCCCCTATGCCAAAATCGCGCCCATGCCGATTGATAACCGCCTGACTCCCAACGCCCTCGCCGCCCACACGGCCGCACTGCCCGCCGCCTGGGCGGCGGCCTTCAAAGACCCCGCCGTGGCCGATGCCCTGGCGCGGGCCACCGCCCATGTTGAAAAGCGCCTGGTCGAAGGCGCCGTCGTCTATCCCGCCACGCCGCTGCGCGCGCTGTACGGCATGGCGCCGTCGGACGTACGCGTCGTGATCCTGGGGCAAGACCCGTACCACGGCCCCGGCCAGGCTCAAGGCCTGGCGTTTTCGGTGCCCGACGACTGCAAGCGCCCTCCCAGCCTGCGCAACATCTTTAACGAAATCGCCCAGGAATACCCAGGTACCCCTATCCCCGCCGGCAATGACCTTAGCCCGTGGGCGGAACAGGGTGTATTGCTGCTGAACACCTGCCTGACGGTGGAGGACGGCCAGCCCGCCTCCCACGCCAAGCGCGGCTGGGAAACAGTGACGGATGCGTTGATCGCACTCGTCGCGCAAGACCCCTCGCCCAAGGTGTTCATGCTGTGGGGCGCCCATGCGCAGGCCAAGCGCTTGTTGCTGCCGGACAACAACGGCCACCTGGTGCTGATGGCGAACCACCCCTCCCCGCTGTCCGCCCGCAGGCCGCCCGTCCCGTTCCTGGGTTGTGGGCACTTTCAGATGACCAACGCGTGGCTGGTGAACCAAGGGAAAAACCCTATTGATTGGGGACTGGACAAAAAAATAATTCCCTTGCAAGGCGAAATCGGGTTATGATCGCCGCACTGCACAAAACGAGTTCGGCATTTACCGCTTTGATTTAGCGGAATTTTTTGCAGTCTGCCAGGCAAGCTAGCCTGGCCCCCATGCCGAACTATCATCGATTCCTGACCTCCTTTCCTTTCGCCCTGCGTTCCAATCTGTATAAGAGAACGCGCCACGCGCACGGTTGATTCGGTCGGCACGATGCTCCATCAACCGTCGCCTGGATCCGGCCGCCTACTCCCCTGGCCCGACCAAGCACTGCGTCGCATTGTCTGCGGCAAGGGAAAGTAATGTCTTTCGAAACTCTGGGTCTTGCACCCGCTCTGTTGTCGGCCGTTCAAGAAGCTGGCTTCAATACCCCCACCTCCGTCCAAGCCGCTGCCATTCCGCAAGCGCTGGCCGGTCACGACCTGATGGTTTCCTCGCAGACGGGCAGCGGCAAGACCGCCGCCTTCATGCTGCCGGCCCTGCACCGTATTGCCCAGATGCCCGCCAACAAGGGCGTCGGCGTGCAAGTGCTGGTGCTGACCCCCACCCGCGAACTGGCTCTGCAAGTCACCGAAGCCACGGCCACCTACGGCCGCAAGCTGGCTGACCTGCGCACCGCCACCGTCGTGGGCGGCATGCCCTACGGCGCCCAACTGAAGGCCCTGTCGCGTCGCGTTGACGTGCTGGTCGCCACGCCGGGCCGCCTGATCGATCACCTGCAATCGGGTCGCGTCAAGCTGAACACCGTGCACACGCTGGTGCTGGATGAAGCCGACCGCATGCTGGACATGGGCTTCATCGAAGACATCGAAACCATCGTCAGCCGCCTGCCGGAAGATCGTCAGACGCTGCTGTTCTCGGCCACGCTGGACGGCACGATCGCCAAGCTGGCTGCGAAGATGATGCGCGACCCGCAGCGTATCGAGATGGCCGGCGCCAAGGAAAAGCACACCAACATCACGCAAAGCCTGCTGTACGCGGACGACGCCAGCCACAAGATGCAATTGCTGGATCACGTGCTGCGCGACGCCAAGCTGGATCAAGCCATCGTCTTCACGTCCACCAAGCGTGGCGCTGACGATCTGGCCGATCGCCTGGCCGACCAAGGCTTTGCCGCCGCTGCCCTGCACGGCGACATGAACCAGCGCCAGCGCACCCGTACGCTGTCGCAACTGCAACGCGGCCAGCTGCGTATTCTGGTTGCCACCGACGTTGCCGCCCGCGGCATCGACGTGCAAGGCATCAGCCACGCCGTTAACTTCGACCTGCCGATGCAAGCCGAAGACTACGTGCACCGTATCGGCCGTACCGGCCGCGCCGGTCGCAGCGGCCTGGCGTTCACGCTGGCTACGCACTCCGAGCGCCACAAGGTTCGCCGTATCGAGCACTACATCGGCCAAACGATTACGCCGGAAACCATCGCCGGTCTGGAACCCAAGCGCACGCCGCGCCCGTCGGCCGGCGGCAGCGGCGCCCCGCGTGGCGGCAAGCCGTTCGGCAAGCGTCCTGGCGGTTTTGGTGGTTCGCGCCATGAAGGCGGCGGCTACCAAGGCAACCGCGAAGGTCGTTCGTTTGGCGGCCCGCGTGAAGGCGGCGCACCCCGTGGCGAATTCAAGCCGCGTGAAGGTGGTTACCAAGGCAACCGCGACAGCGCCCCGCGCGAAGGCGGCTACCAAGGCAATCGCCCCTTCGGCGACCGCCCGGCCCGTTCGTTCAGCGATCGTCCCAGCTTCGGTGATCGTCCCCAGCGCGAAGGCGGCTACCAGGGCAATCGCCCGTTCGGCGACCGTCCCCCGCGTGAAGGCGGCTTCCGTGGTGGTGACCGTGACGCCCGCCCCAGCTTCGGCGGCGACCGTCCCAGCTTTGGTGACCGCCCCCAGCGCGATGCCCGCCCGTTCAGCGAGCGTGCTCCCCGCGAAGGCGGCTTCCGCGGCGCTGACCGTGACGCCCGCCCCAGCTTTGGCGATCGTCCTGCCCGTGAAGGCGGTTTCCGTGGCGGCGACCGTCCGGAAGGCGGCTTCCGCGCCAAGCCCGCGTTCGACAAGCGCCCCGGCGGCCCCGCCAAGCGCTTTGCCAAGCCGGCTGACCGTCGCGGCTAAATCGCCCCGCTAAGCCCGCAGTAAAAAACCCCGCGTTCGTCGCGGGGTTTTTTTTGTTCATTGTGCATTACCGTCGCCAGACACCCGCCCACAGCCGGACGGCCGCACCTTTTTTTGGGAAAATGCCGTCATGCCTACGCCCGAACCCGCCATGCAACGCCCTGCCCCCGCCAACCTTCCCCCGTTGTCACCCGCCGCCCAGGCGCATAGCGACGCCGCCGCCGCACAGCTGCGCGCCGCCATTACGGCCAATGGCGGCTGGTTGCCGTTTGACCACTGGATGGCGCAGGCGTTGTATGCGCCGGGGTTGGGCTATTACGCGGCCGGCAACGTCAAGTTGGCCGATGGCAACGACGACGCCAAGGCGCCGGCGGGCGACTTCGTCACCGCGCCGCAACTGACCCCGCTGTTTGCCCGCACCGTTGCCCGTCAGGTTGCGCAGGTGCTGCGGCAGACGCAGACACAAGCCGTGCTGGAATTTGGCGCGGGCACGGGCGCGCTGGCCGAAGGCGTGCTGCGCGAGCTGGATGCGCAGGGCCTGGACCAGACGCAATACCTGATCCTGGAAGTGTCTGCCGACTTGCGCGCGCGCCAAGCCGAACGCCTGGCCGCTTTCGGGGACCGCGTGCAATGGTTGGACGCCTTGCCCAACGCCTTCGCCGGCTGCGTGCTGGCCAACGAGGTGCTGGACGCGATGCCCGTATCGCTGTTTTGCTGGAGCGAGGACGGCGCCGTGATGGAGCGCGGCGTGGCGCTGGACGCGCAGCAGCACTTCGTCTGGAGCGACCGCCCCGCATCGCCTGCCTTGGCCGAAGCCGTCGCCGCGCGCATGCCGGCGTTGCCCGGCTACGTGTCCGAAATCAATCTGCAAGGCGAAGCCTGGATTGCCGCGATGGGCAGTTGGCTGGAGCGCGGCGCGGCGCTGCTGGTGGACTACGGATTTCCGCGCAGCGAGTTCTACCACCCGCAACGCGCGGGCGGCACGCTGATGTGCCATTTGCGTCATCACGCGCACGGCGATCCCTTCACCGCGCCGGGCTTGCAGGACATTACCGCGCACGTGGATTTCACCGCCATGGCCGATGCGGCGCTGGAAGCTGGCCTGCAAGTGCTGGGCTACACGTCGCAGGCGCGCTTCTTGATGAACGCCGGGTTGATGGATTTGCTGGGCCAGTTGGACCCGTCGGATGTGCAGCAATACGCGCAGGCTGTGGCGCCGGTGCAAAAGCTGCTGTCCGAGGCGGAAATGGGCGAGCTGTTCAAGGTGCTGGCCGTGGGCCGTGGCATCACGGAACCGCTGACAGGTTTTTCACGCGGCGACCGTTTGGGCAAGCTGTAGCGGCGGGCAAAGTTGTGGCGGCGGGCCAAGCCGTCCGGCTGGCACGCCGAGCTATCCGGCTCGCAGCCGGTCCAGCCTTGCTTGCCGGACACTGTCCTTGATGCGCGCCGGGTCGCCCGCGCAAGCTTTCGCAATGGCGCCTGCGTCCACACCGCGCACCGCATCCGCCCTTGCCTGCCAGGCGCCCATGTCCACCGGGCGCAGGATGGCGGCGGTTTTCAGCAGATCGAAAAAGCGCTCGGGCTTGCGCAGCGCGTCGGCGCGTTCCATCAGCGCCATCTGCGCCTCGGTGGCGTCGCTGTTGTTGGCGGCTTGTTCAGCCGCGTCCAGGCCCAGCAATACCTCGGGCAACAAACGCGCATAGTCGTTGCATTCGGTGGGCACGCGCATGCGTCGGCCCAGCGCCTCGCGCTCGGGCGTCAGGCGGCACAGCAGCGCGTATCGGCCGGGCATCGACAACCCCAGCCCGGCCGCGCGATCCACGTCGGCACCCACGTCGGCAACGCCTTGCAATTCGGGCATCACGCGCGCCAATGCGCCGGAATCTTGCAGCACATCCAGCATGCGCGACGGCTTTTTAGCCATCAGCCCGCGCGACAATTCCTTCCACACCCGTTCGGCGACCAACGCGTCGGCCTCGCCCGCGTCGACCATCGCGCGGCAAAGCGCCATCGTCTCGGGCGCCACGGAAAAATCATCAAAGCGGGCGGCGAAGCGGCCCAGCCGCAGGATGCGAACCGGGTCTTCCTGGAAAGCTTCGCCCACGTGGCGAAACACGCGCGCGTGCACGTCGGCCACGCCGCCCAACGGGTCTACAAGCGTGCCGTCCTGCGTCTGGGCGATGGCGTTGACCGTCAGGTCGCGACGCCGCAAGTCTTCTTCCAGCGTCACGTCGGCGCCGGTGTAGAAAGTAAAGCCCTTGTAGCCACGGCCCGACTTGCGCTCGGTGCGCGCCAGGGCGTATTCCTCTTTGGTGCGCGGGTGCAGGAACACGGGGAAATCCCCGCCGACGGGGATGAAACCCCGACGCACCATGTCTTCGGGCGTTGCGCCCACCACCACCCAGTCGTGGTCACCCGGCTTCAAGCCCAGCAGCGCGTCACGCACCGCGCCGCCCACGATATACACCTGCAAGCCGTTGATGGCGGGGTCCTGCGTCATGGAATCGAGGTACTTTCGGCGCCCAGCGGCACGATGTTGCCCAGGCGCTCTTTCAGGGACTGCGGCTGGCCGGTGAACATTGCCGCGTAATACACCGAGTTGGACATCACGTTCTTCACGTAATTGCGCGTTTCGTTGAACGGGATGGTCTCGGCAAAGATCGCGCCTTCGACGGGATGCGAGAACGTCGAGCGCCAATTGTGCGGACGCCGCGGCCCGGCGTTATAGCCCGCGCTGGCCAGCATCTGCGACCCGTTCAGGTCGCGCAGCACCATGTTCAGGTAGTTGGTGCCCAGTTCGGTATTGGTGTCGAAATCGTTCACGCTGGCGGGCGTGAAATCGGTCATGCCGATCTTGCCCGCCACCCACTTGGCCGTGGCCGGCATCAGTTGCATCAGACCCGAGGCGCCCACGTGCGAACGCGCGTCCATGATGAAGCGCGATTCCTGGCGGATCAAACCGTAGACCCATGCCGGGTCCAGCGCGATGGCGTTGGCCTTGGCGGTGACACGGCCTTCAAACGGCGCGATGAAACGCTGGCTGAAGTCGAACTCTTTTTCGGTGCGATCCGACGTGTTGACCACGCGGTCGTAGATGTTTTCGGCGCGGGCCAATTCGGCGGCCGCCATCAACTGGCGGTCGCTCATGCCGCGCAGCGTGAAGTTCCATTCCGGCACCGCTTCGGCACGCCAGCCCAGGCGGAACAACTGCACGGCGCGCTGCAAGCCCGGGTTGGCGCGGGCCTCGGCGATTTCGCGGTCGTTGATGGGCGCCGGGCGCGGCGGCACATTGATGCGGCGGCCCAACTCTTCGGCCGACAGCTGGCCGTAGAAATCGAAGCGGTCGGCGATGCTGGCGTACAAGGCGTTGGCCTGATCCTTGCGGCCAGTGGCCGCCAGGCCGCGCGCCTTCCAGTACACCCAAGACGTGTCGTTGCGCTGCGCGGGCGGCATCTCGTCGATGGATTCGATCACCCACTTCCAGTCGATCTTGGGTTGGCGCAATGCGGCGCGCACCTTCCAGCCGGCGTTGTATTCCGTCATGCGGATGTGGCCGGCTTCGTGATACCAGTCGTCGGCGCGGCTATCGAGCTTCAGCGCCGCCATCAGGGCGTATTGCCCGCGCACCCAGGCCAGGTTGGGCTTGGACATGGACTTGGCCCATTCGCGGCGCAGGTAGGAATCGGCCACGCTGACATCCGATCGCGCCAGCCGCGCCAAGGCGATGGTGACCAGTTCTTTTTCGTTGCGGCCCACCGGCATGCGGTCTTGGCGGGTCAGCCATTTCATCGGGTCCTTCATCAGGACGTCGTACGTTTTCAGGTCGCGCGGCTCGAACATGTACTGCACCAGCTTGCGCGCGTCCGTCGTCTTGTCGGCCTCGATGGCGTCGCGCAGTTGCGGTTCCAGCTGTTCCCAGCCCAGGATGCCGTCGGCCACCAATTGGTCGTACAAGGCCCAGCAGGCGCTGCCGGGCGCGAAGGCGGACATGGCTTGCGCGGCGGTCGCGCGCTGGCCGGTCATGTGCTTGGCGTCAAGAATGGCGCATTCGATCTGGGCGTTGCTGTTCTTGACCGGCGCCAGCTTGCGCACGGTTTCGAAATCGCCACTGCGGGCGGCGGCCAGCAGCCAGTCGCCCCGCAGCCGGTCGGCCAGGTAGGCGTCGCCATTGCTGCTGATGAAGCGTTGCAGGTCGGCCGTGGGGCGGCCGGTGGCCGGCGGCGTCCAGAGCTGATAGCGCAGCAGCCAGTATTCGGGGTACATGCCCAGCGTGTCGGACTTGGCTTGCGGCACCAACGCGCCCAGGATGGACCACTGCTTGCGGTTCATGGCTTCGCGCGCGGCCACGACGGCGGCCAGGGCGGGCGTGTCGGCGGTAGGGGGCAGGCCGGCCAGCACCGCGGGAGGAACGGCAATCAGCGGTTGTGCCGCCGATTGCGCCGACTGCACGGGCGGCTGGGGTTGCGTGTTGATGGCGGCGCTGCGCTGTTGCGCATCCACCGGCGCACAGGCGGCGGTGAACAGCGCCAGCAACGGCAGCCAGCGGCGCAGGGCCAGGCGGGTGTCGGGCGTGTCAGGCTTGTCCCTGGCTTGCGGGGATTTCCGATGGATTTTCTGATACCGTCCAGATTGCTGCGCACGTGTCATGCCGCGTCCCTGATTTGCCGTCATACGAAGGCCTTGCCACACAGCTGCACGACATTGCCCGACAGCCGCATGGCCGATGGCATGTCCGCGTGCATGTTCACGTGCATGTCCACGTGCATGTCCACGTGCATGTCCACGTGCATGTTCGTGTACATATCCGTACACATGCCTCTATTCCGCATGCCCGATTCCAGCACGTTCGCCTTCATTGTCCACCCCCATTACAGCCACTGCATGACTACGCAAAATACTCCAAAGGATACCGCAGTCCAGCACCGCACGCGATTGCGGAAACTGCGTGCCGAAATGCCTGAAGACCAGCGCAGCCGCGGCGGTTTGTTGATGCGCGCGCGCCTGTTCACCTGGCTGAATGTGGCCCGCGACGAAGCTGTGCGCGCCGGCCGCCCCGCCCCCGCCACGGTCGCCGCGTTCTGGCCCATGGACGACGAGCCCGACCTGCGCCCCCTGCTGACGCAGTGGGTCGAAAACGGCGTCGGCGTGGCGCTGCCCGTGGTGCGCGAGCGCAATGCGCCGCTTTCCTTCCTGTCCTGGACGCCCGACGCCGAGCTGCGCGCCGGCCCCTACGGCATCCAGGAACCCGTTGCCGGCCCGGACGTGCTGCCCGACGTGGTGCTGGTGCCCACCCTGGGTTACACCGAACACGGCGACCGCCTGGGCTACGGCGGCGGCTACTACGACCGCACCCTGGCCGCGCTGCGCGAGCGCGGACATCCTTTCATCACCATCGGCATCGCCTGGAGCTGCGGCGAGCTGGATGCCGACTACCAGGCCGCTCCCCACGACTTCCCGCTGGACGCCGTGCTGACGCAAGACGGCTGGGTGCCCGAGGCGCCGCTGTCCCAAGGCGGCCCCGGCGGCACCACCTTGCATACGTTCCGCATGAACTGACGCACCAGATGCGCCCGGTGGCGCGCACCAAAGCGGTGCCATCGGTCGCAGCGGGGATGGCGTTTTTGCGTCCTTCAGAGGATATTGTGCCCACGGGCCCTGTGTCCCCGAAAGCTGGCATGCAGGTTGCTTATTGTTTGTGACCGGCCAATCATCGGCCGGGTTGACGGCGTGCAAGCCGGCCACCACAAGCCGGCAGCAGGCACAGCATCGGAGGAGCCATGAAGGACAGACCATCCCGTCCCGCCGCTTATGACGAAATGCGCGACAGCGCAGGCGGCATACGCTCCCAATACCAGGCGTTCGAACGCTGGCACCAAGAGCAGTCGGCCGAGGCCATGGCCGTGCGCCGGCTGGAAGCCGACCTTAGCTTTCGCCGGGTCGGCATCACGTTTTCCGTCGCCGGCGACGCCGCCGGCACCGAACGCCTGATCCCGTTCGACCTGATCCCGCGCATCATTCCCGCCGACGAATGGCGCCACCTGGAAGCCGGCCTGAAGCAGCGCGTGCGCGCGCTGAACATGTTCATCCACGACATCTACCACGGCCACGACATCGTGCGCGCGGGCATCGTGCCGGCCGAACAGGTATTCCTGAACGCCCAGTACCGCCCAGAAATGCAAGACGTGGACGTGGCCGAGGACATCTACTGCCACATCGCCGGCGTGGATATCGTGCGGGCCGGTGCGGGTGAATTCTATGTGCTGGAAGACAACCTGCGCGTGCCCTCGGGCGTGTCGTACATGCTTGAAAACCGCAAGATGTCGATGCGGCTGATGCCCGATGCTTTCAGCCGCATCAAGGTCGAACCGGTGGCGCACTATCCCGACCTGCTGCTGGACAATCTGCGCGAAGTGGCCCCGCATGGCGGCGACGATCCCACCGTGGTGGTGCTGACGCCCGGGATGTACAACTCGGCCTACTTCGAACACGCGTTCCTGGCCCAGCAGATGGGCGTGGAACTGGTCGAAGGGCAAGACCTGTTCGTGGAACAGAACACCGTCTACATGCGCACCACGCAAGGCCCGCGCAAGGTGGACGTTATCTACCGCCGGCTGGACGACGATTTTCTGGACCCGCTGTCGTTTCGGGCCGATTCGGCGCTGGGCGTGCCCGGCCTGCTGTCCGTTTACCGCGCGGGCCGCGTCACGCTGGCCAACGCCATCGGCACCGGCATCGCCGACGACAAATCCACCTATCTCTACGTGCCGGACATGATCCGGTTCTATCTCAGCGAAGAGCCCATCCTCTCCAACGTGCCAACCTGGCGTTGCGGGCGGCCTGATGAACTGTCACACGTGCTGGCCAACATGCACGACCTGGTGGTCAAGGAAGTGCATGGCGCCGGAGGCTACGGCATGCTGGTGGGCCCGTCCGCCAGCCGCGCCGAGGTCGAGGCCTTCAAGGAACGCGTGCGCGCCAACCCGGCCAACTACATCGCGCAGCCCACGCTGGCGCTGTCTACCGTGCCAACCTATGTGGAATCCGGCGTCGCGCCGCGCCACATCGACCTGCGCCCGTACGTGCTGTGCGGCAAGGACATCCGCACGGTGCCCGGCGGCCTGTGCCGCGTGGCGCTGACCGAAGGCTCGCTGGTGGTCAACAGCAGCCAGGGCGGCGGCACCAAAGACACCTGGGTTCTGGAGGACTGAACATGCTGAGCCGAACCGCCGACAACCTGTTCTGGATGTGCCGCTACATTGAACGCGCCGAAAACACGGCGCGCATGCTGGACGTGAACCTGCAAATGTCGCTGCTGCCGCAAGACCCGCAAACGCGCGAAGGCTCGTGGCTGGGCGTGCTGCGCATCTCCGAGCTGCAAGGGCTGTATCAAACCAAGTACGCGTCCATCTCGCCCAACGACGTGTTGCAGTACATGGTGCGTGATCCGGAGAACGCATCGTCGATCTATTCCTGCATGCGCGCGGCCCGGGAAAACGCCCGCGCCGTGCGCGGCAGCCTGACCACCGAGGTCTGGGAAACCTACAACACCACCTGGCTGGAATTGCTTAAGCATTTGCACACAGGCCTGCTGGAACGCAACCCCGGTGAGTTTTTTGAATGGGTGAAGTTCCGCTCGCATCTGGCGCGGGGCGTCACGATCGGCACGATGCTGGAAGACGAGGCGCTGTATTTCCTGCGCATCGGCATGCACCTGGAACGCGCGGACAATACCGCCCGGATGCTGGACGTGAAATTCCACGAACGCGGCAGCCAGGCCACGACGGAAGCGCGCGGCGAAGGCTCGGGCACCGCGGCGCTGCAAAGCGAGTTCTATCGTTGGTCGGCACTACTCAGTTCAGTGTCCGGGCTGGAGATCTACCGCAAGGTGTACCGCGACGTCATCACGCCGGACCGCGTGGCCGAGCTGCTGATCCTGCACCCCGACATGCCGCGTTCGCTGCTGTCGTCGATGCGAGCCGTGTCCGAAGACCTGGCGCGCGTCTCCAACCAACGCTCAACCGAGACCCAGCGCCGCGCGGGCATGCTGTGCGCCGAGCTGCAATTTGGCCGCGTCGAGGACATTCTGGATAGCGGCCTGCACCAATACCTGGACCATTTCCTGGACCGCATCAACGATTTGGGCAACCGGATCAGCCAGGACTTCCTGGTCCCGCTGTCGGCATAACACGGAGACAGCCCCATGAAACAGTTCATCACGCACGTCACGCACTACCGCTACACGGCGCCGGTTACCTACAGCATCCAGACGCTGCGCATGACCCCGCGCGACGACGAACACCAGCGCGTGCTGCGGTGGCACATCGAAGCGCCCGGCGCGTTGGAAAAGCAGGTGGACGCGTACGGCAACATCACCCACACGCTGACCTTGAACCGCCCGCACACCGATATCGAACTGCGTGTGGTCGGGCAGGTGCAGGTGGCGCCGCTGACGCGTGGCCTTTTAGGTAGCGAAGACAGCCGCCTGCCCGTGCACGCCTATTGCGTGCAGACGCCGTTGACCCAGGCGGACGACACCATTCTGGCCTTCGTGCGCGGCGTGCTGCCCAATGGCCTGGGCACCCAGGACGACATCCTGGCGCTGGCCAACGCCATCAGCGACCGCGTGGCGTACGAACCCGGCACCACCGACGTGACCACGGCCGCCAACCAGGTGCTGGCGATGGGCCACGGCGTCTGCCAGGACCACGCCCACCTGTTCCTGGCCTGCGTGCGCGGGTTGGGCGTGCCCGCGCGCTACGTCAGCGGCTACGTGCACACCACCACCGAACACTCGGCCAGCCACGCCTGGGCCGACGTGTTTTTGCCCGACATCGGCTGGACCAGTATCGACGTCACCAACCGCCAATTCGCGTCCGACAGCCATTGCCGCCTGGCCGTGGCGCGGGATTACGATTCCGCCTCGCCCGTGCGCGGCGTGCGCAGCGGCGGGGGTGAAGAATCCATGGAGATCAGCGTGCAGGTGCAGACGTCCGGCCAGCAATAACCGCCGCGCCCACGCCGCAATACAATGCGGCGTGGTTTCTTTGAATGATCGATCATGACCTATTGCGTAGCCGCCCGCCTTGATGCCGGCCTGGTTTTCCTTTCTGACTCCCGCACGAACGCCGGCGTCGACCAGATCAGCGTCTTCCGAAAAATGACCGTGTTCGAGCGCCCGGGCGAGCGCGTCATGGTGCTGATGAGCTCGGGCAACCTGGCCGTCAGCCAGGCGGTGCTGCATGCGTTGGCGCGCCAGCACGACGAAGGCGGCGACACCATCTGGAACGCGCCCGACCTGTTCGAGGCCACCCGCTGCGTGGGCGCGGCGGTGCGCGAGGTCTACCGCCGCGAGGCGCCCGCGTTGCAGGAACAGGGCGTGGAGTTCAACGTCAGCCTGATTTTCGGGGGACAGATCGGCACGGAAGGCTGCCGGCTGTTCCAGGTCTACGCGGCCGGCAACTTCATCGAAGCCAGCCAGGAATGCCCGTACTTCCAGATCGGCGAAGCCAAGTACGGCAAGCCCATCCTGGACCGCGTGCTGCGCCCGGACACGTCGCTGGACGAGGCCGCCAAGTGCGCGCTGATCTCCATGGACTCGACCTTGCGGTCAAACATCTCGGTGGGCCTGCCGCTGGACCTGCTGGTCTACGACACCGACACGCTGCGCGTGACCCACTTTGCCAGCATCGACGAACGCAACGAGTATTTCCGCATGATCCGGGGCACCTGGGGCGAGCGCCTGCGCCAGGTCTTTGCCGAAATCCCGGACCCGCTGTGGACCAACCCCAACGACCCCGGTTCGCTGGTGCCGCCCAGCCGCGTGCACCAGCCGCTGCGTGTTGAACCCGTCAATGCGCCCCCGGCCAGCAGCTACCCCGCGCCGCAAGTGCTGGCCGAGGATCCAGGCAAGGATCAGGCCAGTTAGGGGGCAAGCGGCAAGCGGCAATCCCCGTTACATCACCAGCGATCCGCGCCAGCCAAGCGGCAATCCGCGTTAACCCGCCTTTCCGCCCGCTGAAACCTGGCTTGAAAAACGGCGAATTCTCATCCTTGTTCCGACGGGCCACACTGGGGTCCATCAAAAAACCACAAGGAGCGAGACATGCCCCATCATTTCGCGCGCGTGGCCGATCGCGCCTCCGTTCGCGCCTCCCTTCGCGCGACCATTCGCGCCTCTATTCGCGCCGCCTGGCCGGCACTGGCCCTGTCCTGCCTTGCCTGGGGCTCCGCCAGTGCGCAAGGCGCTTACCCCAACCACCCCATTTCGCTGGTCGTGCCGTTCGCCGCTGGCGGGCCGACGGACGTCGTGGCGCGCAGCCTGGGCGCGTCCATGGCCAAGACGCTTGGGCAAAGCATCATCATCGAAAACCGCACCGGCGCGGGCGGCACGCTGGCCTCGCAGCATGTGGCGCGCGCGGCGCCGGACGGCTACACGTTCCTGATCCACCACAACGGCATGGCGACCGCGCCGGCCCTGTATCGCAAGCTGTCGTTCAACCCGCTGACCGACTTCGCTTACGTCGGCCAGGTGGCGGACGTGCCCATGACGCTGCTGGGCCGCAAGGACTTGCCGGCCGACGGCATGGCGGGCTTTATCAAGTACGCGCGTGAAAACGGCAACAAGATCAACCTGGCCAACGCGGGCCTGGGCGCGGTGTCGCAGCTGTGCGGCATGCTGTTGCAGGAATCGCTGGGCGTGCAGTTCACCACCGTGCCCTATGCCGGCACGGCGCCCGCGATGACGGCGCTGCTGGGCGGCCAGGTAGACGTGCTGTGCGACCAGACCACACAGACCATCCCGCAGATCAAGGCCGACCGCGTCAAGCTGTTCGGTGTCACCACACTGGACCGCATCAAGACGCTGCCGGACGCGCCGACGCTACAGGAAGGCGGTTTGAAGGGCTTTGAGGTGAAGGTGTGGCACGGCGTCTATGCGCCCAAGGGCACGCCGCCAGAAGCCATCGACAAGTTCAACGCGGCGTTGCGCGCGGCGCTGAAGGACCCGGCGTTCTCGCAAAAGATGGCAGAGCTGGGCGCCGAGATCGTGCCGGAATCCAAGCAGACACCCGAAGGCCTGCAAACCTGGCTGCAAGCCGAGGTAGACAAGTGGGGCACCGTCATCCGCAAGGTAGGGGTGTACGCGGATTAAAAAAAGGGGGGCATTTCTGCCCCCCTTCTGCTTGCCGGATACCGCTTAGCGCTTAGCGTTTACCGTTTACCGATTACAGCGCCAGTTCCTTCCACACCGCCAGCGGGGCTTCCGCGTGGTTCAAGGTGTAGAAGTGCAGTCCGGGCGCGCCGTTGTCCAGCAGGGTCTGGCACAACTCGGTCACCACATCCACGCCAAAAGCGCGGATGGATGCCTTGTCGTCGCCAAACTCGGCCAGGCGCAGGCGGATCCAGCGCGGCACTTCGGCGCCGCACATTTCCGAGAAACGCAGCAGCTGGGTGTGGTTCGTGATGGGCATGATGCCCGGCACGATCGGCACCTTCACGCCCTTGGCCTGGGCCCGGTCGACAAAGTCGAAATAGGCGTCGGCGTTAAAGAAGTACTGCGTGATGGCCGCATCCGCGCCCGCGTTTACCTTGGCCACGAAATGGTCCAGGTCAAGCGACGGGTTGGCGGCCTGCGGGTGCATTTCGGGATAGGCCGCGACTTCGATGTGGAACCAGTCGCCCGTTTCCTCGCGGATGAACGACACCAGTTCGTTGGCGTAGCGCAGTTCGCCCGCATCGCCGCCCATGCCCGAAGGCAGGTCGCCACGCAGCGCCACCACGCGCCGCACGCCTTCGTTCTTGTAGGTTTGCAGAATGTCGCGCAGATCCTGCCGCGTGGCGCCCACGCAAGACAGGTGGGGCGCGGCATCGCAGCCCAGGTTACGCAGCGTGCGCACGGCGTCGGCCGTGCCGGCGCGCGTGGAACCACCCGCGCCGAAGGTCACGCTGACGTACTTGGGCTGGATGGCCAGCATCTGCTTGGCCGCGCGAACCAGCCGTTCCTGACCAGCCAGGTCACGCGGCGGAAAGAACTCCAGGCTGAAAGCAGGGGAAGTCGAGTCAGACATTAGGGGATCAGTTTGGTAAGCAGGCCAGAGATGATGCTGTACAGAATGGCACCGCCCACGGCCCACCAGAACCCGTTGACCTGGAAGCCCTTCAGCACGGAGCCGACGAACCAGAACAACAAGGCGTTGATGACGATAAGGAAGAGCCCAAGGGTGACGATCGTGATGGGCAGCGTCAGCAGCACCAGCACCGGCTTGACCAGCATGTTCACCAGACCCAGCACCAGCGCGGCGATCAGCGCAGACCCGAAACTGGCCACGGCAATGCCGGGCAAGAGGTAAGCAACAGCCAGCAGGGCCACCGCGTTCAGAATCCAGACGAGTATCAATGTCACCATGTTCGAACTCCTGTATTGACGCTCCGCGGCCCTGGCTTCGACAGACAAAAACAGGGAAATCCGCGGTTCGGAAAACCCGCGCCAACATGGCGCGGGTCTTTCCTATTGTGCTTTCAACCCATCAATAACGGTAGTGCTCGGGCTTGAAGGGGCCTTCGACCGGCACGTTGATGTAGTCGGCCTGATCCTTGCGCAGCGTCGTCAGCTTCACACCCAGCTTCTTCAGGTGCAGGCGGGCAACCTTTTCGTCCAGGTGCTTGGGCAGCACATAGACTTCGCCCGACTTGTAGGCTTCGTTGCGCGTGAACAGTTCGATCTGGGCGATGGTCTGGTTGGCGAACGAGGACGACATCACGAACGACGGGTGGCCGGTGGCGCAACCCAGGTTCACCAGGCGGCCCTGGGCCAGCAGGATGATGCGCTTGCCGTCCGGGAAGATCACGTGATCGACTTGCGGCTTGATCTCTTCCCACTGGCAATCGGCCAGGCCGGCAACGTCGATTTCGTTATCGAAGTGGCCGATGTTGCAGACGATCGCCTGGTCCTTCATGGCGTTCATGTGCTCACGCGTGATGACGTGGTAGTTGCCGGTGGCGGTGACAAAGATGTCGCCATGCGCGGCGGCCTCGTCCATCGTCACGACCTTGAAGCCTTCCATCGCGGCTTGCAGGGCGCAGATCGGGTCGATTTCGGTGACCCAGACCTGGGCGCGCAGCGCGACCAGCGCCTGGGCGCAGCCCTTGCCCACGTCGCCGTAGCCGGCCACGACGGCGATCTTGCCGGCAACCATCACGTCGGTGGCGCGCTTGATGCCGTCAACCAGCGATTCGCGGCAGCCGTACAGGTTGTCGAACTTGGACTTGGTGACCGAGTCGTTGACGTTGATGGCGGCAAAGGCCAGCTCGCCCTTTTGCGACATCTGGTACAGGCGATGCACGCCCGTGGTCGTTTCCTCAGTCACGCCCTTGATCTGCGCCAGGCGGGTGGAATACCACTTCGGATCACGCTTGAGCGTTTCCTTGATGGCGGCAAACAGGATGCGTTCTTCGTCGCTGCCCGGGTTGGCCAGCACCGACAGGTCTTTCTCGGCCTTGGTGCCCAGGTGCAGCATCAACGTGGCGTCGCCGCCATCGTCCAGGATCATGTTGGCGTGCTGGCCATTGGGCCATTCGAAGATCTTGTGGGTGTACTGCCAGTACTCTTCCAGCGTTTCGCCCTTGACGGCGAAGACCGGCGTGCCCGACGCGGCGATGGCGGCGGCGGCGTGGTCTTGCGTGGAGAAGATGTTGCACGAGGCCCAGCGCACTTCGGCGCCCAGGGCCACCAGCGTTTCGATCAACACGCCGGTCTGGATGGTCATGTGCAGGCTGCCCGCGATGCGCGCGCCCTTGAGCGGCTGCGCGGCGGCGAACTCTTCGCGGATGGCCATCAGGCCGGGCATTTCGGTTTCGGCGATGGCCAGTTCACGACGGCCCCAGCCTGCCAGCGACAGGTCGGCAACCAGGTAATCGGAGAAGGATTTATCAGTTACAGCGTTCATGGTGTGTAGGCTCCACGTGAATTTCGAACGGCGCACGATATGGCCGGACAACGCGAATACACCACGACAGTCGAGTGCTCGCCTTTCCCGCCATATGCGACAAAGGTGAGCGCCGTTGCTGTAGCGACGCGCAAGGCGCGGCGCTTGAACAAGGATTCCTGAGCCTGGCGAGCCGGGTTCCGCGTAGATGTGCACGATGTGCCGTGCAAGGCGGTAACCACGGGGTCGTCGCAACGCTCCTCAGGATTGCCGGGGATTGTACCGGTTTGGCCGGGGGTGCGGAAACCCGTCCCTGAAAAAAAACGCGCGTCATCCCGCCTGCGCGGGCGTGGGCCGGGAGGTCGATTCCGGCGGCAGCGGCTTCAATGGCACCAGGGCATCCAGCAACGAGGTCGCCACGGCATCCCAGCTGCGGGTCAACGCGTGCGCGCGCACGGCGTGGCGGTCCAGCGGCAAGGCGGCGCGGCAAGCATGCGCCAGGTCGTCGTCCAGGCAGCCGGTCACGCCGGGCGTCACCACCGCCAGCGGCGCCTCGCTGCGAAAGGCCGCCACGGGCGTGCCGCAAGCCATCGCTTCCAGCATCACCAGGCCAAACGTGTCGGTCAAACTGGGAAAGACGAACACGTCGGCGGCGCCATACAACGAAGGCAGCGCATCGTCCTGTTGCATCCCCAGGAATACCGCATCAGGAAAGCGTTTTTTCAGCCGAGCCTCATCCGGGCCGGCGCCCACCACGACCTTGCTGCCCGGCAGGTCCAGCGCCAGGAACGCGTCCAGGTTCTTTTCCCGCGCGACGCGGCCCACACTCAGGAAAACCGGGCGGGGCAGATGGGCGAGAGCCTGGCTGGCGCTGGGTTGGAATTTGCGCGGGTCCACGCCGCGCGACCAGATGCGCAAGTTGCTCAAGCCGCGCCGCACCAGCACATCGCGCACCGTCGGCGTGGGCACCAGCACGCATCGCGACGGCCGGTGGAACCAGCGCAGATACCGCCACGGCAAGGCGGCGGGTATGCCCATGCGCGCTTGCAGGTAGTCGGGGAACATGGTGTGGAACGACGTGGTGAACGCCCAGTCGCGCGACAGGGCCATGCGTCGCGCCGCCAGCCCCAGCGGGCCTTCGGTGGCGATGTGCAGGGCGTCGGGGATGGTGTCGCCCAGGATGCGGCGCAGTTGCCGCCCGGGTTGCAGGCAGAGCCGCAGATCCGGCTCGGATGGCGCCGGCACGGTGCGGCTGCCTTCCGGGCTGACCACGATCAGTTCGTGACCCCATTCCTGCAGGATCTGCCGCATGGTCGTCCAGGTGCGGACGACGCCGTTGACTTGCGGATGCCAGGCATCCGTGACCAGGACGATGCGCATGATAGGGCCGGAAGTGGGCGATACCGCGATTTAGCCCGCTTCATGTGACATGACCAAGACGGCGGCGATGATCGGCCGCTGGGCGCGGTCACCCGCGCCGCAATGCGCCTTTCAGTTATTGCGCCGGGGATACCCCTGCGCCTTGATGCGCACCCAGACGTCGCGCTTTTCCTCTTCCGTCATGAAGACCCAGTTGGCCACTTCCATGGCCGTGCGGCCGCAACCCCGGCAGATGTCGTCGAACAGCGTCGAGCACACGGCCACGCAGGGGGAGTCGGTTGCCTTGAAGACGCGTTGCGCGTCGTCGGGGTCGGGTAGTTCGGAAAGGTTGGCGAAGTGGCGATTCATGGGGCGAAGGTTACCACCAGGGTTGTGTCCCTTTTTGGATAGCCCTATCGCCCGCCAAGGCTTGGTTGACGCCTGCCGCCTACCGCCATCCGAAGAAGGCGCCGGCCTCTTGCAGCAGCGCGTCGGGGCACTCTTCCGCCAGGTAATGCGCCCCCGGCAAGGGGCCGCCCGACACGTCATCGGCGATGGCGCGCCATAGCGCCAGCACGTCAAAATTCTTGCCCACCGCGCCGCGTTCGCCCCACAGCGCCCGCACGGGCATGCGCAGCCTTTCGCCGTTGGCGCGGCCGGCGCGGTCATGGTCCAGGTCCACCGTGGCGGATGCGCGATAGTCTTCGCAAAGACCGGTGGCCCAGCCCGGCAGGCGCGCCGCGCGTTCGTATTCCGCCATTGCCTCGGCGGAAAAATGCGCCAGCCCACCGGGTCGGCCGCCCATCACCGACCGCAGATAGAACACCGGGTCATGCTCGATCATCGTCTCCGGCCCCGGCGTGGGCTGGATCAGCCAGAACCAATGGAAGTACGCCTGGGCGAACGCGCGCGTCGTGCCCTCGTACATGTCCAGCGTCGGCGCGATATCCAGCAGCATCATGCGCGACACGGCCTCGGCATGGTCCAGCCCCATTCGGTGCGCCACGCGCGCGCCGCGGTCGTGCGCCAGCACGTCGAAACGCGCATGCCCCAGCGCTTGCATCAGCCCAACCATGTCGGCCGCCATCTCGCGCTTTGAATGCGCAATGTGGCCGGGCGAGGCCGCAGGCTTGGTGCTGTCGCCATAACCCCGCAAATCGGCCGCCACGCAGGTGCGATGCTGCGTCAACGCCGGCCACACGCGGTGCCAGATGGCGCTCGTTTGCGGGTGGCCGTGCAGCAGCAGCAACGGCGGGCCCGCCCCGTCGATGCGCGCGGCGATCTCAACGCCATTGGTCTGGATACGGCGCACCGGCAAGTCGAAGAATGCGGTCATGGATACTGCCTCCTTGTGGATTTATCGTGCTGCCCGATCCAGGCGGTCGCGCACGGTGCGCGCCACATCCTTCATCCACGGATGCCGCGCCCAATGCGCCGCCTCGAACCGTTCAACATCGGGCAATTGCAGCAGCGACGCGCCCACCATGTCCTGGCCTTGCGCGTACATGCGGCGATGGCGTTCGGGCAGCGCAAAGCCTGCCGTCCAGCCATCCGCCGCGCGCACCTGCCCCGCCATGACGTCGATGGTCACGCGGTTGCCGCCCGATTCCTGCGTATTGGACACCCGCGCGAGCAAGGCGTCGACTTTCAAGGCGGGCAGGCTGACCAGCAGCAAGCCGTTGTTGACCGCGTTGAAGTAGAAGATCTCGCCAAAGCTGGGCGCGATCACGGCGCGGATGCCAAATTGCTGCAAGCCCCACACCGCGTGTTCGCGGCTGGAGCCACAGCCAAAGTTGGGTCCGGCCACCAGCACCGACGTGCCCGCGTAAGCGTCCTGGTTCAGCACAAAGTCCGCGCGCGGTGCGCCATGCTCGTCAAAGCGCAGGTCGTACAGCAGGCCACGGTCCAGCCCTGCCTTGTCGATGATGCGCAAAAACTGCTTGGGCATGATCTGGTCGGTGTCCAGATTGGAAAACGGCAGCGGCGCGGCCACGCCTTCGATCAACGGGTTCATTTGGCAAGACTCCATTCACGGACATCGACAATGCGGCCGGCCAGCGCGGCGGCGGCGGCCATGGCGGGGCTCATCAGGTGCGTGCGCCCTGCCCGCCCCTGGCGGCCTTCGAAATTACGGTTGGTAGTGGACGCGCAGCGCTCGCCGGGCCGCAGCACATCGTCGTTCATGGCCAGGCACATCGAACAGCCGGGTTGCCGCCATTCGAAGCCCGCTTCGATCAGCACCGCCGCGAGTCCTTCGGCCTCGGCCTGCGCGCGCACCGCGCCCGAGCCCGGCACGACCATGGCGCGCACGCCATCGGCCACTTTTCTGCCGCGCGCCAGGTCGGCCACGACACGCAGGTCTTCGATGCGCCCGTTGGTGCAGGACCCGATGAAGACGCGGTCCACCGGCACGCCCGCAATCGGCGCCCCCGCTGCCAGGCCGATGTAGTCCATCGCCTTTTCCAGCGCCAGCCGCGCCAGCTGATCGGGTTCGGCTTGCGGGTCAGGCACGTGGCCCGTGATCGGCAGCGCCTGGTCGGGGCTGGTGCCCCACGTGACAAACGGCGCGATGTCGGCGGCGTTGAACGTGTGTTCCACATCAAAGGCCGCATCCGAGTCGCTGCGCAGGGTGGCCCAGTACGCACGCGCCTGCGTCAGCAGGTCGCCATGCAGTTGCGGCGCGTGCGCGGTCACGTAGGCGTCGGTGGTGGCGTCCGGGGCGATCAGCGCGGCGCGCGCGCCGGCCTCCACCGTCATGTTGCACAAGGTCATGCGGGCCTCGGCGGACAGCGCCTCGATAGCGTGGCCGCTAAATTCCACCGCGTGCCCGCGCGCGCCTTGCGCCCCGATCCGATGCACCAGATAAATGACCAGGTCCTTGGCGGACACGCCCACGCCCAGCGTGCCGTCCACGCGGATGCGCAGGTTGCGCGCCACGCGGTACACCAGCGTCTGCGTGGCCAGGATGTGTTCAACCTCGGACGTGCCGATACCAAAGCCCAGCGCCCCCAGCGCGCCGTAGGTGGTCGTGTGGCTGTCACCGCACAACACCACCATGCCGGGCAGGATCATGCCGTGCTCGGGCGCGATCACGTGTTCGATGCCCTGCAACGGGTCGGTCGTATCGAACAGCGCAATGTGCTGCGCATCGCAATTGCGCTTCAGGTTCACGGCCTGGCGCGACGAGGCTTCATCGGCAATCACGCGCAACGCCGACGGCACGGGATGCGTGGGGATGATGTGGTCCACCACCGCCATCTGCTGCCCTGGCCGCAACACGGCCCTGCCGCGCGCGGCCAGTCCGCTGAAGGCTTGCGGGCTGGTGTATTCGTTCATGATGTGCAGATCGACGTACAGCAGGATATGCTCGTCATCGATGCGGGCCACCTCATGGCTGGCCACCAGTTTGTCGTACAGCGTCATGCCGGGCATGTCTTGCTTCCTTATGTCTTGCCTGATTGCTTGATTGCTTGATTGCTTGATTGCCTGACGCGGGGCGCCCGCCTTGCCGACGGACGGGTCTTGCTGCGTCTTGCTGCGTCTTGCTGTGTTTTCTGGGCGGCGCAGTGGGCCGGCTCAGTCAGCCGGCTCAGTTCGCCTGGATGCCGGCGTCCTTCACCACCCCTGCCCAGCGCGTCATCTCGGCGGCCACCATGTCGTCCGTCTTGGCGGGTGTGGAGACCAGCGGGTCAAAGCCTTCGCGCTGCATGCGCGCCTTGAGCTCCGGCGATTGCAGCGCCTGGGCCAGCTTTGCGTTCAAGGTGTCGATCACCGGCTGCGGCGTACCGGCCGGCGCGCTGATGACGAACCAGGTGTTGAACTCATACCCGGGCAAGCCGGATTCCGCGATGGTCGGCACATCGGGCAACAGCGGCGAACGCGTGGTGCCCGTCACGCCAAGCGCACGCAACTTCTTGCCGTCCACCTGCGGCTTGGCGGCCGACAGCACCGGAAAGCTCATCTGCACTTGCCCGCTGATGGTGTCGACCATGGCCGGCCCGCCACCCTTGTACGGCACGTGCAGAATCTGCGTCTTGGACACCGACTTGAACAGCTCCGCCGCCATGTGGAAGGTGCTGCCCGTGCCCGCCGAGCCAAAGCTCAGATCGTTGGCGGGCCGCGCGCGCACATAGGTCAGCAGTTCACCGACGTTCTTCACGGGCAGGGCGTTGGTCACCGTCAGCACATGTTGCGACGTACCGACCGTGCCCACCGAACGCAGATCCTTCTTCGTATCGAACGGCATGTCCTTGAACAGCGCCGGGTTGATGGCCAGCGACATCGTGTTGATGGCCAGCGTGTAGCCGTTGGGCTGCGCGCGCGCCACGGCGGCCATGCCGATGTTGCCCGACGCGCCCGCGCGGTTTTCAACGATCACGCTTTGCCCCAGCGCGCGCGCCCACGCGTCCGAGATCAGCCGCGCGGCGATATCGACGCTGCCGCCGGGCGCAAACGGCACAACCAACGTCACGGCGCGGTCGGGAAATGCGTCGGCGGCGGCAGCCGACAGGCTCCAACAGGCGCCAGCAACTAGCGCCGCGCACCAGGCGCGGGTGGTCGGTTTGATCTTCATGCGTTGTCTCCTCGATTGGCCGCGTTGATGGGAGGTCCCGTGCGGCTCTGCTTGGGTGAGGCCAGTGTATAAGCGGGGTCGATTCTTATAATTCGCGGTAAAACGAATTCTTTATTAAATTGAATTTATAAATAGCCCTGCGCGCCTGCCCGCGCTACCTGCCATGGACGCCCTTTCCGATCTCGCTTTCTTCTCGTTGGTGGTCAAACACGGCAACCTGTCCGCCACCGCGCGCGAACTGGGCCTGACCCCGCCCGCCGTCAGCGCGCGGCTGGCCAGGCTGGAACAGCGGCTGGGCGTACGCCTGCTGAACCGCACCACACGCCGCGTCAGCGTCACGCAAGAAGGCGAGCTATATCTGGCCGAGGGCGGCCGCATCCTGGCCGACCTCGAAGCGCTGGAACGCTCGGTATCCAGCGCCCGCGCCCAACCCCAAGGCCTGCTGCGGCTTAACGCCACCTTCGGCTTCGGCCGCGCCCACATCGTGCCCGCCGTATCCGACTTCGCGCGGCAGTACCCCGACGTGGAAGTGTTGATGCGGCTGACGGACCGGCCGCTGAACCTGATCGAAGAAGGGTTCGACGTTGCCGTGCGCTTCGGCGACCTGCCCGACGCCCGCCTGACTGCCCGCAAGATCGCCTCCAACCGCCGGCTCCTGTGCGCCTCGCCGCGCTACCTGGACGCCTACGGCGAACCCCGCACGCCGGGCGACCTGCAACGCCACCGCTGCATCGTCGTCCGCGAGAACGACGTCGCCTACGGCACCTGGCGCCTGCAAGCCGGCCAACGCGCCGAAACCGTAAAGGTGCGCGGCCCGGTCAGCTCCAACGACGGCCAAAGCGCGCTGGAATGGGCACTGGACGGCCACGGCATCGTCATGCGCTCGGAATGGGAAACCGCCGCCTACCTGCGCGACGGCCGGCTACGCGAAGTGCTGGCCGACTGGCGCACTCCCCCCGCCGACATTCATGCGCTATACCCGGAACGCCTGAACCTGCCGGCCAAGACGGTGGCGTTCGTGGACTTTCTGGCCCAACGATTTGCGCGGTATCTGAAGGCGCCGGGCGGGGCGGGAGGAGCGTGGTGATGCAGGCCGCCGACACAGTCGACTTGTAGCCCCGGGGCTACAAAATGCCCTGTCGTGCGAGACTTTGTAGCCGGCGGGCCACATGAAGCCTGCACTATGCGTGGCATCTGCTCGCGAACTATGTGGTCCGTAACGCGGATTGCCATGCCAAGAACATCGCGCTGTATTACACGTCACGCGACGATGTGGCTTACACGCCGATCTATGACGTCGTCACCACCCAGGCCTATCCCCAGTTCAGCAACAGCGCCCCTGCGCTATCTGTGGACGGGCGCAAGACGTGGGCGCCGGGAAACACGCTGGCCAAGTTCATGCTGGCCCGGCTGGGCATCGCTTCCAGGCAGTACCACGCCATGGTCGAACAACTATGTGAATCGGCCGTGGAGGTGGGCAATGAAGTCATCGAAGCGGCAAAGAACGAGCCGCAATGGCGTTGGATCGCCAAGCAAATGGTGCACGCCTGGAACGACGGCATGTGCGCATTGCGCAGTCCAAAGCTCGGTCAACAATATCGTGGCCTTGAAGACGCGATCGCCAATGCCGGCTATGAGGCCGCGGACACGCCGTTAAATACCGCGCGGGTCATCGGACGGTCCGACGGGCTGGCCGCGCCACGGCGGGCGTAGCCGCCCCCCTCAAATTTCATCAATCGCCGTACTTGCCGTTGTTCCCGCCGGGGCTTCCCCCGCGCCGATGGCGTAGCGGTCGCGGGTGGTGACGTAGAAGCTGGCGCCGAAGCGGCCTACCGGGAAGTAGTCTTGCAAGCGCACGCGCCAGGTGTCCGTGTCGATCAGGCCGTCGCGGGCGTGCAGCCAGCGGACCTGGCCGATGAAGATCTGGCGGCTGGCGGTTTCCATGGTTTCGTACAGCGTGCATTCGAAGGCGACGGGCGCCTGCACGATGCGCGGCGGCTTGACGTGGTGGCTGGGCGCGGCGTCCAGGCCCGCGTGGGCAAGCTCGCTGACGTCGGCGGGCAGGCGGTCGCCGCAGCGGTGCATTTTTTCGGCCATGGCTTCGTCGGTAAGGTGCACCACGAATTCCTTGTCGCGGGCGATGTTGCGCGCCGTGTCCTTCAGGCCGCCGTCTTCCAGCCGGTTGATGCTGACCATGACGATGGGCGGATCTTCGCCCAGCATGTTGAACATGCTGAACGGCGCGGCGTTGACCACGCCGGTTTCCGACAAGGTGGTGATCAGCGCAATCGGCCGGGGCACGATCAGGCTGGCCATCAGCTTGTAGCGCTGGTATTCGGTGATAGCGTCGAAGTCGATTTCCATATCAGGCCAGTCCCAGCATCTGGGCAAGGGTTTGCGCGGGCTGCGGGCGCTCAAGGCTGATGCGCCGCTCCAGGTCCGCCAGGTGGTTGTCGTTGATCTTCACGGCCTCGGCCACGTCGCCGCGTTCCATCAGGTCCACGATCAGCACGTGTTCGCCGTGTTCGCACGCGGCATTGCCGGGCGGTTCGTACAGGGCCACGATGAGCGAGCAGCGCGACACCAGTTCCGCCAGGTAGCCGTGCAGGATGGCGTTGCCGGAAAGCTCGCCCAGGCGCACGTGAAAAGCGCTGGCCTGGCGTGCCCAGGCGGGCTGGCCGGCGCGGTGCAAGAGTGCGTGCTCATCGCGCAGCTGCTTGCGCAGCGATGCGTAGTCGGCCTTGGTGGCGCGCGCGACGGCAAGCGGCAACAGCGCGGCCTCCAGCGCGCGGCGCGCCTGAAAGATCTGGCGCGTGTCTTCGGGCGTGGGCTCGGCCACCACGGCGCCCCGGTTGTGGTGCAGGTCCACCACATGCTCGTGCGCCAGCCGCTGCAAGGCCTTGCGCGCCACCGAGCGCGACACGCCGAACAATTCGCAGATGGCCGCTTCGGGCAGCTTCGTGCCGGGCGTCAGCCGCTGGCTCATCACGCTTTCATAGACGGCTTCGCAGATGCGGCGCTCCATGTCGCTGTCGGGCGCTCCCTCGGGAACGACGGCACCTGGGTCGGGCGTGGCGCCGATGTTGTCACGGGCGGCGGGCTTGGCGCGGGGTTTGGCGGATTGTCGGGTTGGCATGCTGGACTCGGGCAATGGACTCGGGCAATGAAAGGGCAAGACGGGCAAGACAGGCGGACGGACAAGCGTACGGACAAGCGGGGCGAGGGATGGCGCAATCGGTGGCCGCGCTGGATGGCTGCTTTAGATAGCCCCTCATGATGGCCGCTCTGGATGGCTGCTCTGGATGGCTGCTCAAAGCGCCGCGATCACCCCCGGTGGCAGGCCGTCCACATGGCGGCAGATTTCACCGGGCGTGGTGAACCAGATCTCTCCGCGATCGCGCGCGGCGGCCAGCGGTTCCAGTGCCCGCCGCAGATGACGCAAGCGGTACGGCTGCCCGACGATATAGGGATGCAGCGCAATGCCCATCACGAGCGGCTGGCGGGCGGACTGTGCGCGCATCTCTTCGAACTGGTCAAGAATCATATCGGCAAAGTCGCGCGCGTCCATCTTGCGGCCCATGATCATCGGGATGTCGTTGAGCTCTTGCGGATAAGGAATGGCCCACAGGTCGCCCGCGCGGGTGCGCATGCGCATGGGCTGATCGTCATGGCACCAGTTCAATGTATAGCGATAGCCGGCCTCGGCCAGCAGGTCGGGCGTGGCGTGGCTTTCGGATATCCACGGCGACAACCAGCCCGCCGGCGCCTGCCCGACATGCTGCTCGATGCGATCGCGGCAATGCGCCAGCAGCGCGCTTTCCTCTTCTTCCGGCAAGCCGCCCTGGCGATGCGCGTTGCTGTAGCCGTGGCCGATCAGTTCGTCGCCGCGCGCGCGAAACGCCTCGACAAGTTCGGGGCAATGGTCATACAGCGCGGTGTTGACCAGCACGCCAGCCGGCAAGCGCAGCTGGTCGAATAGATCCAGGCAGCGCCACGCGCCGACGCGGTTGCCGTATTCGCGCCAGGCGTAGTTCAGCACGTCAGGATGCGGCGATGCGGGCCCCAATTCGGCTCCCAGCCCCTCGCCAAACGCAAAGTGTTCGATATTGAAGCCCAGATACACGGCCAGCCTCGCGCCGTTCGGCCAGGTGTAGTCGGGACGGTCGGCGATGCCCTGATAGGCGAAACGGCCATGGCAGGCCAACGCGGCGGGCGTCCACGCATTGGCGTCGTCACGCCCCGGATTAGTGCTTGCGAGCAAGGTTGGATTCATTTTGGTGCAAATCCTGATGCATGATTGTTAACAAAATTCCAGAAGCTTTGGAAACAAAACTCGGCTTTGACGCAGACAAACCACGTTCAAAGACGCTGCTTGCCCCTCGTGGCGCAGTGATCGACACCCCCGGCGACCAGGTCGGCACAGATGGCATGGATCTTGCATGGGCTACGCAAGCAGCACTTATCCCCATGCAAGATCCGTTCCACTTTTTCAGGAGTGCCCCGATGGTCCCGACCCGCCGTTCCTTCCTGCTTCGCGCCACCGCCGCCGCCCTCTTCACGGCCGGCCTCGCCCTGCAACCGGCGCTTGCCGCCGACCCCATCAAGATCGGCCTGATCACCGCGCTGTCGGGTGAATCGGCGCGCGCCGGCGAAGCGCTCACGCGTGGCATGACCATCGCCATCGACGAGATCAACGCCAAGGGCGGCTTGCTGGGCGGACGCCAGATCGTGCTGGTGCGGCGCGATGACGAAGGCAATCCCGCCAAGGGCATGGCCGCCGCGCGCGAGCTGATCTTCAAGGAAAAGGTAGCCGTGCTGTTTGGCGGCCTGGACACGCCGGTGTCGATGGCCATCGTGCCCATCGTGAATCAGGAAAAGGTGCCGTTCATGGGCCCGTGGGCCGCGGGCACCGCCATCACGCAGAACAAGGGCAACCCGAACTTTGTGTTCCGCGTGTCGGCCATGGACGAAATCGTCGACAGCGCCATGCTCCAGTACGCGCAAAAGACCTTCCAGACGGCCAAGCCCGGCCTGATCCTGGTGAACAACCCGTGGGGCGAATCGAACGAAAAAGGCCTGAACGCGGCCATGGCCGCCGCCAAGGTCACGCCGGCCGGCACTGAAAAATTCCAGCCGAATGATCTGGACGTCGTGCCGCAACTGAGCCGTCTGAAGGCCGCAGGCGCCGACACGCTGTTCCTGGTGGGCAACGTGGGCCCGTCGGCGCAAGTGGTGAAGTCGCTGGACCGCATGGGCTGGAAGGTGCCCATCGTGTCGCACTGGGGCCCGGCCGGTGGCCGCTTCACGGAGTTGGCCGGCCCCAACGCCAAGAACGTGCACTTCGTGCAGACCTACAGCTTCTTTGGCAAGCAAGGGCCGGTGGGCGACAAGGTGATGCAGGCGCTCAAGACCAAGTATTCCGACATCAAGGGCCCGCAGGACATCACCCCCGCCGTGGGCGTGGCCAACGCGTACGACGGCATGCAGCTGGCGGCGCTGGCGATTGCGCAGGCCGGCTCCACCGATGGCGATGCCGTCCGCCAGGGCTTCTACAAGATCGGCAAGTACGACGGCCTGATCAAGACCTACGAACAACCCTTCACGCCGACCTCGCACGACGCGCTGCGCGAGGACGACTACGTGTGGACGCAGTTCATCGACAACCGCATCCTGCCCGTCAAGGGCACGCAATAAGGCGGCGCGGCACGGCATCGCCGGCCGCCACGCAAACCAGCACTTGAATCACGCGGGAGACGCGCATGTTGTTGATGTCCGCCATAGTCAGCGGCCTGGGTCTGGGAAGCATGTATGGGCTGATGGCCCTGGGCTTCTACCTGACCTACGCCGTGTCGGGGACGGTGAATTTCGCCCAGGGCAGTTCCATGATGTTGGGCGCCGTGCTGACCTATACCTTTGCGCAGACACTGGGCTGGCCGCTTGCGCCCGCGCTGTTGGTGGCGCTGGCCTTGTGCGGCGTGTATGGCCTGGTGGTCGAACGCCTGGCGGTGCGGCCGTTCGCCAGCCGGGGTTCCAACGCGTGGCTGATGTCGACGGTGGCGCTGGGCATCGTGCTGGACAACGTGGTGATGTTCACCTTCGGCAAAGAGCCGCGCAGCCTGCCGTCTCCGCTGGCCCAGGCCCCGCTTGAAATCGGTGGCCTGGGGCTGGGCATCTATCCGCTGCAATTGCTGATCCCGCTGGTCGGGCTGGCGCTGGCGGCCGCGCTACATACGCTGTCGCGTCGCACGCGCTGGGGCGTGGCATTGCTGGCCGTGGTGCAGAACCCGAACGCCGCGCGCCTGATGGGCATCCCGGTGCGCCACGCCATCATGGCCGCGTTTGCCGTGTCCACGCTGTTCGCGGGCGTGGCCGGCGCACTGGTCGCGCCGCTGTTCAATGTGCAGGCGGACATGGGCACGCTGTTCGGGCTGAAGGCGTATGTGGTCGCCATCCTGGGCGGCATCACCAGCGCCTGGGGCGTGATGATCGCGGGCCTGTTGTTCGGCGTGGTCGAAGCGCTGATCACCGTGGCGCTGGGCTCCGGATACACCCAGATCATCAGCTTCACGCTGGTGATCGTCATGCTGGCCGTGCGTCCCAACGGACTCTTCGGCCGCGCCGATGTCAGGAAGGTCTGATGAATAAGCAACTTGCATCGCGCTGGCTACCGCTGGCGCTGTACGCCGTGCTGGCCGTGGCGGCGCTGGCGCTGGCGGCCACCGTCAACGGCTACTACGTCTTCGTGCTGGGCAACGTGGCGCTGCTGGCGCTGGCCGGCATCGGCCTGAACGTATTGCTGGGCCTGACCGGCCAGATGTCATTCGGACACGCGGGCTTTTACGCCATCGGCGCCTACACCG
The DNA here is from genome assembly GCF_057291955.1 of Achromobacter sp. 1L-A-4-B-C2. Lineage (NCBI taxonomy): Bacteria > Pseudomonadati > Pseudomonadota > Betaproteobacteria > Burkholderiales > Alcaligenaceae > Achromobacter > Achromobacter sp. 1L-A-4-B-C2. The sequence goes on from NZ_JBXAWP010000001.1 coordinate 1,414,196, forward strand.
TGGCCATCCTGACGGGCCAGGCGGGCTGGAGCTTCTGGCTGGCGTGGCCGGCCGCAGCGCTCGTGGCGGGCGCCTTTGGCCTGCTGCTGGCGCTGCCGGCGTTGCGCGTCAAAGGGCCGTACCTGGCAATGATCACCATCGCCTTCGGCTTCATCGTGGAACACGCGCTGATCGAAGGCGGCGACATCACGGGTGGGCAGAACGGATTGATGGGCATCGTGCAGCCCTCGCTTGCCGGTATCGGTGGCGACCGGGGCGTGGCGATGTTGGCCATCGTTGCCGTCTTCGTGGCGTTGGCGGCTTATGCGCTGCTATCGCGCGGGACTTGGGGCGCGGCGATGCGGGCCGTCAAGGACAGCGAGACGGCCAGCGAATCCATCGGCATCAACCCCTTGATGGTCAAGACCGTGGCGTTCATGGTGTCGGCCGCGGTGGTCGGCCTGGCGGGCGGGCTGGTTGCGCCGCAAGCCGGCATGATTACGCCGCACAACTTCAACTTCATGCAGTCGATCCTGTTCGTGCTGGCGGTAACGCTGGGCGGCGCGGGCTCGTTGGCCGGCCCCTTGTTGGGCGCGGTGGTGGTGGGCCTGCTGCCCGAACTGCTGTCCAGCCTGGAGGAATACCGGCTGCTGTTCTTCGGCGCATTCCTGTTGGTGGTGTTGTGGGCCGCGCCGGATGGCGTCGCGGGCTTGCTGTCACGCTGGCGGCGGCGCGCGGCGAACCACGCGCTGGCGCCGCGCCAAGGTGGCGGCATGGCGGCCGCCGCGCGCGACCGGCGCGTGTTGCGCGCCGACGCGCTGACCATGACTTTTGGCGGCGTGCGCGCGGTGCAGTCCGTGTCGTTCGACGTACCTCCCGCTGCCGTCACCGCGTTGATCGGGCCCAACGGCGCGGGCAAGTCCACCGTCATCAACATGCTTAGCGGCTACTACCAACCGACCAGCGGCGCGGTGTCGCTGGGCGATGCGCCGCTGGCCGCGCTGCCCGCCTATCGCGTGGCGCGCAGCGGCATTGCGCGCACCTACCAGACGTCACAGCTGTTCGACACGTTGACGGTGGAAGACAACGTGGCGCTGGGCATGGTGCGTGGCCGACTGGGCGGCTTGCTGGCCTCGCGCCGCTACCTGGCAGCGGACGTGCGCGAACGCGCCCGCGCGCTGCTGGCCTTCTGCGGCTACGAAGGCGCGCTTGACGTGCCCGCCGCCGACCTGCCGCACGTGGACCGGCGGCTGGTCGAAATTGCGCGCGCGCTGGCCACCGACGCCGACATCCTGTTGATGGACGAGCCCGCTGCCGGCCTGTCGCGCGAAGACAAGACGCGCCTGGCGAGTCTGCTGCGACGCATCGCCGATGCGGGCGCCGGCGTGCTGCTGGTGGAACACGACATGGCGCTGGTGATGGGCGTGTCCGATCACATCGTGGCGATCGACGCCGGTCGTGAATTGGCCAAGGGCAACCCCGCGCAGATCCAGCAGTCGCCAGCCGTGCGTCAGGCGTATCTGGGCGATGAAAACGCCCGGCGCGCGCCCGCCGCCCGGCAGCGCCCGGCCGGCGCCGCCATCGGGCCCGAAGTGCTGGGGGTGGGAAATCTGGTCACCGGCTACGGCGCCAACCCCGTGCTGCACGGCATCGACCTGCAAGTGCGGCAAGGCGAGATGGTGACCTTGCTGGGCGCGAACGGCGCCGGCAAATCCACGCTGATGCGCACGCTGGCCGGGCTGCATCGGCCCGCCGAGGGCGGCATGCACCTGCAAGGCACCGAACTGAACGGCCTGGCCGCCGACCGCATCGTTGCGCGCGGGCTGGTGTTGGTGCCCGAGGGGCGGCAGGTGTTTCCCGGCCTGAGCGTGCTGGACAACATCCGGCTGGGCGCCTTCCTGCATCCGCAAGACCGCGAGGCGCGCGTCGAAGAAATGCTGACGCGCTTTCCGCGCCTGCGCGAACGCCTGCATCAACGCGCCGGCCTGTTGTCAGGCGGCGAACAACAGATGCTGGCGATTGCGCGCGGCTTGATGTCCAAGCCCGTGATCCTGCTGCTGGACGAACCATCGCTGGGCCTGGCGCCCAAGATCATCGACGAACTGTTCGAAGCGCTGGACCGCCTGCGCGCGGAATCCATGACGATTCTGCTGGTGGACCAGATGGCGGCGCTGGCGCTGTCATTGGCCGACCGGGCCTATGTGCTGGAATCGGGACGCGTGGCGGCGCATGGCACGGCAGCGGAAATTGCACAGGACGGCGCGCTGGCACGCGCGTATCTGGGCGCATAGCGGCGCATCAGGCCGCTTGTCGCACCGCCACGCTGCCCGGGTCCCAGCGGCGGCCAGGCACGGCGGCAAGCAGCGCTTGCGTGTACGGATGCGCGGGGTGTCTGAAGACGTCCGCGCAGTCCCCCTCCTCCACGATCTTTCCGTCTTTCATGACGGCCACGTGATCACAGACCTGCGCCGCCACCCGAAGATCGTGCGTAATGAACACGATGGACAAGCCCAGTTGCAGTCGCAGCCGCGCCAGCAACGCCAGCACTTGCGCCTGCACCGACACGTCCAGCGCCGAGACGGGTTCGTCCGCGATCAGCACGCGCGGCCGCATCGCCAGGGCGCGCGCCAAGCCCACGCGCTGCCGCTGTCCGCCCGAAAATTCGTGCGGATAGCGCTTAACCGCATCCGCCGACAGGCCGACCAGCTCAAATAGCTCTTGCGCCAGCGCCCACGCCTCGCGCCGGGGCATGCCGTGCACCATCGGGCCTTGCGCCACGATTTCACCCACGCGCTGGCGCGGGTTCAACGACCCATACGGATCCTGGAACACCATCTGCACGCGCCTGGCATGCGCGCGGCGCGCGGTGGCTCCCTTGAACGCCAGCGGCTCGCCCGCCAGCACGATGCTGCCCGCATTGGGCGCCTGCAAGCCCAGCAGCGTGCGCGCCAGCGTGGACTTGCCCGATCCGCTTTCGCCGACGATGCCCAGCGTCTGGCCCTCTCGCAGCGTCAGGCCGACGTTGTCCAGCGCATGCGTCACGCGGTCCGGACGCCAGAACGCGCCGCGCTTGCGATACGTCTTGGACAGCGCCCGGGTCTGCAAGATGACCGGCGCATCGGCGTCCAGCGTCGCGCGCACGGCGGCCGGTTCCAACGGCGGCACCGCTGCAATCAGCGCGCGCGTGTACGGGTGCTGCGGGCGCTCCAGGACCTGCTCAGCGGAACCGCTTTCGACCAACACCCCCTGCTGCATCACCGCCACCCGATCCGCAATCTCGGCGACCACGCCGAAGTCATGCGTGATGAACAATACCGCCGTGCCTTTGCGCCGTTGCAGGTCGTGTATCAAGTGCAGTATCTGCGACTGCGTGGTGACGTCCAGCGCGGTCGTCGGTTCATCCGCGATAAGCAGCGCCGGCTCCAGGGCAAGAGCCATGGCGATCATCGCGCGCTGGCGCTGGCCACCAGACAGTTCATGCGGATAGGCGTGTACGGCCTGCTTGGGATTCGGCAGGCGGACCGACTCGAGCAGGTCCAGCGTGCGCCGCGCGATTTCAGCGTTCGGCAGACGGGTGTGGGTGCGAAAGACCTCGCCTATCTGATCGCCGATGGTGCGCAGCGGATTCAAAGCCGTCATGGGCTCTTGGAAGATCATGCCGATACGCCGGCCGCGCAAACGGCGCAAGGCCTCGGGCGACATTTGCAGCAGGTCCTGGCCTTCCCAATGAATCTGTCCGCCGCTGGCCCGCACGCCCTGCGGCAACAGGCCCAGGATGGCGCCCGCCGTTAACGATTTTCCGGACCCGCTTTCGCCCACCACGCACACGATCTCGCCCGCCTTCACGCTAAGCGTCAGGTCTTTCAATGCGTGCGGTCGGTCGGCGCCCGGCGGAAGGTCCACCGTCAAATTCTGGATGTGAAGCAATTGGGTCATGTTGGTTCAAGCCTTGCGCCGCCTAGGTAGACCCGCACAGGCATGCCGGGCTTGCAAGGCGACGTGATGGTTCTGCCGGGAGGAAGCCGCCGATAGTAGGCCCGCGCCACACGCACTGCGAAATGCTGATTTCTCATTTGTTCATATTGGATCAGGCACGCAGCCCGTCGTACGCGACATGAAATGAAAACCAGATATCCACATGCGAATTCAATCGTTCAAGCGCGCCGCCACGTGCGACAGACTTCAGGTCTTCCCAACGCGAATCCAGGAATTCCATGTCTCTTCCCTCAGTCACCGGCCTAGACCACTACATCATCCGGGTCAACGATCTGCAGGCGGCGACGGACCGCTACGTGAAGCTGGGATTCAGCCTGGCCCCGCAAGGCAGGCACCATCGCGGCACGCGCAACCAGACCATCATTCTTGATGCGAACTATCTGGAGCTGCTTTATTTCCCAGAAGAACTGAAAGCCGAGTCGCGCTTCAGCGGTTACGACGATGCCTACGAAGGCCCCGTCGCCACCGCGCTGCAAACCACCGACAGCACCGCCGTGCACCAGGAACTGGCGCGGTTGGGCATTACGGCTGACGATCCGCAAAGCGGCGGACGCCCCGTGCATCTGCCCGAAGGCAGTGAAGACGCGGCGTGGATCAACACGAATTTTCCGGCCGGCCTGTTGGGCGTGCCCGACTTCTTCACGTGCGGCCACTTGACGCGCCACCTGGTGTATCGCCCGCAATGGCAGGACCACGCCAATGGCGCTCGGCGCATCGAATCGCTGGTCGCCGTGCACCCCGATCCCGCCTCTTTGCGTGCGGGTTATGAGCGCGTGTTCGGCGCCATTGCCATCAGCGCGCTGCCCGACAACGGCCTGCAAGTGCGTCGCGGCAGCCTGCGCATCGACTTCCTCAGCCCTGCCGCGTTTGAACAGCGTTACCCCCGCGTTCGCATTCCGGCCGGCTTGCCGGCATCGGCGGGCGGCGGCTGGTTTGCCGGATCGGTCATCGGTGTGCGCGACCTGGCAAAAACGCGCGCGCTGTTCGACGCCAATCAGGTGAACTATCGCGCCAACGCCCAAGGCGAACTGGTGGTGCCGCCGGAAGCAGGCGCGGGTGCGCTGCAAGTTTTTGTGCAAGAGGCGGCCTGACATGAGCGACGCCCTGCCCGATTATTGGGACTGCTTCAGCACCGACTACGCGGCGGCGCGCGACGCCTTTGTGGCGATAGCCCAAGCGCGTGGCGCGGTGCTGTCCCGCCATGAACATCCCACATTGAAAGACCCACACGGCCGCGCGCTGAGCGTGGATGTGGCCGTGCTGGGCCGCGTCGACGCGCCCCGCACGCATCTGGCGATCAGCGGCACGCACGGGCTGGAAGGCGCGGCGGGCTCCGCCGTGCAGATCGGCTGGCTGCGCGCCGATGGCGGCACGCCCTTGCCGGACGACGTCAACGTCGTGCTGGTGCACGCGTTGAACCCGTACGGCTACGCATATGACTCGCGCACGACTGAAAACAACGTCGACCTGAATCGCAACTTCATTGACCACACGCGCCCCACGCCGGCCAACCCGCACTACGCCACGCTGCATCCGCACCTGATCCCGGCCGCCTGGACGGAATCCAGCCTGGCGGCCGGCGCGCGCGAGGTCGAAAAATTTGGCACGACCCACGGCGCCGACGTGCTGTTCAACACAACGGCCAGCGGCCAGTACACCCATCCGGACGGCCTGGTCTACGGCGGCAGCGGCCCCGAATGGTCCAACCGCATCTTGCGCCGCATCGTCGACGAACATCTGGCCGCCAGCCAGCGCGTGTCGTTTATCGACTGGCACACCGGCATCGGTGAATACGGGGAACCGTTCTTCCTGTGCTTCAACGACGAAGGCAGCGCAGAACAGGCGCAGGCCGCCCAATGGTGGGGCGCCGAACGCGTGCGCGACCAGCGCCCGCATGGCCTGGCGCGACCCGACTACCAGGGCCTGGTGTTTCGCGGCGTGCAGCAGGCGTTGGGCAGCCGCCCCCTGGCGGGCGCCGTCGTGGAGTTCGGCACGCGCGGCTTGCGGATGCGGGCCGCGCTCAGGCTGGACCAGTGGCTGCGTTTCAAGGCCCCGCTGGCACCCGACGCCGCGCGCGACAAGCAGTTGCGCGCCGACCTGATCGACGCCTTCGTGCCGGTATCCAGCGTGTGGCGGCGCAGCGCCCTTGCCCATGGTCTTGCCATCACCCGCCAGGCGATTGCCGGCGTGGCGTCCTGGTAAGCCGGCGTCCTATTTCTTCCTATTTTTTCCTATTTTTTCCTATTCCTTTTTCCCTCAAGCATTCATGAAAGCAATCGTATTGCGTGAACACGGCGGCAACGACAAGCTCCGCCTGGAAACCGAATTCCCTGACCCCGTCGCCGGCCCGGATGACGTCGTCATTCGTGTGCGTGCGTCATCATTGAACTACCACGACGTATTCACGCGCCGTGGCATGCCCGGCATCAAGTTGCCCTTTCCCGTGATCATCGGCCTGGACGTGGCCGGCGAGGTCGTGCAGACCGGCCAAAACGTCCACGACTGGAAAGCCGGCGACCGCGTGCTGGTGGACCCGATCGACCGTGTGGACGGCGGGCTGGTGGGCGAGACCATCCATGGCGGTCTGGCCGAGCTTTGCCGCGTACCCGCGCACCAGCTGATTCGGCTGCCCGACGAGGTCAGCTTCGAACAGGCCGCGGCGTTGCCGGTGGCCTATGGCACCGCGCTGCGCATGATGAACCGCATCGGTCAGATCCAGGCTGGCGAAAAAGTCCTGATCCTGGGTGCCAGCGGCGGGGTGGGCGTATGTGCGGTGCAATTGGCCAAGCTGGCTGGCGCCGAAGTCATCGCTTGCGTGGGCACGCCGGAAAAAGGCGAGGCACTGCGCGCGCTGGGCGCCGACCACATCATCCTGTACACCGAGGAAGACTTCCTGAAGGCCGTGCAGGAACGCTTTGGCCGCCCTGCCCGCCGTCGCGGCGCCAAGTCGGGCGGCGTGGATGTCGTGGTGAATTTCACCGGTGGCGACACGTGGGTGAAATCGTTGCGCTGCCTGCGCCTGGGCGGCCGCCTGCTGACCTGCGGCGCCACGGCGGGGTTCGACCCCAAGGAAGACCTGCGATACATCTGGACGTTCGAACTTCAGATACGCGGCTCGAACGGCTGGGACCGCGACGACCTGCATGAGCTGCTGGAGCTGGTGCGCAGCGGCAGGCTGCACGTGCAGGTGGACCGTACCTGGCCGCTGGCGCAAGGCGCTCAGGCATTGGCATCGCTGGAAGATCGCAAGATCGTCGGCAAAGTGCTGGTGACTTCATGAGCGCGGTGCTGAACGCCAGCCAGATACAGGCCAAATTCGACGATTCGCCCTTCATCGCATGGCTGGGCCTGTCTGTCAGCGACGTGGATCACGAGCGCGGCGAACTGACCGTGCTGGCGCCGATGCGGCCGGAGTTCGAACGGGGTGCCGCCAGCGGCCAATGGCATGGCGGCCCGTTGGCCGCCGTGATCGACACGGTAGGCGATTTTGCCGTCGGCATGCTGCTGGGCCGTGGGCTGCCCACCATCAACTTTCGCGTCGACTACCTGCGGCCCGCCATCAACACCGGGCTGACCGCCGTGGCGCGCGTGCGCCGCAATGGTCGCAGCGTCGGCGTGGCGGATGTGGACCTCTACAACGATCAGGGCGCGCTTGTCGCCATCGGCCGCGCTACCTACGCCACGCTCAGCCAAGGCTGACAGCGCAACACCATAAGGATGCCCATCATGACTCAAGCCCCGCGCCTCGGAAGGCGCGCCTTCCTGACCCGAACCGCCGCAAGCGGCCTGGCCGCCAGCGCGCTGGGCGCGGTGCCGCGCACGCTGCTCGCCGCCACCGCCCAAGCGGGTACGGACGCCGGCCCGCCGCGCAAGGGTGGCACGCTGGTCGCGAGCTGGGGCGGCCTGGAGCCGCAAGCGTTGTTCGTGCCCGGCGGCGGCGGATCCAGCCCTTTTCAGACGTCCACCAAGATTCTGGAACGGCTGCTCAAGCTGGATGCCGACTTGAAATTCCAACCGGCGTTGGCGCTAAGCGTGACCCCGGCGGCGGACTTTCGCAGCTACACCATCAAGCTGCGCGAAGGGGTCACCTGGCATGACGGCACGCCCTTCACATCCGCCGACGTGGTCTACAACGTGTTGCAGCACTGGAAGCCGATTTCCGCCGGCATCGCGCTGAAGTCGTTGACGGACGCCACTGCCCCGGACGCGCACACGGTTGTGCTGACGTTCAACGCACCGGTGCCGGAGTTCTTTTTGAAGTCCACGTTGTCCGGCCAGTATCAGTTGCTGGTTCCCAAGCATTTGTATGACGGCAAGGACCTGATCACCAACCCACTGAACAACACGCCCGTTGGTACGGGCCCATGGAAATACGGCAAATGGGTGCGCGGCAGTCACGTGGAATACCTGCGCAACGACAAGTATTGGAAGCCGGGCGAACCGAATCTGGACAAGCTGATCATCCGCTGGTGGTCCGACCCGGCCTCGCGCGGCGCCGCGTTGGAAACGGGGGAGCTGGGCCTGGCCTATTCCAACCCCGTGCCGGCGCGCGACATCGACCGCCTGGTGAAAACCGGCAAGGTCGTGGTGGACACGCGGGGCTACCAGAACACCGCGTGGACCGTCACGGTGGAATTCAATCAGCGCCGCGACATTGTCAACCGACGCGACGTCCGCCAGGCCATTCTTCATGCCATCGACCGCCAGTTCATCGTCGACACGATCTACTACGGCCGAGGCAAACCCGCCATCGCCCCCGTCTTCAGCAGCAACCCGCTGTTCTACACCGAGGACGTGCCGCGCTACCCCTTCGATCCGAAGAAGGCCGCCGCCTTGCTGGACGCGGCGGGCCTGCCCGTCAAGGACGGCAAGCGCTTCACCGTGAACCTGGTGGCAGCCGCGTGGTTTGAAGAGAACGCCAAGCTGGGCCAGTACCTGAAGCAGGCGCTTGAAGACGTGGGCATTGCCGTGAAGCTGGATTCGGTGGACCGCGCCACGGCGCTCAAGCGCATTTATGGGGATTACGACTACGACATCGCGGTGGCCAACTTCACGTCGCCGCTGGAATTGGTGCCGACCGTGACGCAGTTCTTCACCACCGACGGCATTGTCAAAGGCGCCGCCTTCCGCAACGCCACGGGGTATTCGAACCCCGAGATGGACGCCGTGGTGGCCAAGCTGGCGGTCGAGACCGCGCCCGAGGCCCGCAAGGCGCTGGCCGCGCAATTCGCGCGCCTGGCCTCGACCGACGTGCCGCTTGTGCCGCTGGTTGAAATCCAGTCTTTCACGCTGGCCGGCAAGAACGTACGCAACTTCACCACCGGCGCCAACGTCCAGGGCGAAACCCTGGCCGATGTCTGGTTGCAAGCGTAAGAGGCCCGCCATGCCCTTGCGCCTGATCTTGCGCCGCCTGCTCCAGGCCGTACCGCTGCTGCTGGGCGTGGTGGTGCTTAACTTCGCCCTGATCCAATCCGTGCCCGGCACGTTCTTGGACGTGATGACGGCCGAGCAGCAGGTCACCGACCCGGCGCTGATCGAGCGGCTGCGCGTGACGTACGGACTGGACCAGCCGCCGACGGTGCAATTGCTGAAATACATCGGATCGGTTGCCAGCCTGGACTTCGGCTACTCGTACCGGCATAACCTGCCAGTGCTTGATGTGATCCTGGCGCACCTGCCGGCCACGCTGGTGCTGATGCTGGCCAGCATCGCCATCGCCGTGCTGGTGGGCATGGCGGCGGGCATCGTGTCCGCCATCAAGGTCAACACGTGGTGGGACAGTGCGGTCTCGGCGTTTGCCGTGCTGTGCTTTGCCGCGCCCAGCTTCTGGCTGGGCATCATGTTGATCATTCTGTTTTCCGTGAAGCTGGGCTGGTTTCCCGTGGGCGGCATGGTCACCATCGGCTTGGATGGCGGATGGTGGACGCAGGCGCTGGATGTGCTGCACCACCTGGCGCTACCCGCCATTGCACTGGGCCTGTTCTATTCGGCGGCGTATGCGCGCGTGATGCGGGCATCGATGCTGGAAGTCAGCCGCATGGACTACGTGCGCACCGCCCATGCCAAGGGCCTGACGCGTACGGCCGTGGTGCTTCGACACATTCTGCGCAACGCGATGCTGCCCATCGTTACGCTGCTGGGCCTGCAACTGGGTGCGGTGCTGGGCGGCAGCATCGTGGTCGAAGCTGTATTCAGTTGGCCGGGCATCGGCGGCGTACTGTTCGACAGCGTCATGAGCCGGAACTACCCGGTGGTGCTGGGCATTCTGGTGCTCAGTTCCTTCGTGGTGGTGGTTGCCAACATCATCGTCGACCTGCTTTACACGCGGATGGATCCGCGCATCAAGGCTGCCTGATATGTCCACATCCCCTGCATTTTCCGCCGTGCCCGCTACCCGGCTTGCGCCCCCGCCCGCATCGTTCGCCGCACGATTCGTGCGCAACCGCGGCGCGGTGGCCGGCGCGATCGTCTTGCTGCTGGTGGCGCTGCTGGCCGCCGGCGCCGGCTGGCTGTTTCCGACCAATCCGCTGCGCATTGTGGGCGCGCCCGAGATCTGGCCTTTTGAATCCTGGCGTTACCCCCTGGGCACGGATTCGATGGGACGCGACATTGCCGCCCTGATCGCGCACGGCGCGCGCGCCACGCTGTTGATCGGTCTGGTCGCGGCCGCCGCCGCCACGCTGATCGGCGTGAGCATCGGCGCGGCGGCCGCCTGGTTCGGCGGCTGGGTCGACGAAGCCCTGATGCGCGTCACCGAGCTGTTCCAGATCATTCCGAACGTGGTTTTCGTGCTGACGGTGGTATCGATTCTGGGACCGCATATCGAAGCGATCACGCTGGCCGTCGGGTTGGTGTCCTGGCCGCCCATTGCCCGGCTGACGCGTGCCGAATTCCTGTCATTCAAAGAGCGGGAATTCGTGCAGGCGTGCCGCGCGGTCGGCATGAACCCGTTGCGCATCGTGGCCGGCGAGATCCTGCCCAACGCGCTGCCCCCCGTCATCGTCATGTCTTCGCTGGTTGTGGCGGGCGCCATTCTGTATGAATCCGTCGTGTCGTTCCTGGGGCTGGGCGATCCCAACATTGCAAGCTGGGGCCGGCTGGTCGGCGAAGGCCGCAGCCTGATCCGATCTTCCTGGTACATCTGCGCCGTGCCGGGCGTGGCCATCATGCTTGCCGTGCTGTCGCTGAACCTGGTTGGCGACGGCCTGAACGACGCGCTCAACCCCAAGCTGCATAAGCAGTAGCCCCCACCGCCGGAACATTTTCATGACGTATACCCTGAACAACCTGGGCGACCTGACGGACCCGAGCGTGCCCGCGGATCTGCCCGCCATCGTAGACCTGCGCATCCCCGATGCCCCCGTCCATTACGCGCACGGGAAGATACGCGAACGCGCCGGCGGCGTGGCCGCATGGCTGACGGCTCGCGGGCTGCCGGCGGGTTCGCGCATTGCCATCGCCGCGTTGAATCGCGCCGAGTACCTGATTGCGTATTTCGGCATCATGCGCGCCGGCTTCGTAGCCGTGCCGATCAACATCAAGCAGACGCAAGAGAACATCGATTACGTCATCCGTGACGCGGACATCGCGCTGGCGTTCGTCGATAGCGCACGCCGCGCATCGTTCGAGAACACCGTGCCCGTACTGGACTTCGACGACCCGGGGCCAGAAGGCTTTGCCGCCCAGATTCAGCCCGCGCACTTTGCCAGCGTGACGCCCGCTTCCGAAGACGTCGCGCAGATGCTTTACACGTCCGGTTCCACCGGCAAGCCCAAGGGCGTGCCGCTGACGCACGCGGGGCAGTTATGGGCGCTTGCCGCCACCTCGGGCGCCGCGCCCCGACGCGAGCGTCAAGAGCGCTATCTTCTGGCACAACCCCTGTTTCACATGAATGGGCTCTTCATGGCCAAGCGCGCGTTCGCCAGCAACAGCCTGCTGGTGATCCAGCCCGCGTTCGACGTCAGCGCCTATGCCGACGCGCTGGAACGCTATCGCATCACCGTGCTGACGGCCGTGCCGACGATGTTCGCACGGCTGGTCAAAGAGCCCGGCTTGCTGCGTGACCGCGACTTGTCGGCGTTGGGGCGCGTCATGCTGGGATCCGCTCCCATGACCGTTGCGCTTTATCAGCGCATACAAGAAGCGTTGCCGCAGGCCACCATCACGCACGGCTACGGCACCACGGAAGCCGGACCGGCCGTGTTCGGCCCGCATCCCGCCGGCCTGCCCACGCCGCCGCTATCGGTGGGGCACCCCCTGGACCCGTCGCAAGTGCGGTTGGCGGACGGCCCGAGCGCCGATGAGGGCGTGCTGCTGATGAACAACCCGGCCGTGTTGTCCGGCTATCACAACCTGCCTGAAAAAAGTGCGCAGGTGCTGCAAGACGGTTGGTATTACAGCGGCGACGTCATGCGCCGCGACGCGGACGGCTTCTATTATTTTGTCGGGCGCGCGGACGACATGTTCGTATGCGGCGGCGAGAACATCTATCCCGTTGAAGTGGAAAAGCTGCTTGAGTTGCATCCCGACGTGCGTCAAAGCTGCGTGGTGCCGTTGGCCGACGAGGAACGCGGCCAGATCCCGGTCGCCTTTGTCGTACGCCGCGACGGCAGCGCATTGGATGCCGACGGCCTGAAGCAACATGCCCTGGCCAATGGGCCCGCCTATCAACACCCGCGCCGCATCCGATTCGTCAGCGAATTGCCGTGGGCCGGCACCAACAAGGTGGATCGCAACGCCTTGCTGTTGCAGGCGCGCCGGCTGGAAGCGCATCAGGCATGGACAAGCTACGAAACGGAGACCGCATGAGCCAGAACCAGAGCCAGAACCAAACCCCGGACAGTCTTGTCGGCAAGACAGCGTTGGTCACGGGCGCCAGCCGTGGCATTGGCCGCGCCATTGCGTTGGCGCTGGGCAAGCGCGGCGCGCATGTTGCCGTCCACTACAACGCCGCGGGCGACGCTGCGATTGAAGTCGCCGGCCTGATCCAGCGCGAAGGCGGCCACGCGTGGACGCTGCAAGCCGATCTTTCCCAGGCGGACGGGGCCACCACGCTGGCGCGCGATCTGCGCCGCACTTTGCTGGAACGCAATGGCGTGGATGGGCTGGACATTCTGGTGAACAATGCGGGCGTGGGGCTGCGCGCGCTGCTTGCAGATGTTGCGCCGCAAGACTTCGACCGCGTGCTGCAAGTGAATCTGAAGTCGCCCTTTTTTTTGATCCAGCAGACCCTGCCGTTCCTGCGCGACAACGGCCGCATCATCAATATTTCGTCGATGGGCACGCGGGCTGCCTACCCGGAAATGAGCGTCTATGCGCCCGCCAAGGCGGGGCTTGAAGCGTTGAGCCTGCTGCTGGCCCAGCAGTTGGGCGAGCGCGGCATTACGGTGAACGCGGTTTTGCCCGGCGCCACCAGCACGGACTTGAACCCACGTGCACGCGACCCGGAGCTTAGCCGCGTCATCGCCAAGAGCGTAGCGCTGGGCCGCGTGGGTCAACCCGAGGATATCGCCGACATCGTTGCTTTCCTGGCGTCGGACGAAGCGCGCTGGATCACTGGTCAACGCATCGACGCCACCGGCGGGCAGCGGCTGTAAATCTGGCGAGCGCGACGCGCGGCATCAATCCCCGCCGTCGCCGTTGCTGGCCAGGCGCGCCCCCGCGCGCACGATGCCGCAACGCTTGTGCGCCCGCATCACCACGCCGACTTCGCTGTTTAGCACGCCGTCCAGTTCGCCCAGGCGGCGTGTGGTCACTTCCCACAGATGCAGGCTGTCGCGGCACAGCACGTGCCAGAACAACTGCGACGCCCCGCTGGTGCCGAACAGGCAGCGGGTGTGCGGGTCCAGCGCCAGATGCGCCGCCATGGCGTCGACGGCTTGCGGCCGCACCTGCACCGAGATCACCGCCTCAACCGGAAAGCCCACCAACGCGGGCTCCACCTCGACGCGAAAGCTCAGTGCCCGGCGCTCGACCAGGTGGGAAAGCAGGCGCTGCGCGGTGGGTTCGCTGACGCCGGCCTGCTCGGCCAGTTCGGCCAGGCTGGCGCGGCCGTCGCGCATCAGATGCGCCACCATGCGCGACTCTGCATCGCTTAACGCGGCGGGCGGCTGGGCCTGCGGCGCGTCCGGCACGGCGTCCGGTTGCGCCTGGATGCGCCACTGCCCGGCACGACGAAATGGCCGCAGCACCAGCCGCGCTTCCACATGTTCGACGCCGTCGATCGACGGCAGCACGCGGGTGACCACGTCGGGCATGTCGGCCGCATCGGCCAGGGTCAGTTCGGCCATCAGGTCGGCGGTGCCGGCCAGCGTGACGACCAGCTGGCTGATGTCCAGCCTCGCCAACTGTTCGGCCACCTCAGGCACGCGGCCGGACCGGCAGCGCACCCACGCGTGCAACACCACGCCTTGTCCCATGGCCAACGGGTCGGGTTCGGCAATGACGCGCAGCGCATCGGCGTCCATCAAGCGGCGGATGCGACGCGCCACAGTGCGTTCGGCGATGCCGGTGGCCGCGCCCAGCTCGCGCCAGGATGCGCGGGGGTCTGCCTGCAACGCGATCAGGCAGGCCAGATCGGTGTCGTCCAGCGCTGGCATTAGGGGCTTACCCTTACTTGACGTGACCATATTCATTAATCTAACGTTCGCGCATTGATAAAAACACAAAATTAAACGGTCTTTTTGACTAAAAATAAATTCTTATGTTGAGGACGTCATGAGCAGCCCATCCGCGACCTTGCGCAGCAAGCAAGGGGCAAGCGCCGCGCCCGCCGCCGCGCTTGCCGCCGCGCCCATATCCCGGTCACGCACCATCCTGGCCGGTAGTGTAGGCAATGCGGTCGAATGGTTCGATTGGACCATCTACGCGTCGTTCGCCATCTTTTTTTCGGGCCAGTTCTTTCCAGAAGGCAATGAAACCACCGCGCTGCTTGCCACCTTCGGCATCTTCGCGGTGGGGTTTTTCATGCGACCGGTGGGCGGCTGGGTGCTGGGCATCTTTTCCGACCGCTACGGCCGCAAAGCCGCGCTTGGCCTGACGATTTTGATGATGGCGGGCGGTTCGCTCATCATCGCCATCACCCCCACCTACGCCACCATCGGCCTGGCTGCCCCGCTGCTGCTGACCGCCGCGCGCCTCTTGCAAGGCTTGTCGCTGGGCGGAGAGTATGCCTCGGCCACGACCTTTCTGGCTGAAATGGCGCCGCCTGAAAAGCGCGGTTTCTATTCCAGCTTTGTGTTTTTCAGCGCCGCCGTGGGCATCCTGGCCGCGTCCGCCGTGGGTTGGATCCTGACGTCCACGCTGACCAAGGCCGACATGGCCTCGTGGGGCTGGCGCATTCCGTTCCTGATCGGCGCCTTCGGTGGGCTGGCCGGCATGTGGATCCGCCGTTCGGTACCGGAAACCGAAGCGTTTTCGCACGCCAAGAAGACCGGCATCGAAAAGCAGCCGCTGCGCACGCTGCTGCGCGACCATCCGCGTGAAGTGCTGCGCATCGTGGGTTTCTCGGTGCTGACCACGTTTGCGTTCTACATCTTCGTGGCCTATGTGCCCACGTATGCCATCCGCCAGGTGGGCGCGGACCCCAAGACCGCGTTCGCCGCCAATACCGTGGCCTTGATCGTGTTCATGCTGGTGCAGCCGCTGTTCGGCATTTTGTCCGACCGCATCGGCCGCAAGCCGCAGCTGATCTTCTTTGCGGCCGGCTACCTGGTGTTCTTCTACCCGCTGATGACCACCCTGGGCCCGTCGTTTGGCTCGATCCTGGCGGTGGAACTGTTCGGCCTGGTGCTGTACGCGATGTACACCGCAATTGCACCCGCCATCATGTCGGAACAATTTCCCACCAGCGTGCGCGCTGTCGGCATCGGCACGCCGTACAACCTGGTGGTGGCGTTGTTGGGCGGCACCACGCCTTACCTGCTGACCTGGTTGCAAAGCCGTGGCATGGAACGCTGGTTCTTTTATTACGTGCTGGCCGGCGCCGTGATCACGTTGATTACCTTCATCCGCATGCCTGAAACAAAGGGCCAGACGCTGAAATAGCCGCAACGCGCGCCCTGCAAACGCAACAGCTTTCCGGTCCCGACAGGACCGGAGAGCTTTTCCTTTTTGAAAGAGACCCATGCCCGCACAAGACCACACCGACCTGCATTTTCGAGACGCCCGCGAGCTGGCGCGCGCCATCCGTGAAGGCGAGCTGAGCGCCCGCCAGGTCACCACGCATTTCCTGGACCGCATCGAACGCGCCGCCCCGCTGGCCGCGTTTAGCGAAGTCACCGCCGAACGCGCGTTGGCGCAGGCCGACGCCGCCGACCGTCTGCGGGACGCCGGCCTGCTGCTCGGGCCATTGCATGGCGTTCCGGTGGCCGTCAAAGACAGCGTGCAGTGGCAGGGCATACCGACCACGGGCGGATCTGAAGCGCGGCGCGGCGTGATCAGCGGCGAAACGTCCACGGCGGTGCGCAAACTGGCGGCCCAGGGCATGGTGATTCTGGGCAAGACGCGCATGACGGAATTCGCGTTCGGGCTGTCGGGGCAAAACCCCACCCAAGGCACGGCGCGCAACCCTTGGGACGCGAAGGTTGCGCGCGCGCCGGGCGGTTCGTCCAGCGGCGCGGGCGTGGCCATGGCGGCGGGGCTGACGGCCATTGCGCTGGGCGGGGACACCGGCGGCTCGGTGCGCGCGCCGGCTGCGCTGAACGGCGTGGTGGGCTTCAAGCCGTCTTCCGGCCTGATCAGCCGCGCGGGCTGCCTGCCGCTGTCGGACACGCTGGACGTGTTGGGGCCGCTGGCCCGCAACGTGGCGGACGCGCGCCTGCTGACGCAATTGCTGGCCGGGCCCGATGTAGACGACGTAGCCACCTTGGCGCTGCCCGCGTCCTGCGTGACCGCGCTGCGCCACCCCGCGCCACGCCGGTCCGCCGCCATCGCCGTGCTGGCCCCGCAGGCGTGGCCCACGCCGCTGTCGGATTCCGGCCTGGATGCGTGGCATCGGGCCCAAGAGCGACTGGCGCAAGCGGGCCTTGCGCCCACCGCCT
Organism: Achromobacter sp. 1L-A-4-B-C2; assembly: GCF_057291955.1. Classification (NCBI taxonomy): domain Bacteria; kingdom Pseudomonadati; phylum Pseudomonadota; class Betaproteobacteria; order Burkholderiales; family Alcaligenaceae; genus Achromobacter; species Achromobacter sp. 1L-A-4-B-C2. The sequence continues at coordinate 1,431,211 of NZ_JBXAWP010000001.1, forward strand.
GGCATCCGCCCGCAACGCTGTCGTTTGCGCGCATGGCCGATGACAACTCGCTGGTGCTGGCGTACGAGGCCTATGCCTATTACGGCGCGCTGGCCGAAAACCCCGCCGCGCCCTTGTGGGACGTGGTGCGGGCGCGCATCGCAGCGGGCGGGCGCATTACGCGGGCGGACTACGAAGCCGCGCTGACCCGGCGCCAGGCCGACATGGCCGCCTTCGCCGCCGCCATGCAGGGGCTGGACGGGCTGTTGATGCCCGCGTGCGATCAGGCGGCGCAAGCGCTGGACGCCGAAGACGTACGCCACGTGGGCTTGGGCAAGCTGCTGCGCCCCGCCAACTTCCTGGGCGCGGCCGCCATCGCGCTGCCTGCAGGCGCGGACCCTGAAGGCATGCCGATGGCCGTGCAGCTGCTGGCCCCCGCCGGTGGCGATGCCGCCTTGCTGGACTGCGCGGCGGTGCTGGAGCCGGTGCTAGCGCCGACGCGGCGCACGCCGGACCTGTCGGCGTGGGGGTTGTAGGACCACGGGCCGCGGGTGCAACGCTGCGCAATGCAGCAATGCAGCAATGCAAAAAAATGCCCCGCCGGGATTCCGGGCGGGGGCATTTTTCGTTCAGGGCCGGGCGGTGAAGCCCGGGTCGCCAAAGGAGGCAGATAAAAGGCGGCTGATAAAGCAGCCAATCAGGCGCGGCCGACAGAGAAGCCGACCGGCTGCCGTCGCTTACAGCGCCTTCTTCAGTTCCTGAACCTTGTCCGTGGCTTCCCACGAGAATTCCGGCTCGGAACGGCCGAAGTGGCCGTACGCGGCGGTCTTCGCGTAGATCGGACGCAGCAGATCCAGCATATTCACGATGCCCTTCGGACGCAGGTCGAAGTGCTCGCGCACCAGCTTGGCGATCTGGTCGTCGGGGATGACGCCCGTGCCTTCGGTGTAGACCGTGATGTTGATCGGTTCGGCCACGCCGATGGCGTAGCTGACCTGCACCTGGCACTGGCGCGCCAGGCCGGCGGCCACGATGTTCTTGGCCACATAGCGCGCGGCGTAGGCGGCAGAACGGTCAACCTTGGACGGATCCTTGCCCGAGAACGCGCCGCCACCGTGCGGGCATGCGCCACCGTAGGTGTCGACGATGATCTTGCGGCCGGTCAGGCCGCAATCGCCTTGCGGGCCGCCGATGACGAAGCGGCCGGTCGGGTTGACCAGGAACTTGGTTTGCGGCGTGATCAAGCCTTCGGGGAAGCTGGGCTTGATGATGTCTTCGATCACCGCTTCGCGGATGGTTTCTTGCGTGACTTCCGGCGCGTGCTGCGTGGACAGCACCACGGTATCGACTTCCGCCGGGCGGCCGTCGATATAGCGGAACGTGACCTGCGACTTGGCGTCCGGGCGCAGCCACGGCAGGCGGCCGTCCTTGCGCAGTTCGCTCTGGCGCTGCACCAGCCGGTGCGCGTACCAGATCGGAGCCGGCATCAGGTCAGGCGTTTCGTCGCAGGCATAGCCGAACATCAGGCCCTGGTCGCCCGCGCCTTGGTTCAGATAGTCTTCCGAGCTTCGGTCCACGCCCTGGGCGATGTCGGGCGATTGCTTGTCGTAAGCAACCAGCACGGCGCAACCCTTGTAGTCGATACCGTATTCGGTGTTGTCGTATCCAATGCGGCGGATGGTGTCCCGGGCGACCTGGATGTAATCCACGTTGGCCGTGGTGGTGATTTCACCGGCCAGCACGACCAGGCCCGTGTTGCACAGCGTTTCGGCTGCGACACGCGCATTCGGGTCTTGCGTGAAGATGGCGTCCAGGATCGAATCGGAAATCTGGTCGGCAACCTTGTCGGGATGCCCTTCGGAGACGGATTCGGAAGTGAAGAGAAAATCGTTATTGGCCACAGATGCGTCCTTGGTGTCCGGCGTTGCCGGCGTTGCCGGCGTATAGGTTCATGAGGCGCGTTGCACCCCGGACCGCATGAAATACGCTATCTGGGCGCGACGCTTTAGCGGATTTGGCAAAGGGCGCGCCATGCGCTGCACCCTTGCCGTCGCCCCGCAAGTTGTCGGTTAACTCGGCGACTGAGCGGATTTTAAGCGAAAATGCCGTTCTTATGCTCGCGGCGGGGGTGTAAACATATTCCCGAATACCGGCATAACCCTGCCCGACCTTTCCTATTTGCCGAATGCTGCTCGCCCTGTTCCGACTCTTTGCCGCCTTGCCGCTACCGGTTGCGCACGCCCTTGGGCGCGCGGCGGGGCTGGCCGTGTACGCCTGGCCCGGCAAGTATCGGCGCCGCCTTCAGGCCAATGCCGCCCAGGCCGGCTACCCCGGCGCGGCCTTCGCGCGCCGTGCCGCCGCCGAAACCGGCGCCATGATTCTTGAGAACCCCCGCGTGTGGTTCAAGAACGAACAAAGCCTGGCGCAGGTGATTTCCGACGACAACGCCGTGGTCGACACGGCGCGCGCCGAGGGGCGCGGCATCCTGTTCCTGACCCCGCACCTGGGCTGCTTCGAAATCACCGCCCGCTATCTGGCCCGCCAGATGCCGATGACGGTGATGTTCCGCCCGCCGCGCAAAGACGTGCTGGCCCCGCTGCTGGAGACCGCGCGCAACAGTTCCGCCGTCAATGCCGTGCCGGCCACCATGCAGGGCGTGCGGGAATTCGTGCGGGCGCTGCGGCGCGGTGAATCGGTGGGCATGCTGCCTGACCAGGCGCCCAGCGTGGGCGATGGGGTGTGGGCGCCGTTCTTCGGGCGCCTGGCCTACACAATGACGCTGCCCAGCAAACTTGCCACGCAGACCAACGTCCCCATCATCCTGACGGCGGGCGAACGCCTGCCCCACGGCCGGGGCTGGCGCATCCACTATGTGCGCGTGCCCGAGCCGCTGCCGGCCGATCCCACCGCGCAGGCCGCGCTGATCAACGCCGCGATGGAAACCCTGATCCGGCGCTGCCCTCAGCAGTACCTCTGGAGCTACAACCGCTACAAGACCCCGCGCGGCGCGCCCCCGGCGCCCGACGCCGCCCCGTCGGCTCGCTGACGTTTTCTGGTTTCCGCCGCCCGGTCCACTCCCGACACGATGAAAGATTCAAAGACGCGTACGCTGGTTTCCCTGTTGAAATGGTTCGGCCGCATCCAGCCGTCGACGCGCTTGCGCATCGGCGCCGTGCTGGGTTGGCTGGCGCCCAGGCTGGCTAAATCCCGGGCGCGCATCGTGCGGCGCAATCTGCAATTGTGCTTTCCCGATCAGCCCGAGTCGGTGCGCGAGCAATGGGTGGCGGAACACTTCCGGGCGCTGGCGCAATCCATCGTTGATCGCGGCGTGCTGTGGTACGGCACGCCCCAGGCCATCAAGGACATGGTCACGCAAAGCGGGGCCGAGCGCATCAACGAACTGATCGCGCAAGGCCGTTCGGTGATATTGCTGGCGCCGCACTTCATCGCGCTGGATGCCGCCGCCACCCGCCTGACCATGGAAGTGCCCAGCGCTGCCACCATGTACACCCCGCAAAGCGATCCGCACATCGACGCGGTCGTGGCCGCCGGACGCGCGCGCTTCAACGAGGTTTTCCTGGTCAGCCGCAAGGACGGCGTGCGCGACCTGATCCGCCACCTGCGCGCCCCGCGTCCCGTCTACTACCTGCCTGACATGGATTTCGGCCGCCAAGGGTCGGTGTTCGTGCCGTTCTTCGGCGTGCAGGCCGCCACGCTGCTGGCCACCGCGCAACTGGCCCAGAAATGGAACGCGGCGGTGCTGCCCATCGTGGGCTTCTGGAACCCCGACACCGGCCGCTACCATGTGGACGTGCTGCCCGCGCTGGCGGACTTTCCCGGCGACGCGTCCCTGGAAGAGGCCACCGCCCGGCTGAACCGAGAGCTGGAATCCTGGGTGCGCCGCTGCCCCAGCCAGTACTACTGGGTCCACCGCCGCTTCAAGACCCGTCCGCCCGGCGAAGCCAAGCTCTATTGATCTCGGCCGGCTGTCCGCGCCCGAATAATGGGCGATAATCGCCCGATGAACTGGAACTTCACCAAAATGCATGGCGCGGGCAACGACTTTGTCGTGCTCGACGGGGTCCGCCAGACCATCGAAATGACGCCCGAGCGCGCCCGAGCGCTGGGCGATCGGCACTTTGGCATCGGCGCCGACCAGATCCTGCTGGTCGAGCGGGCCACCCGCCCCGATGCGGATTTCCGCTATCGCATTTTCAATTCCGACGGCAGCGAAGTCGAACACTGCGGCAACGGCGCGCGCTGTTTTGTGCGCTTTGTGCACGAACAAGGGCTGTCCGACCGTAACCCGCTGCGCGCGGAAATCGCCACCGGCATCCTGATGCTGGACGAAGGCGACGACGAACAAGTCACGGTAGATATGGGCAGCACCCGGTTCGAACCCGAGGCCCTGCCATTCGACACCGCCGGCCTGCCTTCAATGCGCGAAGGCGAAGACACCCTCTGGGAACTTGAACTGGACGCCCCCGCCGGCGTGCCCAACAAAGTGTGGCTGTCGGTCGTGGCCATCTCGAACCCGCACGCGGTTCAGGTGGTGGATAACGTCGACACCGCGCCCGTTTCCGTTCAAGGCCCCCTGATCGAAACCCACCCGCGCTTTGCCCGCCGCGTGAATGCGGGCTTCCTGCAAGTCATGGACCGCCACAACGTCCGCCTGCGCGTTTTCGAGCGCGGCGCGGGCGAAACGCTGGCCTGCGGCACGGGCGCCTGCGCCGCCGTGGCAGCCGGCATCCGCCGTGGCCTGCTGGAATCGCCGGTGCGCGTGCAAACGCGCGGCGGCGTGCTGACCGTTGCCTGGAATGGCGACCAACTGCGCATGACCGGCCCGGCCGAATCCGTGTTCACGGGGCAAGTCGACATCGACAAGCTCGTCTTCTCCATGGCGCTGAACCGCTGACCCTATGACTGATACCGCTTTCACCGCCCAAGACATCGCCGCCTTCCTGCAAGACCACCCCGGCTTCTTTGACGAACACGCCGACGTGTTCGCCACCATGCAGGTGCCGCACCCGCATGGCTCGCGCGCCATCTCGCTGGGCGAACGCCAGATCCTGACCCTGCGCGAACGCAACCGCGAACTGGAATGGCGCTTGAACGAACTGGTGCGCAACGCCACCGCCAACGAAAGCATCGGCACGCATGTGGCCAAGTGGTGCAGCCGCCTGCTGTCTGAAAATGACGCGCAGCGCGTGCCCGGCGAAATCGCGCTGGGCCTGGCCGAACAATTCGACCTGAACCATGTGGCCCTGCGCCTGTGGGATTTGTCCGAGTTGGCGCCCACTGGTTATGGCGAGCCCGTCTCGCAAGATGTGCGCACGTTCACCGACAGCCTGAAGACGCCGTACTGCGGCACCGACACCGATTTCGAAGCGGTGGGCTGGCTGGACAGCAAGCCCAAGTCGCTGGCCCTGGTGCCCTTGCGCCTGGAAGCCGACGGCCCGGCCGTGGGCCTGTTGGTGCTGGGCTCCGACGACCCGGAACGCTTTACGCCCGAGATGGGCACGGCGTTTCTGGAATCCGTCGGCCAACTGGCATCGGCCGCGCTGCATCGCTTGAACCCGGCCTCGCCCAAGGCCTAGCGCAACGCGACGGCGGGCGGACATGGACCAGAACTTGCACAACGCGCCCCCGCCCGGCAGTGCCCAGGACGGCGCCGATGCTGCGCCCGCGTCCGACAGCAAACGGTCCACCGTCGGCACCGTGCCTTTGCCCGACGGAGTACGGACCACGGCCGGCCCCTCGCAGCCCGACGCCGGCGACCAGGCGCTGCCCGAACCGATGCGCGCGTGGCTACGCCATCTGGAAACCAACCGCCGCTATTCCGTGCACACGCTGAGCGGCTATCAGCGTGAGCTGCACTTTCTGCACCAACTGGCCGACCGCGCCGGCCTGCCGCTGGACAAGATCGCCAACGGCCACATCCGCCAATTTGTCGCACGCCTGCATGCCCAGGGCCGCGGGCCACGCAGCCTGGCGCGCACGCTGGCCGCCTGGCGCGGCTTCTACCAATGGTGGGCCCCCGCCGCCGACCTGGCCGGGAACCCCGTGGCCGGGGTACGGGCGCCCAAAGCGCCGCGTGGGCTGCCCAAAGCCTTGTCCGTAGAACAAACCCAAGCCCTGCTAGACCGCGCGCCCGCCAAAGTGGCCAACGAGCCCGTCGCGCTGCGCGACCAAGCCATGCTTGAACTGCTGTATTCCAGCGGGCTGCGCTTGTCAGAGCTGGTTGGGTTGGACTTGCGCTACACGCGCACCCCCGATTACGAATCCGCCGGCTGGTTGAAGCTGGAAGAAGCCGAGGTCGAAGTGCTGGGCAAAGGCGGCAAGCGCCGCTCGGTGCCGGTGGGGCAGGCAGCGATTGCCGCCTTGCAGAAATGGATTGCCGTGCGCCCGCAGCTGTCGCCCCCCCATCCGCTTACTCAGGACGCCTGCGCCTTGTTCCTGGGCGCGCGCGGCAAGCGCATTTCTCCCCGCGTCGTGCAACTGCAACTGGCGCAGATCGCCCAAACAGCGGGCCTGCCCACGCATGTGCATCCGCACGTGCTGCGCCACAGTTTCGCCAGCCATGTGCTGCAATCGGCGCAAGACTTGCGGGCCGTGCAGGAAATGCTGGGCCACGCCAATATCTCGACCACGCAGGTCTATACCCGCCTGGATTTCCAGCATCTGGCCAAGGCCTACGACCAGGCGCATCCGCGCGCGGGCCGCAAATCCTGAACGGGCGGGGCTTACCCGCCGCCCGCCAACATGCCGCCCAGCAGCATGACACCCAACAACATCACCGCCATCGCGGCCAGTGCCTCTACGCTGTAGCGCAATCGCGCCGCGCCCTTGCTGGACAAGCGCTGGCCGACGCGCGTGGCCGCGCCGCCGGCGGCAACCGCCAGGCAGGCCAACGCCGCCACCGTCAAACCGGTGCCGGCGCCCATGGCCAGCGCCGACGCCACGCCGGCCATAAAAAAGCCTTGCGACAACGCGAACACCAGCACGATCAACGCACCGCTGCAAGGTCGCAAGCCCACGGCCAGAATGGCGGATGCGGCGCGACGCCAGCTCAAGCTGCCCGCCACCTGCTCAGGCGCGGGCACATGCGCATGTCCGCAACCGCAGTCGTCGTGATGATGATGGTGATGGTGATGTTGGTGGAGATGCGGCAACCCCACCGTCACCGACGCGGCGGACGCATACACCGGGATCGCATTCAACGCCACAGCGCCCTTTGGCGAGGCGCCCTTTGGCGGAGCGCCCTTTGGCGGAGCGCCCTTTGGCGGAGCGCCCTTTGGCGGGGCGCCCTCCGGCGGTGCGCCCCTCGGCGGCGATGCACCCGTCGTCAATCCGGCACCCGCCATTGGCACAGCGTGCGTGGACGCGGTGGCCGGAACCGTTCCTGCCACCGCCCCTTGGCGCCTGCCCGGCAGCAGCGGCCGAATCGCCTTGACCCAGACCAGCCATGCGCCCAGCAACGTCACCAGCGCATACGACGCCAGCTCCAGCCAACGCGTCGCCTGGTTCATCGTGGCGGCGGTGGCGTTGAACACCAGCGCCAACACCGCGACCAACACAATCGCCACCAGCGCCTGGATCAATGCGGACGCCAGCGCCAGCAGCGCGCCGTTGCGCGCCGTCTGCCGATTGGCCAGCACGTAGGAAGAAATCACGGCTTTGCCGTGGCCGGGGCCCAGCGCGTGGAACACGCCGTAGGCAAACGACAGGCCGATCAACGTCCAGGCCGCGCCGCCATCGGCCTGCCAGGCGCGCACCGCGCCGGTCAGTTGACGGTAGAAATGGCTTTGCCAGACAGACACCTGACCGAAGAAATTGGCCAGCCAGCCCGGGCCGCCCATGCCCGCGCCGCTTTCCGGCACGCCAAACGGATGCGCGCCCTGCGCCGCCGCCGCGCCCATGCCGCCAAGCAGCAGCAATAACGCGAACCCCAGCACAGCACCGCCACGGGACAACGCTAAGGGCATTGCACCTCGATGCGGTGCGTCAGCCCTTTGGTGATGGCAAAAAGTTCGTCCGGCAGCGCCTCCGGATCGGCCGGGATTGCGGCCAATTGCTGCATGGTCTTCCAATCCAGTTCCTTGGGCTTGCGATAGTCGGATGTGCAGGCCGACGCCTGCGGGCCGGCCAGCGACACCGCGCCTTTCTCGTCGAACGCGTAAGCGACGAAATAGGTAGGGTCGTAAATGTCCACTTGCGCGCCCTCGGGGCCGATGGGCATCGGGCTCGCCAGCGGCAAGGTGAACGACAGCGTCAGGCGCGTCGTCTTCGGGTTCCAGTCAACACGCGCATCGCGCGGCGCCGCGAACGTAGCGGTCTGCCCGCCCACCGTGACGCGAGTGAAGTAGTGCGAGATCGGTTCACCCAAGGACCTCATCCAGTCATCGGCCATGCCCTTCAAGGTGGCGGCGGGCAAGGCGCCGCCCTTGCCCTTGGCCATGCCCTGCGTGGCGTAAGCGCCGAACATTTCGTCAAACAGCCATACCTGGCGCACGGCGGTGACGCGCTGCTGCGCGTCGATGTCGACCACCGCCCGCGCATCGATCCACATGTGCGGATGCGCGCCGGCGGAGCCGGCCACCAGCATGGCCGTCGCGGCGGTCAGGGCTGCAAGGCCGCGGCAAGCTGACGTACGTTCCATTCGAACATTTCCATATAGGTCGCGCCGGGCTGTCCGGGCTTGGACAGGGCGTCGGAATAAAGCGTACCACCCACCTTGGCACCGGTTTCCCGCGCAATCTGCTGCACAAGTTTGGGGCTGGAGATGTTCTCGACGAACACCGCGGGGACCTTGTCGCGCTTGACCTGTTCGATGATGCGGGCCACTTCGCCGGCCGACGGTTCGGCGTCCGTCGACACCCCCATCGCGGGGATAAACGACACGCCGTAGGCGTCGCCAAAATACCCGAACGCGTCGTGCGACGTCACCACCTTGCGGCGGTCGGCGGCAATGGCGGCAAACGTCTTCTTGGCCGAGGCGTCCAGCGCTTGCAGGCGGGCGATATAGGCGGCCGCGCGCTGACGATAGGCGTCGGCATGGGCAGGGTCGGCGGCGGCCAGGCCGTCGGCCACGTTGCGCGCATAGATCACGCCGTTGGCCAGGCTTTGCCATGCATGCGGATCGGCGTCGCCGTGATGATGATGGCCATCGCCATCGCCATCGCCGTGGTCGTGGTCGTGGTCGTGGTCGTGCTCATGGTCATGATCGTGTTCAGCGTGCTTATGGTCGCCGCCCACCTGCGCGAACTTGCGCGGCGTGACGCCCTGTGAGGCCACGACCGTCTTGCCGGCAAAGCCCGACGCCTTCGTCAACTTCGGCAGCCAGGTCTCGAAATCCAGCCCGTTCACAAACAGCACCTGCGCAGCGGACAGCTTTTTTGCGTCGCCCGGCGTGGGTTCATATTCGTGCGCATCGCCGTCAGGCCCCACCAATGTCGTCAAGCTGACATCGTCGCCCCCCACTTCGCGAACAATGTCGCCCAGGATGGAAAAGCTGGCCACGGCCTTAAGCGGTTCCGCGGCGTGCGCTGCGCCAAGGACAGCCGACAGGCACAGGCCCGCGACAGTCAACAGGGCGCGGCGGCGCGACGGCAGAATGGAACGCATGGCGAATCTCCTTGTGAACTCAGGCTTGGCGCGTACGGCGCGGTGCCCGCAGCAGCCCGCCTTGCGGGCCGCCAACGATGGAAAGCAGATAACAGGCGCCCGCCGCCAGGATGATCGACGGCGAGGCGGGTACGTTGAAGTGGTAGGACACGAGCAAACCGCTGACGGACGCCAGCACGCCGAAGCCGGCTGCCAGCGGAATCTGCCGGGCGGCCGAGCGCACCCAGAATCGCGCGGCGGCGGCGGGCAGCATCATGATGCCGACGACCATCAAGGTGCCCAGCACTTGGAAACCCGCCACCAGATTCACCACCACCAGCACCAGGAACCCCATATGCACCCAGCCGCCCCCGCCCCCACTGGCCCGCAGGAAACCGGGGTCCAGGCATTCGGCCACCAGCAGGCGGTAGATGGCGGCCAGCACCAGCAAGGTCACGCTGGCCGTGATGGTCACCAGCAGCAGCGAGGCATCGTCCAGGCCCAGCACCGTGCCGAACAGCACGTGCAGCAAGTCCATGTTCGAGCCGCGCAGGGACACCAGCAGTACGCCCAGCCCCAGCGATATCAAATAGAAAGCGGCAAAGCTGGCGTCTTCACGCAGCGGAGTCAGGCGCGCCACCAGGCCCGCCAGCAAGGCAACGGCCAGCCCGGTGACGATGCCGCCCAGCATCATGGCGCCCAGCGACAGGCCGGACAGCAGAAAGCCCGCCGCCACCCCCGGCAGGATCGCGTGCGACATCGCGTCGCCCATCAGGCTCATGCGCCGCAGCACCAGGAACACGCCCAAAGGCGCGGCCCCCAGCGACAAGGCACACGCCCCCGCCAGCGCGCGCCGCATGAATCCATAATCCATGAAGGGCGAAAGCACCCATTGCGCCAGACTCATTGGTAGGCCCTCGCGTGCCACTGGCGCGCCATTTTCAGATTTGCGTCGCTTAGCGCGGTCGCGGTGTCGCCCCACGAGACCACAGAGCCCGACAGCAGCAAGGATTCCGGGAAGTGGCCGCGCACCAGATCCAGGTCATGCAGCACCGCGATAACCGTGCGGCCCTGGCCATGCAGCCCGCATAGCAGGGCCATCAGGTCGTCGGCGGTATGGCTGTCGACAGCGGCGAAGGGTTCGTCCAGCAGCAGCACGGGCGCATCCTGCACCAGCATCCGCGCAAACAAGGTGCGCTGCATCTGCCCGCCCGACAAAGTGTCCACGCCGCGCCCGGCCGCATCGGCCAGACCGACGGTTTCCAGCGCGTGCATGCAGCGGTCAAGCTCGTCGGCGGGAAAGCGACGCCAGGCGCCGACCCGGCGCCATGCGCCCATGGCCACCAGGTCCAGCACCGTCACGGGAAACGCCCGGTCCAGTTCAGCCGCCTGCGGCAACCACGCCAGTTCGGAACGCCCGGCCCCGCTGATGCGCACGCTGCCCGTCATGGGACGCAGCACCCCCATGATTCCCTTGATCAGCGTCGACTTGCCGGCGCCGTTGGGTCCGACCACCGCCGTCATCCCGCCGGCGGCGAAGCGGCCCGACACGGCCTTCAGCGCGGGATGCCCGTGCCAGCCGAAGGACGCCTCGGACAGTTCGATCGTGACCGGCGCCACGCTCATCGCGGCCACCAATCCAGCGCCCAGCCCGTCAACACCCACAGCAGGGTTGCGGCCACCATTGCGACCACCATGCGGCGCCAGGCGGATACGAGAAATGCAGAGCGAGGAGGCTTGCCGTGCCGCGGCGCGGTGCCGGACCGTGCGGGCAGAAGCGTGAAGTGAGACATGGGAAAGCGCAAACACCACAAAGGACAAGCCGAAATCAAAGCAAGGCGCCGCGAGATGCGGCGCTTGCGATTTTTACAATGTTATATCATAACTAAATCTGCTTGATTCCGGGAGCGCTGCCCGCATATACGACTTTTCTGCTACCTTCCAGGCATCTCGCGCGCGTCGCGCGCGTCTTTCATTCAGATAAAGTCCGCCATGCCCGCTCCGCCCCGCCCCCCCCGCAGCGACACCGTAGGCGCCCAGCTCAGCGTCGCCGAGACGCTGTGCGAGCAGCGCGGACGCCGCCTGACGCCCATCCGCCGCAAGGTGCTGGAACTGCTGCTGCGCCATGGGCGCAGCCTGAAGGCGTACGAGCTGCTGGACGCCATGCGAGAAGTGCACCCCGGCGCTGCGCCCCCCACCGTGTACCGCGCGCTGGACTTCCTGATGGATGAAGGGCTGATCCACCGGCTGGACGCAGTCAACGCCTGGAGCGCCTGCCACGACGCCGGCGGCGCGCCCCACGACCTGCTGGTGGTGTGCACCGGTTGCGGCGCGGTGGCCGAAGTGTCCGACCCCGCCATGAGCCGCCAACTGGCCGAACGTGTCGCCCAAACGGGCTACGCCCTGGCCACACAAGAAACCGAGATCCGGGCGCTCTGTCCCCAATGCCAGCAAAAGCAACCCGCTGACGCCGGCCATCACCACCATCACCATTGAACCGGCTGCGGCGCGGCGCCCGCGCTGCCTGCCGCGCTGCCCACGTCTGCCCGCCCGTGTCCGTGGCGACGTTGCCAGGCCCCCGCTTGCCGCAACGCCAATTTGCCAGGCACCGGACAAGGTCCGGTCGCGACGAGGTCGCACCGACTCTTGAAATCCGGAAAACCGCCCCAAAATAGTGATATCGCCGGATACTTTCCAGGCTACAGACGCGATCCGGCGGGCTTCGGCCCCTGGGTTGACCCGGGGTTTGCCCCCTGCCCCCGACTGTGCTGTAATCCTGCGTCCGGCCGCTGTTGGCGGCCCACGCAGCCTGTGGCAAACACCATCCTGCACGGGGCAAAACACCCTGTCAGGGCCTGTGTTGAATGCCTAGACTTCAGCCTTGACTTCACGCTAGCAGCTTCGCCATGAACACCCCGCGCAGTTTGGACAAAATGGTTCCCGTCACCATCCTCACCGGCTTTCTCGGTGCGGGCAAGACCACCCTGCTCAAACGCATCCTGACCGAATTTCACGGCCGCCGCGTAGCGGTCATCGAAAACGAATTCGGACCGGAAAGCATCGACAACGACCTGCTCGTGCAAGACAGCGATGAAGAAATCATCGAACTGTCCAACGGCTGCGTCTGCTGCACGGTGCGTGGCGACCTGATGCGTACGCTGTCCGAGCTGCGCGTCAAGCGCGAAGCCGGCGAACTGACATTCGAACGCGTCATCCTGGAAACCACCGGCATGGCCAACCCCGGCCCCGTGTGCCAGACGTTCTTCATGGACGACGACATCGCCGAGTACTACCGCCTGGACGCGGTGGTAACCGTGGTGGATGCCAAGCACGGCATGTCCACGCTGGACGAGCAACCCGAAGCCCAGAAGCAAGTCGGTTTCGCCGACCGCATCCTGATCTCCAAGCGCGACCTGGTCAACGAAGTCGACTACGAAGCGCTGCGCCACCGCCTGGTTCACATGAACCCGCGCGCGCCGATCACGCCGGTCAATTTTGGCGAAGTCGACCTGAAGTCGATCATCGACATCAGCGGCTTCAACCTGAATTCCATTCTGGACATCGACCCGGAATTCCTGGCCGATGAGCACCCCGACGCCGCCCACAGCCACGCCCACGACCACGGGCACGATCATGGCCATGGTCACGACCATGACCATGATCACGAAGGCGACTGCGGGGCACATTGCGATCACGCCCACCATCACCACCCCAAGCACGACGACGAAATCGGCGCGTTTGTTTTCCGTTCCAACAAGCCGTTCGATCCCGCGCGCCTTGAGGAATTCCTGGGTGGCGTGGTGCAGGTCTATGGCCCCGACCTGATGCGCTACAAGGGCATCCTGTACATGAAGGGCATCAACCGCCGCATGTTGTTCCAGGGTGTGCACATGATGATGGGCGCCGAACCCGGCAAGCCGTGGACCGCGGCCGAAAAACCGTCCACCAAGATGGTATTCATTGGACGTAAGCTGCCCCAGGAGATTTTCACCCGGGGCTTGGAGCAGTGCCTGGCGGGGTAATCCCCCTTCCCGACGTGACGCGATGCGACGAAGGCAGTACTGTGAGGTACGAGTAACGTAGTCAGCAAGCAGCACCAACCGGGAAAGGACGCCCGCGCCAGGATCGATTCATAGTGGAGTGTTTTCATGGCTACCAAGGCAGCAACTAAAAAATCAAGCAAGTCGACGAGCGATACGGCGATTGATCTGCCCAGCGAGAAGGAATTGCTGGCCATGCCCGAGTCCGACTATATGAACGAACGCCAGTTGGCTTTCTTCAAGGAACGGCTCAAACAACTCGAACAGGACATCCTGGCCAACGCCGGCGAGACCACTGAGCACCTGCGCGAAACGCAGTTCGTGCCCGACCCCGCCGACCGCGCCACCATCGAGGAAGAACACGCACTTGAGCTGCGCACCCGCGATCGCGAGCGCAAGCTGCTGAAAAAGGTGCAACAGTCCATCGCCCGCATCGACAGCGGCGAATACGGCTGGTGTGAAGAAACCGGCGAACCGATCGGCGTCCCGCGCCTGTTGGCCCGCCCCACGGCCACCCTGTCGCTGGAAGCGCAGGAACGCCGCGAGATGCGCCAAAAGCTGTACGGCGACTGATCCGTCCCGTTTTCACGCCATGCCCTGAAAGGCTATGCTGGTTTCCAGCATGGCCTTTTTTATTGGCCGTCGCGCACCGCGCTTGATTTCCTTGGAACCGCCCCCAGCTAGTCCTTTCAAAGGAAGGAACGCATGGAACAATTTCACGCCACCACCATCGTGTGCGTGCGCCGCGGCAACCGCGTCGCACTGGGCGGCGATGGCCAGGTCACCCTGGGCAACATCGTCGTCAAGGGCACGGCCCGCAAGATCCGCCGCCTGTATCACGACAAAATCCTCGCTGGCTTTGCCGGCGCCACCGCCGACGCATTCACGCTTCAGGAACGCTTCGAGGCCAAGCTGGAAAAGCATCAGGGCAACCTGATGCGCGCCGCCGTCGAGCTGACCCGCGACTGGCGCACGGACCGCGTCCTGCGCCGTCTTGAAGCCATGCTGATCGTGGCCGACACCGAGCACACGCTGGTGCTGACCGGTAACGGCGACGTGCTTGAACCCGAACATGGCCTGGCGGCCATCGGATCGGGCGGCGCCTACGCGCAATCGGCCGCGCTGGCCTTGCTGCGCAACACCGAGCTGTCGCCCGAGGCCGTCGTCAAGCAATCGCTGGAAATCGCCGGCGACCTCTGCATCTACACCAACCAGAACCACGTCATCGAAACGCTGGGCGACTGACGCCGCCATACGGCGCTTGGGGTGTTCCCCGCGCCGTGGCCGCTTCCCCAGCCCGCCTCAAGCTTCAAGGATTCGCCCTCATGTCCGCATCCAACATGACGCCCGGAGAGATCGTCTCCGAACTCGACAAATACATCGTCGGCCAGAACCGCGCCAAGCGCGCGGTGGCCGTCGCCCTGCGCAACCGCTGGCGCCGCCAGCAGGTGGCTGAACCCCTGCGCCACGAAATCCACCCCAAGAACATCCTGATGATCGGCCCCACCGGCGTGGGCAAGACCGAAATCGCGCGCCGCCTGGCCAAGTTGGCCAACGCGCCCTTCATCAAGATCGAAGCCACCAAGTTCACGGAAGTGGGCTATGTCGGCCGCGACGTCGACACCATCATCCGCGACCTGACCGAATACTCGATCAAGCAAACGCGCGAACTCGAAATGCGCCGCGTGCGCACGCAAGCCGAGGACGCCGCCGAAGACCGCATCCTGGACGCCCTGGTGCCGCCCGCCCGCGGCGCCTCCGGCGAGCCGGAGCGCGGTGAAGACAACAGCGCCCGCCAGACCTTCAGAAAGCGCCTGCGCGAAGGCAAGATCGACGATCTGGAAATCGAGATCGAGGTCGCCCAGGCCGTGCCGCAAATGGACGTCATGACGCCCCCCGGCATGGAAGAAATGGCCGAGCAATTGCGCGGCATGTTCGCCGGCATGGCCCGCGACAAGAAAAAGCCGAAGAAGATGAAGGTGCGCGAAGCCTTCAAGCTGATCGTCGACGAAGAAGCCGCCAAGCGCGTCAACGAAGAAGACCTGCGCACCGTGGCCATCAATAACGTTGAGCAGAACGGCATCGTCTTCCTGGACGAAATCGACAAGATCGCCGCGCGCCAGGAATCGGGCGGCGCCGACGTGTCGCGCCAAGGCGTGCAGCGCGACCTGCTGCCGCTGGTTGAAGGCACCACCGTCAACACGCGCTACGGCATGGTCCGCACCGACCACATCCTGTTCATTGCGTCCGGCGCGTTCCACCTGGCACGCCCGTCGGATCTGATCCCGGAATTGCAGGGCCGTTTCCCGATCCGCGTGGAACTGGAATCGCTGACCGCAGAAGACTTCGTGCGCATCCTGTCCGACACGGACGCGTCGCTGACCAAGCAGTACACCGCCTTGATGGCGACGGAAGACGTGCAGCTGGAATTCACGGATGAAGGCGTACGCCGTTTGGCCGAACTGGCTTACGAGGTCAACGAAACCACCGAGAACATCGGCGCCCGCCGTCTGTACACGGTGATGGAAAAGCTGCTGGACGAGTTGTCGTTCGACGCGACGTCAAGCCAGGACAAGCACGTGAAGATCGACGCCGCCTACGTCAACTCGCAACTGGCCGAAGCCGCCAGCAGCCAGGATCTGGCTCGCTACGTGCTGTAAATCGGGGGCTTTGGGGTTGGCGACACGTTCGCGCCCCTGGCCTTGCCAGCAAAAAAGCCGCTTGCCGCCTGATGGCGGAAGCGGCTTTTTCTTTGGGCTCTGTGGATTGCGAGCTGCGGGCCGCGAGGTCCGGAGTTCGGGGTCCTGAGTTCGGGGTGCTGAGTTCGGAGTTTGGGGTCCGGGCTTGGGCTTCGAACCGAGATCGTCGATACCCGAGCTGGCTTAGTGCCCAGCGGGCAAACTTCAGTTCGTGATCGCCGTCACGACGTATTTGCCATCCTTGCGGGTCGCCGTGAAGCGCACCTTGTCGCCCGCCTTGATCTTGGCCAAGAGCGCCGGGTCGGCGTCATACACCAGCGTCATTGCCGGCAAGTCCAACGCCTTGATTTCGTCGTGCTTGATCGTCACCTTGCCCGCGGCCGGGTCCACCCGCCGCACTTCGCCGCTGGCGTCGGCCTGCTGAGCGAACGCCAGCGGCGTCGCCAGCGATACAACAGCCATCGCGGTCGCGACAGCCATGGGCATTGCATATTTGCGGTCAAAAGCCATACAGGCATCCTCCATTGACAGCGAAAGCTGCTCCGGCGGCACAGCGCCCGGCCAACTTTCCACAGTGCTAGGATACCGCCGTTAAGAAACAGTTCCTGCGGCAGAACGCAACAATCCTGACGGTTGATTGCCGGCCCCCGCCCCACCGGGCGCGCGCTTATCGCCGCACGCAACGCCTACTTTCTCTTTATCCCATTCAGGAACCTTCATGGCCAACCGCTTATCCGTCATCGCCACCCGCACCGGCGACGACGGCACCACCGGACTGGGGGACGGATCCCGCACCCCCAAAGACGCGCCGCGCATCGCCGCATTGGGCGACGTAGATGAATTGAACAGCGTCATCGGTGTATTGTTGGGCGAAGCCATCCCGGCAGAAATCGCCGCCGACCTGCTCGCCATCCAGCACGACCTTTTCGACATGGGCGCCGAGCTCTGCATCCCGGGACACACGGCGGTGAAGGACGAACAGGTCGCGCGACTGGACGAGCGCCTGGCGCACTACAACGGCACCCTGACCCCGCTGCGGGAATTCATCTTGCCGGGCGGCGCGCGAGCGGCAGCACAGGCGCATGTTGCGCGGACGGTGTGCCGTAGGGCGGAACGGGCGGTAGTGGCGTTGGCGGGAGTGGAAGCGGTCAACCCGCCAGTTCGGCAATATTTGAATCGGTTGTCGGATCTGTTGTTTGTGTTGGCACGCTGTATAAACAAGCATGCGGGGCAACAAGACACTTTCTGGGCGGGCGCCCAGGCACGCCGATAATTCGCAACGGGAACACGCCGGAAGCGAACGGCCCCGGGGTATTAGACACATGAGCATTATCGTTACCGGCGGCGCCGGCTTCATCGGATCGAATTTCGTGCTGGATTGGCTCGCTCAAAGCGACGAGCCGGTTATCACGCTGGACAAGCTCACCTACGCCGGAAACCTCGACAACCTTGCGCCCCTGGCGCACGACCTGCGCCACCGGTTCGTCCATGGCGATATCGCCGACCAAGCCACTGTCACGGCGCTGCTAAGAGAGCATCGCCCCAGAGCATTGATCAACTTCGCCGCTGAAACGCACGTCGACCGATCCATTGCCGACCCGGGCGCGTTCATTCGGGCGAATGTGTTGGGCACTTACCACTTGTTGGAAGCCACCCGTAGCTATTGGGCGCAGCTGGATGCTCGGCAACAGGCCGACTTCCGTTTCTTGCACGTCTCCACCGACGAAGTCTATGGCACGCTGGACGAAGGCGGGTCCCCGTTTACCGAACAGACCCCCTACGCGCCTAACAGCCCGTATTCGGCCAGCAAGGCCGCCAGCGACCACTTTGTGCGGGCATATCATCAGACCTACGGCCTGCCCGTGCTGACGTCCAATTGCTCCAATAACTACGGCCCGAGGCAGTTCCCCGAAAAGCTGATCCCGCTGGTTATCCACCACGCCTTCGCGGGCAAGCCGTTGCCCCTCTATGGCGATGGCTTGCAGCGGCGCGACTGGCTCTACGTTTCCGATCATTGCGATGCGATCCGCCGAATGCTCGAGGCCGGTGTTCCAGGCGCCACCTATAACGTGGGTGGTTGGAACGAAATGTCCAACCTTGAGCTGGTACGCGGCCTTTGCCATCTTCTGGATGGCTTGCGTCCCCGAGCAGATGGCAAGTCGTACACGGACCAAATCGTCCACGTACCCGATCGCGCGGGACACGACCGCCGTTATGCCGTTGACGCATCCCGCCTGCAACGCGAGCTGGGGTGGATGCCCGCCGAGACCTTCGAGTCCGGCATTCTGAAAACGATCCAGTGGTATCTGCACGAAACGCAGTGGGTAGCGAACGTCGCCAGCGGCGCCTATCGCGCCAACCAAGAAGCCCCGCCGGAGTCCGAGTGAAAATCCTTCTGTTGGGTAAGACCGGGCAGATCGGCCGGCAACTGCAGCGCTTTCTGCCTGTGCTCGGCGACCTGGTGCCGCTTAGCCGGAAACAGGCCGATCTTTCCGACGCTCACGCCTTGGGCCTGGCACTGTCGATTCATCAGCCGGATGTCATCGTCAACGCGGCCGCGTACACCGCTGTTGACCGGGCGCAACTGGAGCCAGAGGCCGCCGCCAGCATCAATACGGACGCCGTTGCCCAGCTTGCGCGGTATGCCAAGGAGTCAGACGCGCTGCTTGTCCACTATGGCACTGACTATATTTTCGACGGCACCAAGCCGACGCCTTATTGCGAAGCCGATATCCCAAACCCGCTGAACGTCTATGGCGCCACCAAGCTCGCCGGCGATGCAGCTGTGTTGGATAGCGGCTGTGATGCGCTGATCCTGCGTTGCAGCTGGGTATACGCGGCACACGGCCAGAATTTCCCCTCTACGCTGCTGCGCCTGGCGGCCACGCGCGACAATCTTGACGTAGTCGCCGACCAGGTCGGAGCGCCAACGTCGGCCGCGCTCGTTGCGGACACTACGGTGCGCGCCATTGCCGCGCGTACCCGCCGCGAGTTGCCAGGCGGCATCTACCATCTGGCGGCAAGCGGCAGCACCAGTTGGCATGCCTATGCGCGCTACCTGGTCGCGGGCGCCACCGAACGCGGGGTACCGCTGCGGCTCGCACCCGAGAACATTCATCCAGTGTCCTCGGACCGCTATGGCGCAGCGGCAAAACGGCCACGCAACTCCCGGCTGGACACTACTCGACTGGAGACGGCGCTGAACGTGCACTTTGACCATTGGACGTGTGGCGTGGACGACTTGTTGGACGAGCTTTCAAAACGCGGTCGGCGCGGCGGAGATAATCCATGAATCGCAAAGGCATCGTATTGGCCGGGGGATCGGGCGTTCGGCTGCACCCGGCAACGCTGGCTATCAGCAAGCAGCTCCTGCCGGTTTTTGACAAGCCGATGATCTACTACGCGCTCACTACGTTGATGCTGGCGGGTATACGGGACATCCTCGTCATTTCGACGCCGCAGGATACTCCGCGTTTTCAACAACTGTTGCAGGACGGTTCGCAGTGGGGAGTCAATCTGAACTATGCGGTCCAGGCTTCGCCCGACGGCTTGGCGCAGGCCTTCCTGATTGGCGCCCCGTTCATCGGCAACGAATCATCTGCCCTGGTGCTGGGCGATAACATCTTTTATGGGCACGAACTGCCAAAGCTGCTGCAAAGTGCCAACGATCGTGTCGATGGCGCGACCGTTTTTGCCTATCACGTGCAAGACCCTCAACGCTATGGCGTGGTCGAATTCGACCCGCAGGGACGGGTATTGTCGCTGCAAGAAAAACCCCTCGCGCCTCGTTCGCATTACGCGGTAACCGGGCTGTACTTCTATGACAATGATGTGATTGATATTGCGCGAGATATTCGGCCGTCCGGGCGCGGGGAACTCGAAATTACGGACGTCAACCAGCATTATCTTGATCGAGGAAAGCTGGCGACACAGATCATGGGCCGCGGCTACGCCTGGCTGGATACCGGCACGCATGAATCGCTGTTGGAGGCTAGCCAGTTCATCGCAACCCTGGAACACCGGCAGGGCCTTAAAGTGGCGTGCCCCGAGGAAATTGCGTTTCGCCAACGGTGGATAAGCGCCGAGGACCTTGAACGGCTTGCCGCGCCGTTATCCAAGAGCGGCTACGGGCAATATCTGCAACGCGTTCTTTCGGACACGGTGTTCTGATGAATGTCCTGCCCCAGATGCTGCCCGAGGTACTGCTGCTCGAACCCCACGTCTTTCACGATGAACGGGGATTTTTCTTCGAGAGCTTCAATGAACGCGCTTTTGAAGTTGCCACCGGCCTGCAGCGGCGGTTCGTCCAGGAAAACCATTCATGCTCGGCCCAAGGCGTCCTGCGCGGGCTGCATTACCAGCTTGAACGTCCGCAGGGAAAGCTGGTCCGTGTTTGTGCGGGAGAAATCTTCGATGTCGCGGTGGACATCAGGCGTTCATCGCCTACGTTTGGAAAATGGGTCGGGACACGCCTGAGCGCGGCAAACAAACGCCAAGTGTGGATACCCGAAGGGTATGCCCACGGTTTTGTTGCGTTGTCTGACTCAGCGGAGGTGCTGTATCGGGTAACGGACTACTACGCGCCGGACCGTGAACGCTGCATCCGCTGGGACGATCCGGATTTGGCCGTCGCGTGGCCGCTAAAGCAGGCGCCGGTGCTGTCTGCAAAGGACCGCCTCGGCGCCTTTCTCAAGGATGCAGAACTGGACTGATCAATTCACCCCAGCCGCATGCGCCTGTTCATCCGCGTGATACGAAGACCGCACCATCGCCCCCACCGCCGCATGGGAAAACCCCATCGCATAAGCTTCACGTTCAAACATCTTGAACGTATCCGGGTGCACGTACCGCAATACCGGCAAATGATGCTCCGACGGCTGCAGATACTGCCCGATCGTCAGCATATCCACGTTGTGCTCACGCATATCCCGCATCACTTGCAGGATTTCCTCGTCCGTCTCGCCCAACCCCAGCATCAGCCCTGACTTGGTCGGCACTTCCGGATGCAGCTTCTTGAATTCGGCCAGCAGCTTCAACGAGTGCATGTAGTCCGAACCCGGACGCGCCTGCTTGTAAAGACGCGGCACGGTTTCCAGGTTGTGGTTCATCACATCCGGGGGGCCGGCATTCAGGATGGTCAACGCGCGGTCCAGGCGGCCGCGGAAGTCGGGGACCAGCACTTCGATGCGGGTGGTGGGCGACAGTTCGCGGATGTGGGTGATGCAGTCCACGAAGTGGCCGGCGCCGCCGTCGCGCAGGTCGTCGCGGTCCACCGAGGTGATGACGACGTACGACAGCTTCAACGCGGCGATGGTGCGCGCCAGGTTTTCGGGTTCTTTGGTGTCCAGCGGGTCGGGGCGGCCATGGCCCACATCACAGAACGGGCAGCGGCGGGTGCACTTGTCGCCCATGATCATGAATGTGGCGGTGCCCTTGCCGAAGCATTCGCCGATGTTCGGGCAAGACGCTTCTTCGCAGACCGTGTGCAGGTTGTGCTCGCGCAGGATGCGCTTGATGTCGTAGAAGCGCGAGCCCGGTGCGGCGGCTTTCACGCGAATCCACTCGGGCTTTTTCAAGCGCTCGGCCGGCACGATCTTGATGGGGATGCGCGCCGTCTTGGCTTGCGACTTCTGCTTTTGCGTCGGATCGTAGACGGCTTCCGTGGTGGCGGGAGCGGCGGCGGATTCGTTCGGGGGAACAGCGGACTCGGCAAGCGTAGACATTGGGCACCTTCGCAACCGGCGCGCAGGACGGCCCGGTTTAAGACAAAAATGGCATTTTACCCCCGCCGCCGCCTCACGCCTCCACCGCCGCCTGTTGCACCAACCCGCCCGCCGCTTTGCCCTGGGCCAGCCGGCTGCTTGTCCACATCGCGCCTTGCAGGCTGAGTTATCGTCTTGCCTGGCAATTTCGCTGAATTCCCCCTAAGCCCTTCTCCATGTCCCTTATTTCCCCGCCCCGCCTCGTTGCCCTGATCGCCCCCCGCCTGGATACCGGCCCTGTCGGTCGTGCTGTTCAAGCTTGCGCGGAGCGGCTGGCGGGCGAGGGCTATTTCCTGGCGGCGGGGCCGTGGCACGACGCCGCCATGTTGCCGCAGTTGGCCGCCTTGCAGCCGGCTGCGGCGCTGGTCATGGGCCCGCTGGACGAGCCCAATCTTCGCGCCGGCCTGGCCGCGATGGAAATTCCGGTGGTGGAAACGTGGAGTGCCTCGGCGCACCCGCTGGATACGGCCGTTGTGATCGACAACGAAGAGGCCGGTCGCATGGCCGCGCGCCATCTGGCGGAAAAGCGGCATGCGTTGGTCGCCTGCATCAGCGCGGACAACCCTTGGGAACGCGCGCGACGCCAGGGGTTTATCAGCGCGGCGGCGGCGCTGGGGCTGGATCGGGTTGCGGACATCGTGCAGCCCGAAGTGCTGCAAATGAACGACGGGCGGATGGCGTTTTTGCGACTGCTGGCCACCAACACGATCTTTGACGCGGTGTTCTGCACGTCGGATCTGCTGGCGGCGGCCGCAGTGTCCGAGGCGCACAACCGCGACCTGCACGTGCCGCAGGATGTGGCGGTGCTGGGTTTCACGGATGACGGCAGTGCGGCGCAATGGGCGCAAGGCCTGACGACGCTGGGCGTAAACGCGGCGGACCTGGGCCGCCGGGCAGCGCAGGTGTTGCTCGACCGGCTACAGGGCGAACTGGCTGCCGGCCAGCATCAGACCTTGGAAGTGACGTTCGAAGCTCGGCTAAGCACGTAGAAAAGCGCGGCGCTGGGCGCATTATCGGGGCGATACCGCTGCTATACCGCTGCTATACCGGCGCTATACCGCTGCGATACCGCCCTACCTTTTCGGCCTGCAAACAACGCGGCAAGCCGATAGTCTGTCGACACCTTCACGCCAGCAGAAACCCCAGACCCTTCAGACCTCGTACAACGCCGGAAAGCCCGCGTCTTCCAGCATGGCGTTGGCTTCCTTCAAGAACCCCGGCGTGGCGGTTTCAGGCACGCGGACCAGCCATTGAACGGCTTCCTGCTTCTTGCCGCGCAGCAGCAGCAAGCGCCCCAGGTGGAACATGCCCCGGAAATCACCGCCCTCGGCGCAGCGCTGATAGCAATCGAAAGCGCGGTCAATGTCCTGCTCGACCACCTCGCCCGCTTCATAGAACCGCCCGACCACGCCAATCGATTTCACATGGCCGCCCTGCGCGGCTTGTTGGTACAAGGCCAGTGCCGCCGCCTTGTTTTGCGTGACGCCGCCCCGGCCGGCGCGCAGCATGTGCGCGTAGTTGTACATGCCCCAGTCCAGGCCACGGTTGGCGGCGAGCCGGAACCAGTACGCCGCGACGGTGTCGTCCGCCGCCACGCCCCAACCGTTTTCGTAGCAGCGGCCCACCATGTTGATAGCCATCGGATGGTCGGCATTGGCGGCGCGCTTGAACCAGGCCAGCGCGGCGTCGGGCTGGCGCGCCACGCCCACGCCGTCCAGCAGCATCTGGCCGTAGATGGTCTGGGCTTCGACCATCCCCATGTCAGCCGCGGCGCCGATCCATGAGGCATAGGATTCCGGCGGCCCTTCGCGCAGCTGGGCCAATTGTTCCGGCGTGGTGGCGGCGACATCGGCGGCGGTGTAGGTCTTCAAATCGTGCTCCTTCTACGGCGCCAGGCGTCCGCCAGATTTTGCGCCAGCGCGTCGCCCACGTCCGTGGGCAAACGGCGCACGCCGCAGGCCGCCATATCGACGGTGCGCAAACCTTCGTAGCCACAGGGGTTGATGCCCAGGAAAGGCGCCAGATCCATGTCCACGTTCAGCGACACACCATGATAGGCGCGGCCGTTGCGGATCTTGATGCCCAGCGCGGCAATCTTGGCAAGCTCGCCACTGTCGGGGCCCAGGTCGGGATCAGGCACATACACACCCGGTGCGCCGGGTTTGCGACAGGCGCCATTCACGCCATGCTGGGCAAGCGTGTCGATCACCGCGCCCTCAAGCAAGGTGACGTATTCCTTCACGTACATGTCCACGCGGCGCAGGTCGAACAGCGCATAGGCCATGATTTGCCCGGGCCCGTGATAAGTCACTTGGCCGCCACGATCGCAATGGACGATGGGGATGTTGCCGGGGTTCAGCACATGTTGCGGCAGACCGGCCTGGCCCAGCGTGTAGACCGGCGCGTGCTCGCAAAGCCAGATTTCGTCGGGCGTATCGGCGCCGCGCAGCGCGGTGTACGCCTGCATGTCCTGCCAGACCGGCAGGTAGTCCGCCGGCCGCGCGAGCCATTTGATCACGGCGATTCCGATTACACGATCACAGAACGATCGACACCATCGGATGGCCGTGCAGCGCCTTGTACAGGTTGTCCAACTGTTCGCGCGAGGTGGCGCGCACGATGAACGTCAGGCCCATGTAGTTGCCGCCCTTGCTGGGACGCATCTCGACCGTGGCGGCGTCAAAGCCCGGGTCGAACTGCAACACGACGTCAGTCAGCGTCTGGGCAAATTCGGGATGCTGCTTGCCCATGACCTTGATGGGAAAGTCGCTGGGATATTCGATAAGCGATTCTTCGGGCGGAATATGCATGAGAGTTACCTAGAGAGGTGGTTGCCCCTGAATGTTCTTATATGGGGGCAAGCTGCGCACAGGCAAGGCCGGCCGAAAGCGCGACGGGCGGCTGCGGCAGCCGCCCGGGACAACGGTTTACAGCGCGGCGATGCGGGCATCATAACCCGCTCGCAACTGCTCAAAAACAGGGCCGGGCTTGCCCGAACCCACCGGCTTGCCGTCCAGCGAAACGATCGCCAGCACTTCCTTGGTGGCGGAAGACAGCATCAGTTCATCGGCGGATTCCACCTCTTGCTGGGTGATGCGGCGCGCCTCGAACGGGATGCCCGCGGCTTCGGCCAGTTCGCCCATCAGGCCGTAGCGGATGCCTTCCAGGATCAGGTTGTTCTTGGGCGGCGCCAACAGCTTGCCGCCCGAGACTACCCAGATGTTGGTGGAGGACCCTTCGGTCAGGTAGCCATCGCGAAACTGCACGACTTCGTCGGCGTTCGCATCCACCGCCTGCTGCTTGGCCAGCACGTTGCCCAGCAGCGACACCGACTTGATCTCGCAGTGCAGCCAGCGTTCGTCCGGAATGCTGATGGCGGTCAGGCCTTGCGCGCGCTGCGCGGCGGGCGGCGGAGACCACGCCGAAATCATGCCGAACACGGTCGGCGTGATGGCCGCAGCGGGAAACTGGTGGTCGCGCTTGGCAACGCCGCGCGTCACCTGCAAGTACACGATGCAGGTGTCCAGATTGGTGCGCGCCAGCAACTGTTCGATCAGATCGACCCAGCCCGCGCGGTCCATCGGCGGCGTGATGCGCAAGGCGGCCAGGCTGCGGTCCAGGCGGTTCAGGTGCTCCGCCATGCGGAACGCCTTGCCCTGGTACACGGGAACGACTTCGTAGATGCCGTCGCCAAAAATAAAACCGCGGTCCAGGACAGAGACTTTCGCCTCGTCGACACGCAGGAACTCGCCGTTGAGATACACCTGGCTTTCGCCCGGCACGCCCGGAATCATGGGGTACTCCTGAAGGATCAAACGTCGCGGACAAGCCCGATGGGCTTGCCTGTAAATGGAAAACGGGCGTTTCGCACGAAACGCCCGCTGCTAGCTTACACCCGTGGCCGCGCCCGTGGCACGGCGCGGTGCGGTGCGCTTACTGGAACCAGCGCTTGACGGTGTCGACCATGCGGCCAAAGAAGCCGGCGCGTTCGACGGCGTCCTGCACGACCAGCGGCTCAGTGCGCAGCACCTTGCCGTCCAGCGTGAATTGCAGCGTGCCCACCTGTTGGCCCTTGGCCAGCGGCGCGATCAGCGGATCGGTGCGCTGGGCAACCGGCTTCAGGTCGCCGGCCTTGCCGCGCGGCACGGCAATCGACACGGGCTTGGGCGGACCCAGCTTCACGTTTTCAGCGGTGCCTTCCCAGACGCGCGCATCGATGCCGGGCTGGCTCTTGTCGAACAGCTTGACGGTGTCGAAGTTCTGGAAGCTCCAGTTCAAAAGCTTCAAGCTTTCTTCGGCACGCGTGGCTTCGCTGTCTGTGCCCACCACCACCACCAGGATGCGGCGGTCGCCGCGCACGGCGGTCGACACCAGGCAATAGCCGGCCGAGTCGGTATGGCCGGTCTTCATGCCGTCCACCGACGGGTCGGCCCACAGCAGGCGGTTGCGATTGGGCTGCGTGATCTTGTTGTACGTGTAGCTCTTTTGCTTGTAGTAGTGGAAGAAGTCCGGGTGATCGGTGATCAGGTGCGCGGACAGCGTGGCCAGGTCGCGCGTGGACGTCATGTGCTGCGGGTCGGGCAGGCCGGTGGCGTTCATGAAGTGGGTGTTCTTCATGCCCAGGCGTTCGGCTTCCTGATTCATCAGCGCGGCAAACGCCGATTCGCTGCCGCCCACGGCTTCGGCCAACGCCACCGAGGCGTCGTTACCGGACTGCACGATCATGCCTTGGTTCAGTTCGTCGACCGTGACGGGCTTGCGCGGTTCGATGAACATGCGCGAACCGCCCGTGCGCCAGGCGTGCTCGGACACGGGCACGGTCTGTTCCAGCGTCAGGCGCTTTTCTTCCAGCGCGTTGAACACGACGTAGGCCGTCATGATCTTCGTGAGCGAAGCCGGTTCGACCTTCATGTCGGGATTGGACGCGGCAAGGGTCTGGCCGCTGTTCACGTCGATAACGATCCAGGCCTTGGCCGCGATGGTGGGCGCCGGCACCGCCGACACATCACCCACCGGCACCACGCCCGAGGCTGACGGCGCCGGCGCGGTGGCGCCCGCGGCGGCAGGGGCAGCGGCGGGCGCTTGTTGCGTCCAGGCCGGCATCGAGGCCGCAAGCAGCGCCGACAATACCGCGCCCGTCAGCAGACGGCGGGTAAAGACAGCGGGGGATTGAGCGGAGTAAGGCAAATTCTTCATCGGCAACGTGGGTCCAGGAAAGACGCCCGCCGGCGCGGGGCTAGTGGCTGACAATTATAGGCAGGCGATTGGACCCGGCCGGTTCGCGCGGGGTTCCCGGTGCATTTAAAACATGCAACCTGATGCAACCTGCTGCCTTCGTGTGGCCGGTTCAGTCCAACGCGACCTTCAGCCGCGCCTGGATCAACTGGCGCAGCACCAGCAGCTTGCCGTGAAAGAAGTGCGATGCGCCCGGCACCACCACCACCGGAATCGAACGCGGACGCGCCCAGTCCATGGCTTCGGACAGCGGCACCACCTCGTCTTCTTCGCCGTGGACCATCAGCGTATCGTCAGGAACCTGGACTTCATGCGACTGAAACCGGTTCACCGCCGGCCCCATCAACATCAGCGCGGACGGCAGCTTGGCATCGCCCGCATCCGCCAGCGCCGCGTAGGTTTGCGCCGCGACCGCGGTGCCAAACGAAAAGCCGGCCAGCACCCAGGGTGCGTCGGCCAGTTCGGGATGCAGCTCGCGCATTTGCGTCACCACGGCAAGCATGTCCTGGGTTTCGCCGACCGACTTGTCGAACACGCCTTCGGACTGCCCGACGCCGCGAAAGTTGGGGCGCACCGCCACCAAGCCATGCTGCACGCAGGCGCGCGACACGGTGGTGACCACCTTGTTTTCGCGCGCGCCGCCTTGCAGCGGATGCGGATGCAGGACCAGGGCCCAGCCTCGCGGCGTGCCGGCAGGCCAATCGACAGCGCAATCAATGCGGCCAGCGGCGCCGGCGAAGGCGTGGGTATCAGTGCGTGCGGACATGGTTCAACTCAACGTGCAAAAAGAAAATGAGGGAGTAAAGCCTTGGATTCAATTGCCGGGCCGTGACCCGGCAGAGGGATTGAATGCGGGCTCGAAGTTCGGTCCGGGCCGGGGGCCGAATCCGCGCCGGGGCGCAGTTTCTGACGTAGCACCGGATGCCACCGCGGAGGCGGGTTCGGACGTGGCGGCGGAGGCGCTTCGCACCGTCGCCGCCAACCATTGCGCCAGCTGATCCGAGGCCTCGTCCGTGGCTTGCCGCAGCGCCGCGACGCCGCCGGCGGCGTCTTGCGTCGGCGTCGGCACGCGCACCGGGATGCGCTTTTGATCGACCACGTTGCGGCCATTGAGCAGCACTGCCTGCAACAGGATGCGCCCTTCGCTGGACCGCCCGTCATCGGCATACACCTGCTCGAACTGCATCAGCGTCAGTTGCAACTGCGGCATCTGAAGATTGACGCGGTCAGCCAGCACGGCGCCCTGACGAGACAAGCGGTCGGTGATGCGCTGGCGCACGAGTTCGGACGGCGACGAGGCCCAGCGGAACGTGGCATACGCCCGGGGCGCGGCGCTGTCGCCCACGCGCCAGATCATGCTGGTGTCCGACAAGGCGGGCGGCGCTTGCACGCTCATGGCGATCGGTGCGCGGGCCGGCAGCGCCGGCACGGGTTTGGCGTCCAACCCCAGGTCGAACACCGAGGGCGGCGCCGGCACGCGGCCGATGCCGCAGCCCGCCAAGGTCAGAGTCAGGGTCACGGTCAATAACAGTACGGCGCTGCGCATTTTCATTTGGGCTGTCTCCCGAATCCGGCAAAGCCGGCTTCGCCAGGCCCGGGCGCAACGGGCGCCGGGCCGAACAAGAACGATTGCGGCGTGCTGTCGACACGGCGCAGGGTGACGGTCGCGCCACGCGCGGCGGCGCTGACGTTGGTGGCCATATTGGTAACGGCGGGCAGGGTTTCGCCATCCAGGCGCGCGGCGGCCAGCGCAATGTCGTTAAGGCTGCGCGTGGCGACCGACAAGGGGCCGTCGGGCGCATTCAAGCGCGCCAGCGCCTGCCGCGCCTGTTGCGCCAGGTCGGCGATTTCGCGCGCGGCGCGGTCCGCCTGGCGCGACGTCGTGCCCAGCGAGTCGATCAGCGGTCCCAGCTTCGCCATGGTGGGCGCGAGGTCGCGGCTGGCTTGCCGCAACGACTGCGTGATGTCGGTGGCGTTCTGCAAGGTGGCGGTCAACGCTTGCACGTTCTGTTCGCTGAGCACGCGGCGCAGCTGCTCGGTGGCCTCTTCCACGTTGGATATCAGCTTGCCGCCCCGCTGCTCGATGCGGTCAAGAAAACCGGGGCGCAGCGGAATAGCGGCGGGATGCTCGGCGGACGAGGCCAGGCGCTTCAGCGACGAGCCGTCGTCGCGCAGTTCCACGTTGGACATCCCCGTCACGCCTTGTACGCCCAGCTCTGCCCACGTTGATTCGGTGATGGGCGTATTGGGCGCCACGCCGATGCGGATGCGCACCTGCCCCGGCTTGTTCGGGTTCAGCGCCAAGGACTGCACCTTGCCCACGGGCACGCCTTGATAACGCACCGCCGATTGCGGATTCAAGCCGCTGACGGCGGTGGCCGACACGATCTCGTACGTTTGCAGCTTGGTGCGGTCCCGCCCGATCCACACGGCGATCAGCGCGGCGGCGGCCAACAGGACCAGCGTGAAGATGCCGGCCATGAGCGCATGACTACGGTTTTCCATGATGCAACCCCTTCGGCGCCAGGTCTCCAAGCGCGCGCAAGCCGCGTTCGCCCAGAAAGAATGTATGAATGAACGGGTGATCGACCTTCAGGACTTCCTGCACCGTGTCGCACACAATCACCCGTTTGTCGGCCAGCACGGCGACACGCGTAGCCAGCGCCAGCAGCGTGTCCAGATCGTGCGTCACCATGACGACGGTAAACCCCAGCTGGCGGTGCAGGCTGCGCACCAGATCCACGAATTCGTCCGAACGCAGCGGGTCCAGCCCGGCGGTAGGTTCGTCCAGGAACAGCAATTCGGGGTCCAGCGACAACGCACGTGCCAGCGCCACGCGCTTGACCATGCCGCCGGACAGGTCCGACGGCCGCTTGTCGGCGTCCTTGGCGGATAGCCCGACCATGGCCAGCCGGCACATGACGACATCGCACACCAGGTCTTCGGGCACCGTTCGCAGTTCGCGCAATGGCAGCGCCACGTTGTCGAACACGGACAGCGCCGAGAACAACGCCCCCGCCTGAAACAGCATGCCCCAGCGGTAAGACAGGCGCCGGCGCTCGCCGGGCGACAGGTCGAACAGCGAATGCCCCAGCACTTTGACGGAGCCGGCGGCAGGTTGGTCCAGGCCGATGATTTGCCGCAGCAGCACCGTCTTGCCGGTGCCCGACCCGCCCACCAGCACCAGGATTTCGCCGGGGAAGACGGTCAGGTCCAGGTTGTCGTGCACCACATGGTCGCCAAACGCCGTGCGCAGCCCGCGCACCGTGATAACGGGCTCGACGGTGACGCTGTCGTCGGTGAACAGGCGGTTTTGCGTGGCGCTGTTCATCAGATGCCCACCGAACTGAAGATGATGGCGTAGAAGGCGTCCAGCAGGATCACGCCCGTGATCGATGTCACCACGGATGTGGTTGTGCCCCGGCCCAAGCTTTCGGTATTGGGCTGGATGCGCAAGCCAAAGTGGCAGGCGATCAGCGCGATCAAGATGCCGAAGGTCACGCCCTTGAGGATGCCGATCCAGTAATTGGTCAGCGAGATGGCATCCGGCAGCGAGGTCAGGAACCACTGCGGCGAGATACCCAGCTGCATCTGCGCGGCCAACATGCCGCCCAGCAAGGCCATGGCGTCCGTCCACAAGACCAGCAGCGGCATGGTCACGGCCAGCGCCAACACACGCGGCAGGATCAGGCGCTGCCCGTGCGAGATACCCATGACGCGCATGGCGTCCAGCTCCTGCGTGACGCGCATCACGCCAATCTGCGCGGTGATTGCAGAACCAGACCGGCCCGCCACCAGAATGGCCGCCAGCACCGGCCCAAGCTCGCGCACGATGGACACGCCCAGCAGCCGCACGATAAAGCGGTCGGCGCCGATCATCTGTAGCTGCTGCGCCGACAGATACGACAGCACCACGCCGATCAGAAACCCCACCAGCGCCGTGATGCCCAGCGCCTGCGCGCCGGTGCGATACACCTGCGCCGAGATCTCGCGCCAGGGTCCCAGGCGCGGCCGGCGCAGCATGGCGCCCAGGTCCAGCATCAATTGGCCCAGCATGATCAGCAGCGCCCGGCCGTTTTCGGCGGCTTGCAAGATGGCGCCGCCCAGGCCGCGGATCCAGGCTAAGGTTTCGGGCTTGGGCGGGGCCGTCTGGGCCTCGCCCTTGTTCATGGCCAGCGCGTTGAAAACATCCTGCTGGCCGGCCGACCAGCGCACCCGTTCGGGCAGTTTTTCGCCCCAGGCCTGCCAGATCAGCAAGGCGCCGATGGTGTCCAGGCGGCTGATGCCGTGCAGATCCCAGCGCACGCCTTCCTGGGCCGCGCGGGCCATGGCGGTGCGCCGGCGTTCGACTTCGCCGGCCTGTGCCAGGGCCAGGACGCTCCAGTCGCCCGCCACATGGCAGACTTTTCCGTCCAGACGGAAAGGCGCGGCGGCGGACGCGGATGAAGCGGAATGCGGCATGTAGGCGGGGCACCGGATGCAAAATGTATCGCCAATGATAAACGCTTGCGCCCCGAAAGACCGCGCGTGCCGGCCGCGTGCCCTACAATCGCCGCCATGTCCGAACACGTCCGCCCTATCGACCTGCCCGCGCCGGAAGCCCTGGCCCGCGAGCTAGGCCAGCGCCTGCCTGTATTCCAAGACATCACCTGGACCGGCAACACCGGGTCGACCAATGCCGACCTGCTGGCGCGAGCCCGCTCGGGGCTTGGCGCGGCCAAACCCTGGCTGTTGGGCGCCCATCTGCAAAATGCCGGCCGCGGCCGCGCCGGCCGCCCTTGGCAAAACCGCGCGGGCTCCACGCTGATGTTTTCGTGCGCGTACGACGTGCACCTGCCCGCCGCGCAATTGCCCGCGCTATCGCCCTTGGCCGGCGTCGTCGCCTGCGAGGCGCTGCGCGCCGTTGCCGGGCCGCGTGCGAACGGCCTGTGCATGAAGTGGCCGAACGATGTGCAGTGGCACGACGCCAAACTGGCCGGGGTTCTGGTGGAAACCACCCGCAATCCAGGTGGCCGCGAGGCCGGCTACACCGTTGTCATCGGCATGGGTGTCAATTTGCGCGACGCGGCCGAGCTGTCCCGCGCGCTGGATCGCGATGTGGCCGATTGGACTCAGGTGCAGGCCGAATCCGGCCTCCTGCCCGACGCCGCCGACCTGATCTGCGCCAGCGCCACCGCCTGGCACGACGCGGTTCAAACCTTGGAACGCGAGGGTTTTGCCGCGTTTCAGCATCGTTTTGACCGAGTCGACGCGCTGGCGGGCCGGCCGGTGAACGTGCTGGAAAAAGGCGATATCCTACTTAGCGGCACCGCCTGTGGCGTGGACGAACATGGCCGCCTGCTGGTGCAAACGCCCCAGGGCGCCACACCGATTTCAATTGGTGAAATCTCGATTCGACGCCAAGCATGATTATTCTTATTGATTCCGGCAACAGCCGTTTGAAGGTGGGTTGGCTGGACGCCAGCAACCGCGATATGCCGCGCGAGCCGGCGGCGGTCGCCTTCGACGGCCTGGACCTGGATGCGCTGGATGGCTGGCTGGCCGCGCTGCCGCGCCGCCCGCTGCGCGCGCTGGGCGTGAACGTGGCGGGCGAAGCCCGCGGCACGGCCATTGCCGCCATCCTGCAAAAACACGGCTGCGCGGTGACGTGGTCGCCTTCGCAGGGCACGACGCTGGGGCTGGTCAACAGCTACCGCGTGCCGACGCAATTGGGCGCCGACCGCTGGGCGTCGCTGCTGGGCGTGCTGTCGCGCCTGCCCGGCGCCCATCCCCCCTTCGTGCTGGCCAGCTTCGGCACGGCCACCACCATTGATACCGTCGGCCCCGACAACGTCTTCGCCGGGGGCCTGATCCTGCCGGGCCCTGCCATGATGCGCAACGCGCTGGCCCATGGCACCGCCAACCTGCCCATCGCCAACGGCCAGGTCGTGGCCTACCCCGTCGACACGCACGAAGCCATTGCCTCCGGCATTGCGGCCGCGCAGGCGGGCGCGGTGGTGCGCCAATGGCTGGCGGGCCGCCAGCGCTACGGCGAGACCCCGCAGATCTACGCGGCGGGCGGCGGCTGGCCCGAAGTGCATCAGGAAATAGAACGCCTGCTGGCCGATGCCGGCGGCGCATTCGGCGCCGCGCCGGTGCCGGTGTACCTGGACCACCCTGTCCTGGATGGCCTGGCCGCGGTCGCCCGCGCCACCCTGGACCTCAACGCCTGAACAAGGCCCGCCATGCGAGTGCTCTTCATCCTGATCCTCTTGGCGAACCTGTGGGTGCTGGCGCTGGGCCAAGGCTGGATCGGCGTGCGGCCAGAAGACGAAGGCCGCGATACAAGGCGGTTTGGTCAGGAATTGAATGCGGATGCGGTGAAGCTGGTGGGGCGGACGGCGCAGTGATCGGGCGGGACCTCTGCTGATTCAGGGCTGCGCGGCGATCCCAGTTCAGTCCAGCCAAGACGCCAGCGCGTCCATCGTCCGACGCGTGGCGCCGGCGTGCAGCTCGAACCAGCGACGCGCAGCCCGGCTAGCCTCTTGGCGCAGCGCTTCATCGTGCACCATCGCTATCGCGGCATCCACCGCCCCGGCAGGATCGGGCTGGCGCACCACCGCCCCCGCCGCAATCGCATCTTCGGCCGCCTGCTGGAAGTTGAAGGTGTGCGGCCCCACGATCACCGGCACGCCCGCTGCGCAGGCTTCGATCAGGTTCTGCCCGCCCAGCGGCGCAAAACTGCCCGCGACAATGGCGACATCCGACGCAGCGTAATAGAAGGCCATTTCGCCCAGGCTGTCGCCCAGCACCACGGCGGTTTCCGGGGTCGGCTCGACGCCCGCGCTTCGCCGGATGAACGGTAGCTTTGCATCGCTCAACAGCCTGGCCGCCTCGTCAAAGCGTTGCGGGTGTCGCGGGATCACCATGAAAAGCGGCGCGTCCGGCTGCCCGCTGTAGCGCTTGATCGCGTCGATAAAAGGCGCGTCCTCGCCTTCGCGGGTGCTGGCAATCGACACAACCGGCCGACCCAGACGCGTGCGCCATTCTCGGCCCGCCTGAACCTGCGACGCCGGCAGCAACAGGTCGAATTTCAGATTACCGGTCACAGCGGGCACGGGCGCGCCCGCCTGCACCAGCCGCGCCGCGTCTTCCACCGTTTGGGCCAGGACCATATCGAGGCCGGCCAAGGCTTCGTGCATCACGCCGCCCATGCGTTTTGCCTGGCGTAGCGACGACGCGGAATATCGCGCGCTGACCAGCGCCATCGGCACCTGCGCGCGTCGGGCGGCGGCCAGTAGATTTGGCCAGATTTCACGTTCGATCAGCAGTCCGCAGCGCGGCTGGTAGCCGCGCATGAAGCGGCGGGCAGCGCCCGGGAAGTCGTACGGCAGCCAAGCTTGGCGCAGTTGGCCCCGGCCAATGGCGTCGGCGAACAAACGCTGGCCTTCAGCGCGGCCCGTGGCCGTCATGTGAGTCAGCAGCACGGGCAAGCCGCGGTCTAGCAACGCTTGCAGCAACGGCTGCGCCGCGCGTGTCTCGCCCAGGCTGACGGCGTGTACCCAGACGGGGCGGGTCCAGGGGGAATCGGCGGTGGTGGAGACAGGGGCAGCAGCCTGCGACGCGGCAGCCCAAGCGAAAAGCGGTTGCCCATCCGCTGGATGGCCGAAACGCTCGCGCGAAAACACCTCCCACTGACCGCCCGCCCGTTTGGCGCGACGCGCCATCCACAGCCACAGCAGCGGCGCCAACGCCCGCAGTGCCAGCGTGTAGACGCCGCGATTCATGTCAGTGCGCGGCCAGCGCCTGCTCAACCGAGGCCATCACCGCTTCGCGCGATGGAGACGCGCCGCGGTCGCCCAGGCTGGCCGTGTAGTTCGACCCGACCAGCGGTGTGCGAACGGGGGTGGAAGCGCGGTAGATGCCGATGGTGGGGCGGCCCAGCGCCGCCGACAGATGCGTCAGCCCGCTGTCCAGGCCCACCATCAGGCGCGACCCGGCCAGCAAGCGCGCCACGTCGGTCAGGTCCATGCGCGGCATGACTTCGGCGCCTTCCATGCCGGCCACAAGCAGGCTCGCGCGCTCGGCCTCCGCGTCATTGCCCGCCAGCAGTTTCAGGGTGCAGCCGGCTTCGCGCAGGCGGCGGAATACCGCGCGCCAATCCTCTTCGGGCCAGAGTTTGTCGTCGCGGCTGGCCGACGGCATGATCACTGCGTAACCCCGGTCGTTGTCCAAATGATGCAGGCGCGGCAGTTCAGCGGCGTTCAAGCCGTCGCTGCCGACTTCAACCACGGGTTCCACAGGCTGACTGGCCTGCCGCACGAAATTCTGCAATCCAAAGTCCGGCAGCCCGGCATGCTGGTAGCCAAAGGTCAGCGCGGCCAACTTGCGCTGGCGGATCACGGCAGGCTGCCAGAATTCCACGCGGTGACGCACGTTGTAGAACAGCGACGCCAAGGGCTCACGCGCCGACCGCCAATCCAGCCCATGCCGCACGCCGCGCGCCTGACGCACCAGCCAAGCAGATTTCAGTAGCGCCTGCATATCCAGCACGATGTCGTATTGCGTGGACCGCAGGCGTTCTTTCAATGCTTTGCGCTCGGCTCGCACCTGTGAGGACCACCACGATTTTCGCCACCGGCGATGCGCGACTTTGATGATTTCGTTG
Source organism: Achromobacter sp. 1L-A-4-B-C2 (assembly GCF_057291955.1). NCBI lineage: Bacteria > Pseudomonadati > Pseudomonadota > Betaproteobacteria > Burkholderiales > Alcaligenaceae > Achromobacter > Achromobacter sp. 1L-A-4-B-C2. The sequence goes on from NZ_JBXAWP010000001.1 coordinate 1,467,176, forward strand.
ACTGCTGGGTGCCAGGACGGAATCTCACCGAATGCCTCTTCGACGACCCAGTCGATCTGTGCGTCAGGCACATGCCGGGCTATGTCGGTAATAGCCGGCAGCATGTGGACGAGGTCACCTAGGGAAGACGTGCGGACGATGAGAATGCGGGTGGGCATCAAAACTGACGATCGTGCAATTGAAGGAGCGAATGTACAACAAACATCGCTTGCCACGAAGGGCGCAGGGAAAACTGGCGCTCCCACCGGCGAATACCGCGAAACTAGCTCGGCCGCTCAAACTGGCGGCGCCAAACCTGCAGGGCGTCTAGCAACTTTTCCCACTGACAGAACTCCCGCTTCTCGTAGTAAAGCGCGCCATCGTGCGGACGTTGCAGCAGGCGCGTCAGGTCAAGCGGTTGGGTCGCCTGGCGCCCGTCCAAGACGTAATGGGCAACAACAAAGGGCAACAGACCCAGCCACGTCTTGGTCTGCGATGGATATCCAAGACAGTATCCGATGAACCGCATCCGGAAATGCCACGGGATAGGCGAGTAGGTGACGGGGCCGTTGCCTACCAGCGGAAGCTGCACCCGGAATAGCGGCCCCTTGCAGCGGTAGGCGTTATATAGCGAAAACTGGCGGCACAACAGAAGACACCCCAGACGATGGCTGACTATTGCCACCAGCGCATGCAAAGCATCGTGGTCATGGTGTCCGCCTTCCCATGCGGTGACATAGATTGCCTGCACAGCCTTGAATCCCGCCACCCAATTCTCGATCCAAGCGCCTGCCGCATCCAGGTTATCGACTAGGCGGCCATCCGAAATAGACAGCATTTCTCCGGCAAAAACGACGTCGGACCCCGCCACGCCCAGCTTGCGCAACACCGTCAGAGACTCGTCGTTCCGGCGTTGAACAGAAACGCCGCCAAACCCCCCATCGGTCAAATAGCAGCACACCACTCTGCGCCCCTTACGCCTTTCCTCAGCAATCGCGTGGAAAACGCCAAACTCATCGTCTTGATGCGCAAAAAAGAAAAGAGCAATCGGCTCGGATTCGACGGCTTCAGTATGCATCAAAGTCCAGGAACGAAAATGCCACTGCCCCCGACTCCAACGTAGGCAGATTGGCCTTCAGTGGACGGAAAATAAAATTCAAAGGAGACGGACGGAACCGCTGCGGAATGCTGATATAACGCGCATAGTTGCACGCTCCGGCCGGATACAAACCGAGGAACAGACGCAGCGGTGACGCTTGCACTCCGGGGCCTGAGTACCCTTTCCCGAGCTCAGCACTCTCCAGTTGGGCGTAAGCCGAAAGCAGGCGGCCCTTGGCCTCGGCGAAGAACTGGCTGAAATCTCTGCCCGAGCGAGGCGAAATCCTGTTGACCGGATTGGCACAACGCCAGTTCAAATGCTCGCTCGTCCACACCCGCTGAAACTGTGCGTCCTGTTTCAGGCGCTGTACGTCAACGTCCAGGCTTCCAACACCAACACGAGCCTCCAGGGGCTGCACGAGCTTGAACCCCAGCTTGCGGACAAATCCAGGGGTGCTGTTCGCATTGGCGACGCCGTGGACAGCATCGAATCCCAGGGCCCCAGCAGCATCGTAGGTCGCCTGCGCCAGCTTCGTGAACAGCCCGCGCCCCTGAAATGACGGGTGTGTCGCCGTATTCAGCGAAAGCAGCATCTTGCTATGCGTACCCGCGAACGAAACGATGGTGGGAATGCACACGTAGTGCGCCGCAAGTTCATCGCCTTCCCATGCATCAAATCCCACGGCGTTGCCTGCGGGATTTTTCGTATAAAGCCAATTCAGGCCTTCCATGCCGAACTTGGCGGAAGGGGGAAAACAACGTGCAAAAAGCCCGGAATAGCTCTTCAACGAGTTTTCGTCGAACTGGATCGGCTTGATATTCATATATTTGAACGAGTAGTCCGACAAGCTGCTCGCAAGATCGCGTTTTCGCCGGTCCTGATGGGGGTGTGTACAGGCTCGTCAGCTTAGCACTAAAGAGATTGACCGGGCAGACCTTGAATCGGCCTTGGCAATGGCCCGAAGATGCCGCCCTAGCTGCCGTAGCCGTCAGGATTCCCTGATTGCCAGCGCCAACCGTCCGCGCACATTTTTTCAATATCTCGTTCCGCCTTCCAACCGAGCAATCGGTAAGCCAACGCCGCGTCTGCCCATGCTGCAGCGATATCGCCAGGCCGGCGCGGCTGGATCTCACAGGCGATCTTCTTGCCACTGGCCTGCTCGAACGCCCGCACCAGCTGAAAGACGCTTGTCCCTTTGCCGGTTCCAAGGTTAATCGCAGAAAATGGGTCTGTCGCCCCACATGCGTACTGCACAGCCCGCACGTGGCCGTCGGCCAGATCCTCGACATGGAGATAGTCTCGTACACCAGTGCCATCGACGGTGTCGTAATCATCACCGAACACCATCAATTTTTCCCGCTTGCCCACAGCAACCTGCGTAATGAAGGGGAATAGGTTATTTGGCGTGCCTTGCGGCGCCTCACCCAGGATGCCGCTGGCGTGCGAACCAATGGGATTGAAATAGCGCAGCGCCACCGCTCTACGGTCTTCGCCGGTCGCCGCCCAATCCTTCAGCATTTGCTCCACTATCGCTTTCGTCCATCCGTAGGGGTTGGTCGGTGCGATTCGATGGTGCTCGGAATAGGGCAATTCGGTAGGCTCGCCATAAACGGTGGCGGACGAGCTGAATACGAGATGACGCACCTGCGCGCGGTCCATCGCCGACAACAAGGCCGTGGTTCCGCCCACATTGTTGTCGTAGTAGGCGAGCGGGTTCGCGACAGACTCGCCAACCGCCTTCAAGGCAGCAAAATGCACCACGCACTGGACGCGACTCCCGTCCTCCATCTTCCGCTGGAGCAACTCGTCCAGTATTTTTGCGTCCCGAACATCGCCTTGGACGAATTCAATCGACGTTCCGCTCAACTGCTCCACCCGCCGAAGCACTTCCGGCACGCTGTTGGAGTAATTGTCCAGCACGACCGTACGGTAGCCAGCCATGATCAATGCAAGCAGGGTGTGCGAGCCGATATAACCGGCCCCGCCGGTCACCAATAATGTTCTATTTGTCATTTTGAATGTGAATGTCCTTTTCCGACGCGCAATATGCGCTCGTACAGAAATTGCCGGGACCGATCAGGCAAAATTCTAACGGGCAACCGGGACGCCAGATTCAACGCGAGGCGAAACAGACCGATGAACCCCGATCGGTAAAACGCCCATTGGGCGCGGCACTCTCCCGCCACGTAGGCAAAGCCGCCCCGGCGCGCATACATTCCAGCGCCCGCCCGGGCGTTGACTAAGACCACGGGTAGATTCGCCGTACGCGCGCCCGCTTGAATCATCCGGACCCATAGCGCATAGTCCTCATACAAATGCTCATTGCGGTAACCGCCCAGCGACAACGCCAAGTCTCGCCTGAACATGACCGTCATATGATTGAATGGGTTACGCCGCTTGGCGTAGGCCAGGATGGCCGCATGGCTTTCAGGTACTCGGCGCAGACGTCCCTCGTCCGAACCGGGATCCGTCTCGAACTCCCGTATCCACCCTCCTGTAAGATCAATCTCAGGGGCAGACATAATCAATCCCAATTGCCGCGCAAATCTGTCGGCAACGATCAGGTCATCGGTATCAAACCGGGCAATCCATCCATAGCGGCATTGCTTCAACCCTTCCGTGAGCGCCAGTCCCAGCCCCACGTTCTGCGCCAGAGGGACCCGCCGGAACTTCAACGCGGCTTCGTGATGCCGAATGACGTCGTGAAGCGTGTCCGGCAGCGGCCCGTCTTCCACCAGGACAACTTCGGGAAGCTCGACGGTTGAGGCCCGAAGGCTCCACAACGCGGCGTCAAGAAACGCGGGATTTTCCCCTCGATAGACCGACATGAGCACCGAAAACATCAGACCCGGCGCTGACTGCTCCAGACCTGAGCGACCGTTCTCAGCAGTATGCGCTTCGAGATGGTTCACCGGACTAGTCTCCGGAGTCTCGAGTATCCACGGTATACCGCCACTACAACCTTGCGCAGCCTTGGCTTCTGCATCATCGAACGAATCAAATTGACCAACTCGATTTCTTTCTCCGACAGACTGGCCCCGGCCAGCTGGGCGCTTCCTTTACCACCATCCGTGTTCGCCAAACTGAACAGGATATTGGCATCAAGGCGGCTGAAGCCTACAAGATTCCGCACAAGCCGGCGACGGCCAAAGTACTTGTTATATGTTTTGGACATGCTGCCAGGGGTGTTTCGATACAAATACCCCAGCGTCGGGATCAGGGAGAAACGCTGACCGGACCACGCCAGACGGGCAAAAAATGCCCAGTCTTCCCAAACAGACCTGTCCGAATCGTCCCAGCCCCCAAGTTCAAGCAAATGCGCCGTGCGCACCATGACATTTGCGGTAATGTACTGATTTTCCAGTATCGCGAGCGCCTTGGCTTCAGGCACACCTAGCGGCTTCCAGAACCATCCGTCCCGCAGCGGTTCAGTGGTCTTCGGCAGCGACTTCACATCCGTAAAATGCAACGCGAAGCCCGTTGCGGCCACCAGCGACGCATCTAGCGACATTGCAGCCCAAGCCTCTTCCAGCGTCTGCGGTAACAGAACGTCGTCGCTATCGACGAAGAATGTCACCGGTGACCGCGACAGTTTGAGCCCGGTATTTCGCGCCCCCGCCAAGCCGCGATTCTCCTGGCGATGAAGACGGACGGTAATCTTCTCGCCAATTATCCGATCGATCAGAATGCGCAGCTCGGCGTGATATTCCGGAGCCGATCCATCGTCGATAACGAGAAGCTCCGTTGGTCTCAGTCGGGATCGGGCAATTGAAACCAGTAACTCTTCGACGTAATCCACTGGCGTGTTGAAAACTGGCACGACTACGGAGACATCACATGCCGGGGTGGCCTCGAAAGCCCGCCAGTCCGGAATCCGAGACGGCAGATCGGAGCGACTCCAGCCTGCGTTGATGGCGCTTTGCCTGGCCCTTGCCCGCTTGCGGGATGCATTCAAGTCGTCGCCGTATTCTTCGGGAGACATACTCAGGACTTGCCCAAGTTTTTTCGCGAGCGACGCGGCGTCCGGAGCCGAAAAAAACCGCTCGACGTGCTCCGGATCATCAACGACTTCGATCGCTCCCCCGGTGTTGTAAGCCACAAACAGCGAGCCCAGCAGTAACTGCTCAAGAACAACAAAGGGATAGTTTTCGCCCCGCGACGGCACAACGAACAAGGTATCCGACAGTCTTTCATACACGAACGCCAGCAATTGCTCGTGTGTCAGATGCAGATCTTTGTAGTTGCAGATGGCTGCGAGCCTCTTTCGATCTTCATTTCCCGGCCCCAGCGGCCCCAGCGACACGACTTCAGCGATGTCGCGCAGATGATCAGCAGCGGCAAGCGACTCCATTGCCGCCAGGAAATCCGGCCATCCTTTTAACTGGTTGTACTTTCCGATAAAGACGATACGCTTTACCTTCTGAAAGCTTGTGGTCTGTGCGGGGGGCAACAGATCAAGGTCGAAAGGCAGCTTCCTAATGGAGAGATTATTTAGTTCATAACCGAACTCCTGCTGAAGCAGGCGTTCGCCCAGGTAGCGGGAGGGCGCAAAGCACTCATCCGCATACTTGAACAAATAGCTGTCGCGGACCGCCCAGGCCAACTCGTGCGGCGTGTAGTCCATGGACGATTCATTCTGCACCCCGTATTTCACGTAGTCGATAGACCCATGCATGAACACGCGCAGGCGCAGCCATTGGGGCAGAACGCCAGTCTGCTTGGCTTGTACGACGCGAAAGCCGATTGATTTGTAATCCTGCGTCTCTACCAACGTTACTCGCGGCAACAAGTACAAGATGCCTTTCAGCGCCTCAAGCAAGCCCAGCCCGTCGAAAAAGCTGTCAGGGCTGATACCGTCGAAGAACATACGTGGCACAAACGTGCGTCCGTCCAACCCACCGGGACTCAGGTCGACATCGCACATCAAGGCGCAGGAACGCGGATCCACCGCCTTGATGTTCTTCACATAGGTGCCAATTCCACCGGTGGCGCGAACGGTGGCATCCTCCGTTGTCAACAGCAGCTGATCGGCGTCCAGCAGTCCCGCCGAAAACCCTAGCCCTTCCAAGTATCGGCCATACGCCTCTCGCTCCACGCTAGCCTCGACGAGCACCGCAGATGTCGTGGAGGTTCGTTGGCGATACGAAAAACCGCTCGCCTCAAGGAAATCCAAGAATTGCTTGTGAGTCCAGGTTGGGGTGTCCGACAGCTCTTTTTCCGCCACGAACAGAATCGGACTCGCAACGTCGAGGCTGAGGCGCTTGAGCGCGGCAAGCAGAGGCCTGGGGTCGATTAGCTGCGCGAGCAGGCGGACGGACACGATCCAAGCAGTGCCTGAAGAGGAATGCGAGCGGACAAGCGCGTCCACCTGCCCCGTCCAGTTATCAAGCGTCCAGGCCACGGGAGGTGCCTCCAAGGCGGCGCTTCGGCCTGGATCATGAACGATCACCGGCACCGACGCTTCAATCGGGCTAAAAGCGCCTACGAGCACGGCCTTCTGGACCTGAGGGTCGCTCAGGTACTGGTCCAGGTCCGCCGACCAATACGGCCCAGCAGCGCTCAACGGGTCGCGCCCCAACCTGCCGAGCGCGCCACCGCCTTGAATTCCAGAATTAGCGAATGCGCCGATCTTTTTTAAGCTCATATATATGCGGGCCGAATATGTGGCCCATTTTTACACCGTCTAACTAATGGAGATTTTGAATGGGGCCGAGCGTCCGGCGTTCTACGCCGAGTGCGCAGTCAATACGTCATCAAAGAACTTTTCGTACGCCTTGGTGGTTTTGCTCCAGCTCCAGGCCTGGATCCGTTCCAGGTTTTCGGTGGACAGGCTCCGCAATTTCTCCGGCTGTACCAGAAGCTGGCGTATTTTTTCGGCAAAGGCCTCGACCGAGCGTTCCGTAACGATAAATTCACTCTGCCTTGGGCCGAACGCCTCCCGGACCACTCCTACGTCGTGAGTGACGACAGGAACGCCGCAGGCCATGGCCTCCAATATCGGATTCGGCGTACCCTCAAACAAGGACGGGCAAACGTAGAGGTCTATAGACCCATAGAAAGCGGGCATCTCTTCATGCGGAATAAACCTTATCTGCCGGTCCGCGAAACAGGTGTCAATACGATGGCCTTCCGCTCTCAGTATCTCGAGAGTCGGGATTAAAATCGAATTGAAACCTTTGGCATCTTGCAGCTCCGTAGCCCACCTGCTATTTCCCGCCCAGCCGATCACCAGTGGGCGTCGACCGACTTCGCCGAGCCTCTCCAGTCGGGCGGGACCGAACCGTTCCAGGTCCACGCCGTCGTGTGTCACGATGGAGGGTGGCGGAAAATCTTCCAGGCCTTGATAGATGCCCTCCAACCGCTTCGACGACACTGTATAGGCGGCCACACGATCCTTGAAGAAGGCGGCACGCTCCTGGACTTCTTCCGGGCCGAGAAACAAATGATCGTATACACTTGTCGTTACGGGTTTGCTACGAACGAATCGCTTGTCAAAGATATCAAACGGAACACCCGCGCGCTGGACATGGTTTATGCACCAAGGACTTTCGATCATCCGGAAATACTCCCGCCAAAAGAAATGCACTAGATCGCACTTCTCAGCGGCCATGAAGATATGATGTACATGCTCCAGGACTTCCGATGGAATGATTTTAAAATCAAACCGATGGGACAAATGAAGCTTGAGCTGGCGCGCGATGTTTCCAAATGCCCAATTATCCGTATCTATGACCAAGGCGATTCTTGGTTTGCTGCTGACAGACTGCACGCGACGGACAGCCGTCGGCAAAGCGTCAGAAACTATTCCAAGCTGCGCATGACGGCGGGCAATCCATCCTTCCAAGCCGTCGTTCCATATATCGAAGCCGTGCTTCTTCTCCATGTGACGGGCGGAATCATGAATCATCTGCCGTGAAAACCGCTGGCGCTCATAGGCTTGATCGGTTTCATCTTGAGGCGCGGGATGATCGTGCACCAAAACGACATGGCCTGTGACGCCAACTTTGTAACCCTCTTGGAAAAGCCGGATCGAGAAGTCGATATCCTCGAAGCCAATAAACATATTGTCATCGTAGCCTCCCAACTTCTCAAACGTCGAGCGCTTGCACACGCACGCGCCTCCGAGCAGGAAAGTCGAAAGAAAAGGATCGCCTTGGCGATCCTCGGTTGGCGCCTGCGCCAAGGCACTACTCGCGCCTACGTGCAACGCACCTACCCCTATCCCAACATGCAGATGCCCGCCGAATGAGAATATCGTCTCGTGGTCGGGATCTAGTAGCGGAACATTCAGGAAGTGGCACCCCAGGACCGCTATATCATTCTGAATTTTCGGCAGAGGGTTTGCCAGAAAAAAAATATCATTATCCAGGCAAAATACCCAGTCTTTCTTTGCCTGCGCAAATGCGCGATTCCTACCACCAGCCACGCCGTAATTCCTGCCCAGCTCTATCACGCGCCAGTTCAGTTTCAACTGCGCGCAGCCTTCGTACAGCACTTGCAAAGCTTCCGGCGTCGACCCATTATCGACGATCAGTATTTCTCCCGCGAAGTACGGTACTTGCGCAGCGATAGAATTGATAAGACGCAGGGTCAATTCGCTTCTGTTGAGCGAGAGACATGTAATTGTAAGATTCTCACCATTCCCGCCGATATTAGGGCCAGCAATACTGGCCGCATCGCTTGCCAGAACGCGATGGCGCGGGTCGGAAACATATGAATAGGCTGTCACGCCAGGAGCGAGGTTCGCTTTATAACCCACGATCAACGGTCCCCGGTGCCTTTGAAGGCCTTTACGGCTATTGCGCGGATCCAATGCGGAACTTTGTCCCGCAAACGGAAGTATCGTGCAGCGGGCAAGGCCAACTCCTCCATTTTCTCTTTAAGGGCAGCTATTTGCCCAAGCAACTGCTCGATTTCAAGTTCCTTCGCCCGCAACTGCGTTTCCCGCTCGGCGATGGTGCTCTGAGTTAACGCCAGTTCGGTATTTGCCGCTTGGGCTCTGAGGGCCGCATCTCTGGCAATGCGGTCGACGTCACCCGACGCAATGGCATCGAATATATCTATCGCTGACACCTGGGGTTGGGACTTCGCCTGCTGCCCCGCTTCCTCGCGAGGCAGCTGCCCCTGAAAGATCCCCTTCTTGAAGCAATCCATGGACAGCGGAAGGATAGCCGTACCGGCGTTGGACCGAGATCCATATTCCGGTTCGCCCCAGATGCCGAGGAAGTAGCTGGCGTTCTCTGCCCCGGGCCCTGCATTCAACTCCGCAGGCACGAATTGCGCATGCAATGTCTCCGAGGTCTGCAGCATCTGGACTTGTCCCGAGCGATTGTCGTCAGCCAAGTACTCGTCGAGCTGCAGATTCGCAAATCCTGTGATCGGACCGCCGACAAACCATGCAGATGCCTGCCCTAGGACGCCCTCGGTCATTGTTCGGAATTCGTCTAGTCGGTATTTTCGAAGATGGTAGGGATTGCGCTCGGCGTCGGTCGGAAAATACCACCAATCATTGGGACAACTAATTGCGACAACCCCCCCCGGTTTCAACAAATCGCGGATATTGCGCAGGAATAACTCGGGGTCCTGCACGTGCTCAATGGTTTCAAAGGAAACGATGAGATCAAAGCTATTTAGTTCAAAATGGCGCGGTAACGTCTCCGCGTCGTTCTGAATAAACTTTACGTTCGGGCTGGAAAAATGTTGTTGCGCACTTGCTATCGCCTCGGCCGAAATATCGACGCCCACAACCTCGCTGGCACCCCAGTTCGCCAATAGCCGCGAGCCATAACCTTCGCCACACGCGGCGTCCAGCACGCGCTTTCCCACGCATAGTTCCTTGGCAAAGGAATATCGCGCGATGTGAATTGCCGCCTCAAACCCGTCGTAGCGGCCGCTCTGTCCAAAACTCAGTCGTTCCATTATGTATATGTGCTTTTAGTCAGGTTTAGTCGCGACGCTGCTGAATTCAAATTCCCACTCGCGAGGCAAGCTCATTACGCCAACTGCCTCGAAGTCATCTGAGATCTGAAACGGGCAAACATTATTGGCTTCTGCATGCACGACGAACCCTCCGCCGTCGTTGATGGCTACACGCCACTTGTATGACCCACTCAAGAGGGGAACACTGGGAAAGTTGATGCTGAATTGGCCCGCCGGCGCCCCCGCATGGGCTGGGTACCCATCCATCAACGTGGTCGTGCCACAAATATACAAATCGTCGTGACGATACAGATTAAAAACAAAACTCATATCTTCTGGAACGATCGGACTGACCGCATGGAACCGCACATTCAGCCTCAGCGAAGCTCCGGTGCTGATCCGGTCCACCCGGTCGCCGACAGGCGTCGAAAGCCAGACGTCATCTATCTCGTAGAGCCTATCGGGCTCTTTGCGATACAACGGCCCCGCCTTTCCAGAAGCTCTAGCAACATCGACATGCGGCCCGAAGCCGGCCTCCGAAGCGTCGGCGCTCGGCGGATTGGAGTGGTCCAACTCTTCCATCTCCGCAGGCACGACAGTATGCTTGCCTGCCGCCTCTTCCCTGGCCTCGAACTCGCGCAATGCCGCCTGCATGTCGATGGTGTATTGGTCGATCACCCTGCCAGCGGGCCCGAACGCCTTTTGAACGCCCCGCTCAAGATAAAGCGCTCGCTGACAGATGGATTTGACCTGATATTGATCATGGGACACAAACAATATTGTGCATCCCATATCGCGGATTTCGTAAAACTTCTTAAGGCATCGACGCTGGAAGGCCGCGTCGCCGACTGCCAAGATTTCATCCACGATGAGAATATCGGGCTCAGTGTGGATGGCTACCGAAAACGCAAGCCGCGCAAACATGCCACTGGAGTACTTCTTTACCGGACTCTCGATGAATTCCCCGATGTCGGCGAATCCAGCGATACTGTCAAATCGCTGGTCAATCTGCTCATGCGTCAGGCCGAGCAGTGACGCGTTCAGGTAGACGTTTTCGCGGCCAGTGAATTCCGGATTGAATCCAGCGCCCAACTCGAGCAAGGCCGCAACGCGGCCATGAGTCGTGACCGAACCTGTGGTGGGTGTGACCGTGCCGCAGATCATCTGCAGCAGCGTCGACTTTCCAGACCCGTTACGGCCCACGATGCCGACGGTCTCGCCTTTTTTCACATCGAAAGACACATCCGACAACGCCCAAAATTCTTGCGCGTAGCTTTTTACACTGCGTCCGAAAAACCCCGCCCCGCGCGCGATCAAAGCCTCTTTCAGGCGGTCCTGCGGCTTGGAATAGATCGAGTATCGCTTGCCAAGGTTCTCGACGTGTATGGAAACTGTATCAGAGCACATCCGCGAACCCTTTTCGTACTTTCTGAAACCAAATGAGCCCGAGCACTGCCACGGCCAGCCCAACAACCGTATATATCCACCAGCCAGTCCAGTTGAATGGTTGCCCAAAGATGACCGCATTGCGCGTCTCTTCGACGACAAATGTAATTGGATTCAATTTCACGTACTTTTGCATCCGCTCAGGGATGGCGGACAGAGGATAGAAGATTGGCGAAATGAAGGTGAGGACAATAGTAAATAGCGACACGGCCTGGGCCATATCCCGGATGTAAACGCCTAGGCCCGCCAGAAACCAGGAAAGTCCAAGGCAAAGGAACATGAGAGGTATCAGGATCAACGGGAAATACACCACCGTCCAAGGAACGCTGCCGATGAATATAAGCTGCGCTGCAATCAGGACGACCAGGCTCACCAGCAAATGAAACAGCGCCGATCCCAAAGCAATGACGGCCAGTGTTTCCAACGGAAAGACCACCTTCTTGACATAAGTAACGTTTGATAGGACCAACGATGGCGCGCGGTTGATGCATTCAACAAATAGATTGTTCATGATGAGACCTGCGAACAGGATCACCGCAAAATCCCCATGCGAGTGCGGAGCTGTTGCCCCTGCCCCTCCCCACCGCGCCTTGAAGACGACAGAGAACACAAACGTGTAAACGATCAGCAGCAGCAATGGATTGAAGAACGACCACGCCAAGCCAAATACAGATCCTCGGTAACGGCCCAAGACTTCCCGTTTCACCATTTGCAGTATCAGTTGGCGATGGCGGGTCGCCATGCCGCGCACTACGTTCACCACTTCGGAAATCAAGAATTACCTCTCACATTCGTGTTCTGTTTCATGACCGGCGCGCATCAGCGGAGCGGCGACCTAGCAGTCGTTTGGCGAAACCAATCGCCGGGCGCAAAAGCCCGCATCGCTGGTACAGCGCCACAACAAGATTCCCTATACGCAGCAGCAATCGCAACAGCTCCGGCGGCAGGGCGGTCACGTCCTGAAGCGCCTTTCTCTCGGCTGCCGGCGTATTGGAAAATGCATTGGAGTTCCACACGGCGATCGAGCTTTGGGAGAGCCGCTTTCGACGGGCCGCGCTGTCGTCCCCGTTCAGCAGATACGAGATCTGCTTGGCGCTCGGATAGTGGGCGTCCTCGGCAGGCAGTTCCATCAGGGCGCGCGGAATCAACAGGCCGATCTCGCCGTTCTGCGTCAGGCTCCATAGATGTTTAAGTTCCGCATACTCGGCAAGGCCGGTATCGAAAGTATCCAGGATAAGTTGACCCGGCCGAGTACGGAACACCGCCCGCATTCCCGGGCTCCGTCCGCTCATAGGGGCTGTATCCAGAGTCAAAGGCAGCGCGTACGTGTCAACTCGCGGCTCTCCGTTAGCGCGACGAATCGACCATCCCGACACAAACGGAATGTCGGCGCGCGCGCTCAAAACGCGTACGGCGATATCCAGATACGACGGTTCGACGACATCGCGCGCACTCAAAATGACAAGCGCTTCGGTCGTTCGCAATGCCTGTAAGCCGATAGGCGCCCCGGTGGAATCAACACTATAGACGTTCCGGCCGAACAAGAATGCCGAGCCCCTGGAGTCGGCGTCCCGGGCGGGCAACAGGACAATAGCCCGATGGTTGCCTTCCGCGAGCCGCTTGCACAGCGGCTGCGCCTGAGCTAGCGTTTCCGCCTGAACAATTACCGACAGCTTGAAGCCCTGGACAACCACAGGCACAGCCTTTTCCGTCGGTACTGCTTCGGCGCGCTCATAGATTGGCGCAACGCTGGCCGGCACCACAGGATAGGGGAATGTCAATCGATCCCGCAGCCCGGCGTCATCCCAAAGCCGGCCAATTTGTGCCGCAAGGGCATCGGACGATTTGCAATCGAACACTAAACTGTTGCGTTCATGCTGAAAAAAGTCGTCAAACCCAGGAATATCCGAAACGATAAGTGGGACGCCACCCGCGTACAGTTCATGTGCAGCGTAGCAAAACGATTCGGCGCGATTCGGAAAAACAGCAAAACGGACCTTGTCCAGCAACGCTTCGGTTGCCTCGTGCGATAGATGTCCCAGGACGTGGAACCGTTCGCGCAAGTCTGGAGGAATGCGCCGCAGCAAGTAGTCCGCATAAAGCCCGCAGCCATCCGGCGGCTGTTTGGAATCTCCACCCACAAAATAAAAATCAGGGGTCAACTCCGGTCTTTGGCGCATCCACAGAACGGCGGCATCCACCAGCAGGTCGACGCCCTTGATCGAAAACAATCTTCCATAAAACAAGATGCCGTTCTCAACACCATCCGAGGCCCGCTTGTTGAGTGTCTTCTGCAGCGGCGGCACGGCCACCACTTGCCGGGAGGCTACCGTCGGATAAAGGTCCTCAAGCGAACGCTTGGATACAGACTCTGAAGGGACGATTACGGTTTCCGCCAATGCCAAGGCCGCGCGCTCAAGCGAGTAAAGGAGATAGAGTTCGGGATGAAGGGAATTCGTCAGGTCTACGCGATCCATCGCCTCGATCGTGGCGTGGTACCGGACCGCAATTCGCGCGCCTTCGTAGCTGCCAAATGCGAGCTTTTCACATAGCGCGTAGTACGCAACGCCGTGATAATCGAAGAACTCGATGAGCGCCGGCCGCTCCAATTCGTGAACTCTACGAGCCGCCTCATTCAGCACATAGGAGCGCCACTCATACCACGAAGCGAAACTATCGCGCGGCAAAAGACCTTGGCCGCAGATATCCTCGACGCGGTGGGCGACGCAATTGTGCGGATTGGGAAGCTTCAGTCTTTCATCCTTGTCGAAATGCGCAAACACCTCAGCATCAACGTCCAGCAAGAAGACCACACGCCCGCCGGACTGAAGCAACTGTACGGCAAGGTTGTGAAGCAGCGCGCCACAACCGCCGCGCGTGACTGGGAACAACTCATAGCTGACGAAGCAGGTGGTCTGCATCAGTTCAGGAACCGTTGCAAGGACCGGACGGATTCCGCATTGTGCTCGATCGCATATTCGCGGTACGCCAAAACGATCTGGTCGCGCTCATCCAACGCCAACTCAATCTTTTGGGCGATTGCGTACGCGTCATCGGGCACAGTGACCACCAATCGGCTATGAAGATAGGGATGGTTTTCGAAATACGGAGTATTCGGGCCGATGATGCACGGCACCCCCGCTGCAAAACTCTCCAGAGGAAGCATTGGAGCACATTCATTAAGCGTCACATAAAGATTCAGGTGCGTGGTCGCAAGGTGACCGGGCATTTCAGCCTGAGGCACCATGCCCCCCAGAAAGCTCTGTGCAAGACCGAATTCCCGGCAAAAATCCAGCATACGCTCCGAGGCGACCGAGCCGACAATCTGTGCATCCTTAATGGTGGAAGCCGCCGCCAGCATTTCGTAGGGCGGCTTGTGCCTCAGTTCAGAAATACTCCAGATCCCGAGCTTGATCGGCGCGACCGGCACGGCCGCAGCTCTTTCAGGAATCTCACGGTACATGTTCAACAGGTAATGCGCGTCAATTCCACGACGCCGCAGGATCTGCTCCTGACCTTTCTTCACCAACCCGATACGATGGATCTTGCCTTGCCGTTGTAGCGCACACATGAGGCGAAAACTCCGCCAGGCATAGTCTTCTGTCGCCTGCATGAACGTGCCATGCCACACGACATGGACGGGCAGATCCGGAGCTTGCCGATTCAGCGCCTCAACGAGATGTTGATAGGAGAACGGGAATCCCTGCAGCACCACCGCGGTTGGGCTCCTCTGGAGCAGGCGCTCGACAATGCCCTCGCTGTCATCCGGCGTCACCTCGTCTGTGAGCAAAAGCAGATGTTCGAACATCTGCGCGGCTGAACTCCGAATGCCGAGCCAATCCGGATGCGCGATAGCCACGGGGACGCTCAATGGCAGCGCTTGTATCACCGCATCGGGACAGAGGCTCCGTACCGCCTGCAATGGCATGCCAGCTGCGCCATCAGCCGAGTTGCCACTGGTGCCAGCCGGCGTCTCAGTCCCCCGGGATACGGGCTTTGGCACCTGGCGCCGCGCAACAGCGCGGTACACCCGACCCAATGGCCCCTTCGACAGACGCAGTCCAACGCGGTAGGCAACCGATCCCTGGATCTCGCGATAGCGGGCCGTTGTGTCGGCAAGCAATGCCACGGTGCTCGCCAATTCCATCCGCAGCTTTGCCGTTTCAGTATCGACAGCAACGCCCGTCGCGGGTGCGGTTTCCCCGATGGGATCTCGATGCTCTGGCGGCGCCCCGGAATTCGTCGAATGGATTGTCATGAAAGTCGAGTAATGGAATTGCTAGTATGCATCGTGCCCAGATCGAACTCCGCCCAGGAAATGCTCGATGGCGGCAGTTCGCGGAAGAAGAGATATGGCCAGGACGCCCGGCGCGCCCAACCCACGACCTCGTGTCGACGAGGGCGCTCATATTTTAGATCAAAATTCGATGCGGTCCCGCCGCCATGTGGGCGACGAGCCGTGGACCTGGAGCGTCTGCACGCTACGATCCTTTTCCGGTCGTAGTTGCTGATCCTCTAAAACGAGCGAACGCAAGCGTACACCCGCGCTGCGATGAGACACCGTCTTTGCGCTTTCTTGCTATTCCACACGTTCGGAAGCGTCGGGTAACGGCGGCCAACCGCCTGAAAATCCTAGGCTTTTCCTGCCACGACAATCCCAACCATGATCAACGCAATGCCGAAAAAGTACTGCGTGCTGAATCGCTCCCCGAAAATGAGATGGCTTCCCAGCGGAACCAAGACGAATGCCAGTGCCATGATGGGGTACACCCGCCCGAGTTCGACGCGTTGCAGCACCCAGACCCAAGTGATCGACGTAATTCCGTAGAGCACCATTGCAGCGAACAAGGCACCAAGCGGTTTTGTCGAAAAAAACGTGCCTGACTGCGCCAGCGCAGACGCACTTACTTTGAACAGGATCTGGCCAATTGCCAACCCGACGACGCACAACACGGCGGCAATGTAAATCATCGGCTTGCCACATCAGGCTTATCAACAACCGCGTGAAATGCCACGAAAAGATTCAGGTCCATCGCAGGCAGTCTGGTGGGCCACCAAGATTCCTGAGCTTCTGGAAAATAGTGCTTCAAAAGCGCCATAAGGTTATTGCAAGGGTTCACGTGCTCGCGCGCCATCACGTAGTCGTAAGGAATCCCCATCGCCAATGCGGCTTTACGCGGACCAAGACGCCGCCCCAGGCGCCATGCAAATCCAGGGTCGGTAGGAATAAGGATTGACAACGTGCCCCCCGGCTTCAGCACCCGCCGCCATTCCTTCAAGGCTAGGTGGGGATGGTAGATATGCTCGAGCACATGCGTGGCGATAACCCGATCATAGCTATTATCAGCGCAATCGATGTCGGCCCCGGTCTGCACCGAATACGAAACGCGTCCACCATACTGGTCGCCAATCTTCTTGGCGGCGATATCCAGCGTCTTGGGATCCATATCGGTCAGGACATATTCGTCAAATTGATGTCTGACAAACGGCAAATGTTCGCCAGTACCCGCTCCAATTTCCAAAACCCGACCAAACTGGACGCTGCTGTCAAATTGCCGTTCAGTGAGCTTGTGGCTCGCGCGCATCACCCAGGATTGCAGCGGACTTTCGTAGTTGCGCTCATCGTAGACATCGGCGAATTTCTCCCGATATTCCACCCAAGCCTTGTCTTCATTATGCACTTCATTTCTCCGAATCTTTCACACTTAACGCCGAATATCCACGAACGCGGTGAAATGGCCTATCTGGCACGGCACTGATATCGTGCCCCAGAAATGCCAATATCAATTGCAGTCCGACAATAATTGGCAAAGCAGACAGCATCACCGTTCCTGCGGGGGTGGTCGACCCGTGGCCCGCCGCATCAATCCAATTGTAGATACCAAACAAACTTCCGAATAAAATCATCAAGCATCCCAACGGCAATTCAATCGAAGCCAGGGACATATCCCTCAAGTAGTAGTTGTAGAAAATACGCTTCGAGAAATTTCTTATATGCTTGAAGAAAAATTCGCCGATGATTTTCCCGATCTTCAGATTACTGACTTCATCACCATATTTTGCGTCCATCGGCACATCGAGCACTACGGCCCGCAACGTATTCAATCGGAACAACAAATCCGTTTCGAAAAAGTACCGGTTGCTTATTTTGTCCATAGGCAAGTGCTTAGCGACTTCCCTATGAATGGCGGTATATCCGTTGGTCGGATCAAACAAATTCCAATATCCCGACGACAGTTTTGTCATGAACGATAGCACGGCATTTCCGAACAAACGGATCTTCGGCATGGCCCTGATCTCCTCGAGGTCAAAAAAACGATTCCCCTTGGTATAGTCAGCTTCCCCACAAAGTATAGGTGCAACAAAATCAGGAATGAGCCTAGGGTCCATTTGCCCATCGCCGTCCAGCTTTACCATCACATCCATACCGTCCGCAATGGCAGCCCGATACCCCGCCATCACAGCGCCACCGACGCCTTGATTCACTTCATTGCGCAGCACGATCACTCGTTGATCGTCGCAATTCTCTCGGACGAATGCCCCCGAGTCGTCAGGGCAGGAGTCGTCCACAACGTATATCCGACTGACTTCCGGTCCAATGCCCTTTATAACCTCGAGAATGTGCTTCTTGACCTTATAACTGGGAATAATTACAGAAATTCTCGAAGACATCATTGAGCCTGTTTAGTCATTTCGCCCAGCCGCGCACCGGAGACGGCCATGCCTATCGCCATCATGACAACCAGCAACGACATCGCCACGGATGGCCATAAGTAACGATAGTCCTGCGCGCTCATAAGCACGCTGAGCCCGACACAATTGAGCAATGCCGGAGCGAATATCAAGGCCGCCGCGGACTTGCTACGATACATCACCATCAACGTGGCCAGCAGACCAAGAAGTATATATAGCGCGGGACGAGTGTAGATGGTGCTCTTCGCGAAGATCTGGCTATGCCAGTTGTCCAGCACCTGCTTGGCTTCCGGCAGCAGCGGCCGGGTACTGAGACCCAAAGCCTCGCCTTCCGGCATCGGGGTGATTTCTCCCGGCGATATCGCGACCATTTCGTCACCAATGCCACCGATACGCCAGATCAATCCTGTAACACAAAGCTGATGCTGTAGAAACACGCCGGGATGGCGCAAGATTTCCTTGAACATCAGAGCGTTCAAATCGCCCGCGCTTTCAGCAAGTAATTTATAAGAAACATGCTTATTCCAGAACAACGGAACAACCGACTGGCAGTTGTACCCTTGGATCCACTCCTGGCGTGGAAGTACTTTCTCCATCAGGTCGTTGTCGGCGGAATCGAACTGCACGCCGGCGCTCTCCATAGCGCCCAGTATGTGAACTGCAAAAATGGATCGGTAATGAGGAGCAACTGGATACGCGCCAAGAACGCTCAACAAGAGTGTTTTCGAAATAAGGAACACGGCGATTTGAGCAAGCAAAGCTCCCCCAACTCTCAATTTGCTGCGCCGGCCCTTCGCAAAGACGAAGAGCAACACGAAAAAGAGGACAACAATGATGATTCCGTTATGGCGGACGCCAAAGGTCAACACGCCCGCTAAGCTCATCGCAACGATCGAGCTCCACGTTAGGGTGAGGTTGCGCCTGACTTCCCGGGCAGCCAACGTACTCAACAGAATGATGCCTATGGTGAACGGCACATCCTTCCACAACGTAGTGACCAGCATGAAATTCGCCGGAAACAGGGGAAAAATGACCATCGATACCGCTACGACATTTCGGTGCACACCCCACGCCATCGCTTCCTTCATGAAAAACCAGGTCACAGCCGTAAGGGCGATAATCTGAAGCAAAGCCGCCGCCTGAGGCGCGGGGTATATCAAATACGCCAATTTATAGAGGAAGGTCGACATAATGGGATGCGCGTCCGCGTAATACCCGTGGACGATCTGCCTCCATTGGTCGATCGAATCCGGCGACATTTGCGCTGGCCAGTACGCTGCCAGCACCAGCCCGTAGACGAGAACGCTCGGAATCGCTAGCCACAAGCTGAGCGGCAATTTGCTGTTTTCGCAAGCAGCGGGTCCCGTACTGTCGGAACGCAGGCGCGCTAAAAATTTCGTCGCGGCAAGGAACGCCATAAACGCGGTGACAAAGATCAGGATGCCTTTCAGCGCCGTGCGCCATACATTCAACTCAAGCGGCAGCGTCCTATAGAGATCGACTCTGAGTGTGCCCGGCGTGGCGGAATACAGGTCATAACGTTGCGAAAAATCGCCACTACTGATTTCGACAATTCCTGAATATTCATGCTTCGTGAAATTCAACGTGTCTCCGGCTCCGATCCGGGCATTGGTTTGAATCGTCGCAGGTTGATTTTGAAACGAAACCAAACTGCCGTCGCGCCGCTCCCAGCCGCTATCCAATTGCGTGGCGGAGTCGCGGACATCATTGACCAGCGGCGAGGAAAGCCAGACTTCGGTCGATTTCGCCAGAGGGTTCCGCTCACCCGTGGCGGTTATCTTCAGTGCTCCCGAGGCATCTAGGATCGGTTTTAGGGGAAGCATTATCAGCAATAACAACGCGAATATCACCGATATTACAACGCCCTTCCTGTTGGACAGCACAATTATTCTTCCTATTAACCGAATTATCTAAAAATTACCCAACATCCCAGCAGGACGATGCTCTCAGAGTTTCGTTTTCTTGAGACGTGGCCGTTTTCGCTGCCTCATTACCAACCATCTCGGCATATCGAACCGGACGAGCTTTCTGTAAAGGATAAGGTAGGTGGTCGAAAACAGAAAAACGAACAAAATGAGTATGTACTCGTACTGCCAGAACAACACTGCCGGTATGACGGCAAACGATGACAGCAACCAGAGATACGGTGAGGTCATTGCATTCCGCCGGATCTGATGACGCACTTCCTGCCCGCCGGCCCACCGGATTAACCGCTTGTATATAAGCATGTGGAGATGCACACCGTCCGGCATACCGGGAGACTGCCCCCTCAAGAACTTCTTCCTATATATCGAAAACAAAGTTTCGAAAACCGGGTAAATACATAGCAATAGCGGAAACCATGCCGAAACTTGCGGATGCCGGGCGAGCATGAGAACCGATATCGCACCGATCATGAAACCCACGAAGTAAGCCCCCCCGTCTCCCAAGAAGATGAGACCGCGAGGGTAATTCCATACCAGAAAGCCCGCGATGGCGCCGATCATCCCCACGGCAGTCACAAGAAGGAACCTATCACCCAGGTAATAGGAGACATAGGCGAAACCTGCAAATATCATTGCTGAAATCACCGCGGCGAGTCCGTTATAGCCATCGATGATATTGATCGCGTTCGCTGCACCAGCCATGGCGACTGCCGTAAACATGAACGACACGACAGTGAATTTAAGCAACCAATCGACGCCGATGATATCGAGGCGCGTCAATTCCGCGCCAAGAAAATAATATGCGGCACCTCCTGACACCATCGCCAGCCCTAGACGCACAAGGACCCTCACCCTTTTCGTGAGGTCCTCAGCCAATCCACCGAGAAACGCGGGCATGGAAACTGCCATGAGCGTCAGCAACTCCTGATGCAATGACGGCTCCCTGAATGCGACCAGCCCGCAAATGCTAAACATTGCGACGATAATCGACACGCCGCCAACTCGCGGCACAGGAACAACATGATATTTCTGAATACCGGATACGTCGTGGTCAGCGGTATATTTGGCATGCAACGTGTTGTAGCGCACGAGCAAGAGCGTGACCACAAGCGAAATCAGGAATGCTACTAGAACATAAACCATAAAAACACCGCGTTTGTAATTTCGCGCAATTTTAGTACTAAGCCCTCCCCATGGAGGGCTACGCAATATTTATTGCCGTTTTGGTACACAACGGCCGGTGTTTTGTTGGGTTTTCACCCAAACTCAATGCGCATGTCGCACGTCCCCTGAACTGTCCCGTGCGCGCCGCATTGGCGCACGATCGGATTTTACCGTGAGGGCTGCCCGGCGCACTACGGGCCACATGTCGCCCTCCGCTAGGGCTATTCGACTGGGCACCCGTAGCCACCGCCCGCGCAGGGGAGAACTTTAACCGTTTCGACGGCTAGGTTCTCGATGACGTTCCCATGCTCGGCCTTGAAATCGCGCCGCCGCTTGGCGGATCCGCCACTGGCCATCGGCGTTGAGCAGTAGCCAAAAGTTCCAAACGGCGCAAGAATGAACGCATAAAGCTTCTAAAAGGAGACTGCCATGCGCATTGCCGATGCCCAATGGATTCCTTCGACGCAGCACCAGACATGGGATGCGTTGACGGACCCGAGAGTCTTGCAGAAGTGCATACCGGGTTGCGTGGAAGTTGCGATGCGCAGCCCTACCGAATACGCCGTCACCCTGCGTGCCAATATCGCGGGGATCGACACCGACTACGAGGGCGAGATCCTGCTCTCGGACGTCAACGCCCCCGACAGCTGCACCCTGGTGTTCGAAGGCAAGGGCCGTGCGGCCTGCCTGGCCATCGGCACCGCCCAGGTCAATCTCAGCACCAAGGACCAGGGCACCCGCGTGGCCTATACCGTGGCCGGCATGGCGGGCGGCAAGTTGGCTGAATGTGGCGAAGGGCTGTTGCTGAAAGCCGGCGACAAGATCATCCAGAAGTTCTTTGCCGCGTTCATCGACCACATGGCCGTCCAGCCGCGGATCGCGCCGCCGCCCCCTCCCCCCGAACCTGAACCTCGCGGCGTGTCCAATTCCCGCTGGTCATGGCTGCTGGTCGTGGTGATCATTGCGGTTTTCTGGGGCTACCACTCGTTTTACAAGTGAAAACCCTAGTGGGCCGGTGATATCCTAGGCGGCATGACTCCGCCGCCGACACCGACCCAGCCCGCCGCCGATCCCACCCGCTCCAAGAGGGATTTGCTGATGGCCATGGCGGGGGTCTCGGCAACCGTGGTGCTGGCCGCGCTGGATTCCACCATCATCAGTACCACCTTGCCGCGCGTGGCCGAGGCGCTGAACGGCATGGCGCTCTATGCCTGGGTGGGCACCGGCTACCTGCTGGCCACCGCGGCGTCCATCCTGATCTTTGGTCGGTTGGGCGACATGTTCGGGCGCAAGCCGCTGATGCTGGTTTCCGTGCTGATCATCGCGCTGGGCTCCATTGCGTGCGGCCTGGCGCAGTCCATGACCCAATTGATCGTTTTCCGCACCCTGCAAGGGGTGGGCGGCGGCATGATGATTGCCACCGCCTTCGCCGCGCCGGCCGACCTGTTTCCCGACGCCAAGCAGCGCGTGCGATGGATGGCGCTGGTGTCCGCCGCCTTTGCCATGGCCAGCGGTATCGGCCCGGTGCTGGGCGGCGCGGCGACCCAGGCGCTGGGCTGGCGGGCGGCATTCTTCATATCTCCCGTTGCGGCCGCAGGCGCGTTTTTCCTGTTGGCCCGCTACTTTCCCCGTATTCGCCCCATGCATGACGGCAGCCGCAAAATCGACTGGGTGGGCGCCATCCTGCTCGTCTTGGCCGTGGGCGCGCCGCTCGCGGCGCTGGAGCTGGCCTTTGCCCAGGGCGAGCATGCCCACCCCCTGCTGGGCGCCATGTTGGCAGTGATCGGCGTGGCCGCCATCGCCATCCTGATTCCTACCGAACGCCGCGTGAAGTCGCCCATCTTCCCGCTGCGCGTTCTGGCCGGACAAGAATCCAAACTGCTGAACCTGGCCGCGATGATGGTGGGCGCGGTGATGTTCGTGCTGATCTTCTACAGCCCGCTGCTGTTGCAGCAGGTGCTGGGCTACACCCCCAGCGAGGCCGGGTTGCTGCTGACGCCGCTAGTTGCCGCGATTTCGGTGGGCAGCATCATCAACGGGCGCATGTTTCCCAAGCAGACCGAGCCGCAGCGCTTGATGGTGTTTGGCGGGCTGCTGCTGGCAGCCGGGACCTTGATGGTGTTGCTGATTTCACCTGGCACGTCGGCGTGGTGGATTCTTGCCGCGTTCTTCGTCAACGGATGCGCGCTGGGCTTTCTGCTGCCCAATCTGACGCTCTTCATGCAGATGCTGAGCGAACGCCGAGACGTGGGCGTGGCGTCCGCGCTGGTGCAAACCACGCGCGCCATCGGCAGCGCGCTGGGCACCGCGCTGGTCGGGATCATGATTTCGCATGGCACGGTACTAAACGGAGTGCGGGCCGGGCTGGTCTTGTGTATTGTCCTGTCCCTGTCCTGTGCGCTGCTGGCGTACCGGGTCAAGATGAAGAACCTGGTCACCAGCCGCAAATAAGGCTCACCGAGACACACCATGCGTCAACGCAATTTGCTGGACCTGCTGCTGCTGGCAGGGGTCTGGGGCGGTTCCTTTCTGTTCATGCGGCTTGCCGTCAACGATTTCGGGCCCGTCGCCCTGATCGAACTTCGCGTCGGCCTGGCCGCGCTGTTCTTGCTGCCCGCCGCGATGTGGCGCGGCAAGCTGCCCGTGATTGCGCGGCACTGGAAGGCCCTGCTGGTGGTCGGCACCCTGAACGCCGCCGTACCGTTCTTGCTGTATGCCTATGCCGCGCAATCGTTGGGCGCGGGGTTCCTGTCCGTGGCCAACGCGGTAACGCCCGTGTGGGGCGCCGTGGTGGGATGGCTGTGGCTCAAGGACAGGCTGCCGTGGATGCGGTCGCTGGGTCTGCTGATCGGCTTCGTGGGCATCATCGTGCTGGTGTGGGACAAGCTTAACTTCCAGGCCGGGGGCACCGGCCCCGCCGTGCTTGCCGCCGTTTCCGCACCCGTTTTCTACGGCCTCGCCGCGAACTGGACCAAGCGCTTCCTGACGGGCGTGGACGCGCTGGCCAGCGCCACGGGCAGCATGATCGCGGCCTCGCTGGTGCTGCTGCCGTTGGCCGTGTCCGCCTGGCCGGAGACGCCCGCATCGATGACGGCGTGGATATCCACGGTGCTGCTTGCCGTGGTGTGCACCGGCGCGGCCTACATCATCTTTTTCCGGTTGATCGCCAACGTCGGCCCCACCGGCGCGGTCAGCGTCACGTTCCTGGTGCCGATCTTCGGCGTGGTGTGGGGTGCGTGGTTGCTGGACGAAAGCATCACGCCGTCCATCGTGCTGGGCGCCGCCATCATCCTGGTTGGGACCGCGCTGGCGTTGGGACTGGTCAAGCGGCGCGCGTGATCCGCCGCGTCAGTATTTGTCGGACGAGCCCGTCAGCGCCACGCCGATACGCAGCAGCGTGTAGGACGCCGCATCCACCCAACGCCGCAACCAGCCCCGGCGCTGATAGTCCAGCGGCCGGATGAAATTGCCACCCTCGCGAATGGCCGTTTCCAGGCGCTCTTGCAGATCCCAGGCAAAGGGCTGATCGTCGACGACGACGTTGGCCTCGCGCGCCAGCAGCAAGCTGAAGGGGTCCAGGTTCGATGAGCCCACCGTCGCCACGTTGTCGATCACGGCAACCTTGGCGTGCAGGTAGCTGGGCATGTACTCATAGATTTCAATGCCGTCGCGCAGCAACTGGTCGTATAGCGAGCGCGTGGCGTGATACTGCATGCGGTATTCGACCTTGCCTTGCAACAGCAGGCGCACGCGCACGCCCCGCGCGGCGGCCTTGGCCAGGGCGCGGCGAAATTGCCGCCCCGGAAAGAAATACGCGTTGGCGATGAGAATGTCGCGCCGAGCCTGCGTGATGCCATACAGGTAAGCGCGTTCAAACGTCTGGCGAAAACGCAGGTTGTCGCGCAGCACCAGCGCGGCGCGCAGCGTGCCGCAGGGCTTGACGTGCGCGTGATGCGGCTTGGTCAGCCGCATGCGGTTCCAGTCGCGCGGATGGCGGCGCAGCCGTGCCCAGTTCAGGCGTACCCACAGCAGGTCTTGCGCATAGGCCGCCTCGGTGACCAGCGGCCCTTGCACTTGCACCGCGAAGTCAAAGCGCGGCCCAGGGATGCCGTCGGTCGGGTCCAGGTCGTCGTAGTCGTCCACGACATTGATGCCGCCGATGAATGCGATGCTGCCGTCCACCACGGTCACCTTGCGGTGCAGGCGGCGCAGGCGGCTGCGTGATGGGATGTAGCGCGCAAACCAGCGTGGTTCGGGCCGGAAGATGCGGCATTGCGCGCCCGCTTCAAGCAGGCGGGCGCGCACGGCTTCCACATGCATGGCGCTGCCGAAACCGTCCAGCACCACCCTGACCTTCACGCCGCGCCGCGCTGCCGCCATCAGGCTTTCCAGCACCTGGACGCCTGTGCGGTCCAGCATGAAGATGTAGGTTTCCAGATGCACGCTGACCTGCGCGGCATCGATGGCCGCGCAGAGCGCGGGGAAAAAGTCGGCACCGTTCTGCAACAAGCGAATGCTGTTGCCGTCCGTCCATTCCAACTTGACCTGCTCGGCCTTCACGGGAGTTCCAGCTCCGCCAGCAAGGGAGAATGATCGGACAGGCGCGCCCATTCCCGCCCGCGCAACACGCGCGCGCTACGCACAGCGAAACCGCGCTGATAAATGCGGTCCAGGCGAAACCACGGGAACACGGCCGGAAAGGTACGGGGCGGCGGCAGCAGCGGCGGCGCGCTGCCGCCCATGCCCAGCTGATTGGTGCGTTCCATCACGGACAAGCCGCCGTTGGGCAAGCCGCGCAACGCGTTGCTCAGGCGCTTGACCGAATCGCGCAAGCGCGGCAATTCACCACCATGGCTGCGCGGCGCGTGCGAGAACACTTCGTACAGCCCCAATTGCTGTACGAATAGCGGGGCCAGGCGGTCGTTCCAGTCGTTGAAATCGCCAGCGATCAGGATGGGTTCACCGTCAGGCACCATGCGACGAATGCGCTCGGTCAGCGCCAGCACCTGGCGCGTTCGGCTGCCGGCGAACAGGCCCAGGTGCACAACGAAACAGTGCACCGGGCGGTCATCGACTTCGATACGCGCGTGCAACAGCCCGCGTTGCTCCAGCCGGTGATCGGAGATGTCCAGGTTTTCGTGGTCAAGAATGGGAAAGCGCGACAACAGCGCATTGCCGTGATCCGTGGCATGACGGATGGCGTTGCGGCCATAGGCCACGTCCAGCCTCAAGGCGGCGGCAAGTGATTCGTGTTGCGCGTGGAGCAGGGATCGTTGCTCGTTGCGGCCCTGGACCTCCTGCAGGAAGACAAGATCCGGGCGCAGGCCATACAGGCCCAAGCGAAGTTCATTCAGGGAGTCGAGCCGGCCCAATGCCGAACGGCCCTTGTGAATGTTGTAGCTGACGACACGGATGAGCGACATAAAAGCGATGGCGCCTTTTGAAAGCAGAGGAACCACTGGCCAGACCCAAGAGCAGCTCCGGCAAGCACCGCCAACAAAGCGGCGTTTGCCAGATTACTCCAATTCAGCCACACCCTGCCGCGACAAAACACTCACAAGTAGCCACGCAGCCAAGAACGCAACCCGCCGCAAGCCCATGCCGCCCCACAAGCCGGGCCGCCGAGGATCCGGCTCCGCCGGTCCCGCGAGGCGCCCCCCTGGGGGGGAGGCGCCCCCGGCGCCTCGGGGGGGCTTACTTAGCCTCGACGTTACGCAAGCGGATGTGCAATTCGCGCAGCTGCTTTTCGTCGACTTCGGAAGGCGCTTGCGTCAGCAGATCCTGGGCGCGTTGCGTCTTCGGGAAGGCGATCACGTCGCGAATCGATTCGGCGCCGGTCATCATCGTGACAATGCGGTCCAGGCCGAATGCGATGCCGCCGTGCGGAGGCGCGCCATATTGCAGCGCGTCCAGCAGGTAGCCGAACTTTTCCTGAGCTTCCTCGGCGCCGATCTTCAGCGCGCGGAACACCTTGCTCTGGACTTCTTCGCGGTGGATACGGACCGAGCCGCCGCCGATTTCCCAACCGTTCAACACCATGTCGTAAGCCTTGGCGAAGGCTTTGCTGGGATCGGTTTCCAGGAAGTCTTCGTGGCCGTCCTTCGGGCTGGTGAACGGGTGGTGGGCGGCGGTGTAGCGGCCGTCTTCCTCGTCGTATTCGAACATCGGGAAGTCAACCACCCACAGCGGCTGCCAACCGGCCTCGAACAGGCCCGTCTTCTTGCCGAATTCGCTGTGGCCGATCTTCACGCGCAGCGCGCCGATGGCGTCGTTGACGACCTTCTCGCGATCCGCGCCAAAGAAAATGATGTCGCCGTCTTGCGCGCCGGTGCGCTTGACCAGTTCGGCCAGGGCAGCGTCGTGCAGGTTCTTGACGATGGGCGATTGCAGGCCGTCGCGGCCCTTGGCCACTTCGTTGACCTTGATGTAGGCCAGGCCCTTGGCGCCGTAGATGCCCACGAATTGCGTGTAGCCATCGATTTCGCTGCGGGACATTTCGGCGCCACCGGGCACACGCAGGGCAACCACGCGGCTGCCGGGCGCCGTGGCGGCGGCGGCAAACACCTTGAAGTCCACATCGCGCATGACATCGGTCATGTCGGTGAATTCAAGCTTCACGCGCAGGTCCGGCTTGTCGGAACCATAGCGGCGCATCGCTTCGGTCCACGGCATGATCGGGAACGGCTGCGCCAGATCAACGCCCTGCACCACCTTGAACACGTGACGGATCAGGTTTTCGAAGATTTCACGGATCTCGAATTCGTTCAGGAACGACGTTTCGCAGTCGATCTGGGTGAATTCGGGCTGGCGGTCAGCGCGCAGGTCTTCGTCGCGGAAGCACTTGGTGATCTGGTAGTAGCGGTCAAAGCCCGACACCATCAGCATCTGCTTGAACAGCTGCGGCGATTGCGGCAGCGCGAAGAAGTGGCCGGCGTTCACGCGCGAGGGCACCAGGTAGTCACGCGCGCCTTCGGGCGTGCTCTTGGCCAGCATCGGAGTTTCGATGTCGATGAAGCCCAGCTGGTCCAGGAACTTGCGCGTTTCGATCGACACGCGGTAACGCAGCATCAGGTTGCGCTGCATTTGCGGGCGGCGCAGGTCCAGCACGCGGTGCGTCAGGCGGGTCGTCTCCGACAGGTTGTCGTCGTCCAGCTGGAACGGCGGGGTGACCGACGCGTTCAGGATTTCAACTTCCTTGCACAGCACTTCGATTTCGCCCGAAGCCAGCTCGCTGTTGGCGGTGCCTGCCGGACGCTCGCGCACCAGGCCGGTGACGCGGACGCAGAATTCATTGCGCAGGCGCTCGGCGGTGGCGAAGGCGGCGTTGTCCGGATCGAACACGATCTGGGCCAGGCCCGCGCGGTCGCGCAAGTCGATGAAGATGACCCCGCCGTGGTCGCGGCGGCGGTTCACCCAGCCGTACAGGGTGACGGTCTGGCCGAGATGGTCACGGCAAACCTGGCCGGTGTAGCAGGTACGCATGCGGGATGACTCCGTTGTGTGCTTAGTTTGAGCGTAAGGGTTACGAATCGGCTCGCGGCGCGTCTTGCACGCCGGTTGCCGGAGAGAGCGGGGCCGGTTGACCCTCGGGCGCAAGCGCCTGGGTCGGGGCGACCACGCCCATGGAAACGATGTACTTCAATGCCGCGTCCACACTCATCTGAAGATCGATCGCGTCGGCGCGAGGCATCATCAGAAAGAAGCCGGACGTGGGGTTCGGTGTCGTGGGCACATACACGCTGATGTGGTCGCCCGGCATCAGGCCGGCCACTTCACCGCTGGGCGTGCCGGTAACGAAAGCGATGGTCCAGGAACCAGCGCGGGGGTACTGCACCAGTACCGCCCGACGAAACGCCTGGCCATTGGGGGCCAGCACGGTGTCGCTGACCTGCTTGACCGAGTTGTAGATGGAGCGCACCAGCGGAATACGGCCCAGCAGGCTTTCCCACTGGTCCACCATGGTACGGCCGATGAGGTTTGCCGCGAATATGCCCGTCAGCAACACCACTACGATGACCAGAACGAAGCGGAAGCCCGGGATGTCGATGCCGAACAGCGATTCGGACGACAGGAAGCCGGGCACGAACCCTTCCAGGGTGGCGACCAGCAAGCCCAGTACCCACACCGTGATGACCAGGGGGACCCAGATCAGCAAGCCGGTGATGAAGTACTTCTTGATAAGGCGCATCCGCATCGCAGGGGGCTCTAGGCGGGCGTACCGCCGGCCGGCGCAGCGGGGCTGGCCGCAGGCGCGGCTGCCGGTGCGGGCGTGGTGCTGGCGGCGGGTGCCGCCGGCGTGGCCGCCGGGGCACCTTCCGACGGCGCCGCGGCACCCGTGGCGGCTGCGCCACTTGAACCGTTGTTACGGAAGTCGGTCACGTACCAGCCGGAGCCTTTCAGCTGGAATCCAGCCGCGGTCACCTGCTTGGAGAACGTGCTTTGGCCGCATTCGGGGCAAACCGAAAGGGGCGCATCGGAAATCTTCTGCAAGACGTCTTTGGCATGGCCGCAGGCGCTGCACTTATAAGCGTAGATGGGCATCAGGGGCTCCGAGGCACACGCCCGGAAATCAAAGCCGTCAAACGCCAGACACGAAGTGGTCAGGAGCGACGGGGGGGGCTAGGCCGGAAAAAAATTCGGGAAAGTCTTGAATTTTAGCGGTTTTTCGGAAACCGTCGGTGCCCGGTCACGCCTTGGGGGGCCAAGCGGCATCCCCAAGGGCGCGACCCTTGCGTCGCCGGGCTTTTCCTAGAGCGGCAGCAGGAACATCAGGGCCGCGATCAAGGTGGGCCCCAAGGCGGACAGAAACAGCCGTCCCGACGAAATGCTGCCATCCGGAAAGTGGTTTTTCAGAATGGCGAAACCCGCCGGGTTCGGCGCGTTGGCGATCACGGTCAGGCCGCCCCCGGTCACCGCGCCTGCCACCAGCATGTAGCGCCAGGCTTCGTTGGTGCCTTCAACCAGCGACCCCAGATACGTCAGCGCGGCGTTGTCGGTAATGGCGGTCAGCGCCGTTGCCCCCCAGAACAGCACGAACGGCTGCAAGCCGCCCAGCAGATCCTGCAACCACCACTTCTGCAAACCGCCCAGCACCACCAGCCCGGCCAGGAAGAACCCGACCATCAGGCCTTCCTTGATCAACAGGCGGTTCTGATGGCGCTTATAAGCTTCGGAAAAGCCGATGAACATCATCAACAGGCCCATGAAAATGGCCGGGTGATGCGCGGTAAGCACCACGGCTACCAGGAAAACCAGATGCACGGCGATGACCAGCATCGGCACCGGCGGTCGCGAATCCGAGCCTTGCGCGCCGTCGACACCGCCGCCCGTGCCCACCGAGCGGTCCATCAGCGCCTTGCGGCAGATAAACGTCAACAAGCCGGCGTTCAAGCACACGGCCACCGCCGCGCGCCAGCCGAAGTGCTGCGCCATGAAAGCGGAATCCCAGCCGAAGGTGGACGCCACCATCAGCACCGGCGGCGCCGCGTAGGCGGTCAGCACGCCGCCGATCGACACGTTTACGAACAGCACGCCCAGAGTCAGGTACTTGAAGCCGGCGCGGCCGCTCGTGCGGAAATAGGCGTCACGCAGCAGGATCGCGGCCAGCGTCATCGCGGCGGGCTCGGTGATGAAAGAGCCGCCCAGCGGCACCAGCGCCATCACCACGAAGAAGGTGGCCAGTTCGCGCGGCAAGGGCAGCACGCGCGCCACGACGCGCACCATCAGGCCCACCATTTCCAGGATCGGCCGGCTGGCCGCCACCACCATGATCACGAAAACGAACAGCGGCTCGGTGAAGTTGCGCGTGTCCATGTAACTGATGGCGCTGGCCGGACCGGTCAGCGCGGCCATCGCGACGATCAGCGCGAACGCCCAGACGCCGAACACCGCTTCGACTTCGGCGAACAAATGCCAGATGCCGGCATGCGGGCCGCCGCGATGGGCCAGGCGCGCAAAAACGGGAACGGAAAAGGTATGAAGAACCGCCACCGCGAACAGGATGGTGGCAATGACTTCAATGGGCTGGGGCATAAGAGGGACTTCCGAAATAAGGAATCACGCAACGGAAAAACCTGCGATGCGGGGCGCAAACCATGCGCGACGCAACCGCGATCCGGCGCTGCTTACCGAACAAGGCAGGCAATATAACGCAGCCCTATTTCCGTGTAACGCAGGGTCTACACCAAGTGACTCCTGAAGACGCTCTGCTGCCCGCGCCCCCTTCTAGCTGATCGGCGCGGGCGGTTCCGCGCCCTGTTGCGCGGCCTTCATCTCCATTAGCAAGCTGTGCAGCATCTCGGTGGACAGGCCGTGCAACACCAGTCGATAGCCCGCCCGCAAGGTCGACATCGGCACCAGCGGGTGGCTGTTGTTGACCAGGATCAGGTGCTGCGGCGCGCCCAGCAATTTGGCCGCGTAGATGCCGATGGTTTCATCCAGCTGCAACGAGTTGGCCGCGCGCCAGAAGTCGTTGTCGGTCAGCATCAACTGGTACAGCGGGGTAAACAGTTCGATGGCGCTTTGCAGGTCCAGGAAGTTCAGCTTGCCTTGCGGCATGTCTTCCAGCTTCAGCGGCGGGTCCTCGATCATCGAGAAATCGACCGACTTGGGCGCATGCATTTCCACGCCGGCCTCGCGCAGTGCCTGGTTCAGGCGGATCACGAAGTTGAACAGGTTCAGGTCGTGCTTGACGAAGAGTTCGTCCTTCAGATCGTCAATGTCCAACGGCTTGAGCGGCGTGGTCGTGATCGGTACCGGCGAGTTCGCGCCGATGAACGCCAGCGCCTGCGCGCCCAGGTGAAAGTGCCGCAGGATCAGCCAGTTGGCCTCGGGCGATACGAAGCGCTTGAGCCCCCAGGCCAGGATGCGATGCAGCAGCCGGGAATGCGACCAGCGGCGCGGCAGGAACGTCTTGACCACCTGGATCACGATGATGAAGGCGCGCGCCAGCGGACGCAGGAACGGCAGCAGGTACTGACGCGAGGCGCAACTGGAATCGGTCAGCCAGGCCTTTTTCACCTTGTCTGGCAGCGGCGTGCTGCGGTCCAGGTACAAGGCCAGCCAAGGGCTGGGGTCGGCCGGATCATGCGCCTTGGCCAGGAATTCGGGTTCCTTGCTCATGCGGCATCGCCCTCCATGACATGGTGGAACTGCATCAGGTACAGCGCGGCGGTGCGGCGGGCGGTGTCCACGATGCGTTGTTCGGCGCGGCCGTCTTCGTCGCAATCCAGCGCCAGTTCCACGGCCGACAGCCAGCGCGCCAGGTGATGCTCGTCGTTGTGGCCGTGATATTCAAGGAAGCGGAATGCGTCGGGCGGCAGCTTCAGGCTGGCCTTGAGCAAGGGCAGCAGCGCAGGCACGATGCGCTGGCCCGTGCCTTCGATGATGTAGATGGCGCCCAGCAGCCCGATCGGGTCACGCGTGGCGGCCAGGCCGTGCAGATAGGCGTTCAGCGCTTCGCCGCCGGGGTTGCGGTGCAAGGCGTCGATGTTGTCCACGGTGCCGCCCGCCGTGCGGTAGTCCTGGAACAGGATCTGGAAATCGTTTTGCTCTTCGCCCGCGTGCATGTCGATCAGCGCGGCAAGCGGCGCGTATTGCTCGGTCAGCGACGCCGCGCCCTCGCGCATCCACTTGCTGCCTTCGCGCACCTGGGGAATCCAGTTTTCCATCCAGTTCAGATAATCGCCCGTCTGGAATTCGCGGCGGCGCAAGCGGCGCACCACCGGCGTGCGCCACACGCGCGAACGGTAGTCGTGCCAGATGGCGGCCAGCTCGGTCAGCAACTGGCCCAAGCCTTGCGGGGCCATGTCGGGGTCATGTGGCGGCGCGATGGCGTCGGCGTCATCGCTTTGCGTGTCGATGCGGGCGGTGGATTTGGCGGCCGGGTTTGCGGCCAGATTCACAGGATGATCGGCCGTGGACGGCGACGCCCCGGCCACGGCCGGCGCCTGCACCGCTTCCGCTTCCAGCAACATGTAGGCCGCCATGAAACGCCCCGACTCGGGGATATAGCAAAAAATCTGTTCGCCCGGTTTGATCTCACGCGTTTCCAGGAACTCGGCCAGCATGATCAAAATCGACGCCGCGCCCGTATTGCCGCGCCACGCCAGGTTGCTGAACCAGCGTTCACGCGGAATCACCAGGCCGGCCTTTTCCATCAGGTCTTCGACCACGGGGATGAATTTTTCCGACGAGTAATGGCACAGGAAATGGTCGACCTGATCCGGGTCCACCCAACCATCGCGCACCAGCTTGGCGTATTCATGGATGCCGATGTCGAACAGATGCGGCAACAGCCGGATGTCCTGGCGCAGCGACAAGGCGCCGTCGGCTTCGGCCTCGTTCCAGGACGGATAGTCCAGATGGCCCTTTGCGCGGTCGGCGGACAGGCCCAGTTGCATGCACACCGGGTAATCGCCCGAGAACGACCTCTGATGCACCCACTTCAGTTTCAGCCTGACGCCCTTGGACGCCCCGGCCAGCGCGCGGCCGCTGTTGCCCAGCAGCAAGGCGCCCGCGCCGTCGGACAGCATCCAGCGCAGGAAATGCGCATCGAAATCGGCGTCGTACCCGCGCGCCGCAAAGCGCGATCGCTTGAACAGACGCGACGGCAATTCGCTGGCCACGGCCAGCGCACTGGCGTGCCCGCCCATCTCGACGCCTTGCGCCGCCGCCTGGATCGCCGATACCCCCGCCGCGCAGATGCCGTGCACCGACAGCGTTTCCATCGGCTGAGCAGCAAGCTCGCCCTGGATCATGTTGGCGAAACCCGGCATCAGGGCGTCGCCGCCCGACGACCCGCTGGTCAGCATGGACACGGCCGACAGGTCGCTGTCGGCGCGCCGCAGGCAATCGCGAATGGCGTTGGCCGCCAGCTGCGCATTCGTATAGACCGTCTGGCCTTCCGCGTCGATAGCGTAGTAACGGTGCTTGATGCCGTTCTCGGCAAGGATGCGGCCTTTGATGCGGCTGGACATGCGGTTCAGCGGCGCGATGTAGTTGTCCATCGCCTCGTTGGACACGGGTTCGCCCGGCATGAAATAGCCGGCGCCTTCCAGGTAGACACGATTAAACGCGATAGGCATGTGACAGGCCTCGAGTGGTAATGGGTAAGGCGCTAGCGAACATGCTCGGGCGCCATGCAGGAACGGCTGCGCAGGCGCGGTACGAAGGCGCCCAGCACGAAGACACGGAACATATACGGCACCAGCCCCGCTTCATTGAGCGCCGGGTTGACGCGCGCGCGATAGTGTTCGCGATGCAGCCGGGTCAGTTCGGACCAATGCGCGCGCGGGTGCTCGTGATGCGCGGTGTGCAGGCCGATGTTGAACAGCAACGGGTTGACCAGCCCTTCAAAATTGCGTGCGTAGTTCAGGCCGGCAACATGGCGCGGCCCGCCGTCGGCATGGGCGTGCTGCAAGTAGTTGGTGGCCAGCAACCAATGCAGGCCATGCAGTTGCGGCACGATCACGAACACCAGCGCCTTGACGGGGTTCACGGCCAGCAGCCCACCCCATAGCCCCAGCCACGCCCCGTATTGCGCCATGCTGTAACGCCACGCGCCCGGCCAGTGGCGGCGCAGCCGGCCCAGCCACGCGAAGAACATCGGGTACAGCACCCAGCCCGCCTGAAACGGGTGCAGCACGTAGCCCCACAGGTGGTTGGTGTCGCCGCCAAAACGATAGGTGCGCGCGGCGTCGCGCGCACCATGCTTGTAGCGATGATGATTCGCCACATGGGCCGGGTAAAAGACGAAGGTCGGGTGCCCTTGCAGCAGCGTGATCCAGAAATCGGTTGCGCGGTTGGTCCAGCGGCCGCGCCACATGCGGATGTGGGTGTGGTTGTGGTGGATGACGCCGATGCCCAGCGTCAAGAACAGCATCAGCGCGTAAAGCGGCCACCAGAATCCGTACACCCATTGCCAGGCCGCCAGCGCGGGCAGCGTGGCCAGGTAGGCCAGGCTTTGCCAGTCGCGCCGGTTGCGCAAGGACGGCAGGCGCCGCCGGGTGTCAGGCTTTGCCGCCAACAGCGTCTCTGCGCTGGAATGCATCCAGCTGGTTTGCCGCGGCCTCGGCCTTCAGGCGCGTCCGAAACAGGCGGTCCATAAACGTAAACTGAAAACCGTAATTGCCGTTGTAGCAGGCGTGATGCAGATGGTGACGCCGGCTGGCGGCGAACCAATGCGCGTAGGACACCTTGGGGAAAAAGTCGTAGTTGGCATGGCCGATGCAATTGAAGAACAGGCTGAACAGCGGCACCGACGCCAGCGCCCAAAAGCTGAAATCATGCAACACCATCGGCAGCATGATGACGTTGCCCAGCATCAGCGCTTCGATGGGGTGAAAGCTGTAGGTCGAGAACGGCGTTGTAACCACGGAGCGGTGATGCGGCAGGTGGAAACGACGCAGCAGCTTGGTGTGCAGCAAGCGGTGGTTGACCCAGAAATGGACATCGTTCCAGGCCACCAGCACCAGGATTTCGACCACGACTTTTTGCCAGCTGGGGTTCGGGTCCAGATGCGCCCAGCCCAGTTGCAGCAGGCCCCACGGGAAAATCATGCCGGTGCCGAACAGCAGGATGGACAGGCCGGATTGCGCGAGTTCCCGGCGTAGCTGGCCGGGCCCCAAGGGGCGCGGATCCAGCGGCTTGCCGATGCCCAGTGCGGGCAACACGTGCTGGGTCAGCAGCCAGGTAGCCGCGCCGAAGACCAGATAGATGCCGCCGAAAAACAGCAGCCCCGCCAGCATCACCTGCCAGGCGGACAAGGCTTCAAAAGCTTGGGCCATGAACGTTTTGTTTCACCCCGAAGAATGGCCGCATCATAAGCAATCCGTCAGCATCCCGGTAGGGCATTTATTACCAAATGAATCCGGGCAACACAAAGCTGATGGACCGCAACGTGATCGCGGCCTAACTTCCGTCTACTGGCAAGGAAACTGGCGGTTCAGGCCGGCAACGGCCGCATCCAGACGCACCGCCAACGCCGCGCTGGCGGCCGGCATCGGCAGCCGCAATTCGTCGATCAACAAGCCTTGACGACTCAGCTGCGCCTTCAGCGGCCCGGGGTTGGGTTCTTCGAAGGCCAGGCGGATCACCGGCGTCAAGGCGTGGAACAACCGCCGAGCGACGTCCAGCTGCTGTGCGCGCACCGCTTGGTACATGGCGACGAACAGATCGGGCCGCACATGCGCGGCGGCCGCGATCATGCCCGCCCCGCCCAGGCACAGCACCGATAAGGTTTGCAGGTCTTCGCCCGCCAGCACATTCATCTGGCCGTCGGTTATCAAGGCCAGCGTCTTGTCCAGCGACCCGCCGCAATCCTTGATGGCCGCCACGTTCGGATGCGCGGCCAGCGACAGCAACGTCGATGTCTCAAGCGTTGTGCCCGTGCGGTAGGGAATGTCGTACAGCACCAGGGGAAAGCGCGAAGCATCGGCCAGGCGGCAAAAATAGGCGGCGGCCCCGTCTTGGCCCGCTCGCACGTAATACGGCGCCGGGGCCAGGATGCCGGCCAGCGGCCGCGTGCCAAAGGCGGACAGGCGTTGCAGCACGTGCCCTTGGTGGTTGCCCGCCAGCCCCATGATGACGGGCAGCCGGCCGGCTTCGGTCAGCACGGCGTCCAGCACCGCCAGTTGCTCGGCGTCGTCCAATGAGGCGGCCTCGCCGGTGCTGCCACACACGACCAGCCCGTCGACGCCCGCCGCCGCGTAGTGGCGCACCAGGCGACGCAAGGCGCCCCCGTCGACAGCACCGCCCGAAAACGGCGTGACCAGCGGCACCCACACGCCTTGGAACACAGATTGTTGAATGGACATGAGAACACTCCTTCGATGTAAGCGGACCGCGGTTGGACCGTACAGAAGTGCTCGGGATATCAGGGGTGCGCAAGAGGCGCCAAAGCGCCGCCAGAAGGCCGCTGTTCCGTCGCCCATCTGACGGAACAGCATGCTCCGGTCAGATGAGCGGCTGTTTTTTGGATTTCAGGCCGACGGCAGCCGGCACCACGCCCAGGGCGCGGATGCAGGAAGCGGATTGGATGGCCTGATGAATCATGAATGAATAAAACAATAAGACGCGCGTCGGCGGCTGATGCGGAAATCTACCGGGCGGCCGTTGGCGTGTCAACGGCCGGCGCTTAGCCCAGGCTGGCCAGGAACACGGCGCACAGCGCCTGCATGCCTTGGCGGTCGTCTTCGTCGAAGCGGTCGGGCACGGGGCTGTCCACATCCCACACGCCGATCAATTCGCCTTGATGCACCAGCGGCACCACGATTTCGGAACGCGACGCGGCATCGCAGGCAATGTGGCCGGGAAATGCGTGCACGTCCGGCACCAGCTGCGTCTGACGCTGGCTGGCGGCCGCGCCGCACACGCCGCGATTCAGCGGAATGCGCACGCAGGCCGGCTTGCCTTGGAACGGGCCAAGAACCAGTTCGGTGCCGTCAAAGAAATAAAAGCCCGCCCAGTTCAGATCGGGCAAGGCTTGGTACGCCAGCGCGCTGAGGTTGGCGGCATTGGCGATGCGGTCGGGCTCGCCCTCCAGCAGCGCGCGGGCCTGCGCGACCAATTCGGCGTACAGGGCGGACTTGGACTCGGCGACGATCGGGGCGGCTTCGAACATGGCGATAAATGTAACTGTACAGGCGGTTTTCGATGCAGGTGATTTTAGGGGTTCCGCGCGTTAAAGGGGCCGGGCTGCTACCGTATGGGACAATACTTTTTTGTCGCAGTCCCCTACACAAGCCTCTCCCTTTACCCTTCTTCTTCAAGAAGCAATCCATGGACAAGCCTCTCGAACCTGCGTTTTCCTTTTCGGAACGCGCCCAGCAACTTACCAGCTCCGCCATCCGCGAGATCCTCAAGGTCACCGAGCGCCCCGAAGTCATTTCGTTCGCTGGCGGCTTGCCGGCGCCCGGCGGCTTCCCGGTAGAAGTGGTACGTGCTGCGTTCGACAAGGTACTGTCCACCAACGGCCGCGCGGCCCTGCAATACGGCCCCACCGAAGGTTATGCCCCGCTGCGCCAATGGGTTGCCGACGACCTGAATCGCGCGGGCGCCAACGTTGCCGCCGACCAGATCCTGATCGTCTCCGGTTCGCAGCAAGCGCTGGACCTGCTGGGCAAGGTACTGATCGACAAGGACAGCAAGGTCCTGGTCGAAGACCCCAGCTACCTGGGCGCGCTGCAATCGTTCAGCCTGTACCAGCCGAAGTTCGTGCCGGTGCCCACCGACGAAGGCGGCCTGATCCCCGAATCCATCACGCCCGAACTGGCCGACGGCGCGCGCTTCCTGTATGCGCTGCCCAACTTCCAGAACCCCACGGGCCGCACGCTGAACCTGGAACGCCGCATCGCGCTGGTCAAGCGCGCCGCCGAACTGAACCTGACCATCATTGAAGACGACCCCTACGGCGAACTGCGCTACGCAGGCGAGCCGCAGCCCGGTCTGGTGGCGCTGGCCGCCGAATACGGCGCCAACGTCGTGCGCCTGGGTACGTTCTCAAAGGTACTGGCCCCGGGCCTGCGCCTGGGCTATATCGCCGGCGCCCGTCCGCTGATCAACAAGCTGGTGCAGGCCAAGCAAGCGACCGACCTGCACACGCCCACGCTGACGCAGATGGCCGTGTATGAAATCGTCAAGGACGGCTTCCTGGAAGAGCACCTGCCCAACGTGCGCGAAATCTACCGCGCCCAGGGCAGCTGCATGCTGGAGGCCATCAAGCGCGAATTCCCGTCCACCGTGACGTGGACCAAGCCGGAAGGCGGCATGTTCATCTGGCTGACGCTGCCCGAGCACATGGACAGCACCAAGCTGCTGGAAAAGGCCATCGCGCAAAACGTGGCCTTTGTGCCCGGCGCGCCGTTCTACAGCGGCGTGGGCAAGCAGAACACGCTGCGCCTGAGCTTTGCCACCGTGCCGGAAGACAAGATCCGCACCGGCATCGCCATTCTGGGCAAGCTGCTCAAGGAATACACGGCATAAGCAAACCGTAGCTTTCCGGGCAATGCGGCCTGAAAGCCGCACCCTGAACGGCGATTGACCTTCCACGGCCGGGCGCAACGCCCGGCCGTTGTTTTATGCTGTCGGCTTTCCCGACCAAATTCTGACCGTGACAGTGAGCGCCTCGCAACAACCTCCCGTCGACCTCAGCGACATCGTTTTCACCGACTGGGTCGAACGCTGGCTTCCGAAATCCTGGCGACCCTACGCCCGCCTGTGCCGGCTGGATCGGCCCATCGGCACGTGGCTGACGCTGCTGCCGGCCGTGGCCGCGCTGGTGCAATCGGCCGGTGGCCTGCCCGACCTGCAACGGCTGATCGTCTTTTCGCTGGGCGCGCTGCTGATGCGCGGCATCGGCTGCACCGTCAACGACATGTGCGACCGCAACTTCGACAAGCACGTCGAACGCACGCGCTTCCGGCCACTGACCAGCGGCCAGCTGTCGATGAAGAACGCGGTGTGGTTCCTGCTCGGGCAACTGCTGGTGTGCGGATCGCTGCTGTTTTTCCTGAACGAAATGAGCCGCTGGCTGGCCCTGGCCGTGCTGCCCTTCGTGTTCATCTATCCGCTGTGCAAGCGTGTCACGTACTGGCCGCAAGTGGTGCTGGGCATCTGCTTTAACTGGGGCATGCTGATGGCCTGGTCCGACACGCAAAACGTCGTGCCGCTGGCCGCCATCGCCATGTGGTTGGGCGCGGTGCTTTGGCAGGTGGGCTACGACAGCATCTATGCGTACGTCGACGTGCGCGACGACCGCAGCCTGGGGCTGCATTCCACGGCCATGCGCTTTGGCGACCAAGGCAAATTGTGGATCGGCGGTTTCTACGCCGCCACCGTCCTGCTGTGGGCCTGGGGTGGTTACGCCATGGGTTTGTCGTGGGCGTATCAGGTTGGCATGGCCGCCGTCGCGGTGCATCTGGCATGGCAGCTGAAGGTGTTCGACATCCAGCGCCCCGACCGCAACTTCATGCTGTTTCGCGCCAACCTGTGGCTGGGCGCGCTGCTGGTAGCAGCGGCGTTGGCAGGCACGCTGATCCGGTGATCCGGTGAGCTGCTGATCCGTCGGTCCGCTGATCCGTTGGTCTGCGGGATCCGTTGGTCTGCTGATCCCTTGGCCCGCCAAGGACGACGCCCCAGGGCGGACCGCAGCGCACCGCCGGCGCCGGGCCGGCCCGGCCCGGCCCGGCCGCCAACCACGGGCCGCCGCATTGCCGCCTGCGCCAGATCAGGCCATCATGGTGTTTCCGCAACGCCTTACGGAGACACCGCATGCCCTCTTTCGTTAAATCCCTGGCCGCCGCCGCCGCCGCGTGCGCCGTGTTCGGCACCCTGCCCGCTCAGGCCGCCACCGATTGCTCGGCCCAACGAGGCTGCGCCGCCAAGTTCTGCGAAATCGAAAACGACATTGCCGCTGCGCAAGCACAGAACAACACGCGCCGCGAAGCCGGCTTGAAAAAGGCCTTGGCCGAAGCCAAGGCAAATTGCACCGACAGCCGCCTGCAATCCCAACGCGAAGCAAACGTGCGTGAGAAGCAGTCCAAAGTGTCCGAGCGCGAACAAGAGCTGAAGGAAGCCCGCGCCAAGGGCAAGCAGGACAAGATCGATAAGGCGCAGCGCAAGCTGGAAGAAGCCCAATCCGAGTACAACGCGGCGCTGGTGGAACTGAATCGCTAAGCGGCGTCAGGCACTCACAGCCACCGCCGCCCCGTAAAGCCCCGGTCCAAAGCCGGGGCTTTGTTTTTCGGCGACCCCGGCCACTTTGCGGGGCGTACGCGGATCTGAATGGTCAACGGGGGCCGCCACCGACCACAACCTATCGTGTCATCAGATGGAAATATCGCCATCTATGGTGCCATCCGGTTAAATCCACGTCGATTAGTACATTTTTTGGAAAGATGTTTTCAGGTAATAAGGGTTTATCCCGAGGTTGTTTGAGCACAGAATGCATCTCATCGGGACACAGCAAGCGAACCCCAGGCAATGACGCCAGCGGTTCGAATCCCAAGCTCACAAGACACCGGAGGTCTGCTATGAAAACCCTTGCTACCGCATTGATGCTGTCCATGTCCGTTCTGGCCGCTGGCGCGCAAGCCGCCGAAGCCGACCAAGCCCCCACCCGCGCTCAAGTGCAAGCTGAACTGCAACAAGCCAAGGTCTCGGGTCAATACACGTTTGGCGAAGAAGGCTACCCCGCCCCCATCGCCCAGAAGTCCAGCCTGACCTCGCAACAAGTTCAAGCTGAACTGGCCCAAGCCAAGAACGCCGGCGAAGTCACCTTCGGCAACCTGGACTACCCGCCCGTCGCCGCCGCTGAACACACCACGTCGCTGAGCCGCGCCCAAGTTGAATCGCAACTGGCTCAAGCCAAGGCAGAAGGCCTGGTGACCTTCGGCAACATGGACTACCCCCCCATGGGCAGCTGATCCACTGGCCTGAAAAGGCCGTGACAGCCCCATCGAAAGCCCCTCGGCAAACGCCGTGGGGCTTTGTTTTTGACGCTTCGACTACTTATTAAGTCGTTTTGTCGATAACTTAAGCCGTTACGACACTTTCGGTTCTACAAATCGACAGCGCTCCCGCATAGGATGAGGCCACCCCATCCCCCCATCCGCAGGAGCCGCACCATGTCTACGTCAGCCACCCGCCCCATCGTTTTGCTGGGCGCCGGAAAAATCGGTTTTGCCATCGCCTTGATGCTCGAACGAAGCGGCGATTACTCGGTGCTGGTTGCCGACCAGGATCCAGCCCGGCTGGGCGTGCTGGCCGAATTGGGCTGCCAAACGCGCCAGATCAGCGACGACGACTCGGTGGCGCGTTGCATCGAAGGCGCTTACGCCGTCGTCAACGCCCTGCCGTTCCACCGCGCCACCGCCGTAGCAGGCCTTTGCGCGCGCGCGGGCGTCCATTACTTTGACCTGACCGAAGACGTCGCCAGCACCCACGCCATTCAGGCGCTGGCGGGCGATGTGCGCAGCGTGTTGATGCCGCAGTGTGGCCTGGCGCCGGGCTTCATCGGCATCGTCGGCAACGCGTTGGCCCGCCGCTTCGACACCTTGCTGGACTTGCGCATGCGCGTGGGCGCCCTGCCGCGCTACCCCTCCAACAGCCTGCGCTACAACCTGACTTGGAGCACCGAAGGCCTGATCAACGAATACTGCAACCCTTGCGAGGCCATCGTCGACGGCAAGCTGACCAGCGTGCCCGCGCTGGAAGGCTACGAAACCTTTGCGTTGGACGGGGTTGAATACGAAGCCTTCAACACGTCGGGCGGGCTGGGCACGCTGCCCGCAACGTTGTTGGGGCGCGCCCGCAACGTCGACTACAAGTCCGTGCGCTACCCCGGCCACTGCAACATCATGAAGTTGCTGCTGAACGACCTGCGCCTGCGAGATCGCCGCGATCTGCTTAAGGATATTTTCGAGTCAGCCATTCCCACGACCGAGCAGGACGTCATCGTGATCCAGGCGTCGGCATCCGGCCATCGCCACGGCCGGCTGGAAGAAGAGTCCTATCCCATCCGCGTGTTCGGCGCCGATGTGGACGGCCACCGCCTGAGCGCGATCCAGCTGTCCACCGCCGCCGGCATTTGCGCCGCGCTGGACCTGGTGGCGCAAGGCGTCTTGCCGCAAAAGGGGTTTGTGGGCCAGGAAGCCATCGACCTGGACGCCTTGCTGAACAACCGCTTTGGCCGCGTCTACGCCGGCAAGCCGCTGGCGCTGGCCGGCTGCGCAACGGCCGACCGTTAACACGCCCTGCCCGTCGGGCCGACAAGGCCCGCGCCCCAGCCCCAGCCCCAGCCCATTCGGCGCTACGTCCAGCCTTCCAGACGCAGCGTCGCGCGCACCAGGCGCTGTTCTTCCTGTTCGATATCCGACAAGCTCTGCCGCACGCTGTCCACATGGTCGGCTGCGGCTTTGCGCGCCTGTTCGGGCTGGCGCCCCGTCACCGCGTTGTACAGCCGGGTGTGCTGACGGTCGATCTGCCGCTTTTCCGGTTCGCGGTGATACAGGTTATTGACGCATGCAAAAACCGACCCCAGCAGCAGGTCGGTCAGCGATTGCAGCGTATGCACCAGCACCGGGTTGTGCGACGCCTCGCAGATCGCCAGGTGAAACGCGTGGTCCAGATGGGCGTGCGTGGCTGTGTCGGTGGCCGTGCCCTGCGCGGCAACCATGTCGTCATAGCGCCGGCGGATCATGATGAAGTCGGCTTCGGTGCCCCGGATGGCAGCCAGCCGGGCGGATTCCGCTTCAAGCAACGAGCGCACTTCCAGCAGGTCGTACAGCGTGCGCGGCTGCGAATTGAACAGGTGCATCAGCGGCCCGGCATCCACCTTCGAGATGTGCGCCACGAAGGACCCCTTGCCTTGCGCGGTGTGAATGATTTCACGCGCGCGCAGCAGCTTCAGGCCTTCGCGCAGCGCGGTGCGCGACACGCCCAGCTTTTCGGTCAGCCGCCGTTCGGACGGCAAGGCCTGCCCCGCCTTGAGTACGCCATCCAGGATCAGGCGCTCGATTCGCTCGGCGACTTCATCCGCCACCTGGCGAGGCTTTTCTTCAGTTTCCGCGTACATGCAATCTCCGCACCAGTGGTATGACCAAGCCGGCCATGGGGTTTCGGCTATCCGCCACACCTCTGTAAGGTGCTGATATAAAAACATAAAAATCGCCTGCCCGTCTTACGGCGACTAAATAAACTGGTATGACCAGTTGTTTTTCGGGTAGACATGGGCGCGGGTGCGAACGATGATGTCAGGACAGATTCGCCCGGCGCCCGGCGCCGGCCAGCCCTTCTTACCGCTAGAGACCCGCATGACTCAACGCACCCAGCAATACGGCCTGCAAGTGGCGGCCAATCTCACCCAATTCATCGAACAGGAAGCCCTGCCCGGCACCGGCCTGGATGCAGACAGCTTCTGGCAGGGTTTTGCGGCGCTGGTACATGACCTGGCGCCCAAGAACCGCGCCCTGCTGGCCGAACGCGACCGTCTGCAAGCCGAGCTCGACGCCTGGCACCGCGCCAACCCCGGCCCCATCGCCGACCCGGCCGCCTACCGCAAGTTTCTGGAAAGCATCGGCTACCTGCTGCCCCA
This sequence comes from Achromobacter sp. 1L-A-4-B-C2, assembly GCF_057291955.1. Lineage (NCBI taxonomy): Bacteria > Pseudomonadati > Pseudomonadota > Betaproteobacteria > Burkholderiales > Alcaligenaceae > Achromobacter > Achromobacter sp. 1L-A-4-B-C2. The sequence goes on from NZ_JBXAWP010000001.1 coordinate 1,511,514, forward strand.
ACCGGCAAGCGTGCAAGCCACCACCGACAATGTCGATACCGAAATCTCGCAGCAGGCCGGTCCGCAGCTGGTCGTGCCGATGTCCAACTCGCGCTATGCATTGAATGCCGCCAACGCACGCTGGGGCAGTCTGTACGACGCGCTTTACGGCACCGACGCCATCCCCGCCACGCCCGGCGATACGGGCAAGGGCTACAACCCCGAGCGCGGCGCCGCGGTCATTGCGCGCGCACGCAGCTTTCTGGACACGGCCGCCCCGCTGGCCAATGGCTCGCACGCCGATGCGCAAAGCTACACCGTTGAAGGCGATCAACTGCGCGTCAACCTGGCCAAGGGCGTGGTCACCAGCCTGAAATTCGGCTCGCAATTCGCCGGCTACCAAGGCGACGCGTCAGCCCCCACGGCCATCTTGCTCAAGAACAACGGCCTGCACTTTGAAATCCAGATCGATCGCGCCAACGCCATCGGCAGCACCGACGCCGCGGGCGTGAAAGACGTGCTGGTCGAAGCCGCGCTGACCACCATCATGGACTGCGAAGACTCGGTTGCCGCCGTCGACGCCGACGACAAGGTGCACATCTATCGCAACTGGCTGGGCCTGATGAAGGGCGACCTGACCGAAGCCGTCACCAAGGCCGGCAAAACCTTCACGCGCAAGCTGAACGCCGACCGCCAGTACACGCGTCCGGACGGCAGCGCGCTGACCTTGCACGGCCGCTCGTTGATGTTCGTGCGCAACGTGGGCCACCTGATGACCAACCCGGCCATTCTTGACCGCGACGGCCAGGAAATCCCCGAAGGTATTCTGGACGCCGTCGTCACCAGCCTGGCCGCGCTGCACGACCGCACCGCCAAGCTGAATTCGCGCACCGGGTCCGTCTACATCGTGAAGCCCAAGATGCACGGCCCGGCCGAAGCGGCCTTCGCCAGCGAATTGTTCGACCGCGTCGAAGACCTGATCAAGGTGCCGCGCAACACCCTGAAAATGGGGATCATGGATGAAGAGCGCCGCACCAGCATCAACCTGAAAGCGTGCATCGGCGCCGCCGCATCCCGCGTGGCGTTCATCAACACGGGCTTCCTGGACCGCACCGGCGACGAGATGCACTCCAGCATGGAAGCGGGCCCGATGCTGCGCAAGGGCGACATGAAGTCCACCGCGTGGATCACCGCCTACGAACGCAACAACGTGCTGGTGGGCCTGGACACGGGCCTGCGCGGCCGCGCCCAGATCGGCAAGGGCATGTGGGCCATGCCCGACCTGATGGCCGCCATGCTGGAACAGAAAATTGCCCATCCGAAGGCCGGCGCCAACACCGCCTGGGTCCCCTCGCCCACGGCCGCCACGCTGCACGCGCTGCACTATCACCAGATCGACGTGCAAGCGGTGCAGAAGGAACTGGAACGCACCAAGCTGGACAGCGTGCGCGACGACTTGCTGGGCGGGCTGTTGAGCGTGCCGGTGGGCGATCCGTCCAAGTGGTCCGCCGCCGACATCCAGCAGGAGCTGGACAACAACGTGCAGGGCATCCTGGGATACGTCGTGCGCTGGATCGACCAGGGCGTGGGCTGCTCGAAGGTGCCCGACATCCATAACGTCGGCCTGATGGAAGACCGCGCCACGCTGCGCATTTCCAGCCAGCACATCGCCAATTGGCTGCGCCACGGCGTGACCAACAAGGAACAGGTCACGGAAACCTTCAAGCGCATGGCCAAGGTCGTTGATGGCCAGAACGCCGGCGACCCGCTCTACCAGCCGATGGCCGGCAACTTCGATACGTCGCTTGCCTTCAAGGCGGCCTGCGCACTGGTGTTCGAAGGCTTGACGCAGCCCAACGGCTATACCGAACCGTTGCTGCACAAGTACCGTCTGCAATTCAAGGCCGCCGCGCAGGCCTGACCGCCGATCGCGCGGATCATTGCACACCAAACCGGGCAGCTTGAGCTGTCCGGTTTTTTTTGCTCTGCATCAGGCTCGCGCCAGCGCATGTGGACTGCTGACCGGCGGCTGGCGACTCGCGACTCGCGACTGCACGCAAAAAATAGCCGACCGATTTCGCACGACCGTGCTAAATTTCGCTTCATGACTGCCAAAACGGAAAAAAGCGAGCTGACCTTCGCGGCCATTGTGGACGCGGCCTTGGCCATGGCCGCCACCCAGGGCATGGAAAGCCTGTCGCTGGGCCAGGTCGCCAAGCGGCTGGGCATCAGCAAAAGCGGTGTGTTTTCCCGCGTGGGCTCGCTGGAAGCCTTGCAGCAGGCCGTGCTGGACGAATATGACCGCCGCTTTGTGGCGGCCGTTTTCACCCCTGCCATGGCGTACCCGCGCGGGCTGCCCCGCTTGACCGCGTTGGTATCGCTGTGGGTGGAACGCGCCAGCAACGTTGAAATGGCCACGGGCTGCGTCTACGTGGCCGGCGCGTTCGAATACGACGATGTGGAATCGCCGCTGCGCGCCTTGCTGGAAAACAACCTGCGTCGATGGCGCGCCGCCATGGTCCGCACGGTGCGCCAGGCGCTGGACGCCGGCCATCTCCGGCCGGATACCGACCCCGAACAACTCGTCTTCGAGGTGTACAGCCTGATGATCGGGCTGATGCATGACGCGCGTTTCCTGCGCGATCCGCAAGCGCCCGCGCGCGTGCGGGCGGCCTATGACAGGCTGATATCAACGTACCGCAGCTTCACGATTTCAGAATGACGGGTGGCGTGACAGGCGTGCAAACACGCCTGTGGCTCGATCCGGATTGATTTGACGCAGGCGGCATCGTCCGCCCCCTTGCCGGCCGGTGCCGGCGTTTTCATCGCTCAATTTCGCACGATCGTGCGAAATATGAACAGGAGCTTGTCATGTGGATACTGATCGAGCTGGCCGTCTTGGCCGTCATCGCCTGCCTCTGGCGGCAATGGACGGCGCTGCTGCGTCAATTGCCCGACCGCGCCGAACATCTGGTCCTGTTCTAGTGAACAACGGCGATCCCGGTCTATATTCCGGTTTAGTCCCAATCGAATTTCGCCATGCCGCGTTCCGTCCATCTACTGATCGTCGATCCGCAGAACGACTTCTGCGATTTGCCCGAGCCCTACCTGCCGCGCGACCCGCTGACCGGCCAAGCCACGCGGCCCGCGCTGCCCGTGCCCGGCGCGCATGCCGACATGCAGCGGCTGGCAAGTTTCATTGACGCCACCGCCTCCGCACTGGCCTCGATCACCGTAACGCTGGACTCCCACCATCGCGTCGACATCGCGCATCCCACGTTCTGGCACACCGGCAAGGGCGAGCCCGTCGCCCCCTACACGCCGATAACCGCCGCGCAGCTGCGCGCCGGCCAGTTCGTGCCACGCCATGCCGACGACCTGCCCCGAACCGCCACCTATCTGGACGAACTGGAAGCACGCGGCCGCTACACGCTGATGGTGTGGCCCGTGCATTGCGAGATCGGCACCTGGGGGCACAACGTGCATCCCGACGTGCGCGCCGCGTACAACCGCTGGGAAGACGCCGGCCAATTCATCGTGCGCAAGGTGCCCAAAGGCACCAACCCGTGGACCGAGCACTACAGCGCCTTGATGGCCGAAGTGCCAGACCCCGACGATCCGCGCAGCCAGTTGAACCGCGCGCTGCTGGGGTCGCTGGATCGCTCAGACCTGATTCTGGTCGCGGGCGAGGCCGGCAGCCATTGCGTGCGCGCCACCGTCGAACATCTGGCCGAGCATCTGCCCGGCGGCAACCTGTCCCGCATCGTCCTGCTGACCGATTGCATGAGCCCCGTGGCCGGATTCGCCGACGCACAAACCGCGTTCTTGCAACGCATGCGAGACCTGGGCATGCAAGAACGCACCAGCGTGGACATGGCGCGCGCATTGCAACACTGAGCGCGCAATGACAACGGCCGCCTGCAAATGCCGGGCGGCCGTGATGGGAAATCGGATTCACTGCTGACTGCTGGCTGCTCAATGCGGAGCGCTGACCGGCGCGAAAATCCGCGCCGTCGCGATTTTTACGTCTGGCCGCAGTTACACAGTGGGTACGGATTCGGATGCGGCTGCGGCGGGCTTGGCTGCCTTGTCGCACTCCACATACAACGCACGGATGGCCTCGCACAATGCGGGTGGCTGCTGGAATAGCCGCGACACCAGCAGGCAACCTTGGACGGTGGCAAACACCGCGCGGCCGGCCGCATCGGCCGTGCCAGAGAACTTCAGCGTCCCCTGCGCCGCGCCTTCAGCCAGCACACGCGCCAGCCAGGCTTCGTGGGCACGGAAAAATCCCTGCAACGCGCCGCGCACGCGGTCGGACAGGCTCATGATGTCGGCGGCCAACATGCCGCCCAAACACAGTTCGCCCGAACCGCAAGCCCGCGATTCCATCATCGACAGGTATTGCTCCAGCTGCGCCTGGGCAGGCTGCGCGGTATCAATGGCACGGACGGCGCCCAGCGCGCGCGCGCTGTAGGCCTCGACTGCTTCATACAACAGGTCGTCCTTGCCGGGAAAGTAGTAGTGGATGCTGGACGTCTTCACGCCCACATGCTCCGCCAGATCGCGGTAGCTGAAACCATTGCACCCGCGCGTGCGGATGAGCTTCTCGGCGTGCGCCAGCAGCAGGTCTCGGGTGGTGTTGGGGGTCGGGGTGTCCATGGCTGAATATTACCTACTAATAGGTCGGTCCGTCATTGGTGGCCGCCCTAGGGTGTGGGCCTTGGCCCGTGCGAACCCCGGCCGGGAAACATCCCGCCCCCCGGGGTTCGCATGTGCCGGCATCGGCTTAGCCTTGCACGGGCGGGTAGTCCAGTTCGCCGCTTTCGGTCAGGCCTTGAGCGCGGGCAGCGGCCAATTCTTGCTTGACCTGTTCGCGGCTCTTGTCGGCGCCAACCGACGCGAATGACGTGGCGGCGTAGCCTTCTTCGCCCGACACCAGCTGCCCATTCGCGCGGGCGGCGGCCAACTCTTGCTGCACTTGGGCACGCGTCACGGTGCTGGCGGTGTTCAGTTCGGGCGGGTAGTCCAGTTCGCCGGCTTGAGCGGCGGCACCGATGAACGAGGCGGACAAAATCAGGGCGGATACGAGGGTCTTCATGGTGAATCTCCAGTAGAAAGGGATGCTGCGTGATGCGGATCAGGGGTATGTCGCGTTTGCGAAGCTATCTATGGCTAGATAGACAAGCGCCTAAAAAAATCAGCCTTGAACGGGCGGGTAATCCAGTTCGCCGCTTTCGGTCAGGCCTTGAGCACGGGCAGCGGCCAGTTCTTGCTTGACCTGGGCGCGGGTCTTGTCGGCGCCCACGGAGGCAAACGCGGTCGCGGCGTAACCTTCTTCACCGGACACCAGCTCGCCATTTGCACGGGCGGCGGCCAGTTCTTGCTGCACTTGGGCACGCGTCACGGTGCTGGCGCTGTTCAGTTCGGGCGGGTAGTCCAGTTCGCCGGCTTGAGCAGCGGCACCGATGAACGAGGCGGACAAAATCAGGGCGGATACGAGCGTCTTCATGGTTGATCTCCAGATGAATAAACGAGGCTTGCGTTGATTCGATTAAGCTACGGTTTTTGGTTTAGCTATCTACTTGTAGGTAGACAACCAGGGAAATAAAAAAGCGGTCCTACTGTATTTCTGGCTTCGGCGTCAGCGGCGTTTTGTGTGTGCTGCGTCGATGGATGAATCTTACCTACTACTAGATAGACAACGCAAGCGGGTTTTGTGAAACCAAATATTTCGGCCTATCGGGTCGCCGCCACCAGCACCATCATCGGCCGGTCCCTCTCTTCCGCAAGCGCGGGCTGGGCGGCCAGTTGTTCCTGGGTAGGCGCCCACTCTTGCACGTGCGCGATGGTGAACCCGGTCTGGATCAGCAAGTTCAGATAAGCGCCCAGCGTACGGTGCTGCTTGATGACGCCCTTGGCCAACCAGTCCGTGGTGCGCGGCCCTTGAACGGCGTACTGGTTCAACGGCCAGATGCGCCGGCCCGAGGCGTCCTGCACGAAGGCGGGGCTGGCGGGAGCCGTGTAGATCGGGTGTTCCGCCGAGAACACGAAATGCCCGCCCGGCACCAACGCTTGATGGACGGTGGCAAAAAGCTCAGCCAGCCGCTCGATGTAGTGCAGCGTCAACGAGCTGTAGGCCAGGTCGTAAGCCGCCGGCGGCAATTGCAGTTGTTCCAGGTCGGCGCGCTGATACACGATGCCGCCGGCGGCTGCCGAGGCAGGCGTGCCACCACGAGCCCGGTCCAGCATGTTTTGCGACACGTCCAGACCCAGTATCTCGCTGGCGCCCTGCGCCTGCGCCCATCGGCAGAACCAGCCGAAGCCGCACCCCAGGTCCACGACGCGGCGGCCCTGCAACGGTGGAATCAGCGCGCGCAACGCCGGCCATTCGGGCGCGCCGTCCAGGCCGTGCACCGACCGCGCCATCTGGCTGTAAGCCTCGAAAAACTCGGCAGTGTCATAGATGTTTTGCGTCATGGTGGTGTGCCCCTTGCGATGCGCCAACGCAGGCCCGAACCGGGCTCGGCAGAACTTGGCCGGCGTTGCTGCACCTTACCAGGACCGCGGCGACGCGCCATAGCGCGCCTTGAAGACCTTGCTGAAATGGCTAAGGCTGGAAAAGCCGACCTCGCCCGCCGCCTGCGTCACGCTCATGCCCGCTTGCAGCAGATCCGATGCGCGCGCCAGCCGCATTTCGCTTAAATACGCATGCACCGATCTGCCCACGCATTCACGCATCAACTGCTGAAGCCGCTTTTCAGACAGGCCCACTTCCCGGGCAAGGCGCCCCGGCGGCCAATGCTCGGCGCAGCGATCGCGCAATAGCTCGCACGCGCGATGCACGCGTTGATGTTCGTGCGCCAAGGGGCCCGACAGCGCGTCGGGCAACGACAGCAATTGCACAAAGGCCGACAGCATTTCCAGCGATTTGGCGCAATACCAAAGCCGCCGCGCTTCCGGCGCGGGTGGGGCCTCGCCGGTCAGGCTGCCCGCCAGCGCCAGCAAGCTGGTCGGGGCATCCAGCGATGCCACCAGTGATCCTTGCGCCGGCACGCTGACGTCGCGGTGAAACCGCTTGCGCAGCAGCGCAACCGGCATCGAACCACTTGCCCGCGTCAGCGCGTCGGGCGTGTAGCGCACGTCTATCATCCGCACGCGGCGATGGGCCGGCAGGTGTGTTGCCCAGCCGACGGCGTGTTCGTGGTTGAACAAAAGCGCCGCGCCACCGGCCACCTTCAGGGGCTCGCCGCCTTCCACCGCCAGCACGGCCTCGCCTTCCAGCCAGACCTGCATGCCGAACACCGGGGCGCCCGGCGCGGGAATCGTCAGCGTCCGACGGGGCGATCCGTCCAGCACCACCAGGCTGACGCCGTCGTCCACCCTCAGCACGCGCTCGATCACGTCTTCCCAGTCGTCCGTGGCCGGTACGGTCGGCAGCGTGCCGCGCCACCACTCGTGCCGCTTGGGCGGTGCGGTGCTGGGCTCGGGCAGAGACAGAATGGGCAAGGGCGCGGCGGCGCTGGCGGGCATGGGAAAGGGGCGCAAAAACGGGGCAGCAGCAAAACCGTCAAACGGCGCCGAAAAAACGTCAGACAGCAAAAGCGGGATCTGGAATCATGCCGACGCACAGAAATGATTCTTGTTAATTATAAATTGATCCAGGGGTAACACCGTGTCCTTTTCAGTCAAGCCGCTGCCGCTGGCGTTGCTGGCCGCCCTTGCGGCGTCCGCGTCCGCCTCTGCCATCGCGCAAACCGCCCAGCCCGCCCAAGCCACCGGTAACGGCGTCACCACCCTGGCCCCCGTCGTGGTGCAAGGGGTGCGCGACGCGTCGCCGACCTCCGGCGCGGACTATGTGGCCACGCGCAGCCGCTCGGGCACCAAGTCAGATGCCGAACTGATCAACACGCCCCAGACGATCAACGTCATTACCCGCAAAGAAATGGACGAACGCGGCGTCACCTCGGTCGCGCAAGCCGTGCGTTACACCCCCGGCGTCTTCGCCCAATACGGCGACAACGACGTGCGCTATGACTGGCTGACCGTGCGGGGCTTCACGCCGTCGCGCTATCTGGACGGACTGCTGCTGCCCTTCGGCGCGCGCGGCTATTCGCAACCGCGCATCGACACCTACGGCTTGGAACGCATCGAAATCCTGAAAGGCCCGTCGTCCGGACTGTATGGGCAAAGCGCGCCAGGCGGCCTGGTCAACATGACCAGCAAGCGCCCCACCGCCGAACCCATCAATGAAGTGGTGTTGCAGGCAGGCAGCTTCAACCGCTATCAAGGCGCGTTCGACTTCTCGGGCCCCGCCGACGAAGAAGGCAAGTTTCTGTACCGCTTGACGGGCACGCTGCGCGACAGCGACACGCAATACCAGCACGTAGACGATGAACGCCAGTTCATCGCGCCCAGCTTCACGTGGCGCCCGTCATCCGACACCAGCTTGAACGTCAGCGCGCAGTACCAGAAGATCACCAGCCACGGCGGCGGCGGCGCCCCCGTGCTGCCCGTCATCGGCACGCTGGAAAAAAGCGCCACGGCGGGCTACATCCCGCGCGACCGCTTTGTCGGCGAGCCCGGATACGACATCTTCACCAACGAACAAACCATGGTCGGCTACACGCTGGACCACCGCTTGAACGACACGTGGAGCCTGCGCCAAAGCGCCCGCTACACCAATGTCGACACCAACACGCGGCGCGTGCAGATCGGCGCCATGGTGTCGGACACGCAGGCCATCCGCTACGCCTGGGCGTTTCCGGAAACGTCGCATACCTTCCAGATCGACAACCAGTTGAATGCCAAATTCAACGCCGGTCCCACGCGCCATGACATCACCTTCGGCCTGGACTACCTGCGCGAAAAATCCCGCTATAACGAAAGCAGCCTGGGCCTGATGCTGCCCCCGGCCTCGCCGCTGTTCAACGTGTTCGACCCGGACTACGGCACGTCCGTGACGCGCCCGCCCACGGCCACCAAAATCAACATGACGCGCAGCCAGTTGGGCCTGTACGCGCAAGACCAGATTGAACTGGACCGCCTGCGCTTCACCTTCGCCGGCCGTTATGACTGGACCGAAGGCACCACCGACAACGGCGTCGCGGGTAGCGGCGGCCAATGGGGCTGGACGTCGCGCAGCGGCGATGCCGACCGCTTCACCGGCCGCGCCGGCGTGACCTACCGCTTTGACAACGGCATCGCGCCGTACTTCAGCTATTCCACGTCGTTCCAGCCGATGACCGGCATCACGCGTGACGGCTCGCCGCTCAAGCCCACCACGGGTGAGCAATACGAGGCCGGCGTGAAATACCAGCCCGAGGGCTACGACAGCTTTGTCACCCTGTCGGCCTTCCAGATCACGCAGAAAAACGTCAGCACGCCCGACCCGGTCAACACCAGCTTTGTGGTGCAGACGGGCGAAGCGCAGGTGCAGGGCATCGAGCTGGAAGGCAAGGCCAGCTTCGATAGCGGGCTGGACCTGACGATGTCGTATGCGCTGAGCGATAGCGAAGTCACCAAGACCAACGTCGCCGCCAGCGCGGCAACCAGATGATTTTCGTGCCGCGCCATCAAGCCGCGCTGTGGGCCGACTACACCCTGCGCGAAGGTCCGCTGCAAGGCGTCGGCGTGGGCGCGGGCGTCACGTACCGTGGCGGCTTCTACGGCGACTTGAACAACCGCTACGCCCTGCCCGCCGTCACCCTGGTGGACGCCGCCATCCGCTACGACCTTGGCCGCGTCAGCCCCACCCTGGCCGGCGCGCAAGTCGCGCTGAACGTGTCCAACCTGTTCGACAAGCGCTACGTCGCCAACTGCCTGGGCACGGCCGTCAGTTGCTACTGGGGCGCCGAACGCACGGTGATGGCGACGTTGCGGTATCGCTGGTAGGTCGGGCCCTACGCCGACAATTGCCGCATGACGGCGATCAGGTCCGACTTGCCTTCGAACCCGATGCCGGGAAGTTCCGGCATCGTGACGTAGCCGCCGTCGACTTTCACACCATCGGGAAAGCCGCCAAATGGCTGGAACAGGTCCGGGTAGCTTTCATTGCCGCCCAGGCCCAAGCCCGCTGCAATGTTCAACGACATCTGGTGGCCGCCGTGCGGAATGCAGCGGCTGGCCGACCAGCCGTGCTCGCCCAGCATGTCCAGCGTGCGCAGATACTCCACCAGCCCGTAGCTCAACGCGCAATCGAATTGCAGCCAATCGCGGTCCGGGCGCATGCCGCCGTATCGGATCAGGTTGCGCGCGTCCTGCATGGAAAACAGGTTTTCGCCCGTCGCCATCGGGTTGTTGTAGTAGTTGCGCAAGGTGGCCTGCAACTCGTAATCCAGCGGGTCGCCCGCCTCTTCGTACCAGAACAGGTCGTACTGCGACAGCGCCTTGGCATACTGAATGGCCGTATCCAGATCGAAGCGGCCGTTGGCGTCCACCGCCAGCTTCTGCCCGTCTTGCAGCACGCTCAAGATGGAATCGATGCGGCGCAGGTCCTCGTCCAGCGACGCGCCGCCAATCTTCTTCTTCACCACCGTGTAGCCACGATCGATGTAGCTGCGCATTTCATCCTTGAGCTTGCCGTGGTCCTGGCCCGGGTAGTAATACCCACCGGCCGCGTAGACAAACACCCGGCGGTCGGCTTGCCCGTTGCCGTAGCGATCCGCCAGCAACTGGAACAGCGGCTTGCCTTCGATCTTTGCGACCGCATCCCACACCGCCATGTCGATGGTGCCAATCGCCACCGAGCGCTCGCCATGGCCGCCCGGCTTTTCGTTCGTGAACATCGCGTCCCAGATCTTGTGCGGGTCCAGATTCTTGCCCGTCGCGTCCACGAGCGATTCTGGGTCGGCTTCCATCACGCGCGGAATAAACCGCTCGCGCATCAGCTTGCCCTGGCCATATCGGCCATTCGAATTGAAGCCGTAGCCCACCACCGGCTTGCCGTCACGGATCACGTCGGTGATCACGGCGACCAGGCTCAGCGTCATCTTGCTGAAATCGATATAGGCGTTGCGGATGGGCGAGCTGATGGGCAGCGTCTGTTCGCGGATCTCGACGATTCTCATGAGGTGTCTCCTGATGCGCCGGCTGTGGCGGCGTAGGTAAGTTCAGAACCCCTAGCGTAGAGGCGAATACCCGCACTAAGATTCACCCATATTCATTTGATTATTAACTTTCAGTGAAAACCGACATCGCGTCCGAATTGGAGTTCTTCATCCATCTGGCCCGGCTGGGCAGCCTTTCGGCGGCCGCGCGCGAACTCGACCTAACGCCACCCGCCGCCACCAAGCGCCTGGCGCTGATGGAACGGCGCTTGGGCGTGCGGCTGGTCAACCGCAGCACGCGCAACCTCAGCCTGACTCCCGAGGGCGAAACCTACCTGTCGCACGCGTCAAAGATCCTTGAAGACCTGCGCGCCATGGAAGACGCGGTCTCCAGCAGCGGCGGCACACCACGCGGCCCGCTGAAAGTGAACGCCACCTTGGGGTTCGGCCGCACCACCATCGCCCCGCTGGTCTCGGACTTTGCCAAGCGCTATCCCGACGTGCAGGTACAGCTGGACGTAACGGACCGGCCGGTGGACCTGGTGGAAGGCGGATTCGACCTGGCGATCCGTTTCGGCGAACTGCCCGACAGACGCCTCAGCGCCCGGCGCGTCATGTCCAACGGCCGCTTCCTGTGCGCGTCCCCGCGCTATCTGGACAAGCACGGCACCCCCACCACGCTGGCCGATCTGGCCTCGCACCGCTGCATCCTGCATACGCAAAACGACGAAGCACACGGCGTCTGGCGATTCACCCGCGAAGGCGAAAGCGTGGCAATCAAGGTGGATGGGGCGCTGTCCAGTAATGACGGGGATATCGTGCTGGGCTGGGCACTGGACGGCCATGGCATCTTGATCCGCTCGGAATGGGATCTGGCCAAGTATTTGAAAAGCGGACGGCTGCGAGTGGTATTACCCGACTACACGCTGCCGTCCGCGGACCTCTTTGTGTATTACCCGCAACGCAGAAATCAAACTGCCCGGGCCAGGGCGTTTATTGATTATCTGGTGGAAGTGTTTCAAGCGCCGAACAAATAAAAAGCCCCCGCTTTTGCGAGGGCTCTTTCATAGCTGCGTAGCCGTTCGGAAAAATCAGAACGGAATATCGTCGTCCATATCCGCCAAATTCGCACCGCTGCTCGCCGGAGCCGCAGCAGGCGCCGGGCGCTGTTGCGGCGCCGGGCGTTGCGCCGGGGCGCGTTGCTGTTGCGGACGCGACGGGGCGTCGTCGTAGCCGCCGCCACCACCGTAGCTGGCGCCGCCGCCACCGCCGTCTTCGCGGCCGCCCAACATTTGCATCTGGTCAGCCACCACTTCAGTGCTGTAGCGATCAGCGCCGGTGTCCTTGTCTTGCCACTTGCGCGTCTTCAGACGGCCTTCGATGTAGACCGAGCGGCCTTTCTTCAGGTATTCGCCGGCGATTTCAGCCAGGCGGTTGTACATGACGACGCGGTGCCATTCGGTTTCTTCGCGGCGTTCGCCGGAAGCCTTGTCCTTCCAGGTGGAGGTCGTGGCGATGGACATGTTGCAGATTGCAGCCCCTTCCGGGCTATAGCGGACTTCCGGGTCGCGACCCAGATTGCCCACGAGAATGACTTTGTTAACCGATGCCATGCCGATGTCCCTCAGTTGTTGACAGCCTGCGCCTGTGCGTTGCCGCGAGCGCGCCGGCAACAACATAAAAAGCGATGTTGAAGACCGGCTTCATGAAACGCGCCGGTCATCATGACAATGACCGGCGACGCCTGGGATCGTGACGACCCCCACTTCCGTGAAGCCCTAAATTGGTACGTATTATCGACGAAAAGCCCCCGCCACGCCAAACGCGATTCGTGACAAAGCGATCCACCCCGGGAATCGATTTAGGGGCTGTTGGGCGCCATAGGCAGCGCGATCAGCGACGGTTGAGGCGTAGTCGGGGACGCATCCCCGGCCCGGTAGCCGGCCCTGTAGCCGGCCCAATCGCCAGCCCTGATCACCCGCCTTCGATCACCGCCCTTGCCGCCTTGATCCCGCCTTGGCGGTCTTACGCCAGCGGCCGCAGCGCCCAGGTCACCGCGAGCCACACCGCCGACAGAATCGCCGCGCCGACGAACACCGCGCTAGCGCCTGAATGGGCCGCCAGCCAGCCTCCCAGCGCACCGCCCGTAAACAGCCCGGCCGCTTGCGCCGTGTTGTAGAAGCCAAGCGCCAGCCCCTTGTACGCCTGCGGCGCCACGCGCGACACCAGCGAAGGCTGCAAGGCCTCCAGCACGTTGAAGGCGACAAAGAAACCGGTCAACGCCACAGCCAGCGTGTAAAAACCATGGCTGGCCGCCGGCAGCAGCGCGCACACCAGCACCAGGCCCGCCACGGCGGCGCGCAAGGCGCCCCGGTGGGCACGACGCTTTTCCGCGACGAACACCACGGGCACCATCAGTACGAACGACACCAGGATGACGGGCAGATAGACCTTCCACAGCTCGCGCGCGTCCAGCCCGCCGACTTTGGCCAGCAAGGCCGGCACCACCACGAACAGCGACACCTGAATCAGATGCAGCACGAACACACCAAAGTTCAGGCGCAGCAAGTCACGGTGGGTCAGCACTTCACGCGGCCGGGCGGCCTGCATGGTGCGGGCTTGGGTGCGCGGCACCACCGGCACCACAAAGCGCGCCACGCCCAGGCAGATCACGCCCAGGCAGGCGATGGTCCAGAACAAGCCCGACAGGCCCCACCAGCCCACCAACACGGGCGACAAGACCAGCGACACCGCGAAAGACAGTCCGATCGACCCGCCCACCATGGCCATGGCCCGGGTGCGGACTTCGTCGCGGGTGGCGTCGGCCAGCCAGGCGGTGACGGCGGCGGAGATCGCGCCCGCGCCCTGGATGGCGCGGCCGATGGTGATCCAGTACACGTCGGTCGCCTGCGCGCAGACGATGCTGCCCACCACGAACAGCAGCAGGCCGAATAGCACAACGGGGCGCCGCCCCCAGCGGTCGGACGCCAGGCCGAACGGGATCTGCATGAATGCCTGGGTCAGGCCATACATGCCCAGCGCCAGGCCGACGCGCGCGGGGTCGTCCCCGCCAGGCAAGCCGGCAGCCGCGACGGCGAACACCGGCAGCAACAGGAACAGCCCCAACATCCGGGCGGCGAACAGGCCGGCCAACGCGACGCTGGCGCGACGTTCGGAGGGGGTCAATTTCAGCTTGATGTCTGCCGGCATGCGAAAAATTCAACAATGACAAGGGCGGTGCGCGCGCGTGGATGTCACACGCTCACAGTCTGATCTGGCGGTGCGGCGCCGAACGCCGTTCAGTCCAACTTGTCGGACTGCCTTGAACGCGGGAGGTTTCGGCGCGCTATAGTAACAAGTTGGCCTTTGAAACCGCTTAAAAGAGCCTGATGGACACCCGATCGACGTGACAATACGCATACGGGGTGCACGCACCCACAACCTCAAGAACGTTTCGCTGGACCTGCCGCGCCACAAACTGGTGGTCGTCACCGGCTTGTCCGGCTCCGGCAAGTCTTCGCTGGCGTTCGATACGCTGTACGCGGAGGGCCAACGACGTTATGTGGAAAGCCTGTCCGCGTATGCCCGCCAATTTCTCCAGCTGATGGACAAGCCGGACGTCGACCTGATCGAAGGGTTGTCGCCGGCCATCTCTATTGAGCAAAAGGCCGCGGGCCACAACCCGCGTTCCACCGTCGGCACCATTACCGAAATCCACGACTACCTGCGCCTGCTGTATGCGCGGGTCGGCACGCCCTACTGCCCCGATCACGGCCTGCCGCTACAGGCGCAATCCGTCAGCCAGATGGTCGACGCGGTGCTGGGCTGGACGCCCGAAACGCGCCTGGCCGTGCTGGCGCCCATTGCGCGCGGCAAGAAAGGCAGCTTCGAGGACGAATGCGCCAGTTTGCAGGCGCAAGGCTATGTGCGGCTGCGCGTGGACGGGCAACTGATGGAAATCGACGGCATGGCGCCGTTGAAGAAAACCGAAAAGCACGACATCGACGTCGTCATCGACCGGCTGCGCATCAAGCCGGAAAGCAAGCAGCGCCTGGCGGAAAGCTTCGAAACCGCGCTGCAACTGGCGGATGGGCGCGCGCTGGCGCTGGACATGGACAGCGAACACGAGCAGGTGTTCTCCAGCCGCTACGCCTGCCCGGTGTGCAGCCACAGCCTGCCCGAACTGGAACCGCGCCTGTTCAGCTTCAACAACCCGATGGGCGCCTGCCCCAGCTGTGACGGCATCGGCCAGGTGGGCTTTTTCGACCCCAAGCGGGTCGTGGCCTTTCCTGAACTGAGCCTTGCCGCCGGTGCCATCCGGGGCTGGGACCGCCGCAACGCCTTCACGCATTCGCTGCTGAGCAGCCTGGCGGCGCATTACGAATTCGATATTGAAGCCCCGTTTGAAGACCTGCCCGAAGCCCTGCGCGACAAGGTGTTGTACGGGTCGGGCGAAGAAGAAATTTCGTTCCTCTACTTGAACGAGAAAGGTCGCAGCACCGTCAAGCGCCACACATTCGAAGGCGTCATCCCGAATCTGGAACGCCGCTGGCGCGAAACGGATTCCGCGACCGTGCGGGAAGAACTGGGCAAGTACCGCAACATCAAGACCTGCCCGGACTGCGCTGGCTCGCGCTTGCGCCCCGAAGCCCGCAACGTGCTGATAGGCCACGATCCGCGCGGCGGCGAGCGCCACGGCCAAGCCATTTATGAAGTCGAGGCCATGCCGCTGTCCAGCTGCCTGGCCTGGTTCCGTGACCTGAGCCTGACGGGTGCCAAGCAGGAAATCGCGCAGCGCATCGTGCGTGAAATCGAGGCGCGGCTCAGTTTCCTGAACAACGTGGGCTTGAACTATCTGTCGCTGGACCGCAGCGCCGACACCATATCGGGCGGCGAGGCCCAGCGCATACGCCTGGCCAGCCAGATCGGTTCCGGTTTGACCGGCGTCATGTACGTGCTGGACGAGCCATCCATCGGCCTGCACCAACGCGATAACGACCGCCTGATCGGCACCCTGCAACACCTGCGAGACCTGGGCAACAGCGTCATCGTCGTCGAGCACGACGAAGACATGATCCGCATGGCGGACTGGGTGGTCGACATGGGTCCGGGCGCGGGCGAGCACGGCGGCGAAGTCGTGTCGCAGGGTGATCCTGAAACGGTGCAGCGCGATCCGAACTCGCTGACCGGCCAGTACCTGAGCGGCGCACGCGAGATCGCAATTCCACCGCGCCGTCCGGTCAACGACGAACTGCCGTGGCTGACCTTGACCGGCGCCAGCGGCAACAACCTCAAAGACGTAGAACTGCGCGTGCCGGCCGGCCGCCTTGTCTGCGTCACGGGCGTGTCCGGTTCCGGCAAGTCCACACTGATCAACGACACGTTAGCGGTTGCCGTATCGCGCCAGCTGCATCACGCGCAAAGCGAACCCGCCCCCTACGTGTCGATGCAGGGCCTGGAAAATTTCGACAAGATCATCAGCGTCGACCAAAGCCCCATCGGCCGCACGCCGCGCAGCAACCCGGCAACCTACACCGGGCTGTTCACCCCGATCCGGGAGCTCTTTGCCGGCGTGCCGGAAGCGCGTACGCGTGGCTATGACCCGGGCCGGTTCAGTTTCAACGTCAAGGGTGGCCGCTGCGAAGCGTGCCAGGGCGACGGCGTGGTCAAGGTCGAAATGCACTTTCTGCCTGACATGTACGTGCCTTGCGACGTGTGCCACGGCAAGCGCTACAACCGCGAAACGCTGGAAATCCGCTACCGGGGCCGCAACATCAGCGAAGTGCTGGACCTGACGGTTGAGCAGGCGCTGGAATATTTCGAATCCGTGCCCGCGATCTCACGCAAGCTGCATACGCTGATCGATGTCGGCCTGTCTTACATTCGCCTGGGTCAAAGCGCCACCACCTTGTCGGGCGGCGAAGCGCAACGCGTGAAGTTGTCATTGGAGCTGTCGCGCCGCAGCACCGGGCGCACGCTGTACATCCTGGACGAACCCACCACCGGCCTGCATTTCCGCGATATCGAACTGCTGTTGCAAGTGCTGAACCAGCTGGTCGACAGCGGCAATACCGTGCTGATCATCGAGCACAACCTGGACGTCATCAAAACGGCGGACTGGCTGATCGACATGGGCCCGGAAGGCGGCGACGGCGGCGGCTATGTCGTGGCACAAGGCACGCCCGAGGTTGTTGCCAATACAAAGGCCAGCCACACCGGGCAATACCTGGGCAAGCTGCTGCGCCGCAACGCAGGCCGGTAAATCGACGGGCACCCAATCGACGCGCACCGAATCGACGCGCACCTTAAGGCAGAAACCGCACCATGTACACCCTGATCATCGGCAACAAGAATTACTCATCGTGGTCCTTGCGGCCCTGGCTGGCGCTGCGTGCGACGGGCATCGAATTTAACGAGCAAAAGCTCGGGTTCTTCACGGAAGCGTTCACGCGGCAAGTGGCGGCGGTGTCGCCCGCCGGGCTGGTGCCGGTGCTGCTGGACGGCGACTTCGCCGTGTGGGATTCGCTGGCCATCTGCGAATACGTGGCTGAACAGCACCCCGACGCGGCCCTGTGGCCCAAGGACGCAAAGGCGCGCGCGCGGGCGCGGTCGATTGTGGCGCAAATGCACAGCGGCTTTACGGCGCTGCGCAACGCGATGCCCATGAATATCGAAGCGCATCTGCCGGACATCGACGTGCCCGAGGCCGCGCAGCAAGACATCGAACGCGTGCAAGCCATCTGGCGCGACACGCGCGCGAAGTTTGGCCTGGGCGGCCCGTTCCTGTTCGGTGAATTTTCGATTGCCGACGCGTTCTATGCACCGGTTGTGTCGCGCTTTACCACCTACAACGTTGCCGCGACGGGCGCCGTGCGCGACTACATGGACGCGGTGATTGCGCTGCCCGCCATGCAAGAATGGATGCGCGACGCGCATGCGGAAGCGACGTTCGTGCCGGAAGACGAGCCGTACCGCACGCATCGCTGAACGGGCACAACTGACGGGCGCAACGGGGCGCGCACCACGGCCCGGCAGCCCGTCAACGCCAGCGGCACCGCTTAGCCCATTTCAAACAGCCGCTTATGCTCGCGAATGGCGTAGCGGTCGGTCATGCCCGCGATGTAATCCGAAATGGCGCGGGCCTGTTCATTGAATGCCTCGCGCCGGTAGTCGGGCGGCAACAGCCGCGGATCATCCAGGAACGCCGCGAACATCTCGCGCACGATGCGGCGCGCCTTCGCGGTCATGCGCAGCACCTGGTAATGCCGGTACAAGTTGTCGAACAAGAACTTCTTCAGTGCGTCGGCCTCGCGCCGGATCTCGTCCGAAAAACCAGCCAAAGGCGGTGCGCGGCGCACATCGTCAACGCTGGTCGGGGCCGCGTCACGAATGCGAGCCAGCGATGTTTGCGTCAGGTCGACTATCAAGGTGTTGATCATGCGGCGAATCGTCTCGGCCACCGCGCGGCGTGGCGCCAGGCCGGGATAGCGGTCCAGCACCTGGGCATGGTGGCGTTCGAAGATCGACACGTCTTGCAACTGCTCAAGGGTGATCAAGCCTGAGCGCAGGCCGTCGTCGATATCGTGGTTGTTGTAGGCCACTTCGTCGGCCAGATTGGCCAGCTGCGCTTCCAGGGACGGCTGCGTGCGGTTCAGGAAACGCTCGCCCACATCGCCCAGCTGGCGCGCATGCGCGGCCGAACAATGCTTGAGGATGCCTTCGCGCGTTTCAAAGCAAAGGTTCAGCCCGTTGAAGTCCGCGTAGCGCTCTTCAAGCTCGTCCACCACGCGCAGGCTTTGCAGGTTGTGCTCGAAGCCGCCGGCCTCGGGCGCCAGCTCGCGCATGCAGGCATTCAGTTCGTCCTGGCCGGCGTGGCCGAAGGGCGTGTGGCCAAGATCGTGCGCCAGCGAAATGGCTTCGGTCAGGTCTTCGGACAGCCCCAGGCTGCGAGCCAGCGTGCGCGCAATCTGCGCCACTTCCAGGCTGTGCGTCAGACGCGTGCGGAACAGATCGCCTTCGTGGTTGACGAACACTTGCGTCTTGTATTCCAACCGGCGAAAGGCGCCGGAATGGACGATGCGGTCGCGGTCACGCTGAAACTCGGTCCGGTTTTCGGGCGGTGGTTCGGCATAGGCCCGACCGCGCGATTGGGACGGGTCGGATGCGTAGGAAGCCAGCTCTTTCATCTGCAACACCGTCTCCATCGCGGTTACTGGGTGGTTCGGGACAAGACGGCGCGCACCGCCTCATCCGGGGCCGCGCGCATCAGCGCTTGGCCTATGCGCGGCATGAGCACGTAGCGAATCGAGCCGCCTTCGGTTTTCTTGTCGACCTGCATCAGGTCCAGCCAGCGGTCGGCGCCCAGGTCGGGCGCCACCACGGGGCAGCCGATAGCCGCCACCAGCGCGCGCACGCGTTCCACGTCGGCCCGCTGGAAACCGGCCACATCGGCCGACAACTCTGCCGCCTGCACCATGCCGCAACCGACGGCCTCGCCGTGCAGCCAGGCGCCGTAGCCCAGCCCCGATTCAATGGCGTGGCCAAAGGTGTGGCCCAGGTTCAGGATGGCGCGCAGGCCGGATTCGCGTTCATCCTTGCCGACCACCTGCGCCTTCAGTTCGCAAGAGCGGCGAATGGCGTAGGCGACGGCCTGCGGGTCCAGCGCGCGCAGCTTTTGCACATTGTCTTCGCACCAGGTCCAGAAGTCCGGGTCCAGGATCAGGCCGTACTTGATGACTTCGGCCAAGCCGGCGGACACTTCGCGCGCGGGCAAGGTGTTCAGCACGTTGGTGTCGATTTCGACGGCCACCGGCTGATAGAACGCGCCGATCATGTTCTTGCCCAGCGGATGGTTCACGGCGGTCTTGCCGCCTACCGACGAATCCACCTGGGCCAGCAGCGTCGTGGGCACTTGCACGAAGCGCACGCCGCGCATGTAGACGGCGGCGGCGAACCCGGTCATGTCGCCGATGACGCCGCCGCCCAGCGCCACCAGCACGCAGCGGCGGTCCAGGCGATGCGTCAGCAAGGCGTCAAAAATCAGGTTCAGCGATTGCCAGTCTTTATAGGCCTCGCCATCCGGCAGTTCAATGCGCAGCACGCGCTTGCCCGTGCGGGCCAGCGCGGCCTCGGCACGCTCGCCGTACAGGGCGGCCACCGTGGGGTTGGTCACGACCGCAATCGCGGTGGCGTCGGCGGGAATGCACTGGTCCAGGGCATCAAGGCGGCCGGGGCCGATGTGGATCGGATAGCTTCCGCCCGGGGTGTCGACGTCAACAACGTTCATATGCGCTTCTCGAAGGCTTGTAATTGCGGCAGCAGCGCCTTGACCAGCGTGTGGATGGGCATGGCCCCGGTTTCCACGACCAGGTCGGCGACTTCTTTATAGAGGGGTTCCCGCAGGGTCATCAGATCCCGCAGGGTGCCGCGCGGGTCGGCGGTGGCCAGCAACGGGCGGTTGCGGTCGCGGCAGGTACGGCGGAACAATTCGTCCACGCTGGCCCGTAAATAGATGACGATTCCGCGCTCGCGCAGGCGTTGGCGGTTTTCACTTGCCAGGATGGCGCCGCCACCGGTAGCAAGAATAATGTTGCGCCGTTGGGTACACTCCTCCAAGGCGGCGGATTCTCGGCGACGAAAACCGGCTTCGCCCTCGATTTCGAAGATAACCGGCACCCGAACGCCGCAACGCGCCTCGAGCTCATGATCCAGATCCATAAACTCGCGCCCCAGCGCACGCGCCAGGCTTCGGCCTATGGTGGTCTTGCCCGCGCCCATCATTCCCACCAGGAACACGGGCAGGTCATGCGGCAATGGCACGGTCTTGCCTGTGCACTCGATGGCGCAAGGCACGTGGTCAGGCCCCTGGTCGGAGGGCGCTGGGTCCGGGTCAGCCTCCGGACATGAGTGGGCGGAAAAGTTCATGTCGGCATTATCACATCTGCCGCCAGTTGCCCGCGCACCACACAGAACAATCTTGTTACAGAAACCGATCCCTCGCGCTGAGATGGGACCGGAGATACCCGTAAAATCGCCGCGATGAGCAAGCCCCAGAATTCCTCCAAGAAAGACAAGCCCGCCAAGAGCGGCTCCCCGATCCTGCGATTCTTCGTAAAAACCGGCATCCTCTTTGCCGGCCTGTTCCTGTGCGGCGTATTGCTGGCCGGAATGGCGCTGGCGCTGGCCTGGCCGAACCTGCCCGACCTGAACGCCATGACGGACTACCGCCCGCGGGTGCCGCTGCGCGTGTACACGGCCGACCGCGTGCTGATCGGGGAATTTGGCGAAGAACGCCGCAACGTGCTGCGTTTCAACGAAATTCCCGACGTCATGAAGTCGGCGGTGCTGGCGGCCGAAGACGACCGCTTCTACCAGCACGGCGGTATCGACTGGACGGGCGTGGTGCGGGCGGGCCTGACCAACCTGATCAACATGTCCAAGACGCAGGGCGCCAGCACGATCACGATGCAGGTGGCGCGCAACTTCTACCTGTCGTCGGAAAAGACCTATTCGCGCAAGTTCTACGAACTGCTGCTGACGTTCAAGATTGAGTCCGAGCTGACCAAGGACCAGATCCTTGAGCTCTATATGAACCAGATCTACCTGGGTCACCGCGCCTACGGTTTCGCCGCCGCCTCGCGCACGTACTTCGGCAAGCCCTTGTCCGAAGTGACCCCGGCCGAAGCCGCCATGCTGGCCGGCATCCCGAAGGCGCCTTCGCGCTTCAACCCGATTTCGAACCGCCCCCGCGCCGAACTGCGCCAGCGTTACGTGCTGGGCCGGATGCAGTCGCTGGGCTACCTGACCGAGCCGGAATACAAGCAGGCGATGGCGCAGCCCATCATCATGAAGTCGGCGGAAGGCACGCCGGCGGGCGGCTATTCGATTCACGGCGAATACGTGGCGGAATTGGCACGCCAGCTGCTCTACAACGTCTACCAGGACAACGTCTATTCGCGCGGCATCAACATCTACACGACCGTGCAGTCCAAGGACCAGGAAGCCGCGTATCGCGCCGTGCGCGAAGGCGTGCTGGAATACACGCGTCGCGCGCCCTACCCCGGCCCCGAAGAGCAACTGGACCTGCCCCCGGGCACCGAAAACAATCCGGCCGCGCTGGATGAATTCCTGGACGGCGTGTTCGACAAATTCAGCGACAGCGGCGACTTGCTGACCGCCCTGGTGTTGTCGGCCAGCCCCACCGAAGTGAAGCTGGCGCGCAGCTCGCGCGAGATCATCACCGTCACCGACAAGAAGGTGCTGGGCGTCGTCGCCCGCGCGCTCACTGACAAGGCCAAGCCCGAACAGCGCATCAAGCGCGGCTCGGTGGTCTACATCCGCAAGTTCGGCGACAACTGGGAAATCATCAACCTGCCGTCGGTGCAGGCCGCCTTCGTCGCCTTGTCGCCGCAAGATGGCGCCATCCGCGCGATGGTCGGCGGTTTCGATTTCTATCGCGGCAATTTCAACCGCGTAACGCAAGCGTGGCGCCAGCCGGGCTCGAACATCAAGCCGTTCATCTACGCGGCCTCGCTGGAACGCGGCCTGACGCCCGCCACGCAGATTTCCGACCAGCCGTTCGAACTGACGGCGGCGCAAACCGGCTCGAAGGCCTGGAACCCCAAGAACTACGGCAATCAGTACGAGCCCATGCTGACCTTGCGCCAGGGCCTGTACAAGTCCAAGAACATGGTGTCGATCCGCATCCTGCAAGCCATTGGCCCGCAGTACGCACAGGACTACCTGACCCGCTTCGGCTTCGACAAGGCACGCCAACCGGCCGTGCTGCCGCTGGCCCTGGGTGCAGGCAGTGTCACGCCGCTGCAACTGGCCGGCGCGTTCTCGGTATTCGCCAACGGCGGCTACCGCGTCACGCCCTACCTGATCGACCGCGTCACCGACAGCAGCGGCAAGGTCATCATGCAGTCCAAGCCCGTGGTGGCCGGCGACGCGGCGGCCCGCGCCATCGACCCGCGCACCGCCTGGGTCATGGACGACATCCTGCGCGGCGTGGCCACCTACGGCACGGCCGCGCGCGCCCGCGCACTGCTCAAGCGCAACGACATCGCCGGCAAGACCGGCACCACCAACGAATCCGTGGACGCCTGGTTCTCGGGCTACACACCGAACCTGGTGGCAACGGCGTGGCTGGGCTTTGACCAGCCCAAATCGCTGGGCTCGCGCGAGACCGGTGGCGGCGTCGCCATGCCGATCTGGGTCGACTACATGCAAGACGTGCTCAAGGGCGTGCCGGAAGAAAAGCCCCGCCCCCGCCCCGATGGCCTGATCGTGGAAAACGGCGAGTTCTACTTCTCTGAATTCCCGCCCGGACAGGCCGTGGCCCGTCTGGGGTTGGCCGAAGCCGACACCCTTGGCGAGTTCCTGAACGGCCTGGGCGGCAGCAGCAGCCCGGATACGAAGATCAAGGTGGCGCCGGGCGTGGGAACGCAAAACGCGGCTCCGTGGTCGCAGAAGATCCCGTTCTGACGAACAAAGGCCGGCCTGGATAGGCCGGCCTTTCAGTTTTTGGGCAGACCCCGGCGGTTCACTGCAACGCCGCTTGCGCCGGCCTGAACCGCTTGAAATCCCAATGCCGACCCGGCGCGGCATCCAGCAGCTGGCGCGTGTAGCCATCCTGCGGTCGAGTCAGCACCGCAGCCGCCTCCCCCGCCTCGACGATCTGCCCCGACTTCATCACGACGATCGAATTGCATATCTGCGCCGCCACGCGCAGGTCGTGTGTGATGAACAGCACCGCGGTGTCAGTGCGGGCACGTATGTCTTCGATCAGTTCCAGCACCTGTGCTTGCACCGACACATCCAGCGCCGAAACCGCCTCGTCGGCGATCAGGATGTCGGGCCGCAGCGCCAACGCGCGCGCGATGCAGATGCGCTGGCGCTGCCCGCCCGAGAACTGATGCGGATAGCGCTCCATGGTGTCCGCGCCCAGCCCGACAATATCCAGCAGTTCGATCGCCCTCGCTTGCGCCTCATCTTGCGGCACACCGAAGTTGCGCATGCCCTCGATGATGGAATCGCCCACGCGAATGCGCGCATTCAGCGATCGGTACGGGTCCTGGAACACCACCTGGATGCGCTTGCGCACAGGATGGAATTGCCGTTTGCTGGCCGTGGCGATCTCGATGCCGTCCAGACGCACGCTGCCGGAACTGGGATCGATCAAGCGAGCGATGCAGCGCGCCAGCGTGGACTTGCCCGACCCCGACTCGCCCACGATGCCGACGATCTCTTTCTTGCGCAGCGTGAAGCTGACGTCGCGCACGGCGTGCACCGCGCGCTTTGCCTTGAAGAAGCCGCGCTCGTTGTAGGTCTTTTGCAGACCGTTGACCACCAGCACAGGTTCGCCTTCGGGCGCCTGCCGAGCGGACGGCGCAAGGCCCGGCACCGATGACACCAACATGCGCGTATAAGCCTCTTTCGGACGCGCCAGCACCTCGTCGCGCGTTCCCACCTCGACCAGTTTTCCGCGGTTCATCACCGCAATACGATCTGCAATTTCCGCCACCACGCCAAAGTCGTGCGTGATGAACAGCACCGCGGTGTTGTGCGACTTCTGCAGTTCCAGTATCAACGCCAGGATCTGCTTCTGGGTGGTCACGTCCAGCGCGGTGGTGGGCTCGTCGGCAATCAGCAGCTTGGGGTTCAGGATCAGCGCCATGCAGATGACGATGCGCTGGCGCTGTCCGCCGGAAAGCTGATGTGGATAGGACTGGTAGATGCGTTCCACCTCCGGCAAGCGCACCGATTCCAACATATCCAGGATCTTGCGCTTGCGCGAGGCCGCGTCCATCGCGCTATGGGTGCGCAGTACCTCGTCGATCTGCCAGCCAACCGTGCGCACCGGATTGAGCGCCGTCATGGGCTCCTGGAAGACCATGGACATGCGGGTGGCGCGCAGCTCGCGCAGGCGCTCCGGCGTGCATGCCAGCACGTCTTCGCCGTCAAGCAGGATGCGGCCCGCGCTGGGACGCAGCGCATCCGGCGCCAACAGGCCCATTACCGAAAACGACGTGACGGACTTGCCCGATCCGGACTCTCCGACCACACACAGTGTTTCACCGGCGTGTATGTCGAAGCTGATGCCTTCGACCACGTGGCGCGGCTCATCCGCCGGCGTGCCGACGAGCGTCACCGACAGATTCTGCACTTGCAGCACGGGCATTGTGGAATTGTTCATGTCAGACCCTTCGCGCCATCTTGGGATCAAGGGCGTCGCGCATGGCGTCGCCCAGCATGTTCACGCTGAGCACGGTCAGCGCCAGGAACATGCCCGGCAGCAGGATCAGCTCGGGCTTGATCTGGAAGTACATCCGGCCTTCGGCGATCACGTTGCCCCAGGACGGAAACTCGGGCGGCATACCAACGCCCAGAAAGCTCATGACCGCCTCGGACAGCATGGCGGATGCAAAGATGAAAGTGCCCTGCACGATCAGCGGCGCCACCGTGTTGGGCACCAGATGGCGCCGCATCAGCACGTGCGTGGGCGTGCCCAGCGAAATGGCGGCTTCCACATAGGGTTCGTCGCGCAGGCTCAGGATCAGGCCGCGTACCAGGCGCACCACGCGCGGGAACTCGGGCACGGCAATGGCGATCAGCACGGTCAACATGCTGGCGCCCGTCACCGCCACCAGCGCGATGGCAAGCAGGATGCCGGGCACGGACATGATGCCGTCCATGACGCGCATGATGACCATGTCCGCCGTGCGAAAGTAGCCTGCGACCACGCCCAGCGCCAAGCCGGGTATCAACGCGGCCACGGCCGTGCCCGCCCCGATCATCAACGAAATGCGCGCGCCATGGACCACGCGCGACAGCACGTCGCGGCCATACGCATCGGTGCCAAACCAGTGCTCGGCGGAAAAGCCCTTCAGGCGCTGCATGGGATCGATGGCCATGGGATCGGCCAGCCCCAGCAGATTGGCCGAGATGGCGGCCAGGACGATGACCCCAAGCACAGCCAGTGCCGCCATGACCGGCCACGTGGACAGCGTGCGCACCAGCGCGGACGCGGGTCGCTTGCGGATGGCGGGCGCAGCGCCGGCCCCACCCGCGATCGAGTGTATGGAAGTAGACATGCAGGTTCCTTCAATAACGGATGCGCGGATCGAACACCGAATACAGGACGTCGATAGTCAGGTTCACCCCGATGTAGACCAGCGAGAACAGCAGGATCAGCCCTTGGATCAGCGGATAATCGCGCGCCAGCACCGACTCGACCACCAGCCGCCCCAGGCCGGGCAGGTTGAAGACCGACTCCGTGACGACCACGCCGCTGATCAATAACGCGATGCTCACGCCGATCACGGTGATGATGGGCACGGCCGCGGTCCGCAGCGCGTGCGCCATCATCACGGCGCGTTCGGTGATGCCCTTGGCGCGCGCGGTGCGGATGAAGTCCTCACCCATCACCTCCAGCACGCTGCTGCGGGCGATGCGCGCGATCAGGGCCACAAACCCCGTGCTGAGCGCGATGGTGGGCAGCAACAGGTGCATGCCGAAGGCAACAAGACCCGCCGAAGGCGACTTATAGCCCTGCACGGGTAGCCAGCCCAACTTCATGGCAAACAACAGGATCAGCGCATAGCCGGTGACGAAGATGGGCACCGAAAAGCCCAGCACCGAAAACGCCATCACCGCCCGGTCAGTCCGGGTGCCGCGCCGCCACGCCGAGAACACACCCAGCGGCACGGCGATCAACGTAGACAGCAGGATGGTCGACAGCGCCAGCGCCAGCGACGGCCCCACGCGATTGCCGATCATCGCGGTGACGGGCGTGCCCGAATGCAGCGACACGCCCAGATCGCCTTGCAGCACCTGGCCGCTCCACAGAAGGAACTGGGTGGCCAGCGACCGGTCCAGCCCCATGTGCTCGCGAATCTGGGCCAGCTGCGTTTCGGTGGCGGCATCGCCTGCCAGCATCAGCGCCGGATCTCCCGGCGTCAGGCGCAGCAGGCAAAACACCAGCACGGCCACCGTCAGCACCACCGGAACGGTCGCCAGGATGCGCCTGAGTAGGTAGCTGAACATGCTGGCTTACCGGCTGGCTTTCTTGATATTCCAGAACACCGGCGCGGGCGATTCCAACACGCCGGACAGCTTCTTGCTGTAAGCGGCGGCGGTCTCGATCTGGCCCAGTGTGACGGCCACGCCTTCGTCCAGCATCACGTCCTGCAACTGGTCGGCGATCTGCTTGCGTTCCGGTTCCGTCGCCGCCACCAGAAACTGGTCACGCAGCGCTTCGACCTTAGGCACGGTTGGCCAGCCGAACCAGGCCTTCTCGCCGTTGGCGGACACGCCATAGTTGCGCAGCGGGTCCATGATTTCGCTGACGTGCCACGTGGTCACGAAAATGCTCCAGCCGCCCTTGGCGGGCACGTCGCGGTTGGCGCGGCGCGACAGCATGGTCATGAAATCCATGGCCTGCAATTGCACGTTGAAGCCGGCCTGGCGCAGCTGCTGCGCCATCACCACGGGAATGGCGGACGCCATGGCAATGTCGGTGGCATGCAGGATCACGACAGGCGCGCCGTCGTACTTGGCCTCCTTCAGCAACGCCTTCGCCTTCTCGATGTTGGACGGCACGATCATGTCGGCACGGGTATCGCTGGAATACGGCAGGCCGCAGCCGAACACCGCGCCGCAAGTCTTGAA
Organism: Achromobacter sp. 1L-A-4-B-C2; assembly: GCF_057291955.1. Classification (NCBI taxonomy): domain Bacteria; kingdom Pseudomonadati; phylum Pseudomonadota; class Betaproteobacteria; order Burkholderiales; family Alcaligenaceae; genus Achromobacter; species Achromobacter sp. 1L-A-4-B-C2. The sequence goes on from NZ_JBXAWP010000001.1 coordinate 1,539,212, forward strand.
GAATTCCGGGTCGCCCACTTGCGCCTTCAGGATGTCGCCCTGGCCGACCGCATACATGGCCGCCTGGCGCACCAGCTTGTTGTCGAACGGCGCATTAAGTTGGTTGAAGCGGTACATGGGCTGGTAGCCCATCTTGTCCAGCACACGCAGCGTCAGGTCCGGTGAACCTTTCACCATCGGCACCAGGTCGAAAGGCACGGTCTCGATGTAATCGACCTCGCCGCCCAGCAGGGCATTCACAGTCGTCATCGGGTCGGCCATCGCCACCCATTCCACGCGATCCACGTTGACCACCTTGCCGCCCGCCGTCCAGCTGGGCGCTTCCTTGCGCGGCACGTAGTCAGTGTTTTTTTCGTAGACCGTCTTCACGCCCGGCTGGAATTCCTTCTGCACGAACTTGAAGGGACCGGACCCGGTGTAATCGCTGATGGCCTGTGCCACCGGCGTTTGCGCGACCCGCTTGGGCATCATGAAGCTGGGCAGGCCGCTGGGCTTGCCCAGTGCCGACAGCACGTCGGCAGGGGCCGTCAGCACGATCTTGAATGTCTTGTCATCGATGACGTCCATCGAGGCAACCAGCGGCATGAGCTGGCGACCGGTCTTGTCCGACTGCGCCCAGCGCTGGATCGACGCCACGCAATCCTCGGCCTTCACGGCGGTGCCATCGTGCCATTTCAACCCGTCGCGCAACGTGAAGGTGTAGGTCTTGCCGTCCGGCGAGATCTCCCACTTGTCCGCCATCTGTGGCTGGACTTTGTTGTTCGCGTCTGTCGCCAGCAGCGTGTCGTAGATCATGTAGGCGTGGTTGCGCGTCTGGTGCGACGCCGTCAACACAGGGTCCAGCACCGTCAGCTTGCTGGCCATCACCACAGTCAGCGTTTCCGCCTGCGCGGGCGCCCAGGCCAGGGCAGCGGCGCAAGCCACTGCCGCGCCAACGCGGCCCAGGCCATAGCGGGCTTCAAGTCTTTCAGCATTCAGATAAGCCATGTCATTCCCTTGTAATGTTATGGACGAACGGGGCCTGTGCCGGCCCTTCGGATGGAGTGTCGATCAGGTCACACGACGTCGAATGACAGCGGCGACATCTGTTGCGCGCTGCGGCCGGCCACCAGGTCGCGCGAAGGCACCAGCGCCTCGGCGCGGCGCTGGGCCTCGTCTACCTGCTCGGCGGCCTTGCGGTAATCCAGCGTATGCACCTGTCCCTCGTGCAGCACGCGGCGGCCGTCGATATACACGGTGTGCACAGCGCGGTCCGCAGCGGCGTAAACCAGGCTGCGTACCGGATCGCGCGACGGGCGCATCAGGTAATGCGTCATGTCCACCATCACCAGGTCGGCGCGCGCGCCCACCGCGATGCGGCCCAGGTCTTCGCGGCCCAGCGCCTTCGCGCCACCGACCGTCGCGGCGTGGAACACTTCGCCGGTGGTGACCGCGCGCGGCGTTTGCGCCATCAAGCGAGCCAGATAGCCCACGTGGCGCATTTCCTCGATCATGTTGTGCGGATAGGTGTCCGTGCCGATGCCCAGGTTGATGCCCGCGCGGCGATAGCGTCCAAAGTCGCGCAGCGCCATGCCCCGGCGCATGAAGACCGTGGGGCAATGCGCCACGCTGGCGCCCGTCTCGGACAGGATGGACAGGTCGGTCGCCGTACCCCAGTGCGTATTCGGGTGGTCGTCCACGAAGATGCCGTGGCCGACAATGCTGCCCGGGTCCAACACGCCCAGGCTATGCAGCCACTGGACCGGTGTGAGGCCATGGCGGCGCGTGATTTCGTGAAATTCCGGCAGCGACTGCGCGGCATGAGTCTGCCAGCCGATGCCGCGACGCTTTGCCTCTTGATGACTGGCCTTCAGCAGTTCGGGCGTGCAGGTGTCGATCTGCGCGGGCACCAGCATGCCTGTGAGGCGGCCGCACGCGTGCGCCTCGGCCTTGTCGATCAACGTCAGCGCGCGCTCCATGCCCGCCTCGCCGGCCTTCTCGTTCCAGTCGTACTCCACCACATGGCCGTTGCGCGTGTACCAGCGCGCCGAGCGGAACATGGGCGCGATATACGCCCGCAGGCCGCTTTGCACCATGATGTCGATCCAGTGCTCGTGTGCCACCGACATGTCCACCACGGTCGTCACGCCTGACATCAGCAGTTCGGCGGCGGCCAGCGTCAGCTGCGCGGGCGCGGCCTCGTCGTCGCCTTCCATGGTGGGCATGTACTCGTACAGATTCGAGTTGTACAGGCCCGGTGACCCGGTTTCGTCCGTGTAGCCCTTGTTGATGGGCTCATGCACCAGATGGCTGTGGATGTCCACCAGGCCCGGCATCACCATCATGCCGTTGCCGCTGACGATTTCCGCATCCGGCGTGGCCGCCTGCGCCCCCGCCCCGACGTGCGTGATACGGCCGTCCTTAAAGGCCACGTCGGCGTTCTTCATGTAGACGTGCTGCTGGCGCGAGGCGTCCCAGGCAACCACAACGTCGGCGTTCTTGATCAGGGTAGTCTTCAACGTTATTTCCTCTGAAATGAAGGGCGGATATCCATGTGGCGCGCTGCGTTAGCGCCAGTCTGGCCGCGAGCCCTGGCGGGCGCTGGGCGGCGCCAGGCTGGGCAGCCCGCGCGGCAAAAACTTTCCTTGGCCCGGCGTGCCCGTAAAGCGCTCGCCATCCCAAACGACTTGTCCGCGCAACAACGTCATCGCGGGCCACGCCCGCAGCGTCGTGCCCGCGTACGGCGTGTAGTCCACCGCGTGGTGCAGATGTTCATTGGTGAGCGTGAACTCGCGCTCTTCCCAGATCACCAGGTCGGCATCGCTGCCGATGGCCAGCGTGCCCTTTCGCGGGTACAGGCCATAGGCGCGCGCCGGCTGGGTTGCGGTCAGCTCCACGAAGCGATTCACGCTGATGCGGCCGCCCAACACCCCTTCCGAATACAGCAACGGCATGCGCGTTTCGATGCCGGGAATGCCGTTCGGAATATGACGGAACGCCACCTCTTTGCCGCCGGGCGTCTTGCCGTCCTCGCCGGTCAGGTTGAAGGGCGAGTGGTCGGACGAAAACACCGTGAAAAGGCCGTCCGCCAGCCCCTGCCAGATCTGCTCCTGGCTGGACTTGTCGCGCGGCGGTGGGCTGCACACGCAGCGCGCGCCGAAATAGCTGTCGTCCACGCCTAGATCCGCGGCGGTCAGAAAAAGGTATTGCGGGCAGGTTTCGGCATAGACGTTCAAGCCCTTGGCACGCGCCTCGCGGATTTGCGCGACCGCTTCGCCGCCCGAGATGTGCACCAGCAAGATGGGAACGTCGATAAGTTCGGACAGCGCGATGGCGCGATGGGCGCCTTCGCGCTCCACCAGCATCGGCCGCGAAACGGCATGAAAGCGCGGCGCGGTGCGGCCAGAGGCCTCCAGGCGGCGCGTCAGCCATGCGATGCAATCGGAGTTTTCGGCATGAATCATCGCCATGCCGCCATGCACGCGCGCCACGTCCAGCACGTCCAGGATCTGGGCGTCGGACAACTTCAGCGCGTCATACGTCATATACAACTTGAACGAGGTGTAGCCGGCCGCTATCAGGCGCGGCAGCTCGTCGGCCAGCACGGTGGGCGTGGGGTCGGTCAGGATCAGGTGAAAGGCATAGTCCACGCAGGCTCGGCCGTCGGCGCGCTGGTGGTAATCGTCGATGGCGGCCTGCACCGTGGCGCCCTTGCGCTGCGCCGCGAAGGGGATCACGGTGGTCGTGCCCCCGCAGGCGGCCGAGCGCGTACCCGTGAAAAAGTCATCCGCTAACTTCACGGGCGGCGCCATCGGCTGGTCCAGGTGGCAATGGGCGTCGATGCCGCCCGGCGTGACCACGCGTCCGGCCACGTCGATTTCACACATGCCCGCCGCCAAGCCGCGGCCGATCTGCACAATGCGGCCGTCCACGATCCCCAGATCCGCGCGACAGGTATCGCCGGCCGTTGCCAGCACCGCGTCGCGCAGCACCAGATCAAAACCTTGCTTCGTCATATGCGTCAGCCCGTCTGATCCGCCCTTTCCCTGCCGCGAAAGCGTGGCGGGATGGGCATGTTGTGAGCGGATTCTAGGCCGAATACAAAAATGATTACGCTAGTGATTACCCTGAAATATACATTTCAAGGTCAAATTGTTAACATTATTTTTGACGCTGGCTTCTGGACCTTGCCCAATGCCGACGAATGATCGGGTATCTTCACGTTCATCCGCCAAGTTGCGGCCAACGTGCAGTCTATAAGCAACCTACAAGCGGCAAGAGACCGCTCATTACCCGTGGCGGCGATCCCGCCCCGGCTTCCTACGCGCAAACCAAGAACGAGCCCATGGCATCAGACAAACGCGAAAACTCGGTCACCGGCATCTACGAGCGCATCTACCGCGCCATCCTGGACAACCGCCTCAAGCCCGGCACCAAGCTGGTCGAAGAGCGCCTGGCCGAAATCTTTGAAGTCAGCCGGCCGCGCATCCGTGAGGTTCTTGCGCGCCTGGCCCACGAACAGATCGTCGAACTTTTCCCCCAGCGCGGCGCCTACGTCGCCAAGCCGTCCATCGAAAAAGCGCGCGACGTCTTCGAGGCGCGCAGGCTGATCGAGCCCGCCGTCGTGCGCCGCCTGACGCAGAACCTGACTGCCGAGAAGCTGGCGCGCCTACGCGAACACGTGCTGTTGGAACACGATGCCCGCAAGCGCGACGACAAGCGCGCCATCATCCGGCTGGCCGGCGAATTTCATATTCTTCTAAGCGAGCTGGCGGGCAACGGCGAACTGGCACGCACGATGCGCGAGCTGTCCACGCTGACCTGCCTGGTCATCTTCCTGTACAACCTGCCCACCGCCACCAGCTGCCGCGACGACGAACACGAGCTGATAACCGAAGCCATCGCGGCGCGCGACGCCCAGCGCGCCGAGGAATTGACGCTGCATCACCTGGAGCACATCGAACAAAGCGTGAAGCTGGAATCGGTGGAAGAATCGGTGGACCTGGAAGAAGTCTTCAAGTTCTGACCCACATTGACCGAACCCCAAGCGAAAATAAAGAAAAGCCCCGGGGTGTAAAACCCGGGGCTTGGTCGCATCTGAAGGGCTGGCCCATGACGGCCGGCCTTATCAGTCCTTGTTACTTTGCGAGTACGACGGCTTTATAGTTTCAGCGTAACCGGCACGCCGGCCGCGGCCGAGCAGATTTGCGAGAGGGCGTCCGGCAGTTGCGGGCCGCCACGGGTGTCGTTCCAATGGTGGCCGTCGTAGCGGTAGTGGAAGCCGCCACTGCGGGCGGCTACCCACAGTTCCTGCATGGCGGCCTGGCTGTTGACGACGACATGGGTGTTGTCTTCGAAAACCATGGTCAGGACATTGCCGCTGCGGGTGGTTTCCACGTCGACGTCGAGCGAAGCCGCCCAGTCGTCGGCCTGGCTTTCGATGCTGTCCAGCACCTGGTCGATCAACGCAAGAAATTCGGTTTCGGTCATAATCGAGCCTGCAAGAATTACGGAGTTCCCAGTGTTCCAATTGGCATTCAGCCGCATGGCTCTTCGCATTGTAGCCACGCTTGTGGCCTCCGGCATGGTGGCGGCATGCGGCTATAAGGGGCCTTTATACATGCCGACGCCTGACGGCAAGCCGCCGTCGCGTTCGCAGCCCGCGCCGCAGATCCCTCCCCCTCCTTCGATCCCATGACGACAGCCTTTCCCCTGCCGCCGGAGTTGACCGGCCATCCCTATTTCCAGTACCGCAATAACGTACTGTACGCCGAGGATGTGCCGCTGGACCATCTGGCGCATGGGCTAGGCACCCCGCTGTACGTGTACTCCCGCGCGGCGCTCAAGGCCGCTTGGGAAACCTATCGCAGCGCCATCGGGCCGCTGCCCGTGCTGGTCTGCTACGGGATGAAGGCAAACTCCAACCTGGCGGTCCTCAAGGAATTCGTGCGGTTGGGCGCGGGCTTTGACATCGTCTCTGGCGGCGAGCTCAAGCGCGCGCTGGCGGTGGGCGCCGAGCCCTCCAAGATCGTGTTTTCCGGCGTGGGCAAGCAAGCCTGGGAAATGCGCGACGCGCTGGTCGCCGGGGTGAAGTGCTTTAACGTCGAATCGGAAGACGAATTGCGCCGCCTGTCCGAAGTGGCGCAGGACATGGGCTTGCGCGCGCCGGTGTCACTGCGCGTGAACCCCGATGTGGACGCGCAAACGCATCCCTATATCTCCACCGGCCTGAAAGAGAACAAGTTCGGCATCGCCATTGAATCGGCGCTGGACGTTTATCGCGTCGCGCGGGAGCTGCCGGGCCTGGAGATCGTGGGCGTGGACTGCCATATCGGCTCGCAGTTGACCGATATCAGCCCCTATTTCGATGCGCTGGAAAAGCTGCTGGACCTGATCGATGCGCTGGAACGCGAAGGCATCCGCATCGCCCATCTGGATTTGGGCGGTGGGCTGGGCATCCGCTATACGGACGAGACGCCGCCTTCACCCAAGGCGTTGCTGGACCGGGTATTTGAACGGCTGAACGCGCGCGGCCACGGGCATCTGCATCTGGTGCTGGAGCCCGGCCGTTCGCTGGTGGGCAATGCGGGCATGCTGCTGACCACGGTGCAATATCTGAAGCATTCGCCGGCGCGCAATTTCGCGATCGTCGATGCCGCCATGAACGATCTGCTGCGTCCCGCGCTTTACGAGGCCTATCACGGCGTGCAGCCGCTACGCCCGCGCGCCGGTGATCAGGTGGAATACGACATCGTCGGGCCAGTATGCGAAAGCGCGGACTGGCTGGCCAAGGGGCGCGCACTGGCCATCCAGCAAGGCGACGTGCTGGCGGTGGAATCCGCGGGCGCCTACAGCATGACCATGGCCAGCAACTACAACACACGCGCCCGCGCGGCCGAAGTCATGGTCGATGGCGACCACTACCACGTGGTGCGCCAACGCGAGACGCTGGACGATCTGCTCAAGGGCGAGTCCACGCTACCTTGAAGGCGCGCCGGGGCGGCGGCAGGCGTCGCGCCGCCAAGCCGCTTGTCATCCGCCGGCGCGATTTCCGTCGCACGCAACTTTTGCGTATCACTTGAACTCGTGCGAGATCGCGGCCGGTTTGTCGGCCGCAACCGTCAAGGTCATCCGATGCTCGCCCGCCGTCGCATTGCGCACGGTCACCTGGTAGCGTCCTGGCGTCAAAGACAGTTCCCGCAAGGGCGGGCTGACCCCGCGTGAACGGCCGTTGATCAGGACTTCGCCCCAGGGACGCACGGCAACACGCACCGAAACAGGCGCGGCCTTGGGTGGCGCGATTGAGACGGGCGCGGCTGCGGATGCGGGTGCGGGTGCGGGTGCGGGTGCGGGTGCGGGTGCGGGTGCGGGTGCGGGTGCGGGTGCGGGTGCGGGTGCGGATGCGGATGCGGCGTCGATATTGCTTGCACTGCCATCAGACGCCGGCGCAGGCGCGCCGCCGCTGGAGGCCGCTTCAACACGAGCCGACGGCGTTGCAGGCGTGGGCTGAGAAGCCTGCGATGGCTGAGTTGCAGGAACAGGCGAAGACCCCTGCGACGCCTGGGTCGCGCGCGTGGACTGAGAAGCCTGTGGCGGTTCAGGCGCCGTCGCCAGAGGTTGCTGCGGCGCCGGCGCCCTATCCGGGGTCGGCGCGGGGGCAGGCGCGGGAGCGGAGGCTGTCACGGCAGGCGACGCCTGGGGCGTACGTGCCGACGCTTCGGGCGTACCGGCCAGTTCAACAGGCGTAGACGTCATGCGAACCCAGGCGTACCCGCTGCCCGCCAGCAGTAAGGCGCACGCCAAGATCCAAGGCAAGACGCGCGCGCGTTCACGCGGAAGTTCGCGTGCCATCCGCGCTTCGGTCGGCGGTGCTTCGGGCGGCGATGCTGCGGTCGGCGGCGTCTTGACCTCAGCAGGGGTAGCCACCGTCGGCAAGGCCGCGGGCAATATCGGCGACGTACGCAGCAGCGGCGTTCCTATCGCTGCCGCGAACGCTTGCGCCGTTTGCGGTCTTGCGTGCATCGTCATCGCCAAACCGCTATCCACCGCGTCGCAAAACGCCCTCTCGTACTCGTTAGCGCCCCATTCCTCCAGCGGCAAGCAGTCATCGCGCACGCGACGCGCCAGCGCGCTTGGTGGCGCGCTGCCGGTTGCCAGAAAGTAAGCCAGCGCCGCCAGTCCGTACACATCGGTCCACGGCCCACAGGCATACGCCGGATCATCCGTGTATTGCTCGAACGCCGCATAACCGGCATGCCGGGGCGCGTCCTCGGCGTCGGGCGCCGGTGCTACGGGCGGCGGCGTCAACGTGGGCGCGCCCGTTGCGGCCCTGCCGACGATCGGGTCCCACGGCCCGCCCCCATCAAACGCAACCGCCCCCGGATGGATACCGCCATGCACTCGACCCGCCGCGTGCAACGGCGCCAGCGACGCGGCCAGCCCCGCGACGATGCGCGTGATCTCGTCTTGGCGCTTGCGACCCGGCGGCAAGCGCATCAGGTCGGCCAGGCGCGGGTGGCAAGGCGCGGCAGGTATGCCAGCCGTGCCCGGGCTCGGTGGCGTGATGGAAGCGGTAGTCATGCGCGGTCCTCCGGGGTCGATCAGACTCATGGCCGCCACGTGGGCAGGGACGAGAACAGCCTGGCGAACAACGTGGCGTTCAGCGCGCCGCCATGCACATAGGTTTGCAACGCCGCGCCGTCCGCCTGGTTGGTCCACCAATAGCTCGTGTGCGAACTGGGGTTGAAGCAAAACGGCAGATCGGGCCACGCATTCAACGCGCGGCGCGCCAAGGGCGCGGATTCCGCGTCCAGCCCCGCCCGCAAGATGTCCATGATGTCGTTGCCCCCTCGCGGCGCGGCAGGGCCGGGCGCGGCAGCGGGCATGCGCACTTGCTGAAGACTGCGGTCAAACTGTTCGGGCGCGCAGCCATGGCGTACGGCGGCCAACATGCTGGAGCCCACTTGACGGTAGTAGTCGCCGGCGCCATCCAGCATGCTGCTGTGATATTGCGCGGGCGGCAGCGCCGCGACGACACACAGCGGATACCCGCGCCCCACGCGGTCGCGGCTGGGGGTGATGCAACCCAGCTGCGCCACGCCGGCGCCGGGCCCTGCCGGAATGGCAAAGTTCCAGATAGGCGCCGAAGCAAAACTGCGCGCCGCGGCCGCGTCCGGCGCCTGCTTCAACGCCACCAGCCCGAACTGCAACCAGTGGTCCCACCACGCAATCAGTTCACGCGGCAGACGCCGATGCACGAAGTCGCCCGCGGCCGGGATCTTTCCGTACCAGCCCACCTGCCCGTTCTCCACTCCAAGCTCCATGTCGATGTCCTGGTCACGACGCGCCGGGGCAGGCGAAACCCTGCATCTCGGCTAGATGAAAAGGGCTTTTGACGCTGCTGGCCGTGATCTCCAACACCACCTTGCGACCGCCCAGGTCGAAGGTGGCCAACGTGATCTCCGGCGAGGGGCCGCGTTGCAATTGCGCGCGGTCCAGCATGCGATTCAGCGCCCATGGGCCCGACGTCGTCAGGCCTGCCGCGCCGACTTGCGGCGTCAATTCGATACGCACCTGGTTGCTGCCACGCGGCCCGGGCCATTGCACCGTGGTCGCCACCTGCGGGCCATGCGCGTAGCGCACCGATTGGCCATCCACGTCCATCACAAACTGCGTGATGCCCGCGTCCATCTCCACCGGCCGGATCGCCACGCGGTACGACGGCATGGGGTTGCCCGCCATGAAGTACACATCGCGGATGACGCCCGCGCGCTGGAACGCGTCCAGCGTGGCCGAGCTGCCCCCCGAGCGGCCATCGACACCGGGCTTGAAGCGCCAGCGCGGCCCGGACACGTCGATCTGCGTCGCCAGGTTCTTCTGAAAAAAGTCGTCCATCATGCCGTTCGGCCCGAATAACCTGGCCATGTCGTTGGGGGCAACGTCACGCGTGGAGCGGCTGGAGAACGGATAACGGCCCGCCACCGATTGCCCGCAGAACACGCCGATCGTGGCCGACACCGTCTCGCCCATGCGCGCGCGGGCCACGTCCGACACCTCGCCTGACGCGTTCACCGACAAGGCGTTGAGCACGTCACGCAACGGGCCGGGCAGGCGTCCGGCTTCGGCGCGCAGCTTGGTCACCGAATCGGAACTCGGGGTCGGGCTGCCGCTACGCAGTGCCGCGTCCGCCGCCGTCAGATAGGTGTAAAGCTCATTGATCAACCCCGTGGTGGCGGCAATGGGCGGCGCGGCGCCCGCCGCCCCGCCTTCGTTCTGCGCCAGCCGGCGCCACGGCTCGAAGTACTGGTCAACGATGCGCTCCAGCTTTTCATCCGACGCATCCGCGCGCGCGGCGGCACCCGGCCCCGTCGGGCCGAACATCTGCTCCAGCGCCTCGCGCGTGCTGCCGACACGATCGCGCGCCTGGTCCACCAGCGACCGCTCGTCCTTGGCCGAATCGCGCAGCAAGGAAGTCTCGCGCGCGACCCCGCGCACCAACTGCACCAGCGGTGATTCCGGCGCGGACAAGGTACGCGCCATCTGGATGTTTTGCAGCAACGACTTGCTGGGCGCCAGCTGCAAGTCGTTCAGATAGCCATCCCACTGCGCCACATAATCATTCATGTACAGGCGCTTGATGCCCGCCACCAATTGGCGCTGCGCCGCTTGGTCCAACATGCCGGGGGCCGGAATGTTCAAGATCCACGCATCGTCCGACCGCAGCACCTCGGCCACGCTGGACACGCGTTTGTTGAACACGTCCCAATAGCCACGATAGCTGTACAGCGACGGGATGCCCTGGCTTAACGGCTTGCCGCTCTTGCGCACGAACACCGCGCTGGCCTGTGCCCCGCCCAAGGTCACGGCGGTGTTCTCGGGCGCGATATCGGTATTGGCAAGCGTGCGGCGCAAGCGGCTGTAGGCGCGTTGCGCCAGCGTATAGCGCGCCAGCTTCTCGCGCGCCTGCGCCACCAGCGCCTCGTCCTTCGGAAAAGGCGATGCCAGCACGTGACCCTGTGTCAGGTGGCGCAAATGCAGCGACAACTGTTCGTACTGGCGGCGCGTGTACCCGTCAGGCAACGTCGATTGCATATCCGACAACAGCCACGCATGCATGAACTCGGCGTCGTAGCGGTCGGCCTCGTACAACATCAGATAGGCGCGCAACGCCTCGTACGAATACTCCAGGTCGCTTGCCGACGCATCCCGCAACGCGGCCTCCACGCGCCGCGCCACCTGCGGCAACAGCACCTGATCCAGCGTGTTGTCATACACGCCCTGCGCGGCCGCTTGCAGCTTGAAGCCCTGATAAAGCCCGAAGCGGTACGCCAGTGGCGGCGAGTCGATCTCAAAGCGTTCGTGGCGCGGCAGATACCAAAGGCTGTCCAGAAACGGCATCAAGCCCAGCAGGTCGCCCGTGCGCGTGATCTTGATGTCGCGCGTCAGCTTTTCCACGGCCGGCACGCGCCGCGCCACTTCATCCACATAGGCCGAGTTGTTGCGATAGCTCAATGCCCAGCCGGCAATCAGCGCCACGAACATCGCCGTGACCAGCCCGTAACCGGCCCAGTGCAATTGCCGATAGCGGCGTTCCCAACGCAGGTTACGGCCTGCCAGGCCCGCTTCCCGAAAGATGACGTCGCGCAGCAGGTTTTTCAGGAAGTAGCTGCGGCCCTCGCCCTCGCCCGGCACGCTGGGCGCGGGCGACGGCGCACCATCGATGCGCAGGTACCGCTTCAGATGGCCGGTCACCTGGTCGAAGGTTTCGCCCCCTTGCGTGCCGCTGGTGAAGTACACGCCGCGCGGGATGACGCGCGCTTCAAACTTCGACGTGGCGAACACGTCGCTAAGGAAATGGCCCAGGATGTTTTGCAGCCCGGCAAATTGCTGCGGCAGCATGTAGGCCAGTGCGCGCCGCGCAGGGTCTTCCTCGGCGGCCACCACTTCCGGCAAGGCGTCATCCAGCCGCCGTTGCAGCAGCGCGTACTCGGCATGGAAGGCGTCGTACAAATCGAAGTCAGGCTCCTGCGTGCGCGCGTAGGGCAAGGTAAAGCCCCACACCTGCGCCAGCTCATCGCGGCTGAACGACGCAAAGTACTCTTCGAAGCCGGACAACAGATCTGTCTTCGTCACCAGCACGTAGACAGGAAACGCGATGCCCAGCTGCTCGCGTAGTTCCTGCAAGCGGCGCCGCAGCACCGCCGCGTGCTGCGCACGCTGCGCATCGGATGCCGACAACAGGTCTTCGACACTGACCGTCAACATGGCGCCGTTGATCGGCTGCCGGCCACGGTACTTGGTCAGCAGGCGAAGAAAGCCGCGCCACTCTTCCTCGTCGCCCGTGGGGTCGCTTTCGTGGGTGGTGTAGCGCCCCGCCGTATCCAGCAGCACCGCGTCGTCGGTAAACCACCAATCGCAATTGCGCGTGCCGCCCACCCCGCGCAAGGCGACCTTGCCGTAGCGCTCGGCCAACGGGAAGTTCAAGCCCGAGTTCACCAGCGCCGTCGTCTTGCCCGCCCCCGGCGCGCCGATGATGACGTACCAGGGCAGCTGGTACAGATACTGTTTCGAGAATCGATCCAGCGGACGGCGCTTGCCGCGATTCTCAAAGCGCGTCTTGCGCAGCAGTTCGACGGCTTCATCAAACCGCGCTTCCAGCTGGCGGATCTCGTCGTTCTCGGCAACGTCTTGCACGGCCTTTTCGGCGCGCGGCCGGGGACGCAACTGGCCGAGTAACTGCGCGTTCAAGCGCCCTTCCCGCCACTTGCGCCACACCCAGCGCAGCAGCCATATGGCAAACATCGCCACGATGACGATGATGCGCACCGTCTGGCTTTCCAGCGGCCGCACGGCACCCACCGCGATCAGCGGCCCCGCAATCCAGATCAGCAGCGCCAGCGCCACCAGGCCCAGGAAATTCCACACACGCCGGCTGAAGAACCATCCGAACAATCGGTAGATCATTCTTTGCCTCCTTGTGCATCGCCCTCATGCGGGGTGGGCGGCACCAGCACCGTGATTTCCACGCGGCGGTTCAGCGCGCGGCCTGCCGCCGTATCGTTGGGTGCGACCGGGTCCGCATCCCCACGCCCTTCCGCCCGGACGCGCGCCGAAGCCGATTGCCCCAGGCGTTGTTCCAGCATGTCCTTGACGGCGTCCGCGCGGGCCTGCGACAGATGCCAGTTGGACGGAAAGCGCGCGCTGCGCATCGGTATGTTGTCGGAGTACCCGCGTACCAGAATGCTGCCCTGCGTCTCGCGCAACGCGTCCGCCACGCGCGACAGCACGGGCAGGTACTGATCGCGAACGGAACTGGCACCGGACTCGAACACGCCGTCTCCGCGCAACACCACCACGCTGCGGTCCACCTCGTCGCGCACGCTGACCAGCTGGTCGCGGATTTCGGGCGCCAGGAACACCGCCAGGCGCGGCGCGGGCGCGGGCCGCTTCACCACCGCCGGGGCGATCTGCACGACAGGCGGCTTGAGCTGGCTGATGGACGCAAACACGCCGTCCGACTGGCTGCCCAACCGCCATCCCAACCCCCAATACAAAGCCAGCGCCAGCACGGCAGCCAACGCGCCGAAGACCCACAGCGGCACGGGCAACCGCCGCAGCGGCGTTTGCGCGGGCTCATCGCGCCAATGGGGCGACAGCGCAAGCGCGTACTCCCCACGTGCCCCCCGCAGGATGCGCAGCAAGCGCTGGCGCAGCGTTTCCAGTTGCGAACGGCCGTTGTCCATCACGCGGTAGCGGCCTTCAAAGCCCAGCAGCAGGCAGTAATACAGCAGTTCAAGCAGGTCCAGGTGTTGCGCCGGGTTTTGCGACAGCTTGGCCAGCAGCTGGAAGAATTTCTCGCCGCCCCAGGTCTCGTTGTGAAAGGTCACCAGCAGACTGTGGGCCGACCACACACCGCCCCCGCCCCACGGGGTCAACGCGGCGGCTTCGTCCAGCGCGGTGCACAGGCAGTAGCGCGCGCCCAGGATCGTTTCGTTGGGAGTGCCCGCCTGCTGTGCGCGCAACTCAAACTGACGGATCTCGTCCAGCAAGTGCTCGCGCAGCATCGCGGGCGACGGGTGCGACGCGGTGGCGCGGATTTGCGGGATCAAGTCCAACAAGGGGTTGGCCGCCGCCACCAGCGGGTTGGCGCCGCTGATGACGTAGTCATGAGGCCGCAGCCGGCTGGAGGCCTGGCCGGGCGTGTCGCCCAGGCTTCCCGGCGGGGCGGACAGGGTGTGGTCTGATGCATGCATAGCTGTCTCCGCGTTCAATCCCGCAACGCCCAGAACTCCATCGTCAGGCCGGGGAAGTCACCCGCCAAATGCAAGGCCAGCGCGCCGGTGCGCTCCAGTTGCTTCCAGAACTCCCCGCTTTTATCCAGCTCGAAATACACATGCCCCGCGCTGTAGGGAATCTGGCGCGGCGCCACCGGCAGTGCACGTACCGCAACGCCCGGCAGTTGCAAGTGCACCAGATCGCGGATGCGTTCGACCGGGCCGATCTTGACCTGCGCGGGAAAGCGCGCGCGCACGGTGTCCGTGCCCATGTCCGCATGCACCGCCAGCACGAAGCCGGCGGTTTGCAGCAGCTCGGCGTCTGCAATCTGCGCCACGCGTACGCCCTGGCCCCGGTCTTGCAGCGGGATCTGCAACGCGCGCTGCTCAAGCACTGCCGACAGCGACCGGCGCAACTCGTGCATCAGCGGCGCGAACGTGTTTTGCAGATCGTCATGCACGTACTCGGGCAACACCTCTGGACGCCGTGTCGTGGACGTGAAGGTGGCCAGATCGCAGGCCAGCATCAACCAGTCGTGGAACAGCCGCTCGGGATGCTGGCCGGCGCTCTGGCGGGCATGCCAAAGCGCCCCGACGTAGCGGTTGACGGTTTCCAGCAGCATGAAGTCGGAGACCTCGGACACGCCGCCACGACCGGGCTGCGACAGCCGCGCGGCCAGGGCTTCGCTACGCGCACCCAGCAGGCCATACAGTTCGTTGATCCACCCGCGCAGCACAGGGTGTTCGCCGGCCGCCAGCCACGGCGCCACGTAGCCGTCGTCCAGCACGATGCGGTTGTCGGGCCGGCGCTCCACCACGCGCGCAACGCCCAGGCCCAGCCAATCGTCGGTGAGCTCGTCTTCCAGCATCAGCCGCAGTCGCAGGCGGCCCAGTTGCAGCAGGGCGGGCTCCAGCGCCACCGAGCCGGTGTCGTGCACATCGGCCTCGTGCACGAGATAGCGGGCCAGGGTGTCTTCTTCGCCTTCGTAGACAACATCGGTCGCGCCGGGACGCGTACGGGGAATCGCCAACATGACGCGCGCGTCGCGCGCCCGCGCCGGCACCTCCAGCGCGGCGGGTGCGGCGGCCGGACCGGCAAAGTCGAACGGGGTGCCGTCGGGCATGACGCCTGACGCGTCAGTCAACACCAGCTTGCCGATCGCGAGTGCTTCGCGGTCCACCGACAGATGCGAAAACCCCCAGAAGAACCCTTGCGCCGCCACCGCACGCTGCGTCGCCGCGTGCAGCAGATGACGCTCCAGCTGCTGGAAATGCTGCGGCCGCAGGAACATGCCCTCCGACCAGATCACTTTGTCTCTGCTCACCATGCTCAGGTTCTCTTGTTATCGTTTGATTTGTGCTGCTAGAAAGGCCACCACGAACGGCTTCGGTCCACTTCTTCCAGGCCAGCGCGCGTCACGGCCACTTTCACCGTCTCCTCGTTCGGTGAAAACTGCCATACCTTGTAGATGTTCGTGTTCTGCGGTTCGGGCAGCGACACCAGCAAACGCCATTTGCTCTGCTCAAGATCCCGGTACGCGGCCACCACGCCCACCACGCGCGCGTCCGCGTTGCCGGGGTAATGCAGCACCTTCGTATCCCCCGGCCGCAAGATGACCTGTTCGGTGTTGAGCAGCTCGGTGCCCAGCGCCGCGCGCGCATCGACCTGCAAAGTGAAAAAGTCGCTGGCCTGGAAGGTGCTGGCCGACTTCAATTCATAGATGGTCACCTGCACCGGCGAGGGCCTGCCACTGGCGCTGGCGTTTACCTTCGGGTCCGCGCGCAGTTCGATGGCGTAAGGCGCGGGCACGCGCTTGGCGGTGGATGAACATCCGACGATCAGCGCCCCCGCCGCCAGACATGCCGCGACGCGCGGCCAACGCCCCCGGGGACGCCCCGTGGGCAAGCTTGTCTCGTAAGAAAACCGGTTCATAAGTCCTCGGAAATAAAACACACACGTCTGTTACGCCACGACGCAACCGCCACGCGCCGGGCCGCTATCATCGGCGGAACAACCGAGCCACTTTCCTTGTGCATCGACACGCCCGCGCCATGAAACAGCCCGTTCGTCTTAGCCTGATTGCCATTCTTGCGGTGCTCGCGGCCTGTAGTTCCTCGCCGTCCCCGCAAGCCGCCGACGCCTTGCAGCAGGTGCGCAACGAATACGCCGCCAGCCGTTTCGGTGACGTCGCGCGCACCGTGGCCACGTCCGACGCCCTGGCCACCGCGCCGGTGCCCGTACGCGTCGAGGCCTTGAAGCTGCAAGCCTTCAGCTACTGCGTCATCGGCTACCACCAGCTTTGCGAGGACAGCTTCACCCGCATCCTGCAATTGCAGCCCTCGTTCGACCTTGCGCCCAACGAAGCAGGGCATCCCCAATGGGGCCCGGTTTTCAAGTCGGCCAAGGCAGCCCAGGCCCGCTGACGCGCCGCCGACGCCAAGGAGAAAGGCATGAAGCTCACGGTGTTCCAACATGCCGGCGATCCGGCTTTCGCTCCCATCCAGACCGAATTCCGGGCGCCCGGCGGCACAATGGGCCGCAGCCCCGTGAATCAGCTGGCCCTGCCCGACCCCACGGGCGACATCTGCCGAGTGCAGGCAGTACTGCGCGTCCACGACGGGGACACCACCGGCTTTCTGATGAACTTGAGCAGCATGAGCACCGTGCGCATCAATGGGCAGCGCGTTCAATGCGATCAGGAACTGCCCTTGGTGCCGGGCGACGAACTGGAAATAGGCACCTACCGCCTGCGAGCAGATTCGGCCGCGTCCGCCGCAACCGATGCCCAAGCCCAGCCGGCCGCCGCCCCGGTCATCGAAGACATCTTCAGCGACCTGATCGGCCCCGGCACCTTGCCCGTGGGCAGCGCCCCGGACGTATCCACCCACCCTTTCGATCTGGATTCCGCCGCCGCGCGCAACCCCGACGACCCGCTGCGCCACCTGCCACGCGGCGACGCGTCCGTCTCGCGCCCGGTCACCGACCCCCTGGCGTTGTTCGACGCAGCCCATGAGGGCTCGCCCAGCGTCTTCGCCGACGGCACGCCGTCCACGCTGCCCGCCCACGACCCGCTGGCCGACCATCGGCGCCATCCCGTCGACGACGCCCTGCGCGGGCCGCGCGATGCCACGGATAGCCGCGCCGCCGCCGACCACTTGCGGGAAATCGGCAGCTTCATGCGGCCCGCGTCCGTGAAGAAAGTGCCGGACGACACCGACCGCTAGCGATTCACGCGTAGTCATAGTCATAGCGAAATTCCCCGCCATTGGCCGACAGGCGCACGCGTTGCAGCTTGCGGCCCTGCATGGACGCGCCCAGCAGTTCGCGGCTGATTTGCGGCAGGACCGTGTTGGTAAGAATGGCGTCAACCATGCGCGCGCCTGACTCGACTTGCGTGCAGCGCGTCACGGCCAGCGCCGTTGCTTCCCGCGTGACCTCCAGCGCTACGTCGTGGTGTTCCTGCAAACGGCGGCGTACTCGGTCAAACTGCAACGCCACGATGCGCGCCAGCATGTCGTCCGACAGCGGCAGATAGGGCACCGCCACCAGCCGTCCCAACAGCGCCGCCGGAAATGCCTGCAACAGGGGTTCGCGCAGCGCGGCCGCCAGCCCTTCGGCATCCGGCATCAACGCGGGATCGCGGCACAGCGTGGCAATGCGCTCGGTGCCGACGTTGGACGTCAGGATGATGACCGCATTGCGAAAGTCGATATAGCGGCCCTCGCCGTCTTCCATCCAGCCCTTGTCAAAGACCTGGAAGAAAATCTCGTGCACGTCGGGGTGCGCCTTCTCGACCTCGTCCAGCAGCACCACGCAATACGGCCGCCTGCGCACGGCTTCGGTCAACACGCCGCCTTCGCCATAGCCCACGTAACCCGGCGGCGCACCCTTGAGGGTGGAGACGGTGTGCGACTCCTGGAATTCGCTCATGTTGATGGTGATCAGGTTCTGTTCGCCGCCATACAGCGCTTCGGCCAGGGCCAGCGCGGTTTCGGTCTTGCCGACCCCGCTGGGCCCACAAAGCAGGAACACGCCCACCGGCTTGGCCGGGTCGGTCAGACCGGCCCGTGATGTCTGGATACGGCGCGCCACGGCTTCCAGGGCGTCGCGCTGGCCGATCACGCGCTTTTCCAGCGTGTCCGCCAGCGCCAGTACGGCGTGTGCCTCGTCGCGCACCATGCGACCCACGGGGATGCCGGTCCAGTCGGCCACCACGGCCGCCACCGCCGCCGCGTCTACGGCGGTGTGTATCATCGGCGCCTCGCCCTGGCCGCCCGCCAGTGCCTGTGCGGCGCCCGCAAGCGCCTGCCGTGTCGACGCGTGGTCAACGCCCGCCGTTGCCGGCGCGCTCAAGGTTTCGCGCAGCGAGAGCACCTTTGCGGCCAGCTCGCGTTCGGCCTCCCAGCTGGCGGCCAGCTGGGCTTGCGCCTGCGCGGCTTGCGCCCGTTCGGCCTCCAGGCGTTCAACGCGCTGCGCGTCGCCCGCGCCAAGATGTGTTTCATGCCGGGCAATGCGCAGCGCCGTTTCCAGCGCCTGGATGCGTCGGCGTGCATCCTCCAGCGCGGGCGGCACGGCGTGCTGGCTGATCGCCACGCGCGCGCACGCGGTGTCCAGCAACGCCACCGCCTTGTCGGGCAATTGGCGCGCGGGAATGTAGCGATGCGACAAGCTCACCGCCGCCGTGATGGCCTCGTCCAGCAGCAGTACGCCGTGATGCGCCTGCAAGGTTTCGGCCAGGCCGCGCAGCATGTCAAACGCGCGCGCCTCGTCCGGCTCGTGCACTTGAACCACCTGAAAACGGCGGGTCAGCGCGGGGTCCTTTTCAATGTGCTTCTTGTATTCCGACCACGTGGTCGCCCCGATGGTGCGCAACTGACCGCGCGCCAACGCGGGCTTGAGCAGGTTGGCCGCGTCCCCCGTGCCCGCCGCGCCGCCCGCGCCCACCAGCGTGTGGATCTCATCGATGAACAGCACGATGGGCCGGTCGCTTGCCTGGACCTGATCGATCACGCTGCGCAGGCGTTGCTCGAATTCGCCCTTTACGCCCGCGCCGGCTTGCAGCAGCCCGATGTCCAGCAGATACAAAGACACGTCGCGCAGGGGCGGCGGTACATCGCCCGTGGCCAGTCGCAGTGCCAGACCTTCCACGACGGCGGTCTTGCCCACGCCGGCCTCGCCCGTCAGCAGTGGATTGTTCTGTCGCCGACGCATCAACACATCGACGATCTGGCGGATTTCTTCGTCGCGCCCCGACACCGGGTCGATCTCGCCCGCGCGGGCCTTGGCGGTGAGGTCAACGGCAAACCGCTCCAACGCGGCCAGGTCCTTGCGCGGCGCCTGCGCGTCGTCGCCGGCGGCGGTCGTCGCACTGACGCCTTCCGGCGACCCCTGTACCATCTCGTCCATCTGCTCAAGCAGCTTGTCGGGCACGATGCGCGCAAACTGCGGCGACATGCCCAGCAGCACATGACGCAGCGCGTACGTCCGGACCAGGCCCGCCAACAGATGGCCGCTGCGAATGCGCGCGGCGCCATAACGCAGCGAGCCCAGCACCCACGCGCGTTCCACGGCGTGATCAATGTGTTCCGACAGATCGGACACCGATCCGGCGCCGGCCGGCAGCCGATCAAGCTCTGCCGTCAGGTCGGCCTGCAACTGCCCCAGGTCCAGTTCGAACGCGCGCGCAATACGGTGCACATCGCTATCCTGCGCGTGCAGAATCTGATGCACCCAATGCACCAGTTCCACGTAAGGATTGCCGCGCAGCTTGCAGAACGCCGTTGCGCCTTCCAGCGCCTGGTAGAGCAGCGGATTTAGCTTTCCGAACAGTTCGATGCGACCGATATCCGACATGGCGTCATGGCGCGATCAAGCGCGCGGTGTCCTGGAAGGTTGGGCCTGCAAGCGGCCACGTGCCGGCGTCTGTTCGCGGCGTTCATAGTCCAGCAGCAAATCGTCGGCGTCGCCCTGCGCGGGCCGGCGCCTTCCCAGCCACGCCGACAGGCCCAGCGGCCGCTGCGCGCCCAGGCGCACGCCGCCGGCCTCATCGGCGCGCAACACCGGACGCACGTCCCACGCCAGTTCCACGCCGATGTAATGCCTGACCCAATGCGTCAGCTGTCGCGCGCGCAAGCCGCCCGGCAGGAAGCTCTGGTAATCGTCGAACGTCAAGGGACCGACCTCGATGCGGAACTTGTGCTGGGCATCGCGCACCGCCACGCCCAGCACCGAGTCGCGCCCCAAGCCCATCGGGCTGCCCAGCCCAAGCCGCTGCTCGGGCTCCAGGCGTATCCATTGCGGCACGAATTCGCGGATGCGCACCGGCAGGCCGAAGAACGCTTGCAGGATGTGCTTGAGCCCTTCGGGGTTGCGGGTCTGGCGCACCAGGTGCCCCGCCATGAAGTACTTGGCATGATCCAGCACGGCATCGCGCCGCTGCATCGACGGCTCGCCCATATGCAACAGGCTGGCCACATAGCGCGTGAAGCGCGCGTCCTTGCGGTCCAGGCTGACCGTGCTTTGCGCATCTGCCCAGGCGCGGTAGAACAACAGGATCAGGCGGTGATGGAACACATCGGCAAAGGCGGCCAGCGTGCGGTCGCCGTAGTGCGCCATGCGTTCGTGCGCATGCTCCGTCAGGTGCAGCGGCAAGGGGCCGTTGGGGCCAAACAGGCCGAAGCCATAGATGGAAACTTCAGCCGGCCGGCCGTTCTGCGCCGGCCGCACGCGCGCCACCGTGGACGGTGCGAACGCCATCGACGGCTCTTGCCGCAAGCGCACGGGCTCGTAACGCGCCACGGTATCGCGCCCCAGCGGCTTGCGCGCGCCGCAATGCGCATCGATCCAGCGCAGGGCGTGGAACAGATCGTGCGCGTAGGGCTCGCGCTCCAGGGCACGCCACCACTGCGCGTCGGCGACGGGATGCGTGACGTCCATCCCGTCACCCCATGTGAATCTGCTTGGCGTCAACCTTGACCAGGTCGGCGCCGGTTACCAGCGTGTATGACGCATGCAGCCGCGCGCTTTGCTCGGCCTGGAAATCGATGGAGCCCGCACGCACCTGGTCCACGTCACTGACGCTGCGCATGGACACGCGCGCCATGAGCGTCATGCGGTCCAGCACCGCTTCGTAGTTGCGGCCGACCAGCCGCGTCTCGCCGATAGTGGCGTGCAGCTGCTCGGCCACCATGCGAATGCGTTTGGCGGCATGACGTTCTTCGTCGGCGTCCACGGAATATTCGGGCGTGCGGACGTGCACGGCGTCCCGGCCTTGCAAGGTCACGTCGCCCGCGCTTTCCACGCGCACGTTGCCGCCCTGCGAGCGCAGCACCAGATCACCCTGGGTCTCCAACACCGTGCCGGCGGATACCGCCTGCACGGTGACCGCGATGAGATACACGCGCGACGGGTCCGGCCCGCTGATCAGCACCTCATCACCCGGCTGGGGTGCCAGCAGGCAGCTGGCGGCGCGACGCGCCAGCCAGGTGCGGCCATCGCACGCGACGGCGTAGCGGCCGTCGGCTTCGACATGCAGCACCTCACCCAGCAAATGCACCGGGTCATAGGCAATTCGGTTCAAGCTTGCGACGGATTTCATCATGCGCTCCGGTTCGTGGGGGTGCCTGCCTAGACCGCGGGCCGGCGTCCCATGCGGGGCTTGAAGCGGGCGACTTCGCCGCGCTGCAGGGTCGACAGGACCAGCTCCGACATCATGTTGATCGACACATGGCGCGCGAAAAACTGTTCAAGCACGGCGCCAAACAAATACGGGCTGATGCCGGAGAAGGCCGCCTCGTCCACTTGCAGCGCGATGCGCACGCCGCGCCCATGGACGATGGGACCCGGCACCGGCAAGCGGTGATA
Source organism: Achromobacter sp. 1L-A-4-B-C2 (assembly GCF_057291955.1). Taxonomy (NCBI): domain Bacteria; kingdom Pseudomonadati; phylum Pseudomonadota; class Betaproteobacteria; order Burkholderiales; family Alcaligenaceae; genus Achromobacter; species Achromobacter sp. 1L-A-4-B-C2. The sequence continues at coordinate 1,561,328 of NZ_JBXAWP010000001.1, forward strand.
CACGGGCTTGGCGCTGACGTGCCGCAGCCCGGAGATGTGCTTGCGCACCACCGGATCGGCCAGGTTGCCGTACACGTGCAGCATCTCGCGCAGCGTTTGCGCACCCTGCTCTGTGTCCAGGTCCGTCAGGCTCAGGTAGTTCAGCCCCAAGTGGCTGATCAGGTGCCAGGTGGCGGCGTTCTCGGCCAGCGCCGCACAGGGGCGCGTGGGGCCGTGCAGCACCTTCACCGCGCGCACGGGCGCCGACACGCGCAGCGTCATGTCGGTGTCGGTGCCCAGCGGCAGCAGCATCGCCAGGTCCCGATTGGTGCATAGCGTTTCCAGCGACACATGGCGCAGCTGGCCGGAGAACGGCGCTTCCTGGCGGTCCACCAGCGACAGGAACACTTCACTGCCGGTGTAACCGGTGCGCGTGCCGTTGCGCTGCGCGGTGTCCGAGATCAGCCGGGGCTCGCGGCGCACGGAGTAGTACGCGCCGTAGTCGTCCGGATCGCTGCCCAAGGACCCGTAGAACGGACGGAACTCCTGCTCTTGTTGCTGCGCCGACGCGTGCCCGGTGACCCGCGTCACGCCGAACACTTCATAGTCCAGCGGGCGGCTGCGATCCACCACCACGTGATATTCCGACGTGCGCGGCGTGATCGCCACTCGATCCGCGCGCTTGGGAAACAGGTTGATGACGGGCGCGCAATGCAGCGCAAGATTGGCGGCGGAGATCGCGCCTTCCAGTTCCGGGGCGGCCACCGAGAACAGGAAGGTCAGATCGAATGCGCGGGTCTCGCGTGGGGTGGATGACACCGGCAGCGCGCCGCCGGCGCCCGCATCCGATGCGGACCTCGGCCCCGTTTTCAATCCCGCTTTCAAGCCATTCACGCTGAAGAACAGATAGCGCTGCGCAAAGGCAAAGTACTCCTGTAGCAAGCGATAGCCCTGGAATACGCGCGCATCGCCCGGCAGCAGCGCCTGGTCGTCGGCAAAACCTTCATGCCGCACCGCGCCTGCCGGCAGCTTGTTGATCCACGCCACCGGCCGGGCCGTGTCGTGGCCCAGCACTGCCACCGTGTGCCCCATCAGCACTTCCAGCAGGCGCTGCATCTGCAAATCCTGCCCGTGCAGATGGAACACCAGTTGGTCCAGGTCCAGGTCTTCCAGCCGCTGCCCGCCGCCGATTTCGATCCGTATGCGCAATGCGCTCAACACGCGCGCGGCGCGGCCGGCAAGGCCCAGCCGCGCCAACGGCAAGTCTTGCGGAGCCGCGGTGAAGTCGGCGTGAGTGACTTGCAGCGGCCACAAGCGCACGGCGTGCCCGGTCGTGAATTCGCACGGCGTCTGCTCGCCACGCGGTACACGGCCGCGCAGCAGCGTGCCGCGCGGCAATTCGAAGCCACCGGCCAAGGTGCCCTCGTTCATGCTGGGTGCAAACTGCACGATCGCCATCGACGGCGTGGGCGCCAGATAGTTCGGGTACACCACTTCCAGCAAGCGCTGCGAGAAGCGCGGAAACTCCGCGTCCATCTTCATCTGGATGCGCGCCGTCAGAAAGCTGAAGCCTTCCAGCAGGCGCTCGACGTAAGGGTCGGCCACTTCCGTCGCGTTCATGCCCAGCCGCCCCGCGACCTTGGGATGCGCCTGCGCGAATTCCGCCCCCAGCTCACGCAGATACACGAGCTCGCGGTTGTAGTAGTCCAGCAAGCGCGCGTCCATCAGAGCCCACCCAGATCGCGCAGATCCATGTGGCCGCTTTCCAGATCGATGTCGGTACGGAACAGGAACTCAAGCGGGTGTGGCACGCACCACAGCATGCCCCGTATCTCCAGGCTGAGCACATTGTGATGTTCGAGCGTGCCCGTGTCCGTTACGCAGCGCACCTCGACCGAGGAATCCAGGATGCGCGGCTCAAACGCGGATATCGCATCGCGTATGGACTCTTCGACGTCGATCCAGTCGATCTCCGACATACGCTTGCCGGCCATCGCGCGCACGCCGAAATTCACGGTCGATGTGGCAACCTGACGATGCGCCGACAAGTCCTGCGAGGTCTGCAAGTTGACGGTATTGAGCAGCCAGCGCAGATCCCGCAACACCGCCGCGCGCAGCTGCTCATGCGTGAGCATGGCGCTGTCGCGAGGTTCTTCGCGACGCGTGGGGTCGTTGTCCATCAAGCGGTCCAGCAACGACGGCTGCAGGCGATCCCGCATGGCGCGCCGCGTACGCTCGGCAGGCGCACTTTGCGCGCTCTGCGAGCCTTGCACGGCCGGCTTCCAGCGCGCGGTGTCGTCGGCGTGGCCCATCACGCGAACTCCACGCTGCGCAGGTCCAGCAGTGCGAACTCGCCCGCGTCGGTCAGCCACATCTTCTGGCCCACGCCCGCGTAGGTGTCGGCATACAACGGCCGCCACTCCGTCACGCGCCCCAGCTTGACGGGATCGGGCTGGTCGATCATGCGTGCGCCCGGCGCCGGCGGGTAACGGGCCGGCACCAGGCCTTGCAGCGTACGGCCGCCCACCAGTTCGATCTCGGCGCGCGACCACACCAGATCGCACAGCCCCTCGGGGGCCAGCAGGCGCAGGCATTTAAGCGCCGTGAAGGGCAGCCACACGTAGCGCCCCGCGCCCAGGAACTCGAACACCGGCCCCAGGCGGCTGTCGCCGTCGCACATCCACTGGAACGGCAGTGGGGTATCCTGCCCCACCCCTTGCACCCCCTCCTCCTGCACACCCCCTCGCCCAACCCCCTGCATAACGCCTTGCACGGTGCCCCCGCGCGCATCGGCGTCCTGCAGGGCGCGGGAACGCTGCTCGGCGACCTCGTCCTTCGGACCCTGCCCGTCCCGATGCAGCGCCGACAGCAGGGCCTGCATCCACGCATCAGGCTCGCTCAACATGACGGGCTCGCCGTCGCCCGCCAGCACCGCCTCGCGCTCGCGCTCCGCCGCGATGGCGCTGGCATACAGCGCGACCGTCGGCCGCGCCTGCGCACTCAGCGCGCCACACACGCTGAGCTGTTCAGCGGCACGAGCCCAGTCTCCCTGCACCACCAACAGTTGGAACAGTTGCGCGCGCAAGTCCGCATCAGCCGGTCGGCGGCGAATCTGCGCCTGCACTTCTTCCAGCTGGCCGGACAGGCTGATCGCGCCGAATGGAACGGCAACCATAGACATCGTGGCCCCGCCCTAGCCGACTTCCTTGTTCTGCTTGATGTCCCAAGCCACGAGGCTTTCAGCTCCCTTGCCGCCCTTCTCCGTCTGTTCCCAGTACTGCTGCTTGACCTTGGCCGCCTGGAAAGCGTAGTTCACCACCACGCCCTCGGCGCTGCGGTCACCGGAGATCTGCACCGAGGACACCAGCACGTCTTCCAGCGTGATCTTGGAATATTCGATCTGCTCGCCGCCCGCCTTGCAAAGCGACAGCTCGATCTTGCCCAGGTGCTTGCCGCTGGCGCAGTGCTTCATCACGGCGGGCGACGCCTTGTCGATGCGCGCCACCACGTGCAGGTCGTTGAAGCTTGCCTTGCCGGCGCCCAGGCCGCCGCCGCTGGCCAGGTTGCCCGGCTGCGTCGCGCCCCACGAGAAGGACACGATATCCGTCCAGTCCTTATGGTTGGCGTCTTTGGATTCACCGTTGGCGCCATCGATTTTCATGAACATATCCACAGCCACATCTGTCTCCTGAAGTTATCGGGCGCGGCTGCGCCCATCTTGTCTGACGCTCAGCCTTCGTTCTGCTTGAGCGAAGGCAGCTTGGACACCAACCGCAGCGACACCGTCAGCCCTTCCAACTGATAGTGCGGCCGCAGGAAAAACTTGGCGGAGTAATAGCCCGGGTTGTCTTCGATTTCCTGCACCTGCACCTCGGCCGCCGCCAAGGGCTTGCGCGCCTTGGTTTCCTGCGACGAGTTCACCGGGTCACCATCCACGTAATTCATGATCCAGTCGTTCAGCCAACGCTCCATGTCGTCGCGTTCGCGGAATGAGCCGATCTTGTCGCGCACGATGCACTTCAGGTAATGCGCAAACCGGCAGCACGCAAACAGGTACGGCAGGCGCGCGGCCAGCTTGGCATTGGCCGATGCGTCGGCCTCGTAGTACTCGTGTGGCTTTTGCAGCGACTGCGCGCCGATGAAGGCAGCGAAGTCGGAATTCTTGCGATGCACCAGCGGCATGAAGCCGTTCTTGGCCAGCTCGGCCTCGCGCCGATCGCTGATCGCGATTTCCGTCGGGCACTTCATGTCCACGCCGCCGTCATCGCTGGGAAAACTGTGGCACGGCAGGTTTTCCACCGCGCCGCCAGACTCCACGCCCCGGATCGACGTGCACCAGCCGTACAACTTGAACGAGCGGTTCACGTTTGCCGCCATCGCATACGCCGAGTTGGCCCAGGTGTAGCGGTCGTGGTTGGCGCCGTCGGTGTCTTCTTCAAAGTCGAATTCATCCACCGGATTCGTGCGCGCGCCATACGGCAGGCGTGCCAGAAAGCGCGGCATCGCCAGCCCGATATAGCGCGAATCCTCGGACTCGCGCAGGCTGCGCCACGCGGCGTATTCGGTGTTGGTGAAGATCTTGGTCAGGTCGCGCGGGTTGGCCAGCTCCTGCCACGAATCCATCTGCATCACATTGGGCGATGCACCCGCAATGAAGGGGCAATGCGCGGCGGATGAGATCTTGGCGATCTCACCCAGCAGCTCCACATCCGGCGGGCTGTGGTCGAAGTGGTAATCGCCCACCAGGCAACCGATCGGCTCGCCGCCGAATTGGCCATACTCTTCTTCATACACGCGCTTGAAGATGGGGCTTTGGTCCCAGCCCACGCCCTTGTGGCGCTTGAGCGTGCGCCCCAGTTCCGCCTTGGAAATACTCATCACGCGGATCTTCAACAGCTCGTCGGTTTCGGTGTTGGTGACCAGGTAATGCAGGCCCCGCCACGCGCCTTCCAGCTGTTGGAATTCGGGATGGTGCATCACGCGGTTGATCTGCTCGGACAGCTTGCGATCAATCTCGGCGATGATCGCCTGGATGGTGCGGTAGGCGTCGGACGACAGGCCGACGCCGCTGTTCTCAAGCGCCTGATGCGCCAGGGTGCGCACGGCGTGTTCCACCGCCTCGCGCGCCTGCTCGGTCTTGGGTTTGAATTCTTTCTTCAGGAGCGCGGACAGGTCGTCGGCTTCCAGGGTATCGACAGCGCGCGCGTCGGCGCGTTTGGCCACTGCGGTCATGGCATTCTCCGAAAAGCGATTCCAGCGGAAACTAGGCGGCCGGGTCCGTGCCGGCGGGGTCGGATGCGGGTGGGGCTTCCGGCTTGGGCGCCGCCGCCAGCGCGTTCATCAGCGCCGGGTTCTTGAGCACGTTGCCGATCAGTTCCTCGGCGCCCGTCTTGCCGTCCATGTAGGTCAGCAGGTTGGCCAGCTGGGTCCGCGCGCTTAACAGCTCGTTCAGCGCGCCAACCTTCTTGGCAACGGTGGCCGGCGAAAAGTCATCGATGCTCTCGAACGTGATGTCCACGTTCAAGTTGCCTTCGCCGGTCAGCGTGTTCTCGACCTGGAATGCCGCGCGCGGTTGGATCGAGCGCATGCGTTCATCGAAGTTGTCGATATCGATATCCAGGAACTTGCGCTCGCCCACTTCCGGCTGGGGCGTTTCGGACTTGCCGGCCAGGTCGGCCAGCACGCCCATCACAAAGGGCAGCTGGATTTTGCGCTCGGCGCCGTAGATCTCCACGTCGTACTCGATCTGCACGCGCGGCGCGCGGTTTCTGGCGATGAACTTCTGGCCGCTTCCTTTCAGGCTGGTCGCCATGGTGTTGTCTCCTCTTGTTGGTCTCTGGGGGCTGCGCCGCGCTACGAATCCGGCCGGCTGTCGGTGTCACGCGGCAGCCAGGCCTCGAATTGCTCGAGGCCCTGGGGCGCCAGGTTTTTGATGATGTCGTGAAAGCTCAACGGAATAAGCTGCTGGGTGCGTCGAATGAGATACGGCGCCGGATGCCCGGGCTCGTTGGCTTCGAAGTACGCGCACACCTTGCTCAACATGGCCATGGCGTCATCGCGCGACTGGATGCGGGCGTCCTGCCAGCGCACGCCGGCATGCGTGGCGGCAAGGCCCCGCGCTGTGTCCGCCGACTGCCCGGCTTCGTCTTGATGATCGCCTTGCTGCGCGCCAGGCCCATGGCCGTTGCCGTTGCCGCTGCCGGCGCTGGTCGTGTGCGCCTCGGCAGCCATTCCAGACGCGTCCGCAGAGGTCTGCTGACCGTCGCGCGCGGCGTCCAACACAACGTTCAACGTGCGCAAGACTGCGCTGTAATCCGGCGTCCACGTGGCGCCCAGTTTGTCCGTCACCAACTTCTGGATGCGTCGCAACGCATCGCATGCGGCGGCCAGCGCCAGCACATCGGCGTCGCGTTGCGCCCAGGCCTCACGCAGGCGCGCCACCACACGGGGACGGCCTCCCGGATAGCAGTCGGCGTCCTGGCGGCTGCCATCCAGCAGCGCCTCGGTATCACGCAGCGAGAGCTGCCCATGCACACCATTGACCAGGCTGGCCGAGCGCACGCTGCGCGCGCAGCCCTGCATATCGCCGAACGCGGCCAAGGCGTTCATGCGCGGCATGGGGTCGTCCTCGCCCACGCTATCCAGGCGCGGATGCACGGGTTCCCAATAGCGTTCAAGGGTGTCGACGGCCAGCGCCAGACCGTCCGCGTAGCCGGGTATCCCGCGGATCTCGGTCCAGGCACAGGTCAACAGGCTGATCACGCGCAGGTCTCGCGTGCGCTCAAGCAAGGCACGGGCCAGGCGTTCGACCTCGCGCCAGTCGGGCGGCTGCGCAGCGATGATGGTCGAGCCGAACTGCTGTTCGTCCCGGCCGGCCGCGGCTTGCTGCAACTGCAGAAAGTCAGCGTCGTATTCGAGGTCTTCCCCGCAGGGCAGACGTGAATCGAGTGTATTGAGGATATCGGCGAAGTCCATAGTCATTGCTTAGATGCCTGGGGATGCTGCCTGGAACCTACCACTACGCTCCGCGCTGCTTCACGGAAGGGAGAATTCTAGGCACGTCTTTCCGTATGCAACGGACAACTCACAACTTCAGATTTTTCTTACAGAAACCTAACAAGCCACTAAACAAATGCACACTTCTTGCCCTGCTACGTTGATGTTTTGACATATTCCTTACGTGATACGGGCCGACCTGCAAGTGTTGTTACGGAAGCGTAAAAAACACAAAAGCATGTGATCGCGCTTCGTACCCGCTTTGCGCGGTGCCTACAATCGGCGCTCACGCTGGCAGCAGACCGGCGCGTAAACAGATTCACGAGACAGACGTCCCCGGCATCGGCGTTTTTCGCTTTGCGCTTTTTGCACGGCGGCGCCCGCCCTTTGCAAGCGGCCCCAGTGTGGCCGGCCATCCCATTGCAGTCGTTACGACGCGCGCCGTTTGCGCGTCCGGTGCATCCCAACCCAGCAAGCGCAGCAGCAGCAGCAGCAGCAGTTGAATTCTCATAAGGAGACGATGAGATGGACCGCAACGTGCCAAGCGAACGCGTCGTCAAGGCGCATACGCCCCTGCCGCCCGAGCAATTGAAATTTCGCGGCATGCACGGCGCCGAAAGCCTGTCGCAGCTATTTGAGTTCGAGGTTGAGCTGGTCTCGGAGTCCTATTCGCTGGACATGAAGTCGCTGCTTGGCAAACCGCTGACGCTTGAAATCGAAACCACGCCGGGCGCGCCGCGCTATCTCAGCGGACACATCACCCGCTGCGTGCTGGTGGGCCGTGAGAACAACACGTCCCGCTACACCATCTACCGCGCCACCGTACGCCCGTGGCTGTGGTACCTGACGCAAACGTCGGACAACAAGATCTTCCAGAACAAGAACGTGCCCGACGTGATCCGCGAGGTGCTCAAGGATTACAGCTACCCCGTTGAGTTCAAGCTGACCGAGACCTATCGCAACTGGGAATACTGCGTGCAGTACCAGGAAACCGACTACGCCTTCATCTGTCGGCTGATGGAACACGAGGGCATCTATTTCTGGTTCAAGCACGACAACGGCAAGCACACGCTGGTGCTGACCGACGACATCACGCAGCACGAACCGGTTGCCGACTACGAACAGATTCCGTATTACGGCCCCGACCGCATCACGGTGCCGCGCGAAGACTACATCCACAAATGGGAAGTGGCCGAGCAGATCACGCCGGGCGCCTTCGCCACCACGGATTACCACCCGCTGACGCCCGCTGCCAGTCTGGAAGCGCGGCGCAACAACCCGGGCGCCTATGACCACGGCGACCTGGAAATGTACGAATGGCAAGGCGGCTACACCAACCCGGACGATGCCGAGCATTACACGCGCGTGCGGCTGCAAGACCTGCAATGCCGACAGGAACAAAGCACCGGCGCATCCAATGCGCGCGGGCTGTCGACCGGGCATCTGTTCACGCTGCGCAATCATCCACGGCAAGCGGAAAACCGCGAGTATCTTGTCGTCAGCACCTACTACCGCATTCGCGAAACGGGCTACGCAAGCGGTCAGATAGACCCCGGCGATTTCGATCTGGAATTCGTGGTGCTGCCCTCCAGCACGCAGTTTCGCGCCCCGCGCGTCACGCCGATCCCCCGCACCCACGGGCCGCAGACGGCAACGGTAGTCGGTAAGCAGGGCGAGGAAATCTGGACCGACAAGATGGGCCGCGTCAAAGTGCAGTTTCACTGGGACCGCTATGGCAAGAAGGACGAGAACAGTTCGTGCTGGGTGCGCGTGTCGAGCCCCTGGGCGGGCGGCGGCTTTGGCGGCATCCAATTGCCGCGTGTGCGCGACGAGGTCATCGTGGATTTCATTGGCGGCCAACCCGACCGCCCCATCGTGATCGGGCGCGTGTTCAATGCGAACAACCTGCCGCCGTGGGACCTGCCCGACAATGCCACGCAAAGCGGCTTTCTTAGCCGCTCGAAAAGCGGTACGCCGGCCACCGCGAACGCGTTGATGTTCGAAGATAAAAGCGGCTGCGAGCGAATCTGGCTGCACGCAGAGCGCGAGCTGTGCACCGAGGTCGAAGCCAACGAGACGCACTCGACCGACCTGAACCGCAACACCACCATCGGCCAGAACGACACCACCAAGATAGGCGGCTTTCGCGACATCAACATCACCGGCACCGACAACTTGAAAGTCGGCAAGCGCCGCGACGTGTACGTCACGGGGCACGAGGAATACACCGTCAAGGCCTCGCGCACCGTCAACGTGAAAGACGGCCTGATGGATGAGAAGTTCGACAACGGCTTGAAGACCACCGTGGCCGCCAAGGGCGAAGAACGCGAGATCACGGGGCTGTTCAAGGAGACCTTGAAGACGGGCCAGGAGGTCAACGTCACCGGCGGCAACTCGCTGCATCACGTCAAGGACGGCACGCTGACTGAAAAGGCCAAGGGCAAGGTCGAGGTGCTGTCCACCGATGCAAACATGGACGTGAAGGCCAAGACGGCGATGTTGGTGCAGTCCGAAACCGCCACGATGGACATCAAATCCAAAGGCAAGGCGCACATCGAATCGGAAGGCTCGACGGTGATGGTCAAGGCCCAGGGCAACATCACGCTGCAAACGCCGGCCGACGTGGTGATGGACGCTGCCAACGTAAAGGATTTGTCCAAGGAAAGCTGGTTGCAGGCCACACCGTTCTCGATCGGCCTGGCGGTGGCCAAGGCCGAATTCGGGATGCATCGAATGGCGTTGTTCCGCACCACCGTCATGCTGAACCTGTCGTTCACGAACTACGCAGCGGTCAGCAGTATTGGCCAGTTGGTGTCGTACCGCACGACCGGGTCCAGCTACGCGTTCGACCTTCAGAAGGCCGAGCAGGTCGGCCTGGGCGCATCCATGGTCGGCCTGTGGTCCATCATTTGAGACGCTCATGTCGGACTTCGTGACGGCCTGGCCGGACTGGGGAAAATGGGTGGTGCTGGGCTTGCTGTTGTCCGGCGTGCAGGCGGCCTTCATGCTTCGGCGCGAACGCCGACGCCGGGCGGCCGGGCGCGCGGAAACCGAACGCCTGGACGCGGTCCGCGCCACGGGCGTGGCCAGCACCGCGCGCGTGATGGCAGCGCGCGACACGCGTACCCGCATCGGCGAGACGCTGTATTTCGTCATCGAGCTGGAGCTGGAGGTTGCCGCCACCGATGCCACGCCGGCGTTTACGCGCACGGTACGCGTGCCGCTATCGCCGCTGCACCTGGCCGAGTTCGGTGCGGGCAAGACCGTGCAGGTGCGCGTGCAGGCGCGGGAGGGGTCCGCGCAACGGTCGCGCGAAGGGTCGCGGGACAATGCCGCCACCTATGACGTCGCCATTGATCAGCCCACCGGATAGCCCATGAAGACCATCAAGCCTTTCCGCCTGGGCGTCCTGACGCGGCCCTACCGATGGCAGCGCCGCGATCTGTTGGGCGTGTCGGTCTTCGCCCTGGTCGACATCGCGCAGTCCCCCACGTTGTTGACCGACCAGGACCTTTGGAAGCTTGCCGCCGAAGAAGGCATCGGCGCGCTGGACCTGGCCACGCCCAAGCAGTACCCGGAAGTGCTGGTTTCGGGCCATGCCTACCCCCATGATGCCAAGCAGCCCGGCGCGTGCGGCGTGCGCGTGCAGGTGGGCGCCATCGACAAGTCATTGGTGGTCTTTGGCGACCGCTACTGGATCGACGGCAAGGCGACCGCGCCGCAGCCGTTTGCGCGCATGCGCCTGGACTGGAGCCACGCCTATGGCGGCCCGGACGTCGCTGAAAACCCGCTGGGTATCGGCGCGCAGGACGAGGTCATCAATGGCGTGCGCACGCGTCGGCTGCCAAACATTGAACACCCCTTGCAGCGCATCAGCGCCCCCGGGCAACGCGTGGCGCCTGCGGGCGTTGGCGCACTGCCCGTGGAATGGCCGCAGCGCGCATCGCACATGGGCCGTGACTACGGACAGGAATGGCTGGAGCACGACTATCCCGGTTTCGCGCGCGACATGGACTGGCGCTTCTTCAACGCGGCGCCGCCCGACCAATGGGGGCCGGCCAACGCCGAGCTTGCCGGTGGCTCGGACTATGCGCTGTGGAATCTGCATCCTGAACAAGCGGTGTTGCGCGGCCAACTGCCCCGCTGGCGCGCGCGCTGTTTTGTCAGCCGACAGGCGGACGGCAGCGCGCTTGAAGAGGTACCGCTGCGCCTGACCACCGCGTGGTTTTTTCCCGATCACACGAAGATGGTCCTGATCTGGCACGGCGCGGTGCACGTGCGCGAGGATGACGCAGCGGATATCCGCCACATCATGCCTGCGCTGGAACACGCGGACCAGCCGCGCGAAGTCAGCCATTACCGGGACGTCGTGCGGCAACGCCTGAGCCCGGAGCTGGGCCCCGTCTATGCCCTGCTGGACGCGCAACTCGTGCCGGAAGAGCTTTGCGACGGCGGGTTGGAAGGGGACGCGCAAACCTTGGCCGTGCGTGCCACCAACAGGAACGTTCACGCCGGGCTGGCGCGCCGCCACGCGCGCGAACGCGAGTCGCTATTGGCGCAGGGCCTGGACCCCGATCTGTACATGGCGCCGTTGGACCCGCCGCCTACAGCGCCCAGGCTTGCCGATTTGCCACAAACGATATTGCGCATGCAGCAAGAGCTTGAAGAGGCCAAGCGCCTGTCCGGCGGGCCGGGCGCGCGCGCGCTGGCGGATCCCAACCTGCCGCAGATGGCCGAAGTGGCCGGCGTGGACATGGACGCGCTGCGCCGGCCGGGGCCGGACGGCACACTGCCGGCCGGCTTCGATCCCCGCAGGATCAAACGACACATTGCCGAGTTCGATGCCAGCCCGCATGCGCAGGCCGGACGCGCATCGGCGGATAGCCCGACGTCCCTGCCGCCACTGGCCGACACGCTGGGGCCGCAGGTGCATCAGGCGTATCAACAGTCGGCCCATCATTTTGCCCCGCCCCCGCCCATGCCCCCGTTGCGCGCGCAGCGCACGCGCCGCAAGCTGGACGCGCAGCTGAAAAACAACCGCGACTGTCGCGACATGAACCTGACCGGTGCGGATCTATCGGGCATGGACCTGTCGTGCGTCAATTTTCAGCGCGCGATTTTCGCCGGCGCAAAGCTCGCGGATACCCGGCTGGATGGCTGCGACCTGACCGACGCCGTGCTGACCGGCGCGGACTTGACCCGCGCAAGCCTGTGCGGCGCGAACCTGACGCGCGCCAACCTGGGCCGCACGCAATGTGTGAGGACCAACTTCGCGCAGGGCCAGTTCAAGGAATGCACGTGGGACCACGCGCAGGGCGAAGACTGCAATTTTGCCGACAGCGCATGGCAGCTGGGGCGCTTGCACCAGGCGCGGTTGATACGCTGCGACTTCCGCCGCGCCAGCTTCAACCAGTGGGCGGCGATGAGCGGCACATTCGAAGACTGCGGCTTTCGCGACACGCGCTTCGAGCAGTGCGTGTTCATGCAAGGCGCGCTTGCCGATGCGGACTTTGCCGGCGCGACGTTGGTGCGGCTGAGCTTCATGGACGTGGCTTTCCCAGGCCGCTTCAGCATGGAAAATGCCACGCTGGACGGCTGCGCCTTCGCCGGGCGCGTCGAGCTGGCGGGCGCCCGGCTGCGCGGCATGCAGTTCAAGCACGGCAGCGCGCGCGGCGCCACATTGACGGGCGCGGACTTGCGCGGCGCGACCCTGAACGCCTGTGACTTTTCCGAGTGCCAGTTGCAAGATGCCGACCTGAGCGGCCTGACCGCCCCCGACACGCACTTCGTGCGCGCGGATTTCACCGGCGCCTGCCTGCGTAATGCCAACCTGATCAACAGCTTGCTGGGCAAGGCCATCTTCTTGCGTGCCGATCTTACCGGATCGAACTTCTTCCGCGCCGATGTCGCGCAAACGCAAATGGACGACAGCACCGGGCTGGACCATACCTACACGCAAGGCGCCAAGCGCTGGCCCGCCAGGCAGCCGGAGCAGCCCGCATGAACATCGACAAGCTGCTGGACAGCGTGCGCCATGGCGAGCCGATACAACACATCAGCCTGGCAGGCGCCGATCTGGCCGGGCTGGATCTGGCGGGTGGTTTTTTCGATCACGTTGATTTCACGGGTGCACGGATGGCCGGCTGCCAGTTGCAGGACAGCCAGTTCATCAGCTGCGCCATGGGCCACGTGGATGCCGTCGGCGCCAACCTGGACACTGCGCGGCTGCTACGCTGCCAGGCAAGGGAAGCAAGGTTCAGCGGCGGCCGCTTTCATGGCGCGAGCTTCACGGAATGCGACCTGACGGGCGCCCGGCTGGACCAGGCCGCCCTGTACGAATCGTCTTTCACCGCCACGTCGCTGGAGCGCGCATCGTTGCAGGCCGCTTGCGTGGAACGCTCGGTGTTCTCGCGCGGCACCTTCGCCAACGCCGATCTGACGCAAGCGCAGCTTGGCTACACCCTGCTCCATCAGCTGGACCTGCGCAGCGCCACGCTGACGGGCGCCAACGCCGCCAGCACGATGTTCACGGAATGCAATCTGACAGCGCAGCGCTTCGCCGGGCAGTCGTTTGCGTTGTGCCATTTCACGGATTGCCAGCTGGACGCCGCGGACTTTCGCCAATGCGATTTGCGTCAGTCGGGCTTCAAGGGATCATCGTTGCGGGGCGCGCGCTTTGCCGGCGCTTGCGCACCGCAGGCTCTGTTTCCCCAGGCGGATCTGACTGGAGCGGACTTGCAGGGCGGTCGCTTTGACGGCGCCATCTGGGCCGAGGCCACGCTGGACGGCGCGAACTTTCGCGGCGCGAGCCTTTGCCTGTGCATTTTTCAGCGCGCGCGCTGCGCCGGTACGGACTTTCATGGCGCGCAACTGGCGGACGCGGATTTTTCGCTGGCGGACCTGGAGGGCGCTGATCTGCGCGACGCCACTTTCCTGCGCACGCGCATGCATCGCGCGCTGACCGGCGGTGTGCGCTGGTCGCAGCGCCACGGCATCATCGAAAACGACGCGCCCCTGCTTGAAGCCGAACTGTGGTCGGCAGCGCGCGCAAATCTTTGACCCCATCGCAACAGGAGTGCAAACCATGCAAGTGCTCTGCCAGTTACCCAGCGTCGGCTTGGGATTTCCCGACGTCTGCAAGACGCCCGTGCCGCCGGTGCCGCACATTGACGTGTCGACGTCGTCCATGGGGATTCCGGTGGTGTGGAACGTGTGGTTAAGCTGCATGCCCATGCACAACATGGTCACAACGATACCGGTGACGCTCGGCGACACCGCGGGCGTGGGCGGTGGCGTGATATCCCAGACGTTCATGGGGCAGGCGCGCTACATCACCGGGGCGTTCACCGTGCTGGTGCGCGCCGCGCCGCTGGTGCGCGTGACCAGCCTGACGTTGCAGAACACGATCAATACGCCGGGCTTCAAGGCGGCCACGCCGCAAAAATCGATGTTTGCGTTGGCGGCGTGACGCGCTTGGCGTGAATTACAGCTGGCCGTAGGAGTGCAGGCCGGACAGGAACATGTTCACGCCCAGGAAGGCAAAGCCGGTGATCAGCAGGCCCATCAGCGCCCAGTAGGCGGCCATGGTGCCGCGCAGACCCTTGATCAGGCGCATGTGCAGCCAGGCCGCGTAGTTCAGCCAGACGATCAGCGCCCAGGTTTCCTTGGGGTCCCACTGCCAGTAGGCGCCCCAGGCGTCCGCCGCCCACAGCGCGCCCAGGATCGTGGCCACCGTGAAGAAGGCGAAGCCGATGGCGATGGCGCGATACATGATGTCGTCCAGCACCTCCAGCGAGGGCAGCGCCGCGGCAATGCGGCGGCGGCCCAGCAGGATGGCGCCCACGATCACCGCGCCCACGCCGAAGTACAGCATCCACGTGGCCGACAAGCCGTCGGTACGGAACACCATCGGCTCGGCGCACAGCAACACACCCAGGATGAATAGCGGCGCCAGCTTGGCCCACGACGTGGTCTGGCCATGCTGCTTGATCAGATAGGCAAAGCCCACCATCGCGGCCAGCGAAAACGTGCCATAGCCGATGAAGTTGGCCGGCACATGCAGCTTCATCCACCAGCTTTTCAGCGCGGGCACCAGCGGTTGGATCTGGCCGGCATCGCGCGTGAAGGAATACCACAGCAGGAACACGACGGCCGAGGTCACCACCAGCAGTACAAAGCCGCCCAGCGCGCGCGTGGCGTACTTGCGTTCGTAATACAGGTAGAACAGTGCCGTGATCAGCGAGAACAGCACGAAGACTTCGTACAGGTTGCTGACGGGAATATGGCCCAGGTCAGGGCCCATCAGATGGCCTTCGCGCCAGCGCACCAGCAGGCCGGTGACACCGGCGAACACCGCGCCCCACGTCAGCGCCGTGCCCAGCCACGCGGCGGTCGGGCTGAATACGCCGATCCAGTAGCAGACCATGGCCAGCGCAAACAGCGCGCACATCCACAAGATGGCCGACTGGGAAGAAAACAGGTATTTCAGGAAGAACACCTGCTCGGCGCGGGCCAGGTCATTGCCGTACAGCATCAAGGCCAGCCCCGCCGCGATCGCACAGGCGACCATCAGGCGGCGCAGCGGACGCCACAGCCAGCCCATCCAGGCCAGCGCGGGCACGGTGCCGCACAGGATGATCTTCTCGTAGTAGTCCATCGCGTTGCCGTGGCGGGTCAGCGCGAAGCCGGCGCCCACTGCCAACAGCAGGAAGAAAACAACGTCGGTCCAATCCGGCTTGCCGCGACGGGCGCGGTTATCGCCCGTTTCGGACAAGCTGTCTT
Organism: Achromobacter sp. 1L-A-4-B-C2; assembly: GCF_057291955.1. NCBI lineage: Bacteria > Pseudomonadati > Pseudomonadota > Betaproteobacteria > Burkholderiales > Alcaligenaceae > Achromobacter > Achromobacter sp. 1L-A-4-B-C2. Next base: position 1,577,084 of record NZ_JBXAWP010000001.1, read on the forward strand.
GCCACAGGGTATCGGGCGACGCGTTCAACGTGTCCGGCGAGGAGGGGTGCGGGGTGGTCGTAGTCGACATAAATAACCTTAAGGCCTCTTCTGGCGCAGCAGCGCCTGCTTGAAGCGTTCAAACTCCTGATTGAAGTCGAGTGTACGCTTCTGGGACGTCATGGCCGCCAGGACGCTGCTGCCGCTGCCTTGCGGCTTGACCCAGATCCAGACGCGGCGGTCGCGGATGTAGAACATCGAAAACACGCCCAGGACCAGCAACAGGCTGCCCAGGTAGACCGTGTTCTTGCCCGGCGTGCGGCTGACCTGGAATACGCTGGCCTGCACGTGGTTGAAGTCCGCCAGCGACAGGAACACCGGCGCCGGATAGACCGTCAGGTCGGACAGCGCCGCCACGGCCAGGCGCGACCAGACGGCCGCGCGTTCGCCATCCGGGCCTTCCACGGCCACGGCCGGCAAGCCGGCGCGCTCGCGCTCGATGGCGCGCAATTCGTTCATGCTGGCCCCGATCAGCCGGATCACCACATCCGCGGCGCGTTCCAGGTCGGCAGCGGGCGTGTTGGCTTGCAGGAATGCGGCCACCGCTTGCAGGCCGCCCGAGGCAAAGGTTTCCAGCGCGCGCTCGGCGGCAGTTTGCAAGGGTTGGCGGTCGGCGCCGGACGGACTGTTGCGCTCGGCGAAACGACGGGCGGCTTCCCGGCGCGCGGCCGGGTCGGCCAAGGTGGCGCGCAAGCGCATGAATTCACCGATGGAACTGTCGTCGTCGGCAGGAATGCGCAGGTAACGGAAGGGCTCCGACGCATTGTTGCGTACCCCGGCCAGGAAGACGGTTGCGCCGTCCAATTCCATGGGCAGCATGTAGTTCTGGAATTCGTGCGCCTGGCCGGCATCGTCAATCAGCTTGTATTCGACGCTGGGGCCCACGTTGCGCAGGTTTTCGTTCTTCTTGCCCGCCGCGCTGCCGGACACCGAGGCCACGTGCTCGGCAAAGCTCTGGTTGGCGCCCTTGGGGTCACCGCGCGTCAGGTCCTCGACGTTGATCGGGCGCATGGCGGTGATTTCGACGCCCATGCTGCGCGGGCCACCCGACGTTTGTGCCGTCACTTCGCTGGTCTTGCCCACCGTGCCGTTCACCGAGAAGGTCGCGGCATTGGCGCCGACCAGCGGGTAGCCCTTCAAGACCACCGTGCTGCCGCCATCGTCAAAACTGGACTGGTACACGGTCATGCCCTTGAAGCGCAGCGGCTCGTTGACCTCGATGGTGGAATCGAAGGTCTTGCCCGTGTCCGGGTCGGTGACTTCAACTTCGCTGGCAAAGCGACTGGGCATGCCGGTCGAGTAGTAATCGACCACGAATTTCTTCAGCTTCAGTGTGAAGGGCATCGGCTGCACCAAGGCGCCGTCGCCCACCATCACCACCGCCGTGCTGGCCTGCCCGCCTTCGGGCACCAGCACGCTGGCACGGAAACTGGGGTTGTTGACCGACAAACGGCCGCTTTCGGGTACTTCCGAAATCAGCATGTTGTCCACAATGGGCTGCTTGCCGCCGAACATGACCTGAAGCCGCACCGGCAATTCGCTATCGAGCAGCCCGCCGATGCAGATGATGACCATGGCCGCGTGCGCGAAGACGTAGCCCAGGCGGTTGGCGCTGCCCTTCTTGGCGGCCAGCAGCACGCCGTCGGCGTCCTGCCGCTGCCGCACGGCATAGCCCAGCCGCTCAAGCAGCGCTTTCAGCCCGGCCGATGTCTGTGCCACGTCGGTGGGTTCTTCGGTTTCCACACGATGCGGGAAGGCGCGCAGGCTGCTGGCGCGCACGTGCTCGCGGAAGGAGCGCGCATCGCGCAACATCTTGGGCGCGTTGCGGATCAGGCACACCGAGGTCGACACGACCAAAAAGCCCATGATCAGCAGAAACCACCAGCTGTTGTAGACGTGCCAGATGGAAAATTTGTCGAACACCTCGTACCAGAACGGCCCGAACTGATCGATGTAGTTGCTGGACGAACGGTTCTGCTGCAACACCGTGCCCACCAGGCTCGCCACGCAGATGAACATCAGCAGGCTGACGGCAAAACGCATCGAACCAAGCAGTTCGAAGAAGTCGCCGGGCAGGCTGCGCAAAGAGGGGCGGGTGTGGGTTCGTGTTGAATTCATGAAAAAAGGGGGGCCGCGCGATCGGCTACCCCCCTCATAGACAGCGCGCAACGGAATCAGGTTCCGTCACGCTCAGGTTGCATGAACGCGGACCAGCCGCGCGTGTTGCCGGCGTTGGCCTACCGCAAGCCCGCTGCGTAGTCGGACACGGCCTTGATATCGGCGTCCGACATGCGGTCTGCGATCGCGAACATGATTTCGTTCTTGCGGTCGCCGCTGCGGAACAGCTTGAGCTGCTCTTCGATGTACATGGGGAACTGCCCCGACAAGCGGGGGTACTGGCTGGGCATGCCCGCGCCGTTTGCAGAGTGGCACGCCGCGCAGGCGGGCACATTGCGTTCCGGCAAGCCGCCGCGCCAGATCTTCTGGCCCAGGTCGACCAACTTTTCCTGGCCCGCCGTGGCGGGTTCTTTCAGGGGTTGTTGCGCCAGGTACAGCGCAATGTTCTGCATGTCGGCCGGCGTCAGGTTCTGCGCCATGGCCGTCATCGGGGTCGGATTGCCCCCCGCGCCATTGCGCACGGGCAGCTTGGCGCCCTGCTTGATCTGGAAGTCGGCCAGTTGCTTGGCCAGGTATTCGTGGGGTTGCGCGGCCAGGTTGGGGTTCACCGGGATGGTGCTATTGCCCGCCGCGCCATGACAGGACGCACAGGCAATGATGCCCCGCGAGGCGTCGCCCTGGTCAAACAGCTGACCGCCCTTGGCGGCATCTGGCTTGGCCGGGCCCGCTGCGCCGTCGGCGGCGAAACTGGGTGTAGAGAAGGCGGAGGCGCCGAGCAACAGCCCGCTCGCAACCAACATCCGGGACAGCACACGCTTCATGAAGACCTCGACGATCACATCGATCAAGGCGCAAAAAGGCGCCCACGCCTACCCCGCACACCCTGGAAAACCGTATCGAACCTCTCTGCCCGTTCTGCCTGCCAAGTTGCCGCAGGCACCTAAACAGTAAGCAAAAAAGACGGCTCCGCGCACGGGGACCACTGTTGCAAACGCCGGATTATACAATAGGGCTCGAAACCAACCGTATCCAAAGCCCATCCGTGTCCCTCCTACATCGCGCCTCCTTCCTTACCTCCGCAGCTCGCCTCGACCAGTTGCCGGCCGCCGGCGCTCCCGAGGTCTGCTTTGTCGGCCGCTCCAACGCCGGCAAATCCACGGCCATCAACGTGCTGTGCAACCAGCGCCGTCTTGCGTTTTCCAGCAAGACGCCGGGCCGCACGCGCTTGATCAACATGTTCGGCTTGCCCGACCCGCTGGATCCGGAAGGCCACATCGGTTTTCTCGTTGACTTGCCCGGCTACGGCTATGCGTCCGTGGCGCGCAACGAAAAAGAAAAATGGGCGGACATTCTTGGCGGCTACCTGCGCGACCGCGAGTCGCTTGCGGGCATCGTGCTGCTGATCGATATCCGCCGCGGCGTCACCGAGCTTGACCGCCGCCTGGCCAACTTCATCGCCCCCACCGGCCGCCCCGTGCTGGCGCTGCTGACCAAGGCCGACAAGCTGCCCTATGGCCAGCGCATGCGCACCGTGTTCTCGGTCCGCAAGGACCTGGCCGACATCGGCGCCCTGCACACCATCCCGTTTTCGGCGCCCGAGCGCATCGGGCTGGAAGAAGCGGGCGCCCACATTGAGAATTGGATTTCCCCCAAGGTCGAATCATGAACCCGCAGATCATCACCCCTGAATTTCCGGTTTCCCGCCCCCGCCGCCTGCGCCGCGACGACTTCACCCGCCGCCTGGTGCGCGAGAACGCGCTGACGGTCAATGACCTGATCTACCCGGTGTTCGTGGCCGACGGCACGGGCATCGAGCAAGCCGTGCCGTCCCTGCCCGGCGTGGTCCGCTATTCGCTGGATACGCTGCTGCCCGTGGCCGAGAAATGCGTCGAACTGGGCATCCCGGTGATGGCGCTGTTCCCGGTCATCGACCCGTCGCTGAAGACGCCCGACGGCGTCGAAGCGACCAACCCGCGCGGTCTGATCCCGCGCGTGGTGGGCGAATTGAAAAAACGTTTCCCCGAGCTGGGCATCCTGTGTGATGTGGCGCTGGACCCGTACACCAGCCACGGCCAGGACGGCGTCATCGACGAGAACGGCTACGTCATCAACGAAATCACGGTCGAGATCCTGGTCAAGCAGGCGCTCACGCAGGCCGCCGCGGGCGTGGACATGGTGGCCCCCAGCGACATGATGGATGGGCGCATCGGCGCGGTCCGCAAGGCACTGGAAGCCAACGGCCACATCCACACGCAGATCATGGCCTATTCGGCCAAGTACGCCAGCGCGTTCTATGGCCCGTTCCGCGACGCCGTGGGCTCGGCCACCAACCTGGGCAAGTCCAACAAAATGGCTTACCAGATGGACCCGGGCAACCTGGACGAAGCGTTGCGCGAAGTGGCCGCCGATTTGCAAGAAGGCGCGGACATGGTCATGGTCAAGCCGGGCATGCCGTACCTGGACGTGCTGCGCCGCGTGAAGGACACCTTCCGCGTGCCCACGTTCGCCTACCAGGTCAGCGGTGAATACGCGATGATCAAGGCCGCCGCCGCCAATGGCTGGCTGGACCACGACAAGGTCATGATGGAAGCGCTGCTGGCGTTCAAGCGCGCCGGCGCCGACGGCATCCTGACGTACTTCGCCATCGAAGCCGCCACGCTGCTCAAAGCGCAGCGCTAAGCACTTTTAGGGTCAGGCGCCGGCGTGGTCCGGCGCAGCCCCAGCCACGTTCCCCCGAGCACGCAGGCCAGCCCCAACACATGGGTCAAGGTGACGTGTTCATCCAGGAACAGCGAGGCGAACAACAGCCCGAATATCGGCAGCCAGTTCACGAACAAGGCGGCGCGGCTGATGCCCAGCCGCGCGATGCCGGCGTTCCAGATGATGTTGCTGACGCCCGAGGCAATCACCGCGGAAAACAGCAGCACCAGCCACGGCCACCAGGTCATCTGCCAGGTGTCGGTCTGGTACGACGACGGCGTCACCAACGCGTGCGCCACCAGCATCAGCCCGCCAGCCAGGTACATGTACCAAAGCATGCCCAGCGGGTCCATCGTGCGCGACATGCGCTGGATCACCAGGCCGCCGAACACGAACACCAGCACGGCCACGAATACCACCGCGTCGCCCCAGCCATTAAGCCCGAATTGGGCACCGCTGCCGGCCACCACCATGCCCACGCCCAGCAGCCCGAGCAGAGCGCCGCAGATGCGTACCAGGGTCAGTTTTTCGCGATAGAACAGCGCGGCCAGCAGTGCCGACAACAAGGGGCTGGTGGCCATGATCAGCGTGCCGTTGGCGGCGGAAGAAAAGCGCAGCCCGGAGACCAGCGCCACCTGGTGCGCGTAGACCACCAGAAAGCCCGCCAGCGCCACCCAGCCCAATTCCACGCGGCCCAGCTTGGGCACGCGGCCACGGCGGGCCTTGATGATGAGGGTGACGGTGATGAACGCAACCACGATCCGCACGGCGGCAAGCGCCTGGATGTCCATGTGCTGCGTGAGGTACTTGATGGAGACGATGTTCAGGCCCCATGTGGCCATGACGAACATCAATTGAACATAGATCAGACCGTTGCGGTCCTGGCTTGCATCAACTGTCGGGGACGTCACGGGCGCCGGCCTGGAGGGAGTGGGATGCGCCGCCCACGCAGCGCAGCCGCCATGGTATATCGCCCGCCGTCAGCGCACCAGCACCTTGTCCAGCGATTCCGTGAAGCGCTTGGCATCCTGGAAACCCACTACGCGCGCATCGGGAAGTTCCTTGCCGCCCGGCTCGAAGAACATGATTCCCGGCGGCCCGAACAGCCGGAAGCGTTTGAGCAGCGCGCGGTCGTCGGCGTTGTTTGCCGTGACGTCGGCCTGCACCAGCAACATGCCCGACATGCGCTGTGCGACACCGGGATCGGTGAACGTGAAGCGCTCCATTTCGCGGCAGGATACGCACCAGTCGGCATAGAAATCCAGCATGACCGGCTGGCGGCTTTGCGCCAGCAGCGCGTCCAGCTCGGCGTTGTTGCGCACACGCGTGAATTGCATGTCGCCCTTGGCGACGGCCGTGCCCACCGTCGCGTCGCCACGTGCGGCCAGATGCGATAGCGGTTGCAAGACATCGCGCCCCCCGCTGGCCGCGCCGATCAGCCAGGCGGCGGCGGCAAGCGCCAACAGCAGCCCCAGCCCCTTGGCAAACATGCGACCGGCACCGGCGCCCGCGGGCAAGGCGTCAAACGCGCGCAGCATCACGGCGGACACGACGGCCAGGAAGGCCCAACCCGTCATCTGCACCCAGGTCGGCACCACCGGGATCAGCATCCACCACGCGGTCCCCAGCAGCAGCATGCCGAACAGGCGCTTGACGCCATCCATCCACGGGCCGGCCTTGGGCAGCAACGCGCCCGAGGACGCGCCAACGATCAGCAAGGGCACGCCCATGCCCCAGGCCATGGCAAACAGCGCCGAGCCGCCCAGGATGACGTCGCCCGTTTGCGAGATATACAGCAGCGCGCCGGCCAACGGCGCGGCCACGCACGGCCCGACGATCAAGGCGGACAAGGCGCCCATCAGCAGCGCGCCGGTGTAGCGGCCGCCCGGCACGCGTGACGAGCGCTCGGACAGCTTGGCCTGGACGCCGGACGGCATCTGGAACGTGAACACGTCGAACATGGCCAGCGCCAGCACGGTCAGCAGGATGGCGAACAGCGTCAGGATCCAGGGGGTTTGCAACCAGGCGGCCAGACCGGCGCCGCTCAGGCCAGCGGCCACGCCCAGCGCGGTGTAGACCACCGACATACCCAGCACATAGGTCGCCGCCAGGGCCAAACCCCGACCGCGCGTGGGCCGGGGCTGCGCCACGCCACCCAGCACGATCGAAGACAGGATGGGAATCATCGGCAACACGCAGGGCGTGAAGGCCAGCAACAAACCCAGGATCAAAAACACGCCCGCCGTCTTGGCCCAACCCAGGCCGCCCAACGCATCGGCCAGACCGGTATCGCCTGCGTTGACCAGGGCGCCAAGGCCGGTAGCCGCGGGGGCCGAGGTGGCTTGCCCAGGTTGCGATGATTGCCCGGCTGCTGCGAGCAGGCCGCCCGCCAAGGCGTATCCGCCCGCCACCGGCGTCAGCTTGACGCTGCTGTCCATCGGCGGATAGCACAGCCCGGCGTCCGCGCACCCCTGCCCGGTCAACGTCAGGGTGAAAGGCGCGGTGCCCGAGCCCACCGGCACGCGAATCAGGACGTCCTTGTGGAAGACTTCCATGTCCTTTTCGAAGGTCGGGTCGTACTTGACCTCGCCCTTCGGATAGACGGCCTCGCCCAGCGTTGTGGCACCGGCCGGGCTGATCGTGATGCCGAAACGCTCGCGGTACATGTAGTAGCCGGGCGCAACCTTGTAGTGCAGTTCCAGCGTGTCGGGCGCGGCCATCTTCGCGCTGAAGACGAACGCTTTTTCGGGCTCAAGAAAGTCGGCTTCAGCGTGCGCCGCCTGCCAACCCAGCAGCAACAGCATCATTGCCAGCAATGCCAGGCAGCGTCCGATCAGAGTGCGCGCCGCGCGAGGGGCGTGAATCGGGCGCCCGGGCGCGTCGACGATACCGGCAGGTTGAAACATCAGTCTCTCTTGTTTTTGGTGACGGCCGTTTGTTCTCGCACCCAATCCAGATAGGGCGCGGCGCCGCCAATGACCGGCAGCACGATAATTTCGGGCACATCGTAGGGATGCATCTGCGCCAGGGCCTGAACAACGGCTTGATGACGTGCGTAGGTGGTTTTGATATGGATGGGGACTTCTTCCGTCCCCTCGACCTCTCCGTTCCACAGATAGATGGACAGGCCCGGCGCGCCAAGGTTCACGCACGCGGCCAATCCATCTTCCACCAGCACATGCGCGATGCGCTTGGCCAGCAAGAGGTCGGGCGCATTGCTGATGACCAGCACGACGTCGTCATCGCGCAACATGGAGGCTCCTTGAGATAACCGTGTGGGATGTAACTCGGGGTATTTTATCGATATTGCGCCGAAGCCCGGACGCCGGACGCTGGCAGCCGGACCCGGATACCCGCGCTCGAACCTGCCGGCCAAGCGCCCGCAACCATATCGACGCCGCCACCATGCCACCCGCTTTCACGAGGCCCGCATGCCCGACAATTGCCTGTTCTGCCGGATCGCCCGGCACGAGATTCCCGCGCACATCATCCACGAAGACGACCGCTTGATGGCCTTCCTGGACATCCAGCCGGTACGGCCGGGACACACGCTGATCATTCCGAAGCAGCATTACCCGTACTTCGAGGACATGCCGGCCGACCTGGCGGGGCACATCGTAAACCTGGGACAGAAGCTGGGACGCCACATGAAGCGCCTGTACGGGGTGCAGCGCGTGGGGTTCGCGTTCACGGGCATACACGTCGCGCATTCGCACGCGCACGTCATCCCCATGCATCACACGCAGGACGTCACATCCACCGCGTACATCGAACAGCAGGACCTGACGTTCAAGATGCCGCCGCAACCGCCTCAAGAGGTACTGGCAGCCACCGCCGAGCAGCTGCGAGGGGAACTGCACGCCTCGTGACGTCAGTCGCGTGGCGGGGCGCGCAAATAAAACAAGGGCGGGTCCGAAGACCCGCCCTTGTCGCTTATCTAGCAACCGAATTTATTCGGCGCTGTCCGCAGCGGCTTCATCAACTTCCGGACGGTCAACCAGTTCCATGAAAGCCATGGGAGCGTTGTCGCCTTGACGGAAGCCCATCTTCAGCACGCGGGTGTAGCCACCGTTACGGGCCGCGTAGCGCGGGCCGATTTCGGCAAACAGCTTCACCACCGCATCGCGATCGCGCAGACGGGCAAATGCCAGACGCTTGTTCGCCAGCGTGGGCTCTTTGCCCAGCGTGATCAGGGGTTCGATGACGCGGCGCAATTCTTTCGCCTTCGGCAGCGTGGTCTTGATGGCTTCGTGAGTGATCAACGAAACGGCCATGTTGCGGAACATGGCAAGACGGTGACTGCTGGTGCGGTTGAGCTTACGCAAGCCATTACCGTGACGCATGATAAGTTTCCTTTGAATCTAAAGATGGCGTTCGCCATCGGGTTGCCGGCTCTTCTATCAACCTGCAATCAGGCCGCGGTCCGGTAGAAAACGGTGCATTTTACGACGAATTCGCAAACCGCCCGACGGGGTTGCCGGGCGTTGCAGGTGGCGCCCCGTTGCCGGGGTGCCACCCGTTAAAACTTAGGGACGCTCCAGGCCCAGGGGCGGCCAGTTCTCGAGCTTCATGCCCAAGGTCAAGCCACGTGCAGCCAGAACTTCCTTGATTTCGTTGAGCGACTTGCGACCCAGGTTCGGGGTCTTGAGCAGCTCGTTTTCGGTACGCTGGATCAGGTCGCCGATGTAGTAGATGTTTTCGGCCTTCAGGCAGTTGGCCGAACGCACGGTCAGTTCCAGGTCGTCGACCGGACGCAGCAGGACCGGGTCGATCTGCGGCGTGCCGCGAACCGGAGCTTCGTACGAATCACCAGCGCCTTCCAGCGCGGCGAAGACCGAGATCTGGTCCATCAGGATGCGAGCCGACTGGCGCACCGCTTCCTCGGGCGAAATGACGCCGTTGGTTTCGATGTCCAGAACCAGCTTGTCCAGGTCGGTGCGCTGTTCCACACGGGCGCTTTCCACCGCGTAGCTGACGCGGCGAACCGGGCTGAACGAAGCGTCCAGAACGATACGGCCGATGGTGTGGGTGCGGTCTTCCGACAGCGCGCGCACGTTGCCCGGCACGTAGCCGCGGCCCTTCTCAACCTTGATCTGCATTTCCAGCTTGCCTGCGTCCGTCAGGTTGCAGATGGCATGGCCGGGGTTGATGATCTCGACGTCGTGCGGCAGTTCAATGTCGCTGGCCAGCACGGTGCCCGCGCCGGTCTTGCGCAGAACCAGGGTCACTTCGTCGCGATTGTGCAGCTTGAAAACCACGCCCTTCAGGTTCAGCAGGATGTCGACGACATCTTCGCGAACGCCCGGGATGGTCGAATATTCGTGCACCACGCCCGTCATTTGCACTTCGGTCGGCGCGTAGCCGGTCATCGAAGACAGCAGGATGCGGCGCAGGGCGTTGCCCAGCGTATGACCGTAGCCACGCTCGAACGGCTCCATCACGATCTTGGCATGGTGCGTGCCGACCGGTTCGACTTCAATGGAGCGCGGCTTCAGAAAACCTTGAGTGGACATTTACTGTGTTCCTTTTCAATACCCTCGGCTCGTTACACCGATAAGGCTGATGGACAGGTGAAACATGAAACTAGGGCAGCGCGAAAGCGCCGGCCGATACTTACCGCAAAGCCCGCCCCACCAAAAGGCGGAAGGCGGGCTGCTGCGAGACGTGCAAACGGGTCGCGGGACCAGTAGCCGGCACACCTGCGAAGGAGGCGCCGGCCGACCTGATTAACGCGAGTACAGTTCGACGACCATCGATTCGTTGATGTCGCGAGCGACGTCAGCGCGATCGGGGACCGACTTGAACGTACCGGTCAGCTTGGTCGCGTCGACTTCCACCCATTGGGGGATGCCGATGCTGGTGGCCAGGTCGAGCGATTCCTTGATACGGCCTTGCTTCTTGGCCTTTTCACGGATCGAGACGACGTCGCCGGCCTTGACCAGCATCGAAGCGATGTCAGCCGTGTGGCCGTTCAGTTCGATGGCGCGGTGGCTGACCAGCTGGCGAGCTTCGGCGCGCGTCGAGCCGAAGCCCATGCGGTAGACGACGTTGTCCAGGCGCGATTCCAGCAGCTGGATCAGGGTTTCGCCGGTGTTGCCACGGCGACGCTCTGCTTCAGCGAAGTACTTGCGGAATTGCTTTTCCAGCACGCCGTACATGCGCTTGAGCTTTTGCTTTTCGCGCAGCTGCAGGCCGTAGTCGGAAGTGCGGGCACCCGAAGTGCGGCCGTGTTGGCCAGGCTTGGAATCCAGCTTGCACTTGGAATCCAGCGAGCGACGGGCGCTCTTCAGGAACAGGTCAGTACCCTCGCGGCGCGAGAGCTTGCATTTGGGTCCAATATAACGTGCCATGTGGATTCCCTTTAGATACGACGACGCTTCGGCGGACGGCAGCCGTTGTGCGGAACGGGCGTGATGTCGGCGATGGACGAAATCTTGATGCCCAGCGCGTTCAACGCGCGGACCGACGATTCGCGGCCAGGACCGGGGCCCTTGATGCGCACTTCCAGCGTCTTGATGCCGTATTCCAGCGCGACGCGGCCAGCCGTTTCAGCGGCGACTTGCGCGGCAAACGGGGTCGACTTACGCGAACCCTTGAAACCAGCACCACCCGAAGTGGCCCACGACAAAGCGTTGCCCTGACGGTCGGTGATGGTGATGATGGTGTTGTTGAACGAAGCGTGAACGTGCGCGATGCCGTCCGAGACGTTCTTCTTAACCTTTTTGCGCACGCGCGAAGCGCCGCTGGTGGAAGCTTTCGCCATAATCCAGTTCCTCGATTATTTCTTCAGGGACGCAGCAGCACGACGCGGGCCCTTACGGGTCCGGGCGTTGGTGCGAGTGCGCTGGCCGCGCACGGGCAAACCGCGCTTGTGACGCATACCGCGGTAGGTTCCCAGGTCGATCAAACGCTTGATCGAGAGCTGTACTTCACGACGCAGGTCGCCTTCAACCGTGAACAAACCAACATGTTCGCGGACGCGTTCCAATTCAGCGTCGTTCAGATCCTTGACCTTTTTGTCAAAGGGTACGTTTGCCGCTTCGCAGATTTTGCGAGCGCGCGTACGACCAATGCCAAAAATGGCGGTCAGTCCGATCTCGGCGTGCTGTTGCGGCGGGATGTTAATGCCAGCAATACGGGCCATGACTATTCCTTGAATAAATCTGTTGCGTAGTCGCTAACCCGAGTTAGCCTTGACGCTGCTTGTGACGCGGGTCGGTGCAGATAACACGCACCACGCCGTGACGTTTGATAACTTTGCAGTTGCGGCAGATCCGCTTAACCGATGCCATTACTTTCATGGTTGACTCCTAATTTTCCGTAATCCGGTTCCGCTCATTTGGAGCGGAAAACTATCCTGGCTCGCGTCAGATCATAGGGCGTGAGCTCCACTGTGACCTTGTCACCCGGCAGGATCCGGATGTAATGCATACGCATCTTGCCGGAAATATGGCCCAACACCACGTGGCCGTTTTCGAGCTTGACGCGAAATGTCGCGTTCGGGAGGTTCTCAAGAACCTCGCCTTGCATCTGAATGACGTCGTCCTTGGACATTCTTTTGCTTACCGCATCGGCAAACCCGCGCCCTTGAAGTTGGCCTTCTTGAGCAACGAGTCGTACTGGTGAGACATCATGTAGGCCTGAACCTGTGCCATGAAATCCATCGTCACCACCACAATAATCAACAGAGACGTACCACCGAAGTAGAAGGGAACGTTCCAGCGCATCACCAAGAATTCCGGCAACAGGCACACCAACGTAATGTAGATGGCACCTGCGAGCGTCAAACGCATCAGGATCTTGTCGATGTAGCGCGCTGTTTGTTCACCCGGACGAATGCCCGGAACAAACGCACCACTCTTCTTCAGGTTGTCCGCCGTTTCGCGGCTGTTGAACACCAGAGCCGTGTAGAAAAAGCAGAAGAAAATAATCGCGACGGAGTACAGCGTGATGTAGAGCGGTTGACGAGGCGACAGGGCCGCAGCCAGGTCGCTAAGCCAGCGCATGTTCTCACTGCTGGAGAACCAGCTCGTGATCGTGGCCGGGAACAGAATGATCGACGATGCGAAAATCGGCGGAATCACCCCTGCCATGTTCAGCTTCAGCGGCAAATGCGAGCTTTGACCACCGTAGACCTTGTTGCCGACCTGACGCTTGGCGTAGTTCACCGTGATCTTGCGCTGTCCGCGTTCCACGAACACCACAAAAGCGGTAACCAGCACCACCAGAGCCACAATGAACAGTGCCGAAAGCACGGACATCGCGTTGGTGCGGACCAGGTCCAACAGTGCAGCCAGCGCCGCGGGCAAACCCGCAACGATACCTGCGAAGATCAGGATGGAAATCCCGTTGCCCAGACCGCGTTCCGTGATCTGTTCACCCAGCCACATGACGAACATGGTGCCAGTGACCAGAGTCACAACGGTCGTGAAGCGAAACAGCATACCCGGATCGATCACCAGTCCCTGTTGGGACTCCAACGCCACCGAAATGCCCACTGCTTGCACCAGCGCCAGCACGACTGTGCCGTAGCGGGTGTATTGGGTAATCTTCCGACGACCGGATTCGCCCTCTTTCTTGAGTGCTTCCAGCGACGGCACCACCACCGACATCAACTGCATGATGATGGATGCCGAAATGTACGGCATGATCCCCAGGGCAAAAATCGAGAAACGCGAGAGCGCCCCACCCGAGAACATGTTGAACAGGCCCAGGATCCCGCCCTGGTTCTGGCGGAACAAGTCCGCCAGCGCATCCGGATTAATACCCGGTACGGGGATGTGTGTACCCAAACGGTAAACCACCAGGGCGAGCACCAGGAACACCAAACGGCGCTTCAAATCACCGTACCGTGCTCCGGTTTTGCCCAATGCCTGCGCGTTAGCCACTCGTCACCTCGTGATCAAGCAAGCGAGCCGCCCGCGCCTTCGATGGCGGCGCGAGCGCCGGCCGTCGCAGTAATGCCCTTGAGCACTACCTTGCGCGAGAGTTCACCCGACTTGATGACCTTGGCGTAACGAACCGCCTGACCAATCACGCCAGCCGCCTTGAGCACTTGCACGTCGACTTCGTCGATGGGCAAGGCTTGCAGGTCCGACAGACGGACTTCGGCGTACAGGTGCTGACCGAGCGGGGTGAAACCACGCTTGGGCAGACGACGCTGCAGCGGCATTTGACCGCCTTCGAAGCCAACCTTATGGAAACCGCCCGAGCGCGACTTCTGACCTTTGTGGCCACGGCCGGCGGTTTTACCCAGACCCGAACCGATACCACGGCCGACGCGGCGCTTGGCGTGCTTGCTGCCCTCAGCGGGCTTCAGCGAATTAAGTTGCATATCCGACATGGTGATTCCTTAGGCTTCCGAGACGGAAACGAGATAATCCACCTTACGGATCATCCCACGCACCTCGGGCGTATCGACCAACACGCGGCTGCTGTTGATGCGGCCCAAGCCCAAACCGCGAACCGTATCACGGTGCGATTGCTTGGTACCGATCACGGAGCGCACGAGGGTCACTTTGATCTGCTTCTGAGCCATGATTTACCCCAGGATTTCTTCGACCGACTTGCCGCGCTTGGCAGCAACATCGGCCGGGGTCAGGGAAGCGCGCAGACCGTTCAACGTGGCGCGAACCATGTTGTAGGGGTTGCTCGAGCCCAAGCTCTTGGCAACCACGTTACGCACACCCATCACTTCAAAAATAGCGCGCATCGGGCCGCCGGCGATAACGCCAGTACCTTCAGCAGCCGGCGAGATCAGCACGGTAGCGGCGCCATGCTTGCCAACCACGGTGTGGTGCAGCGTGCCGTTCTTCAGAGCAACCTTGAACATGCCGCGACGGGCCTGTTCCATTGCCTTCTGGACGGACACCGGCACTTCACGCGCCTTGCCCTTACCCATGCCGACGCGACCATCGCCATCGCCAACCACGGTCAGCGCGGCAAAGCTCATGGTGCGACCACCCTTGACCACTTTGCTCACGCGGTTGACCGCGATCATCTTTTCGCGGAGGCCGTCATCGTTCTCTTTTTCCGCGGCGTTCTTGCCTTGTACTTTAGCCATTTGACAGATCCTCGCTTAGAACTTCAGGCCGGCTTCACGCGCGGCATCGGCCAGCGCTTTCACGCGGCCATGGTAACGAAAGCCCGAGCGATCGAAAGCGACCAGTTCGATACCGGCAGCCTTGGCCTTTTCGGCCACGCGCTTGCCAACCAGGGTCGCAGCGGCAGTGTTGCCGCCTTGACCGGTTTGGCCGGCCAGTTGCGCACGCACTTCGGCTTCCACCGTCGAGGCGCTGACCAGAACGCGATCGCCTTCCGGCGAAATGATGTTGGCGTAGATGTGCTGGTTCGAGCGGAAGACCGAGAGGCGGTGAACGCGCAGCTCGTTGATCTTCCGGCGGGTCGGAACCGCACGACGCAAACGGGAAACTTTTTTGTCCATGATTCGTCCTTGCGTGCGCCGTTATTTCTTCTTGGTTTCTTTGATGACGACGCGTTCGTCCGAGTAACGCACACCCTTGCCCTTGTAGGGTTCGGGCTCGCGGTACGAGCGGATTTCAGCGGCCATCTGACCGACGACTTGCTTGTTGGCGCCCTTGATGACGATTTCCGTCTGGGTGGGGCATTCGGCCTTGATACCGGCCGGCAACTGATGCAAAACGTCGTGCGAGAAACCGAGCTGCAGCTTAACGGCATCGCCTTGGATCGAGGCGCGGTAACCCACGCCAACCAGGGTCAGCTTGCGCTCGAAGCCCTTGCTCACGCCGGTAACCATATTGGCCACCAGAGCGCGCACGGTACCCGACATGGCATTGGCGTGACGAGATTCGTTGGCGGCGGCAAACGTGAGCTTGCCTTCGTCCATCGCAACCGTAACGTCGCCAGTCAGGGCTTGAGTCAGGGTGCCCAGCGGGCCCTTGACGATGATCTGATCCTGCTTGATGTCAGCTTCGACACCCTTCGGCAGTTCGACCGGATACTTAGCGATACGTGACATTCGAATTTCTCCTTAGGCCACGTAGCACAGCACTTCGCCGCCGACGCCGTTGGCGCGAGCCTTACGGTCGGTCATGACGCCGCGCGAGGTCGAAACGATAGCCACGCCCAGGCCGTTCATGACCTGAGGAATGCTGGTACGGCCCTTGTAGATACGCAGACCGGGGCGCGAAACGCGTTCGATGCGTTCGATAACCGGGCGACCAGCGTAGTACTTCAGGGTGATCTCGAGCTCAGGCTTGGCCTGGGTGCCCTTGATTTCAAAGCTGTCGATGTAGCCTTCGTCTTTCAGCACAGCGGCAATTGCCGCCTTCAGCTTCGAGGAGGGCATGCTCACCGTAACTTTGTCCACTTGCTGCGCATTGCGAATGCGGGTCAGCATATCGGCGATGGGATCGCTCATGCTCATAATGTATCTCCTACCAGCTGGCCTTGGTGATGCCGGGGATTTCGCCCTTCATCGCCATTTCACGCAGTTTGTGACGCGTCAGGCCGAACTTGCGGAACACGCCGCGCGGACGACCGGTGACCACGCAACGGTTACGTTGGCGCGTCGGATTGGCATTGCGCGGCAGCTGTTGCAGCTTGAGCCGAGCTTGGTAACGTTCTTCGTCGGTCTTCGACTGGTCGTCGATGATCGCCTTCAACTCAGCGCGCTTGGCAGCGAACTTGTCAGCCAGCTTGGCGCGCTTGATGTCGCGATTGATGAGGGAAAGTTTAGCCACGTCATCAGCCCCTTAGTTACGGAACGGGAAGCTGAAGGCCGTCAACAGCGCCTTGGCTTCTTCGTCGGTCTTCGCGGAGGTGGTGATGCTGATGTTCAGCCCACGCAGCGCGTCGATCTTGTCGTACTCGATTTCGGGGAAAATGATTTGCTCTTTCACCCCGATGTTGTAGTTGCCACGGCCGTCGAACGCACGACCCGAGATACCACGGAAGTCGCGCACGCGAGGCAGCGCGACCGCAACGAGGCGATCCAGGAATTCGTACATGCGTTGACCACGCAACGTGACCATGCAACCAATCGGGTAGTTTTCGCGGATCTTGAAACCGGCGATAGCCTTCTTGGTCTTCGTCACGACAGGCTTTTGGCCAGCGATCTTGGTCAGGTCCGACACCGCGTGTTCGATAACCTTCTTATCGGACACGGCTTCCGAGACACCCATGTTCAGGGTGATCTTGGTGATGCGCGGCACTTCCATGACGCTCTTGTAGCCAAACTTGGCCTGCAGGTCGCCAGCGACCTTGCTCTTGTAGAAATCTTGCAAACGAGACATGTCTATCGCCCCTTACGCCTTGGCGCCGACAACGGCACCATTGGAACGGAACACGCGGACCTTGCGACCTTCGACTTCTTGAACGCCCACGCGGTCGCCACGACCGGTTGCGGGGTTAAAGAGCGCCACATTCGAGATGTGGATCGGCATGGTCTTTTCGACAATCCCGCCCGGGTTGTTAGCCATCGGGTTGGCTTTCACGTGCTTCTTGACGATGTTGACGCCTTCGACCAGAACGTGGTCGGCATCAACACGAGCCAGCACGGTACCGCGACGCTTCTTGTCGCGGCCGGTCAGGACGATGACTTCGTCGCCTTTACGAATGTTATTCATCGTAGGGCTCCTTACAGCACTTCCGGGGCCAACGACACGATCTTCATGAACTTCTCGGTACGCAGTTCACGCGTAACGGGTCCGAAGATGCGGGTGCCGATGGGCTCCAGCTTGGCGTTGAGCAATACGGCGGCATTGCCACCGAACTTAATCAGCGAACCGTCTTTACGGCGCACGCCCTTGGCGGTACGAACCACCACGGCATTGTAAATTTCGCCTTTCTTGACGCGTCCGCGCGGAGCCGCATCTTTGACGCTCACCTTGATGATGTCGCCGATACCGGCATAACGGCGCTTGGAGCCACCGAGCACCTTAATGCACATGACATGACGCGCACCAGTGTTATCGGCCACGTCCAGCGTGGTCTGCATTTGGATCATGATTTTTCCTGTTCCAACTTAACTGGAAATACTGTTTCCCCGGGGTTTTCCCCCCGAGGAACTCTGCAATTCCTGCCAGTTTTGGTCCCGTCAGGTCTGCCGCCCTGCTTTTGTGTTGTAGACCTAGAGCTTTCGCTCTACCTCTGCAACGGGTTGGCAACGCAACGACCCTGGGTTGAAATCCTGCGGGTATTCCCCCAACTCGATGAGCTAAATCTTCCTTAACTCAATCGACAATCTGGGAAAGCTGATCATTCTAGCGTGGTTAAATTTTGAGCGCAAGTACTTTGTTGGTATGACGCACAAAAGACCACGCTCCCCAATAAGGGGAACGGTTTGCGGGCCATCTGCCCCCTATTTCTGGCGGTAGTAGCCCTTCTCCCAGGCATCGTGATTGGCCTTGCCGCGACGGATTTCGTCCGTGAACGGGGCCGCTCTGAGCACCAGGCGATTCAGCCATTTTACCGGAACACGGCACGGCCTTTCGAAATCGACGAACAGAACGGCGCGTAGCCCGTCCGTGTCGTTGTGAACCTGGTGGGGATACAGGTCATCGAACACCACGGCGCGGCCTTCCCGCCAGCTATACCGTTCCCCTCCGACTTCTATCCAGCAGCGTTCGGCCGGCTCGGGCACCACCAGCCCCAGGTGCAGGCGCAGCACGCCGTTGTAGGGGCCGGTATGCAGAGGAATTCGCTTGCCCGGTTCCAGGATCGAGAAGAATGCGCTGCGGATACCTGGTATCCCGATCAATGCGCGGGCGGTTTCCGGGCAACGCGCCAGGTTGCGTTCAGATCGCAGCCCGTACCCCATGAAGACAAACGTCTTCCATTGGTCGTCGGACGTGATCATCCCGACATCCGGGGATATCTCATGAAATGCCGGCAGATGCTGGCGTTCGGCCAGTAATTCGGCGAGTTCGGCGCGGATGGCCGGGGTCCGCGCCTCCAGCTCGGGGATCCACGGGAACTGGTCATTCTGGAAGATCGGCTTGTCGCCCACCAGCGACGCCCGCGCGATCCGGTGACGTAGCCAATCGATGAAGCGAAAAAGCACGCGCGAATACAGACTGGGCTTGTTGCCGGAAAGCGCGTCAACGGGTTGCACGATGGGTATGGAATCAGGCTGGCTAAGATGGCCCATTGTGTCCAAGCCCGCCCGGGCTTGCAAGACTTGGCCCCTCCCATTGGCTCCAATCCTGCGCTGCGGATTGGCCCTCCCCGCATCGCGCAAGCTGGTTTAGACTGGCGTGGGCGACACGCGATCGCACTCCACTCCTATTTCGCAAGGAAAGACAGGCATGTATGAACAGTTGGCGCTGTATATCGACGGCGAATTCATCTCCGGCGAGGGTAGGCGCACCCAGGACGTCATCAACCCGGCCACGCTTGAAGTGCTGGGCCAGCTGCCTCACGCAACCGAAGCCGATCTGGACCGTGCGCTAGCCGCCGCCCAGCGCGCGTTCGAATCGTGGAAGAAGTCTTCTCCCATGGATCGTTCGGCCATCCTGCGCAAGGTTGCCACGCTGTCGCGCGAGCGCGCCAAGGAAATCGGCCGCAACATGACGCTGGACCAGGGCAAGCCGCTGGCCGAAGCCGTGGGCGAAGTCACCTCTTGCGCTGAACACGCCGACTGGCACGCCGAAGAATGCCGCCGTATCTACGGCCGCGTGGTCCCGCCCCGCAATCCCGATGTACGCCAGTTTGTCGTGCGCGAACCCATCGGCGTCTGCGCCGCGTTCACGCCGTGGAACTTCCCGTACAACCAGGCCATCCGCAAGATCGCCGCCGCGCTCGGCGCCGGATGCACGGTGGTCCTCAAGGGTCCGGAAGATTCGCCCAGCGCCGTCATGGCGATTGCGCGCATGTTCCACGATGCCGGCCTGCCCAAGGGCTGCCTGAACATCGTCTGGGGCGAGCCCGCCAAGATCTCCGACTACCTGATCCGTTCGCCGATCGTGCGCAAGGTGTCGTTCACCGGTTCCGTGCCGGTGGGCAAGCAGCTGGCCGCGCTGGCCGGCGCGCACATGAAGCGCGTCACGATGGAATTGGGCGGCCATTCGCCCGTGCTGGTGTTCGACGACGCCGACATCGACCGCGCCGCTGAAATGCTGGCCAAGTTCAAGGTTCGCAACGCCGGTCAGGTCTGCGTGTCGCCCACTCGCTTCTACGTGCAGGAAGGCGCCTACGAGCAGTTCCTGGCCCGCTTCTCGGACGTGCTCAAGAACATCAAGGTCGGCGACGGCCTGGAAGCCGGTACCGACATGGGTCCGCTGGCGCACGAACGCCGCGTACCCGCCATGAGCGCCTTCATCGACGACGCCAAGAAACACGGCGGCAAGGTCGTGGTGGGCGGTGGCCCGCTGGACCGCAAGGGCTTTTTCTTCGCCCCCACGGTCGTGACGGAACTGCCGGACGACTCGATGCTGATGACCGAAGAACCCTTCGGCCCCGTGGCGCCGGTGGTCCGCTTCAAGGACACCGACGAAGTCCTGCGCCGCGCCAACAGCCTGCCGTTCGGCCTGTCGTCCTACGTGTTCACCAATTCGTTGAAGACCGCCACCAAGGTCTCGAACGGACTGGAAGCCGGCATGGTCAACATCAACCACTTCGGCAGCGCGCTGGCCGAGACGCCGTTCGGTGGCATCAAGGACAGCGGCATCGGTAGCGAAGGCGGCCTGGAAACGTTTGACGGCTACCTCGTCACGAAATTCATCACGCACATCTGAGCGTTCCGCGCTTCAGCCCAAAAGCCCCGCAAGGGGCTTTTTTTCGTCCTGCGGCAGACGGCCATGGCGCGGCGCCGTTTCATGATGCTGTCATGCACGTCCGAGAACATTGCGCCTCGCTGACAGGCAGCTGACCACCCCAAGGGAAGTGGCTGCCCGCCCCACTCTTCAGGATCAGATCGCGCAATGAACGCCCTTTCCCGCTTCGCCCGCACGGCCGGCGCCGCCACCCTTGTGGCCTTGCTCGCCGCTTGTGGCGGCGACGATGACGACAACAACAATCCCCCGGTCGCACAGACGCCCCCACCCGTCACGGAAACGCCGGCCGCGCCGCCCGCCCCCGTGCAGGTGGCGTTCATGCCCGACATCCACTTCCACGATGTGTACGCCGACTTCAAGGACGGTTCGTTCCCGGGCATTCCGAATCCCAAGCACGGCGACAACGCAACGATCCGCACGATGTATGCGCAGTTGACGTCGACGCGCCTGTTCAACGAGAACTACTTCGCCTTCCTGGCCGCGCTGGACGACGCCGTTGCGCGCGGCGTGAAGTACATCGCATTGCCGGGCGACTTCTCGGACGACGGCCAGCCCGTGCACATGCGCGGCCTGGTGAAGATCATGGATGACTACTCCAAGAAGCACGGCATCCAGTTCTTTGCCGCCCCCGGCAACCATGACCCCAACCGGCCCTTCAACCAGGCGGCCGGCAAGAGCGACTACCTGGGCCTGGACCCCACGACCGGCGCCATCGGCTTCTCGCAACCGATCTACAGCCGCGGCGGCAACGCCGCGTGCAGCACGCCTTACAGCGGCGACTGGGCGCGCATCGGCAACACGTACTGCACGGAAGAAGTCCTGCACATGGGCTACGCCGGCATCACGGACGCGCT
Organism: Achromobacter sp. 1L-A-4-B-C2; assembly: GCF_057291955.1. Lineage (NCBI taxonomy): Bacteria > Pseudomonadati > Pseudomonadota > Betaproteobacteria > Burkholderiales > Alcaligenaceae > Achromobacter > Achromobacter sp. 1L-A-4-B-C2. The sequence continues at coordinate 1,598,550 of NZ_JBXAWP010000001.1, forward strand.
CAAGCAGCATGGCTTCATGCCGCAGCCGCAAAACGTCTATTACGAAACGCCGTACAGCACCTACAAGTACGAAGACTACGACTACACCACGGCATTGGATCAGGCCAACTGGATCAACCGCCAGTACGAGATCTGCGCCGAAGGCACGGGCGGCCCGAACAAGCCGCAGAACTACACGCTGTGCAAGATGGTGCCAGACACGTCCTACGTGGTTGAGCCGGTCAAGGGCGTGTGGCTGGTCGGCATCGATGCCAACGTCTACGTGCCCACGGGCATCGGCGCCAATGATTTCACCGGCTCGGGTGACCAGGGCTACAACAGGATGCTGACGCACAAGGCCCACGTCATCAAATGGTTGGCTGACGTCGTCGCGCGCGGCAAGGCGCAGGGCAAGCAGGTCATCGCGTTCAGCCACTTCCCGATGTCCGAGTTTTTCAACGGCGCCTCCGACGACATCGAAGCGCTGCTGGGCGCGAACAAGATGCAGATGATCCGGCGTCCGGCGGAGAACACCACGCGTGCCCTGGCCGAAACCGGCCTGAAGGTGCACGTGGGCGGACATATGCACTTCAACGACATGGGCGCCCGCAACTACGGCGGCGACACGGCGCTGTTCAATATCCAGGCGCCGTCCATGGCGGCGTACGTGCCGGCCTACAAGCTGATGACGCTGCAAAGCGCCGACAAGATCGAAGTACAGACCATCCGCCTGGACAAGGTGCCGCGCTTTGACGAACTGTTCGACCTGTATCGCGCCGAGAACGCCTACACCACGCCGGCCCGCTGGGACGTGTCGATCCTTGACGCCAAGGACTACGGCGACTTCACGTATCGCTACATGAGCGAGCTGGTGCGCCTGCGCCTGCTTAACGACGACTGGCGTTGCGAGATGCGCGAACTGGTCAAAAGCCCGCTGACCGGCGCCGACCTGCTGACGCTGTCGCAACTGCAAACCAGCGTCACGCTCAAGGAACTGGCGAACACCGGCAATCAGAGCAATCTGACGCCGGCCTTCTTTGCCTGCCTGTCGGACGGCGGCGGTACCGGCGCCAGCAACGCGGCGTATGCCGGCAACCTGGCCGACGCGCAGGCGCGTGCACAAGCGCTGGCGCAAGCCAACGGCATGCAGCTGTCGGACTTCGCGCAGTGGAAGGCACTGGACATGGCGGGCGACTTCGTGCGCATTGCCAATGCCGGCGACCTGGCCTTTGCCGACATGCCGGCCCAACGCGCCAGCCAGTACAAGCTGCTGGCCCAGGCGCTGGCCAACACGAACGCTTCCGTGCAAATGAGCGGCAACAGCGTCAGCAACGCCAATACGCTTGCCGACCTGTTCAAGGCGCGCTTCAAGCCGCTGATGGCGATCATGCTGAAGCTGGCGGCAGGCGCGCCGTCCGAACACATCCGGCTGGACCTGACCAGCAACAGCATTGTGGATCTGTCGAATCGTCCGTCACCGTTCTAAGCCAGCGCTCAACGGCTGACCGGTAAAACAAGACAGCTCATTCGTGAGCCGTCTTTTTTGACTCAGCAGCGTGCGCGCATATCGCGCGCAGTGATGCCGAAGCGGCTCTTGAACAGCCGGCTGAAATGCGACGGATGTGAAAAGCCGACCTGATAGGCCAGCTCGGCGATGCCGCGGTGCCGATGCCGCGGGTCCAGCAGCAGCTCGCGGCATTTGTCCAGGCGCTGATCAAAGATGAACGACTCCACCGACAGGCCGCCCGCGCGCAAGATGCGGTGCAGATACGCCACCGACACGCCGCAGCCTTGCGCAACGTGCTGCGGCGACAAGCCAGGGTCGGCCAGGTGCTGGCGGATGTAGGCCAACACGCGCTGGCGATGCGCCAACGTGACGCTGCTGTCCGTTTCAGACGCATGCCCCTGCCCCGCCTGCACCAGGAACAGCACGATCAGGTCGATCAACCTTTCGCCAAGCTCGGTCACTTCGGTATCGGACCAGCTGCCCATGCCCTTGAACAGGTGGTCCATGAAGCCGGCCAGCATCGCCCCGCGCGGCGACCCGTCATCGATGCGCAACTTGTGGAACGCGCCGATGCGCGAATCGCGCTGCGTCAGCGCACTGCGAGGAAACGACACGCTAAGACTACGGTAGCCGGCCGCCCCCAACGCCGTCGCCTGATACGGCAGGCTTTGGTTCATCAGGTACACGCAGCCCGGCTCCACCTGAAAATCGCGCCCCTGCTGCCGCACGGCCAACGGCCCCGCCAGCGGCATGCCAAACGTATAGAACTCCTGGTCCAGCCGCGACACGTTACCGGCCGTGCGTTCCAGCTTCTGTCCCTGATAGTGCAGGTCATTGAACTGCAAGCTGGCGCGACGCGCGTAGCGCACATGGCCGGCGAAATGGTCGGCTTTGCCGCGGTGCACCTCGAACGGACCGAACGCGTCGGCCAGCGCCGCCCGCCATTGCTCGCGCCCGTCGGCGCCTGCGGTGGCCGATATGGCGAATTCCGTGTCCGACATGTCGCGGTCTCCTGTACTCGGCCCAGCGCAATTTGATCTTGCGTCTACAAGTTCTTGACTCACCCTGCCCTGGGGTGCGCGGCGCATTGTCGATGCGTCTGGCGCAAGTCTATATTCAGCCCGATAAGCACACAACCTGGACAACCCGGGAGGAGACTCATGGCAACCGAGCCCGCAACGGCCGCCCGCCACACGCCGGTTTCGCGCTATGTGCGTTGCGAAGGACGCGAGCTGCACTACATGGAATGGGGCGCGCCCGACGCGCCGCCCATCATCATGTGGCATGGCCTGGCTCGAACCGGCCGCGACTTCGACGACCTGGCAGAAGCGCTGGCCGGTGACTACCGCGTCATCTGCCCCGACACGATCGGCCGCGGCCTGTCGCAATGGAGCCCCGACCCGGCGGCCGAATACTGCCTGGATTTCTATGCAAGGCTGGCGCGCGCGCTGGCCGATGCCTTGTCGCTTACCCGTATGCGCTGGGTCGGCACATCGATGGGCGGCGCCACCGGCATGCACGCGGCCGCCACCACCTTGCGCGACCGGATCTCGCATCTGGTGGTCAATGACATCGGACCCGAGCTGCCCAAGCCGGCCATCGAACGCATCCTGGCGTACGCGGGCAACCCGCCCGCCTTTGATACCGTCACAGAACTCGAAGCCTGGCTGCGCGTCGCCTACCAGCCCTATGGGTGGCAAAGCGATGCGCAATGGCGGCGTATGGCCGAGACGTCGGTCCGCCGGCTTCCCGATGGCCGCGTCACGCCGCATTACGACCCCGCCATCGTCGGCCAATTTCGCCATCATCCCAATGACTACGACCGCTGGAGCGGCTACGACTCGCTGCGCATGCCGGTGCTGTTGCTGCGCGGCGCGCAGTCCGACCTGTTGCTGCCGGAAGTCGCTGATGCCATGACGCAGCGCGGTCCGCGTGCAACGCGCATCGACTTCCCCGACTGTGGCCACGCCCCCGCATTGAACATTGCGCCGCAGATCGACGCCATCCGCCAATTTCTTGCCACGCCGGATCACACGGCGAACGCGTGCGCCCGTTGATACTGATACCAGGAGACTTCCCATGAATCGCATACTGCTCGCCGCGCTGGCGGCGCTTTGCATGACCTCGACGGTCGCCGCCAAGGATTTCGTCGTCGCCCACGTGTACGACAAGACCGGGCCGCTGGAGGCCTATGCCAAACAGACGCAGAACGGCTTGATGCTGGGCCTGGAGTACGCCACGCAAGGCACGATGACCGTGGCTGGCCGCAAGATCCGCGTCATTGAAAAGGACAACCAGGGCAAGCCCGACGTTGCCCGCGCGCAGCTGGCGTCGGCCTATGCGGACGACAACGCCGACATCGCCGTGGGCCCCACGTCGTCAGGCGTCGCGTTGGCCATGCTGCCCATCGCCGAGGAATACGAAAAGATCCTGCTGGTCGAGCCCGCCGTCGCGGATTCGATCACCGGCGAAAAATGGAACAAGTACATTTTCCGCACCGGCCGCAACTCGTCGCAGGACGCCATCGCCAACGCGGTCGCGTTCGACCAGGCAGGCACCTCCATCGCCATGTTGGCGCAAGACTACGCGTTTGGCCGTGACGGCGTGAAGGCCTTCAAGGGTGCGCTGAAAAACGCCAAGATCGTGCACGAGGAATATCTGCCGGCCAACGCCACGGACTTCACCGCCGGCGCGCAGCGCCTGTTTGATGCGTTGAAAGACAAGCCCGGCCGCAAGATCATCTTCATCCTGTGGGCCGGCGCCGGCAACCCGTTCAAGATAGCCGACCTGGACCCCAAGCGCTTCGGCATTGAAATTGCCACGGGCGGCAACACGCTGGCCGCGATGACGCCGCTGAAGTCCCTGGCCGGCATGGAAGGTGCCACGTATTACTACTACGGCATTCCGAAGAATCCCATCAACGATTGGCTGGTTGCCGAACATCAGAAGCGCTTCGGGCAGCCGCCCGACTTCTTCACGGCCGGCGGCATGTCTTCGGGCATCGCGATCGTGGCGGCGCTGAACAAGACCGCGGGCAACGCCGACACCGACACGCTCATCAAGGCAATGGAAGGCATGAGTTTCGATACACCCAAGGGCAAGATGACGTTCCGCCCCGAAGACCATCAGGCGATGCAGTCGATGTACCACTTCCGCATCAAGAACGATCCTTCCGTGCCGTGGGCCGTGCAGGATCTGGTCAAGGAGATCACGCCCGATCAGATGAATGTGCCCATTCAGAACAAGCGTTGAAGGCCGGTCGCCGCCATGCTGGAAACCCAATCGCTTACGATCCGCTTCGGCGGGCACGTGGCCGTCAACAACGTCAGTTGCCGCTACGAGCCGGGCACGCTGACGGCCATTGTCGGCCCCAACGGCGCGGGCAAGACAACGTACTTCAACTTGATCTCTGGCCAGCTGCGTGCCAGCGCTGGGTCGGTAAGTCTGAACGGGCGCGACCTGACGTCGCTATCGGCCCCTGCGCGCATGCACGCGGGGTTGGGCCGTGCATTTCAGCTGACGCAGCTTTTCCCGCGCCTGTCCGTGCACGAGAACGTGCGGCTGGCGCTGCAATCGCGCCAACAAGGTCTGAGCTGGCGTCAGATTCGCTTCTGGCGAACCTGGGACGATGATCGCAAGCTGCTGGCGCGCGCCGATGTGCTGCTTGAACGTACCCGCTTGTCGGCACGCCGCGACCAGGCTGCGGCCGACCTGCCGCATGGCGATCAGCGCAAGCTGGAAATCGCCATGTTGATCGCCCTGGAGCCGCAGGTTTTCATGTTTGACGAGCCCACGGCCGGCATGAGCGTGGACGATGTACCCGTGGTGCTGGAGCTGATTCGCGAACTGAAAACCGACCCCTCGAAAACAATCCTGCTGGTCGAGCACAAGATGGATGTGGTGCGCGAATTGGCCGACCGCATCGTCGTACTGCATAACGGCCAATTGATGGCCGATGGCGAGCCCGCCGCTGTCATCGCCTCGCCCATCGTGCAACAGGCATACCTGGGTATCGCGCCCGTGGAGAACCCCGCATGAGCGCGCCGCCGCTACTTGAATTGAAGGACGTGCACACGCACATCGGTGCGTATCACATCCTGCACGGCGTCGATCTCGCGGTGCCCGCGTCGGCGGTAACCATGCTGCTGGGCCGCAACGGCGCGGGCAAGACCACGACGCTGCGCACCATCATGGGCTTGTGGCGCGCCTCGCAAGGCCAGGTGCGGTTTGACGGCGCGCCCGTCGGCGGGCCGGGCACCCGCACATCGCCGCCCGACATGGCGCGCATGGGCATGACCTACGTACCCGAGAACATGGGCATCTTTGCCGACCTTTCCGTCAAGGAAAACATCTTGCTGGCCGCGCGCCAGGCCCGAACCGAGGCGCAGTTGGACACGGCGCGATTGGAATGGATCTTCGGATTCTTCCCGGCACTGAAGAAGTTCTGGCTACACCCCGCCGGCAAGCTGTCCGGAGGCCAGAAACAGATGCTTGCCGTGGCGCGCGCCATCATCGAACCGCGCCGGCTGCTGCTGATCGACGAGCCCAGCAAGGGCCTGGCGCCCGCCATCATCCAGAACATGATCGACGCCTTCATCGAACTCAAGCAGGCGTCCACCACCATTTTGCTGGTCGAGCAGAACTTCAACTTTGCGCGCCGTGTCGGCGACCATGTCGCCGTCATGGACGACGGCCGTATCGTCCACGCGGGCGCCATGCAGACGTTGGCGCAAGACGAGGCGCTACAGACCCGCCTGCTGGGCCTATCGCTGGGAAGCCATCAATGAGCACCTTGGATATCGATACCCCATTGCCACGCGTGCGCGCGGACTTGCGCCCCGTGCTGCTGGTGGTCGCATTGGCCGCGCTTGCACTGCCGCTGGTAGGCTCGTTTTCGACCTGGATCACCCTGACGTTGGCCGGCCTGGCCATGGGCATGATCATCTTCATCGTCGCCTCGGGCATGACGCTGGTGTTCGGGCTGATGGATGTTTTGAACTTCGGCCACGGCCTGTTCATTGCCATCGGCGCGTACATGGCGGCCACGGTGCTGGGGTCGATGTCCGACTGGACGCAGACGGCAAGCCTGTGGACGAACATGGTTGCGGTACTGCCGGCCATGATCGTGGGCATGCTTGTGGCCGGCGCGGTGGGCCTGGCCTTCGAACGCGTCATTGTGCGGCCGGTGTACGGCCAGCATCTGAAGCAGATCCTGATCACCATGGGCGGCATGATCATCGGCGAAGAGATCATCAAGATGATCTGGGGTCCGCAAACGCTGTCGCTCCCGCTGCCCGAGGCGCTGCGCGGCGCGTTCCTGCTGGGCGACGCCGCGATCGAGAAATTTCGCATCGTCGCGCTGGCAGTGGGCGTGCTGGTGCTGGGCGGCATGCTGTGGCTGCTGAACCGGACCAAGTTGGGGCTGCTGATCCGCGCCGGGGTTGAAGACCGGGAAATGGTCGAAAGCCTGGGCTATCGCATTCGGCACCTGTTCGTGGGCGTGTTCGTGGCGGGGTCCATGCTGGCTGGCCTGGGCGGGGTGCTGTGGGGCATGTATCAGCAATCCATCGTGCCGCAGTTGGGTGCGCAGGTAAACGTGCTGATCTTCATCGTCATCATGATCGGCGGATTGGGCTCGACGGTGGGCTGCCTGATCGGCGCGCTGCTGGTTGGCTTGATGGCCAACTACACCGGCTTCCTGCTCCCCAAGGCGGCCTTGTTCTCGAACATCGCCCTGATGATCGCCATATTGTTGTGGCGGCCGCAAGGCGTGTATCCGGTCACCAACCGCTAGGAACCGCGACATGTCATTCCGCCTGCTCTCCGGCGACCCGCCGCGCAGCCCTTTGCTGGCGCTGGCGCTGATTGCGATTGTCGTCCTGCTGCTTGCCACGCCGTTTCTCTTTCCCGGCCCCAAGTCGCTCGCCGTGGCGGCCAAGATCCTGGTGTTCGTCATCCTGGTGGCCAGCTATGACCTGCTGCTGGGCTATACCGGCATCGTCAGCTTTGCGCACACCATGTTCTTCGGCATCGGCGCCTATGGCGTGGCGATCGCCAGCATCCGTATGGAGCCCGGTTGGACGGCAGTGTTCGCCGGCGTGGGCGCGGGCCTGCTTGTGTCGCTGGCCTTTGCATTGCTGATCGGCTTGGCAAGCCTGCGTGTGCGCGCAATCTTCTACGCCATGATCACCTTGGCGGTGGCTGCCGCCTTCCAGACGCTGGTCTCGCAACTGTCCACGCTGACCGGCGGTGAAGACGGCCTTAACTTCAAGGTGCCGCAACTGCTTCGTCCCGCGTTCCGACCGTTGTCAGAACCCGTATTAGGCGTCACGATCGACGGCCGCATCATTACGTATTATTTGATCGCCGCCGTCTGCGTCGTGCTGTTCCTGATGCTGCTGCGCATCGTCAATTCTCCGTTCGGCCGCGTGCTGCAAGCGATCCGCGAAAACCCCTTCCGCGCCGAAGCCATCGGCTATCGCACCGTGCTGTATCGCAGCCTGTCCAACCTGCTTGCCGCCGCCTTCGCCACGCTGGCCGGCGCGATGTACGCGCTATGGCTCCGCTACAACGGGCCGGACACCTCCCTGTCGTTCGAGATCATGCTGAACATCCTGCTGATGCTGGTGATCGGCGGCATGGGGACGATGTATGGCGCCGTGGTGGGCGCCAGCTTGTTCGTGTTCGCGCAAAGCTATCTTCAAGATGGCCTGCACGTCCTCCACGATGCGGTGACCGGCGTGGCGCCGTTGGCGTTGCTGTTCGAACCGGACCGCTGGCTGCTGTGGCTGGGCATCCTGTTCGTCGTGTCGGTGTATTACTTTCCAACGGGGATCGCGGGGCGCCTGCGGGAACTGGCGCGACGGCGCTGACGCGGGGACGCGCCCGCGCGCACGACCTCGCCGCGCGCGCAGGCACCTCGCGTTATTTCACCTTGCTACGTACACGATCAAGGTCGCGGCTAAGCTGATCGATCTGGCGCTGCATCGCGCTGAACTGCCGCTCGTTCGCGCTGTTGCTGCTGCTACTGCTACTGCTACTACGGTTGCTGTCGCTTTGTTTTCGCTCCAATGCGGCAATCTTTTTCTCCTGATCGTCCACTTTGCGTTGCAGCGCGCGGTTCTGGTTCTTCAGGTCATCCAAAGTACGCGTTTGATCACGAACCTGATCCATCGTCCTCTGCAACTCTCGGACTTCCATGCCAGTTCGCGCTCGGCTATCGCTACCAACGACCAAAACGCTGTCGTAGATGGGCCGAGAGACTTCCACATCCTTGAAAACAATGCTTTGCGCGCTTGCAGCTGCAGAAAATCCCACGCCCGCCCACACCATGAAAGCTGCAGCGCCAAGCTTGCCCGGAGACTTGATCATCTATGCCACTCCTGTGGTCAGAATTGTCAGCGCAATAGGTGCGCTGACAGCACTTATATCAAGAACCATGGGCCGTTGTAACAACGCTGGTGCCGATAACGGCTACGCTGCGTTTCAAAAGCGGCACCGGCCGGCTTCAGCGCTTACTTTCCGCCCTGGCGCATCGATTCCGCGTCGCGGCGCATACCGTCGACGCGCCGCTGCATCTCGTCGATCTTGCCTCTATCAAGCTGCGAGCCAGAGGGCGTGGGCTGCAAAGGCCGCATCGTCGAGCCGGAGTTCAACGGCATCATCGCCGGCGGCGCAGTCCCGGCGCCCGCGGGCTTCTGGGTGAACAGGCGTTCCAGCATCAACAGCTGATTGCGCTGGTTTTCAAGCGTCTGCTCCTGCGACGCCAAGGCCTGTTCGTCCTCGTCTTCCGAGCCGAAGATGGCTGCGTGGTCGCGAGATCCGGTAGGCGGTTTGACCCGGGGCTCGGGTCCCGCATTCAAGACGTTCTTACCGGTCCTGGCGTCATCGGGCGACGGCGCCGAAGGGGCAGCTTGGCCCGTGTTCACGGCTTGCGCGGCTGCCGTGCCGGCCAGGCACAAGGCGGCCCCAAGCGCATGGGCCGTGACGATAATGCGCAGGACGTTGCTGACTCGACTCGGCATGGATCTCAAGGACGAAAAAAAACGGCAAGGGGTTTAGCCCTTGCCGTTTTATATCAGAACGGCGAACCGTTCCAATGACTGCATCACTTAGATGATACGTGCGGCTTCAACCAGACGCACCACACGCCACGACTTCGAGCGCGAGATGGGACGGCCTTCAGCGATTTCAACCGTATCGCCTTCGTTGTATTGGTTCGATTCATCGTGCGCCTTGTACTTCGCGGAGCGCATGATGATCTTGCCGAAGATGGGGTGCTTGACGCGGCGCTCGACGAGCACAACGACAGTCTTGTCCATCTTGTTGCTGACGACCTTGCCCACCAGCGTACGCTGGCGCTTGGCCACTTGGGTGTTTTGAGTTTCGCTCATGTTTATTTCCCTGCCTTCTCGGTCAGCAAGGTACGAACGCGCGCAATGTCGCGACGCACGTTGCGCAGCTGGCTGGTGTTGGCCAGTTGCTGCGTGGCCTTCTGCATACGCAGACCGAATTGTGCCTTCAGCAGGCTTTCGAGCTCTTTGCCGAGCTCGGCGGCGTCTTTCGAACGGAGTTCGCTAGCTTTCATGTTAGTACTCCTTAAGCACCGATATGACGCGCGACGAACGTGGTCGAAATCGGCAGCTTGGCAGCGGCCAGGCGGAAAGCTTCACGCGCGATCTCTTCGCTCACACCTTCCATTTCGTAGAGCACTTTGCCGGGCTGAATTTCAGCGACCCAGTACTCAGGATTGCCCTTACCGTTACCCATACGGACTTCGGCGGGCTTTTGCGAGATGGGCTTATCCGGGAAAATGCGAATCCAGATACGGCCGCCACGCTTGATGTGACGATTGATAGCACGACGAGCGGCTTCGATCTGGCGAGCGGTCAGACGGCCACGGCCGGTGGCCTTCAGACCGAATTCGCCGAACGACACGTGGGTACCACGAGTCGCCAGACCGGTGTTGCGGCCCTTCTGCTCTTTGCGATACTTTCTGCGAGAGGGTTGCAGCATGGTTATTCTCCTTCAGGCGCCGGAGCAGCGTCCGCCTTGCGGGGACCACCACGACCACGACCACCCGGACGACCGGTGCGAGCACCGTCCGGACGATCACCACGCGGAGCGCGGCGCGGACGACGTTCTTCTTCGCGCGGGGCAGCGGTTTCCGGCGGCAATTCGCCGTTAGCCAGCATGTCGCCCTTGTAGACCCAGACCTTGATGCCGATCACGCCATACGTGGTGTGGGCTTCGGAGGTGCCGTAGTCGATGTTGGCCTTGAGGGTGTGCAGCGGCACACGGCCTTCGCGATACCACTCGGTGCGAGCAATTTCGATACCGTTCAGACGGCCCGAGCTCATGATCTTGATGCCTTGGGCACCCAGACGCATCGCGTTTTGCATCGCGCGCTTCATTGCGCGACGGAACATGATGCGCTTCTCGAGCTGTTGCGAGATCGAGTCGGCGATCAGTTGAGCATCGGTTTCCGGCTTGCGGATTTCTTCGATGTTGACGTGCACAGGCACGCCCATCAGACGCTGCAGATCAGCCTTCAGGCTTTCGATGTCTTCGCCGCGCTTGCCGATCACCACGCCCGGACGAGCCGAGTAGACGGTGATGCGGGCATTCTTGGCCGGACGCTCGATGATCACGCGACCAACGGAGGCGCTCTTGAGCTTCTTTTTCAGGTACTCGCGAACGCGAATGTCTTCGGCAAGCATCGTGCCGAAGGCCTTGTCGTCGGCGAACCAACGCGAGGACCAATTACGGGTGACCGCGAGACGGAACCCAGTGGGGTGAATTTTCTGACCCATCGTGACTCCTTAAGCTCCGACCTTGACCGTGATATGGCAGGTCTGCTTCTCGATACGGTTGCCGCGGCCCTTGGCGCGAGCGGAGAAGCGCTTCATCGACTGAGCCTTGTCCACAAAAATCGTGGTGACTTTCAGTTCGTCGATATCGGCGCCGTCGTTGTGCTCGGCGTTGGCGATGGCGGACTCGACAGCCTTCTTCAGGATGACGGCAGCCTTCTTCGGCGAGAAGGTGAGGATTTCCAGGGCACGGCCGACCTTCTGGCCACGGATCAAGTCCGCAACCAAACGGGTCTTCTGTGCCGAGATGTGCACCCCACGGATAATGGCAGTAGTTTCCATCGCTTACCTCTTCGCCTTCTTGTCCGCAGCGTGGCCCTTGAACGTACGGGTCAGCGCGAACTCGCCCAGCTTGTGACCGACCATGTTCTCGTTGATGTACACGGGGACATGTTGCTTGCCGTTGTGGACCGCGATCGTCAGACCGATGAACTCGGGCAGGATCGTGGAACGACGCGACCAGGTCTTGATCGGCTTCTTGTCTTTGCCCGCGACGGCCGTGTCCACCTTTTTGATCAGGTGAGCATCGACAAACGGGCCTTTCTTGATCGAACGTGACATAGTGTTCGCCTCTTACTTGCGCTTGCGCCGTTGGACGATCATATTGTTCGTCCGCTTGTTGCGACGGGTCTTGAAACCCTTCGCCGGGGTGCCCCACGGGCTGACCGGCTCGCGTGCCTCACCGGTACGGCCTTCGCCGCCACCGTGCGGGTGATCCACCGGGTTCATGGCAACGCCACGAACCGTCGGGCGGATACCACGCCAACGCATTGCACCGGCCTTGCCGATTTGGCGCAGGCTGTGTTCTTCGTTACCGACTTCACCAATGGTGGCGCGGCATTCGATGTGCACACGGCGAACTTCACCCGAGCGCAGACGAACCTGAGCGTAGATGCCTTCGCGAGCCAGCAGGACGGCGGAAGCGCCGGCCGAACGGACCATTTGAGCACCCTTGCCAGGCAGCATTTCGACGCAGTGAATCGTCGTACCCACCGGGATGTTGCGGATCGGCAGCGTGTTACCAGCGCGGATCGGAGCATCGGTGCCCGACAGCAAGGTAGCACCCACTTCCAGGCCACGCGGAGCGATGATGTAACGACGTTCGCCGTCGGCGTAGCACAGCAGAGCAATGTGCGCCGTACGGTTGGGGTCATATTCCAGACGCTCGACCTTTGCCGGGATACCGTCCTTGTCGCGACGGAAGTCGACGACACGGTAGTGTTGCTTGTGACCACCACCACGGTGGCGGATCGTGATGTGACCGTTGTTGTTACGGCCAGAACCACGGGTCTTCTTTTCCAGCAGCGGCGCGTAGGGCTCACCCTTGTGCAGGTTCGGGCTAACAACCTTCACCATGCCACGGCGGCCAGCCGATGTCGGCTTAACTTTTACGAGGGCCATTTACTTCACCTCCGCAAAGTCGATTTCCTGGCCGTCCTTGAGCGACACGTAAGCCTTGCGCTCATTACGGCGACGGCCAACGAATCGGCCAAAGCGCTTGACTTTGCCCTTACGGTTGAGGACCTGCACGGACTCGACCTGCACTTTGAAGAGCAGTTCGACGGCAGCCTTGATTTCCGGCTTGGTAGCGTCAGCCACGACACGGAAAGCGACTTGCTGATTCTTCTCAGCGACGAACGTGGCCTTTTCGGTCACGATCGGAGCCAGAATGACTTGCATCAAGCGTTCAGCGTTCATCCCAGCATCTCCTCGAGTTGAGCGATGGCCGGCTTGGTGATCAGCACTTTCTTGTAGTGGACCAGCGACAACGGATCGGCATAACGGGGCTCGACAACAGCAACGTGCGGCAGGTTGCGGGTGGCGAGGTAAACATTCTCATCAACGCTGTCGGTGATGATCAGGACCGAGTCCAGGCCCAGGCTCTTCAGCTTTGCAGCAGCAGCCTTGGTCTTGGGCGATTCCAGATCAAACGATTCGACAACGGCGATACGGTCTTCACGAGCCAGTTGCGACAAGATCGAACGGATCCCGGCGCGGTACATCTTCTTGTTGACCTTCTGGCTGAAGTTCTCTTCGGGCGAGTTCGGGAAAATCCGACCACCGCCACGCCACAGCGGCGACGAAGTCATACCAGCGCGTGCGCGGCCGGTACCCTTCTGGCGCCAGGGCTTCTTGGTCGAGTGCTTAACTTCGGCACGATCCTTCTGAGCGCGGTTGCCGGCACGGGCATTGGCTTGGAAAGCCACCACGATCTGATGAATCAGCGCTTCGTTGAAGTCACGGCCGAAGATCGTATCGGGCGCGCTGAACGTAGCAGCGGCCTGACCTTGGTCGTTCAGGAGCTTGAGATCCATTTACTTACGCTCCCTTCTTGGCCGGGGCCTTGATGGCCGGGCGCACGACGATGTCGGCGCCAGCGTGGCCGGGGACAGCGCCCTTGACCAACAGCAGGCCACGCTCAACGTCAACGCGAACGACGTCGAGGTTTTGAACGGTGCGGGTGACATCACCCAGGTGACCAGCCATCTTCTTACCCGGGAACACGCGGCCCGGATCTTGAGCTTGGCCAATCGAGCCCGGGACGCGGTGCGAACGGGAGTTACCGTGCGACGCGCGTTGCGAACCGAAGTGGTGACGCTTGATGGTACCGGCGAAGCCTTTACCAATGGTCGTGCCCGTCACGTCGACCTGTTGGCCGGCTTCGAACACGGATTCCACGGCAATCACGGAACCGGCTGCAAATTCAGCAGCGCGGGCGGGATCAAGGCGGAATTCTTTGAGGATGCTACCGGCTTCAGTGCCGGCTTTGGCGTAGTGGCCCGTTTGCGGCTGAGCCACACGCGAGGCACGACGAGTGCCATAAGCCACCTGGATCGCGGCGTAGCCGTCGGTTTCCAGCGACTTAACTTGGGTCACGCGGTTGTTAGACACGTCCAGCACGGTTACCGGGATGGATTCACCTTCCTCGGTAAAAATGCGGGTCATGCCGACCTTGCGACCCACCAGCCCCAGCCGGTGAGCGGCGGGCGTGGGTGTCGAATTCGACATCGTTTTCTCCATTCCTGACTGCGATTGGTCAGGGCTAATCAGGCAAAAGGTAACGGCCTTTGCCCTACGACTATGTTCAACCTGGTTGGTATTGCCTTATAGGCCGCCTTGCCTTGCAGCAAAGGGATTCAAGCCAATCCGCCCATAGTTAGACTTGCCACAAAATGGCAAGCTTGGCATATTAGCATGATTTTTTCAGGCAGCACAAGCACTTAGCGGCTTAAAGGCATGCGCACGCGCGCATATTTGCCACACTTTGGACGGCGTTGCCCCGACCAAAACAAAATGGCCGCATTCCCTTGGGAACACGGCCATTCTTATCGAGCCTACCGGCGAAGGTAGCAGGCCCGAATCGCCTTACTGCAGCGCGATTTCGACGTCGACGCCGGCCGGCAGGTCCAGACGCATCAGAGCGTCAACGGTCTTGTCGGTGGGATCAACGATGTCCATCAGGCGCTGGTGCGTACGGATTTCGAACTGGTCGCGCGACGTCTTGTTGACGTGCGGCGAACGCAGAACGTCGTAGCGACGGATACGCGTGGGCAGCGGCACCGGGCCGCGGACGACGGCGCCGGTACGCTTGGCGGTGTCGACGATTTCAGCGGCCGATTGATCGATCAGCTTGTAATCGAATGCTTTCAAGCGGATACGGATCTTTTGGTTTTTCATGGCGTTTCCTAAAGAACGAGAGGCGAAGGCGACGAGGCGCCCTCGCTGGTTGTGTGCTGCTTAAGTGATCCGAATTACTTCAGGATCTTGGCGACGACGCCGGCGCCGACGGTACGACCGCCTTCACGGATAGCGAAACGCAGGCCTTCTTCCATGGCGATGGGAGCCAACAGCTTGACCGTCATGGCCACGTTGTCGCCCGGCAGAACCATTTCCTTGTCGGCCGGCAGCTCGATCGTGCCCGTCACGTCCGTCGTGCGGAAGTAGAACTGGGGACGATAGCCTTGGAAGAACGGAGTGTGACGGCCGCCTTCTTCCTTGGACAGGATGTACACCTCGGACGTGAAGTCCGTGTGCGGGGTGATCGAGCCCGGCTTGGCCAACACTTGGCCGCGCTGGACGTCTTCACGCTTGGTGCCGCGCAGCAGGATGCCCACGTTGTCGCCAGCTTGACCTTGGTCCAGCAGCTTGCGGAACATTTCAACGCCCGTGCAAGTCGTCTTGACCGTCGGCACCAGGCCCACGATTTCGATTTCTTCGCCGACCTTGACGATGCCGCGTTCGATACGGCCAGTCACCACCGTGCCACGACCCGAGATCGAGAACACGTCTTCAACCGGCATCAGGAACGTGCCGTCCACGGCGCGCTCGGGCGTCGGGATGTACGAATCCAGTGCAGCGGCCAAAGCCATGATGGCTTGCTCGCCCAGTTCGCCCTTGTCGCCTTCCAGCGCCAGCTTGGCCGAACCCTTGACGATCGGGGTGTCATC